>CAYXLI010000004.1:0-296403 GCA_964464925.1 uncultured Solibacteraceae bacterium | reverse complement strand
GCGGTGATGACGTCGCTCAGTTTGTCATTCCAAGCCTTCGCCGCGGCGACCGCGTCGGGCTTCAGTGGGTGTGAATAAATCGACAGTGTGATATTGGCGTTGGCGTGCCCGAGGCGCTCCGCAATCGTCGTAGGCGGCGTTCCTGCGCTGATGAGCTCCGAGGCGTGGCTGTGTCTCAGGCCATGCAGTGTGACGTTCTCTAAACCGACCTTGCGCGCGAGATCAGTGACCTTGTCCGTTATGTTGTCGGGCGTGTGATAGAACCCATCAACTCGGCAGAATACGAGACCGTTGTCCATGTAGGTATCGCGGAACATCTCGCGGTCCTGTTCCTGAACGGCGCGGTGTTCCTTGAGGACATCGAGCGCGGCTTGCGGCAACACGATCTCCCGAGGCTTTTCCGACTTGGTTGATTTGACGCGAAGTCCCGCTTTGGTCTGCTCAAGGCTCTTACTCACGGACATGATGGCTTTCTCGAAATCGATATCAGTCCACTGCAGGGCTAACAATTCGCCCCGCCGGCATCCGGTCGCCGCGGCAAGCGCGATCAGTGGAAAAAGACGCGTACCGCGAGCCTGGTCCATCATTGCCTGGAGTCCGTCGCGGTCCGGCATCGGCGGGTCTGTCTTCTGACGCTTCGGAATGACGGAGGCCTTTAGCGGGTTCTTTGAGATGTGATCCCACTCGACCGCAGCTTCGAGGCAAGCCCTTAGCAGGAACCCGGCTTCGCGCACGGTCTTGGGCGCCAGGGGCCTGCCTTCCGGGTGCTTCTTGTCCTTCCGGCCGCCGTGATCGAGCAGTTCGTTCAAAAGCGCTTCAAGAGTGAACGGCTTGATTTCATCGAGCCTCAGGGTTCCGATGCGGGCCAGGAAGTATTGAGAGATCTCGCGATAGCGCTCCAACGTCTTCGGCGCGCATTTTCGTGCCGGCCTAGTGCTGAACCATGTCTCGAAGAACTCGGCGAGTCTGGGCGCTTGGTGCGCGATCGCGGGTTCGAGTAGTTCATCGATGGGCCGTAGTTTGCCATCCCGGGCCTCGCGAATCGCAGTATCCAGGGCGTCCTCAGCCTCGCCCTTAGTCCGATACCCGCTTTTCGTGATCTGGCGCCGCTTCCCGCCTTCATCGCGGCCGAGATCGAACACGAACCCCCAAGAGAACTTCTTCCCGCCAGAAATCGGGCGCTTAGTGATGGTGCCTCTCATTGTCGACTATCCTTTGCGCGCCGACGTCGTACTGAGCGCGCGCTGGATCTGCTCCATCGCGTCTCCGGGTTCGGATCCCGCCAATTGGCGCATGAATCTTTGAGCAAGTTCGATTTGCTCGGGGCCATCCAGTCGCGCCACCAGGAAACTCTTTGTGAGACCTTCAGCATCTTGCGGCAGAGTCACTAGGCCGACCTGTCTGTCTCTCAGGGCATCCTCCAAGTAAGTCGCGTCGAAAATGGCGGCAAGGTCGTAGTGACCGTTCTGCTCTGCAATACTTCTCAGTTTCAGTAAGGCTTCGCCGCTAGGTGAGCGGCTCGTCTCGTAGCGTGCGATAGTTGCGATCGCAGTTTCCATCCTGTTTGCGAACTTCTGCTGAGTTTCATTAAGTCGGTTCCGAAGCTCACGCACCGCCTCGGACAAATTGGATCGGGTTCGGTTCGTCGGCCTTGCCATGTGGTTATTTCCATCTTGACATAAGTCACGGAACTTCTTACGATGAGTTATGTCCTGTCGGAATTATCCAGCAGGACAAGGAAAAACGCAAGGAGAAGATTCGGTGAAACTGCAAGAAGAAGCGCCCACTCCCGTTGTCTATCGCTCGGTTCGCCACCTCGCGGGAGAACTGGGCATCGGATACCACGCTGTATACGGACTACTCAAGGCTGGAAAGATACCGCACATCAAGGCCGGCCGACGATTTATCTTGCCGCGCGCCGCTATACGGAAGTGGCTTGAAACTGCCGGAGGGATTCAGTAGCGGGAGGAACGCGCATGCCCCTAAATGAAGAAGCCCCCGGCCGCGGTGCACGGCGCGAAGGCTCTCAAACTAGCCAGCGCCAGCATACAACATCAGCCGAAAATGTTCCAGCACGGCGCCTAAACGCGAAGGCGAAAGGCACGCGCAACGAGCACCGATCCATCAAACTGCTCGAGGCTGGCGGCTATCGATGCTCTAGGAGCGCGGCCTCGTTGGGCGAGTGGGACATCGTCGCGATCGGCACAACGGATGTCCTGTTAGTGCAGTGCAAGACCAATCAGTGGCCCGGCTCGGCCGAGATGGAGATGCTTCGGTGCTTCCCGGCACCGCCCAACTGCCGCAAGCTCGTGCACAGATGGCGCGATCGTCAGCGCACGCCGGGCGTGCGGGAGGTCCGCTGAGGATGGCTTCGCGCGGCTCCCAATCAACAGATGCGGCGAAGCGGAGCGCGGCGCGGCGGGACAAGCAACGGGCTCTCCAGTCAGGTCAGAGCTTTGTCCCTTACGACATCTTCAGTGACTTCATCATCGTTCCGCTCGGGCTCATACGGCGACCGGAAATACCGGAAGGGGCCAAGCTGCTCTATGGCCGGCTCGCCCGCTACTGCAACCGCGACACCGGGCAGTGCAACCCCTCAATCAAGACGCTCGCGCACGAGTTCGGCAAATCGCAGGACGTGATAACCAGGTGGGTCCAATCGCTCGTAAATGTGAGAGTCTTGCGCTCACTGCGGAGCGGCCGCGGTCGCTCCAATCGCTACGAGTTCGTCTGGCAGGACTGGCTCAACAATGGCCCTGATGACTCCGCAGATTTGCGGGATCATGATCGGACATTGGCGGACGTTGGCAATGCGATCGCACCGACGCTTGACTCCGCAGATTTGCGGGATCTAGACTCCGCAGATTTGCGGGATCAAAAGGCCGATGACTCCGCAGATTTGCGGACTCCTATTGAAGAACGAGATTTATTCATAGGGTTAGAAGAACAGAGACATTATGATCAGCAGGCTCCAAACCGCAAAAAGCGCGGTTCGGAACCCGCCGCTCGGCATGACGGTCTTCCCCTCGCCGAATACGACGCGATGGACCCCAGCCAGCGACCACTAGCTCCAGAACGTCAGTGGTCGATTGCCGACAAGAAGCTCGTTGACGATTGCGTGTTTTGGTACCTCGGCGGGCGGGAAGATATCCGGGACTGGACGTATCAGGGCAGAGCCCTTGGGCTCCGGATTCTGGATGCGGGCCAAGGCAGAACGGCCGCTGAGATCTGTGAATACTTCCGACACCTGCGAAACGACAAGAAACTCCTACCTGGCACGCACGGCGGTCCCAAGAATGGCCCGTTCTGGTTCCTGACGGTTGCTTACAAGTTCGGCATGACGCGGAGTACGGGCATGAAGACCCCGGCGCAAACTCTCGCGGCGATCACACCGCGATTCGAAGCTATCACGGAGGATCCCCCGTTCTGATGAAGATTACGTCGACCAGCAGGCGCGAGCAGTGGGATCGAACAAATCGAGAGGCGGCCGAAGTCATTTTGGCCGATCCCGTGAAATTTCCGGTTGGTAGTTTTCCGGAGCTCTGGGCCCGGCTCCTCGTGCGCCGAGTTCAGACGCAGGCTACCGCGAATCCGGCACAGGCCAGTCCGGAGGTACGCCGCGCGTGAAACGCGATCAAAGCAAAGTGCAGCCAATCAGGTTGGGCGGCGAAGCGTGTCTGAGCCTCGAGGAGTTACCAGAGCTCGTTGCTTCGCCGGATGAAGTTCTGGACATCGACTGGCCGGAGGTGCTGCGCAAGACGGGATTCACCGAGGACGAACGCGCGTACCTGGTCAGCACGAAGGTTGAAGGCAACACGCACAAGGCTGCCATCAGGGAACTCAATTGGCCGGCGGACAAGGGCGAACGCACGAAACGAGCATGCAACCGGAAACTGCAGACGCGGCGGTCAAGTCAATCGGTGGATGTGCGCCCGCGGTGCACCGCAAGCTCAACAGTGTGGTTGGAACAGTTGCCGAGTGGTCATCGACTTTGGCAGCACAAAAACATTTCGCTCTAGAAATGTTTTTGTCCCAAATCGCGAAATTCGAGCAAGGAGTAAGTGAGGGCATGCAAATGACGACATCATTCACGCCATTAACGATTCTGATCGCAGTCGAGAACCGCGGCCGTGCCGTGCCGATTGCGCGCACGCAAGATCCTGAACTCCTCCGCCAGGTTGCAACGGCTGCGGTGCAGGAACAACTGATGCGTGCCCAGGTGATTCGGCAACAGAACGCCGCGCTTGGAGAAGTCGCAGACGCGGCGGCGCGCCGTGTGGCTGATGTGCTCGGAAGGTTCGGGTTGCCTGGCAAACCGGCAGCCAAGGCCAAGGTAATGGGATGAACGGGCACTTGATGATTCCATCAGGGCTGCGTGCATTGAGGCGGTGCGATCGGTACAAGGCGGGGGAGGGGTGGGTAAAATCCCTCAGCTTTTTGCCTCTTCGCGACCGTCCCGAAGTCGAATTTTTGCGTCTCCAACGTGATAAACGGAGCGAAAGGAAAGGACCGAGCATGCCAGCACGAAAACCGACACGACTGCTCGAACTGAGCGGAGCTTTTAGACGCCATCCAGAGCGGCGCCGTGCGAACGAACCACACGACGATCGACTGCTCGGACATCCGCCGGAGCGTCTACCCGCGGAAGTTATCCCGTACTGGGATGAAATTGCAGCGATGTGCGCGCCGGGCGTGCTGAAGCGAGCGGACCGCTGGGCCGTGGAATTGGCGGCAAGGCTCATGTTTAAGGCCGCTGAGAAGCCGAGCCTTGGGGCGGTCGCGGAAATAGTGGAACGGCTCGAGCTCGATTCGCAGCAGGCGAAGGCCTTGATTGCATCGGCGGAAATCAACAGCAGTGAATTGCAGATGCTGCGCAGTCTGCTCGGGTCTCTGGGGCTTACGCCGGTGGACCGGTCCCGGCTCTCGGTTCCGGCGGATAAGCCCACGAACCGATTCGCGGCGCTCGCGGCCGAAGCTATGAAGCACAGGCCGAACTGAGCGTGCGTGTGACCAAGGTCTTGTTTTTTTTTTGAGAGGCGTATGAACCACGAACAGGTAGAACGGGGCGAGAACAAGCCAGAACGCATGCGGCAGGTTAGGCAACTACTGCGGAAGCACCTCGGTCAATCGATCGGGTGGAATAGCCGCGAAGGTGAGCTGTACATCACGGGTCCGTTGCCATGGGGTGGCGGAGACATGAAGCGGAGGTGGACGGCGGATGATTCGGCGCGTGCTCACCTCTGGTGCTCGATCCCGATCGGCAAAAGGTTCTTACGCGGCGCGATCCGCGGCCTCGCCCTCGAAAACAAGTTCTTTCCGGCAGACGGTCCGCCCCCGGTAGCCATGGCAAAGCTCGTTCAGGACGGAGCGCGCTGGCGCTGGATCGTGAAGTGCCCGTACTGCCGTGAGCAGCACATCCGCATGGTTATCGGAATCGCCGACCAGATGAACCCGCGGCGGGCCCTCGGCTTTGCGATGCACCAATGCAAGAAACCAGTTTCTGGTGCTCGCGGCTACCTCGTGATCGAGCAACCCCAAGTATCGAACGATTTTCAAGCGCGAGCTATCTACCGCCAGTTGCAGGGCCCGCGCGTGCTGCGTAGTGCAGTCCCCGGGGACTGCGCGGGCGCTGATGTTGTGCACATTCACTGAAAGGAATAGTTTCTATGTCGTATCAAAAAGTTCAACGCGAACAGATGGGCCGCCTTGCAGGCCAGATGCAAAACATCATTGACGCGGTGAGGAAACAAAACAACCGTGGGCTCACTTCAGCCGAGCGCGAGCGTTTCCACAGGCTGGAGGCCGATTACAGCGCCCTTGAGGAGAGCGTCAAGGCGGCCGAGCGATCCGATTCGATCAGCAATCACCTCGGCACCGCTGACGGATCGGCAATCAGCGAGCACGGCGAACTCAACGCCGAGTGGGCCCGAGATACGTTCCGCACTTCTCCGGCACGCGAACGCGAAAAGGCGCCGGCGGCGCGGGCTTTCTCGAAGTACTTGCGCAACGGAATGGAAGCGCTCAACGGGGACGAACGTCAGTTGATGAACTTCGTGCCGAACTTCCAGAACACCATGAGCACCACGACTGGCTCTCAGGGCGGTTATGTGGTTCCTCAGGGCTTCTCAAAGCAATTGGAAGAGGCCAAGAAGTGGTTCGGCGGGGTCGGGGGAACGGTCGATACCTTCAGGACGGAAACCGGGAATCCCCTTCCTTGGCCGACCACGAACGACACTGCGAACCGAGGTCGCATCATCGGCCAGAACGTACAGGTGACCGAGACTGACGTCGCGTTCAATCAAGTCACGTTCAATGCCTACATCGGTTCAAGCGATCTTGTCCTGATCCCGCTGGCTCTGATTCAGGACTCGTTTTTCGATATGGACGCGCTCGTCGCTCGCCTGCTCGGGACGCGTCTTGGTCGGCTTCTGAACTGGAAATGCACCACTGGCAGCGGCACGAATGAGCCTACCGGCATCGTTACCGCCGCCGTTGCAGCCGGTTCCGTCGTCACCTTCCCAACCGGCGAGACTACCGCCATCAGCTACAACGATCTCGTCAACGTGGAGCATACCGTGGATCCAGCGTACAGAGGCAATGGAACCTGGATGTTCAGCGACGCTGTACTGAAACTGCTGAAGAAGCTGGTTGATGGTCAGGGTCGCCCGCTGTGGCAGCCCGGTTTGACGGCCAGCTTCCGCGACGGCGCCGCGGTCGATCTGCTCGATGCGAGGCCTACCATCCTCGATCACCGGTACGTGATCAATCAGGACATGGCTTCGCCCGCCACAAACGCCTATTCGATCCTGTTCGGCGACATGAGTACATTCAAACTCCGCGAAGTCGCTGGTGGAACGACCGTCCTGCGCCTGACCGAGCGCTACGCCGACTACCTGCAGGTTGGCTACATCGCTTTCCAGCGGTTCGATTCCAACCTGATCGATGCTGGCACGCATCCGATCGCGGTTGGTCAGCAGTCCGCGACATAGAACGAATGTCCCCAAGGCGGGCTCCTTCCGGGGCCCGCCACTTTACCGGAGATCACAGCAAATGAAAATCATCGAGCAAAACCCGCAGCCAGCGCCTCAAGTCATTCCGGGCTACCGTTCTCAGGTGCGATTCAACCCGAGCGGCCGGACCGTATGCATCTTCCAGGCAATGGCGATCGTTCGCACGATCCCGATCACATCGGGTGAGGTGATCATTGTCGACGAAGGACGGCCGGAAGCAGCGGCTAGCACTTTCGATCTCGCTGCACCCGCAAAGCGCAGCATGCATGAAGCCGGAGCCAACAGTTCACGGCTGCAGATTATCAACACCTGTCCGTTCAAGCATACCGTGCGGACTCCGGCGAACGCACTCAACGGAAGAGCGAGCACCATCACGTTTGAAGGCGTCGGAGCGATCGAACTATACGCGCACGGCGGCGTCTGGATCGTGCTGTCTGTGTCCGGAGCCAAGATCACTTAAGACCGGAGCGAGGCATGGACACCGAAGGTGAACTCGTAGGCGTCTACAACGAACACCGCCGGCGCGCACGGCAGCACCGGAGTTCAGACGGTCTCCGGGGGCCAATCGCGTCCTGGAAGGTGGCCTGAACAACAACTTACGCGCGGGCCGAGCGGGACGCTTCCAACAATGTCATTTTCACGAGCCATGCGTGCACATCCGAGCAGGATTGCGCCGTGACCGTAATCAAGTAAAGAACCAAAAAAGGAGAGAAACATCATGCGCATCATTCTTGCGTTAGCGCTATTCGTGTGCTCACTGAGCGCACAGACCAACTACTACACTGTCACGATCCCGGCCGGAGAAAAACTGGATGCCTCGGCGGCGGCCCACACGTTGCCCTCTAAAACCGGTCCCGCATCGGCCATGCCTTCCACCTGCTCTACCGGCGAGGAGTACTTTGCAACGGATGCAACCGCAGGCCGAAATAAGTATTACTGCGTCGCGAACGTCTGGACTCAACAGTCGGGCGGGAGCGGTGGAGGGATGGTAATCGGCGGCACTGTCACAGGCGGTACGGCTGGCTCTATTCCGTACATCGGTGCCGGTCCAGTTCTCGCGCAGAACAACTCAATGCTGTTCTGGGACGCAACGAATAGCCGCCTTGGCGTGGGCACTACGACGCCTACCGTAACGCTTCATGTACTCCAGGCAGGCCAATATCCGAGTGTCAATATCGAGGCGACCGCTGCTAGCGGTCGGCCACGTTTGAGCATCGTCAACACATCAGGAGATTGGTCGCTTGAAAACAGCGGCAACGATTACAACGAACTGTCGTTCATGAGGGGCGGAAACACTTACATGGCTATGTACCCGGGCCAGAATTTTACTGTAGGGTTTAACCCCTCTCCTGGGGGCTCCAAGATCAGCGCGAAGGGGAATCTGTCCATCGGGTCCACATACTACACGGTAGCTGCTCCTGGCGATGGTGCAATCATTCAGGGAAATGTAGGCATCGGCACCTCTAGCCCTGCGATCAGCGGTACGGGCAAACTGCACGTTGCTGGGAATACCGCCCGAATCGTGGACACGGCGAGAACACCGGCGACCAGCGCGGAAACCTGCAACGTCGGAGAGTTTTCTTTCGACCCCAATTTCATCTACGTCTGCACGTCGGCGAGCACCTGGAAGCGCGCGACTCTGGCAGCGTTCTAAGCGGGTATCAGCGATCGGTAGATCTGTCGAGGGTACCCGATCAGGCCGGGAGCATAGTGCCCGAGGTGAGAGCGGAGGGATGTTTCCTTCGCTCTTTCGTGCTCGTCAATGGGCTCTACAAACTCGCTCTTGTCGGTGGCTCTGACTCCCTCGAACTGGAAATGAAGGAATCAGCTCTGGCGAAGGATAGAGTCGAGTAACCAGAGCCTTTGCTCTAGTACAGAACCATCAAAGTACTTCGTCATTTTGGTATTCATGTTCAGATTTTCCTGTGTTACGATCCTGGCTCGGGCCTCAGTCTGACACAGGGCCATAAGTGGCTCGTTGGGCTAATTCGAGACGTGTTGGGTTCAGTGATAGCCCGTGGCGAGGAGAAATCATGAAGCGAATACTTGCGATATTACTTTGTGCCGTTGTTCCCCTTACCGCGTTAGCTTCCGAGAGCGGTTATAAAGTCGAATACGATGGAGGTTCCGTCCCCGCGATCAAATCGGGAAACGGACTCAGGCTATATATTGAATCCAGTCAGATCCGGATGTCGAAGGACAAGTCTACTGTCGTCGCGATACCATCCTCTGCGATCACGGAAATCAGCTACGGTCAGGACGTCCATCGCCGAGTTGGAGCCGCGATCGGACTGGGTGTCGTCTCATTCGGAATCGGAGCACTGATGGCGCTCGCGAAATCCAAGAAGCACTTTATCGGTCTGACCTGGGATGACGGCGGTAAGAAGGGCGGCGCGGCTTTCCAGGCGAATAAGCACGATTACAGAGGAATACTTGCGGGGCTGGAAGGCGTGACAGGGAAGAAGGCCGTCAACTCGGACGCGATGACGGTAAAGAACTGACGTTCGGCCAGGAAGAACAAGCGGATGCGGACTCAAGAGTGATCAAGTTGACGCGTCGGATCCGCAAAAGATGCAGTGCTCTGTAGCTATCGGACTACGTCCTCAGGCCGCCGTTCGACCCCTGCCTGAAAGTGACTGACGGGCATTCATGATAGCCCGACTCTGATCCCCGGCCGCGAGTGCTGATATAACCAGATTGAAAATGTTGAATAACTCGCGCGCGCGGACTGCGTGCGTTGTAACAAAATATCGCGAGAAATTTGTGTCCGGAGATTGGACCGGACGGCGCATGATGGACTGCAGGCCCACCATCTCTGTAGCGGCTATTTCGGCCGCTTCTACGGCTGATAGTTTCCCCGACTCGAGCCCAATAATAATAGAAGCAAGCGCTTCGCGCGCGCACGCAATTCTCATTCCGGTTCCGACGATATTTGCAAGAATAACATTAATTAACCTCGCACTGCGAGAAGTTACCCTGGAATCCAGAAATCAAGAAGGCCCCCGCTATGACTGCAGGCGCCCTTTTCCAGGTTCGATCTTAGGTGTTCTGACCGTTGACGCAAACCACTCCCGGAACCTGCTGAACATTGGCGGAATTATGGACAGATGCTCGACTCGGCAAGGCGGATAAATACTTCTACTTCGACTCGGGTGAGGCGGCGACAAGGAGCGGGAAGCTGGGAAAGCCAAAGAGGATACCGTGAGGCGGTTCGGTCTACGAACCCGAGCGTAGTTCCGGCTTTGGAACGACCAGCGATGCGGCCTCTGAGCCACACGCGGGACTAGATTCACGAATCGCGTCACGTTTTCGGAACTTGATTAGCTAAGCGTGTCAGTGACAAAAGCCTGGATGCCTCAAAGCAGCCCCGGCCCGGCGCGACTCGGGCACTGGCGGCAGCAACACCCGGAATAGACTCGCAAGGTCAGTGAGGAACAAATCGGCGGCCTCCGTCGATGTGCCTGCTGGTATCAGGTGCTCCCAGTCGCTAGACCGAAACTCCTTACTGATGGGCGCCTGACGGAAGTATTCGCGCAAATCGGCGGCCTGCTGGCGCAACGGAATGGACAACCACGCGTTAAACGCGCTCCGGTGCGCAATCCAATCTTCGCGAGTCTGAGGTCGCTCCAGTTCGGCAATTGTTAGGAGGCACTGCCACGTTGAGTCGGGCACTGGCACGTCTCGAAGGCTTGAACTGTACTTGCCCTGTTAAGAGCGTATCACCTTTAAGGTTCACCAAGCAGTGCCACGTTGGGAGTCTCTTCCGCTGTATCGCTGTTGCGGTTGGGCGTCAAGAACTCAAAGCGACGCATGCCGGGCAAAAGGAAAGACGCCCGGCGGTATGGAATGGGAGGCCTGCCGGGCGTAGGTACGGAGGTGCTGCACCCGTTCCTACTCTTCTATCGGCGAGTTGGGAGCGGGCAGGAGACTGCACGGCTATTTGTTCGCGCGGACAGCGTAAAGCCACGCCGAGATCAGCACCCCAAACGCAAGAGCGATCAGCAGGATAGCTGCGACCTGATGTGCCACGGTAACTGAACTCTAGCGGCTTCCCATCTTGCGCGGACCGAGCGATTGCGAAATCAATGGACGTCCTTGAGTAGTTCCTTCCTGAGGCGCTCGCAATCTGGACAGTCCATTTGATTAACGTTAGCACGATAACACTTCAAGACTGGCTCTCGTAATTTTACCAGGGGCGCTGCTCCAGTGCTTAATGTTGCCGGGCATCTGTACCTCTCTTACCGGAATCTCGTCGATGTCGTGTTAAGGAGTGTAATGAAACCTATCATTTCAGGATCCACCTAAAGGGGTGGGTGATCCATGTTGGACACTCAAGTAGGACTTCCCATCGCTACGGGTCTGTCTTGATTGTAACGCCCGACTTCGCGATGTGGTTCAGGTTTGACTTGTTCATCCTGCGGTTCGGAGGCCGCGGGCTCACTCGTACCGAAACCGAAACTTGTCGGCCCCACCCTCTTATGCAAAAAGGGCATGGCGGCCTTTTCAATTCAAAAGTCGAATCGACAAACGAATCGTAACGGATCCCGTCAGCCGCAGTGCTCCGAAACCATGAGAAAAGCCCGGCACCTTGCGGTAACCGGGCTCGCTTCTCCACATCAATCGGATCAGGCGGCTGTCCGCCGGACCTGACGAACCATCTGTATTATGATCGGCACGAACTCCTCTGGAACCCGGATGTACGTTCCGTCCGTCTCGTGGCGCTGGATTTCGTTCTCCATCGCGTCCGCGAGTACGATTGACTGGACGTCATAACCGGCTTGCAGGGGGCCGCCATTGCATCCCCAGAACATCAGGACTTCGCGCATCAAGCTGAGGTCTTCCGGTGAGGCCCTGCGCAGGAACTCCGCCATTCTTTCAGCGAGATGCTGGCGAATATTATCACGAATGCGATCGGTGATGGTGAGCACGCGATCCTTTCGGACTTCGGGTAGAGAAACCTCACGCGGATTATCGGGCAATCCCGCGGTGTACTTCCGGAACCACTCATCGAACGAACGCTCTTCGTCGTCTCCGGTACGCTTGTCGCGCTGTTCGGCATCAATTGGATAATTCGGAAACCTGAGGCGCCATTGATGGCGGGCGAGCGCTCGTAGGAACGGCTCGGAATCTTGTCGATCACCTCCGTTCATGATCAGGTCGCCCGCCAAGTCGCAGAGAAGATCCTGCATCGCGGTGATCTCGGGTTGTGGTTTGGAGGCGGGCTCAACGGCCGGCTTCCGGGTCTGTTGCGGTGTTTGAGAGGGATTGGTTTTGGTAGTGGGCATAAAAAAGCCTTTCGGTCGGTGCTCAATCGGCTTGAGCATAGAACCCACACCGATTATGCTAAGTCCGCTTGAGCATGTCAATACCTGTATTGAAATTTTGCTCAATCCGCTTTAGCATTAGAGGGAATGGCGACGAAGAAGAGCGCGATCTCGAAGTACCTTTCTGAACTCGGAAAGAAGGGCGGAAAGGCGAGCGCGAAGGTTCGCATGGAAACGATCACGCCCGAACAGCGCTCTGCGATTGCGAAGAAGGCCGCGGCGGCGCGGTGGAAGAAGGCGCGGAATGAAAAGAACTCCTGAGTGGTACCGAGCGTTTCGGACCTTTTGCATCGTATACACGATGATTCTGCTAATGGCGACGTTTGCGGAATGGCGCGGGAGCGGGAGCGGTGCGCCTCCAGCCTTCTATGAACTAGGGCTGGACCAAGTTCCGGCCGAGAGGTGAATTATGGAAGAGCGAGCCACAATCCAACTTCGATGCCCGAATTGTCGGATCGGCATCCTCTTTTTTAGAGACTTCATCCATCAGACCCGTAAATTCTATTTCGATTGTGTGCAATGCGGATATCGCGAATTAATCGACGTCGATCAGCGGCCTGAACTGAAGACTGAAATCGATGGGCAGACCGAAAGGTAGTGAAAGCGTCTGTGAATTGCTCTGATACAATTCGTTGCGTGACCCAGAACGACGAAAAGACGGCGGAGACGTCGCTGTTCCCATCGTCTCCTCGCGTGATCTATCAGAAGAACCCGCTTGTCGAAGTGATCTGCCAGATACGCTTTTCTCCTATACTTAAAATCCAGACCGAGCCACCCGCTGCGTTTCAGGAGTGCCTGCGTGCTGAATATCCGATTCTCCGTACTCGCTCCATCGAGGAATCCCTACTCCCGGAAATTCCTGCTCCGGTAGTGTCGGCGATCAGGGCCCGCATTCAGCACCTTCCACAAGCGGTATACGATTTCGTTTCTAAGAATGGCGATTGGACTGTCACCCTAACCAGAGAATCGCTCGCCCTTTCAACCGGTCGCTATGGAAGGTGGGAAGAGTTTCGATCACGGTTGCGGTCTTTGTTCGAATCCCTGCAGAAAGTTTACAGTCCTTTGAACATAACCCGCGTGGGATTGCGCTATCAAGACCTTCTTCAACCGTCGAAATTAGGGTTCACGACGCCGAATTGGGGGGCCCTCCTGAATCCCGCGATTTCCGGGATCCTGGCCGCCGATGAGGTCAAGGCCGAAGTATCCGAGCTTTTCACGCAACTCGTTCTGCAGTTTCCAGGTGGGCTAGGGGCGGTCACCGTTCGACACGGCGTTGTATTATCGAATGACGAGCATGAAATTTGCTATCTGATCGATAGTGATTTTTTCACCCAACAATCTATGGAGGCAAAAGACGTCTATGGCAAACTTGACTATTTCAACCAGCAATCCGGCAGACTCTTCCGTTGGTGCATATCCCAGCAACTTCACGACGCCATGGAACCGCAACCGGCCGCTGGCAATTAGTCAGCCTCCAACATCTGGCGGACGTGGTTATGGATCGTGGCGCTCTCAGATATCCGGCGGCGGACAGATCCATCACACTGTCCATTTCCAGCCAGGTGAAGTTGCCACGGGCTCTGATGCCTCAGCTGTTTTCCCCAAGCGTTTGTTGTGTCACAAATTAATTGACGATTATGCAATCACAGTTGAGGAGCTTGATGCTGTTTTAGTTGCGATCGGACAGGCGCTTGCGCCAGTTTCTGACGCGACTGAACACGTCGTTTACACCGGGGCTCCTATGGATTCTCGATCAGCCTCTTTTCTCCAATCCATTGTCGGAGCGAAAGTTCCGGGTAGCTCAGGCTTACTCGTCTGGGAAGACGAAGATTAGGAGCCACTCGGAAACCAATGTTCATCACAGATGCGGACATGAGCTGTCTGCGTCAGGGCGACATCTTAGTCAACATCCCATTTCCGCAACTCGTATCTTCGAGAATGTCGTTCCTTGGCAGCGCTGCCCTCGATGGCGTTGAGCCTATCTTCACTGCGCAGACGAAGACGGAGAGGAATCAGCCGATGTACTCCCTCCAACTTGACACGCGTTTGTCAACGGCAGTAGTTATATCCCAATGCTGTACGCTCGAACCGCGAGAGGGGAGTCGCATTACGGCAAAGGCGATCGCGCTTGCAAGACTCGTTCCGGTTCCAAAGGAAGTATTGAAGAACGAAGAGAGGCTGGCTGAATTACGTCTGAACTCGGATCCACGGAAGCCCGGCGCGCAATTTGTTAATGTTTTTTGGATAGCTCCGCACGAGAAGCTGGGTAATCGCGAATGGATCGTCGATTACGCGCAGGTATGCGCTCTTCCAGCCGGAGAGTTTCCGGCAATCTTGAGCCGCAAGGCTCTTCAGATGACGGACGACTCACGAATTCGTTTCAAGACTAAGCTTGCTTCAAGCTTTGCGAGGCTAACCGACGAAGAACGCTGCATGGATCACTCATGGTTGTCTAGCCCCTGATCGATGCCAACAAACATGATTTAACCCCGTCCCGCGCTAACATCGCGCTAACATCCCGCGAAAACACGATAGAACAGGATGGCACGGCTGTTCTAGGATGAACGCAGAATCAATGATTTAGCACAGGACGCTACCCCTTGGAACCCTTTTTCGCGGGTTCGAGTCCCGCCCGGCTCACCATTCCTATTCTGTCCATACCGGACACATAGGTAACAATTCGTTCCTAAGACATAGGTAACACTTTTGGCCCGAAGGGATTTTCAAGGGGCTGCAGTGTTTTCTCCTCCAAATCGATATAGCCCAGATCGTAGTTCATAAAGCTGACAAGCCAGATTCCGGATTCCACTTCCTTGACGCCGACCGCCTGACCGGCGAGCGATCGTGTGATGTTGATCTTTTTGCGATACAGACAGAGGCGGCCGCAACTGGTGATCATAAGCGTTTTGTCGTGGATTCTTGTCCATTCCGGACACATGGGTAACAGAAGGTTCCTAAGACATAGGTAACACTCTGACCTCTACTGTTCCAGTGCCGCCGCCTCCGCTCGCCACGCTCAGCAGGGCTTCGCTCCGCTCCGGCGGTCGAAGATCGCCTCAGAGTTTGGGAGTCACAGCGGCTTCAGCTTCATGATGTCGGCAGAGAACTGAGCCTTCGCTGCAAGCATCCGGGCGGGGACGGGTCGTGCTGCTTGTCGCCCGTCAGAAGGACAGCCCAACCAACAATTCGACTTGGTTTCGCTTCGTCCGGGAGCCAGCAAAGTCGGCATCAGCCGTCCAATGGGTGTACCGGACCACAGGGCCAATTCTTAGCTTGCCGAGATGCGCTTCCACACCCAATCCGGCAGTGCCGCCATACGTAGATGGTGGGGCATTGTTCAGGTTCCCCGAAACACGGAAAGACGGTCCCGCTTCAATGAACGGTTTCACGGAGCTTGAGCTGAACCTGTACTTCGCCAACGCCGGGAGTTCCCACGTCACAACTGTAGCGGGGGAGATACTGTGGAGCGAACCGTCAGGTCGAACGCCAGCAATTGTCAAATTCATCGGACGGTAGAGTGCGTCGATTTCCACGGACAGCCACGGAACCCAGCACCGATGTATACTCCCGCCATGCCCCTCAAGACTGCGGCTTTCTTAGCCTTCGTCGGAATGACACTGCTGTCGATTGTGTGTGCAGTGGGAGTCATCGGAGACGTGTCGGCGCTTCTCGTCAATGCGATTGCGCCGATGATGGTCCTGAAATCGCTCATTCATCTGCTGGCGACCGTGAGCGTTGCGGTCTTCCTGTACGTGTTCTACAACAAACAGCCCTGAACGCTTCGGGACGCAGACCCGGCGAGGCTCCTTGTAGGCTGCTGCCAACGGAATTGTAGCGCTATATCCACGGAGGCACAACGCAGTTGGCGGAAATAACGGCGACTATCTCTAAGTTTGAAGCGCGAAAAAACAGATCGCGGAGTTCGCCTCCTGCTCTGGGGTTCCAGTGCCGAGCGTCAAACATGGCAAGACGTTTTTAGGAGGACGGTAAATCAATTCTTTCGCACAATCTTCGATTCTGACCCATCCATCGCACCCCAAATCTTAGGTGGATGTGCGGGCGGCGTCTTAGGCTCATCCTCCTTCCGCTCCGGGACGGGCGAGGGCAGAAGAACCGTTTCGTGCTCCTTCGGTGTCCTGCCTTTTCCTTTCAGCTTGCCCGCGATCGGGTTCCAGCAATCGAGGCAGATGTCGTACTCCTTGCCTTCAATCTCCTTCAGCACACATTCCTTGGGTTGACCGCACAGATCGCAAAGAATCATCGAGCGGACCTCCTATTTTTCGATCTTAGTTCCATTTGCGTGCCGCAGCGGATAACCGGACAATAACGACATGGCCGCGTCGATCGTGAATCAACCAAAGCTCATGCGGCGAGGCCGCCAACTGGAGTACTTCACGATCGGTTGGAACAGCCTGGAAGCCATCGTGTCGATCGGCGCGGGTGTGTTGGCGGGATCGGTATCCCTGATCGGTTTTGGTCTGGATAGCGTGATCGAGACAGCGTCCGGAGCAGCGATCCTATGGCGCCTGCAAGATCATTCCGAACAGCGCGAGAAAATCGCATTGCGCCTCGTAGGAACTTGCTTTCTCCTGCTTGCGGTCTATGTCTTGTATGAATCGGCGGAATCCTTGCTCAGCCGCACAGCGCCGGAAACCAGCATTCCCGGTATCATCATCGCGGCGCTTTCCTTAATCGTGATGCCGCTGTTGAGCGCGGCCAAGAGGCGCGTCGCCGCCGGCCTGAACAGTGCTGCGGTACTTGCTGATGCCCGGCAAACCGACTTCTGCATGTATCTCTCTGCAATTCTGCTTGTGGGATTGTTGTTGAACGCACTGCTCGGCTGGTGGTGGGCTGATCCGGCCGCGGGGCTGGTGATGGTACCGATCATCGCGAAGGAAGGTCTCGATAACCTGCGGGGAACTCCGGCGTGCGCGTGCCATTGAGAACCGCTATGCTCTGTGCATGGATTTCTTGAGTCGCGTGTTCCGCCGATTTAGGGACTTCTTTCGCGCGCACCCGTCGGAGGAAGATCCATATGCCTATGTGCGTCATCCGAGAAATCCGCGCACGCCGAGGATGAGCAGCTCAGTCGCGGTGGAAGAACCCACGGACTGAACGGTCCTGAATCTTCAAGTTGTCAGCGTCCGGGCGGAGGCGCTCCAACCCACGGCTCGCTCTGGATTACAGGTCGCGAAGTTTCTTGCGAATTTGGTCCCGTACTTCCCGGAATGCGGCTTCGCGTTCTGGCTGCGTACCTTGCACACCCGCCGGATCCGGAAACGGCCAGTGCAGCAGGCGCGTCCGGGCGGGGAAAACCGGACAAGCTTCGCGAGCGTTGTCGCACACGGTGATCACAACATCGATCGGCTTGCCGGCGAACTCGTCCACGGACTTCGAGCGGTGTGAGGAGAGGTCGATGCCGAGTTCGGACATCACGGCGATCGCCTCCGGCCGCACCAGAGAAGGATGCGTTCCGGCACTGAAGACCTCAAAGCGGTCCCCGGCATCGTGGCGCAGCAGGCCTTCCGCCATCTGGCTGCGTGCAGAATTTCCGGTGCAGAGAATCAGGACCGTCTGTTTCACGGCTTGACCGCCCGGACGAAAGCCGCCATGAACTTCTTGTCCACATCGGCTGCGATTGCGTCCACGTCGATGCCTTCGCTGGTCAGAAATTCGCGCGCATCTTCCACCTGGTAGACTCTCGTCGGTTCGATGCCGATTTGCGTGAAGCCGGCGGCTTCCAGCTTGCGGCGGTACTCATTCTCTTCCAACGCACCCGCTACGCATCCCACCCAAAGCAGCACGCTCTTGCGGATTTCCGGGAGCATCTCGCCGCGCGTCACCACATCGGAAACGGCGAATCTTCCGCCAGGCCGCAGGACCCGAAACGCTTCGCGCAACACTCTGTCCTTATCCGCCGAAAGGTTGATTACGCAATTCGAGATGATCACATCGACGGAGTTATCCGGCAGCGGGATGTTCTCGATCTCGCCCTTCAGAAACTCCGCGTTCTCCACGCCGGCCTTGCGCTTGTTCTCCTCCGCCAGCGCGAGCATTTCATCGGTCATATCAAGCCCATACGCCTTGCCCTGAGGTCCAACGCGCCTGGCCGAAAGAAGGACATCAATTCCGCCGCCCGAGCCAAGGTCCAGAACCGTTTCGCCTTCGTGAAGAGACGCCAGCGCAGTCGGATTCCCGCAGCCCAGGGATGCCAGGACGGCCGTCTCAGGCAATTCGCTTTTCTGATCGATGCCGTACAAGTTCGTTGTAATCGGGTCCGTCGGCGATCCGCAACAGGAACTCGTGCCGTTGTGTACACGCAGAGCCGCCTGGCCGTACTTCTCTTTCACTACTTCCTTGATGTCCATAATTGGTTCCTTCTACGAGCAAACTTTTATGATCGCTTCGGGCTGAACGGCGCTGGAGCGGGTGCAGCATTCGGCATACAAGAACTGAAGCAACTCGCGCAGCGATTCAGCGTCGGCGGAGTACCAGAGGTAGGTTCCTTCGCGGCGGACGGTTACCAGTCCCTCATTCTTAAGCTTGTCCAGATGGTGGGAGAGCGTAGAGTTCGGAATGCCGAGTTCGGCCTGAATATCGCTCACCACCAGTCCGGCGGGATGGGCTGATAGCAGCAGCCGCAGAATGCGCAGACGCGGTTCCGTTCCGATTGCCGCAAACATGTCTGCGTATTTCGCTACATTCGTGAGATCCGGCTTGCGGCCCATTAGTCGTCGTCCTCTTCTTGCTCCTGCTCCTCCATACGGCAGAGCAGGCAGGATCCGGAGTCGGCGAGTTCTTTCAGCTTCTCGATCACATCATCGCGCTCATCGTCCTGCCTCATATTTCGATGATACTGGAAATACGGAGGAGCTGTCAATCTTTTTCTCAAGCACTATCGGTAGCGCATACTCGTGAGAGGTATGTTCATGAACCTTCGGATTCTCTGCAGTCTGATGTTGTTAGCCTCCACGGCTCTTGCGCAACCCGTGATCAGTGCCGGGGGCGTGTACAATTCCGCGAATTACACTCCGGCAGGATTCGCAAACTCAGGTGTCGCCCAGGGCTCCTTGTTCCTCATCTTTGGAACGGGACTTGGGCCAGCCGCCGTTGTGCAGGCAACCTCGTTCCCGCTGCCGAAGCAACTCGGGGGAACGTCTGTGAAGGTTACCGTCGGCGGCACAAGCGTGGACGCGATCATGGCCTATACACTCGCTACTCAAGTGGCTGCCATTCTTCCCTCGACAACACCGGTCGGCGACGGTACTGTTGCAGTCACCTACAACGGCGAGACCAGCGCCAGCGCTCCTATCACGGTGGTGAAGAGCGCGTTTGGCATCTATGCGCTCAACCAGGGCGGCAGTGGTCCCGGTGTATTCACAGATCCGAACTTCCAACCGAACTCCCGACAGAGCTCCCAACCGATCACGGTACTGAACTCGGCGAAACCGGGGGACCTGCTGTTCATCTGGGGCACCGGACTGGGGCCTGTTATGGAAGACGAGACAGCCAAGGCTCCCACGGTGGCGAATCTGCCGGTGGATGTGAAAGTGTACGTCGGCGGAAAAGAGGCGGCCGTTAGCTACAAAGGGAGATCCGGCTGCTGTGTGGGCTTGGACCAGATCCTCTTCACAGTTCCGCAAGGTGTGGAGGGTTGTTACGTCCCCGTCGCTGTATCGGTTGACGGTGTCGTTAGCAACTTCACCTCAATTTCTGTTTCGTCCCAAAACCGAATCTGCACGGATCCGTTCGGGTTCACGAGCGCCCAGTTGCAGCAACTCGCTTCGGGCCGGCCGCTGAAAGTCGGCCAGATCAACTTGCAGCGCATCGGATCGGATATAACCGCGTTCGGTCTTACCATTCCTGTCCGGCAGGATTCGGGGACGGCAACGTTTTACAACCTCGATCAGCGCACGCTGCTGACCACGCGCGGGCTCAGCTCGATTGCTGCGTTCGGCTCATGTACGGTGCTCACCTGCCGTGGCGCGTCGTGCATCCCCGATTCGGACACTCTGCCGACGGCGATGCTGGACGCAGGCTCCTCGATTACGATCAACGGCCCGGGTGGCTCCAAGGACATGAATAAGAACGACGCTGGTGTCTACGCGGGAGTCTTCTCCGACATTCAAGCGGCGCTATCGGGCGGCCAAGGATACCTCAACCCCGGCACGTACACTGCGACCGGCAAAGGCGGCAAGGACGCCGGCGCATTCACGGCGAATCTGACGCTTCCGGCGAACGCAACCTGGACAAACAAGGCCGCGATTTCGAGCATCGATCGAGGAACTCCGTTGAATGTGACGTGGTCGGGAGGTGGTTCGAATGACTACGTGGCCGTATTCGGCAGTTCAACTTCTAAGGTGAATAACACCAGCACATTCATCTGCACTGAGAAGGCGAGCGTTGGACAACTCACTGTCCCGGCCTGGGTGCTTTCTGCCTTGCCGGCCAGCGGAAGCATTTCGCAATCGGGGATTACGGTGCCCGCGGGCTTCCTGTTGTTGGGCATCTATGCCTCTCCGGCTACCTTCACCGCACCCGGATTGGATGTAGGCTATTTCTCGCGCAGCATCGCGGAAGGTAAAAACGTAACGTTCCAATAGAAGAGAGGGTACAAGTCCAACGTATTGGAATAAGGTGTCGATCAGGCCCGTCCTCAACGGGGGGCATTCGGACTGAGTCCCTCGATGGTCGCGGCTTCGCGCGCTCAACAGACTGACCTGTCTGGTATGTTGGAGACTCCAATCTCCTCATGACGCGCATTTTCCCTCTCCGGCCGTATCGCTACACGCAACAGGCAGGTGATCTGAGCAAACTGGTCACCCAGCCATATGACAAGATCAGCCCGTCCATGCAGGCCGGCTATCTCGAGTCGAGTCCGCACAATTTGGTTCGCATCATCCTTGGGGAGCGCTTCCCAACAGACACGGACACGGACAACGTGTACACCCGTGCTGCCGCTTACTTTCAGGACTGGATAGCTCGCGGAATTCTTGCTCAGGATCCTGAACCGGCGTTCTACGCTTATGTTCAGGAGTTTCGTCTGCCGGATTCGGAAGAAACCCTGATTCGCAAGGGCTTTATTGGCCTCGGCCCTGTGGAGGAGTACGAAAAACAAATCGTACACCGGCATGAACAGACCCTTTCGGGCCCGAAGAAGGACCGCCGCCTGGTCCTGGAACACACGAAGGCGCACTTCGGCCAGATCTTCATGCTCTATCCCGATCCGCAACTGCAGATTGATGCCATCCTGGACGATGCGGCAAAGGGCACTCCGGCTGCCGCAGTTCGTGATGAGTACGATACGCTACACACGCTATACCGGATCAGCCACCCAGCCGCCGTCCAGAGGATTCAGGAACTGATGAGCGACAAGAAGCTGCTCATTGCCGATGGTCATCACCGGTATGAAACAGCGCTGGCGTATCGTAACGATCATTCCGAGAGCGAAGATGCGAAAAGGGTGATGATGACGTTTGTGAATATGCATTCGCCGGGCCTGCGTATTCTGGCAACGCATCGCGTCCTTACGCGCTTGGAGAACTTCGATCGGAGTGCGTTCCTGGGCAGAGTGTGTGAGAGCTTCTCAGTCAAGACGCTTCCTTCCGTCAGGGCTCTTAAGGCGGTCTTTGCCGAGTCCTCTCCGGATTCCGTTCGTATCGGTGTGGCGTTTGCCGGCGAGCAGGCATTGCTTCTACTGGAACGACCGCGTGACGGCGCTCTCGATGTTCGCGTTCTGCACGAAGACCTGATCGAGGGAGCACTCGGCATTTCACCTGAGGCTGTACGCGAAGAGAAATTTATCACGTACGTTCGCGGCATCGACGCCGCTTTGCAGTCTGGAGGACAGATCACGTTCCTGCTGGAACCAACCACCATTCAGCAGGTGGCCGATACATCCTTTGGAGGGGGAGTCATGCCACAGAAGTCCACAGACTTCTACCCGAAGTTGCTCACGGGCCTGACCATTTACCGTCTGGAAAAATAAAATGCCTTTTGGCACTCCTGTGACCCTAAAGTAATCTGACCCACGGACGATAGTGCGGGTGTCCGTCCTAGTACTACCTAAGGAGTCCTATTTTGAATTTGCGCCCTTTTTCAAGCCTGTTGTCGAGTGACCTCGCGATCGATCTCGGCACCGCGAACACCTTGGTCTATGCAAATGGCCGGGGAATCGTCGTAGACGAGCCTTCGATGGTTGCTATCAATCGCGTCACCGGTGACGTAGAGGCGGTTGGGAAGGAGGCGAAAGACATGTTAGGCCGTACGCCGGGCAATATCGCCGCTATCCGGCCCATGCGCGAAGGCGTGATCGCCGACTTCAAAATCAGCGAGAAGATGCTCGCTTATTTCATCCAGAAGGCACACAGCCGCAAGCGCTGGGTGCATCCAAGAATCGTCATCGGCGTTCCGAGCGGCATCACGCAGGTGGAGAAGCGGGCCGTCGTCGATTCGGCTACGCGCGCCAAGGCGAGTGAAGTTCACCTGGTGGAGCAGGCCATGGTGGCTGCCGTAGGTGCGGGAATGCCTGTAACGGAGCCCACCGGCAACATGGTTGTCGATATCGGCGGGGGAACGACGGACATCGCCGTGATTTCGCTCTCCGGAATCGTCTATGCCCGTTCGGTGAAGGTTGCGGGCAACGTGATGGACGAGGCGATCATGCAGTACGTCAAATCCCGCTACAACCTCCTGATCGGTGAACGCAGCGCCGAAGTGATCAAAATTGAAATCGGATCCGCCGCTCCTCCGGAAAAGCCTCTCAGCATGGAAGTGAAAGGCCGCGATCTTCTGGCCGGGATTCCGAAGACGGTGACGCTGTGCGACGCCGAAATTCGCGAGGCTTTGTCGGATAAGGTTGGCGTGATTATCAAGTCCATTCGGATCGCCCTGGAGGCAACGCCGCCGGAACTCAGTGCGGATATCAGCGATCGCGGAATCGTGTTGACCGGCGGCGGGGCCCTGCTTCGTAACCTGGATGACCGTATCCGCCAGGAAACCGGCCTGCCGGTTTGCATTGCAGAAAACCCGCTGGCGTCCGTTGTTCTGGGCACTGGCAAAATGCTTGAGGACTTCCGGCTGCTGCGGAAGATCAGCATCAACTAGGCTGGCCGCCGGTCCGATTTACCGTTCTTTCGCCGCCGATTTGCCCCCTAACCTGCGTCAAGATACACGCAAAGCGGACGGGATACGAAGCCAAGTTCAGCCTCGCTGAAAGGAAACCTGGCCTGCCGCCAGAATCCGTCCGCAAAAGGTGTTAGATTATTTGCCAGACGGGAAAGGAAGGCGCATGCGACGGCTTACGACGATCCTTCTTACGATTTGGGTTTCGGCGTGGTTTGCATTCGGGCAGGATGCGGTATCCAGGGCGCGGCAGCTGGAGAGAGACGGGGACGCTACCGGAGCCAGGGCCACCTTGAAAAGCGCCGCCACTGCGCCCGATGCGACCGCCCCCATAGTGCTGGCGTACGCTGAGTTTCTTGACCGGTACCATGACCGGGACGCTCGCGGGTTCTACGAACGGGCGCTCCGAGTGATGACGTCCGGACAGGACGCCACTCAGGTGGAACTGGCCGGACGGCGCCTGATCGCGCTCGACCTGCTGGCAGGCGACACGGAATCTGCCGTACGCCATCACGACCTTTACAAAGCTGCCGGTGGCACCACCATCTCTGCGGAATCGTTAAAAAACCGGAAGACGGCCGAGGTAACTCCCGCCATTCCGATCCCGGGCCCGATTCGATCGTTTGCGCGGATGGCTGCCCTCTCTCCTGACCTCACTCCCGCGGACCTGCTCCCCGCGTTGGCGCGCAACGTGGTGACGAACGGTTATCAGGCGACCTCCGGGAACGAATCGCTGGAAGCGACGGAATACCTCAAGCTGATTGTGAGATATCTTTCGCAGGCACGCGAATTGGAAAAGCTTGCGGGCGATAACAAAAGTCTCAAGATTGAAACCTGTGAATCCACCCAGACGGGCGATTTGCTGAAGGTCCTAGGTTACCGGATGCGCGGCGGGTGCGGCAGCGAAGTCGTTCTAGAGACGGTCAACGCCACGCGCGCGTTCCTTACGATCGACTCCGGCTTCCCGATCGCGCAACTGGAGCAATCTCTTCGCACGAACCGCCCCTTCGTGTATGACTACAGGCCGGCAATGGTTCCCGTAACATACGGCCCGGAATACTGGCTGGGCGCGAAGGAGAAAGAGGCGAAAGGAGAGTTCGTGGATGCGTTTCTTGGTGATCCATCACTCTGCCGCTTGTATCTCGGGATCTCCAAACTCGATCGCGAAACGGCGGACGCCCTCCGTAAGCAGATGCCGGCTCAACGCCTGAAGGCGTTCTCGCACATCCTCGATTTTTATGGAGGCATGTTCCAGATCCGCAACGGGCAGGCAATTGCCCCCGGCGGCCAGAAGGCCTTCTCCGCATGGCGCGAACTCACCGGCAAGTCTCCGCAGGATGGAGCGGCGTTTCTGGAACGTGTTCTCGTCCGTGACGACGGCTGGTTGGCCAGCTTCTATGACGCCATGGCGCGCATCAGTGGCCCAACCCGCGATTACCTTCTCGACCCGAAACGCACCATGCGGTTCTACACTGCGATGAAGGGCCGCATCACCAGCCCCGGACCGGCGCGCCCCGTGTTTCGGGCCAATACAGACATGCTGCTGCTGACGCAGAGGCTTCGCGTGGAGCCCGATGGCCGCGCCCATGTGCCCGGTAGCCTCGACGTGTGGAAGAATCTGTTCGTTCACCATCCGCACGGCAAATATGATGGCAAACTGACCAAGGCGGCAAGCAACTGGAAGGACCCCGACGATCTGATCGAGGCTCTTTTTGCGCTCACGCGCAAGCCGGTCGAGAATGAGCCCTTGAAGATTTACATGGCCCTGACGGACGTGAATCGAGGCCGCGCCAAGCCTTTGGAGCCGGCCACTGTGGATCGCATGGCGCGCGATTTCCGCGCGTACGCTTCTCAGTACTCGATTTTCGCCGAAGTTCCTTCGGTGTCGGACAAGACTATCGTCGATTACCTGGATGCGGCACAGGAGATCAACACGATCCGCGATGTTCAACTGAAGGCCGACACAGCAGGGGCCATGCAGTCGCTGGTCGGCCTATGGCAGATCTTCTGCCGGCAAGGTTCGATCGCTCCCGCGGACGCCGACGCCACCCTGGCCGGAATCGTTACTGAATTCGGCAAAATGAAGAACAGCCGGGAGTTGTTTGATGGCGCCCGCAAAGGTGTCGACCTGATCCTGAAGGCAACGCGCGCTCGTGAAGGTGTGAGCCAGCAGGACCGGCTGATCGATCTACTTGCCGGTACGGGACAGCCCCTGGACGGCGAAACGCATCGCCAGATCGTCCAGGACATGATCCGTATCTTCGAGGCCCAGCGCCTGATCTCTGTGTCTACGATCTTCGAACTCGCCGACAATCTGGAAAGCGTCACGAAAGGCCAGAAGTTGAACACCGAGCTGGTGAAGAAACTGGCTGCCAAGGTAGGCGAGATTCAGCTTCCCCGCGCCGCGCTGTCTCCCATGGAGAAGAACACTCTGGCCTTCGGATACTGGACGGAGAAGCATGTCGACGCGCAGCGCCGTCTCAACTTGAAAGCGCTTATTGACAAGGCTGGAAACGATCCGGAGAAACTCCGTGATGTGCGCGGTTCGCTTGCGGGCATACTGCGCGACACGCTTGTCGGTTTGAATTACGTGCATTACGCTCCTCCGGGTGCGCAGGTGCTGCTCACCAATCCGCTATTCGTCCGCAGCCATGATTTCCTCGGCATTCAGGGCTCGAATCAGACATGGAAGAATACGGAGGTGTTTGGGTCTGGTTGGCCGTCGAGCGCCGGCGGACGTCTGGTCGGGTCGCTCTCCGGATTGCCCTACGCGCTTGCCGAAGCGGAGCAGAATTTCCTGATTCCAAGCCGCGAACAGGCCCTCATCTGGGGCGATCTGGTTCCGCAAATGATCCTGATGGCGAAGGTGCCGCGATGGTGGAATGTGACACCGGCCCAACTGCATTGGGTTGCTCTCCACATGAATCAGGCTGAGGCTCTGATTTCCGAATCGGCTTTCGATCCTGCCCGCAAGACGCAGGTTCTCGATCTGCTGACCCACTCGGCGTCGCCGGCGCGGGTCAGTGTTATATCGCAAATGCTGGATGAGGGCCGTGTCCGCGATGCCCTCGATCAGGTCACGCCTTCGGAGCTGTTCAGTCTCGCCTCCGAATGGTGGTCTGGAAACAAAGACGACAACGGTTTGTTCTCAGTGCAGGCCCGCAGCCTGCAGAAGGAGTTTCCCGACAGCGTCAATTACCGTGCCTGCTCCCGGGCGTTCGGTACCCCGAAGCCGACGCTGGCGAACTCCTACTCGCCGGAATTGCTGAACCTTCGTACATTCCCCACGCTGATGGGATATTCCAGCCGTATTCTCGCAGAGAGCTGGGAATCCAATATCCTGTACTACGCCGCTCTTGCGGATGAACTGCACATGCAGCCTTCGCAATTGAATCTGGCCGTGCCGGAGTGGACACAGGCCACCGTGGAGAAGATCTTCGCAACGCACCTGGAGGACTGGCCCGCGCTTCTGCGCTCTCTCCGGCTTGTGGGCGAAGATGTTCGTACGAGGTCGCGCAAGGCCGTCGAACAACAGCAGAAGGCTTCGTTGAATTAGGATTTATTTTGTTAGGGAGGAAACAGAGTGAACTCGCTCGCAAAATTTGGGATTGCCGGCGCTGTGGTTTCCGCTTTGGGTACGGGAGCATGGCTCTTTGCCCAGGACCGGCCGGTATTCCGCGTTAAGGTCGATATGGTGGTCTTGAGCTTTCAGGTCACCGACAACAAAGGCAAGTACGTGAACGGCCTCAAACACAAAGACTTCCGGATTTTAGAGGACGGTATTCCGCAGAAGGTGGCGACTTTTGCGGAAGGGAACCGCCCTCCAGTTCAGATTCTGGAAGACGGCACAACGCAACCGATTCTGGCCTCCAACGAAGAAGGTAAGGGCGGGGAACTGCGCTCCGATGCTTTCGTTGGTACTAACGTATTCGTTCTCTTCGATACCAGCAATTACATGTACCGCGGCTTTGTATATGCCTCGGACGCTATCGCCGATTTTGTCCGCGGACTCGATCGAGCCGATTCTGTGGCCGTGTACACGTATAGCCGGAACCTGTCCCGTGCTGCGAACCTCTCGAAGGATCGCGGCGAAGCCATTTTCGGTTTGCGCAAAGCCGTTGCGGGAGACGACTCGGCTCTGTACAACGCACTGCTGCTGACGCTCCGCGATGCCGCCAAAGTGCCGGGACGCAAAGTCGTGATCGTGTTCTCCAATGGTCCCGACAACGCGAGCATGGTCTCGCCGGACGATGTACGCGCGGTTGCAGAAGATGAGGGGATTCCCATCTACGTCATCTCGACCAGTGAGGTGAACAAGGATCAGATCTCCAGCGGCGTCTTCCGCCGGATTACCAGCCGCACCGGCGGTAAGGCTTATTTTGCCAAGACCTGGCAGAAGCAAGTGGAAGCGTTCGAGAACATCCGCGAAGACTTGGGCAACTCCTATACGGTGACCTATTATCCGCAGCCGAACCCGAACGAAGGCTTCCGCAAAATTGCGGTTGAGGTCATGTCTGATATCGGAAAGAAATTTCGCGTTCAAGCCAGACCGGGGTACCGGCCTCGCGGAGGCTTCTAGCGGCATAAGGGTGCGGAGCGTGCTCCGCACCCGATTCATCCCAGTTCGGCTCGTATGGCGCCCGCGATTTTCTCCGCGAAATGAGCCACCTGCTCGTCCGTCGGACCTTCCACCATGACGCGGGCCAGCGGCTCGGTTCCTGAAAACCGCACAACTACACGCCCCGAATCGTTGAAGGCCTCTTCCGCCAGCCTGATCTCCTTCTGCACCTCAGGCATGTCATGCAGCGGCTTCTTCACCTTCACGCGGATATTCACCAGCTTCTGGGGATAGACCTTCAGGTCCGCGCTCAGCGCGTCCAAATCCTTGCCCGTGCGCTTCATGATTTCGAGCACGCGCAACGCGGTCAGCATGCCGTCGCCCGTGGTTGCCGCGTCGCGGAAGATCACGTGCCCCGATTGCTCGCCGCCCAGAATCGCATCGCGCCGCACCATCTCTTCCAGAACATATTTGTCTCCCACAGGCGTGCGCAGCATCTCAATGCCATTCGCAGCCAATGCACGCTGTAGTCCGATGTTCGACATAACCGTCGAAACCACGAGTGATCCGTTCAGCTTGCCGGCCACCTTCAGAGCCTTGCCTGCGATCAGCAATACCGAATCGCCATCGATGATTTTGCCGGTGTGAGACACCATGATGCAGCGGTCCGCATCGCCATCGAACGCAATGCCCGCATCGGCGCGTTCGGCCAGCACTCGTTCGCGCAATGATTCGACATGCAGCGCGCCCGTATTCAGATTGATGTTCCTGCCGTTCGGGGAAATGCCGATCGCCACAATGGACGCGCCTAAGCTGCTGAACAGCGCGGGAGCCAGATGCGCGGCTGCACCGTGCGCACAATCCAGCACAAGGCTGGTCGCGGTCAAGGGAGTGTGGATCAGGGAAGCGAGGTAATCCGCATATGCCTGGTCGAGTGTTTCATCCACGTGCACCGGCAACGGCTTCTCATCGAATCCTTTCTCCAGCAGTTCGAAGATGTGATCCTCAACGATCTTCTCCTGATCATCAGGCAGCTTGAATCCGGAATGATCGAAAGCCTTCAATCCGTTGTCCTGGTATGGATTGTGCGAGGCCGAAATCATCACTCCGGCGACGAATCGTTGAGTGCGGGTGAGGTACGCAACTCCCGGTGTCGTGATCAGGCCGGCGAAGCGTGTCCGCACACCTTCGTGAGCCAAGCCCGCTGCGACGTGTTCCGCCAGCCACGGCCCGGACTCCCGCGTATCCATTCCGATCAATACTTCCGGTTGTGAATCGTGTTCCTTCGCCCAAAATCCCAAGGCGATACCGAATGCGTGCGCGGCGCGCGCGTCCATCGGGAATTCACCCGCGACGCCGCGGATTCCATCGGTACCAAACAATCGTTTCGACATGTTTTACTTATTTAGTTGAGAACTCCCAAGAATTTTTTCAAGCTGAATGTGTACCGTCACCGGTCCGCAATCTTCGCACCTTACATGCGGGTCCGGTATGTAGACAGCGGAACGAAACTCTGCGTTACTAATTGTTCCGGAAAGGTCGATCGGGTCCGTCTCCACCGAGTGGATTGACTCAACGTGGCTTCGCGGCCCCGTAATCTTGATCCGCTCCGGAGTTGCCGTTTGCGAGGCGATCCGGTATCCTTCCGGTGCGGGACCGGCGAAGTGCACCTCGACTGGGACTTCCCTGGTAACGCGCGTCTCGAAACGCAGCCGGATCTGCGAGGGCACTACGCCGTCCAGGGTAACCCCCGGCGGCAGTATCACGTTGCCTTGCGTCAGCGCGAACGTCTGTTCCCCGGCGTGTTGCACGGACGCGAAATCTAGAATAATCTGCGTTCCCGCGAGACTCTCCTGGTTCAGCCGCCCTGCCGGTCCGCGCACTTTCACATAGAACTTTTCCGTCGCTTCGGAGGTGACCTCCAGATCGTGCGGAAGGTTGCGGAATTGTACCGTTGCAGGGACAGTGGCGCCCACGTCAAACTGACCCACCAGCCACAACCACAATCCGAACGAGATGACTACTGCCATCATCTTCCATCCGAAGTTATACGTGACCCAGCGCACGTACTTCATTCGTCCATCCCGTTCTGATGCGCCAGCGACTTCTCCACCGGTATGCTGAGTCCGCGGTAGCCCTGTGACCAGCGGCGCTGCACCAGGTGTTCATGGATGCGCTCTTCCAGCCGTTTTACATCGACATCAAATTCGATATCGCCGAATGCCGCAACCGAAATCCTTCCGGTCTCTTCCGAAACTACCAGCGAAAGGCAATCGGTCTCTTCTGTGATGCCGATCGCCGCACGATGGCGTGTGCCGAGTTTCCGCGCTGCCAGAGGTTTCACAGTCAGTGGAAGGAAACACGCCGCCGCCGCGATTTTGTCGCGCTGCACAATGACGGCTCCATCATGCAGAGCACTGCCATTCTGGAAAATCGTCAGCAGCAGATCGCGAGAGAGCGCTGCATCCATCACGACGCCGCTCTCAATGAACGTCCTCAGCCCAATATCGCGTTCCAGGACGATCAATGCGCCTGTCTTGGTCTGAGACAGTTGCACGATCGCGAGGACGATCTCTTCCGTGAACTCGCGCCTCTGAAGGCGGTTACCCAGCGAAAACAGGCGCCTGTGCCCAATGCGCGAAAGCAATCTGCGGATCTCGGACTGAAAGACAACGATAAGAACAAAGGGAAGGTACGGAGCGATTTTGGCGAGCAGAGTACTCAGCAACTCGAGTCCGAGCATCGTCGACGCGACGTACACCGCGCCGAGGACCGCCAGGCCGGTGAGGATGTGCGCCGCCCTCCGGCCTTTCACAATCATCAGCAACTGATAAACAACGCACGCTACGAGAACGATGTCGATGACCGAAGCGAAGGTCATGCGCTCCAACGCGCCCACAATCGAACTGCGCAGGGCTGAATTCATCTCTTATCCGAAGTTGTACCTGGCCTGTGAAATCGGCGTACCCACCACTTCTATCCTCCTCAGGTCGGCGCTTCCCACCCCCAGCGACTCGGCCAGCAACAGTGTGTTATCGCACTGCTGAAACGGCGCTGTCCCCTTCGGAGCGCGCGGGTCGTATCCCATAACTGCTGCCGCTACGGTGTCCGTCGTCACGCCGTTGGTTCCCAGGATCAGCACACCTGGCTGCACAGCACGAATTCCTTTAATCCATGGTCCTTCGCCCTGTGCCAGCGTTTCAATTCCATCGATGAACGCAATGTCGATGGGCCTCGCCGAGACCAGCTCGGCGGTAATGCGCGGCATACGGTAGGTGGGCTCGCGGCTCGACTGCGGGTTCAGCTCTGCCGCCGCCACGCTCGCCGGTTGGCGCTTGCCGAAGTGGCACACGTCCAGACGTCCCTTGGTTGGACTCTCGTTCGGTTCGTGAATGCCTGCATCATCCCCGTAAATCGAAGCAGGCGTATTCCCGAAACAATTCTTCATGCTTAAAGTCACGCCGCATGTGCCGTGATTCTTCAGTTTCGCCATGGACATGAAGACGTCGGTCTCCGCAAAAGCCGGGTGCACGTCGTAACTCGGGAAGATCATCGCTCCGTGCGGCACCTTCACCCGGGCATACTTCTTTGCGGTGTTGCCGAGGCCGTTGGTATTAACGAACTCGACGCTTTTCGCTGCTGTCTTGAAAGCCCTCACGTTCCAGCCCGAATCGAGCATGTACTCTTCGAGCGGCCCTGCGGTTCCCCACGCGCTCTCTACCAGCCGGATGCGCTTTGCTCCGGCGCGGTCGAGAATGTTCAGCATGGTACCGATGGTCTTCGGGTGCGTGTAGTGCGTGGACCCAAGCGGCTTGCCTTGAAACCGCAGCCCGGGGCTGCCGGTCAGGTTCAGCTTGATCGTCACTGTTTTATTCGCCACCAGTTTGGCGGCGCCGCCCAACTGGTCGAACATATTAGAGACAATGGCGGTGATGTCCTCGTTATAAGAGGAACATTTCGCAACGGATACCGGGGAGGATGGTGCTGTCTGCGCCTGTGCAAGGGCAGTCCCAGCGGCAAGTGCCAACAATTCCCGACGGGTCATGACTTCAGTGTAAACCTAAGGTACGGAGGATTTTATCGTGAATCGTTCAGCCCAGGCCGAGTGGCGAGGCAATCTGAAAGAAGGCAAAGGCAAAATCAGCACGGACAGCGGCGTGCTGACGGACACGCAGTATTCATTCAGCACCCGTTTCGAAGATGGGAAGGGAACCAATCCCGAGGAACTCGTGGCGGCGGCCCATGCCGGATGTTTCGCCATGGCTCTATCTCTCATTCTTCAGGAGAAGGGACTGACCGCCGATAGCATCCGCGCCAAAGCGACGGTCACATTGGAAAAGGTGGATGGATCTTTCGCCGTCACCAAGAGCCATCTGGTAGTCGAGGCGAAGATCCCCGGTACTACTGCGGCTGTTTTTGAACAGGCAGCCCAGACCGCCAAAGCAAACTGCCCCATTTCCAAGCTGCTAAAGGCCGAGATCAGTATGGAAGCCAAGCTCGTTTCTTAAACCCGAGTAGCTGGCTTCCGTTAGACTTGTTTTCGTGGCGCTATTCCTATTCAGTGCCGACCCGAGCATCGCTCTTGCGATGCTCGTTGTTTTTGGCACGGCAAAGTTGCTGGCCGAAATCTTCGAACGCCTGCACATGCCCGGAATCGTTGGCGAAATAGCCGCAGGCATGCTGATCGGTCCCGCAGTGCTGGGTTGGGTGCAGCCGAATCAGATCCTCGACGCACTATCCGATATCGGTGTAATGTTCCTGCTTTTTCGCGTCGGCCTGGAACTTAGGTCTTCCGAGTTGATGCGCGTTGGAGGAACGGCTGCGCTGGTTGCCATCGCCGGAGTAATCGTTCCATTCGTGGCTGGTTGGGGACTGCTCACCTTGAGGGGATTTAATTCAAAAGAGTCGCTTTTCGTAGGCGCCGCCATGGTTGCCACCAGTGTTGGCATTACCGCTCACGTGCTCGCTTCCAAAGGATTGCTCCATCTCATGTCGAGTAAGATCATTCTCGCGGCGGCCGTGATTGACGACGTGCTCGGCCTGATTGTGCTCGCTGTCGTGAGCAGTTTCGCGGCGGATGAATTGCATCTCGGGGACATTGCTCTCACAACAGCCCTTGCGGTGGGCTTCACGCTTATCATCGCGCGCTGGGGAACGCGTGCCATGGGGCATGTAGTCCCGAGGGTGGAGCAGAGCCTTGCTGCCGGCGAGGTGCAGTTTAACCTTGCGCTCGTTTTTCTCTTCGCTATGGCCGTGCTCGCTGCCTACGCCGGCATAGCCGCCATTATTGGAGCCTTCCTCGCCGGTATGGCGTTGGCGGAAACAGTCAGCCACCGCGTGCATGAACTCGCCACCGGCATCAGCGAGTTCCTCGTGCCCTTCTTCCTCGCCGGAATCGGTTTAAAGTTCTCTTTTGATGTTTTCCACGATTCTCGCCTCATTGGCCTGACGGCTCTGATCGTCATCGCTGCCGTTCTTTCCAAATTGATCGGGTGCGGCATTGGCGCTTATCGTCTTCCACGCGCTGACATGTTGCGCATCGGAGTTGGCATGGTCCCTCGGGGTGAGGTCGGCATGGTGGTCGCGCAGATCGGGATGAGCGCGGGTATCATCGAGAAACGCGTCTATTCGGTCGTGGTCCTCATGGCCATCCTCACGACCGTTCTTGCGCCTCCCCTGTTGAGCATTGCCTATCGCAATGCTGAGAAGGAGACGCCGGAAGAGAAGTACACGCTAGGTTAGAGAGAATCCTTGAAAAAAGAAAAGGAAGCGCGCCGTGGCACGCTCCCTCGATGTTGGAATTTCTCGAAGTTAGTTGCGAGTGGTCTGGACCTTCGGCGTCGAGAGATATCCGACGATTTGGTCCTTCTTCACTTCATTGACGACGATCTCGTAAGGCTGCCGCGCTTTGGCTACGTAGAACTGCAGCGGTTCATTCACGTTTTTGTCCTTCTTTTCCACTTTCTTGTCGTCCGCCATCACTTCGATCGTGTACTTATTCTTCTTCGGGTCCGCTTTCTTCAGCAACACGGTGACATCACCGACCTTTTTCGGCTCCTTCGACTTGCCGACGTTGAACTCGAAGTAATTCCGTTCTCCAAGTGCCTTTAGCGCCGCGAGTTCCTTGCCGTTCGTTGCCACCAGCCCGCTGGTCTCACCTAAGTCTCCCTTTACACGCCGCAAGTCGGCAATCGTTTTTTCGAGCTCCGATTTGTTGGCCTGCAGATCAGTCTTGACCGTCCCGACTTCCGTCGATACTTCACCGATCTTCGTCGTCGCCGTCGTGGCGACTTCGCCGACCTTGGTCAACTCCGTCTTCATCTCCGATTGCATTTTTTCGTACTTGGCCTGCTCCGTTGCGAGGCGCTGAGCGAGTTCCTCTGCGTGCTTCTGCGCTTCCGATTTCGCCTGTCCCGCAGCCATGTTGGCCTGGCGTCTCGCGGCTTCTAACTCATCTTTCAACGACGTCAGACTGCGGCGGGCTGTGGCGATCGAAACGTTAGAGGTCTCCTTCAGGCTGGCGATTTCCGATTGAGTACTCTTACGGAAGTCCGCAAAATCCGACTTCACATTATCGAGCTGCGTGTAGAGGTAAATGTTCGCCCCTAACAGCGCGATCACAGAACCGAAGAGAATCGGGATTTTCAGGTTGGAACCACCGCCTATGGGGGCTGGATTCAGCTCACTCATCTCTTACCTCCTATCGACTTGCTTGCTATTCTAGCACGGTTTTGCTCTGTGTTTTCAAGCCCTTACGGCTTTTAATCGGCAGGCAGGCGTGGCGCTTCACCAGGAACTTGCTCGCTAGCTTCGACGCGGGGATTGCTGTGCCGGTTACGTTGAGCTCACAGGCACCGTTTGGCCCGTCACGCGCTTTGCTAAACGGCGATGAGGTTTGTCCCACACCTGTCGCGCAAGATAACCCTAGTACTATCAGCGGTCCTGATTCTTCTGTTCGTACCGCCATTCTTTTTATACGTAAAATTTTCACGCCTCGTGGATGAGAAGGTCAAAAATGGGCCTTTCGCGAATACTTCAAACATCTACAGTGCGCCCGTTGTTGTTTCCCCAGGGGATCCATCAACACAGGAAGACGTGGCCGCCAGGCTCCACAGGGCCGGATACACCGAAGACGGGACAGGAACGACGGGCTATTACGCGGTACGCGGCAGAACAATCGAAATTCATCCCGGACCGGACTCCTATTTCCGTGATGTCCCCGCGGCGATCACCTTCAATGACAAAGGCGTTGCGAACATCACCAGCCTCAAGGAGGATAAGCGGCTGCAAAGCTACTCCCTGGAGCCGGTCCTCATCACTAACTTTGTAGAGGGCGACCGCGAGCGAAGACGCCTCGTTCGATTCCAGCAGATCCCGCAGGCCCTGGTACAGGCGCTTACCTCGGCCGAGGATAAGCACTTCTTCCGGCATCTCGGGTTCGATCCGCTACGTATCCTCAAAGCCGCCTACGTGGACTTCCGAAGCGGCCGCAAAGAGCAGGGTGCTTCCACGTTGAGCATGCAGCTGGCGCGAAACTTCTGGCTGGATGCGGACAAACGCTGGAAGCGGAAGCTCAACGAACTTGGCTTGACCATCGTCATGGAAAGTAAGCTTTCCAAGGAACAGATTTTCGAGGCGTACTGCAATCAGGTCTATCTCGGCCAGCAGGAAACATTCAGCATTCACGGTTTCGGCGAGGCTGCCAACGCGTACTTCGGGAAAGATATTTCCAAGCTGACCATACCGGAGGCAGCAACTCTTGCCGGCCTGGTGCAGCGGCCTAGCTATTTCAATCCATTCCGCTATCCGGAGCGCGCAGTCGCCCGCCGGAATGCGGTGCTTACCCTCATGCAGCAGAACGGGTACATCAGCGGTCAGGAGTATGCCAGCGCGATCAGCGCACCGCTCGGCGTACAGAAGCGCAAGCTGGATACGCGCGACGCGCCCTACTTTATGGCGCTCATGAACGATGAACTCCAGGATTTGATTCCGGACAATGCGCCGACCGGTTTCGCCCACAAGGTATATACGACTCTCGATCCGGACCTGCAGAGCACAGCGCAAGAGGCGGTGCAGATTGGAATGGCGGAGGTGGATAAACGCATCCGCGCGCGTCGCGGCAAGCATTCCAAGGAAACGGCTCTTCCGCAGGTGGCACTCATCGCGATTGAGCCTCATACCGGCGAGATCAAAGCGCTGGTTGGCGGCCGGAATTACGCGGAGAGCCAATTGAATCATGCAATCTCGAAACGCCAGCCCGGATCAGTCTTCAAGCCGTTTGTTTATGCGGCGGCCCTCAGCACGGCGGTCGAAGGAAAAAAGACCGTGTTTACGGAATCGAGCACGGTAGTCGACGAACCGGCCACGTTCCGTTATGAGAATCAGGTCTACCAGCCTTCAAACTTCGAGAATCAGTTCTACGGACGAGTAACGCTTCGCCGGGCACTGGCCAAGTCGATGAACCTGGCAACGGTCAGCCTGGCCGAAAAGATCGGTTATGACAACGTTGTACGCCTGGCGAAAAAGGCGGGATTGAACGAAGACATCAAGCCGACGCCGGCAATGGCGCTCGGGGCATATGAGTGCACTCCTCTCGAGATCGCGGGAGCCTACACCGCCTTTGCCAACAATGGTGTGTGGTCCAAGCCCACGTTCATTTCGATGATTCGGAATTCGCAAGGCAAGACAGTGAGTTCCGGCGATACCGAGCAGCATCCGGCTCTCGATCCCCGTGTAGCCTATCTCATGATCGACATGATGAAGGAAGTGATGCGTTCCGGCACCGCAGCAGGCGTGCGGTCACGCGGATTCTCGGCTGAGGCTGCGGGCAAGACCGGGACCTCGCGGGATGGTTGGTTTGCCGGATTCACCCCGGAACTGCTCTGTGTCGTCTGGGTCGGTTTTGATGATAATCGGGAACTGGACCTGGAAGGTGCTCACTCAGCTCTTCCCATTTGGACGGAATTCATGAAACGCGCGGTAAAGCGCAAGGAATTTGCACAGCCGTTTCCACCGCCGCCGCCCGGCATCGTGAAGGTGAGCGTGGATCCGGACAGCGGACTGTTGGCCGGACCTGAATGCGGGGGCTCCGGCATCACGCAACTCTTCATCAAAGGTACCGAGCCGAAAGCGTATTGCACGGCACCCGACCCGCAGTTCTTCGATCCATTCACTCTACGGACGGGTTTGCAGCAATAAAGCTCAGGTTTGCCAGTTGCCGCCGGCATTGTCTGGGACTTTCGTTTCAGAACGTGCTAATCAAGTAAGTACACATGGCGGAACTGGAAATACATCACGAACACGGACATGAGCCCGATCCCTACGGACAACGCATCGGAGTGATCGCCGGTCTCATCGGCATTGCGCTCGCGGTTGTCACCATCCAGAGTCATCGCTCGCACACAGAAGCCGTGATTCTGAAGTCCGATGCCAATGACAAATGGGCCTACTACCAGTCAAAGAGCGTGAAGCGTAACGAGTATGGAATTGCCGTTGACCTCGCGAAGCTAAACACTGCCGCTCCGGACGCTACCGAACAGGCCGTCCAACGCTTTGAAAAAGAGAAGCAGAGATACGAGAAGGAAACCGAGGAGATCCAGACTGAAGCCAGGCAGGTGGAAGGCGAGGTCCACCAGGCCGAAGCGAAGGCACTGCGATATGACATTGGAGAAGGCCTGCTCGAACTCGGTCTTGTTCTCTGCTCTTTGTTCTTCATCTCCAGGCGCCGCATGTTTCCCCAGATCGGGATAATCTCCGCCGCGCTCGGTCTTGTAATTGCACTCACAGCCTTGGCGGTGCGTTGATGCCGGACCTGCGGAACCGGGTCGCTCTGGTTACCGGCGCATCGCAGGGCGTCGGCAGAGGGATCGGTCTCGCACTTGGCGACGCTGGCGCGACTGTCTATATCACCGGCCGGAACCGGGTGCTGCTCGACAAGGCAGCAGCCGAGATCACGGGGCGCGGAGGGCGGGGCATTGTTCTGCAATGCGATCATACGCAGGATTCCCAGGTGCAGAACGCAATCGACTCTATCGATCGTCTGCACATCCTGGTGAACAACGTATGGGGCGGGTACGAAGCGCACTCCATGGGACTGTCGATGGATCCTTTCTGGAAACTCGGGACCGGGGATTGGGAAGCGATGTTCCAGCGCGGCCTGCGCGCCCATTTCGTCACCAGCCGGTACGCGGTTCCTAAAATGTTCGCGAATGCGCCAGGCCTCGTCGTGAATACCGTTGCGTGGTTGGACGGACAATATCTCCGGAATTTGTATTACGACGTAGTGAAGAGTGCGGTGATTCGTATGGCCTGGGGAATGGCTGAGGAGCTCAAGCAGAAACGCATTGCTTGCTTGTCGCTCGCTCCCGGGTTCGTCCGGACGGAGCGCGTAATGGCTGCGCACGCGGCTCACCCGTTCGATCTGAGCGCGACCGAGTCTCCCGAATATATCGGCAGGGCCGTGGCGCATCTTGCTGCGGATGCTGATGTGATGCGCTACACTGGGCAGACATTGACCGCGGGGGATCTCGCCCGAACCTACGGCTTCACGGATACTGACGGGCGACAACCTCCACCGTTCCGCCCCCCTTGCTAACCTTAGATTTCGATATGGCGGATAGCAAGCTGCAAGTCATCCCGCTTGGCGGCCTCGGCGAGTTCGGTATGAACTCCATGGCCCTGCGGTATGGCGATGACATCATCGTGGTCGATGCGGGCATGATGTTCCCGGAAGCCGAGTTGCTCGGCGTCGACATCGTTACTCCAGACTTCTCCTACCTGGAACAGCATCGCGAAATGGTACGCGCGCTCGTGCTGACCCATGGGCATGAAGACCACATCGGCGCTCTGCCGTTCCTGCTGGCGCAGATGAACATCCCTGTTTACGGGACTCCTTTCACTCTGGCCCTGGCCGAACGGCGGCTGGAGGAACACGATCTTAGAAAGGATGCACAACTCAATGAAGCGCATCCGGGCGATCGCGTCTCCATCGGCCCGTTCGTCGTGGAATTCATCAATGTCACCCACTCGATTGTCAGTTCGGTGGCGCTCGCGATCACCACGCCGCTGGGCGTCATTATTCACACCGGGGATTTCAAGGTCGATCCGACTCCCACGGATAACGAACTGTTCGACCTCCATACTCTTGCCGACTACGGGAAACGCGGCGTACTGCTGTTGATGTCCGATTCGACGAACGTCGACCGGCCAGGGTATACGGAGAGCGAACGCGCTGTCCGGCCCCGCCTGGAGGACATCTTTAACCGCGCGGACCGGCGTATCGTGATCTCGTGCTTCAGCTCATCCATTCATCGGCTCCAACAGATTCTGGACATCTCGGCGGAGTTTGGCCGTAAGGTCGCTTTCCTGGGCCGGAGCATGAACAACACCACCGAAATCGCGCATAACCTCGGTCTGCTCGATATTCCCGATTCGATTCTTCTCCGCCCGCAGGACATCATGACTGCCGCTCCCGGGAAAGTAACCGTTGTGGTCTCCGGGACCCAGGGCGAGCCGATGTCGGCCATGTCGCGTGTCGCTGTCGACAATCACAAGCATCTTTCCATCGAGCGCGGCGACACCGTGGTGCTGAGCTCGCGCATCATCCCGGGTAATGAAAAGGCAATCTACCGGATGATGAACCATGTGGCCAAGCGCGGAGCCGATCTCGTATATGGCTCCATGAACCCGCCGGTACACGTCTCCGGCCATGCGAGTGCGGAAGAACTCAAGCTCATTTTGAACCTGGTGCGGCCGCGCTTCTTCCTGCCAATCCACGGCGAGTACCGGCAGTTGGCGAAGCACGCTTCCATGGCGTCGCACCTGATCAATGCGGGCCTGGAAAGATCGTTCGTCCTCGAGACGGGCGAAACGTTGGAGATCGATCACTTGGGTGCCCGGCACGGTGATCGCGTTACGGTTGGGCGAGTCTGTATCGACTCCGGTTCGCTCGACGAAGTCGTCGAGGATATGGTGATTCGGGATCGCCGCCATCTCTCCGAGGATGGCTTCGTGATTCCCATCATTGCCATCGACAAACACACCGGCAAGAGCGAAGGACTGCCGGAGATCGTCTCGCGCGGATTCGTTTCCCTGGAGGACAGCGCAGCGATGATGGCTGAGGCGCGCACAATTGTTCTGAGGACGCTCGAAACCTCGAACGAAGAGGAGCGCACCGACTGGGGCGTGATGCAGGAGAAGATCCGTGCGGACCTGAAGCGTTTCATCAATAAGCAGACGCAGCGGCGCCCACTGATTATGCCGGTCATCCTGGAGGTCTGACGGCGTGAATTCCGCATATCTTGAAGACGCCAGCGGCTACCAGGGCCATGCGGACCGGCTTTTCCTACCTGCGAATGAGGTTGAACTGCAGGACATCCTTCGCGAAGCCAGCCAGGCGAATACCGCAGTGACCATCGCCGGTGCCGGTACTGGTGTAGCAGGCGGACGCGTCCCCAAAGGCGGTTGGATCGTGTCTTTGGAGAAATTCCGGACTCTTCAGATCGATTCGGAGAAACGTGAGGTGCAGGCTGGCGCGGGAATCCTTCTAAACGAGTTGCAGGCCGCTGTGGCGAAAAAGGGCTTCTTCTATGCTCCCGATCCAACGGAGCAAGGTGCGTCTGTGGGTGGAACTGTGGCGACCAACGCCAGCGGCTCGCGTGGCTTCCGGTGCGGAGACACGCGGCGGCACGTCAATGCGCTTCGTGTGGTGTTCGCCGATGGCACCGCCCGCACGTTCAGGCGTGGCGACAAGATCGACTTCCCGGTCGATCCCATCCGCCGTCCTCGCACTACCAAGAACTCCTGCGGGTTCCCGCTCGAGCCGGGAATGGACTGGGTAGACCTCTTTATCGGGTCTGAAGGAACGCTGGCTGCGGTCACCGAAGCGACGCTTCACCTCGTGAAGACACCCAAAGAGGTCATGGGAGGAGTCTGCTTTTTCTCTTCTGAAGATGCCGCACTCGCCGCAGTTGATGCGTGGCGTGCTGTTCCCAGGCTGCGTATGCTCGAGTATTTCGACCACGGTTCGCTCCTGCTACTGCGCGAGAAGTACGACGATATTCCTCCTGAGGCGCAGGCCGCGCTCCTGATCGAGCAGGAACTGTTGGACGACGCCGAACTCGACGCCTGGATCGATCGCCTGGAAGAAGCCGGTGCGATGACAGAACAATCCTGGTTCGCGGCCAGCGACACGGACCGGGACCGTTTCCGCCGTTTCCGCCATGCTCTGCCCGAGGCGGTCAACACCACGGTTCGGCAACGTGGCCTTATGAAGATGGGAACGGATTTTGCCGTACCCCTAGACCGGAATCAGGAAATGATGGCCTATTACCGGCGTACCCTCGATCCGGTATTTCCGGGACAATACGTAATCTTCGGCCACGTCGGAGATGCGCACGTGCACGTGAACATTCTGCCAAAAGACGAGCAGGAGGCGGAACTGGCCAAGGCTCTCATCACCGGCATGGCCCGGCAGGCGGTCGCGTTCGGCGGTACGGTTGCGGCTGAACACGGCTTAGGGAAGCGCAAGTCCCATCTGCTCGAAATCCAGTATTGCCGGGAAGAGATCGAGGCGATGCTCCGGGTCAAACAGCGCCTTGATCCGCAATGCATTCTTGGACAAGGAAATCTTTTCGGCGCCATCCGTTTTTCATCGGGCATCGTATAACTGATTGGCCACCTTGCGTGCCTATTCAAGTTCGCGTTATAGTACTAGGCGTTAACCTTGTAGGTTGCGGGTGAGGCAGCATCGTTCGGTATTACAAAGGAGAGTCGCAGTGAAGAAAATTCTATTTGCTACTTCGTTGTTCGCAGTGGCCGCGTTCGGCGGCGAGTGGACAGGCACGATTTCCGATTCCAAGTGTGCCGCCAAGCACCTTGACGCCTCTGAGAAGTCTCAGGCCTGCGTGAAGGGCTGTGTCAAGGGCGGTGCGAAGGCTGTGTTAGTGACGTCTGACGGCAAAGTTCTGAATATCGCCGATCAGGACAAGGTGGCCGATCACCTCGGTCACAAGGTGACCGTTACTGGCAAACTCGAAGGAGACACCCTCTCCGTCGACAGCGTCAAGATGTAGTTTTCCTCTCGAATGGACGGGAGGATGGCGAACGCCATGCTCCCGTTCTGCATCTCTACTTCGCGACCGGAAGTCCAGCCGCTCCCATCTTCAGGAAATCTGCCCGGGTCCACATCGCCTTCATCAGTCCGCTGTCATCGTGATCTTTCGGCCCTTGTAGCGCGTGCGTAATCTCGTGCGCCAGCACATGCGCCAGCACCGATCGGTCTATACATTGCCAAGTCTGTCTAAGCCTGGATAGACGGTCCCAATAGAGTCGGATGATCGGCCCGCAAGGCTCAATTACCGTCGCGGCGAGAGCCGTAGGGCTGGCGGATTCCGGTGCAAACGGGAGAATCTCGACCGGAAGCACCACCTCAGAAGCAGCCCCCCCCGCTTGGCAGGAGGCGACCTTGCCGCGGCGCCATTCCAGACTCACTCCCGAGGTTTGTAGGATCTCTGCCGCTCGTATCTGCGCTCCCCGCAGCAGGGCAAAGTCAACCTGTGGCGTGAATCCTGACATGTGCGCAACGATGGTGACTTCCTCGGCTCTGAGGAACAGCGAAGAGATCGAGAACAGAGTCAGCACCACTAACGTGCGCATGGCAGCCTGCCGCTCGAAGCGGTGGCATCAGTATACACCACACATTACAAATGTGTAACAGAATAATGTTGGTTTTGTGACTGCGCACGTATTTACTGTAGTTTGCCGCGCCCCTCCACCCGCCAGACGTGTTCCACCTCACCATCCCGCAAGCCATATACGCGTTCATGTAGATTCATCGCCACGCAAATGTGGTTGGGGACGACGCGAATCCGGTCGCCGATGTGAAACTTGCGATCGGTCTCGATGAATCCGTGCTCCTCGTTCATCTTCAGGAAACGGGCCTCAGGCAGGTCCGGCAGATAGCCGAAAGTCGGCTCGCCGGAGGTCACCGGACGATCCGAACTGAACGTTTTCGAGCCGCCGTCGATGATCACCTGTCCGCCGACTGCGGTCGAAACCACGGTCGTATGGATAGATGCTGCGCAATCGTCCAGGGAGCAGGCTCCGCACAGCACGGTATTCCAGTCATTGAAGATATAGGTGCCCGGGCGGATCTCATTCATGCCGGAAACCTCATGCGAGGAATACATGGTCGGTGTGGACCCGCCGCTCACAATTTCGGTCTCGAGGCCGGCCTTCGCCAGACGCCCGGTCAGATCCTGTATCGTGTCCCCGACAGCACGAAGCGCGGCGGGTGCTCCCTCGTCGAGCTTCTTAATGTGACCCGGATAAAACGCAATCCCCCGGAATCGCAGGTTTGGGAGCCGATCCACGGTCTTTGCGAGCGACACCACATCATCACCCGCCGTAAGCCCTACGCGGTGCAAACCGACGTCCACCTCAACCAGCACTCCAATTTGGGACTGCGCCGCGGCTGAAAGCCCTTTTGCGGCGTCTTCGCTATCCAGAGACACCGTCACCGGAATTTCGCCGGCAATCTTGCTGAGCCGTTCGAGCTTGCTCTGGCCGATGACTGGATAGGCCACAAGCAGGTCCGGCGGGTCGGCATTCAGCATCACCTCCGCCTCTCCGACCTTGGCGACGGTTAGTCCGGCCGCGCCGAGATCGAGCTGAAGCCGGCCGAGTGCCGGGATCTTGTGTGTCTTCGTATGAGGCCGAAGGCGCAGTTTGTAGCGGCTGGCGTATGCGGCCATACGCGCCAGATTCCGCTCCATGATGTCAAGGTCAATGACCAAAGCTGGCGTTTCCAATTCGGAAAGATGCATTTATTTTTTAGGATCGAATTCAATGATGACCCGGCCGGCCGGACTCTTATAGATCAGCGTCAAGTCTTTGGCTTTCGGCAGCTTGCCGTCGATCAGAAAGTAGAGCAGGCCGGATACGGAATCGTTGGTTTCAACTTCGGGTAGGATCTTCGCTTTGAGCACATTGAGCAGCGGGTTATCCTTCTCGCCTGAGCCGTTGTTTACTTTTGCGCTGGTTTCCGTCGTGGAGCTGGTCGCGTTGCCCACACCGCCGGCCCCCTGCCCAGGCATCCGCTGCGGAGATCCTCCCGTGCCTGGGATTCCGCCCCAAACCGGCCCGCGCGAATCTCCCATCGTGCCTCCCAGTGCACGGCGCTGCTGTGAGACAGCAATGGATCCTTTGCCGGCGAGCTGCCCCGGTTCGAGTGGCTGCGAACGCTGCCCATCCCGGGCTGAGATGAGAGTGAAGTCATCATGCCAGATCTGAACTTTATTCTCCGCCTTGGGCGCAAACTTCACCTGGACAACAATTAGGGGGTATCCGGGATCGGCGCTGAGGAGTTTGGTAACCTCACTCTGGTCCAGAACCGGTTCGGCCGTAATCTGAACGATGTCGTTTCCTTGAGTCACCGGCCCTCGTTGGTGTTCGGCTGCAAGAATCAGCACCGGAAACATTAGCGTTGCGAGGAATCGGTACATCGCGCACTCGTTGGCATTGTAGCGCAGAGGACTGATAGATGGCTCCTACGGTGTTGCACCGAGCATATGCTCAGTGGAACAGCCGTGGAGGGCCTTGGTCCGTAAGGCTTTGGAGTACCAGATCCAGGCTAAAGATTAGGTTGAGCGCTGTCGATTACACCTCTTGGGTCGGTGTGTAGCTGATCGTTACCGGCAACCCCGGAAAGTGGATCTGACGAAATGATTCGTTACGGCTTATTATCTTTGCTCAGTGCGGTGGTTCTCCTGTTTGGCCTTAGTGGGCCGGTATCCGCACAGGATCTTGTGAAGGTGCGCGTCTATTCGGACACACCGGGCACTCGCTTCTTCGTGGACGGCACGACATTTGATACTGACGTGACCTTCAATTGGCCGAAGGGCAGCAAGCACATCCTAAGTTGTGTGCCGAATGGCAGCGCCCCGGATCCGAACACGACCAATCTGCCTTTGTATATCTCGGGGTGTAATGGCTGGACGCCGTCATCTGGCCAGGCCGGAAGCGGATTGAATTTAGAGTTGCAAGTGGATCCGGCGGTCACCTCATATAAAACGACCGCCAGCACTTTATACCGCCTCGTAGTCAAAGTTGCGTCCGACGTAGAGGGTAGTCCTCTCGGGTCTGTCCAGTGCGCTGCGCCCGGCGACGTACCGGCAGGGCAATACCGGCAGGGAATTGTGTTCGTCGGCGGCCAGTGCTACAGCACCATGGGCGCAACGTATGTGAATCTCGGCACCGTCAACCTGGCGGCTTATGCCTTCCCCGGCTTCGTCTTCAAAAGTTGGAGCAGCAACCTCGGTGACCCGCTGGATGCTCCGCAACGTTCCTATGAAATCAAGGGACCGGTCACGATCGGTGCTGTTTTTGAAAAAGCCAAGCGCACCCGTTTCGTTACCGATCCGGTCGGTCTCGATGTGATGGTGGACAGCGCCCGCGTGCAAACCGCAAGCTCGAATCCTTGCCGGTCTGACGAATTGCTTCCTTTTCAGGCGCCCGTGCCTGGCTTTTCTGGCTTAAGCTCGTTGTGCAAAGGCGACTTTGACTTCGCATACAACAGCAAGCACATCATCGGTGCTCCATCCCCCCAGCAGACCTTGACCGGCGATTATTTGGTCTTCGATTCTTGGGACTTCGGGGGCGGCCAGGACACGGTATACACACCAAGCCTGACCAATGGCATGGATGTCCTGACGGCTCGCTTCGTGCCCGGTGCGCGCGTCAGCTTCCTCACCAGCCCTGTCCCGCTGACGCTGCAGGTGGACAGTGATCCGGCTCCCAAGAGCCTGAACTTCATTTGGGCGTACAACTCGAAGCACACGGTCTCTGCTCCTGCCGAGCAGTTCGATGCCAGTGGCCGCAAATATGCATTCAAAGGATGGTCGAACGGCGGCGGCGCATCGCAGACTGTGACCGTGGATCCGAGCCAGCTAAATGCCGGCGGTTTGCGTTACGTAGCCATGTATGAGCTCCTGCCTCGTGCGATCGTCCAGACAACTCTTCCGGCCGCTGTGGTGAAAGTGGATGGCGCGGATTGTGCTTCGCCATGCACCATCGACCGCCCGGCTGGATCGAGCGTGCGCCTCTCCGTCCCTTCTTCGATCCCGGTAAACGACGTTACTCGATACGACTTCACGGGCTGGCAGGATGGAGGACCCGCGGAACGGACTGTGACATTCAGCCAGGATTTCCAGGCCATCAAAGGGAACTTCGTCGTCTCGAATAAGCTGACAGTGATCGTAGATCCCCCGGAAGCAGGCGTCGCGGACGTGAGCCCGAAATCGCCGGATGGGTTTTACACCGCCGATACCACGGTGAACGTCATCACGACTGCGAACGATGGATACAAGTTCCGCCGCTTCGAAGGCGACATCCAGGGGACGAATCACATCGGTTCCGTCCGTATGTTATCTCCACGCATCGTGCGTGCGATGTTCGATAAGGTTCCGTTCATCTCATCCGCAGGAGTCCGCAATGCGGCTGCGGACATTCCGGACAATCTCGTTGCCGGCGGATCGCTGGTGTCCATCTATGGCGTGAATCTGGCGAAGGATCTCTTCATCGGGCCCGCTAGCCCGCTCGCACAGTCGCTCGGAGGCACTGTCGTCATGTTGAACGATCGGCCTCTTCCTCTTATCTATGTTTCGCCGCAGCAGATCAATGCGAAACTCCCGGATGATCTTGTGCCCGGTACGTATACGATCGTCGTGAAAAATGACGGATTGGCCGACGTCAGTGGATCTTTCTCCACCGTTCGCAACGCGCCTGGCCTGTTCATTAATCAGATCAAGGATCGGGGTTACGTGCTGGCATTCCATGAGGACGGAACATTGCTGACCCCCGATAGCCCTGCGCGCCGGAACGAAGTCGTCTCCGTTTTGGGAACCGGGTTCGGACCGTACGCCCAGCCTGTCCTGGAAGGCTTCGCGTTGCCCGATAGCCCCGTGGTTCCTCTGGCAGACCCTGTAGAAGTGACGGTCGGAGGCGTGAAACTTCAGCCCACCTTTGCCGGTGGTGCTCCAGGATTCGTTGGGATCAATGCCGTGAAATTTAGAATCTCGGCAGACCTGCCGCGCTCCGCTACCGTCGACTTCAAAGCCACGGTAAATGGGCGGGAGAGCAACGTCCTCTCGCTGCCGCTTGAGTAAAAGCAGGCGCTCATCGAGGTTGCTTGCCGCCTCGAAATGCCGCTGTTGGGGCACAGGTGTGGCTCTGATTCACACCCTTTATAAATATTGATCAGAGAGTGCGCTGCAAGCATGCCGCGCACCCTCAACCCCCTGCTACAATATGGTTTTAAAATCTGCGTCAACGGCCCGCTGCTTGAAACCGGCATGAGCCTGCTGACGTCTCGTAAAAGGCGCAGAGTAGAAAGGACCCAGGGTTTTCATGAGTTTTCCCAGGCTAAGATGCCTGAACGCCGTCTCAGTGTGTGCTCTCTGTTCCCTCTCCACTGCATTTCTACTTCACGCACAGCAGACGCAGCAGAACCCACCACAGCAGCAGCAGCAGCCGCCGAATCGTCCTGCGCCGAGACAACCGAATCCGTTTGAGGCAGTTCCTCAGACCGCTCCTCCTGAGGCTCCGAAGCCCGCGCCTCCCGCTCCTGCCCAGCAGCCCGCCCTTCAACCACCGCCGCCGGCTCAACAGCCCAAGGTTGAGAATGCAGCCAACATCATCGATTCGGTTGAGTTCCGCGGCGCGCGCCGCGTGCCGCAGGAAACACTCCGCGCTCTGACGATCGTCCGTAAAGGCGATCGGTACGACGAAGAGTCACTTCATCGGGATTTCATGGCGCTCTGGAACACTGGCCGCTTCGACGATATTCGGCTCGAGCGCGAACTGACGCCCACCGGCTGGATCATCCGTTATCAACTCACCGAACGCCGCGTTGTCCGGTCGATCAAATACGACGGTATGAAGTCGGTAACCGTCTCCGAAATTCTGGACCGCTTCAAAGAGCGCAAGGTTGGCCTCAGCGTAGAAACACAGTACGATCCCGCCAAGGTGCAGCGGGCCGCGAACGTCCTGAAGGAATATCTCTCTGAGCGCGGCCGCCAGTTCGCTACGGTTGTTCCCGACATTAAACAAATTCCTCCGTCTTCGTTGGAAGTCGTATTCAAGGTCGATGAGGGTCCGAAGGTCAAAGTAGGCGACATCAAGATTGAGGGCAACTCGGTTTTCTCCGATCGCCAGGTGATCCGGGCGATGAAAAACTCGAAGCCGATCGGCCTCCCGCATTCGCTTATCTTTGAGAATCTGTTCTCGCGTACGTTCGATTCCACCAAGTTGGAAGAAGACAAGGATCGCATCCGCGTCTTTTATCAGGACAAGGGCTACTTCACCGCTCGCGCCGTCGATTCAAAAGTCGAGATCTACGATGTCGGAGGCAAAGGCATGCGCATCCCGCTGTTCAAGCCGAACAAGCCCGGCAAGCGCGCCAACATCACCGTCGCAGTGGAAGAAGGCAAGCGTTATCGTCTGCGCAATATGAATTTCAACGGTGTGAAGCTATTCCGCTCCACCGACTTTCTCGGCAAGCAGATCTTCCAGATGTCGCAAGGCGATATCTTCTCCACTGCGAAGCTGCGCAAAGGCCTCGAGAACATGCGAAAGCTGTACGGCGAGTTCGGCTATATCGATATGGTTCCCGAACCCGATCCGGAGATCGTGACGAATACCGACCAGATCGATCTCGTCTTCAATGTGGATGAAGGCAAGCAGTTCTTCGTCCGCCGCATCGACTTCTCAGGAAACACCACCACGCGCGACAAGGTCATCCGCCGCGAGTTGCTGATCGACGAGGGCGACATGTATAACACCCGCCTGTGGGAAGTCAGCGTGCTTCGCCTGAACCAGCTCGGTTACTTCGAACAGCTCAAGGCGGAAGAAGCCGCGACCATTACCCGCGACACCAAAACGAACACCGTGGACATCACCTTAAAGGTGAAGGAGCGCGGTAAGAACTCGATCCAGTTGAACGGCGGCGTGTCCGGTATCGCAGGCAGTTTCATCGGGTTCCAATACGCCACGAACAACTTCCTCGGCCTGGGCGAAACGCTCAGCCTCGATTCGCAGTTGGGCGACCGTATTCGCAACGTGACCTTCGGCTTCACTGAGCCATATCTCTTCGATAAGCCGATGCAGGCCGGCTTCACGGTCTACACCACGCGTTACAACTACGATCAGGCTCGCGAGGTCTCGTTGCTGTCAGGCCGCAATCTCATCCCAATCTTCAATCAGTTGGGATCGCAGAACCTCCTTAATTACGTATCGACCGGGTACGGTTTCACCACTTATCTGAGCTATCCGCTGCGACGCAGTTTCGCACGCGTCGGCATAACGTATGGGTACGACATCTCAAACCTGAAGACCCTCACCGACTCCGCTCAGAATTATTTCCAGTACATCAATTTCCAGGGCATCGGCGGTCCCAATTCACTGAGCGGCATCCGTACCAGTAAGGTGATCCCGTCGTATACGTACAACACTGTCAATCACCCCATCACGCCGACCGCCGGCAAGTCCCTGTTTGTTTCGACGACATTCACCGGTAGCTTCCTCGGCGGTAACGTCAATATGATCGAGCCGACTGTGGATGCCAAGTACTTCCGCGCCGGCTTAAAGAAGGGGCACGTCATCGGTACGCACGTGCTCGGCCGTTTCGTATCGGGATACGGCGGCAAGGTGGCGCCCCCGTTCAACCGCTTCTACATGGGCGGTGAAAACGACATCCGCGGATTTGAAATCTGGGGAATCAGTCCTATCGCCTACATTCCGACGGACGCGACCGTGAACGTTTACAACAATGACGGAACCGTCCGGCAGCAGCCTGTCATCGTGAATGGGCAGCAACAGATGGTGAACGTCACGCAAACCATTCCGGTCTACCGGCTGACATTCCCGGGTGGCGATACGCAGGGCGTTGCCAACTTTGAATATCGCATTCCGATTTTCGGCCCGGTCTGGCTGGCCGCCTTCTACGATATCGGCGTGAACAAGATCACTCAGAGATCTCAGCTCGGTTTAAATCCGGGGCGCATCTCGGAACTGAATAGCAAGTTCCCGCAGGCCGATTTCGACGGCAGGGCTGTTCTGGCGCCCGGTACGCAGCATTTCCGGTCCTCTACGGGTCTGGAACTGCAAGTGCTCATGCCTGTGGTCAATGCTCCGTTCCGATTCTATTGGGCCTACAACCCGAATATTGTCCAAACGTATCTGCAGCCTCCGGTCGTTGCCGATCGTTCCCTATTCCCGAACCAGCAAACGTTCACCAATGCGGTTACGCAATTCGGTCAGGCATCGCCATTCTTTGAACGGCGGCGCACATTCCGCTTCTCCATTGGTAGAACATTCTAAGGAAGTTATTTTGCGGCGTACAACCATTGCAGTACGCCGCGCGTCACTATGTTAAGATCGTCTAAGTCCCAGGAGTTTCCACGTGAAAGTTAGTGTTTTACTTGCCTCTTCGCTCGTGCTCGGTTTCTTTGTTCCGGCGCAGGCGCAGAGCGCGCCGACGAAGGTCGGAATTATCAATATTCAGAAGGCCATCGTGAGCACGAAGGATGGTCAGAAGGCTGTCGCCGAGATTGAGGCCAAGGCCGCTCCTAAGAAGAAGGAGCTCGAATCGAAGCAGCAGGCGATTCTGCAGAAGCAGGAGCAGCTCAACAAATCGAGCAACGTCGGCGGCGAAGAAGCCAAGCAGAAGCTCATCCGCGAAATCGACACGATGAAGAAGACCTTCAGCCGTGAAGTCGATGATGCGCAGGCGGACTTCGATCAGGAAAATGCCAAGGTCATGAACGACCTCGGAAATCGCGTCATGCAGGTGTTGGACAAGTATGCGAAGGACAACGCGTATGCTCTCATCATCGACGTCAGCAACCCGCAGACCTCTTCGGTCCTCTTTGCTGCGAATGGAATCGATGTGACGGATGAGATCGTTGCTCTGTATGACAAGAACGCGCCGTCCACCATACCGACCTCGGTCAGCAAGCCGGCTGGCGTTCCGGCGCCTCGCCCGGCCACCCCTGCCACCAAGCCTCCAGCCAAGTAGTTTTCACCTTGTGGTCCGCTCGCTCTGCGGAGCGGGCGGATCGCAAGCGCTGTCAGATCGGTTCCTGACACCCTACAGCAGTCTTCACCTGGTTTCCTTCATAGGCGGAAATCACATCCAACACCGGGCCGTCCATCATCAACTCGCCATGGTCCAGCCAAATGGCGCGTTCGCAGAGTTGATGTAGGGTCGCCGTGGAGTGGGATACGCACAGCATCGTCTTGCCGGAATTCCTGAACTCCATCACCTTCTCGCGGCACTTCGACTGGAAGTTCTGATCACCCACCGCGAAGACTTCATCCAGGATCAGAATGTCCGGATCCACGTTCACAGCCACCGAGAACGCCAGCCGCATCATCATGCCTGACGAGTACGTGCGCAGTGGCTCATCAATGAACTCTCCAATCCCGGAAAAATCAACGATGCTGTCGAACAGCTTCTCCGTCTGCGTGCGGCTCAGCCCCAGCAGCGAGGCGTTCAGGCGTACATTCTCCGCTCCCGTCAGGTCCGGGTGGAAGCCTGTTCCCAACTCCAGCAGAGCGGCTACACGCCCATTAATGGCCACTTCCCCGTGATCGGGAAAAGACAGGCCGGCCACCATGCTCAGCAGCGTGCTCTTGCCGGCGCCGTTCGGCCCGATGATCGCAACGCTCTCGGAGTGCTCCAGCGTGAACGAGATGTTCTTCAGCGCGTAGAACGGCTCGTGCGGCGTTCGGCCGAAGAAGGTGCGGAGGTGGCTGCGCAACAGCTTGCGCCCCGTCGAGCGGGAAAAGACCTTTGAAACATGCTCGAATTGGACCGCCGGTTCCTTACTCATAGATAGTCGTAGAAACGCCGTTTCAGCCGGCCGAAAATGAAGAAGCCAACTGCAAGAGAGGCGCACGTGCCGATCGTCAGTTTGATCAGCAAAGTGTCCGCTGGAGTCTTATTCTCCAGCAGAATGTTGCGGAATGCCATGACTACCGCTGCAATCGGATTCCAGTTGTAAATGTCCACAAATTTCGTAGGGACAATGTTTGACGAATAGAAGATCGGAACCAGCCAGAAGAGCACGGTGTTAGCGGATTCCACTACGTAACGCGTATCGCGAACGTAGACATCAAACGCCGAGAACATCAGCGCCAGGCCGCAGACGAACAGGATCTCCAGCCCGGCCACCACGGGCAACAGCAGCCAGTTGAGGTTGGGACGATATCCGTACAGCAGCACGATGACGATCAGCAGAACCAGTTGGATTACAAAGTGCATCGAGTTGGCAAGCACGCTGCCGATCGGAACAATCTCGCGCGGAAATGTGGTGCGCTTGATGATGCCGGTATTATCGATGAGGGAAACTGTCCCGGTTACCCAGCTTAAGCTGAAGAAGTTGAAAGGAATCAGGCCCGAAAGGACGAATACGCCGAAGTTCTTGGTGTGCGGCGAAGGAGGCATCACCTGAGTGAAAATGAAGGTGAGTACGCCCATCATCACCAAGGGACTGGCGATGGACCAGCCAAACCCGAGGGACATATTCCGGTAGCGTACGCGGAAGTCCTTCAGCAAAAGGTTGCCGATCAGGAAACGATAATCGCCCTTCCAGCGCTTTGTTGCGACAGAAAGCATGGAGACGAATCTTTTCTAGGGTACCACGTTCTCCCGCGATTTTCGGGGTTATGTAACCCCATATGTGCCGGAGGCCTGGGCACTTGTGCCCGTAAGTAATTCGAATGGATCGAGTTGTTCAACGGAGGCCGCTGAAGAACTCCGCCGATTTTCGGGCAGCCACTGCCCACGTGTACTCTTTCGCTCGCTCTACGCCCGCCGCCGAGAGTTGCTTCTGCAGGGTAGGGGAAGTCAGCAATTTCATCATCGCGTCGCGCAGCTCGCTGACGCTTCGGGGATCGATCAGCAATGCCGCCTCACCGGCTACCTCGGGCAGGGAAGAGACGTTGGACGTAATGATCGGCACTCCTGCGGCCATCGACTGGGCCACCGGGAATCCGAAGCCCTCATAGAGCGAAGGATACACGAACACCGTGGCTCCGCCGGTAATCGCCGGAAGGTCCTGCTCCGGAATATAGCCGAGATAGCGGACGCCCTCCTCGCCTTGCTGCAGGCGTTTTATCGTATTTCCCGCGGCCCACCCGATCGGGCCCACCACCACCATCTCGAACTCCTGCCGCAGGCTCTCCGGCAGGTGCTGGTAGGCGTCCAGCATCGTGTCCAGATTCTTCCGCGGTTCCACTGTCCCCACGAAGAGAATGTACGGCTTGATCAATGAGTACTTTTTCGAAACCCGTGCCACGTCCGTACGTGTAACCTGAAAGAACGACTCCGCCACGCCCGGGTAAATCACTTTGATCTTCTCCGGGTGAATGTCCAGCAACTGGATCGCGTCCTGCCGTGTGTTGTTGCTGATCGAGATCAGCCCGTTCGCGCGCGCCAGCACCTGTTCTGCGAAATACTGTTCCGCCTTTACGTTCCCGCTCGTGTGGTTCTGCGGCATCAGCAGGCACGTCATGTCGTACAGCGTCCCGGTCAGTTTCGTGTTCTTCGGAGGGTGACGGACCTGGTTCGAAGCATGGAATACATCCACGCCGGACATCATAATCTCGATGCTCGGATTCCAACTCAAGTTCACCAGGTGCAGCAGCGCCAGCCTGGGCAGCGTTTGCCACAGGCTCAGAACCGATGCTTCGTGGTTCAGTTCACCCACTTTGCCCAGCAGAGGAAATGCCGTGAACGTGTGCTCACGGGTTCCGTGCTGCAGTGCGGTCATCCAGTGATAAACATAGTTCTTTACCCCTGCGCTGCGCAGGAGCAGTGACGTAGCATCAATGCAGATCTGCATGGTTGGTGAACAGGAACTTTCCACCCGATTCGGCGACAGTATGCATCGCGCCTTTGCCGAGCACTTGTTCCAGCCTCTCTATTGCTGGTTTTTCCGCTACCAGATAGTATCTCTCTGGCGACGGCCAAATGCTACGAAGTTTCCCGTCATCGATAAACACGTGGGGAGCGTCCGGAGCATTCGATCCATACTCCAGATTATTTACGCGCCCGTTTAGTAACAACGCCTGCCTGTTAGTGTAAAAGAAAATCGACGAAAACGTATAATATTGGTCGTCCACGATCAGTCTGCCCGCCGGAGCCCGCATTAGCGCATTCGCCAGGTCGCGCGAACCCAGGTATGGGTCGAACGTGACCAGCGCCGTGCGTGCGGCGAGCAGGAACAGCACCATCATAATCGCCATCCCGGTGTAAGTTCTGCGCTGGGAAAACTTCCACGTCGCGGCCGCACCGGTCAGAAATGCAGCACCGGCCATCAGCAGCGGCACCCGCAGATACGCGAACGACGCTATCGTCAAATCTCCCATGTGTCCAAGGGAAAGCGTATACGCATCCGGATTCTGTGTAAGCGCATGAGAAATATCACCCGGCGTTGGCATTCCTCGAACCGCATACAATATGGCTCCAATTGCCGCCGCCGCCGCGATCGCAATCCCGCAAACCACCTTCGTCCCCGCGCGCGCCCAACTGTCGCTCACCGCCGCGGCCGAGCCGATCAGCAGCGCCAGCGCCGGGTAACAAGGCATCGAGTAGTATTCCTGCGTCGTTGAGAAGGTGAAGAACGTCAGCAGAAACCCCGTCCAGCAAAGCGCCAGCAGCCGCATCCGGCCGGCACGGTCCACCGGCTTGTAGGAGAGCCGCGCGGCCGAAAAGAACAAAACGCTCCACGGGAATAACCACAGGAAATGAAACAGCCAAAATAGTGGCCTCGGTACCGTATTGTAATCACGCGGATATCTGATATTCAGGAAGCGGAACACATGCTCGTTCAGGAAATAGAACCAGAAAAAGCCCCGGTAATGCCCGGGCTCGCTCTTCATGGTCCAGTCGAAGTAGGGTGGGTTCCGCAATGTCGCCAGAACGTGCCAGGGCGCCGCGATAACCAGGATGATCAGGATCCCGCTGAACACGTGCAGCCGCTGCCAGGTGCGCTTCTGAAATAGCTGACGCGTGAACAGCAGATACAGCCCCGCGCCTCCAATCGGGAACACAGCCGCGATCAGGCCCTTCAGTAGAAGCCCCATCGCAATCGCCGCCGCCATTCCCGCCGCCCAAAGGCGCGGCCGGGGCTCGTCTTCATCCAGCGCTCGCAGGAACGCCCACATCGCCAGCGCGATCGTGAGCGTCAGAATCACATCCGGTATCAGGATGCGCGTAAACAGAAATAGGCCAATGCACGTCGCCAGTGAGAGACCCGCGTAGAAGCCGCCGTCCGCCCCGAACGCCCACTCGCCCATCTTGCACGTCACCCAGCAGAGCGCCAGAATGCTGAGTGCAATCGGAATCCGCGCCGCCCAATCATGCACTCCGAAGATGGCGTACGAAGTCGCCATCATCCAATACACCATCGGCGACTTTTCCAGATATTTCACGCCGTCCAGCCGAGCCGTCACCCAGTCGCCCGATTCCAGCATGTTCCGTGCGATTTGTGCCTGCACGGAATCCACATCGTCCATCAGGTTGGGAGGACTGGCGCAGGAGATAAGGTAGACGATTGCTGCAAAGAGGACAACGAGGACGCTGTTCCCGATTCGATTCCCCATCGATTGATCCAAAGGAACAAGGTTAGCAGGCCCCACAAGTGATACCCGTAATTCGCACGCCGCTCGAAGTGATCCTGGATCAGCGCATCGATCGCTTCCCAACGGAACAGGCCCGTTTGCCGCACCCGCTCCGGCGTGATCGTGTCCAGCAGCAGAGGTTTCAGCGTGCTGCGAAACCACGCGTGCGCTGGGATATCGAAACCCTCCTTGCGCCGTGTCAGCACGGACTGCGGAAGTTTCTCATTCATCAACGCGCGCAACAGGTACTTCAATTTCGGCCCGCGAATCTTCAGTTCCTGCGGAACACGCGCGGCGAACTCCACAATCCGGTGATCCAGAAACGGAGGCCGCACCTCCAGCGAATGCGCCATGCTCATCCGGTCGCACTTGTAGAGAATATCGTCCGGCAGGTAGTTGTGCTGGTCCAGCAGCAGAAACTGATTCAGATATCCGCCGCCACCCAGGCCCTTGGCCGCATTTTTGCGGAAGAAGTCGCTCGTGATCAACTCTTGCCGGTGCGATTCGGACAAAGTTCCGTTCCAGAAGAAATGCGCCTGCTCCGGATCCAATAACGATCCCTCCAGCATGCGCTTCACTTTGTAGTCCAGCCCGATCTTCGCATCCGATGCCGGCCACAACCGGAGCGCCTGCAAAGCTCCCCGGCGCGCGAATCCCGGAACCAGCCGGGCCGTCCGCGCATACCGGTCTGCCAGGTATGTGTTGTAGCCGCCGAACAGTTCATCTGCGCCCTCGCCGCTCAGTGCAACGGTCACTTGAGTCCGGCTCATTCGCGAAAGAAACCACACGGGCAGGGCGCCCGCATCCGAACTCGGCTCATCGGAGAAGTACGGCATCTTCCCGATCGCGTCGAGTATTTCTGCTTCCGGATTCAGATCGAACTCGTGATGGTCGGTTCCATAACGCGCCGCCACTTCACGAAACCAGGGGCTCTCGTCAAACTCGCGCCCCGCAAAGGACACCGAGAACGTCTTCAGGCGGGTCGAACTTGTCTCTGCCGCATAGTGCAGCACGGTCGAGGAATCCAGCCCACCGCTTGCCCAGATGCCCAGCGGCACATCGGAAACCAGGTGCTCCTTCACGGCATCCCGGAGCAGTCCGTCCAACTCTTCCTTGGCCGACTCCAGATCCATCGGCACCGGCTTCCACTCCGCCTGCCAATAGCGCTCTGTCCGAACCCGTCCGTCCTGCCACTCCAGCCAGTGCGCGGGGGGCAGTTTCCGGATTCCGTCCACCATGGTGTGCTCGCCCGGAATGTAGTTCATCGAGCAGTACAGGTTGAGTCCTGCCGGATCCACACGCCGCTTGATCTCCGGGTGCACAAAGAGCGTCTTCAACTCCGATCCGAAATACAGGTCCGATCCTCGCCGATGGATATACAGCGGCTTGATACCCATCCGGTCCCGCGCCAGAATCAGCCGCTGGTCTCGATCGTTCCAGATCGCAAACGCGAACATCCCGCGCAGCTTGGAAAGCACAGCGATATCCCACTCGAGAAATCCCCGCAGCACCACTTCCGTATCGCAGCGCGACGAAAACCGCACTCCCCGTCGCTCCAGATCGTTGCGGATTTCGGCATGGTTATAAATTTCGCCATTGAAGACGATGATGCAGCCACCGGCGCGCATCGGCTGTTCGCCGCCGGCGAGATCGATAATCTTCAGCCGGACTGCGCCCATCGAGAGCACTTCCGATTCGTACACGCCGCTCTGGTCCGGTCCGCGATGATGAATCGACTCGATCGCGCGCCGGATCAGGACAGGCTCAGGCTTGCGTTGAAGGTGGGTAAAACCCGCTATGCCGCACAAACTACCATTGTAACGAGCCCGAAAAGCAAACGGCTGCCTATCGATATGAGAGAACATCCGTTGGCTATCCGCATAATAGTCTCATGACCGTTTCGCGCATCACGAAGGTAGCCGGCGCGAGTCTTGCCGGTTTCGTCGCCATCTCCGTAGCCGCCGATAAAGTAAACGCCGCCCCCAACGTGGCCCAGATTGCTGGCTTTATCGGAGCTTTCCTCGGCTCCTTGGTTGCCAGCAAGCGGCAAAAACCCGGAAAATAGCGGCCACGCCAGCGGGCAGTTCAGAAATCTCGCGACTCTATTCCCCTCAAATTCAGCTACTTGCAAGTTCTCATGCTTGGTCTGTGCACTCCTGCCTGCTACGGTCGAAATAGGTAAGGAGGTTCTGCTCAAATGTCTGCTTCTGCTGCTCAAATCGCCGCCAATCGCCTGAATGCGCGACACTCCACCGGCCCGGTGACCGATTCCGGAAAAGCTCGCTCGTCCCGCAACGCCGCCGGCCCAATCGCCAAATTCCTTGTCATGACCGAAGAGGACGAAGAGGAACTCGCGTACCTCATAGAAACCTACATTGAGAAGATCAGACCCATAAACCAAATTGAAACCGATCTCGTCGCCGATATGGCCGTTGCCCGCTGGCGCCGTCTCCGGCTTCTGGAATTCGAGGCTTCGCTGATCAGCCATACGATGGACAAGGTCAGGGAGGAACTCGGGCCGGAAGCGGCGCGAGCGCACATCCAGGCCGTCGCGCTCGAACGCCTCATCGACGGGTCCAAAACCTGGAACACTCTCCAGCGCTACATGCGCGATGCCGAACGTACCTACAACGCGTGCTTGAAGCAACTCACGGTCGCGCCAAGTCTCGAGGTCTCCCGGCCCGCCAAACCGCATGCCGAACCGGTCCGCCCGGCCGCCGTACTGCCGCGGAAAAACGAACCCGATCCGGTTCCCTCTCTCCCCTCGCGCTTCGGTCCGAATGTCCCTCTCCGTCCAAACGGATACCCGGTCAACCTGGCCTTGGCGTTGTGATTAAGATTGTTCCGAGGGGTAAGCTTGCCTCGTTTACTGATTTCGCTCTTATTTCTGATCCACTCCGCTTCCGGCGCGGGGGTCCGAGTCTTGTTCAACCCTGCAAATCCCGATATCGGACCGTTTCCTTCGGAAGCCCTCATGGTCCCGGATGCAACGCAGAAGACCGGTCGCCGCATGGCAATGCCCCTGCCGGATTGCACGGAGCAACCGGCCACGTGCGCCGAACTCACGCTCATCAACCAATTCGACGGCTACTCACTTTTTCCGCGGATTCGCGTACGTTTCTCCGGCCCAATCAACCCCGCCACTTTGCGGGACGGCATCTTTTTCGTCACCCTCGATCAGTTGCAGCAAACCGAAGCCGGCATGACTGCGCGCGGCGCTCGCACGCCCATCAATGAAGTGGTATACGATCCGCAGACAAATTCCGTCTTCGCATATCCGGACTTCCCGTTCGACCAAACCCGCCAGTACGCCATTGTCATCACCGGCGAAGTGAAGGATACAAAGGGCGATCCCGTCGAACCCGATCCGGCATTCCAGCCGGATCAGCTCGTTCGTAGCCTCGTCGCACCCGGCCGCGTCATCGGCGGAACTGTCTTCACCACCATGAGCGCCACGGCCTACATGGAATCGGCACGCCGGCAACTCAGCCAGTTCGCTCCCTCGTATCTCCCTCAGCGCATCTTCAACGCGTCTGATATCGCCGGCATCAACTTTCATTTCCAGGTAAAGACCTCAGGCGACCGCTTTCGCACCGAGCCGTTCCCTCTGCCGGTCTCTGCGCTTACGCAATATGGCGTCGGGCGTTTAGCCTTCGGTTCCTACCGCTCACCGCAGTTTAGGAATGAGAAGCAGATTATCGACGCCGTCCCGACCGCTCAGGAAGTCCCTCTGCCCGCGACTACGGAAGAGCTGCAATTTGAAGTGTTCCTTCCGTCCACGCCGATGCCGCCGGGCGGCTATCCCGTGGTGATCGTCGGCCACGGCCTGGGTAGCCACCGGCTGGAGGTTCCAACCGGCATGATCTTCGGTTTTCCGAAAGCAGGCTTTGCCATTATCGCCATCAACGCCGTGGGCCACGGCTACGGCCCTGATGGGACGGTGGAGATCACTGACACCAAGGGAGTGACCGCATCTCTTCCGTTCGGCGGACGAGGCGCTGACCTGGATGGCAACGGCACTATCGACTCATTCGAAGGCTCCATCCTGCTGAACCCATCCAATCCGGTCGTGATTCGCGACGCGTGCCGCCAGACGGCGCTCGATACGTCTCAGCTTGTGCGCGCCATAAAATCCGGCCTCGACCTGGATGGAGACGGCCACATAGACCTCAATCCGAATCAGATCGGCTACGTGGGTGTATCCTTTGGAAGCTTCTGCGGTGCGCTCCTGCACGCTGTCGAGCCGGACATCCCGAGCGCAGTTCTGAACGTAGGGGGCGGTTCGGCCATCCTGGCGTCGCGCTACAGCACCCTCCTGCGGGTTGCACTGACGCTTTACGTTGGCGCACGCTCGCCGGAACTGATCAACACGCCTGCTGGCTTGAATGAGAACATGCCGCTGCGATACGAGGACGTGCGGGTCAATAACGTACCCGGCGCTATTGAGCTGCAGAACCTGTTAGACCGGCTCGCCTGGATTGAGACCCCTGGAGCCCCCTACGCGTTCGCGACCCACTTCAAGAGCACGACCCTGCCCGGAGTGCCCATTAAGCGGACATATCTGCAGTTCGCGGTGGGAGATCAAACGGTGCCAAACCCGGCGAACATGCTCCTGCTCCGTGCCGCCAATACCTGGGATACGGCCTTCATGTACCGGGCCGACCTCACCCATCTCGTGACGAACCCGCACACATTCATGGTGACACCCACCCCTGATGGCGCTCTGGCAGTCTCGATCGCCGCCCAAACCCAGGCCGCGGCCTTCCTCGCCGGCCAGGACACTCCGCCAGATGGGAAGTTCTTCGAGCGCCCCTCCCTGCTTCTCGAACTCCCCAATTTCTAAATCGTTAATGGGGTCAGACCCCAAGGGTTAGCTTACACTTTTCGCCCCGAGGCATACTGCCTCATTGTTCTTTGAAAACAGAATATTTGGCCGCTATTCGTACCGCAACGCTTCCACGGGCGAGATCCTGGTAGCGTTGCGAGCCGGATACAGCGTCGCGACAAAGCTCACGAAGATCGCCACCGCCGCGATCCAGATCCCGTCCGTCCAGCGCGCGTCAAACGGAACGAAGCTCAGCGAGTAAACCTCCTCGTCGAGCGGAATCCAGCGATAGTGATCCGCAAAGTAGCTGAGCCCGTAACCGAGTACCAGCCCGATCACCGTGCCCACCGCTCCGATCAATACGCCTTCCAGCATGAAAATTCGCCGGATCTGTTGGTGCCTTGCGCCCATCGACATCAGAATCGCGATGTCCCTATACTTCTCCATCACCATCATGATCAGTGCGATCAAAATGTTCAAAGCGCCCACAAGCTGAATGAGCCCCACGGTGACCACCGTCACGACCTTTTCCATCTTCAGAGCATTCAGAATCGGCTTATTCTGTTCTTTCCATGACGTGGCCGCGAGTTTACTCCCGATCACACGATCCGCTTCCTTAGCCACCTGCGGAGCCAGATCCAGATCGTCTACTTTCAGTTCGATCGTGTTGACCACGTCGTCTACTGACATCACGGTCTGCGCGGATTTGAGAGACGTATACGCCCAGGCATTATCCAGTTCGTAGAAGCCCGATTCGAAGATGCCGCTAACCCGGAAGCGATGCTGTGTCAGCCTTGGCCCGAAAGGCGTCAGCTCTCCTTGCGGGCTCATCACCTTCACCACGCTGCCCAACTGCATGCCGGTGTTCTGGGCCAGCTTCGATCCAAGCACGATTCCCGGCATCTTGCCCGGCTCATCGAGACCCTGTAAGGAGCCCTGTTTCAAATGTCGTAAGACATCGGTCTGCTGCTGCCCTGAACCGGGGTCAATTCCCTTCAGCAGTCCGCCCACGGACTGAATTGGTCCTGAGAAGAGCACGTTGCCGTAGAGCCCCGGTGCGGCGCTGGTCACGTGCGGCAGGCGCTTCAGTTTCTCGGTCAATTCACGCCAGTGATCGATCCCAAAGCCCGGTTCTTTCTCGAGAATGCTGACATGCGCCGTCGCGCCGAGCAGGTTCTTCTGCAGCGTGGACCGGAACCCGTTCGTAATTGCCAGCGCAATCACGAGTGCCATGACTCCTGCTGCTACACCAATGACGGAGATGATCGTGATGACAGAAATCACGGCCTGCTTGCGCTTGGCCCGCAGGTAGCGGTTCGCAACGAACAGTTCGAAACCGTAGTTCACGGCTCAATTTCGCGCAGCGTGTCCGCAAGGCCGATCGGACCTTCGGGCCGCAAAAGTGGAAACAGAATCACGTCGCGGATCGACCGCGAATCGGTCAGCACCATCGTGAGCCGGTCGATTCCGATTCCTTCACCGCCGGTCGGCGGCATACCGTAGGACAACGCGCGGATGTAGTCTTCGTCCATGCGGTGCGCTTCTTCATTGCCGCGTTCTGCCATGCCCAGCTGCATCTCGAACCGGCGACGCTGCTCTTGCGGGTCATTCAACTCGGTATAAGCGTTGCCGATCTCCATTCCGGCTACATAGATCTCGAATCGGTCCACCATCGACGGGTCCTCGAGATTGTTCTTCGACAGCGGCGAGGTCTCGACGGGGTACTCGTAAATGATCGTCGGCTGGAAGAGTTGATCCTCTACCATGTCTTCGAAGATGTTCACCAGTTTCTCGCCGTTCGAGGGTGCGCTTGAGTGGCGGGCCAGCCACTCAGGATTCTTCACATCATCGAGCGTCGGGCGGTTATCGCCCTTCCAGTACTCGACAATTGCTTCGCGAATCGTGAAGCGCTGGATCTTGTCGAAATCGATTGTCCGTCCCTGGTACGGCACCTGCGCCGATCCGGTCGCATCCACTGCGGTTTGCCGCAGCAACTCGGACGACAGGTCCATAAGGCCCTTGTAGTCGGTATATGCCTGGTAGAACTCGAGCATCGTGAACTCTGGATTGTGATGCGTCGAGATGCCCTCGTTTCGGAAGTTACGATTGATCTCGTAGACGCGCTCGAGTCCACCCACAACGAGCCGTTTCAAATACAATTCGGGCGCGATCCGAAGATAGAGATCGATGTCCAATGTGTTGTGATGCGTCGCGAACGGCCGTGCCGCAGCCCCGCCGTACAGCGGCTGCATCATCGGGGTCTCCACTTCCAGGAAGCCGCGCTCTTCCAGTTGCCGCCGCATGCTCGCGATCACCTTGGCTCTTGTTCGGAACACCTTCTGGACTTCGCTATTCGCGATCAGGTCGAGGTATCGCTGCCGGTAACGCGTCTCGACGTCTTCCAGTCCGTGCCACTTCTCCGGCATCGGCAACAGCGTCTTCGATAGAAAGTAGACGCGCTCCACGTGAACACTCAACTCACCGGTCTTGGTGCGGAACAGGTAGCCTTCCACGCCGATGATGTCACCGATATCAAGCAGTTGATAGAGAGCGTAGTCTTTCTCGGGGACTGCGTCTTTCTTGATGTAGATTTGCAGCCGCTCACCATCCTGAGCCAGATGCAGAAAGCCCGCTTTGCCCATGCGGCGCACCGTCTGAATGCGGCCCGCAATCCGCACCTGCACCTTCGGCTCCAACTCTTCGGCCGTCTTGCCTCCGTAATCAGCGAGGATCTGTGGAACGGTGTGAGTGAAGTCGAATCGCTGCCCGTACGCTCGATAGCCGAGCGCTTCAATCTCATGGATACGTGCGATTCGTTGCTTCAGTAGCTCTTGCTCGAGCGACAATTAAATTCTCCTAAAGTTTGAGTGTAACAACAGGCGCTTACTGCGCCTTCCAGATCAGCCAGGCGAGCCCGGCCAGGTAGCCCAGCAGGGCCTGATATTCCTGGTTCTTTTTATAGAGGGCAGGCTGAAACGGCTTGCGCGGATAATCAGCCCTGCCCGTTGGAACGAGCAGAGGGACGCGATCGGCATAATCCTGATAGGACGGGAACAGCTTGCGCAGGTGTTGCTCCTCCAGTTCGATGACCGGCAGGTACACCAGCAGGAACACAGCGGTGAAGAGCACCCCAAGTGCCCATGAGTTCGATGCGACCGCAAGCCCCGCCGCCACCAACAGCGTCCCTGCATATAACGGGTTCCGCATCCACGCATACGGACCACTGGTCGCAAGTTGCTGGTTTTTCGCGAGGTGCCCAGCCGCCCATGCACGCAGCCATAACCCGATCAGCGAGACCGGCACGCCGCAGAGCAGGGAAGTGGCCGTGGGGTGTGAGAACCATCCAAATGCGACCACCAAAAGAAACCCACTCGGCACGCGCAGGCGCGCTACGGTATCTGCATAGGCCTTCGGGAACCAGTAGCGCCGCATTTATGAATTCGTCGCGCAGTACAGGCGCGCCTTCAGACTCTGGAATACGGCTTCGACTGTAACGGCTCGCATCGCTGGATCGATTGCATCCACCCGCTTGTAACTGGTCACCGCACAGGGATCTCGCAATACGGTCAGGCTCGATCCATATGGTCCATTGCGCGCCGGATCCGTCGGGCCAAAAATGGCGACCCCGGGTTTGCCCAGTGCGGCTGCAAGATGCATAGGTCCGCTATCCACGCCAACGATTCCCGCAGCGCGGCGAGTCGCGTGAATGAGTCCGTTCAGTCCCGACACATGGGTCCAAGTACCCGGCACTATTGGCGAGCCCGGCGGAACATTCAGCACAAGCTTGAGCCCGCACTCTTGCTCTAACCTCCGGGCCAACTCCGTGTAGTTTTCGGCGGGCCACTGTTTACTCGTCCATCCTGCAAACGGATTAGTCAGCACAAAATCGCCATCGGGCAATTCGCCCTCCGGCGCGCCGCCGGGAATTGAGAAGGTTCGGACCAGATTCGTAGCGCCCGTCGAGCTCGCAAGTTCCAGATTCCGGTCCACCACGTGCGTCGCCTCGGCTTTCGTGCAGTTGGAATAAAAGAGCGCAGCAGGCCGCTCCCGCACCTGACAGCGATCGAAACCGTGCAACTTCTCGGGCCGCGCCGCTGCGGCAATCACTGCGGACTTGATCAGTCCCTGAAAATCCACGGCCAGGTCATAGCGCACGCTACGCAACCGGCGCCGCAGTGCCACCACGGCCTGCAGGCTCTTACGGTTCACGGCAATCACCTCGTCCACGAAGGGATTCGCATCGAGGAGACTCATCCATTTCTCTTCTACTGCCCAGTGCAGTTCGGAGTTCGGGAAGCTCTGCTTCAGGCTAGCGACCGCCGGCATCGTATGGAGGATGTCGCCCATGGCGCCTAGACGGACGACCAGGATCCGTCGAACCGGGAAATCAGCGGGCATTCTGTCTCTCGCGGACATGCGCAGCTAAAGCCGCCGCGCGCTGGCTGTCGGCCTCCTGCTCGTGAATTACGCAATCCGGACGCAGGTGCGCCAGGATGTCCTCGACTGCATTATCCTGCGCTGGAATCACGTAGTCCACTACCTGCAACGCCGCAGCGAGTTCTGCGCGCGCGCGGTTCTGCAGCAGAGGCTCGTTCGGATTCGTAACGATCACCACCAGTGTGTCGCAGGCCGTCGCAAGCTCCCGGAGCCTGCGCACATGCGGCGCAAATACCGGATCGAAATGCCCCACAACGACGCACAGCTTCCCTTCACGCCGGATCGGGGCATCCGGCGCTATGATCTTCTCTCTTGTATCCAATCTCTTATTTGAACATGGGGTCAGACCCCAATGGTTAGCTTACACTTTGGGGGGTTAGGCGGCCGGCAGCCTTAAACAGAAACGCGCTCCGTGAACGGATGCCGGGTCCAGCCACAGATCGCCGCCATTGTCCAACAGCGTCTGGCGCGAGAGCGCAAGCCCGAGGCCAAGCCCGTTCTTCTTTCCCGCTGTCACGAAAGGTTCAAACAGCCGGGAGCGTATGTCCGGGTTCACACCAGGCCCCGTATCCTGCACGGACATCTCAACATGCCCGCCGACCCTGCGGGCGGAAACCACGAGCTTACCTCCTTTCGGCATCGCTTCGATCGCGTTCTCCATTAGGTTGAGGATCGCCCTCTCCACGCGGGCTCGCTCCATCGGGACCTCCAGATCCGGAGAAACCTGCGATTCCAAAGTCACTCCGTGCCGCTCCGCGCTTGACGCGGCGAAAGACCACGCATCCTGCACGAGCTCATCCAGCCGGCACACCTCAGTGCCTTCTCCCTTGCGCCCGCGCGAGACGTCCACCAGTTCCTGGAGCAGTTCTTGCACCTGCCTTGACGCGCGATAGATGTTCCGAGCCAGCCGGTTCACCTGCTCAGGAGATAGGGCTGAATCGACCAGCATCTCCGCGCCGCCGTAAATTGCGGCCAGAGGGCTTCGTAGATCGTGCACGATCGACGTCGAGAGCCGGCTGATGGTGCTGATCCGTTCATGCCTGATCAGTTCCGCACGTGCACTGCGAATCGACTCACTCATGGCATTGAACGTGTGGGCCAGGCGGCTTAGCTCATCGTGGCCGGTCTCCGGAAGGCGATAGCTGTAGTTCTCCTTAGCGATCTCCGCCGCGGCCCGATCCAGTTCGGCAATAGGCCTTAGGATTCGTCTCGCCATCAGCGACGTGACCAGCAGCCCTGTCACCAGCGCGATGAGCCAGATCCATACGATCTGGCGCTGCAATTCCGAGACGCGCTCCTTCGCCGTTTCGTATGACCGCAGAACCCACAGCTTACCGACCGGCTTGCCATCCACGTCGAGCAAAGGACTCTCGAGCGTGGCATAGTCCACGCGCTCACCGTGGACGATTCGAGGCAACAATCTTGAGGCTTCGGGCAGTGTGGATGCGATTACTCGATCCGTGAGCGCGAACACGAACTCACTTCCGCCAGTGGCCTGCTTCAAACTGCTCGCAACGTCGCTATCCACCCTGTAACCAGCGGCCAGTACATTGATCAATGCCTGGCCCGGACCCGACTGCACGTACACGGGCGTCAGCACCATTTGGAACAATTGGCCGCTGCTTACCAGAAATCCGGTTGCCTGTTTCGGAAACTGCCGCCGCGCCTCACGCACCACAGGCAACTCAGATCCGAAGGCATCTTCGCGGGATCCAAGTGAGGCAATCACGCGCCCTTCCGGATCGGTTACCAGAAAAACGGCATCCTGTTTGGAGATTCTCGACCATAACTCGCCGGCCGTATCCCGGATTGTCGCTTGATCCCGTGTACTGAAGGCCGCGCGCACGTCGGACATCGTGCTCAGGACCTTGCTGAGGGACTGCAACTGCTCTGCCCGGGAGTTCCAAAGCGATTCGTAAGCACCGAGGCTGGCGTTGACTTCCTCCTGCAAATTGCGCGAGGTGCTTTCGACAACATTACGCTGCACCAGGTAAGCCGTTGCGGCGAACAGGATGGTAATGGCCACCGAGGTGGAGAGCAGAATCTTCCAGAGCAGCGAGAGTCTCATCGCTTAGATACCGGATAGCCGAGCATATCCTCAGACGGAGGATATTCTTTTCCGAACTTGTTCATGTGGGGCGTTTGCACATGACCTGTCTCAGACACGGAAATCGGCGGTAGCGTTTCGCCAGAATCCCCGATGGTGATTCGCCGGGAGAGTGCGTTCAGAGTGCTTTCCGTCGCTCGTTCGTGAAAAACATGAAGCGTATATTGTCCTGGCGGCACATCCTGAAGCGTGAAGGCTCCGGCGCGATTCGTGACCGCATAATACGGTGAATCCAGCACGATGATCACGGCGCTCATGGAGGGGTGAATGTTGCAGAACACGCGCACGATGCCTGACCTCTTGAAGACGACATTGCGCGTAGTCCCAGGAGGATACAGTCCAACGTCGAACACCTGGCCGTTGTAGTTCGAGAATGCGTTGTGGAAGATCGGATCATAATTCGGAAACGAAACGGTGGAACCGACCGGGATCGCCAGAACATGCGGCAGGAAGGTTTTGTGCTTCTGCACCATCTCCGTCCTGACCGGTGTGAACCGGGAAATCGCGCCCACGTGCTCAAGCCAGATCACCACGCCCGAATAATTCCGATCCTTACGAACAGAAGGATCTTGCGAGCCGGACAGTTCGACCTTGCCCATCAGAGTGGCCCCCGCCAGCCTCGCCACGAGACTAAAACAAATAAGCCAGCGCAAGGTCATAGTGATTGTTCAGACGAACGCCGCCGCGGTAATAGGCTGTCCGGACCTGTCCGCCTTCGAAGCTCAAGATCACGTTCGGTGCAACTTTATACATCAAGTTGCCGAAATAGGCCTGATTCTTCTGAATGTTTCCCGGTAGGAGGTCACGATTCCGGTCATCGTGCTGGCCGCCGAATAGATGGAAGCTGAGTCGCGGAGTCCAAGGGATGGCGATCTGCGCCCATCCACCTTTGGAATGCACCGGCAGAACATTTCCCTCAGAGACAATTGTGAAACTCTGCCTGACGGTCCCGAGATTGCCGATGTTCTGCCCCGAGTAGAATGCGCCGCTGAATTCCACCTTCTCGAACGGGTTGGCAAACCAATCCAGAGAAAAGGCATTCGATGGTACGTTGACGCTTGCGACCTGTGAGGTGCTGGTGTGAAAACCCGGGGCAAATTCGATTCGTTTCTTTTCCGTGAAGTGATGCCACAATTCAAAACGGCCTTGCACGGCGGGCCTGCCCCTGCCCACCTGGGCCGCGTACTCGGCCGGCACAACCGTTGCACCTTCACTCGTCTGATACAAACCTAGCTGCGCCCGCAGGCCGGAATCGGCGCCGAAATGAAAGCGCTGCTCAATGCGTGCCTGCGGCTGCCATAACCATAGATTTCCTGCTCCGGTAACAGGCGAGACTCCGACCTGGGCAATCGACTCGGGTTCACGGGGCGCGATGATTGGTTTGTCCTGTCCGAACGAGAACGTTGTATTTGCCCAGTCGAAGCTAAGGGTTGCCACACGCAAACGAAAGAGGTGATTGGCTGATGCGGTGGTACCCCCAAAAAGATCGAAGTACAAACTCCCGTTGACCTTGGCGCCGATCACCGGCGCAGGCGCGTTGAAACTCAGACCCACGATGGTCTGGCGAAACGTGGCGCCGCTGGTGCGCACGTTTGGTGACAGGGCGGCTGTTGCAGGATTCTCAGAGCCGCCGTTATATTTGCCATTGATGAAAGAGTTGAACAGGGCCATTCCGGTCAGCCGTATGGGCAATTTATTCGCGGCCTCGACTTTTGTCTGAGCCTGTTCCTCAACGCGTGCTTCGACGACCGACAGGCGCTCTTCAACCGGTGCGGCGGGTTGCCCCCGTGTTTCGGCGAGCTGTTCGCGCAGCGCTTTGACTTCCTCCGCCAGTGCCCGATTCTCCGTCTCCAGCCGATTGAGCCGCTGCAGAATCTGTTTGAGCGTGTCATTGTCCTGAGCCTGCATCAGCGGCATGCCAAGCGCGAAGACCGCGGCGATCAGAGCCGCGCATAATTTACGTCGGTATCGACATCGGCGTTCCATCGAGTAGCTGCTCCAATTTGGCCCGCACATGGGCCGGGGAGAAAGGCTTGCTGAAGAACGCACTTGCCCCCAGCGCAATAACCCTCGCAGGTGTGCCAGGGTCCGTGCTGCCGCTTATTACTATGATGGGCAGTGTATCGTAACGGGAATCGCTGCGAATCCTCTCGATGAGTTCGAAGCCATCCATGCCGGGCATTTGCAGGTCGGTAACGACCGCGGAGACATGCTTGCCATCCTCCAGTTCGCGCCACGCCGCCTCCGCGTTAGAGAACGTCAGAACTTGGCCATACCTCGAGAGCGCGATCTCGAGGGTAGAAGCGTTGGCGTGTGTGTCTTCGACAATTACGATTGTTTGCTGCTGCCGCGGCATTGGTGGCTCGTTTAGGGAAGGAAGCGATACCCTACGCCGTGCACTGTCAGAAAGTGCCGGGGAGTGTTCGGGTCGGGCTCCAGCTTTTGCCGCAGCTTTACGACGTGCGCGTCAACGGTGCGGGTATTCGGAAAGGACTCGTAACCCCAGACCGAATTCAGGATCATGTCCCGCGTGAGTGCCTTGTCCGGATTGTTCACGAAATACGTAAGCAGGTTGTATTCGGCCGGCGTCATTTTGATGTCTCTTTGGTTGCGCTCCACGATTCGGCGCTCGAGATCAATGCTGGTGTCGCCGAACTGTATAACCTTGCGCGATTCCGGCGACATCCGCCTCATGACGGCGCGTATCCGAGCGATCAATTCTCTCGTACCGAACGGTTTGACCACGTAGTCGTCTGCGCCAATCTCGAGCATCAGAACTTTGTCGATCTCTTCGCCGATGGCGCTTAGTACGATAATCGGAGTCTGCATGTTGGCGGAGCGCACTCCTTTGCAGATCTCCATCCCGTTCATGCCCGGCAATCGCAGATCTACCAGGATCAGATTCGGCTTAGTCGTCAGTGCACGATCATAGCCTGTCTTACCGTCTGCCGCCAGTACGGCCCGGAAGCCCTCATTTTCCAGCATGAGGCCTATGGTGTCCCTGAGGCTCTCGTCGTCTTCGATTACGAGAATTGTTTGCATACCGCCAGACAGAAGGAATTGTACCGGATTCCGCGCACGTGAGATGCGCGCGGGCAGCCCTTTTACGAAACGTTTACAACTTAGGAACAGCTCGGGTCATATGAAAATGGAACTATGACACGCGTGCGGATGGACAAGTGGCTCTGGGCCGCCCGATTCTTCAAAACGCGCGCGCTGGCTGCACGAGCCTGTGAACTCGGGAGAATCGAGTCCAATGGACAACCCTCCAAGGCTTCTCGCGAGGTGAAGGTCGGCGACCTGTTGCAAGTGAGGAACGACGGCGGCGATTTTCAGGTGGAGGTCCTGGTTCTCAGCGAGATTCGCGGACCGGCGCCGGTTGCGCAGACGCTTTACCGCGAGACAGAGGCGAGCCGTGAGTTGCGACTCAAGTTGGCGGAAGAACGAAAGGCGATGCCGCATTTCGAGGCGATGCGGGAAGGCAAACCGTCGAAACGCGATCGTCGCGAAATCGACCGGCTGAAGGGTAGAGCCTGAGCACAGAAAGCATTTGACGGTTCCGAATGCGTCGATTCGCTAGCATGGAATCAGCATGAATCGTCGTGAGTTCGCAAAATCCGCCGCGCTTGGAGCGCTGGCCGCAGGCGCTGTGCGCGCAGCCCCGGAACGCGTAAACCCGGGCGTGTGGCGGCTGCGCTTCGGAACGCCCGAGAAGCTGACGCCTATCGCGGTGCGAAACAAGCCCGCGAAGGACCTGCCCGGAGCGCCGCCGCCGGAGCCCAAGGTGCTTCGCGCGATTACCGGGCGGAAGACTTCTAGAGGCTACATACTCACAATCCCGTTAGAGCCGAACGAGCTCGTGTACGGACTGGGTCTGCAGATGAAGTCGTTTCTACAGAGAGGCTCAAAGAAAACGCTTCGGGTGAATGCCGATCCAATCGCGGACTCGGGCGACACGCACGCTCCGGTTCCGTTTTATGTGACGAACCAGGGATACGGAATTCTGATCGACACGGCTCGCTACGCAACCATTTATCCCGGCAATAAGACGAAGAAGGGCAGGTCGGAGCGGAAGCAGGACCAGCGACAGGGCGCGACGGAGGGCTTGCTGCCGGCCGCCTACGGACGGTATCGCATCAATGAGGCGAGCGAGGTAATCGTGGAGTTGCGCGATGTCCCCGGTGCTGACATTTATGTCTTCGGGGGCCCTTCCATGCGTGAGGCCGTTCAGCGCTACGTCATGTTCTCGGGCGGAGGCGCGCTGCCGGCGCGGTGGGGACTGGGCTTCTGGTATCGAGCCTACGGCCAGTTCGATCAAAAAGAAGTGCTGGCGGCTGCACAGGATCTGCGGCGAGCGGATATTCCCTGCGATGTGTTGGGGCTGGAGCCGGGCTGGCAAAGCCACGCCTACTCCTGCTCGTTCGTGTGGAGCGAGAAGTTTCCCGACCCGACCAATATGATCGCCGAATTGAAGGAGCAAAACATGGAGGTGAACCTGTGGGAACACGCGTTCACGCATCCGTCGTCACCGATCTACAAAGAACTGCTGCCCCACTCCGGGCAATATGAGGTCTTTGGCGGGATTGTGCCGGATTTCCTGACTCCGGAAGCGCGGCGCATCTTCACAGGCATTCAGGAGAAGGAACACGTCGCGCGCGGAGTGACGGGTTATAAACTCGACGAGTGCGATAACTCCGACTACACCCGCAACTGGTCGTTCCCGGAACTCGATTCGTTCCCGAGCGGGGCGGATGGAGAGCAGATGCACTGTTTCTTAGGCATCAAGTATCAGGACACGATCAACTCCATTTTCGAGAAACGAAATCAGCGAACGTTTAGCCTGGTTCGGTCGTCGCATGCCCTCGCTGCGCCGTATCCTTATGTGCTCTACAGCGACCTTTACGATCACAAGGACTTCATCCGCGCCCTTGTGAACAGCGGCTTCTCGGGTTTGCTCTGGTGCCCGGAGGTCCGCGATGCGGCGAGCGGCGAAGACCTGATCCGGCGCCTCGAAACTGTGGTGCTCTCCCCTCTCGCGATGGTGAATGCCTGGTACATCAAGAATCCCCCATGGAAACAGATCAACCGGGAAAAGAACAACCGAGCCGAGTTTACCCCCGGCTGGCAGGATTTGGAGAAACGTTGCCGGGAAATCATCCGGCTTCGGATGCGTTTCGTTCCGTACCTGTACAGCGCCTATGTCCGGTATATGCGGGAAGGCATTACGCCGTTTCGCGCGCTGGTGATGGACTATCCGGAAGATCCGGCAGTATGGACGATCGACGACCAATACCTGATGGGCGAGAGTCTGATGATTGCACCGCTAGTGGCGGGGCAGAAAGACCGCAGCATTTACGTTCCGAAGGGCGTCTGGTATGACTTCTGGAATAATGGCCGGGTTGCCGGCGGCGAGCGCATTCACTTCGAGGGCGAAGGCATTCCGATTCTTGTCAAGGCTGGAACGGTGCTGCCTCTTGCAAATCCCACCCTGCACACTGGCGACCCTGCATCCTTCCGTCTTACTGCAAATGTCTATGGGGATGGAAGCCGTCCGTGCGAGTTGTATGAGGACGACGGAAGAACACTTGAGGCGCAGCGCGGCGCCATGAGGACTGTTCGACTGACTTGGGACTCCGCTCGCAGGACAGGGAATCTAGCGCGGTCTGGTATTGCAAGCGGTCCGGAGTACAGTGTCGAAAAATGGATCACTATCGGCTAACGCTTTTACATAACCTTTACAACTTCTACACCACCTTTGGTACCGGCGAACATAGAATCGGAACGTCCAGACTGCTTAGCGGTCGTTGAAATCCCGGCGATCGAGGCGTTTGGGGGTCGCTCTGATACGGCCAGGCGATTGGGAGCATCGCCTGGTACCGGTTGGAGTGGGTGAGGTCTCCGGGGCCTGGGACAGGGCACCGGAGACCTAAAAGTGATAAAGTCTACGCTCTAATACGGGAGAATATACGATGCGCAGGAAGCTAGTTTTATCGTTGTTTGCCGCGGTACCTATTGGACTCTTTGCATTCAGTACGGGTCCGCCGATCAAGCGCACAGGCGCGGCGGTAGACGGAGGCTTGGATTGCAGCGTCTGCCATCGCACGTTCGCCCCGGCCAATTCGGATCCCCGAGGAAGCGTTAGTATCGATGCGTCCGGTTACTCACCCGGAGTAAAACAGACGATCAAGGTGACGATCAAGCATCCGGAAGCGATGCGATGGGGGTTCCAGCTTACCGCCCGCCTGGCGAGTGACCAGACGAAAGAAGCCGGTACCTTTAGTGTGAACGATCTCGTTCGGGTTCGCTGCGATCCAACCGGCGATGCACCTTGTAACGGCGCGCTCGAATTTGCCGAGCATAACAACGCACAATTCACCGACCCGGGCGCCGGTTTTACGTATCAAGTGGATTGGACGCCTCCAGCAACCGACGTGGGGCCAATTATCTTCTACGCCGCGGGAAATGCGGCAAACGGCGATAGAAATCTAACGGGAGACCGCGTCTACACGACCTCGAAGATGATTGAGGCGCCTTGCTCGGTGACCGGGAAGCCTTCAATTCGTGCGATCGTGAACGCAGCTTCCTTCGCAACGGGAGGTGTTGGGCCGAACTCGATCATCACGATCTTTGGCTCCAACTTCGCCACGTCCAAACGCTCGGCGGATCGCCCGGACTTTGTGGATGGAAAGTTTCCGTCTAAACTAGGGTGCGTAGCCGTTGAGATCGATGGTAAACGCTCACCGATTACGTATGTGCAGAACGATCAGATCAACGTTCAGGTGCCTACGATGACGTCGACGGGCAACGTCATGGTACGGGTGATCACCAACCCGGACGCGAGCAACGCGGCGAACAGCGATTCCGCCACGCTGCAGATTCAGCGGGAGGCGCCGGCCCTGTTTACGTTCGATGGGAAGAGCCTGGCTGCGAGGTTTGCCGGGGCGAGCAACATAGTGGCGAATCCGTCGGTAGTTCCGGGAGGAAGTCCAGCGAAGCCAGGCGATATGGTGAGCCTGTTCGGCACCGGCTTCGGCTTCAGTGATCCCGTTTACCAGGCGGGTGAGATCGTGGCTGGGCAAGCGCGGATTACAGCGCCGCTGACCGTGACGATTGGCGGCACGACGGTTCCTGCATCCGACATACAGTACGCGGGATTATCACCGCAATCGATCAGCGGACTGTGTCAGATCAATGTGAAAATTCCTGCTTCGGCCGCCGATGGCGATTTGCCTGTGATGGTCCAAGTGAACGGCCAGAAGACCCAGGACGGCACGACGATCCCGGTCAAGCGATAGAGAGAGGGAAGAGAGGGTAGCCGTAAGGGGTCCGGCTGCCCTCTCGTTTTACATCATTTGTTCAGGAACAGGTCAGCGGTTTTGAGCGCGAGCCCTGCCGGATCGAGGTCTGTTCGGTTCGACAGAACGATGACAGTCAGGTGTGCCGCAGGGAAGCGATCGATTATGGTGCGAAAACCTGTGGTGGTGCCGCTGTGCCACATCCTTCGATTCCCACGATAAGGATCGAGAAACCAGCCGAAGCCATAGGAAACGGGATTGCCGGGATCGAGGTTGTCCTCGCCGGGAGACGAGGGCCAGTGTGGTTGTGAGCCGTCCTTCAGGCGAACCGGAGTGAGCGCAATCTCCATTTCCTTTTGAGGTAGGACCGCATACCTCGTGAGCGCTTCGTCCCACTTCGACAGATCCTCCAGATTGGAATAGATTCCGCCATCACCCTGCGTAGCCGATGTGGAGCTTTGGTCCGCTTCGATGAATTCGCGTTTATCCTTCCGGTGACCGAACGCACGATCGGGCACGGAGTTCTTTCCATTCACGAAGACTAAGGAACGGTCCATGTGAAGCGGAGCGAAAATCCGGTCGTGCAGAAAATCACCGAAGGGCCGGCCGGAAACTTTCGAAACGATCAGGCCGAGCAGCACATAGGCGGAATTACTGTAGGACCAACTCGTGCCGGGGACGAACTTCGGGTTGGGTGCGTGCTCGAGCAGTTGGAGTACTTCGCTGTCCTGAATCTGATGGAGTGGCGTCCAGGCGTTTCCCATCAAGTCTTCGTAATCCGGGAGCCCCGCTGTGTGGGTGAGCAGGTGGCGGATGGTAATGGCGCGCGCGTAATCGGGGAAGCCGGGATAAAGAGACGTGAGGGGTTGGTCATAGCGGAGCTTGCCGTCATGCACCAGGAGCATGACCGCCATCGCCGTGAACTGCTTTGTGAACGAGGCGAGGCGGAAGTTCGTGCGAGTGTTGATTTTCGCCGAAGTGCGCAAGTCGCGAACGCCATAGCCACGTCGGAAGACCGTTCTTCCGCCGCTTCGAACGAGTACCGCCAAGCCCGGTGAGTTCGGGGCGACCAGACGTGAGAAGAGTGCATCTACGTCCGGACTGGCGCCGTGAACGCCGATACACGCGGTTAGCAGGATGAGGAAACGAAGGAAGCTCACTGCCGCTGAGTATAGCGACAACTAAGTGGCGATCAGGATCTCGTCTTCCGTCCCTTCGGTGTGGATTTCGGTCTCGTGATGCGGCAGCACGTCACCCGGCCGGGCAATCCAGACGTATAACGTGGGGATCACCAGGATGCTCATAACGAGCGTGGCGCAGAGTCCGCCGACGATTACGATCGCGAAGGGTCTTTGCGAATCGGAACCGATGCCGTGGGACAGTGCTGCCGGGAGTAGGCCCAGAGTGGCGACCAGCATCGTCATCATGATAGGCCGAAGCCGAAGGACGGCACCCTCAATCGCCGCGTCCATGACGGCCATGCCGCCGGCGCGAAGCTGGTTGATGTACTCAACCATGATGACGCCGGTCTGCACCGAGACACCGAAGAGCGCCAGGAATCCGACTCCGGACGAGACGCTGAAGTGAGTGCCGGTGAGATAGAGCGCAAAAAAGCCGCCGACGGGTGCGAGCACGATGTTCGCCATAATGAGGCCGGCCCACTTGAATGACTTGAATGCCGAGTAGAGCAGCAGGAAAATCAGCATCACCGTGATCGGGACAATGACGCCGAGCCGCTTGTTGGCGCGCTTCTGGCTTTCGTATTCGCCGGCCCAGTCTGTTGTGTAACCACGCGGCATCTTGACGTTCTGGGACACGCGGCGCATGGCTTCTTCGACGGTACTGCCCAGATCGCGGCCGCGGACGCTGTACTTGATGGCGATGTAGCGGGAGTTGCCCTCGCGATAAATCATGGAGGCGCCGTCTTCCACCTTAACGTCGCATAACTGGCCGAGGGAGACACGTTCACCCGATGGCGCGAGCAGACGGATCTGCTGGATGTCCTCCACGGTCCGCCGGTATTCCGGCTGGTATCGGACGACGAGGTCGAAGCGCTGCTCGCCGAGCAGCACCTGGCTGACGGCCTTGCCTCCAACCGCGGTCTCCACAGCATCCTGCACATCGGAGACGTTGATGCCAAACCGGTCCGCCTTGGTGCGATCGACAACGAGGTTCAGGTTTGGTTGGCCGATGACGCGAAAGATGCCGAGATCTTCCACTCCGCGGACCTTACGCATCTGGGACATGATCTGTTCGCCTGTTTGTTCCAGCCTTTTGAGATCATCACCGTAGATCTTTACGGCAAGCTGACCCTTGACGCCGCTAACGGCCTCTTCCATGTTGTCCGCGATGGGTTGAGAGAAGTTCCAGATGACGCCGGGGATCTTCTCTACTTCGCGGTCCATCGCATCGATCAGCTCTTCCTTGGTTTGGAACTGAGAGCGCCATTGCTCGCGAGGCTTGAGATCGATGAAGTACTCGGTATTGAAAAACCCTGTCGTGTCGGTGCCGTCGTCGGGCCGGCCCACCTGGCTGACAACTTGAGTCACTTCGGGAAAGCGCGCAAAGATCAGGCGCGCCTGATGAACGATGCGTTCCCCTTCGCTAGGGCCTGTGCTGGGAGCCAGAGTACCGCGAGCCCAGATTGCGCCTTCGTCCAGGTGTGGCAGAAATTCCGATCCGATAGCGCCGGAGAATGCGAGAGCGAAGCTGCTGGCTACGATGAGGCCGATGAATCCGAGGGTGAGATAGCGATGCCGGATCGCCCATCCCACATGATTGCGGTAGGCATTGGTTAACCAGACCAGTACAGGATTGTGAAATTCCTTGACGTCCTTCCGGAAGAAGAAACTCGAGACGACCGGAGCAAGGATGAGAGAGAAGATGAGAGCTCCGAGCAGTGCGAAGGCCACGGTGAGCGCCATGGGGCGGAACAGACGCCCTTCGACGCGCTGCAGAGTGAAGATAGGCAGATATGCGGTGATGATAATCGCAATGGCGTAGAACACCGGTCTCTGCACTTCGTGAGCGGCGCGCCCGATTTTGGCGGCGATGGGCAGGTTGCGCTCATCCCGGCGGCTGACGTGGCGGAGGATGTTCTCGACCATGACGACGGATCCGTCGACAACCATGCCGAAATCGAGCGCGCCGAGCGAGAGGAGATTTGCCGGGATCTGGCGAAGGTCCAGCAGAATGGATGCGAACAGCAGAGAGAAGGGAATCGTCAATGCGACGATGAACGCGCTGCGGATATTGCCGAGGAACAGAAACAGGATGATGGCGACGAGAACGATGCCTTCGGTCAGGTTGTGGAGCACCGTATGAGTGGTGAGGTGGACCAGGTCACTGCGATCCAGATGCGGCACGACCTTGACGCCGGCAGGCAGGATGTGGCCGTTCAGTTCCTTGACCTTTTCATGGAGCGCGACGAGCGTACTCTCCGGCTCGGCACCTTTGCGCATTAGCACGATGCCTTCGACGACATCATCATGGTCGATGACCTTACCAGCTTCGTGATGAATCGCTTTCCCGAGCTGGCCCAGCCGAATCTTAGGTCCCTGCACGATAGTGCCGATATCCCGCACGCGCACTGGCGTCCCGGCCTGCACTTTCAGGAGGGTCTCGCCGATGTCCTGCACGTTCCGGACGAGGCCGACGGCACGGACGTTGATCGCCTGCTGCCCGTGTTCAATAAAGCTGCCTCCGGCATTTACGTTGTTGTTGGTGAGGGCCTGCTCGACCTGCCCGATGCTGAGGCCGTACGAGATGAGTTTGTTCGGATCGACCTGAACCTGATATTCGCGGACGACGCCGCCGAAGCCCGAGACATCCACGACGTTCGGTACGGACTTGAGTTGCTTGACCAGAACCCAGTCCTGCAGTGCTTTGAGCTGCATCAGGTCGTATTCGGGATTCGTGCTCTTCAGCGTATAGAAATAGATTTGTCCGACAGGACTGTAATCCGGCCCGAGATTCGGATTGACGTTTGGGGGGAGTGAAACCTGTGCCAACTTCTCCAGCACCTGCTGGCGATTTGTCAGATTATTGGAATCGTCGTCGAAGATCAGCGTGACGACGGAGAGACCGAAAAGCGATGTGGAGCGCAGACTGGTCATGTGCGCCACGCCATTCATCTGAGCCTCAACGGGAATGGTGACCTGTTGCTCGACTTCTTCCGCAGCCCGGCCGGGCCATTGCGTTATGACCTGAACCCAGTTATTCGCGACGTCCGGATATGCCTCTACCGGTAGATTATGAAAAGAAACAGCGCCCCAGACCAGCAGGACCACGCCGAAGGCGAGGACCAGAAGACGGTTCTTCAGAGCGAAATCGACACTGCGTTTGATCATGAGGGGCTAGTTCTTCGAGTCCGCCGCAGTTGCGAACTGCAGCGCATTTTCTACAATGCGGTCACCCGGGCTGAGTCCGGCGAGCACGACCTGTTTGCCGTCCTTGCCGCTGTTGCCGATGTGAACCTCTTCCCGGCGAAAGCGGTGGTCGCCCGTGGGCTTGAATACCCAGGTTTTGTCGTGCAGCTGGAGCACGGCGCTTGCCGGCACAACGGGCCTTTGTTGTGAGGATCGCCCTGAGAACGTGACCGAGGCAAACATGTTCGGTTTCAGAATTCCACCGGAATTGGGCAATTCGAGACGCACTTTGGCGCTTCTTGTGTTCGGGTCCAGAACGCGGCCGATGTTGCTCACGCGCGCACGGAGCGGACGATCCGGAAATGCGTTCAGCCGTACTTCGGCGGTATCCCCCAGATGGACCTTGCTCAGGTCATTCTCAAAGACATCGCAAAGAATCCATATGTGCGATAGGTCTGCGATCGTGAAGAGATTGGGCGAGTTGTCTAGCGACTTGACACCCGCTCCATTCGTGACGTTCTGCTCGACCAGTGTTCCGCTGACGGGGGCCTTGATTTCGATGAGCGAGGACGGATGATTGATGTCGGCCCCGAGAATGCGAATCCGTTCGCGGGCGGTTGCTACGTCTACCTTGGCCTTTTGCTCGGTGTCTTCGGCAATCTGGACGTCTTTCTGGGCGATGGCACCTTTGGAGAACAGCAAGTCGGCGCGCTCCATCTGGCGCCGGGCCAGAACTTCATCCGCCTGGAACTTCTGCAGGTCGGCAAAGGCCTGAGCGACATCCGGGCTGGACATGGTCAGCAGGATGTCTCCCTTGCGAACATCATCGCCGAGGCGCGCGCGGATCTCCACGACGCGTCCAGCGGACAAGGACACGACCGGTACGTTCCGGCTTACGTCCGGGGCGACCGACCCCGTAACCTTCAGCGTCTCCATTGCCGGTTGCGCTTCGACCGTAGTAAGGCGGAACTGTTCCGGATGATCTACCTCCACGACATTCACGTCGGGAGCCTCCTCGACCTTCACCTTGGCGGGGTCGATGGAGTTCGCCTGCACTTTTTCTCCTTTAGAGCATCCGACAAGCGCAACCGATACAGTGGCCAGCAGCGCCAGGACTATTTCTTTTCTCAAAGGACCTCCTGTCCGACAGCCAGATTTAATTGCGCAACGGCAGACAGATAACTGCCAATCAGATTGCGATATGCGAGTTGCGTATCCCGGTATGATTTCTGAGCATCCAGGAATTCGACGAGTGAAGCGCCACCGTTCGAATACGAAAAAGAGACAAGGTCGCGGATCTGCCGCGCCTCCTCCAGGTATTTGTCGCGATAAGGATGCAAGAGCGTGCGCACGGCATCTACCTGGGCGTACGCCGATTCAACGTCGCGGTAGATGGAGGAGACCAGACTTTCGCGCAGTTTGGCCTGGCGCCTGATTTCCAACGCGGTGCGTTCCTTCTCGCCCTGATTCCGGTCAAAGATGCGGATCGGAATGCTGAGGTTGAGGCCGATTGTGTTGTTGACCTGAGAGTTGTAGAGATACTCGCCGCCGATCGTCGGATCCCATGAGCCGTTCGCGTATGCGAGGCGATTGTCGACTTTGGCCTTTTCCACGGCAGTCTCGATGGACTGGAGGTCCGGGCGGTTGTCGACGGCCAATTTCCTGAGTTCGGGTACCAATACGATGGTGTCCTTGTAATCGAAGTCGCCCGCAACAGCGAACTGATCTACGGGCGTCTGATCATTCAGAAGCGAGAGCAATTGGATCTTCGCCGTGCGCAGATTGACCTGTGCGTTTGCCAAGTCGCTCTCAAATTGTGCTTTCTGCAACTCGACGCGCTGCAGATCGAGCTTCGAAATATCGCCGGCGCGAAAACGATCCTGGTTTACCTGGATCACCTTGTCGTAATAGACGAGGTTGTCCTTTGCGAGGTCGAGCAGGGAGACTGCCTGCAGCGTACGATTATACGCATCGCGCAGATTGAAGAGCAGGGTGCGCTCGAGATCGAGCCGATCTTTCTGCGCACCGGCCGTTGCGAGTTGCGCGCTCTGAACGCGCAGGCCGCGCTTGCCTCTACGCTCCCACAATTGGGTGACCGTCGGGATCAACTGAGCATTCGAGAGCGGGCGGAACGGGCCGCCTCCGCCACTGAATTGAAACTGATCACTGGTGAAGGTCAACACGGGATTTGGCCGGAGACCGGCTGTGATCTCATTAGCCTTCGATTCCTGAATGTTCAGATTGCCTGCCTGAAGTGAGGGGTTAGCCTTGAGGAACCGCTCTTTCACCTGATTCCAGGTAAGTGCGTCCTGTCCAAAGCAACTCGACATCAGCAGCAGGACAGTCAAGGTACGCTGAATACGCATAACTCCCAGTCCACAAACTATTTGATTCGATAGGCCGAACCTGCGGTTCGGAAAAGAGGCGCTAGAGGCGGCGGGGTGGAGATCTGCCGTCAACTGGCGCAACCGAGGCGCTTTGACTATTTTCGCATGCGCGAGGGCAGGAGTGCGGGGAGCCTATCGGGTCCGTACTGGGCAACAGGGGGGGAAGAGCTACGGATGGGTTCTGGCCTTCGTCCGGAATCCATAGCGGAAGGGGAAGCTGAGGTGGCGCAACATCGCTGACGCCATCGTCCACGATGGAAGGAGAGATCATTTCCGAGGAGACGAGTTGGAATCCGCCGTGGCCGTCGTTGAGCCATACGGCGATTGGTTTCCGCGTCGCCGCGCTGGTCACGACCAAATCAAGATCATGATCGCCATCGACGTCGCGGGGCACAACGTTCACCCCGGACGGGTCATTGGAAAGAACGACCAGCGAACGAAACTCTCGTGTTTTGCTGAGCCGGACCGAGATCGTGTAATAGAAACCGTCGCCATCCGCTCCTCTGCCTAAACTTTGCGCAACATCCGGCTGCTGGTCGCCATCCAGGTCGACAACTGCCCACGGAGTATTCCATGGTGCAGACACTTCCCGGTAGGAAGGAAGCTTAAGTTCTTGAGCCAGAACGGGAATGTGAGCTGAACAAAGAAGGGGTATCACGGAGAAAAGACAAATACGAAGCGATCGTGAGGGATCACCGCCGCCCCGCTTCGAGCCCTTCTCCGTGATCAGCATGATAGAGAGGTGTTCTTTCCCATTAGTTTACGGAACCGGAAGCACCGAACCAATCGCCCCAATCAGGGAAGAATGCTTAGCCTTTCTGAGGGACGATAAAACAGCTATTTCCAGAACTGCCATGCCTTTTTGACGGGCGGTTTCTCAAGTGGAGGCAGATTCTCACCGAGCAGCACGGACCTCGGATTATCCATGACTAAGAGCGTGGCGCGCTTCTCACCCCACTTCTTGGACACGTGTTTGTAAGCTTCTTTGAGGATGGGGGGGCGTTTTTCCGTGTCATGGGCGTCGCTTGCGAGAATATGAACCATGTTGCGATCCATAAGGGCCTCAGCGAAGGCCTGTGCCCGGCGGCCGAAGCGGCCAAATAGTGAGCCAGCCGTCACCTGCATGTAGCACCCCATGTCGATCCATTTCTCCAACTGTTCCATACGCATCTGGAGAAGCGGGTTGCGCTCGGGATGGGTGATGATTAACTGAATTCCCTTCGCCTGGAGGCGCTCAAAATCCGGTTCGGTGCTCTTGAAGATCACCATGTCGGATAGCTCGATCAAGAGATAGTTCCTGGCCGCGATCGTATACTTGGTGGGGTTTGCCAGAGCGTCATTTACATTATCGAAAGTGAGATGGAAATCGCAGCCGGAATGGACGCGGATTTTGCCGTCCATCTCGCCGTTCAGTTGCTGGACGCGCTCGGCGATCAAGGCAGGTTTGAATTCGAAATTGGGGTTACAGTGCGGAGTTCCGACGATGTCGGTAGTGCCGTTCCCGGCTGCCATGTCGAGCATGGCCAAGCTGGTTTCCAGATCCTGAGCGCCGTCGTCCATCCCATATAGGACGTGGGTATGAATATCGATCATCCCCGGGGCGCTCAGATGAACATCTCATCGTCCTGAGTAGCCTGCGCCACACTCGGACGCCCGCCTCTCAGGAATACGCCTACGGCGGTCTTTACTCCGGCGGCGACGCCCTGGATCTCCCGGATCGGTTTGAGAACTCCGTTATGAACCGTCGTGACTGTCTCATGCACGCGGCCCATCGTGTCATCCACCACCATCTCGGCTCGCTCCAATTGAACCATCGCGCGAGCGCTGGCGTCCGTAACGACGGCATCGAGCTTCACCAGTTGAGCCTTGCCGATATCCATCATGTCGTTGGCCTTCGCGGTGATTTCGACGATGTGTTTGCGGCTCTGGTCCAGGGTTTGGTCGGCCTTTGTAAGGATCGACTTAACCTGCGGCAGGACCGAGTTGGTCTGCTCCTGCATGGACTTCGCGACTTTGAACATCGCGAAGAGCAGGCCCATTTGAATCAATAGGGCCACCGCCGAAATGCAGACGAACAGAGTCATCACAAACAACAGAAGTTCTTGTGTATTCATAGTTTCCCGATCCGGGCTCCCGTTCGGTTTTGAAATTACAGAGTTTCGGCCGCGCCACGGCCAGGTGTGCTCGAAACTGCTTCGCGGTACGCCTGTTTGCCGGCGTCGATCGCGGCGCTCAACTGGTCGCGCTGGCGGCTGACCAGATCACGTCCCCGGTCGAGGGCATCGCTAGCGGTGTCACGGACTTCCTCACCACGCCGTTTCAGATAGTCGCCGCCCTCCTGAGCCTTCGACTTGATCAGGCCGCGAGTCTCTTCTCCCGATTGGGGTGCGAACAGCAGCCCAACAGCTACTCCCACACCGAGACCGAGGAAGAAGTACGAAAGACCTTTGCTGTCGTCCATAAATCCGAGTTCTCCTTATCTGTATTTGAACTCCACTGGTTCCAGAATACCAGTAGATGTGCCTCTTCCGTCCACCGCGTGTTAGAATCGCGACGGCATGCAACAGCGGCGTCCACGAGCAATGGGCCGGACGGCCAAACTGTTAGACGCAGAGGGGCTATGGGATTACGCATTGAAATTGCTTGGGATGCGTGCGCTCTCAACGGGAGAACTGCGAGCCAAGCTGCGAACCAAGGCTGCACAGGCATCCGATATCGACGGCGTGGTGTCGAAACTCCGGGATTACAAGTACATCGACGACCGCAAGTTCGCCGAGGGATTTGCAACCGCGCGGCGCGATTCGCAGGGCTTCGGCAAGTTTCGGGTACTCCGAGAGCTGCAGCAGCGCAAGGTGGCCCGTACGGTTGCCGAGAAAGCGGTTAGCGATGCATTCTCAGAAGTAGAAGAGAGTGAGATGATCGAGCAGTTTCTTGCTCGCAAGTTCCGCAACGTGAATCTCAGCGAGTATCTCAAGGAAGAAAAGCACCTCGCCGCCGCGTACAGGAGACTTCGCTATGCGGGCTTCTCCGCGGGCTCTTCGACGCGCGCATTGAAGCGCTACTCCGAGCGAGCGGACGATTTGCAGGACGAGCCGGCCGAAGGCGAGTAGCTGTTACACGCTGCTCGGGTCCGGGTGGACCCAAGGCGAACGGTATGGCCGGGCCAGCAGTTGATTTGCTTCGGCGTCACCGGCGATTTCCCCTTTTACAGGATCCCAAGTGAGAGCGCGACCGAGCTTCATGGACAGGTTGGCGAGGATGCAGGACGTCGTCGAGATGTAGCCCTGCTCGATGTCCGCCACGGGCCTCGTCTTGTGATCAATGGAGGATAACAGGTTCTTCATGTGCCCGCGGATGGCAGGGGCCACATGGCGTTCCAGATCCTTTTCCGTGCGGTCCTCCGGGTATTGCTCGAACTCGTAGGTGACGTCCTTATGAACGGGTTCACCCTTCATCGGGATGAAATCGTATCCCATGACTCCCGCTTTGAGAGTGCCTTTATCGCCGTAGAACGTGGCAGCCCACGGATATTTCGGATCCGGCGCATGTCCCCAGGTGCGGTGCGTCCAGACGACTTTGGTTTCACCGAAATCGAAGGTTGCCGTCTGGGTGTCGCTGATATTGGCCTTCGAAGCTTTATCGACCAGGATGCCGCCAGTCGAATCGACCTGGGTGGGCCATCCAAGGTCCATCATCCAGCGGGTCATATCGAGCATGTGCACGCACATATCGCCGACGATTCCGTTGCCGTATTCCATGAATGCCCGCCAGCGGCGGGGATGCACGAGGCTATTGTAGGGCCGCATGGGAGCGGGGCCAGTCCACATCTCGTAGTCGAGGTTTGGCGGCGGAGTAGTATCCGGCGGATTCTCGGTGGCGCGCATGTGGTAGTAGCAACAGATCTCGACGAAGGCGATTTTGCCCAGCTTGCCTTCCTTCACGAAGCGGTCGCGCGCTTCGATCAGATGCGGGGTGCTGCGCCGTTGCGTCCCGATCTGCACGGTGCGGTTGTATTTGCGGGCGGCGGCGAGCATCGCCTGGCCTTCGCGGATGTCGACGCTAATCGGCTTTTGGCAATACACGTCCACACCGGACTTGACCGCTTCGATCATGGCCAGGGCATGCCAGTGGTCAGGAGGCGCGATTAGCACCACGTCGAGATCCTTGGCGGCGAGCATCTTGCGGTAATCCGAGAAAGTATGCGGCTTCTTTTTGGAAAGTTGGCGCGAGGCGACGATGTCGGCGGCCTCCGACAGCATGTTTCGATCCACGTCGCACAGTGAGACTACCTCGACCGGCGCTATCTGAATCAGCCGGAGCAGATCGGCTTTGCCATACCAGCCGGTACCGATGAGGCCCACGCGACGCTTCTTCTGCGCGTCGAATTCATTGGTTTGGGCGTTGGCGGACGCGGCGGCCACGGCCATGGCGGACAGAAATTCCCGGCGATTCATGCTCGCTAGTATATAACCAGAATGGTCGAAAATAACCAGCTCGAAAACCGGTTTGAAGCGAAAGTCAAGGGAGGGCTCGCCCTGCTCGAATACCGACTCCACGGGGACACGATCCATTTTGTCCACACGGAGGTTCCAAACGAATCGGAAGGAAGGGGCGTGGGAGGGCAGCTTGCCAAGGCAGGGCTCGAGTTCGCGCGCGAGAACAAGCTCAAGGTTGCGCCGCTCTGCAGCTTCATCGCCGTGTATATCAAACGCCACCCGGAGTATGTTGACCTGGTTGCGGAGAAATACAGGGGGCGGGTGAGCTGATGTCGGGGCTCAGCGAAAGACTGGATTCGAAGGCGCGTGCCCTTCTCGAGGAAATCGCGGCGGAGGGGCACCCGGGTTTACACACGCTTTCTCCGGCAGAGGGCCGGGCCATGGCGCTGGACGGCCTGATAGCGACCGGAGGGGAATCTGAACCGGTCGCCTCCGTGGAGGACCTTACCATTCCCGGACCGCTTGGGCCGATTCCAATCCGCGTATACAAGCCTGTCGAAGTGGCGCCCCGGCCTGCTATGGTCTATTTCCATGGCGGCGGCTGGGTTGTGTGCGACCTGAATACGCATCACGTGATTTGCACTGCCATTGCCCGCCGCGCGGGAGCGGTCGTTGTAGCAGTGGATTACCGCCTTGCTCCGGAACACAAATTCCCGGCAGCACTCATTGACTGCTATGCCGCAACTGTTTGGGTGGCAGAGAATGCCGGGCGGCTCGGCATCGATCCGAACCGGATTACGGTGGGTGGGGACAGCGCGGGAGGCAATCTCGGCACTGTGGTCTCGCTGAAGGCGCGGGATGAGAAAGGCCCCCGTATTGCGCTGCAGGCGCTTGTGTATCCGGTAACGGACCTGACCGCCATGAAGACCAGTTCCTACGTCGAGTTCGCGGAGGGGTATCACCTGACGAAGGCTTCGATGGAGTGGTTCCGAGGCCACTACCTTTCCTGTGAAGAGGACGGGCGCCACCCGCATGCGTCGCCCTTGCTTGCCGGGGATTTGAGAGGGCTTCCGCCCGCGGTGATCCTTACGGCCGAATGCGATCCGCTCCGCGATGAAGGAGAGGCGTACGCAAGGCGACTGCACGAGGCAGGCGTGCCTGTGTCACTAACCCGCTACCCGGGTATGATCCATCCTTTCTTCTCGCTTGCCGGAGTAATTCCACAGGCGCGCGATGCGTACCAGCAGATTGCCGATGCGGTCCGGATGGGAGGAGCAGGGAACGGCGGTGGTCCGTAAACAGATCTAGATCGCGATAGGTTGGAGTTCCGCAGCCCGCAATTTGTCCGCCAGGCTCGCGATAGCGATGGAGGCGACCTCTCGCGGCTGTAGTACGACGAACGGGCGGCCGAGCCGCTGAGATAAATAACAGGAAGTCGCGGCGGCAGGCACGACTCCGATGAGGCCGCAGCCTATTCTTGCACGGACTTCGGAGAGCGGTTCAGAAGCCGCCGCGCCACGATTGACGGCGACCGCGCCCACAGAGGAGATATGAAGCCCCAGAGCACGCAACATTTCGATGACTCCGGCCGCGGCCCGTACCGATGCGGGTTCCCGATCGAGTACCAGCGAAACCCTATCGCACCCGGCTAACGCGGCCCTGGTGGCCGCAGAAGCCTGGGCGGGGAGATCGAGAATCACAAAATCGGCCATTCGGGTCAACACGCGAAGCAAGGTGCGAACCTCGCCGCCTTCTAAATCGAGATACTCTCCGGCTCGGGCAGTTGCGGCCAGCAAGCGGAGATTCGTGGAGATTTCGGTAAGGCCGGCACTTACCGCCCCGGGATGGAAATTCAATCTGCGGAGAGCGGAAACTGTCAACTGCGGAGGCTTGGAAAGAAAGCCCTGAAAGCCGCCCCCCTGCTGCAGTTCGCACACGATAACGCGTGCATGCCTGGACAGTGCCGCTCCTACATTCACGGCTACCGTCGTCGTGCCTACTCCGCCTTTTGCACCGAGAAAAGCGAGCACTCGTCCGCGCGCGGGTATATCTGAAGCGATTGCTTTTGCGCGCAAGGGAACAGCGACGGACTGTCCGATAAGAGGTAGCTCCAGCGGGCTTTCCTCCAACATGGTTGTGACGGCGTATGCTTCTCTCACAGTAGGTGTATCGGCCTCGTATGGAGTTGATTTAGTCCATTCGGAATGATCTGATGCTTGAGCGTACTGGATCGATCTTCTTACACGTGCGGGCGCGCGGGGCTACCAAATATAATCGGTTGCTTCGTCCCGCCGCTTGTGGCCATCGAGCACATGAACGACGCGGATCTTCTTCAGTTTGGTGGGCGACAACTGCCCGATCGGAATATAGAGAATTTTCTGGCCCATCCGCGAGGCGATGCTGCGGAACACGGAGCGCGGGGGCTTCTTCGCTACGTACACCACAATCTTCTCTACCGAGTAATCGATGCCTGCAAGCAAGAGCCGCTCCGCTTTCGTTTCGGCCAACCCGTAGTCCGGATCGGACCACACGTCGAACATGCGCCTCGGCGGAAGGGCCATCAGGAAGCCGCCATACTCCGCCCTCCCTATGCCCGGACCCACCATGTGGTCGAACGGATGGGTTGCGTAGAAGGCCATGTCCGACTCATTCTGATGCTCGCCGAGCCAGGTGGTCAGGTAGGAGTAACGGTCTTCCCGGTCTTCATCGAAGATGACGACCACCGAGCCGACCTCGCCCGTAAGCCGCTCCTGCTGGCGCACGTAAATCTTCTTCTCATGCCAGTTCCGGATTGTCTCGCGCAGATCGATTCCATCGAGGATCGAAGTGGTGAAGGGGAAAACGCGTTCGCGTTCCTCGGACAGGATCGTCTTGGCTTGTTTCTTTAGAAACTTGCCGTAGTTCTCAATGACCAGATCTTCAGGAGGATACGAACAGATACCGCTGCCATCCACCTGTTCTGCCCATTCGCCGGGACGCTTCTCTTTCTTCCGCCGCTTCAACGCGCTGGGGCGGAGTTGCTGTTTGAAACGAGGCAATCTGCGGCGTAGGCGCAGCTTCTTCGAGTGAATCCAAACCTCTTCGCCGGAGATGTCGACCGTCTCCAGATCGCTATGGACTTGCTGGGCCGGATAACGGTTGGCCGATTCCCAAACCTCCCAGCCGTAGTTGTCGTCGACGATGGAACGGCCGGCCACGGCCATGTCAAACACCCGGGCCGCGAGGTCGCCATTCAGTAGGGCAAGATTCCGGGTGTACCGTGCCAGCAATTGGCGGTGCCAATGCGCGATAGTCTCCCCGGTATTCGTGCGATATGTCTCCTCGGCGTGCTTCAGCACCTCAAGCTGCGCGCGTGCGCGATCCAGTACGCCGGCTTCACCCGTCAGCCGGTATTCCTCATAGCGGTGCTGCAGCCAGGGATACTCGATCAGGATCTCCGCGAGGCACTCAGGATGCGGGTTGAGCAATTCCACATCCCTCCTGGAGAAGCGGTTTGCCGGCTCATCCTGAGGCACTTGCATTGCGTCCTGAAGAGCAGCAAGGGTGTGCAGGGAAACCACGGCAAACGTGGAGGCAAACGGATCGGCGCCCTGGAGCTTCCAAGCCATGGCCGCGGCGTACTCGCGCGTCTGTTCATCCACGGCGGGGGGGCATGAGCGGTACTGCTCCACGAATTTCTCGTACCCGAGGAATTTGAGGGCGTAGGAGTCGGGAGCGCCGGCCGGCAGGTGTGGGCGAGCCTGGAATTCCGGCTCCAGAAACACGACTTCGGCGCCAATATCGAGGGCAGTGCGCACGGCTTCCACGAACGGATCGGCAGGCTCGACCGGCACGTACACCGCTGAGTCCTCATCGGAGTCCGGATACAGCAGCACGGTGAATTCCGGAAGCCTCGCGATGGCCTTACGATACGCGCGTTCGAGCGAAACCGGCAGTTCGACGGCGACTACCTTCGGCTGCTCACGGAGCAATGCACGGCGCACTTCCATGGCGAACTCGAGCCGGCCGGCGACTACAGGGAAATATCGAACTTCAAATGCGCCGGACATAACGTGCCGCTTCATCACCCAGCGTTTGGAGAATTGCCATGTCGAGAGCTTCGCGATTCGTCATAGTCCGGTCCGCCTTCAGCTTCATCACGAACCGGGCGATGTTGATTCCGTCGCGCACCGTGTAGCGCTCATCCGCCGCATGCGCCTGCTGGAGGAAATTCGTCACATACTGCAGGACGTCGTCCTCGCCGAAGGGCACGTTGGCCTTCAGGATCATGTACTCTTCCTCGCGTTCGGGGAAATCGAGCATGATCTGGGGTTGCAGACGGGAGTGGATGTACTCCGGCAAATCGAAGGTAGAGGCGTCATCGTTCATCGTGGCGACGAATCGAAACTCCGGATGTGCTTTGATCTTGATGCCGGCAACGATCGATTCCACGTAGCGGCGCGTGTCGAGGAGCGGAGCCATGCTTGCCCAACTCTTTTCACTCATGCGATTGCCTTCATCAAGGATGACAACACCGCCACGGAGCATGGCAGTTACCAGTGGGGACGCGACGTAGCGCAACTGCCCCTCCCCTTCAATGACCGGAGTGACCAGCAGATCTTCGGGCCGGGTATCGACTGTTGCCTGGAGAATATACACCTCACGGCCGAGCCGCTTTGCCGCAGCGTACGCCATGGTTGTCTTCCCGACGCCCGGCTTGCCCAAGAGCCGGGGATTCATGGGCGTGTCCCGCGGATCAATGACCATCCACGCGGCCAACAGCTGCCGCATGACCTCATCCTGCCCCACCCATTCGACGCTCAACTCATCGGGATGCGCCAGATGCAACGTGACGCCTTCAATCTGCACGGTCATTACTCCATTATGGAAGGCTGAAGATATCGCGTTGACGGGTTGAGTTCCGCAAGCGGGAGACGAATTGCACTATGCTGGATGCGACGCTATGAAATATACACGACGAGACCTCGGGAAGTTCGCTGCCGCCGCACTCCCGGCAACCCTGCTGGCCAAGCCGGATTCAAAATTCGGCGGCGTTCAGATCGGGATCAACGCGCCGTATAGTTTCCACGGAATGCCGGGCGGAGCGGATGATGTCTTGAAGGATCTGGCGGAACTGGGCCTGAGTGCGGTAGAACTGCGTTCCCAACCAGTGGAGGCGTACTTTGGAGCTCCCATTCCGACCCGGCTCGCGATTCCACGCGGGCAGGCGCCGACTCAAGAGCAGCAGGCCGTGCAGCGTGCCACGGCGGAGGCACTGGAGAAGTGGCGGCTTGCGGCGCCGATGGACAAGTTCAGGGAGTTCCGGAAGAAGTACGAAGATGCGGGAGTTCGCATCGAGATCGTGAAGTTCGACGGGGTGGACAGCATGAAAGACGCGGTAGTGGACTACTGCTTCGGCGTGGCGAAGGCGTTGGGAGCGCGCGCTATTTCCTGCGAGATTCCTTTGAGCCGTACGCCATGGCTGGGAGAGTTTGCGACGAAGCACAAGATGATGGTCGGCTATCATGGCCATGCGAACGTGCATAGTCCCGAGGCCTTCGCCACCCCCGAGAGCTGGGAGAAGGCTATGACCTATTCCAAGTACAACGGGATCAACCTGGATATAGGGCATTTCATCGCGGGGAACAATGTCTCGCCCATTCCGTTCCTGAAGAAGCACGCCGACCGCATCACGCATATCCATTTGAAGGACCGCAAACTGAACAATGGTCCGAACATGCCGTGGGGACAGGGTGACACACCAATCCGCGAAGTGCTGCAGTTGATAAAGAAAGAAAAGTATCCATTCCAAGGCACCATAGAATTCGAGTACACTGTGCCGGCGGGGTCGGACGTGATGCACGAGATCGCGAAGTGCGTTCAGTTCTGCAAGGAAGCGTTGAGCTGAGCGTTTAGCCGCGTCTGATCCAGGCGGGCGCGATGCCGGTGCCTCGCCCGAGGTGATAGGCGAAGATGATGTTCAGCATCCCGAGCGGCTCCAGAAGGCGCGAATGCCTGAGGGGTCCGGCGTCTACCGCTTCAAATCCCATGCTCTCGATGAGTCCTTTTACTATGGCTTTGGCTTCCGGGTCGTCACCTGCATAGAAGGCGGGCACGCGTTTGCCACCACCGAAATCGGGACCATCTGTGAGCACCTGCGCAAAGACCGTGTTGAATGCCTTGACGAGCTTCACATTGGGCAGGGCTTCTGAGATCTTCTCGGCTGCGGACGTTGTGTGGCCGACGGAGAGGTCCTGAAAATCCGGCGTGACGGGGTTGCTGATTTCGATTACGACTTTGCCGGCGAGGTCACCCGCCGATTGGAGCGCTTTCGCCTGCTCCGGATAAGGAGTGGCGGCGATGATCACGTCGGCCGCGGCTGCAGCCTCGCGGAGATCAACGGCGGTTACGGCATGGCCGGTCTCTTTAGCGGCCGATTCGGCGTGGGATTTGTCCTTCGCGGCGATCGCGACTTCATGGCCGGACGCACTCAGCCGGTGGGCGAAAGCTTTGCCCATGTGGCCTGCTCCGATGACTGCAACTTTCATGATCTCCTCCAAGTGAACGGGGGCCGATTCGGCGGCTCGTCTATCTCAGGTATACGCCGAAATGGGTGCCGGTGCCCAGTGAGTTCTTGTGCCTGCAGTGCGTTGCTTTGAAACTCCTGCCTCAGTTTGCGACGGCTGCGCACGATAATGGAATGGTGTTCTCAATTCTGAAACATCCACAGCGGAACAGCGGCGACTCAACTGGAGGGTACCGCGGATGAGTAAAAAAGTCGCCTGGCAGAATCCTGTCAGGACGCGTCTGGCGGCGGGCGAGCCTGTGCTCGCGATGACGATTACCACAAACAGCGTAGAGACGGCGGCGCTGGCTGCGACACTCGGGTTCGATTTCCTATGGGTAGAGATGGAGCATTCGCCGATTACGCTCGAGACGCTTCGGAATATGGTCCTGGCGACGCGTGGGCTTCCGGCTACGGTCTTCGCGAGAGTGCCTGTTGTCGAACTGTGGACGGCTAAGCGCGTACTGGACCAGGGCGTGACTGGCGTCATCTTCCCATTCACATCCACTCCGGAACTGGCGCACCGGGCGGCGCAGGCCTGCCGCTATCCGCCGAATGGCAGGAGGGGGTCCGGAGCGGGCCTCGCGACTGCCTGTTGGCCCGAGCCTGGCAACTACTACGATTCGGCGGATTCCAATGTCCTGGTGATCGCCGTCATCGAAGAGGCCAGCGCGATCGAGAGGATCGACGAAATCGCGTCGACACCCGGCGTGAATGTCCTGTTTATCGGTACGAGCGACCTATCGTTCTCCCTGGGCCTACGCGGGCGGCAGAATGAGCCTGTGCTGCAGGATTGCATCGAACGCGTGGCGGCCGCGGCGCGCCGGCACAAGAAGTTTCTCGGTAGACCGGCCGGCAGCCCCGAAGAGATTCGGAAGTTCCGCGAAGAAGGCTTTCAAATGTTCCAGTGCACCACGGAGCTGAATTTCCTGCGGGCCGGAGTGCGGCAATTGCTGGAACCGCTCGGGATTCTGGGCGTGCCCGAAACAGAACGATCTCTTTACTAACATTACGAACATGGAACCGAGTTTGAAAGAAGACAGAATCGCATACCTGAGGACGGTGGATTCGCCCACGCTGTCCAACGCCATTGAAGATTTGAAGATCCGCCCCCGGCATGACGGATTCGCGCCTGAGAGCGTGCGATGCCTGTTTCCGGAATTAGGGCGTATGTGCGGCTATGCCGTCACCGCACAGGTGGAAACGGTTTCGCAGATGTCGGAGTTGGATCGAGCGACGTTCGTAGAACTGTTCCGGGCGATCGATCGATCGCCGAAACCGGCAGTCGTTGTGATGCAGGAGATTGGCGGTGCGCACGATCTTTCGGCTCATTGCGGCGAGGTGATGGCGACCATCTTCACCCGCCTCGGTGCGGTGGGCCTGGTTAGCGATTCCTCAGTGCGCGACATCCCTGAAGTGCGTGCGATGGGCATGCATTATTTCGCACGCGGCGCCGTGGCCAGCCACGCGTATTTTCACATCGTGCGCGTCAACGTGCCGGTGCAGGTGGATGGATTCGTTGTTCGGCCCGGCGACCTGCTTCATGGCGATGAGAACGGGCTGATCTCAATTCCCAATTGCAGTGTGGACGAGTTGCGCGGCGCCGTGGATGCTGTGCGTGCCAGAGAACGAAAGCTGATGGACTATGTGCGAAGCGAGCAGTTCACGCTGGAGGGTCTGAGCAGCCGGTTCCTGGAATAAGTCCCGGAATCAAGCCTCAACGCCGAACGCGCTACGTGAGATAGCGGTGGCGGCCTGTCTAACGGCCTTGGTGATGCGTCGCTGCCGGTCATCGCTGTCGAGACGCATCTTCGGGAGCGAAAGAGAGATTGCTCCCACCGGAGCGCCGCCCGGCCGGAGTATCGGTGCTCCAAAGCAGACGCCGCCCGGAGTGCTTTCTTCCCAGTCTTCGGCATGTCCTCTGGCGCGAATTTGATCAAACTCGCGGCTAAGGGCGAGAGAGTCCGTGGTCGTGTGAGGAGTCAATGCGGCCGTTCCGTAGCTGCGAAGAAGGTGTTCGCGTGTGTGGATATCCAGGAATGCCGCGATTGCTTTGCCAAGCGAACTGCCGTGGGGCGGAAGAATGCGGCCCAAAGTGTTGCTCATGCGGATCAACTCCGGACTCTCTACCACTGCCACTACTTCGATGTGATTGTCGAAAAGAGCCGCCAGCGTCGCGGTCTCGCGAAACTCCAGGACCAATTGCTGCAGGGGCTCGGCGGCGAGTTGAATCAGCTTCTGGACAGAACGGGAGGACAGGTGCCGGGCTGGCCCGCCCGCAACCGAGTACTTGCCATCCGAAGCTTTTGTCACATACCCGAGGCTGTCGAGTGTTCGCAGGATCCGGAATGCCGAGGGCTTCGAGAGCTCGAGTTTCGCGGCCGCATCGGAGAGGCTGAGCCCGTCCGGCGCCTGTGACAAGAACTCGATTGCCTGCAATCCCTTCTCGAGCGCTCTCGATAAAGATTGGTCGGCCTTCTGAGCCACCGGCCGCGTCTCGGGGGTGGCCGCCTTCGATCGGCCCCGTTTTACACCCTTCACCTTCATTACTTCACATCCTACCGTCCCTGCGTTACAACTGCCGAGTCTGCATCAAGGCCGAGCGATCAACCAGACTTCCGCCAGCCGGGATTTGCGGCGAAAATTCAATTGCTCCTCATCCTGCGGAAGATCCCAGGTTAGAACCAGTCTGCGGGTCCGCACGAACTTTCCGGGAACCGGAAATTCCTTGATCTCACCCATCTCTTTGCCGTTCTTCGTTGGCGTGACACGTTCCCCATTGATGCGTAATAATGCCTGGCCGTAGCCGGTGGACCGAACCACGTATGACGTATTCGGGTCAACGCCCTCATAGACCATGGCAGCAGGCCACATGGTTGTCTGCCAAGAGAGGCGTGCCCTGCTCTTACCCTGATCCCACCACCAGAAGGTCGGGTGCGGAGATTTCGCGGTTTCGGCCGCCGTGTCTGCCTCTGCCTGCACGACGTGCGGCGACCGCGCGATGTTGCCTACATCATCGTAGAAGCTGCCAGGGCCGGGCTGTTCCCAGGTTGCGAGTTCGTGAAGCCGCGCAACCTTCGCGCTTTCGGAGCCGAGCGCGCGTATCTTCTGAAACTCGTCTTCCAGCCACCAGCGATTGTTCAGCGGATAGTCCACAAAATCGAGAACCGCGCCGCGTTCGGCGCCTATGGCGTGATACTTCACGACGCTGGTCTGCAGGCCGATAGAGTCATATAGCTGTGCGCACAGACGCTCGATGCGGCTGCGCAACCCGGGACTGACCGGGTTCGATACGGCGCGATTGAGAACTGCAGCGGCCTTCTCCATCGCCTGATCGGCACCGTTGCCGGCCTCGCTCAGGAGCACTGCATTGGCTTCTGATTCCAACTTGGATTCGTTGAGAAGCCGGTGGCGTACGTATGCGTCGTAGTGAGCGCGCAAGAGACACATCTGCCAACGCCAGTTCGCTTTCAACTGCGGCGCGGCATGTTCGAGCTTTTGCCATTCGAGGAGCGTTGCTTCGACCGCACCATTGTGAATCAGAGGTCCTCGCCAGTTCCTCTCCAGCGAGAGGATGGCATCAGCGCTTTCGTTGGCGATCGCGGGATGGAAGTAGACGCGGGCATAATCGGACAGTATGTCGCGAACGGCTGCGACGGGATTCCAACTCAACGCACTCCAGACTGTTTTGTTCACGTCGTCGTGCACACCGTCGGAGTAGGATATGAAGCCATCGGTGTACGCCGCGAGCCGGCCGTGGATGAGAGCGAACTCAGATGGTCTGGGATTTACTGCCTCTCTGCCGAGAGTGAGAGCGAAGGCCTGATCCCATGATGGAACTTCGTACTGGCACAGTTTGTTGTGCGTAATGTCGGGATAATCGCGGAGCCTGTACCGTTTCGATAAACGGGCTCGCGTTTCGGGAATCGGACGGCTTGAGGGACCTCCGACCAGCCCTGCAAACCACCCGGGAGAGTTTTCCTCTATGTATTTGTAGATCGCATCGACTTGCGGAGGCGTGAACCACTGAAGGGAGATCCAGATGCGAGCCTGCGGGTGGGCGGGCAGGAGAACAGCCGCCATATCCTCGAGGAAGGGAAGGACCAACTCGGGTGGGTTATGGCCGGGATCCCCGCCAGGAAAAAAGATGCCATGCAGTACGGGTGTGTCCTTGAAGAACTCCGCACAACCGGCAAGAAACCTTTCGCGCAAGTCACGGTCGTTCAAGTCAAAGTCCGCCGGTATCCAAGCCCAATAATCGAGACCGTACTTTTCGCAGATGCGGCCGATGGCGCGGTTCATCTCCCGGCGAGGCACCTTCATCACCGGCGTTTTACGATCATCTTCGAGGGGGATACCCTCGATACTGTTCACCCCGAAAAAGGTCAACTCGCGGATGTACTGCTCGAATTGGGCCTGGTCCCACGCATCGTATGAATTCGCTTGCGCGCGATAGCCGAGTTGATGGCCTCGAATCGGGTACGCCGGAGATGTAGTGACGTCGATTCCGAGCGCCAGCGACAGATGGCCGTCCGCCCAATCCATGCGGCGCAGAAGGTGCCCGACACCGAACAGTGTTCCGCGCGCATCTTTTCCCACGATCCAAATGACAGGGCCGGCGGATCGGCGGGTGTCGAGAAATATGCGGTAGCCCTCCGCTCCGGCCCGGCAGGGAGGAATCGTGCGATTCCAGGCGGTGACATCCGGCTCGGACGTGATGGCAATCACGGGTCCGGAATTCGGCCATACGGTCGAGGTTTTCAACCGGACGCCTGAGCGCTTTTCGAGTTCTTCGGAAAGGACGAGTGCGGCCGTGCGTTCAGCCTGAGGAAGAAAGCCCGGCCGGACAAGGATGACAGCGCTGCTGAAGTCAACCGATTGGGCGTGAGCACGACGCGGCATAGTCAACGCGAGCGGCACACTGCGTATTACAGTCCGGCGCGTGATCATTTCGGAAGGTCCCAGATGCTTGCTGCGATGAACCGCTCGGTGTGCGGCGCATCGTTGAAATAGTAGACGGTCACGAGCTTCCCGTCCGGACGCTGGACAGTGCGCGGATAGCCCATGTCCCAGGCGGCACCATCGCCCCGGATGGCCAGCACCGGTCCCCAGGTCTTTCCCCCGTCGCTACTCAGGCGAGCGCGAATGCTATACGGTTGTGCCCGGAATCCATAGGTCACGCAGATGCGGCCATCGTTCAGCAAAAGTAGACTCGGAGGGTTGCCGTTGAAGGCGCCCGTGCCGGCAACAGCGCCTTGAAAATGCCAACTGGAACCATCGTCGTCAGAGATATAAGCATCTATCCGGTTGCTTTGCCCTTCATGGACGCGCACGGTCGAGAGGAGGCGTTTGTCGGGCAAGCGAACCGTAGACGGCATGATTGCGAAGCCGCCCGGTTCCTCTCCTAAATAAGACAAGAACTTCCAGGTGAGGCCGCCATCCGTTGTGCGCACGCAGACCGGCCGGCCTTCGCGCCCGTTTTCCTTGGCTTGAGTCACAAAGGCGAGCGCAGTCCGGTTTCCCTCGATGATGTAATCGGTCCGAGCAGCACTTCCTTTTCCGAACTGCGGGAAGTGAAACGGACCCTGCCAGCGGTGTCCCTTGTCATACGTGAACCAAAGCAAGGACGGACCGGTATGCGAATCCAGAAAGCGAAGGGTCATAGCGAAGCCGGGACGTTGGAAGTCGATCGGTTCCTTGAGGTCAGAGGGGGCGCGGCCACCTTGAGCCGGAGGGAGCAGGTCGGGATTGGCTTCGATTGTCCACGTCTTGCCGCCATCGAGACTGCGCGCGAGACGAGGTTCTTCCGGTTTATCGTGATCCTGCTGGTGACGGCCGGCGGGCGCGACTTTATGATAACCGGCGCTGAAGCCGACCAGTATCTCGTCGCCCCAGGACCAGATCCCATGATTTGCCGGCCAACCTCCCAGCCGGCCGGGCTCCCGGTAAACCATGACGTGAAGCGGCGCAAGGAGGGCGAAGCTCAAAAGGATGCGCGTCAAGGTATTGCCTCACAATATTGCATATGCGTATTGCGGCGATTGTCGTAGCGGCGGGGCTCCTGCACGCCGGAGAACCAGTGCTTATCGAACGAGTGTTTGGGCCGGAAACACCGACCGGGAGATATAAGCATCCCGCATCCATCACGGAACTGGCGAACGGCGATCTCTTTCTTGCCTGGTATGGAGGAGATGGTGAGTATCAGCCCGGCACGGCGGTCTGGGGCTCGCGACGATCGAGAGGAACTGATCACTGGAGCGAGCCGGTGGTGCTGGCGCGGGATCCATTTTATTCGGTTGGCAATCCGGTAGTCTGGCAGGCTCCCGATGGAATCGTATGGCTGTGGTACGTGATCCGCCCAGGCTCGACGTGGTCTACTTCCCGAATCGCGGTGAAGATCTCGAACGATGGAGCGAAAACCTGGTCGGATAGCTCGGTAACAAACTTCGAAGAGGGAACCATGGTTCGCGGGAAACCGGTCGTGCTTGCGGATGGCGACTATTTGCTTCCCATTTGGAAAGAGACGGGATTCGATACGGAAGTGGTCGGGGCGGACACTGCGTCGTTCTTTCTCCGCTACAATCCGCGATCGAAGGTCTGGACGGAGAGCAACCGCATTCATGGTCCTGTGGGAGCTCTGCAGCCTGCGGTAGCGGCGCTCATCTCGCCGGAACTCGTGGCGTATTGCCGCCGTGGAGGCGGTTACGGAGCGGGATCGAAAGGTTTCATCGTGCGGAGCGAATCGCATGATGGGGGCAAGACATGGAGCGCCGGGAAGGAAACCGGATTCCCAAACCCGAACGCCGCCATAGATCTTCTTCGATTGCAGAATGGCCATCTGCTGCTGGTGTACAACGACAGCATGACACGGCGAACACCGCTGACCGTGGCGCTCTCTACCGACGGCGACAAGAGCTATCCGCATAAGCGCAACATCGCAGAAGGCCGGAACGAGTATGCCTACCCGTACGCGATTCAGACGCGGGACGGGAAGATTCATGTCGTATTCACGTCGGATGGGCGAACCGTCATCAACCATGCCATTTTCGATGAGAGCGCCATTGTTAACTAACGGGTGAGACGAAGCGCGATCTGCAGAATGCGCGGATCGTAAGCACTTGTGATTCGCATGAAATTGGCGCCGCTGCTCAAACTGGAATTCGGCGGCATGAGATTGACGCGATTCAGGACATTGAACGCCTCGAAGCGGAGTGTGGCCGTCCAACGTTCTTTGATGCGGAAGTTCTTAGCGAGCCCGACGTCTACGTTGGCGTAGCCGGGACCCTCGAACGTGTTGCGCCCTAACGTGCCGTATGTGCCAATTGCGTTAGCGGCGAAGGCAGCCGGATTCAACCAAGCGGCTATCTGCGATGCTCTTGAGCGGCCGCCCTGAAAATACGGATCACCCACCAAGATGGCGCGCTGCCCGCCCGCACCGGTACGAGCACTATCGACACCGCTGCCTACCGTGAAGGGATAACCGCTCATCAGGCTGATTATTCCGTTCAGGTTCCAGCCTCCCGCAACTGCCTCCAGCGCCCGGTTGCCAAAATGAGCGGGCAGTTCCCACAATCCCGACAGATTAAAGACATGGGTTCGATCAAAATCGGAGCGGCCTTTATCGAATCTCTGATCGTAGGGATTGGTCCGATTGACACCTGTTCCCTTGTTTGCGGAGGCATCATCCAAGCTTTTGCCGAATTGATAATTCGCCATGATGGAGAAGCCTTTTGCAAAACGGCGGTTGACCGTGAGTTGCAGTGCGTGGAAGGTGGAGTTGCCGACGGGTTCCACAATCGAAGTAGAGCCAAGGCCGGGAGCGTACAACCGGCGCTGGTTCGTCGTGGCCGTTGTCACGCCGGGCGCGTAGACGGCCGGATTCAGTTCCCGAATGGCAACCAGACGCGTGCCCTTCGAACCCACGTAGGAAGCAGTCAGTACGAATCCGGCACCCGCATCGTGTTCGACGGTGAAGTTCCACGATTGCACGTAGGGATTTCTCATGCCGTTCGTGTAGAGGAATTGCGAACTGAATTGCGGGAAGAAAGCGTCCTTGCCGGGATTCAAAGACGATGGGAATGGGTTGATTGCGCCGGCGTATGGGTTCGCGAAGCTGTTTACCGCATTGCCGCTGAGCGAGAGAACGGTGCCGAACGGAGCCTGGTCACCCTGGTTGTTCCAGGAGATGGTATTCGGCTGATCAAAGAAGACTCCGTAGCCTCCGCGCACTGATGTTCTTCCGTTTCCGAACACGTCCCAGGCAACGCCGACGCGTGGGGCCAGGTTGGTCCAGGTGATTGGGAATCCGCCATCAGGCACGCCAGAATCGCCTACGAACACCACGCCGTCAGGCGCATTCACGTATCTTTGCGATTTCTGGCCCGGATGCCAGGCGGCGATGCGGCCATTGAGATCGGTGTAGGGCAGGAAGGGCTCCCAGCGGGCGCCAAGATCCAGTGTAAAGGTCCGTTTCAGCTTCCAGGAGTCCTGAGCGAACATTGCAATCCGGTTGAAACGAGTATTGCGGTACTCGCCGGCGCCTTGCGTAAAGTCGCTGAATTTGCCGATCAGGAAATCCCCGAATGAATCTCCGGTGAAGGGGGCTGATCCTCCGTTGAATGTGAATCGCCCGTTGGCCCGGAAGTTGTTGGTAACATCATCGGCGCCGCGTCCGTATTCACCGCCGACGCTCAACTGGTGTTTGCCGTGGGTCCAACGCAGCGTGTCGGTCCACTGGTACTCATCGCGCAGGAAGCGGTTTGTATCTCCGGAATTCAAGGTGCCCCAGTATCCATTTACACTCACGTACCACTGCGGCTTGTCGTCGGTGAAGATGTTGATGCCAAGGTCATGGAAGGTCTTTGGCGGATAGATGGGAACGTTCAGACCGTCAGTGCGGTTGAAGCTGAACAGAACCTGGTTGGTGAGGTTCGGCGTGAACGTATGCGTATCAGTAAGACTTGCGCTCGAGTTCAGCCATGTGCGGCCTGTGTTCTGTGCGAGATAGTTACTTGGGTCCAGATACGCCGGGGTTTCACCGAAGGAGCGGAACCAGCGGCCTGTGAGGCGGTTCTTATCGGTGAACTGCTGGTCGATCCGAAGGAGTAGCTGATCTTCGTCGAAGTTGTTCGGCGCGGCGGCGAAAGTCGTGTTCCCGCTTGTGGGCAATGGGATGTGTTCCAAAACCTGCCGGCTGATGGGACTGATCCCGGAGGCTGGAATACGGTTGCCCGGATAATTGAGTCCGGTGAACGGGTCCTTCAACTGCTTGTTGATCGAGGAGAGGTCGCCTTCCCGCATCGCGGCTGTAGGCACGATGATCTGCGATTGAACAGGCGCCTGGCGCAGACGGGTGCCTTGGTAGGAAAAGAAGAAGAACGTCTTGTCGGTACCTTTATAGAGCTTCGGAACCCATACGGGTCCGCCAAGTGTCCCACCGAACTGGTTTCGCTTCAAACCGTCCTGCTGCTTACTGCCTTTCACGATGGGCGAGAAGAAGTTCGTTGCGTTCAGAGCCTGGTTGCGGACGTACTCAAACGCGCTACCGTGAAATTCATTGGTGCCGGACTTAGTGATGGCGTTCACGATTCCGCCCGCCTGGCGCCCGAATTCCGCGCTGAAGTTGTTCGTTTGTACGCTGAATTCCTGGAGGGCATCCGGATTCGGCATCGGATTCGGAGCGTTGCTGTAATGATCGTTGTTGTTTGCCCCGTCCAGGATGTAGTTTGTCATGTTCGCGCGCGAGCCATTCACAGAGACCGGCGTGACACCCGGGTACGTGGTCCCGGAGGTGACGTCGCCCCTGGGATCCGCAGTGACGCCCGCTACCAGCCTCATCAACTGCGTGGCGTTCCGGCCGTTCAGCGGTAATTCTTCGATACGCTTTGTGTCAACGACCGTCTTGAGGGTAGCCGTCTCGGTATCGACACGCACCACCTCGGTAGTGACGGTCACGGTTTCCGACGCGCCCCCAACGATCAAAGACACGTCCACGCGGGCAATTTCATCCACCTGGAGCCGGATCCCTTTGGCCTCATATTTTTTGAAACCGGGCGCTTCCACCTGCAGCCTGTATGTGCCGACCGGGATTGTGCGGATCGCGTACTGTCCTTCCTCGTTGCTGACGGCCTGATACGACGCGCTGGTGCCGTCGTTGATGGCAACGACGGCCGCGTTTGGAACGGAAGCCCCTGACGGATCCCGGACCACACCGGCCAAGCTTCCTGTGACGTTCTGTGGATACGCCGGCAGCGCACAGATCAAGCCGGACAGCAGAAACAGCCGGAACGATCCGGACAACGTCAAACGGGCGGGGGGAATCTGCGTCATGGGAGACCTCCTTGATTCATTGGGTAGCTGCCGGCGCGACCGGATCAATCAGTTCGCCAAGCAACGACTGCACGGTGAGCACTTCTTCGGCGATGGCCGCAGCGTCGGGACCATCGAATGGCTGATACGGCTCGGCTAATACGTTGCGGCACAGGCCGAGCGCGGAGAGAGCGCATTTCATGCCGCGCAAATAGCTGGACGGCGCTTCCGTCCTTCGATAGATGCCGCGGCTGATCGTGTCGATGATGTTTTGCAGCTGTTCGATGCGCTTCGTATCCTTACGCCGCACAGCTCGATACATTTCTACGTAGAGTTGCGGAAACAGATTGGCGCCCCCGGTCACGCCGCCTCGTGCTCCGAGTTTCATCGCGTCCGCCAGCAACTCTTCCGGACCACAGAATACTGCGAAATCCGGCCGGTCAGCTACGGCCTCCACGACACGCTGGAAATACTGAAGATCCCCGGAGCTATCTTTGAATCCGGCAATCTGCTCGATCGCAGCCGCGGCACGCACTGTGGACGGGGCAATTTCGGTGCGGGTAAGGCTTGGGATGTTGTACAAATAGACCGGGAGAGGAAGAGCCGGAACAACGCGCTCGAAATATCCGAGAAGTTCGGGCTGCGTCAGGCCAAAGTAGAACGGAGGTGCCAAAACAACTGCAGCGGCGCCGGCGTTTGCCGCACGCTCCGCCAAAAGAACCGTTTCCGCGGCAGAGGTGTCCGTGACACCTACCAGGACCGGTACACGACCTCTCACCGCGGCGCAGACATGATCGATCAATTCCCCGCGCAAGCGATAGCTGAGGCTGGGCGCCTCACCCGTTGTGCCAAGAATGAAGACGCCGCTCACTCCGGCCGAGAGCATGCGGTCCAGCAGGCGGTCGCAACCCGCATGGTCCAGGCGTTCCCGTTTCAACAGAGGCGTCGCCATGGGAGGGATGATGCCGGATAAGAGCATGCGCAAAGCAGACATAGCAGTCAGGCCCAATTATACCGGCGGCGTTTCAGTTTTTGTCAAGCGATATCAGTTTCCGTGTATACTTTTCGAGATGCGTATGTTGCGTTGTTTGTCGATCCTGTTTGGCATTCCCTTCATTGCGTCCGCCACCGTGGATCTACGGACCGCCGTAATCGTGGTCCGGCCGGATGCCTCAAGTCCGGAGAAGAAAGCGGCGCAGATGCTTGCGGAGGAGATCGCGAAACGGACGCAACTGCGGCTTCCTGTGGTGGGCTCAGCACCGTCAGACCGGCGTGCGATTACCATTGGGATCTCTCGCGAGCTGGGGAGCGCAGCGGCGGCATTGCCGGCTGCGACTGCCGGAGCCGATGGCTTTCGTGTGCAAGCGACAGCGAACGGGGTGGTAATTGCCGGCAATGACCCGCGAGGCGCGCTCTTCGGCGCCGGATACCTTCTTCGCAATTTGCGTATGGAACGGCAGGTTCTCGAAGTGGAGGAAGGCCTTCGGGTGTCTACAGCGCCACGATATCCATTGCGCGGGCATCAACTGGGATATAGGCCCAAGGTGAATGCATACGATGGGTGGACACCGGCGCAATTTGAGCAATACATTCGGGATCTCGCCGTCTTCGGAACAAACGCGATCGAACTGATTCCGCCTCGGTCTGACGATATGGACGACAGCCCCCATTTTCCGCTGCCCAAGATCGAGATGATGGAGGAGGTATCGAAGATCTGCGATCAGTACGGCATGGATGTTTGGATCTGGTTTCCGGCGATGGACAAGGACTATTCGGATGCGGCGACCGTCGATTTCGCATTGAAGGAGTGGGCGGAAGTATTCCGGCGCCTTCCCCGTATCGACGCGATCTTCGTGCCGGGAGGCGACCCCGGTCATACGCGTCCAAAGTACATGATGGCTTTGCTGGAAAAGCAAACGCAATCGCTGCATAAGTTCCATCCGAAGGCGCAGATGTGGATGTCGCCGCAGAGCTTCTCTACGGAGTGGATGAACGAATGGTTCGACATCATGCGAACGCAACCGGCATGGCTTAGCGGCGTCGTGTATGGACCGCAGGTGAGGATTACGCTTCCGGAACTCCGGGCCAAGTTGCCCTCGCGGTATCCAATCCGGCGTTATCCGGACATCACGCATAGCCGCCACAGCCAGTATCCCGTGCCGGACTGGGACCTCGCTTTCGCAAGCACAGAGGGACGGGAGGTGATCAATCCCCGGCCAACGCAGCAGGCGGGCATCTTTCATTTATACGAACAGTACGCCACCGGGTTTCTCACCTATTCCGAAGGCGTGAATGATGACGTAAACAAATTCGTATGGAGCGGCCTTGGTTGGAATCCCTCTACTCCTGTTGTGGAGATTCTCAGGCAGTTCGGGCGTTACTTCATCGGAGAGAAACTTGGTGACTCGTTCGCGCAAGGTCTACTTGCTTTGGAGCGGAATTGGACAGGTCCTCTATTAACGAACTACGGAGTGAATACGACGCTCGAGCAGTTTCAGGGGATGGAAGCTGCCGCTCCGCCGCAAGTGCTCGAGAACTGGCGTTTTCAGCAGGCTCTTTATCGCGCCTATTACGACTACTACAACCGGGCGCGCCTGCTGTATGAGACCGAGTTGGAAGCTCAGGCGATGGATGCGCTGCGGCGCGCGCGCGTGACCGGCGCGGTAGTTGCCATGGACGAGGCCGAAGCGATCCTTCGCCGTTCCGTCACTCAGCCCGTCGCACAGTGGGCGCGCTCACGCGTTTTCGAAATGGCTGAGGCCTTGTTTCAGAGCATTCGGATGCAACTCAGCGTTGGTAGGTACAAGGGGGAGGCTCCGGAGCGCGGTGCGAATCTCGACATGATCGATATCCCGTTGAACAACCGCGGCTGGCTGACCAGCCGTTTCGCGGAGATCCGGAAGTCCTCCGACGAAAAAGAGCGTCTAACTGCTCTGGATGAGATCGTGAACTGGACGAACCCGGGGCCGGGCGGATTCTACGATGACCTGGGGAACCTCACGCGACAGCCCCATCTCGTGCGAGGGCCGGGATATCAAGAAGATCCCGCTTATTTCCGGTCATCGCTCGTGGGATTCGGCTTCCGGGGGTTGGGTGGCGCATTCCTTCAATACCCGAGGTCGTGGTGGGATCATGCCGAAACTTTATATGAACAGCCGCTTGAAATGGTTTACAGCGATCTGGATCCCCACGCACAATACAAGATCCGCCTGGTGTATGCGGGCGATTCCACGACCCCCAAGATCCGCCTGACGGCGAATGACAACATAGAAATTCATCCGCTGATGCCGCGACCGATCCCATTCCGGCCAATTGAGTTCGAGATTCCGCAATCAGCAACTTCGAAGGGGCGGTTGCGGTTGCAGTGGCACAGAGAAACGGGGCTGGGAGATGCGGGGCGCGGGTTGCAGGTCGCGGAAGTCTGGTTGGTTCGCAAGTGAAATACCGCTGGCAGGTTGTCGGGATGCTGTGGTGCATCTCGTTCTTCAATTACGCCGACCGGCAGGCGATCTTCTCGGTGTTCCCACTGCTGGAACGTGAGATGGGCTTGAGTCCGGTTCAACTGGGCCTGCTCGGGTCATCGTTCGCGTGGATCTACGGCTTAATGGGACCTTTCGCAGGGCTGGTTGTGGATCGCGTGAAACGCAAGTCGGCGATTCTGGCGGGCCTGCACACCTGGAGCGTGATATGCGCGGCGACGGCTGTGTCCCGCACCTTTGGGCAATTGCTGGCGTTCCGTGCGGCCGAAGGGCTCGGAGAGACGGTGTATTACCCGGCGTCGATGTCGATGATTGGGGATTACCACGGGATAAGGACTCGCTCACGCGCGATGGGCCTGCATCAAACGAGCGTTTATATTGGAACGATCGGCGGCGGCTTTTTTGCGGGAATGATTGGCCAGCAGTACGGGTGGCGGTGGTCGTTCGTTGTATTTGGCGGGCTGGGAATCCTCCTTGGGTTCGTTTTGCATTTTTTCCTGATTGAGCCGAAGCGCGGTGCGATGGAGGAGCGCGGCGGAGTTGTTTCGGCCATGCCCGCGCAGGACGCACTCGCGATGCTGGCGCGTACGCCAAGTGTTCTGCTGCTGACGGCTGCTTTTGCATGCTCTAATTTCGTCGCGGTTGTGCTGCTTTCGTGGATGCCCAAGTTTGTCTTCGACAAGTTTCATCTAAGTCTTGCGATGTCGGGCCTCACGGCTACGCTGTTCGTTCAGCTTGCGAGTATGATGGGCGCTCCAGCCGGCGGCTATCTGGCGGACCGGTTTCGAATGAAGACGACGAGGGGAAGAGTGGCCGTTCAGTTGGCGGGTGTGATTTGCGGCGCACCTTTCGTCGCGCTCTGCGGCTTGAGTGGGTCAGTGGGGACGCTGCTGTTCGCACTGACCGCGTGGGGTTTCTTCAAGGGCTTGTACGACGCGAATATCTGGGCGTCGTTGTTCGACGTTGTCGCGCCCGGTGCGCGTGGTACTGCCTGCGGTCTCATGAACGCGGTCGCGTGGCTACTCGGGGGCGGCACGGCACCGCTCGTGATCGGGCTGATCGCTCAACGCGAGAGTCTCGGATTCGCGATCGCGGTGGCGTCTGTAGTTTACTTGCTTGCAGGGGTATTTCTGGCTATAGCCGCTGTCGGGTTTGTCGATCGGGATGCGAAGCGTTTGACCGCATTTGAATCAGGTTCTCCGACGGTCGCGAACGCGTGAGAGGCTGATGAGTTCGCGAGCCGCGCGAATAGTTCCGCCCGGCCTTTCTCGACATTGGCATTCGCCGGATCGAACCTGGCAGCTTCTTCAAAATAGACGCGAGCTTTTTCCAGACCCTGTTCGCCCTCGGCGCGATGGCCCGTCTTACGCAATGAGTCACTCATGCGGGTATACATATTTGCCAGGTCTATACGGGTTTCTATTTTATGCGGGTCCGCACGAAGTAAGGATTGGCTGAGAGAAACGGCTTTCCTGTACTCAGCCAACGCTTCCCTTTGACTTCCCATGCCGGCAAGGAGGTTTGCAATGGCCAGGTGTGTCACGGCGAGTCCGCGTTGGTGCCCTTTGTCACCGGCGTCGGCTTCCGTCAATGCCGTGATATATTTCAGCGCCTTCCGGTATTCGGTCAATGCCAGCCTGGGATCGTCTACTTTCGCCAACGCTCCGGCAACGTATAGATGCCCAACCCACAAGTCCCGCCTGTAGATCACGTTTGAGGAATCCTGGGTGCTCAGCGCCTCCGCTATCTTCAAGGCTGAGCGGCTGTTGTTCAGCGCGGCCGACCAGGATCCCGAATCCGAAAGTGCCCGGGCTTTGAAGAGCAAACTCAGCATTACGGCTCGCTGGTATTCCTTATTTTTTGGATCCGAACGGAGCAGATCCTGACTCAGCGCCATCGCCTTTTCTTCCGCCTGGACCGATTCCTTCCGGCGACCCACCTGCGACAACATCTGGCTGAGTTCATCGTACGAATTCGCCAATCCGAGACGGTAATCAGGGTTTGCAGGATGAGTGCTCGCGAGCGATTCCATGGTCGCCACGGCCTGGCGCGCTTTGTTTAGTGCCCCCTCGCTGTCGCCCGCGTCCCGCCTGAGAGTGGCCACCTGGCCTAAGCTGTCCACAAGTTGGTTGCGATAGCGCTCATTTTGCGGATCAGAACGAACGAGCGCCTCAACGAGAGTGAGCGCTTTTTCGTGCGCAGCCAACGCAACCGGGACATTGAATGTCGATCTGCCGACCTTGTGATAAGCAGCCGCCAATTCAGCCTGCAGAGCACGGTCATCGCCCGCTTCCCGCGCAAGGCTATCCAGATATTCGAGAGCGTTCTTTAGCAATAACTGGCGCGCCGCCAGGGTGCCGGGAATATCCTGAATGCTGTCGTGGACCTCAAATATCAAGGAGTTCGCCAGTTTCCGTACATCATTGAACCGGCGCTCGGCGCGTGCTGTTTCGGCCCGCGCCACTTTGGCTTCCCAGGCTATGGCGGACATTCCGGCGATTAGAGTAAGTCCCACAACAGAGCCGGCCGCGACTGCGAGCGAGTGCCTGCGGAGAAACTTGCCCGCCCGATAGCGGAAGCTGTCCGCATGTGCCAGCACGGGATGGCCATTGAGGTAACGCTGAATATCCTCGGCCAGCAAACCGGCGGACGAGTACCTTCGGGCCGGCTCTTTGCGTACGGCCATCAGCACGATATTGTCGAGATCGCCTCGAAGTGCGGCAGATACTGTGCTCGGCTTTTGGACTTGCTGTGAGCAGATGGCGGCGGCCGCGGCTTCAAGCGTCCGGCTCTTCACGTTGTAGGGACGACTGCCGGTGAGTAACTCATAAAGCAAAATACCCAGCGAGTAAACGTCCGAGGTGGTGGCCATCGGCTCGCCGCGAACCTGCTCAGGGCTGGAATATTCCGGAGTCATGAACGCCATCGCCGTTAGCGGACGGGTATGCGCGGCCATTGTTTCGACGGGCTCGAGGAGCTTGGCTATTCCGAAATCCAGCAACTTGGGCGTGCCCTCGGGTGTCACCAGGATGTTGCCGGGCTTCAGGTCGCGATGGATTACCAGATTCTGATGTGCGTACTGCACAGCGGAACAAACGGTGCAAAACAACTGTAAGCGTTCCGGAATACTCAGATTGTGTTGCCGGGCGTACTGATCGATCGGCAAACCATCCACGTACTCCATGACCAGATAGGGTAGTCCGTCCTCGGTGGTTCCGCCGTCCAGCAGATGCGCAATGCTCGGATGCTCCAGATTGGCCAGAATCTGCCGCTCCGTGCGAAAGCGCTGGATGATTTGGCTGGTATCCATGCCGCGCTTGATCACCTTTAAGGCAACATTCTTTTCAAACTCCGCATCATCACGGACAGCACGATACACCCTGCCCATTCCGCCGTCACCGATTACATCGAGCAGACGATAGCGGCCGATCCGTTGGGGAAACGGGATAGGGGCCGGCTCGATCAGATTGGCCGCTTCGACCTGCAGAGCGGAGGAGTTCCAAAATGCCGCATGCTCGGCTTCCCCATCACTCTCGATCAGCCGGCGAACTTCTGCCTGGCGTGCTGCATCCGAGCCGCACGCCTCAGCGAGTACTCTGTCGAGGTTTTCTGGATCGGTTTGAAGAGCGAGTTCGAACAGATCCCTGAGACAGGGCTTCATACGTTTTCCTGCAGCGGCGCTGCGGGGAAGGGAACTCCGGAGGTCATTGTGTTATGGAGCCACGCCCGGGCAAATCTCCAATCGCGCTCAACCGTTCTTGAAGAGATCTGCGTGTCGGAGCCTCTCAATACTTCTGTAGTTTCCTCTGTCGTGAGTCCGCCGAAGAAACGAAGTTCGACAACGCGTGCAGGCCGCGGATATTCTTTCGCCAACTTCTGCAGAGCCTCGTCGAGAGCTGTGATTTCCAGGTCCGGCCCGGAGACAGGTACATCGAAATTGCAAAGGGGAATCCTGGCGTTGATCCCGCTCCGCTTTTTCGCGATACGACGCCGCGCATGGTCGACCAGAATGTGCCGCATCGTTGTGGCGGCAATCCCGATGAAATGCGCTTTGTTTTTCCATGCGATCCGGTCGAGCTTGCGGAGTGACAAATACGCCTCATGGACGAGCGCGGTCGCCTGCAGCGTATGAGCTTCCCGCTCATTTCGAAGATGGGTTTTCGCTAGCCGGTGGAGTTCGTCATAGACGAGCGGAGTGAGTGCGTGGAGAGCAGCCTCGTCCCCATCACTCCAACGAATGAGCAATCGTGTCACCTCGACAGAAACCAAAACACCACTCCGTTTTGAGACCAAACATCTTAAATTGTAATGCGGAATACGGCGCGACGAATTTAGATTTTAGCCTCATCGATGGCGGTATGGCAATTCGGACTAGGTCTTAAAATACCGAGGTAGGGGAAACCGGTACTCCGGTGCAGAGAGTTGCGGTGCCAACGGGTACACGGTGCGATTTGGGTGAGTTCCCCCAATTGCCCCAGCTGCCGCGTTGTTCATTGCGGCGAAGAGTAACATCTTTCTTGCACTTTCAACATTTGGACCTGATATTGCGTAACCTACTCTAAAATCCGCGCTGAGTGGGTGAAAATACCCGCTCAGGAAAGGGGCGCGCCCGTGCGTCGTCGGCTCCGCGATTCCGCTCACTTGGTTCGGCCGGCTGTCTTCCTGCTGGCTATGCTCACGGCGTTCCTTGTTATCCGCAGCGCCATCATCCCCGAGGCATTTGGGCGTTATGGGCACTACCGGCCCGGCGCGCTCGATCTAGTTCGCCAGCACCCGATCGCCTACGCCGGTCAGGATGCCTGCATTGTTTGCCACGAGGACGAAGCCAAAAACAGGGCTGTTGGAAAACACGCTCATGTGGGCTGCGAGGCGTGCCACGGTGCTCTTGAGCAGCACGCCAGGGATCCGGCGGCATACGTTCCCAAACTCCCCGAAGCCGCTAACCTATGCCGCGCCTGCCACGAGAAGGACGCGGCGAAGCCGAAGAGTTTTCCGCAGGTCGTCACAGCCGAGCACTCCGGCGGTGTGGCGTGTAACACGTGCCATCAACCTCATAATCCGCACCTGTAACGAATTGGAGACGAGCATGGACATCAGCCGCCGCGACTTATTCAGGATTGGGAGCAAGATGCTGGTTCTGGCATCGGTAGGTGCGACTCTGGACCAGATCACCGGTGCGGATCCACCCAGCGAAGCCTACCGGATGGCCGACCACTGGTGGGGCATGATCATTGACATCGATAAGTGCGTGGGGTGCGGCAACTGTGTACGTGCCTGTTCGAAGGAGAACAACATACCGGAGGGATACTTCCGGACCTGGGTGGAGCGCTATCAGATTGAAGAGGGCAAGCAGCCCAAGGTGGAATCACCTAATGGCGGGATCAACGGCTTCCCCCCATTGACGCGCACGGACGTAAAGAGCTTCTACGTTCCCAAACTATGTAACCACTGTGTGGATTCGCCCTGCGTGCAGGTGTGCCCTGTAGGCGCCACATTTGTCAGTCCGGACGGAGTGGTGCTGGTGGATGAGAATTACTGCCTCGGTTGCCGCTATTGTGTGCAAGCGTGTCCCTATGGCTGCCGGTACCTGCATCCGAAGAAGGAAACAGTAGACAAGTGCACGTTATGTTATCACCGCATCACCAAGGGCCTGACCACGGCCTGCTGCGAAAACTGTCCCACCGGCGCCCGTCAACTGGTGGATTTCAAGGACCCGAAGGACCCTGTCCACGAAATCCTGCGCACCAACAAAGTGCAGGTACTGAAGCCTTACATGGCCACGGAAGCCAAGGTCTACTACGAAAATCTGGACGGTGCAGTGCGTTAGATGGGAGCTATTGATGATACCCGGCGTTGATGGTTTCATGTATCCGAACGAGGTTGAGTTGCAATGGAGCGTGCTCATTGTGCTCTATCCATACATCACGGGCCTTGTTGCAGGTGCGTTCATTCTCGCCTCACTGGAGAGGGTGTTCAACGTGGATGCGGTGAGGCCGACATACCGGCTGGCGTTACTGACTGCGCTTGCGTTTCTGCTGGTAGCGCCTTTGCCGCTGCAACTGCACCTGGGGCATCCCGAACGCTCCTTCGAAATGTACCTTACACCGCACCGTTCCTCCGCAATGGCGATGTTCGGGTTCGTATACCTCTGGTATCTGACTGTGGTGCTTCTGGTCGAAATCTGGCTGGAATATCGCGCGGAAATCGTCCAACTCGCGCAAACGAGCAGAGGGCCGAAGCGCTGGATCTATCGCGCGCTCACGCTCGGTTCGCACAATATCAGCCCCGCGGCGCGGCGCATAGACGACAGGGTGGGCTATGCGGTAACGGTCATCGGTATTCCTTCAGCATTTCTGCTGCACGGGTACGTGGGGTTTATTTTCGGCTCTATTAAGGCCAACCCGTGGTGGTCCACGCCCTTGATGCCGGTGGTGTTTCTATTTTCGGCGATGGTCTCGGGTATTGCCGCGGTCATGGTGCTTTACGTAATATCCATGAAGGTGCGGAGGACGTCCATCGACATGCGTTGTCTGGATACGATTGCACGCTACCTGTTTTATACGTTCGTCATCGATTTCAGCTTGGAGATGCTGGATTTGGTCCACCGAACCTACGAGTCAGACGAATCCTTCCGCAGTCTGGATTTCATGGTGCATACGAGGCTGTGGGGCTCACAGGTAATTCTGCAGATCCTTCTGGGAACGTTGGTTCCGCTGGCCCTCCTGGCCGTCAATCAACTGTGGAGTTTCTCCGAGGGCAGGCGAAAGGCCATGTACATGATTGCCGGTGGGCTCATCCTTATCGGCATCTTCGCCATGCGCTGGAACGTGGTGATCGGCGGCCAGATGTTTTCCAAGAGCTTCCTTGGTTACACGTCGTACAAGATGCAATTCGTGGCGCGTGAGGGATTGCTGGCAGCCATAGGGCTGATGCTTCTTCCGTTTGTGATCTTCCTGATACTGGCGAAACTCTTGCCGCCGTGGCAGGAGCGAGAGGCTCATGTAGCTTGAGGAGGTTGCCATGCCGCAACCGGATTGGGAGGCGCTGGACCGTGAGGTCCGTGATCTTGCGCGGCGCGTAACGTGTCTTGAACAACGCGCCGGGTTGAACGTCCCTCTAGCACCGCCTGTGGGCGTGCCGGAAAATCATCCGTTAGCTCAAATGCCCGGGATGCTGCCGATTGTCGGTAGGGCGTTACTCGGGCTAGCCGGCGCATACCTGCTGCTGCGTGCGCTGACTGAAACCGGCACTCTGTCCGCGAGCGTGGGAATTGTCACGGGAATCGTTTATGCTCTGCTGTGGCTGGGATGGGCCGCTCGGACTGCGAACGAGCCGCTGAAAACTGCATTCGACAGTCTGACCGCTGTCCTGGTGCTCTCTCCTTTGCTTTGGGAAGGGACAGTACGTTTCCAGGCGATTGGCCCCTGGACGTCCGCTGCGACCCTGTTCGTCTTCGCCGCATTCGGCATGGCGATTTCCTGGCGCAAGAGCCTGCTCATCGTATCCACGTTCGCCACGCTTACGGCCCTGGGAACCGGCGCCGCCCTGCTGATGGCCACTCACAACGTCCTGCCGTTCACTTTCCTGTTTCTCGCCGTAGGTGCGGCGATCGAAGCTGCCGCGTCCATGGAGCACCGTGTGAGTGGGCGCTGGCTCGGGGCGCTAGCCGCCGATCTGTCTGTTCTGGTCGCCACCTGGCTGGGCACGAACGAACACGGATTGCCGGAGGGTTATGCGGCCATTCCCTATCCATGGCTGCTCACCGCCCAAGTGGCGCTGCTCACCATCTACCTTGCCAGTACGATTGTCAGGACGCTGCTTCGCGGCTTCCCGATCACACGATTCGAGACAGCTCAATGCGCGGTGGCCTTCGTCATCAGCCTGAGCGGCGGCTTGCGGATGGCAACTCCGATGGCGGTGGTCATGCTGCTCTGCGCTGTGACGTGCTACTTGGTTTGTTTTGCCGTACTTGAGCGAAGAGGTGCTCCCGGCCGTAACTTCTACACCTATTCCACCTTCGGGATTCTGCTGGCCTTGGCGGGCAGCCGAATCCTGCTCTCGAACGAAACGGTGGCTTGGGTCTGGTCATTCCTTGCCATCGCCTGTATGTGGGCTGCCGGCTCCTTCGGCCGATTGAGCCTGCAAGCGCATGGAGCAATATACCTGTTATTAGCTCTGTTCATTTCGGGTGCGATGAAGGGAGCCGCGGACCTGCTGTTGGGCGCGGCACTTTGGCCGGGGGAACGGCAAGGCGCCTTGTGGGCGGGGCTGGCCGTTGCTAGCGTTGCATATGCTCTAGTGACCTATTACGGTCCAGACGGTCGCCCCTCGCCGAACCTCCAGGTATTCCGTATTGCGATTGCCGGTAGCTTTCTCTGGCTCGCGGCCGGCATCGTCGCAGGCATTCTGACCTGGGCATATCACATGGTGTTCGGAACCGGTGCCACTCACGCGTATTGCGGCACGTTGCGCACTGGAGTGCTGGCCGGGTTTTCACTTGTGCTCGCCTTTGCGGGAACGCGCCGGAACCGTCCGGAACTGTCACAGCTGATCTATCCCGCGATGTTGCTCGGCGGCTATCGCCTCCTGGTTCACGACATGCCACAGGGCCACACGGGATCGCTTTTCGTCTCCCTGCTGCTCTATGGGGCCGCCTTGACGGCACTGCCCAGACTAAAGCGGCTCGCGGCCTGACTTCACTCAATGGCAGTTCAAGGGGTCTGAACGAGGGTTCGGGTACCCTTCAATACATCTCTTACCTCTTCATCGGTGACCTGCCGGAAGTCGGTGTACCATTCACCTACCGCGAAAAACGGCTCGGGAGTCGCGAGACAAATACATTCGTCCGCTTCTGCTCGGAGCCGGCTGCACGCTTGCGATGAAGCAACTGGAACCGCAACGATCAACGCCTCCGGATGAGTGCTCCGAATATGCCGAGTCGCGGCGACCATCGTGGAACCAGTCGCTAAACCGTCATCTACGATGAGCACGATACGGCCGCGGAGATTTTCCATCGGGAGACCACCGCGGTAGAGTTTTTCGCGGCGCTCCAATTCCGTCAATTCCCGGGCGACGACTGCGTCAATCTCCTCATGCGAGATGCCGAGGTGACTAATTATGGAATGGTCGAGAACCCGCGTTGCACCGGCAATCGCGCCCATTGCAAGTTCCGGTTGCCAGGGCACGCCCAGTTTGCGAACTACGACTACATCGAGTGGGGCCTTCAAGGCGTCCGCTACTTCCACCCCAACCGGAAGACCACCTCGCGGCAAAGCCAGAACGATGGCGTTTTGTCCGAGCTTACGAGCACGAAGCTCGATTCCCAACAAGCGGCCGGCGTGCGACCGGTCTCGAAACGGCAGCTCAACCATGGCGCGCCTCCTTCTCTAGTCCGTATGTTCCAACGCAGCAGCAGATATTCTCGCAATCTGCTCGTCGGCGTCCTGAAGTTCCAGATCGAGCAGTTCCCGCCAGATGATTCGCTGTTCCATCAAATGGCAGAAAACCGGATCGTAACCGTGTGCCCGCTGGCGCTCCAGTTTGTCGAACACGGCAAACGCTTCGGCTAACCGTTTCCGAGTGGGGCAAACGGCCGGTACAGCCTGCTCTTGGTTCGGGAGAACCCGAGCCGATAGATTCAACGTGCAGATTTCGTTAATTCGCTTCATGCTGCCAACGATGGTGCAATTGGTATTCCAGCGCGTGATGGTGCGTTCGAGCTCAGACAAATGAACGGCCGCTAAATGCCGCACGGAGCGCGTGGGTGGCCGACTTAGACGCGTTTGTTCGCGACGTTCACCAAGTCCTTGACGCGACGCCGTGCTTCGTTGAAAGCTTCGTGCACCGTCATTGAAGCATCCTTTCCCTCTGCTTTCACCTCGAGATGTTCGACGCCTTGTTTCTTCACCAGACCTCGCAATTCAGCCCAGGCCGTAGCATCTTCCTGGGGAAGACCAAAGTCGATTCGAACCTTGCACACACTGCCACGCCGTTCGTGTTCTGGTGCCTCCACGTCTACACGGCAGCTCACGAGGCGGCTGTAGAACTTCTGGAATTCCGCTAATTCCTGACGGATGCGGGAGTCGACAGCTTGCATCGGATGGGTGTTGTGAAATTCGATCTGTAGTGGAGAGATCATGATTGTCTTTCTCCTTTTCGGCGCGGAGCGCGTCATCCGCTCATAGCTTACGCTCCTGATCGCGCAATCGCACGTCGAACCGTTGACATTTTTGTCCCCTCGGTTTACCACCGGCTCATTACGGCAGTTCAGTGCAATCGACCTTCCGATCACTGTTCATTCGACCTGATCGCCAGTGGAAGCATGCAAGCTCTGATAGAACCCTTGCAATCGCTGTCGAAATTGAGGGCCGGCGGTCTCCAGAATGTCATTATGATGCGCGCCTTCAACGAGCCAGAAGGTTTTCGGCGCCGGTGCCGCGGCGAATAGACGCTGGCCAAGGGACAGAGGGATGATTTCGTCGCGATCACCCTGTATGAACAGCAGTGGTGCTCGAACGCGGCTGATTTTCCTGGCGGAGTTGAAGCCTCGAATCAACAGAGGACCGACAACTGGTAGTACCGTCTGCGCGACGTCTGCCGCGGCCGTGAAGGGTGCTTCAAGCACCACGCCACCGCAAGCATTCCTGGATGCCACGTCGATGGCGACGGCGCAACCAATTGACTCGCCATGCACGACAATTTGTTCCAGACGATAACCCATTCGAACCAAATATTCGTAAGCCGCTTGTGCGTCCGCGTACAGACCTCTTTCCGTTGGCCGTCCCATGCTCTTTCCGTATCCCCGATAATCGAGCATCAGGACCGATGATCCAGCCGTCGTGATTTCGCGAATCCGTGAGCCGCGATGTGTTACGTTCCCGGCGTTACCGTGTAAGTACAACGTGACGAAGCGGGCCCCTTTCTGTGAAACCCACCACGCATGAACCCGCACGCCGTCCGCGGTCCGTATCCAAACATCTTCCGCGTTCAACTGGGCTTGCTGATCCCAGAACCCCTGAGGATATTTCAGCGGGTAATACACCAACCGGTTCGCGTAGAAGCACAGCGCGCCGTAACAGCACAGCACGACAACCGTCCACGTGATGTACCACGGAGTGCTCAGACCGCTCACAAACGCAGAGCTGCCTCCGCCTTAGTGGAGAATGGCGCGACCGTCGGCTGAACTAGTCTCGCGAAATCGTCATACGAAAGCCGAATCAGTTCGTGATGCGTGCCTGCGTTGAACGCGATCTCCGTCTCTGTTGTGAGACTCTTGTCCACGAAGACCAGCATCCCGTAGAGCTGTCCGAACGGGGGCATCGCGCCGACTTCACATTCTGGAAATCTGTCCCGGAAGTCTCTCTCGGAAGAGAGCGCGATGTTTGTTCCCTTTGCGGCTGTCTTCAGAAGCGCAAGGTCCACCTGATAAGAAGCGGGCAGGACAGCCATGACCATCTTCCCGTCGATGGTTACGATGACGGTCTTGGCGAATTCATCACCACGGATGTGCGCCAGTGATGCAATTTCCTGGGCTGTGTAGGCCGTGGAGTGAGTTATGTTGATGTATTTGATGTTGTGGCTGTCGAGGAAGTCCTTCAATTGTTTCGCAGGCATATGAATCTCTTTTCTGTACGATTCTTCCAGTCCCGCTGTCCCGGGGACGGACACGTAGTTGTTGGCGTGACGGACGCCTTGTCATTTACTTCCACGCCGTTGAGATTGCAGATGGACTCACACCCGGCAATCTTCTTCACATCGTGTACCCAGGCGGCGGCAGACTCCGCCGCTAGTTTTCCCGCATGGCTGGCGAGGCGTCCCTAATTGTCAGCGCATCGGTGCTAGCCTCATCGAGACGTTCCTTTTTCGACATCGCGATGCAGTGCCTCCGAGATTCCCCTCTGCCTCATTCACAACTGTACCTCCACGCCGCCCCGGACGGGCCACCTCCGGATTTGCATCGGAGTGTAGACGTCACCACAGCGATCCCCGAGACGAGATTAATGACACCCGAAGGGACAGCAGTTCAGCCCGGGTTCGGCCTGAGTGTTTTCGCACATTTGTTTGTGTGATAAACCGCACGCGGGATTTCGATCCGGGCACTGCCCGCTGTGCGCGTTCCCATGCTGCAAAGGTTCGGTACCTGCAGTGCTATGCAGGGGAGAAACAGTCATGCCCATTGGAGAACTCGCTATCCGTCAAGTCGTTGTTGCATCGAGTGAGACACCGGTTTTGGACGCGGCAAAGCTCATGCGGCAGTATCACGTCGGGGACGTCGTTGTCACCGATGAGATTGACGGGACACGTCAGCCCGTCGGTATCGTCACCGATCGGGATATTGTGCTAGAGGTGTTGGCCCAGGGAATAGATGCCAGCAAGCTTGCAGCCGGTGACATCATGAGTCGCGATCTGATAACTGTCAGGGAGTCCGAGGGCATCCAACAAACGATTCAGTTGATGCGCGCCAAAGGCGCTCGCCGTGCTCCGGTTGTGGATAAGGACGGGGCACTGATCGGCATTATTTCGGCGGACGACTTCATCGAACTTCTAGCCGAGGAGCTGGGTGAAGTGGCTAAGCTGATTTCGCGAGAGCAGAAGCGCGAAGCCGAAGTACGACGGTGATGGTCGATATCGAGAGAGCCCGATACTTTGGAAGCGTGCCGCCGGGGTGATGGCGTGGTCCACAGGAATTACCGGACTGCGATTCGAAAGATGAACTGGCTCTGACATTGCCGGGTTACGACCCGAAGGACGTGCAGGTTACCGTTACGCCATCGGAAGTCATCATGCATGCCAGGGTCGGAAGGGGGAAAGCTGAGGAAGCGAAGCGCGTAGAGAAGTTCTTGGCAGGGGACGTTCCACAACCCAAATGGGCGCTGCCCGATCATTCTTTTGATGGAGTGAACGCATATCGCCGAGGTAGTACACAACACGGGGCCTTCTACTCCAGCTGCAAGGCAGTGGCTGGGGGGGTTGACGAGCGCAGAGGCCGGGGCGCGCCTGCGCCAACAGGGGCCGAATGTGCTGCCCGTAAAGAAGCCGCGACCCGCGTGGCAACAACTCGCGGCCCAGATGGTTCATTTCTTTGCCCTGATGCTGTGGGTCGCCGGCATTCTTGCCATTCTCGCTGGGATGCCTCAGCTTGGGCTCGCGATGTTTGTCGTAATTCTTCTGAACGGCACCTTTGCCTTTGTTCAGGAATACCGCGCTGAACGAGCGGGCGAAAGGCTTAGCGATCTTCTTCCTCGCCGCGCGACCGTAATCCGCGACGGCAGTCGAGTCGAGATTGACGCCGCCGAACTGGTGAAAGACGATGTGGTGTTGCTTCGGGGCGGCGATCGGATTTCAGCGGACGTGCGGCTGCTGGAAACGTTTTCACTTTCTCTCGACGCATCCACATTGACGGGCGAGAGCTTGCCTCTAACCGCTCAGGCCGGGGATATGGCATATGCAGGAACATTCGTCGTGGAAGGCCAGGGCCTTGGTAGGGTCATCGCGACGGGAAACGCAACGCGGTTGGCCAGTGTTGCCAAGCTCGCGCAGGCCGGAAGACGACCTCGCACCCCGCTGGCTGAGGAACTGGATCGCGTGGTTCGGATCATATCGATTGCAGCGCTCGCCACGGGCGCCGTATTCCTCGTAATCGCGGCCCTGGTGGGAATCGGCTTAACGGATGCCTTCCTCTTCGCTATCGGGGTTGTCGTTGCGCTGGTGCCAGAAGGCCTACTTCCGACGGTGACTTTGTCGCTTGCATTGGGAGCGCAGCGCATGGCGGAACACAATGCTCTGGTTCGGAGACTCGAAGCGGTCGAGACTCTCGGATCAACAACGTTCATTTGCACAGACAAGACCGGCACCCTTACGTTGAATGAGATGTCCGTCGTTGAAGTCTGGACGCCTCGCGGGCGCAGTGAGATCAAAGCAAGAGGCTACAACCCGGAAACTTCGATTGAAGTCGGGCTTGAAATCCGTCCTGCACAATGGCCCGCGCTTCGGGAAGTAGCTTTGAGCATTGCGTACTGCTCCAACGGCAGCACCGTCCGGCAGGGGGACCGCTGGATCGCGCAAGGGGATCCACTCGAAGCAGCCGTCGATGTCTTCTGTCGCCGCGTAGGAATTGATCCAGAAGCGCGAAAGACATCCAACAGCCTGCAGTTCGTTTACCCATTCGATCCGCGACGCCGCAGAATGTCGGCAGTGGCCGCCGGCAAGCTCCACGTGAAGGGTGCTCCGGACGCAGTCCTACCGCGATGTGTGAATCCGCACACCGCGGAGCTGGAAGTGCAGCGGATGGCCTCGCGTGGGCTGCGCGTGATCGCCGTTGCCTGGCGGACTGTTGGGGAAGTGAGGCCGACCGTACGAGCTGACGAGATTGAGACTGACCTCGAGCTTCTCGGGCTTCTCGGCATAGAAGACCCGCCGCGCTCCGAGGTTGCGCAGTCGATCGCGGAATGCCGACGAGCAGGAATCAGCGTGGCAATGGTCACTGGCGACCATCCCGCAACGGCCCGGGCCATAGCCAGTGAGGTCGGACTGCTGACGGCGGAAGGGCTCGTCCTCGAAGGGCACGACCTCCCTTCCAATGATGCTCTGCTGGGCGCGCTAGTAGACCGCGACGGAATTGTGCTGAGTCGCGTCACTCCTGAGGACAAACTCAGGATCGCCCGGGCGCTCCGAACGCGTGGCCACGTTGTGGCGATGACGGGTGATGGAGTGAACGATGGTCCGGCGCTGCAGGAAGCTTCAATCGGAGTGGCAATGGGCAAGTCGGGTACCGACGTCGCGCGCGAGGCTGCGGATCTGGTGTTGTTGGATGACAACTTCGCTACGATTGTTGCGGCGGTGAGACTGGGCAGAGCCACTTTTGCTAATACTCGCCGCTTTCTTACATACCACCTGACAGATAACGTCGCCGAGTTGGCTCCGTTCGCGATTTGGGCCCTTTCTGGAGGGCGTTTTCCCTTGGCTCTTAGTGTTCTCCAAGTGCTCTCTCTTGACGTGGGCACGGATATTCTGCCGGCGCTGGCCCTGGGCACAGAGGCCCCGAGTGCGACCGTGCTGAAGCGGCCTCCGGAGAGAGGTTATCTACTTGACCGGTCCGTGTTAGTACGCGCCTTTGGATTATTGGGTCCCGTGGAAGCGGTCATCGAGTTGGCGGCATTTCTGGCAACTTTCACGGCAATAGGCTGGCGTCCGGGCGCGGCATTTCCAACCGGAATGGCCTTCCTCCCGGCTTCTGGTGCAGCTTTCACCGCGGTGGTGGTCGGACAGATGGCCAACGCATTTGCTTGCCGCAGCGCGACGCGATGGCCAGGCACTTTGGGGTGGCTCACAAATCGATTCCTTGTTTACGCGGTGGCAGTGGAATTGACCCTATTGTTGGCTTGCTTGTATTTTGCTCCGCTCGCACGGATTCTCGGTCATGCCCCACCAACAATAACGGGCGCCATCTTCGCTATGTCCGCCTTCCCCGCAGTGATTGTGGCCGATTTGCTTTACAAGCGTGTTCGAAGGAGACGTAGCTCATGATCTTGTTTGCGTGGGGCCCATACCAGGAGATGGCAGATGCGCTTGCCGAGATCACTGGTCTAATGCCCGGACATTTCGAAGCGGCGCGCTTTCCGAACGGGGAGTTGCATCTCGCCATCAAAACTTCAGTTCGAAATGAGAACTGTTTCATCCTCGGATCCATAGCTCCACCAGATGAGCAAATGCTCTCTGTTTTACTGCTGGCGCACACGTTGAAGAAGGAAGGCGCGTATCAGGTGACTGCGATCGCGCCATACCTGGCGTATGCGAGACATGACAAGAATAAGCCAGGTGAAAGCTTGGCAACGGCATGGATGGGTGCAGTCATGCAAGCTTCCGGTGTTGACAGGGTGATTACAGTTGATGTACACAGCGAGCGCGGCAAGAAACTAGTTCCCATTCCGGTGTTATCACTATCTCCAGCTGAAGTCTTCGCGGAAGCTCTGAATCGATTCGGCCTGGCAGGAGCGACGATCGTCGCGCCAGACGAAGGCGCAATCGGCCGCTGTGTCCTTGTGAAGAATGCGGCCGGAATGGCGCCTGGGAGCATTCCCTATTTCGAAAAGCACCGCACGGCGGAGGGGATTACGCACGTCGCCCGCATCGGTGGCGTGGGCCGCCAAGCCGTGATCATTGATGACATTCTCGACACGGGAGCCACACTGGTATCGGCGTGCCAGAAGCTGGGCGAAGCCGGCGTGGAAGATATCAACATCATGGTGACGCACGGCCTTTTCACTGGGGACCGATGGAAAGAAATGTGGCGGCTCGGCGTCAAACGGATCATCTGTACGGACTCAGTTCCACATGCCGCCGGCGTGGATGCAGAAAGAATCGAAAGACTCTCTATAATTCCTCTGCTGGGAAGAGAATTATGTGCGCTTGCCGGGATCTGAGATCTGTGCCAATTGTGAAAGGAGATATTATGCACGATGTGCAGCAAGACTCACCGGACACGACTTGTGTGCGATGCGGCGGTGAAGCGCAGTGGCGCTTCGCGGATGAAGCGCAACAGATCGTTGATCTCGTGTGTCCCGACTGCGGCCGGTTCGAAGTGCCAAGAGCTGAGTTCGAGCAGGCCGAATTCGAGATCGTGAAGGCGGATGAGCGGCGAGAGTGAGGTGGGTCCTAAACATATGCCCGCTCCACGAGCTTCGAGATGACGCGCTGCGCCGCGGTCTCTGGCGTCTCCCAGTCACCATGGACGACCACATCCGGGGTCTCGGGCGGCTCATAGGGGGTCTGAAGTCCGGGCACGGCATGTGACGTGCCTTCGCGGCCCTTGCGATAGATACCTTTCGGATCTCTCGCCATGCAAATTTCCAACGGACAATCGACATAGATTTCCAGGAAGTGTGAGATCCTGGCGCGCGCCTCGTCTCTGTAGCGGCGGCGGTTTGCAGTTGCATCGAAGATTACGGGCACGGCGTGCTCAATCAGAAGAGTGCCAATGTAGGTCACCCGCCGATAAAACCCATCCCTGTCCTCTTCCGTATAGGTGGAATGAGGACTCAAGATTTCACGCAGAACATCGGATTCGAGGACTGCCACGTCAATCCCGCGAGTGGCTAGTTGAGTCTTCAGTGCTGCCACGAGAGTCGATTTCCCTGAGGCCGGCAGGCCCGTGACCCAAATGGCGAAAGCAGGGCTGGTCTTACACGCCACAATAATGATTCACCTCTTGCGGATCAAAGCTTGGACTTTCAAGCACTGCAATGATGAACGCGAGCATACTCTTGCGTACGGCGTCAGGGAGAGTCGGATACCAGACAGGACTAGCCATGACGAGCCCACGAAAAGCAAAAAAGGGCGCTACAACCTTCAGCATTTCGCGGTCATCACTCTTTGCAAGATATCTGTTCCAGAAGCGGAGAAACAGTGTCTCGAAGGCGCCTTCGAGCCGTTCGCTGCGCTGCAGCGAGAAGAACAGATAATTCAAGGTTAAGGAAGTGACATCGTCCGCCGGGTCACCGTATTCACCGCGAGAACGGTCCAGAAGCGAAAAATCGATTCCTGAGCGAAAGAGAATATTCCAGGGGTGGAAATCCCCGTGGACTTGCCGGAGACGGTGTGTCAGGCCCTTGAGACGCCATCGCCAACTCACACACAGATGCTCAATCCTCTCAAGCAATGCCGGTGGCACAAGCGCATGCTGAGTATAAGAATCAGCGATTCCCATAATGCATTCGCCGTGGCCGACCAATTCGCGCATGCGCCGGACATATAGACCAGAGTCGCTCCCCCGAGACGTGTGAATTTCCGCCAAGTAATCGCAGAGAGCATCGGCTCGCGCCAAGTCGATATCGGTGACAGCTCCCGTATCGCGAATACGCTCAAGATCGTGAGAGTAGCTTTCACCCTCCAAAAACTCCGTCACCAAGCAGAATTCTTCCACGTTGCCGAGGGAGAGCAACTGCCCGTCAGCCTGAAAACCGCACACATCGAGTGACCGCACATGATGCGGAAGGCGATTGAACGCGTGGTGTTCCCATAGCAGTTCCTTAGCGCGGTCTGCCATATGCTCGTGGCCAAAGGGACCTGGGGGCATTGTGTGGAGCACCGCACTGCGACGTTCGAAGCGGTCGATCTGGAAATCCACTTTCAAGGGAATGCCGTATCCGTAGCCCTTAACATCGTTGTGCTCACGATCACCGCCGAGGATCGTCATGTTCAACACGCTCGCGGGGGCGCCGAAAAGGGATTGTAAATAGCGCTCGATTTCGTTCTGCTTCAAGTCAGGCACGGAATGCCTCGCTGTCTGAGGGCCGGAAACAATCAAAACATCACATCTACGGTGGGTTGGAGATCCTTCATAGACAACTTCCTCTGCGCGAGGGTTGTAGTTCACGGGCCGCGAGCGAACTCTCCAGCCACGTGTTCAGGTCACGGTTCAGGTTGTCGCTAAAGCTGACCGGGTACGGATTCGTAGAAGGCTCTAATGCACGAAGGTGGTCGGGAAGAAGTGCGATCTGAGATTGAAACCGGCTCCGGGATTCCTCAAGATCGATATGCTCGACCGGCGCGCCCTGCCGCATCACCTGGCGGAGCAGCGGCTCGCCGGGCAAGTGCTCTTCGAATCGGCCAATCACATCGCGGACCATGCACCCGTTCTCAATTCGCCGAAGCACCTGCTTGCGGCCCGGATGCAGAACCTTACTACTCGAAAGTTTCAGGCGCCCCTTCCCCGCGTACTCGACCAGCTTGTATGCCATATCGAGATAAGAAGCATGCTCCATTACGGCTAGCTTGGTTCCTACACCGAAAGCATCGATTGGTGCGCCAGAATTCACCAGCCTATGAATCTCATATTCATCGAGACTGCTAGACGCGAAGATGGTCACGTGTTTCAGGCCAGCATCGTCCAACATCTTGCGTACGTCACGGGCGAGCACGCCGAGATCGCCGGAGTCGAGGCGCACGCCGCGCACACGGAAACTGCTCCCGAGACCCCGGCTCAGGTCGATCACCTTACGGACACCTTCGAGAGTGTCATAGGTGTCTACCAGAAGTGTGGTCTCCGGGTAAAGCGCTGCGAATGCCTCGAACGATGCGAACTCGCTGTCGTGTGCCTGCACGTAGCTGTGCGCCATCGTGCCGAAAACAGGAATTCCATAGAGCTGAGCGGCCAGGACATTTGAGGTTCCAGTTCCTCCCGCAAGATAGGTGGCACGTGCGACCTTAATTGCCGCGTCGGTTCCATGGGCACGCCTGGAGCCGAAATCCACAACACCTCGGCCTTTGGCGGCGTGGATCACACGAGCGGCCTTGGCCACTGCGAGGCTCTGGAAGTGGATCTGATTCAACACCAAAGTTTCGACCAATTGCGCTTCCATCACCGGCGCGATCACCTGGATAATCGGCTCATTCGGGAAGACGAGCGTCCCTTCGGGTAGCGCATACACGTCCCCAGTAAATCGAAGATTTTGCAGTCGTCGCAGAAAGGGCTCGGAGAACTTCCCGCACCGCCGCAAATAGTCCAACTCCTGGTCTTCGAAGTGGAAAGTCGAGAGGAAATCCAGAACGTCGCCGATCCCCGCTGCAACGATATAGTTGCGGTTGGCCGGCTGTTTCCGAAAAGCTAACTCAAACACCGCTAAGCAATCCATGCGCTCAGCCGCGTATGCCTGCGCCATGGTCAGCTCGTAAAGATCGGTGAAGAGGGCGGACGTCTTCATTTGATTTCACAGACCTCGTGCCGCACCGAATCGCCCTTACTGCGGACTGCATTCTCAATATTCCGCGTCACTCCGGCATGTTCGGCAAGCTAGTTCCTCATGCTCAATCTGCGGCGATAATGTCGAGATTATGCTTCGGAATATTCCGGCGCCGGGCTTCGCTCCAGCTTTGTTTCCCGTTCCTCTGTGAGCGTCGCCTCAGTTAATAGGAGAGTGCTGGCAACGGAAACTGCGTTTTCGAGCGCTACCCGAACTACCTTGGTCGCGTCAATGATGCCGGCCTCGATCAAGTCGACGAACTTGCCGTTCGAAGCATCGAGACCCCAGTTCCCCTTACCGGTTCGCATCCGATCGACTACAACTCCGCCGTCCAACGCCGAGTTCTCGGCAATTTGACGCGTGGGTGCCTCGAGCGCCCTCTTTAAAATTCTGAGGCCGGTTTTTTCGTCCTCTTGCGCATTGGCTTCCTCAGCGTCGACGGCATCGATCGCGCGGAGCAGTGCCAGACCGGCACCAGGCAGGACCCCTTCGGCTACCGCTGCTTTGGTCGCACTGATGGCATCTTCAAAGGCTTCTTTCAGTTTCTTGGCCTCGGCCTCCGTTGGCGCGCCCACTCGAATTACTGCGACTCCGCCCGTTAGCTTCGCTAGCCGCTCGCGTAGCTTCTCCTTGTCGTACTCGGAGGTTGTTTCCTCGATTTGTTTGTGAAGTTCCCGGCAGCGTCCTTCGATGGCGGACTTCTCCCCACCTCCTCCCACAATGGTCGTCGTATCTTTATCGATCACGACTCGCTTCGCGGTGCCAAGCTGGTCGATGGTGACGTTTTCAAGCTTGATGCCCAATTCCTCGGCGATCAGTTGCCCTCCAGTCAGAATGGCGATGTCCTGCAGCATGGCCTTTCGTCTGTCACCAAACCCTGGAGCCTTAACCGCGGCGCACGGGAGCGACCCTCGGATTCTGTTGAGAACCAAAGTCGCCAACGCCTCGGCTTCGACATCCTCGGAGATAATCAACAAGGGTTTGCCAGCGTGCACGATCTGCTCGAGCAGCGGCAGTAGGTCCTTAACATTGGAGATCTTCTTTTCGTGAATCAGGATAAGCGGTTCATCCAGCGCAGCCTCCATCCCTTCGGGATCCGTAACAAAGTAAGGTGAGATGAAGCCCCGGTCGAACTGCATGCCTTCGACGAGATCGAGCACGGTTTCGGTTGTCTTGGATTCCTCGACCGTGATGGCGCCTTCGGCACCAACGTTCTCGACCGCTTCCGCCACCATGTCGCCCACGGCTGAGTTATTGTGCGCAGAAATGGCCGCAACCTGAGCTTTTTCACGCTTGCTTGTCACGGGGCGGGACAAAGCATTGATACAGTTGACCGCGGCCTTTAGGCCACGAGTGAGTCCTCGCTTCAAATCCACGGCGCTGGCGCCGGCGGCGACATTCCGAACTCCTTCAATGAGAACAGCGTGCGCAAGAAGGGTTGCCGTAGTGGTGCCGTCGCCCACCGCTTCTCCGGTGCGCTCGGCGGCTTCGCGAACCATCTGCGCTCCAAGGTTCTCCTCCGGGTCCTTGAGTTCGACCTCCTTGGCGATCGTGACCCCGTCGTCGCACACAATCGGTCGGCCGAATTTCTTTTCGATTAGCACGCACTTGGATTTCGGCCCGAGCGTTACGCGCACGGCATCCGCGAGCACGCTGGCGCCGCGCAAGATGCTCTGCCGGGCATCCGCGTGAAATTGAAATTGCTTAGCTGGCATAGATCGCCCCCATTCAGAGGATGCAAGCGGGCTTCCAGAGAGCGCCTGGCAACCCGGTTGCACGGATCATAGCGGAGTAATTTATGAAAGTGACTCTAAGTGTCATCAAGGCGGATATCGGCTCGGTGGGCGGCCATGTGGCCCCGTCCAAGCGCCTCCGAGAGACGGTAGAGGGATACATTCGCGAGCGGGCTGCCGGCCTGCTGCTCGATCACTACATCAGCAGCACTGGCGATGACATCGCGATTCTCATGACCCACACCCGTGGAGAAGGAGATGAGGAGATCCATAAGCTCGCCTGGAATGCGTTTCGAGCCGGAACCGATGAAGCACGCCAAGAAGGCCTTTACGGAGCTGGGCAGGATCTGCTCAAGGACTCGTTTTCAGGGAACGTGAGGGGCATGGGTCCGGCTGTTGCCGAAATGGAAATTGAGGAACGCCCGAATGAGCCGTTCCTGTTCTTCGCTGCCGACAAGACCGACCCGGGTGCTTACAATCTTCCGCTGTTCCTCGGATTCGCGGACGTGATGAACACACCGGGGCTCATCCTGTCGCCGAGAATATCCCGCGGCTTCCGGTTCGTGATCATGGACGTGAACAACACGACCGGCGATCGCATCATCGAGTTGAACGCTCCCGAAGATTCGTACGACATCGCGGCCCTCCTGCGCGATCCGGAGAGGTACGTGATTGAATCGGTATGGTCGCGAGCGAGCGGTGAACAGGCGGTCGCTGTTGCCACTTCACGGCTGCACAATATCGCTGGGAAGTATACGGGTAAGGACGATCCAGTGATGCTCGTTCGTGTCCAGATGGATTTTCCCGCAACAGGCGAGGTGCTTGCACCCTATGCGATCGGTCATTTCGTGGCTGGATGCATGCGCGGCTCGCACCAGATGCCGCTAATGCCGGTAACTCTCAATACAGGAATCAGCTACTTCGATGGACCGCCGATTGTGAGCTGCGCCGGATTCTGCGTTCACAACGGCAAGCTGACGGAGCCGATCGACGGCTTTTCGCAAGCCTTTTGGAACACGGTTCGGGACCATGTAGCAAACAAGGCCATGGAGATGCGGCGCCAGGGGTTCGTCGGGACAGCGATGTTACCGATGTCGGAACTAGAGTACACAGGGATCGCGGAGAAGCTCAAGACACTGGATACTCGCTTTAGCATGCGCTCGGCGGGGCCAGTGCTCACAACGGCATGAGGCATGCATCAGGCCGGCATTACTTAGTGGTCAGCAAGCTCAGCGCCCGGGTGAGTTGGGCTGGGAACGAGTGATGAGACCCTCACCACACAAGTAGCCGTAGCGCTCCGTGGCCATAGTGCCGGTTCATAAGGTCTTGCTGGTCAGAGAAAGGCGGCGGACATGCTTGATGTAACCCGAGGACTTGTTCTCCGCCGAACAGAATGCCCGGTTGGTGAAGAACGCGAACGGAGCGGAATGGGTACGCCCCGCCATGCCGGAAAGCTATGAATCGTTATTCCAGGATTCGGGCATACCGGCATTCCTGCACACGCCGCCTCAAGGCACGCACGAATCTCAGATCAGTTCGACGCGGTGATTCACCTCAGCGAGGCCCGGGCGGCGGAGCCGCTCAAGCCTACTGGAGAATGGCAGGTTTGGGAACCGGCGGAAACGTTCCCCGACAGGAATGTAAGTCTCATGCTCAACGAAGAAATCGCATGCATTTTCGAGCGCATGGCACGAGTCCTGGCCTTTAGAGGCGAGGATCGCTTCCGGATCATGGCGTACGAACGCGCAGCCGTCTCAATCCGGGATCTGGAAGAAGACCTGGCCGCGATCGCTCAAAGAGGAAACCTCGAAGAAATCCCCGGTATCGGTAAAGACCTGTCCGAAATGATCGAAGAGCACCTCCGCACGGGCAAGATCAAGCGCCACGAGCAGGAGTGCAGAGGGATTTCGCCAGGCTTGATCGAGCTGATGAGCATTCCGGGACTTGGTCCAAAGACGCTGGCGTTGCTGCATAAAAGATTCCGTGTCAATTGTCTTGACGACTTGAAGAGATGTCTTGAGAGGGCGTCTCGCGTCAAGCTGAAAGGTTTTGGCGAGAAGAGAATTGACAACATCAAACGTGGTATCGACTTGTGGCTCGCTAGCCAGAAGCGGATGCTGATCGGAATTGCGCTGCTATATTCTGATCATCGCGAAACAAAGCGCAAAGGCGCTTCAGCAGGTGGCGAAACTGCCGCAGGTCAAACAGGTTCTGGCAATCGGCGATACGAAAGCCGTGATGATCATCGAGGGTGGAATCCAGGTGGACATTCGCGCGGTGCCGAAAGAGTCTTATGGCGCGGCAATGCAGTACTTCACGGGCTCCAAACAGCACAATATTCACCTGCGCACTCTTGCTCGGGAGCGCGGGCTTAAGTTGAATGAATACGGAGTATCCCGTGACGATATGCGGGTCGCCGGAAAAGACGAAACTGAAGTGTATGCGGTGATGGATATGCCGCTCATGCCGCCTGAAATTCGAGAGGACCGAGGCGAAATCGAGTCTGCACTTCAGGGGCACCTACCAAAGCTGATCGAGTTGAAGGATTTGCGTGGCGACCTCCACACTCACACGACCTACTCCGATGGCAAGTCCACGCTCGAAGAGATGGTCGAGCATGCGGGCGAACTTGGGTACGAATATATTGCGTTCACGGATCATTCGCCGTCCCAACGGGTTGCCCACGGATTAGATCTCGATCGGCTCGAACGGAAGATCGAGCAAATCGAGCAGATTCGAAAGCGGAGAGGAGACTTGGCTCCGCATATCCTGATCGGGACCGAAGTCGATATTCTGGTCAACGGCAAACTGGATTATCCCGATGATGTGCTCGGCCGGCTGGATATCGTTATCGCAGCGCTCCACTCTCTGTTTCATCACAGCAGTGATGAGATCACGGGCCGGTTGCTTGATGCACTCACCAATCCGCACGTGGATATCCTGGCGCATCCGAGTGGCCGCCTGATCGGCTCCCGGGAGCCTCTGGAGATGCATTTCGACCGCGTTGTTGCCGCAGCCCTCAAGGCTCGAGCTGCTCTTGAGATTAACGCCTCCATGTACAGGCTCGATCTGAACGATGCAATGGCGAAGGCAGCACAGGAAGCCGATGTCCTACTCGCGATTGGCTCCGATGCCCACAGCACCGCGCAACTCGACCAAATCCAGTACGGAGTTTTTCAAGCACGGAGAGGCTGGATCGAGGCACGATCGGTCATTAATACCTGGCATTTGGCAAAACTCAATCATTGGCTCGAACATCGGAAACCCTCACGCCGAAGGGTCGGGAGATCCGATGTAACGTATGCCACCGCGATTTCGAGGAGTTAGGAGGCGGCCAGCATGCGCGCCACAATCAACGGTCAGGAGGCGGAGTTCGCCGCCGGGCTCACCGTGCTTGACGCGCTCCGGAAGATGGGCATTCGTGTTCCGGCGCTTTGTCATGACCAGCGCGTGAAACCGTCGGGAAATTGCCGGCTCTGCCTGGTTGAGATCGACGGGCATGAGCGGCCTGCTGCGGCCTGCCATACGCTCCTTTCAGAAGGCATGCGAATTTCAACTCACACCGCTGAGTTGGAGGCCGGGCGCAAGACGATCCTGCAACTGCTGGCTTGGCGCTATCCTGCCGAGGCGTTACACCGGTCCCCGGATAAGCCCTTCCACAACTGGCTTCGGCAGTACGGCGTCGTAGGCGGAGCGACCGAATCGACAGTTGCGGTTGACGAGTCTCATCCCTATATCCGCGTCGATATGTCGCGCTGTATCTACTGTGATCTCTGCGTCCGGATATGCGCCGAACTTCAAGGGCAGTTCGTCTGGAGCATGCGCAACCGTGGCGAGCGGACCAGGATCGTGGCCGACTCTGGTGTGCCTCTCGGGTACAGCACCTGTGTGAGCTGTGGAGCTTGCGCCGATGCCTGTCCCACCGGGGCTCTGGAAGACAAGCAGGTGATAAATCGGAAACCGGCAGACGCATGGATCCGGACCGTCTGTCCTTATTGCGGAACGGGCTGTGAGATTTCCGTCGGCGCTGTGGACGGGCGTCTGGTCGCGATCAAGCCCGTAATGGATGCACCTGTAAATCGGGGCCATCTCTGCGTCAAGGGCCGCTATGCGTTCGATTTCGTGCACGCGCCGGATCGTGTGATTCGGCCGCATCTCCGTCGCAACGGCAAATGGGCGTCCGCCTCTTGGGACGAGGCTATTGATTTCGCAGCCAAGGAACTCCTCCGCATCAGGGACCGTTATGGTCCAAACGCAATCGGCGTGCTCGGTTCCGCTCGCGCCACCAACGAAGAAAACTACCTGGCGCAGAAGGTTGCTCGTGTTGTGCTTAATACAAACAATGTGGATTGCTGTGCCCGCGTCTGCCATGCACCGACGGCCGCGGCCATGGGCGGGATGCTCGGCACAGGTGCCGCCACCAACTCCTATGACGACATCGAAACGGCGAGAACTATCCTCGTGTTCGGCGCAAACCCGACTGAAAATCATCCCGTTGTTGGCGCGCGCATCAAACAGGCAGTTCTCAAGGGCGCACGGCTGATCGTCGCCGATCCGCGACGGATTGAACTGGCCAACTATGCCGACCTCTACTTGCCGGTGCGTCCCGGGACCAATGTAGAACTGCTCAACGCACTCGCCTGCGTTATCGTCGAAGAGAAGTTGTACGACGATGAGTTCATTTCGGCGAGAGTATCTGAATGGGAGCAATTCGTCGAGTTCATTCGCGAATGGACGCCAGAGACTGCGGCAGCCCATTGCGGAGTAGCCGCTCGGCTGATACGCGAAGCCGCGCGCGCCTATGCAAGGAACAAGCCGTCCATGATCATTCACGGACTTGGCGTCACCGAGCATGTACAAGGCACGGACGGTGTGATGGGGCTTGTAAATATGGCGCTGCTCAGCGGCAATATTGGCGTGCCAGGGGCGGGGGTGAATCCTCTACGCGGGCAGAATAATGTCCAAGGTGCCGCTCACATGGGCTGCGAGCCGGACCATCTTACGGGCTATGCGGACATCGCCGCCGCCCGAGAACGATTCGAACAGGCTTGGGGAGCGCCTCTGCCGGTAACACGTGGAAAGAATTTACTGGAAATGATGGACGCAGCCCGGCGTGGCGAATTGCACGCGCTTTGGGCGATTGGCTATGACATCCTGTTCACTAACGCGAATGCAGCAGCGACCCGCGATGCCCTGTCCAGGCTCGACATGGTGATCGTGCAGGACATGTTCCGGAATGAAACGGCGGAGTCGTTTGGTACAGTGTTCTTCCCGGCAGCGTCTTCGTTCGAGAAGAACGGCACGTTCATGAATGCCGAACGCCGCGTGCAGCGTCTGCGCAAAGTGATTGACCCGATTGGCGAATCACGTCCTGATTGGGAGATTGTATGCGCTCTCGCCCGCGCGATGGGTTACAAGAGACAGTTTTCGTTTCAAAGCCCGCAGGAGATATGGAACGACATTCGCGGCGTGTGGGACGCCGGAGCCGGAGTCAGCTACGACCGTCTCGATGTGGCGGGCCTGCAGTGGCCCTGTCCAGCGGATGAACACCCAGGAACTCCCATCCTTCACACGAGCCAGTTCTCGCACGGACCGCGCGCCGCGCTTCGCCGGCTTCCCATGAGCCCGACCACTGAAGTGGTATCGCAGGACTTTCCAATTTTGCTCACGACTGGGCGCACGCTCTACCAGTTCAACGCTGGCACGATGACCATGCGAACGCCGAATGTGTTTTGGAGACAGAGGGACACGCTAGATTTAGCGTCGGAGGATGCGCGTCAATGCGAAGTGCGGGAAGGGGAGCGGGTCCGGGTTGTCAGCCACTATGGTCAAGCTGAGCTGGCCGTGCACATCACCGATGACATCCTCAGTGGGGAGGCTTTCGCGACGTTCCACTCCGCGGAAACACTCATCAATGCTGTCACGGGGCCGGGCCGCGACGGTCAAACGTCTACTCCGGAATATAAGCTCACGGCCATTCGCATCGAAAAGCTGCCATAAGAGACCAGTGTGAGAAGAATACAAGTTTGACGTTTAGTCCACCGGGGTTGCCTCGCGTCTAAGGTGTTTGGCGGCAGCGCTTTTGGCCTGCTTTCAAGGATGGATCAGTTTCGCCTTTGCTTAGCCGTTGGCCATGTTGTCACCCGTTGGCACAGTCCGGCAGGCGTGCCCGGCTGGCGAGTGGCGGAAGGTCGGGCGCACTTGCTGCCGCAGCCGGTGCGACATTCCATTTGGCAGTTGATTGATCCCTTCGCGGGATAAGAAGAAAAGGCCAGCCGTTTCCGGCTGACCTCGTGAGAGCCTTTAAAATCTATGGTGCGGAGAGGGGGACTTGAACCCCCACGAGATTACTCCCGCTAGCACCTCAAGCTAGTGCGTCTGCCAATTCCGCCACCTCCGCAAAATCGTGGCTATTCCGAACTACTTCTGTTGGGGCGCCGCTGGGGCCGGAGCCGGAGCAGGCTGACTCTTCTGGGCGGGTGCAGGTACCGGAGCCGCGTTCTTTTTCACCGGAAGCGGATTGCTCCGTTCCAGAACCGAAGAGCCCGATCCCGCGTGCTTCGTCGACAGAATCCCGAGGCTCAGCGACGTCATCATAAACAGCGTCGCCGCGATCGTCGTTGCCTTCGATAACACCGTAGCCGCGCCGCGCGGGCCGAATGCCGTCTGGGAACCCATTCCACCGAATGCTCCAGCGAGATCCGCAGCCTTGCCGCTTTGCAGCAAAACCACGACTACCAGGAAAACGCACACGATCACGTGCAAGATTGTCAACAGAATTACCATACCAAGAGGACCGTTTTTTAGTATACCTATTTGTACGCCGGAATGCCAGTCAGCCGCTCACCGATTACGAGTGTGTGAATGTGGTCTGTCCCCTCGTACGTCTTCACCGTCTCCAGGTTACACAGATGCCGCATGATCGGGTAGTCGTCCATAATGCCGTTCGCGCCTAAAAGGTCGCGGCTCAGCCGCGCACACTCGAGTGCGATCGTTACATTGTTCTTCTTTAACAGGGAGACGTGCGCGGGATCCAGCTTTCCCCTGTCCTTCAGCCGTCCAGCATGTAACGCGAGCAGTTGGGCTTTGGTAATCTCGCCGATCATCCAGGCCAGCTTCTCCTGCACAAGCTGATGGCTCGCGATCGGCCGGTCATCGAACTGCTTGCGCACCACACTGTACTGCCGCGCCGTTTCGAAGCAGTCCATCGCGGCTCCGATCACGCCCCAGCCGATTCCGTACCTCGCCTGTGTGAGGCAACTCAGTGGAGCTTTCAATCCTTTTGCCTTTGGCAGCACGTTCTCCGCGGGTACACGGCAATCGGAAAACGTCAGGCTCGATGTAACCGATGCCCGCATCGACAGCTTTCCATGGATATCGGAGGTGCTGTATCCTGGGGTGCCCTTCGCAACGAGGAAGCCGTTAATGCCTTCTTCCGTCCGTGCCCACACCACGGCTACATCGGCCAATCCGCCATTAGTAATCCAGGTTTTCTCGCCGTTGAGGACCCACCCCGAGCCGTCCTTTCGAGCCCTCGTCAACATTCCCCCCGGATTCGATCCGAATTGAGGCTCCGTCAGCCCGAAGCAGCCTATCGCCTTGCCCGACTGCAGCTTGGGCAGCCAGTAGTTCTTCTGTTCTTCCGACCCATAGGTATAGATCGGATACATCACCAATGCGCCTTGCACGGATGCGAAGCTGCGCACACCTGAGTCGCAGCGTTCCAACTCCTGCATCAGAAGACCGTATTCCACATTGCTCATGCCTGCGCAGCCGTAGCCTTCCAATGTGGCTCCGAAAAAGCCCAACTCAGCCATTTGCGGCACGATGGTGGAGGGGAAATGTCCATCGCGGTAACAGTCCCGAATGATGGGCATCAGCCGTTCTTCCACGAACCGCCGGGCCGTCTGGCGCACCAGCAGTTCCTCCTGCGTGAATAAGGAGTCCACCAGCATGTAATCAACCCCGCGAAATGCCATATATCTCCATCCTAGCGAAGACGCCTGTTACCGAATGTGACTGTCAGTAGCGGCAACACTGTAATGACTTCGCCGTACTTTCGGGCGACCATGAAAGCGTGAAGCCCAGTTTGTTGGCGCGCTGGGCACTGCGCCTCCGGGAGCATGAAGACGAGATGTTTCTTGTTCTCACGCTCTTAATCGGTGCAGTGGTAGGCGTTGTCGTAGTTCTTTTCATTGTGATCACGGAGCGGCTCGGGACCAAGCTGTATCCTGCTGACGGCGCCGCGTGGCGCCGCTTTGTTGTGCCTGTCTCCGGCTCCCTTATCAGCGGCTGGCTTCTCAGCCGCTATTATCCGAACGCGCGTGGGTCGGGCATCCCTCAAACAAAAGTTGCTCTCTTCGTCCGCAACGGGCGTATTCGTTTCCGAACGGTTTTCGGGAGATTCGTCTGTTCCTCACTTTCGCTGGCGAGCGGTATCGCGCTTGGACGCGAAGGTCCATCGGTACAGATCGGCGGAGGAATTGCCTCGGTCATCGGCCGGCGGCTGGGCCTTGGTCCATCGAAACTGAAAGCCCTCATCCCTGTAGGAGCCGCCGCCGCGCTCGCTGCTGCGTTTAACACGCCCATTGCAGGTGTGCTCTTTGCGCTGGAAGAGATCATGGGCGATCTCCATGCGCCTGTTCTCGGCAGCGTAGTGGTTAGCTCAGCCACCTCCTGGGTCGTCTTGCATCTTCTGCTCGGAGATGAGCCGCTCTTTCACGTTCCGGCGTACAACATGGTTCATCCCGTGGAATTCCTTGTATACGCGGTGCTCGGGATCGGTGGCGGCCTCATGTCCGTCGCGTTCGTCAAGATGACCCTCAAAGTGCGTGAGCAATTTCTGAAGCTTCCGAAATGGAGTCAGGCCCTGCAGCCCGCGGCCGGCGGACTGTTCGTTGGGCTGTTGGGTCTGCGTATACCCGAGGTGCTCGGCGTGGGTTACGGCTACGTGGATAAGGTGCTGAACGGGAACATCGCCGCTCAAGTCGTGCTCGGACTCGTCATCCTAAAGCTCCTCGCGACAGCTATCTGCTACGCATCCGGAAACGCAGGTGGCATTTTTGGCCCCAGTCTCTTCATGGGCGCCATGCTCGGCGGATCCATCGGCGTGGCGGCGCAACATATCTTGCCTGGTTTCATAGCCCAACCAGGAGCTTACGCCCTTGTTGGTATGGGTACAGCCTTTGCCGGCATCATCCGGGCACCGCTCACGTCGGTCTTCATGATCTTTGAGCTCACGCGAGACTACACGATCGTGGTTCCGCTGATGATCTCCAACCTGATCAGCTTCTACATCTCTTACCGGATGCAGCATACCCCTATTTATGAGGCGCTCTCCGAACAGGACGGTATCCATCTTCCTCACGGCCAGGGCAGAAAACGCGGAGGTGTACTGCTCGTTCAGGCTGCAATGGAGCCCCTTTCGAATACCATCTCTCCTGAGACACCAAACGCAGTTCTTCTTAACAATCCCCAAGCGGCTTATCTGGTTGTCAAAAACGATATGCTCATCGGTTTCGTCCCGCACTCCCTTGTGGAGGCGGCGCCTGATAACACGGTGGGTGAGGTTATTCCGGAAGTGCAGGACTGGAGCGCGCAGAAGTTCCCGCATGTGCACATCGATCACACGTTGGATGTCGCGCTGCAGCGCATGGGTGAGTTTCGCATCGACATACTACCGGTCGTCGACCGCGCACATGTCCATCACCTGAAAGGAATCGTGACTGCGGCAGGTGTGGTGCGCGCCTACGGTGTCGGGTCTGTGTCTGTGCGGAATCGGTAAATCGGCGGGATCAGAAACACGAGGGCCGCGACGGGAGGAAGAGTGTCCCTCGTCGCGGCCCTCGATTGTTCAGAGCGAGTTAAGAACGTTTATGCCTGGTTGTGAATGTTACGGCGCTTCCGAGCCACAATAATCAGCGTTCCCAGGCCTGCGACCAGCAGCAGCAGTGTTCCTGGTTCCGGAGCAGTTGCGGCGGGATCAAAGAGCCCATTGGAAGCTCTCGCAGTCGGATTATTCGTCGTGATCAGAACAACCTGCTGCCAAAGCGCCTGTTGAACTCCAGGCATGCCGACAGGCGTAAGGACGGGGCCTGAGCCGAGCGAAAGCCCTGGGGATGAAGTCACGGCGTACGGATTTGCACTGTAGCCGTAGCTGGACCCGTATCCGCCGTAAGAGGGCGGGTTGTAGACGTTGCTGGCCTGGCTTTGCCATGGCGAACTGAAATTGCTCACGATCTGCTGCGAAACATTGGCAGTGCTATAGAACGAAGCCGGAAGTGTAGCAGTCGGAAGCGTGGGTTGGGAATATACTGTCGTGTTACCCAGGATCGGATATGTAGGGGTGCCAGTGTTCGTAAATGCTGGCTGTTGAGCAGTAACGACCGGAGCGACGGACGATGTTGTCTGCTGGGACGGTACCGACGAAAAAGGTGTTGCCGCCGGTGAAGAAGGGAGCACCAGCATCGTCGGATTAATGACGAGACTGGCGGCGTGCAGTGTGGGTGCTATCAGGGCAACGAGCGCGAACGATTTTTTGAAGATCCAACTTACTTTCATGTGTGGCCTCCGAAACCTCACATTGGGTACAACAAACATTTGTCATAGTACTACAGACCTAGCGACATGTCCAGTACTATATATTATTAGATCTACTACTATTTAGCTAAAGAGTGCTTAGTTCATGCTAAGTGGGTTAGCTCCTCAATACACCTAGACAATCATACGCCAGAGTTCGTTGCTTTGCGCCGTTCAAACTAAGGTATGTAACCGTAAGCAGCCGGTTTTCTTGACAGTTGTAAGCTTTCAGCGGCACAATGAAGCATAGGCGAATAAAAGGCGAATAAATTCCGATGCAATCCTCTGCGCTTCCACGGCTGCCATCGCTCGCTCCCGGGCTCTTTCCAGTTCAGAAAACACCTGATTTTATAAGCACAAAGGTTGCAGAAGTAGATGTACTACTTAAAGGTTTTCCAAGGGGAGCAATTACGGAACTGTTTGGACCGGCTTCGTCTGGCCGCACGACTTTGCTACATGCTTTTCTCCATAGCGCGACCCAAGCTGGCGAATACTGTGCGCTAGTTGACGCTTCAAACAGCTTTGATCCGGAGTCTGCAGGAAATTCAGGTGTAACCCTGAATCAGTTGCTTTGGATCAGGTGTAAGGAAAGCAACGATAAGCTTCGAATGGAAAAAGCATTGAAATGCGTGGACCTGTTGCTACACGGCGGAGGGTGGGGGGGAGTAGTTCTGGATTTAGGAGACATCTCACCGCAATGGGTCCGTAGGCTGCCGATCTCCTATTGGTACCGGTTCCGCCGGGCCATAGAATCCACCCCCACTGTCATGGTGGTGGTCGAACGTGAACCTTATGTCCGCGCCTGTGCTTCCCTCGCGATTGAACTGCAACCCGAACGGCCCGACTGGAAAGGTGCCCATCCGGATTTCCGGGTCTTGTATGGAGCCGAAGTTCGTATTGCTCCGAAGAAACCGGTGATTCGAGATTCCACTGTATTTCGGGCGAGTGCTTTGCAAAACGCAGGCTAGGCGGCTCTATGTATGCTGCAATTCTGTTGCTGGAATTTGTCCCGGAACAAGCCGTCACCCTCAAACAGTGTGCCTGTTCGTTTTCTCCTTTCATTGAAGAGGTCGCGCCGGGTCTGATCGTGGCCGATGTGCATGGGCTGGGTAAACTCATCGGCGATGCCTCGCGGATTGGAGCGGCTATCTATGAACGTGCGCGGGAGCTGAACCTGAATCCGAATGTTGCCTTGGCGGCAAATGTGGATACGGCGGTGATTGCGGCCCGTGGATTTGCCGGCTTGACTGTAATTCCTTTCGGGCAGGAGGCAGAAGTGCTCGGCCCACTGCCGGTCGGTGTACTGGATGTGCCTGAGCACATGGCTGAGGTCTTCACGAATTGGGGCATCCGGACGTTGGCGCAACTCGCTGTGCTGCCCGAGCGCGGCATCGCCGAACGGCTTGGCACTGCCGGCCTTCTGTTGCAAAAGCGGGCCCGTGGACTCGCCTCTCGGCCTCTGATTCCGGTAATCGATCCGGCTACGTTCGAGCAAAGTATGGAACTGGAGCATCCACTCGAACTGCTGGAGCCTCTTGCGTTCCTGTTGAGCCGGTTTTTGAACGAATTGAGCGGGCGGCTGCAAACACATGGGCTTGCTTCGAACGAAGCCCAATTGTCCCTGGTACTGGAGGACAGGACGGAGTTCGTCCGCGGTGTGCAACTGCCCACGCCGACCACGGATGCCGATGTACTTTGGAAGCTCTTGCAGTATGACTTGGCCGCGCATCCTCCACATGCGCCTATCGTGAAAGTGAGTTTGCGGCTGGCCCCTGTTCCGCCTGCTGTCCTGCAGCATGGACTGTTCCTGCCACAGGGGCCAGAGCCGCAAAAGCTCGAACTCATCCTGGCACGGATCACAGCGATTGTCGGGGCAGGGAATGCAGGAAGTCCGGAACTGCTCAATACGCAGCGGCCCGGAGCATTTCGGATGGTGAAATTCGGCACCGGGGCAGGGGAGACGAAGGGCAATTCATGCGAACCGCATCTTGCGATACGGCTGTTTCGTCCGGCCCTCGCCGCCAACGTGATCATGATGCAGGGGCGGCCGCAAAAAATATCGGCCAAAGGTTTGACCGGAACAGTTGTGGCTTGGGCAGGCCCTTGGCGAACTTCAGGAGACTGGTGGACTTCCGGGCCGTGGTGCAGGGACGAATGGGATGTAGCACTGCAAAACGGCGCGCTGTACCGGATCTACTACGAACCGCAAGATGGCGGACGCTGGTTCGTGGACGGCAACTACGATTAAATGTGGTCACACACGATGGCTTCTGTTTGAGAGTGCACGGCCAATGACGAATGCAGTCTCTGCAGGCCACTCTTCATGCGGCACGTGACCGCAGTGTGGTATTCGTACGAGCGTGGCGTTTGGCAATGCTTTCGCCAGGTGGTCTCCCTCCGATGGGCTCAGGATAGGGTCCTTATCTCCCCAAATTACGAAAACCGGGCACTGTATCGCACCTAAACCGTCCCGCACCTTGGTCAGGCGCATCGCTTGAACCGTCTTTAGAAACGCCCGATTTGCTCCCGGCATGTCCAGAAACAGGGCATACCGGCATACCCGCTCATCATCCACCTGCGAGTTATTCTTAAATGCCCGGCGCAACCCGATCCAGGCTCGTTGGCGTGCAGGTACTGCGGCCAGTGCGAGCCGGTTGAACGGCCACTGATTGAAAGTGCTGACAAGCAGATGCAAGCGGATGCTATCGAAAGAGACGAGCGGATCGATCAGGATCAGCATCTCCACCTGTTTCCGTGCCGCCAGTTCGAGCGCCACGGCGCCTCCCAAGGAATGCCCAAGGAGGACGAAATCTGTGCGCCCCTGAGATTCCAAATGGCTCCGAAATGCTTCGACTACGTCGGCCTCACTGTCGACCGAGTAGCGAAACTTCGCCGGCTTCGTCGAATGGCCGTAGCCGATCAGATCCACCAGATATACAGTTCCATACCGCGTCAGCACGGGAAGAATGTCCCGCCAGGAGTCGAGTGATGCGCCAAGGCCATGCAGCGCCAGGATTGTGGTCTCACCAGACCCGTGGACCTCGTAATTGATACTTAAGCCGGGAGCAAACACGAACCGCTGCGATGGCGGCCTTTGGTTCCCGCACCCGGCCCACGCAGTGAGCACGGATAGCCAGAACGCAAGGGCGGCTCGTGTTATCACTTCTTTAACTGTTGCAGGTATTGACGCAATACGCGCTCCACATAGGCCTGTGTTTCGCGAAACGGAGGGATGTTGTGATACCGATCGACAGCTGCAGGTCCGGCATTGTAGGCAGCGAGAGCCAGTCGGACCGGGTCCGCACTATCCTTATATTTCTCCAGAAGCGACCTCAGATACCGCGCACCGGCTTCAACATTCTGCTTTGGATCTTTCGGATCGACACCCAGATCCGCTGCGGTGCCCGGCATTAGTTGCATCAGCCCAAGTGCACCTTTCGGCGAAACGGCATCGGTCCGCAACGCCGATTCCGCTATAGCCACACTGCGGACAAATTCGGGCCTGAGGCCATGTTTACTGGCCGCTTCTTGTAGCAGTTGTGCAGGCGTGACGAGCGGTTCAGCGGCCTTTACAACAACAGGGACAGCTGCAGACCCCACTGGAGGAGGCGGCGTATAATCTTCCAATTCGAAGCCGGCAATGTTGCCCGCGGGCATGTCGAGCGTGCCGCTCGCCGTGTACAAGCGAATGGAAGTGCCTGCTACTTCGTGCCGAGTTGCGTGAATTCGAAAGCCGTTTTGCAGAACGGCATATTCGCCTGCAAAGGCGCATGGAAACAAACAAAGGATGAGCGCAAGCTTCCGCACGGATATTCCGACTCTAATTTTACCTGACGTTGCACAGCATCCTTTCGTTTAGGAATTCGGCCCATTATTATTTACACATGCCGACCCGGCGCAACCTCCTGCTCCTCCCGTTGCTTGCATCATGCAGGGCATCCCGGCAACGGGTCATCGGCGTAGTTCCTAAGGCAACGTCGCACCTTTTTTTCCTCGCCGTGCACGCCGGGGTCAACCAGGCGGCGCGGGAAGCAGGAGTTCGCGTCGTGTGGAACGGTCCAAACGAGGAAACCGACTACGGCCGTCAGATTCAGATTGTAGATGCGATGGTGGCGCAGCGCGTCGATGCCATCGCGATCTCGGCTACTGACGAACGGGCCCTCGCTGCCCCGGTGCAACGTGCCATAGTGGCCGGCATCCCGGTCACGGTCTTCGATTCCGGAGTAGACGTGCAGGATTATGTTACGTACGTCGCGACTGACAACTACGGTGCGGGATGCACGGCCGCGCGCCTCATTGCTGAACTTTGCGGAAAAAGCGGCAAACTCGGAATGGTACTACACAAGCCTGGAGGTACGTCGACTGGACTGCGGGAGCGCGGCTTCGAAGAAACGATCAGGAATGAGTTTCCGAATATGAGAATCGAAGCGCTCCAGTACGGCATGTCCGATCCTGCGAAATCCCGATCCGTGGCCGAGAACATTCTTACCGCGAATCCAGACCTGACCGGAATTTTCGCGTCCAGCGAGGCAAGCTCCCTCGGCGCGATCCAGGCAATTACCAGCCGAGGGGTCAGTGGCAAAATCAAGCTGATCACGTTCGATACGAGTGACTCCCATATCGCCGCGCTAGAGGGGGGAACCATCGACGTAATGCTCGTGCAGGATGCGTTTCGCCTAGGCCATGAAGCGCTCAAATCACTCACGGAGAAACTCGCCGGCCGTACGCCCGTTCGGCGGTTGGACGTCCCTGCGCGCGTGGTTCGAAAGGCAGACCTTGCTTCGGCGGAAGTGCGTACGCTGCTCAAGCCGAAACTCGACTGATTTGATACTCTAAGCGAATGCCGATGCAACTGCACCACCGCCTACCGGCTGAGGAGCGGCGCTTCCAGATCATCCTTTGGCTCGCGATGGTCGCATCCATACTCATCTACGTTGCAGTCGCAAATCTGATCCAGCCTACGAACTCGCAGCAGAATCCGGAGTTGTTCACAGGTCTCCTTATTCTTGCGTGCATGCTCGTAGCTGGTTCTATCCCAATGCGCCGTGCGATGTTCTCGGGTGAGAATGGCCGCCAGACGCCTCAGGAAAAACGGCAGGGTTATATAGTCGCGCTCGTCATGTGCCAGGCGGCTGCCGTTTTCGGCATCATCGCGCGATTTGCTTTCGATTCGCCGAAGTACTATCTGTTTTTCGTCGTCGGTCTTTTTGGCCAATTACTGCACTATCCCCGGCAAGATTCGTGAGATCCGCGGTTTGCTATTTGACGAGGCCATGCCGCATTTGATATGCAATGGGCAACATGTCTCGCTCAATGCGGCTCCTCGCAGCCGCGTTCATACTCTTTTTGTGTGCCCGGTTCGGGGTCGCACAGGAAGTTCGCGCCAGTTTAGGTGGCAAAGTTACGGACGCGCAAGGCGCGTTGGTTCCAAATGCGCAGGTCTCCGTCATTTCGGAAGATACCGGCGTCAAACAATTCACTAATACAAATGAGAATGGTAACTGGCTAGTACAGTTCCTATTGCCCGGCTCTTATCAATTTACGGTCACCAGCCCGGGATTCAAGACACTGCGGCGTGACCACATCGTCCTGCAAACTGCGGACGCCAAAACGATCGACGTTCAAATTGACATCGGTGCCGTGAGCGAATCCGTTGACGTTACGGCGGAAGCTCCTCTTATCGACACAACGGCCGCAATCTCAGGCACAGTAATTACAACCCAGGAACTCAATGAGATTCCTTCGGCCTCTCGCATTCCAACCCTGTTGGCGACTCTCTCTCCAGGAGTCATGGCTCAGGACCAGAACAATAACGTCGCGCACATGTGGTCCTACAATGCGGCTTCCCAGTTTACTGTCGATGGCGGCCGCAACAATGTGTACTCGAACAATTTTCAGCTGGACGGCATGCCAAATACGAAATCCGGCGGCAACATCAATTACATCCCGTCCATGGACTCTGTCTCGGAATTCCGCATCATTACGAACGCCTATGATGCTTCGATCGGCCGGCAGGCTGGAGGCACCGTCAGCATTTCCACTAAATCCGGGACGAAGGATTATCACGGAAACCTGTTCGAGTTCAATCAGAACAATTTTCTGAACGCGAAGCTGTTCCAGACGAATCTGGTCGGCGGCTCAAATCCTCCAGTGCACTACAACGAATATGGTGGGACGTTCGGCGGCCCCGTATGGATCCCTAAGGTCTACAACGGGAAGGAGCGTACCTTCTTCTTTATTTCCTTTGATGGAACGCGCAATCAGGATCCCCGTTTCGGTATTCGCTCTGTTCCAACCGAACTCGAACGCCGGGGCGACTTCAGCCAGTCGTTCACGACACAAACCGTCAACGGCCAAAGCGTCCGTTATCCGATTCAGGTGTACGATCCGATGACCATCGACGCAAAGGGATTCCGTACCATGTTCGCGGGCAATATAATCCCGGCGAGCCGGTTGAATCCGATCGCGCAGAACATTCTCAAGTTCGTGCCGCTGCCCAACAGTCCGAGCGAACCGACGTCAAATGCCACGAATAACTTCGTGCCGGACAGCACACGCCAGAACAAGATGGCGATGCTGACTGTCCGTGTTGATCATCAGTGGAACAATAGCCAGCACTCGTTTGCGACCACTCGCTGGGCGCATGAAGATGAATTTCTGGGCGATGATTTCCATAATGCGGCTACGGGAAGCCGGGGGACGCGAATCCCCACGGGTATCGGGCTCGATCACGTTTGGACGGTCAGCTCGAACAAGATTCTCGATCTTCGATTCAACATCAGCCGCTATGAAGAACCGGGTTTCGACCAGGGAGCCGGCTTTGATCCGGCGCAGCTTGGTTTGCCCCAACGCTATATTTCGCAACTAAAAAAGCCCTCTTTCCCGCGGATCGTCGGTTTTGCCGGCGATTTCGGTACCGGTCAGGCCGGCAGTAACACGGTCACGAACTACTACACGTGGACGGCTGGCCTTACTCACATCAAGGGTAATCACACCATGCGTTACGGCGCGGAATATTGGGTCCTGCAACAGGCCAACTCGGGTATCGGCAACCAGGGGCAGTTCAACTTCGATAATTCGAACTGGACTCGTCAGCAGGCGACGGTCGGTGGCGGCACAGGGAACGGATCCAACTTTGCCGCATTCCTGCTGGGCCTCCCGAATGGCGGGAATGTCCCGAATAACGCTGACGCCTTCTACTCTCAACACTTCACCGCCTTCTATTTTCAGGATGACTGGCGGCTTACAAGCAAGCTCACGCTGAACCTGGGGCTGCGCTGGGATTACGAGCGTCCCATCACGGAACGTTATAACCGCCTGACTTCCAACTATGATCCGAACGCGATTAATCCGATCAACCCGCAGGCACAGGCCAATTACGCTACGATCGCTGCCGCAAATGCGAACAATGCGAATGTGCAGGCGTTGCTCGACATGGTTCCAGTGAGCGCGTTTACTGCTCGTGGCGCTCAGTTGTTTGCTGGTGTGGGCGGTCAGTCGGCGCAGGTCTACAACACTGACTACACGATGGTGCAACCCCGAATCGGCTTCGCGTATCAGATCCGTCCGCATACGGTCATTCGCGGCGGGTTTGGCCGTTTTGTCCAAGCCAGTTGGGAAAATGCGTCTCAGAACGGCTTTAGTCAATCCACGCCGCTGATCGTGACGCAGGATAACTACTTCACGCCGTATGACACGCTGTCCAATCCGTTCCACAGTGGCGTGCTGCAGCCTAGCGGTTCGTCTCTCGGCGCGCTCACGAATCTGGGTCAAGGGCCCAAGTGGGTGAACCAGGACGCCAGCCGGCCATACTCATGGGAATACAGCCTGCACTTGCAGCATCAGATCAAGAGTTGGTTGTTCGAGATCGGATATTCGCACAATAAGACCTATCAGATCTGGCAGGATCGCAACCAGAACTACCCGACCCTGCAGCAATGGGAGACTCTCCGCACTGCCCGCTTTGATGCTAGCGGCCGTCCACTTGACAAGTTACTCTGGGACGAACTGGTTCCGAACCCTTTCCTAAAGATCCCTCAAATTGTCGGTTCCATTGGCAGCAGTTCGACCGTCGCCATCAACCAACTCATTCGCCCGATTGCCTATCTGGGCGATACCAACATTAATAACAATCCGCTGGGTACGAACCAATATGATGCGATGCTCTCGAAAGTCGAACGCCGCTTCACCAAAGGATTCAGCGTGATCGCGTCCTTCACCTGGTCCAAGCTTTTCGAGGACACTTCGTTTCTCGGCAATCAGGTGTTAGGCAAGGTCGAGCATAAGCTTGGCGGCGAAGATCGCCCGTTCCACTTTGCGCTCGCGCCCATACTGGAACTTCCCATCGGTCGCAATCGCGCGATCGGACACAACATGAACAAGTGGCTGGATGCGCTGGTTGGCGGCTGGCAGGTGACTGCGCAGTACAACCTGCAGTCCGGGGTACCCGTAGTATTTGGTACGGATGCGTTCTTTGACGGCAAGGATTTTTCGCTTCCGAAGGACAAGCAGTCGCTCAATCAGTGGTTCGATACAACACACTTCATCCGCTTCCCCAACCAGAACACGGATATTTCCAACTACCCGGCCTGGACAGGTATCCAGAATCTGCCCGGCTACAATTACAAGCCGGCTCCGAACGACACGATAAAGAACGGGGTCTACCAGGACTTCGGGAACTATGTTCGCAATTACCCCACCCGTTGGGCTAACGTTCGGGCAAGCCGCGTCAACGAGCTGAATGGAGGTCTGTATAAGAACTTCCAGCCGCTCGAGCGGATCCGGCTGCAACTCCGCTTTGAAGCGTTCAATGCACTCAATCATCCGCGCTTTGGTGCTCCGAATTCGGATCCGGCCAGCTCCTCTTTTGGCCGGGTTGCGCCGTCACAGCAGAACAGCGCGCGCGTCATCCAGATGGCCGCGAAGCTATATTTCTAAGACAAGAGGACCTTAATTGTTCCGGCCGGCACTCTCGTTTGAGAATGCCGGCTTTTTTTGTGTCTACTGGTTTCGCCGTCCCTTAAGGCCGTTCTGTGAAATAATACGGACTCATCTATGCGACGCCGAACGTTTCTGCAGGGCGCTGCTTTACCCGCTTTACCCGCGCTTGCCAGGGCAGCCGCCAATGAGCCCCAATACAAAATCAACTCACCGTTCCGTGATAAGCCGGGCGCAGGCATGCCGGGACGTTACCCGGGTGCTGTTGTCCGCGTCAGCTCGGATCGTGTGGTGGATACGGATTCCGAACGCGTCGACCGCCTTGTTGCCGGACAGATGCTGAACCGCGGAATGTGCACGCTGACCAACACCAAGGACGCACGGGATGCCTGGGCATCCTTCTTCACTCCATCCGACGTTGTCGGCATTAAAGTGAATTGCTCGGGATCGCCAAATATCCTGTCCACCCCCGAACTCGTCGGAGAAATTGTTGCAAACCTCATGTCCGTAGGACTGAAGCAATCGCAGATCTGCATTTACGAACGTTTTCTCGATCAGTTAACAAACGCGCACTATGAGAAGCAAGTGCCTGAGGGCGTATCGATCGCCGCAGTCGAGACACCGCGTGGATCCATCCTCGGCTATGATCCGAAAACCTACGTGGAGGTTAGCTTTTTCGGCGAGGACGACACACGATCCAATCTGGTCCGTATGGTCACCGAACGCTTCACCAAGATTATCAACGTTCCAAACATGAAAGACCATCAGGCCGCGGGAGTGACCGGCTGCTTGAAGAACATCGCATACGGGAACTTCTCCAATGTCGCACGCTCGCATCAGCATGAGAAGACCAATACGCTCTCATTCATTGGTACACTCGCCTCGGTCGAGCCGTTGAGATCTAAAACAGTTCTCAACGTCATGGATGGATTCCGGGGAGTATGGCATGGCGGCCCCTTCTCTACGCGCCGGCAGTTCCGTTATTTTCCGAAGCAGTTGATGATTGGTACAGACCCGGTCGCGATCGATCGTCTGCTCATTGAAGTGATTGAGGAAAAGCGCCGCCAGGAAGGCGCGCGCTCAGTTTGGGATCGCTCCACAGAACAGCTCAGCAACAATCCTGGCGACAACGTACGCTCCAACCGCTTCATTCGCGAACCTGGCCACATCGAGTACGCGAGCCGTCTCGGCCTTGGTGTTTATGACAAAGCTCGTATCCAACTGATGAGCGTGCAGCTGTGATTCTGCTGCTTGCAGTCCTGCTTCCACGTCTGTTCGTGGACCAACCACCCGCGTCAGTACCGCAGGCAAAACAGTTGGCTGCCATTGCCGTATCTCAAAGCGTAGCGGCTGAATGGAACACTCAGCCCGGGATCCGGGTTGAGGTTGTCGATCCCGCTAAGCTGACAAAGCTGAGCGGCCCTAAGGTCCAATACCGGACCAATGTGGCCACTGCAACCGCTGCTCCCTGGATCGATGCAAACGGCTGGATCCTCCTTCGTCACCCTGAAGCGCAGTATCAGTACGACGCAGCGGGGCAAAGCGCCGCCCTCGCCGCGGCTGAGGCTTACGCTTATAACGCCAATGCTGTCATCCACACCGATGCGAACGGTCTTGCTCCTTTTAACGATATGCTGGCTTTTCTCAAGGAACTACCTTCGGTGGATTTGCCGGCAGTGGCCAACATCGGCGTGATGGATGACGGCAGCTCGGAATGCGGCGAGTTGATGAACCTGCTCAGCCGCCGCAATCTTCTGTATCGCATCGTTCGTCAACCGGACAGCAAGCTTCCCATCAACGTGACGCTGGGCTCCAAGAAGTACCCGAAGGAGGCGGCCCTGAATCCGGACGAACTCGCACATCAGATCCGGTACGAGCTGACAGATGACCGGCGTGCCATGCGCATCTACGGCAGTGAAGTCGTAATTGGACGCCTCACCGGCAACGGTTCCCGGGCGCGTGTGCACTTGTTGAACTATGCCAATCGCCCAGTCCGTGGACTGCGTGTACGAGTTGTGGGTTCTTTCTCGCGCGCCGAACTGAGAGCCTTCGGCGCTCCTGCCGACGCAGTTCGGGATTATGCAACGGAGAGCGGCGCTACCGAATTTACCGTTCCCGAAGTGAACTCATACGCGGTCATCGACTTGTTCCATTAGCTCGCGTACGCTGTTTTTTAGTAACCACCTCTTTTCCGGTTGTGAAAATCCGGTTATACTTCCTCAAACCGTTCACCACGGACGCAAGGGGAAATATGATCAACAGGCTTATTGCGGTGAGTGTCCTCTTCGGCAGCTCGCTATCCGCACAGGTAGCCAATCAGACGTCGTTGGTTGGTACCGTTACAGACGCCACTGGCAAATCGATCTCCGGCGCCTCGGTGAGTGCGCTCAATACCGGAACGAGCGAAACATACCCGGCGACGACAAATGAACAGGGTTACTACGTTATCCAGTTCATCCGCGCCGGCACGTACGAGTTGACCATTCAGCAATCCGGGTTTCAGACTTACAAAGCCACCAACATCCAGGTGGAGACGAACCAGATCGTTCGCAACGATGCTGTCCTGAAGATCGGTGAGCTGAAGCAGACGGTCTCGGTGGAAGCCTCGGCCCAGTTAATCAAGACGGACGACGCAAGCGTCTCAGACACCATCAGTACTCGCAACGTCGCTGAATTGCCGCTGAATGGCCGCGATCCACTGAAACTCGCGACTATCACGCCTGGAGTGATTCAGGGATTGAAAGCAACCAACGGTGTGCCGCCCGGGCAGGACTTCATCGGAGCGGGCACGCGGGAAATTCAGAACAGCGTTTCGCTTGACGGTATCAGCGTAGTGAACAACCTCATTACCACTACCCCCACGCGACCGGCAGTGGATGCCGTTCAGGAAGTGGAGGTTCAGACCGGAACTTACTCCGCGCAGTATGGTGCATATCTTGGTGTGCACATTAACGTAGTCACCAAGAGCGGCACGAACTCGCTGCATGGGAGCGCCGTCGAATTCGTTCGCAATGACAAGTTTGACGCCAAGCCATTTTTCCTCACGCCAACACTGGCTAACCCACAAGGGAAGAAGAACCCTCTACGGCAGAATCAGTTCGGCTTCGAACTGGATGGTCCCATCTTCGTCCCTAAGCTCTACGATGGCCGGAATAAATCGTTCTTTATGGTGTCGTACGAAGGCCTTCGTCAGATCCGCGCGAGTACGTCTCTCAACCAGGTGCTTACGCCGAAGATGTGGGGTGGTGATTTCTCCGAGACCACGACGGTTGTTAAGGATCCCGCTAACGGCAATGCGCCTTTTCCCGGCAACGTCATTCCAACTGCGCGTCTCTCCCCATTTGCCTTGAAGCTGCGGCCCTATTACGCGGCGCCCACAAACTCGGGCATTACGAACAACATCAGCGGGCCGATCGCGAATAACAACAATACCGACCAGTCGGTGGACCGTCTCGATCAGAACATCGGGGACAAAGTGCGTCTGTTCTTCCGCTGGCAGCAGCAGTCGATGAACCTGCTGGCCGGATCGTTGAACCCAACCAGCGGCAGCACGTCGCCCGTCGATAGCCATAATTACAGCGTTGGTTACACGCACACGTTCACGCCGAACATGGTGAATGACATGCGCTTCGGCTACCAGTTCTTCGAGACATCCACGCTCAACTACTTCTATGTGAATGGCCTGAACGATGCCGGCTCACAACTGGGCATCCCCGGCTTCGATGGTGACGTGCGCTTCGCCAACCCCGGCATTCCCGAATTCAATATCAACGGCTTCACAGGATTCGGCAACAGCGGCACAAACTGGTTTCAGGACGACAAGACCTGGCAAGGCTTCGACCAGATCAGTTGGACACGCGGCGCCCACACGATCATGGCGGGAGCAGAGTTCCGAAAACTGATCACGGGCCGCGCCGCCGTAAACAGCCCACGCGGCGTCTTCAACTTCACTGGCCAGTACACAGGCTATGCTCCGGCGGATTTTATGCTCGGAATTCAGGCGAATGATACAACGGCCGGGCCTGAAATTAAGGGCGTGGTCGCCGCCTGGCGCGATGGCTTTTTCGTGCTGGACAAGTGGCAGGCCACACGCAAGCTGTCGGTTAACATCGGCCTGCGGTATGAGTTGCCAACAGTTCCTTACAGCGTGAACGGCTACGCGACGCTCCTGAACCGGCAGCAAACGCAGCTCATACCCACAAATCCCCCACAGCCAGGCTTTCGGTTCATTGATCCGAACCATAACAACTGGGCGCCGCGACTCGGCCTTGCCTATCGCCTCACGGAGAAGACGATCATTCGCGCGGGCGCAGGAATCTACTACAATCCGAACCAGACGAACAGCTTTACATTTCTCACCACGAATCCCCCATTTAGCCCCGTGGTGACGTACACGGGAGCTGCGACAATGCCGACTCTATCTCTTCTGAACCCCGTGCCGAGCGTCTCCGCTGCCGCGCCGACCATTCCCAACGTCATCACCGACAGCCCATACCTCCCGTCGGCCACGATGAACCAATGGAGTCTCGGTGTGGATCGTGAGTTCTGGCGTGGCAGCGCGTTTCAAGTCCAGTACCTCGGCTCGCACAGCTATCATTTGGATCGCAGCTTCTATAACAACACCCCGCCACCCGGCCCGGGCCCGGTGGCTTCTCGCCGCCCAAATCCGCTCTGGGGACAGATCCGTACCGTCCAGAACGATGAAGTCGCCAATTATCACGGGCTCAGCGTCGTGCTGAAGCAGCGTTTAAGCCACGGCATCCAGTTCATGACCCATTACACTTGGGCACACTCTCTAGACGTGTCAAGCGATTCCAACAACGGCGGTGCACCAAAGAACCCGTACAATTGGGCTGCCGACTATGCCAGCTCAAACTGGGACATCCGCCATCGCCTGGTCTCCAGCTTTGTGTACGACATTCCTTTCATGAAGAACGCCAATGCATTCCTTCGGACGACGTTCGGCAATTGGCAGTTCAATGGGATTGTCACCGCGCAAAGCGGTATGCCGTTCAATGTGACGTACGGTACGGATACGGCGAACACGTCCGGCGGAGGAACGAACCGCCCCAATGTGATCGGGAAGGCGTCCGCCAATTGCGGCCGCGGCCATCTGGTCGGCTGCATTGACCCCTCCGCCTTTGGCATCCCGGCGCTCTATACGTACGGCAATGCGGGCAGGAACCTTTTCCGCGGTCCGAACCTGGTCAACGTGGATTCGTCTCTGTTCAAGAACTTCCCGATCAAGGAGAGGCTGCGGCTCCAGTTCCGCGCGGAGTTCTTCAACCTGCTGAACCATCCGAATTTCAGCAATCCGAGTTCCACTTTCGGCACGGCCGCGTTTGGAAATATCACGTCCACCAGCACGGAGAATCGGGACATCCAGTTCGGATTGAGGTTAGCTTTTTAAATGTGGCTTGGCCTCCTGTTTCTTTTTCTGGACTGCCTGCTCGCAGCGCAGCCAAAGTATGACCTCCTGCTGAAGGGCGGCCATGTGATCGATCCGAAGAACAACGTGGATCGCGTCTTGGATGTTGCGGTCGCGCAAGGAAAGATCGCGCGCGTTGCCGAAAACCTTCCTTCTTCCGATGCCGCCAAGACCATCGACGCGGCCGGCCTTTACGTGACGCCAGGACTGATCGACCTTCACGTGCATGTGTACATGTGGCGCGAGCCGGGCGGGGAGGCGGTTCAACCCGACGCCTTCTCCTTCCGTAGCGGCGTGACCACGATGGTGGATGCGGGTTCCTCCGGCGCTGCCAGTTTCCCCGATTTCCGGGACCGCATTATTCGCCATTCCAAAACTCGCGTGCTTGCATTGCTCAACATAGTTTCCGCGGGAATGGGAACAGGCAAAGAAGATGACCTTTCACAGTTGGATGTTCAAGCTGCCGCCGCGGTGGCCAAGGCGAACCCGGACCTGATCGTCGGATTCAAGAGCGCCCACTACGCAGGACCCGCCTGGGAATCAGTTAGCAACGCGGTGAAAGCCGGCGAGATCACGAAACTTCCGGTCATGGTCGATTTCGGTCGTATCAACTCTGTCCGCAACCTCAATACGTTGTTTATGGACAAGCTGCGGCCTGGGGACATCTATACGCACTGCTACTCCGGCCACCGCCAGGAACTGCTCGAGGACGGCAGTCTGAATCCCGCAATGGAAGCCGGCCGCAAGCGCGGCATCATCTTCGATCTTGGCCACGGCGCAGGCAGTTTCTATTGGTATGTCGCCGTCCCGGCTTATGCCGAGCACTTCTATCCGGATTCGATCTCCACCGACCTGCACGTCAACAGCATGAACGCCGGAATGAAAGACATGGTGCACACGATGACAAAGATCCTCAATCTCGGCTCGCCATTGTCCGACGTGATCCGCATGTCGACCTGGAATCCGGCAAAGGAGATCCATCGCCCGCAACTCGGTAACCTCGACATCGGCTCAGAGGCGGACATTGCAGTCTTTCGAGTCCATCGCGGCAAGTTCGGTCTTATCGATTCAGCAGGAGCGAGGAAATATGGCGATCGTATGATCGTTTGTGAACTCACCGTTCGTGCTGGAAAAGTTGTCTGGGACTTGAACGGCCGCGCGGCGGAGGACTGGCAAACCTTCCAGTATCAAAAACACAGTTGGATGCAAAAGAAGTAGTATCTTCATTAACGATGAGATGGATCACAGCACTCTTTTTCGCCGTAACGGCGATGGCGCAATCCGATTACGACCTCCTTCTAAAGGGCGGTCACGTGGTCGACGCAAAAAACAAGATCAGCGCAGTTCGTGACGTTGCGATTAAAGACGGAAAGATCGCTGCCATCGCGGAAAATATTCCCGCTGCGCACGCCTTCAAAGTGGTGAACGCGACCGGCCTTTATGTCACTCCGGGGTTGATCGATATCCACGTGCATGTATACGCCGGGACTGGAGAGCGCGGTTCCTACGCGGGCGATCTGAGCGTATATCCGGACGGCTTCACGTTCCGAACGGGCGTAACGACCGTTGCCGATGCGGGCTGTGCCGGATGGAGGAACTTTGAGGATTTCAAGAACCGCGTGATCGACAGGTCACGCACGCGCGTCCTCGCCTTTATCAACATCGTCGGCAACGGAATGCGAGGAGGCAAATATGAGCAGGACCTCAACGACATGGAGGCCGCGCCTACTGCTGCTATGGCGAACAAGTACAGGGCCTGATTGTCGGTGTCAAGAGCGCTCATTACGCCGGTCCGGAATGGGCGCCTTATGAACGGGCGGTGGAGGCGGGCAATGCCGCGAACATTCCAGTCATGATCGACTTTGGAAGTAAGAAGGTGGAACGGCCCGTTTACGATCTGCTGACCAAGGTCTTGCGACCGGGCGACATCTACACGCACATGTACTCCGGCCTCCGTGGCGAGCAGGACGACACCCTCGGTCCGAGCAAAGCGATGCGGGAGGGCCGGCAGCGCGGCGTGATGTTCGACGTGGGGCACGGCGGCGGAAGTTTCCTTTGGCGCGTGGCCGCACCACTGATGAAGGCGGGTTTCGCTCCGGATTCGATTTCCACTGACTTGCACACTGGAAGCATGAACGCCGGCATGAAGGACATGCTGAACGTCATGGACAAGATGTTGGCTCTGGGCATGTCACTCGACGACGTGATTCAGAAATCGACTTGGAATCCCGCAAAGGAGATCAAGCACGAAGAACTCGGCCATCTCTCCGTGGGAGCGCCGGCCGACATTGCCGTGCTTCGGCTGGAGAAGGGCCATTTTGGATTTGTCGATATGAACGGCGCGCGTATGGATGGTGACAAGAAGCTTACCTGCGAACTGACGCTCCGCGATGGCCGAGTAGTTTACGACCTGAACGGCCTCTCGCGTGAGCGATGGGATAAACTGCCATCAGACTACGGACCGCAAGGCGACCCGCGTTTTGATGGATATTCGAGACGCCGCCCGGCGGCGCATTAAGGAGTCATGAGTATGCAAAACCGGCGTCAACTCTTCCGCCAAGGTGGCTTGCTGGCCGCCGCCCAAGCTTTCGGTGGGCGGCTACGGGCTGCCGCGACGGCGCCTTTGGAATTAGGGGCGCGGCTTTATCAGTCCATCGGAATACGTCCCATTGTCAACGCACGGGGCACGTTCACAATCATCACAGGTTCGCAAACGCTACCTGAGGTAAAGCGTGCTATGGATGAGGCTTCCCGCCATTTCGTCCACATGGACGAGTTGATGGACGGCGTCGGCAATCGGCTTGCCGAATTGACCGGTGCTGAATGGGGAATCATCACGGCCGGTTGCTGTGCCGCGATCACCCACTGCACCTGCGCGGCTATCGCCGCAAACAACCCGGAGCGTATGCAGCGCCTGCCCAACCTGGAAGGGCTGAAGAACGAAGTAATCATTCCGTCGTATTCACGCAATGTCTACGATCACGCAGTTCGCATGGTCGGCACGAAGATCATCGAAGTGCATGACAAGGAACAGCTCGATGCTGCGTTCAATGAGCGCACCGCGATGGTCTACATCCTTGGCGGACCAGGCGATGACGGCCCCCTCGGGACTCGTGCCGTTTCGGAAATCGCCAAGCGCCATGGCGTTCCTGTGCTCGTCGACGCTGCCGCGGAGATCCTCACTCTCAAGCCCAACGTGCATCTCGAACGCGGCGCCACCGCGGTCGCCTATAGCGGAGGCAAGTGCCTCCGTGGACCTCAGGCTGCCGGTCTGCTGCTTGGTGACAAAGCATGGTTGCAGGCTGCGTGGGCAAACAGCGCTCCTCACCATGCATTTGGCCGTTCCCTCAAGGTGGGTAAGGAAGAGATCATGGGGATGTTGGCCGCGGTTGAGATGTGGGTGAAGCGCGACCACAAGGCCGAATGGAAGCAGTGGGAGGCTGCACTCGAACACGTCGGCTCGCGTGTCCAGAAGATTGATGGCGTGACCTACGCGATCACCCAACCGAGTGCCGACCTGTCTAATCGCTCTCCGCGCCTCACAATTCAGTGGGACGGGGCCAAACTCGGTATTACAGGTCAGGAATTGAGCAAAACGCTGCTCGATACGGAGCCCCGCATCGTGATCGCGGGCGCCACCGGCAACCGCCCGGACAAGATGGCCAGCACCGCATGGTTCATTCCGTATCAAATGATGCCGGGTGAGGAGAAGATCCTTGCGGACCGCCTCTACGCAGTTTTGTCTTCTCCGCCGAAGTTCAATGACCCGCCACGGCCACCGGAAGGCAAGCCGGCATCGGTAGCGGGGCAGTGGGAGACAAAGCTCGAGTTCGGCCCAGGCTCCTCCACTCATAGACTTGTTCTCGAACAGGACGGCGAGAAGCTTTTGGGTACTCACCGGGGCGAATACTACTCCGGAGATCTGACCGGCTCCGTCGCTGCCAACACCGTTCGTTTCCACAGCTCTCATCGTGTGGAAGGCACGCGCCTTTCTTACGGGTTCACGGGAACCGTCGAAGGCGACAAGATGACGGGGACGGTGAACCTGGGCGAATATGGTCAAACTACCTGGACAGCAACGAGACACAAATACAATGGCTAATTCAAATCGACGTTCATTCCTAGGAAAAGGCCTCGCCGCCGCAGCAACGGGCGCGGCTGCAGCGGCGCCCGCATCGGCTCAGGACAAGCCGGTGAAGAAGGTCCACTACAAAGGCGGCAAGAAACCCGCGAAGACGCCCCTCTTCAACAGCACTGTTTCTTATGGAAACCTGCTGTTCATCGCCGGTGTTGGCGCACACTTCGAAGGCGACATCAAGGCGCACACCAAGCACGTGCTCGATCAGATCCAACAGCAACTGGAGAGCGTCGGCTCCTCCATGGACAAGGTCTTGAAGTGCAACGTCTACCTGAATGACCTCAAGGACTACAAAGACATGAACGAGGTTTTCCAAGGCCGATTTGGCGAGGAGCCGCCTGTTCGCACCACCATCGCGGCCGCTGGAGGGATCCCTGGCAACTCGCTCGTGGAGATCGACGTCATCGCCTATCTCTAAGTTTTCCCCTAATTCGGGGACAGTCACCTCAATCCCGGAATCTCCCGAGCCTTTTCGTTACTTGTGTCGTAACTCGCACTACACTCTTGAGTCCTAACTTGTTGACCCGGCCGAAGGCTCAGAAATTTCCGGGATTGAGGTCGCTGTCCCCGTTCTCTCCGTTCTCGGATGAACCGGCAGCGTCCGGTCAGCTTGGAACACGATTCCATGCCCGCGATAATGAAATCAACGTCGCCCGCATGCGGATCTTCCCTACACTTCTCGCGTTTGTCTGGTCGCTACCCCTAGCCTTCGCCGATTCCGACGTCATCATTCCGAAAGGCTTCGAGCAGTTCTACAATCTCGAGTTCGATCAGGCCATCGCGATCTTCCGGTCCGCGTGCAGGGAGAAACCGCAGGACCCCGCCTCCTGGAACAATCTGGCCGAAGGGCTGCTCTACAGCGAGATGCTCAAGGCCGGCGCGCTGGAGAGCGAACTCGTCAGCGGAACGAATTCCTTCCTGCGCCGCCCAAAAATGGGGATGAGCGCCGAGGCTGCCCGCGACTTTGAAGCTGCTACGAATAAAGCGATAGAACTCTCCGAAGCTAGTCTGGGTAAGAATCCTCGCGACATTCACGCACTTTACGCCGGTGGCCTCGCACACGGACTTCGCGCGAACTGGAATTTTCTGGTGCGAAAGGCATGGCTCGATGCACTGCGCGATGCCACCACCGCGCGCAAAATGTGCAACAGGATTCCCGATATCGATCCGTCCTTCATCGATGCCCGCCTCGCGCAGGGCGCCCACGATTTTCTAGTGGGAAGTCTACCTTGGTCCTATCGGTTTTTAGGTATGCTGGCTGGAATCCACGGCGACCGGGAGGGCGGAATCCGCACCATCAAACTCGTCGCCGAAAAAGCCAAATACAATCGCTATGACGCGCAGATTATCCTTGCCGCTATCTATCGGCGCGAGCGGAAACCGGACCAAGCCATTCCGCTCCTCAGCGCGTTGATCGAGCGCTTCCCGCGAAACTACCTCCTACGGCTCGAAATGGCACAGATGTATGCCGATCTAGGCAACAAGGACGAGTCCCTCGCAATACTGCAGCAGGTGGAGAATCTGCGCAAGTCAGGTTCGCCCGGATACGCGCACTTATCCGAGGAACGCATCTTGTATTATCGGGCAACGACGCAATTCTGGTACAACGATTTGGACCAGTCGCTGGAGAATTTTCGCCGCATCGCGCCTCACGTAGAACGCCTTGATCTAAATGCCGCCATTCTGGTGTGGATGCGCATCGGGCAGATCTGTGACCTGAAAGGCAGGCGGAGCGAGGCAATCGCGGCTTACAGGCAGGCGATCAATCTTGCGCCGCAATCCGATGCCGCGAAGGAGCCCCGGGGCTATCTCAGTTCGCCCTACAAACGGCTTCCCGCACCCAGCTAAAGCCATCACGCGTTTGTCAGCCCCAGCCCGGGCCTCTCCGGCAGAATCAGCTTCCCGTTCACTACCTTCACCCCTGTGTACGGGTCATTCGCAATAAGCAGGTTGCCGTCCAGATCCGCGTAGTCGCACAAAGGGGAGATATGCGCGGCCGCGGTGATTGTCACCGAACTGGACACCATGCACCCGATCATTACCTTCTTTCCGAATGCGCGTGCCGTATCCACCATCTTCAGTACTTGGTGAATGCCGCCGGACTTGTCCAATTTCACTACAATGCCGTCGCACGTGTCCGCGATCTTCGGAATGTCTTCCGGACGCAGGCAAGCCTCGTCCGCGAAGATCGGCATATGCACCCTGCTGCGAACCCATTTGGCTTCTTCGATCATGTGGGCCGGAAGCGGCTGTTCGATGAACTCCACGGCATACTTCTCCAGCCAATTGATCTTCTCCACCGCCTGCTGTTTGCTCTGGAAGCCTTCATTCGCGTCCACCCGTAGCGGTTTCTTAGTCACGCTGCGAATGGCTTCCATCGTGGACTCATCTTTGTCCAAGCCCACTTTCACCTTGAGAATCGGATAAGCCTCGGCCTCCTTCACCTTCTGCTTCGTCATCTCCGGCGTGTCAATGCCGATGGAGAACGTTGTGATCGGCGTGTCGCGTGAATCCAGCCCGAAGTGCCGGTATAGAGGAATACCTTGCTTCTGTGTGAACCAGTCGAGCAGGGCAATGTCGATCGCCGCCTTTGCCGCATAGTTCCCCTGAACTTTACGGAACACTTCGTCGATCACCTTGCGAAACTGCCGCAGGTCCGCTGAGGAAAGGAGTTCCTTCACCGATTCCACAGCCGCTTTATTCTGCACTGCGTCTTCTTTATAGCGGATTATCGGGGCACCCTCGCCGCGCCCGGTAATACCTTCTGATGTAAATCGCAGCTGGATCTCATCGCGGAAGTCGTTCGACGCCATCGTAGTGGTCCACGTATGCCGGAGCTTCAAACGATAGATCTCGACTTCCACGGCATTCGATCGAGCCGGTGCGCTGAGCATCAAGGGCAGCGGTGTGGCGGCCCACGTCTTCATCCAGGTTCTGCGATTCATTTCGGCCTCCTCGCGGTAATGAACAGTTCCGTCCAGTGTTGGTCATTCAACCGGCTGATTTGAATCACTGGTCTTTCGTGCGCCGTGGCGTGAATAAATTCGCCATTGCCGAGATAAAAGCCCGTATGCGTAATCTTTTCCGGATTTGTTCCGAAAAACAGCAGGTCGCCGGGGTGCAGATCCGCCTTGCTGACTTCGACTACACCGGACCATCCAGCCTGAACATCGGCATCACGAGGAATCAGCACGCCTCTCCGGCGGCAAAGCATTTGTGTGAAGCCGGAGCAGTCATATCCGAAAGCGGATGTCCCTCCCCAAAGGTACGGCAGGCCGAGAAAGCGCTTGCTCAGTTCTACCACTTCGGAAATCGTCATGGTCTTCGGGTTTAGCGTCACGTCGCCGGATTGCACCCATGCGGAGCGATCGTCCGGCAATCGGATTTGCAGCCAGTGCTCGGTTTTCGTGCTTTCTTCACGCACCACTTCCAGTCTCGTTTCGAACGGAACGGTCACAACGGGCCGGTGCGCGGTGATGTTCGATTCCAGATAGAGGTTTGCAAACAGAGCGGTCACCTGAGCCACACGGCCAGACTCCGCGTACGGGCGGTCGGATCTGATAAGTTCAGACATCGGTATCCAGCCCGAGTATTTGTCCGCTGTTCGGATCTTGGCCCAGTCCGCCTTCTCCTCCAACACTTCGACATTCGCCCCGTAGATGGCTTGTGAGACCACATCCGCGTTTTCCGAGGCACGGGAGTACATGTTGGCCGCTGGATGAATAACGGTTGCCGTTGAGGCCATCGAAAGCATAGGAGCAAGGCCCATACACAGCACTGCAAACAGGATCATTTGCATTCAAAGCTTCTCGCTATCGTGAATAATCTCATACTCTAAGATGGTTACCACCAGTCCCGCCTCCGCTCTGTCGGTAGCATGTGAGTTGTCCGGCTCGAATTGGCAGGTGAAATGTCCGCTTGCCCGGCCTTGGCTGGATTGAATTAGATTCCACCAACCATCTGGCGGTTGATGCCAAGATCCAGGAATCCCTGGACGCTTCGATAGAATGTAATTTTCCAGATCACCCGGTAATAGGCGGCAGAGCCTCATCTCCTGTTGCTCTCCCAGGGTTTGATCTCCAACATACACTTATATGAAGCCATCACAAACTCCCAAGAACCCTTGCTTCTCCTCCGGACCCTGTGCCAAGCGCCCAGGTTGGACTCTGGATGCCTTGAAAGGCGCGGCAGTGGGACGGTCGCACCGGGCTAAAATCGGCAAGCAGAAACTCGCGGAGGTCATCGAACGCAGCAAGAAGTTGCTCGGTATCCCGGACGGGTATGTCCTCGGGATTGTGCCCGCATCCGATACCGGCGCGGTTGAGATGGCGATGTGGTCGTTGCTCGGGGAACGCGGTGTCGATGTTCTTTGCTGGGAGAGCTTCGGAAGTGGCTGGGCATCCGACTGCAAGAATCAGCTCAAGCTAAAAGATCTGCGCGTGTTCAAGGCCGATTACGGCAAGCTGCCGGATCTCAGCCAGGTGGACTGGTCGCGCGATGTGGTGTTCACCTGGAACGGCACCACCTCGGGCGTCCGCGTGCCGAACGGAGATTGGATCGCCGAGGACCGTCAGGGGCTCTTGATTTGCGATGCTACGTCCGCAGTTTTCGCGATGGAAATGCCATGGAACAAATTGGATGTAGTGACGTGGTCCTGGCAGAAGGTGTTGGGCGGAGAGGGTGGGCACGGCATGATCGCGCTCAGCCCGCGCGCGGTGAAGCGGCTCGAAGGCTATTCGGCCGATCGCCCGCTGCCGAAGATCTTCCTCATGACCAAGGGCGGCAAGCTCATCAGCGGAATCTTTGAAGGTGAAACCATCAATACGCCTTCGATGCTGTGTGTGGAAGATGCGCTCGATGGACTGAAGTGGGCGGAGTCGATTGGCGGCTTGCCTGCATTGCTAGCCCGGTCGCGAGCGAACCTGCAGGCGATCGAAGAGTGGGTCGCGAAATCCCCATGGGCAGCATTTCTCGCCGAAGAAAAACCGACTCGCTCAAGCACGTCCATCTGTCTCAAGATTGCCGACCCGGTTTACACCGCGCTTCCGGCGGAAGAACAGGCCAAGCATGCCAAGTCTCTCGTTTCTCTACTGGAGAAAGAAGGCGCGGCCTATGACATTGGCGCCTACCGTGACGCGCCCGTGGGTCTCCGCGTATGGGGCGGGGCAACGGTCGAAACTTCCGACATCCAGGCGCTGCTACCCTGGCTCGATTGGGCGTACGCGGAAGTAAAAGCGAAGTTCTGATATTGAGCTGAGACGGGATCTCATACCTTCTTGGCGGCGACGCGCAATCGCCGGTAATCCGCATGCCAGATCCCGTCGTAGAACAAATGCGCCCGGAGTTCTGATTCCACTTCGGAGAAGAACGCCTGCCGGTCGCTCGCCGGAACCGTATCCACCCATTTCGATTTGAACATCTTGATCCAGCTCCGGAGGCCGTTCTCCGGATCCTCCAGATCGGTCGGACGATCGAACAGTTCAATGCTGCGCACTTCGAAGCCGTTCGCCTCTAGCAGGGAGGCGTACTCCCCGGGGCTCGGGAAATAGAACGTGTTCGTGACCGCCAGGCCGCGGCGATGCAGCGCATGATCTAGCGCGCGAACAATGCGGCTGATGTTTCCTTTGCCGCCGAACTCGGCTACCAGACGGCCGCCAGTTCTCAGCGCGGACGCCATCGATCTCACGGCAGCGGGAGCGTCCGTTACCCAGTGCAAAGCAGCATTCGAGAAGATCGCATGGAACGGTTCGTCAGTTTGAAATGTCGTGATGTCGGCAAGCCGGAACTCCAGGTTCGGGTAGTTCATCCGTGCCTGGCCAATCATCTCCACGGCGCTGTCCAGACCAACTGCCTTCGCTCCCGTTTCGGCGATTTGTGCCGTAAGTTGGCCGGTCCCGCAGCCAACATCCAGGATGCGCTCACCGGCTTTCGCTCCAAGCACCGGCAGCAGCCCTTGCCCGTATTGCCACACAAAGGAGTGATTGGCCTCGTAGAGATTCGAGTCCCACCTCGTCTTCATTTCTACAGTCTAAGGGGCGGCTTTCCGGGCTAGCGTGAATGCACCATCCAAGGCGCCGGGGCGATCTCTTGAATGATCGATCTTACTGGAAGGAACTCTGGATTCAGGTGTGCGACGTGCGAAATCTGCGACTAACGAAGATGACAACGAGCAACAAAAGGAGGTCACCCGCAATGACCAGTGCCGAAGTAGGCTCCGGCGCCCTGACGACAGGATTATCATCCTTTTCGGTGTCCTTGCCATCGGACCCATCGTCACTGGCCGCGAGAAGCAGACTCAGTAATGGCGTACCCGCGAACGCCATGGGCGAATCACCCAGCACACCGGTGGAATATTGAGAACTCACCTGTGCCAGGAAACGGCCGGCGCCAAGATGGACAGTTCCGTTCACCGGCGAGGCAGATAACTCGCTCGGAGCCAAAATGGCCAGAGCGAATGCCCAGCCCAGGATTGTATGCCGTATCATAGCCTTCCGACCTCAATCGAAGGGTAATGTCGTTCCATAAGCGTGTCAATGGTACTTAAGGGCAACACTAGAGAGGCTGTATCGTGCGAGGGCAGAAGGTCGAGTTGCTTCCCAAGAACTCGTTCCTCTCAAACCCCGTACGGTCTCGCCGCCCGAGGTGGAACGTCAGCCGGCTCAACAATCATTGCTTCTTGGTCTCTGCCGATGCTAACAACTCGGCCAGCTTGTCGTAGCTCTCGGCGGCGCCGTGCTCCATGCCGGACTTGATCACGGCATCGCGAATCTCCTGCGAAGGATAGAGCACGGTGGCGGTGAGCGTCGTCTTGCCTGCCTGCTCGACCAATACGGCGGTCACCGTCGACTCACCCGGATAGTTGTCGAACGACTCCACATGGACGGAGCGCTCGGCGGGCACGATCTCGCGATAGAAGCCGCGCATTCCCATGTCAGTTCCATCCGGGCCACGCAGCACGAAGCGAAAACCGCCGCCAACCCTCAGGTCGACTTCGCAGACCACCAGCGACCAGCCGCGCGGTCCGAACCAGCGTTTGAGCAACTCAGGCTTGGTGAACGCCTCGAAGACGAGGTGGCGTGGAGCGTCAAAAACTCGCGTCATGACAATTTCGCGATCGGTGGGTGTAGTTACTTTCAGGGTTCCGGTGTTCTTCATTTGCGCTTTCCTCGATTCTTTCTCTCGTTGGTTTTCAGCTCATCCAGCAAAGCGTCAAGGCGTTGGAAACTGGCCTCCCAGAAGCGGCGGTAGTCTTCCAGCCATCCGTTGGCTTCCGCTAGTGGTTTGGCTACAAGACGGCATGGGCGCCTCTGCGCGTCGCGGCCGCGCGAAATCAGGCCCGCACGCTCTAGCACTTTGAGGTGCTTTGAGATTGCGGGCTGGGATATTGCGAACGGCTCGGCCAGTTCCATCACTGAAGCGTCGCCGGACGCGAGACGCGCGAGGATGGCCCGCCGCGTCGGATCCGCAAGTGCCGCGAATGTTGCATCGAGGTGCTGTGAATGAGTCATTACCAAACGGTTCTATAACCCCTCGATTATGGAGTGGATCGCTAATGCTGTCAAGACCTCTGCCACGGCTACAGAGCATCGACGCTCGTCGGTTGGTAAGCGTGAATCCGCGTACGGTTGAGAGTCCCGGGGGGACCAACTCTAGAATGGACGATCCGATTGACGATTTTAATTCCAAAGTGATAACTCCGAGTTTCCTTCTGAGCGCAGGCGTTGTAACGAGATTGGCTGCTGGCCATCCATGAGGTGATGGCCGGGTTTATGTTTGCAACAGGAATCGAGAACAGCTATCCGACCGTTCCCGTGAATGGGCGGCGGGTGCGAATCGACGAGATGGAAAGTGCTCACCATTACTCGCGCTGGCGTGATGATTTCGCTCTGCTGGACCAACTCGGGATCCAGTATTTGCGATGGGGGCCGCCGCTATACAGGACGCACTGCGCACCGGACCGATATGACTGGAGCTTTTCGGACGAGGCTCTGAGCGCCTTGCACCAGCAAGGGGTCACCGTAATCGCCGATCTGTGCCATTTCGGAGTGCCCGACTGGATCGGCGACTTCCAGAACCCTGACTGGCCTGCGCATTTCGCCGATTATTGTGCAGCATTCGCGCGTCGGTACCCGGAAATTGTTTTTTATACTCCGGTGAATGAGATCTTTGTTGCGGCCACGTTCTCCGCTCAATACGGCTGGTGGAACGAGTGCCTCGCCAGCGACGAGGCCTTTGTAGCGGCGTTGCGCAATCTGTGTATGGCGAACATGCACGCGATGCACGCAATTCTGAAAGTGCAGCCTAAAGCGATATTCGTGCACAGCGAATCGTCAGAGTATTTCCATGCGGACGAGCCGTACTGTCTGGACCTTGCGGGCTTTCTGAACGAAAAGAGGTTTCTGTCGCTGGATCTGACGTATGGACATCCGGTGAGCGCGACCATGTTCGAATATCTGATGGACAATGGTTTCCCGAGACGCGATCTGGATTGGCTGTTGAACAATCACCTGAAGTCGCGGTGCATTATGGGAAATGACTATTACGTCACGAACGAGCACCTGGTGCAATCGAACGGCGAGACAACGGGCTCTGGTGAAATCTTTGGATATTACGTGATCACGGAACAATACTATGAGCGCTACCGTTTGCCTGTGATGCACACGGAAACAAATTACCATGATCCGAACGCGGTGCAGTGGCTGAAAAAGGAGTGGGCGAACATGCATCGCCTGAAGCAGGATGGTGTTCCCGTCGTAGGCTTCACCTGGTTCAGTCTGATCGACCAGGTGGATTGGGATACACAACTGCGGGAAGTGAATTGGACCGTGAATCCCGTCGGCCTCTGCGATATGGACCGGAACCCGAGGGACGTAGGCCTGGCGTATAAGCGGCTGATCGAGCAATGGCGGGAAATTCTGCCCACCGAGAGCACCGTCCTCAGTGTCTGCTGGTGATCTGTTACACTGAAATTTCACAGAGTGAGGAGGTGAGAACTAATTGGCAGAAGTGCACTTACAAGATGGTGAGACTTTAGAAAGCGCGTTGCGCCGGTTTAAGCGCAAGGTGCAGCAGGAAGACATCATCAAGGAAATCAAACGGCACTCGTTCTACCTCAAACCCGGTGAAAAGCAGCGGACTAAGGAAGCCTTGGCACGCAAGCGGAACCGGAAAAAGAGAAGCAAGGACGTAGAGTAGAAAAAGAGAAAGGCGCTGCCCCGTGCGGCGCCTTTCCTGTTTTTACTTCATTTTCTCCAGTTCGTTCGACACCTGCTTGAAGCCGGCTGGAACGGAAAGTTGTGAGGGGTCCACGGGGCCGGAAGAGAAGTTCGTCAATTCCGTAGTCATCTCCATGAGCGCACCGGAGGGATCGCCGCCACCGCTGCTGCTGTTGCTTGATGCGGGCGATGCTTCGGTCTTCGCGGGAGGCGCTTCCTGTTCCGCGGCCTGCTTCTTTCTGCGGCCGAACCCACCGAGGCCACCTGCAAGGCCGCCTAGGCGTCCAAGTGCCGCACCGGCTGCCACTTCCCCTGCCGAGGGCGGGGGATTGTCCCGCTTCGCCTGCTCCTGCTTGGCTTGCGCATCCCGGTACTTTGCCATGCTGGCCTCATCACCGGCGGCGCCCATTTTCACGAGTTGTAGGACGGGCACGCCATCCAGCTTGGCGGATTCCTTCATCAGTTCGGCCATGCCTTTTGCCATATCAGGCCGGGCGAACATCCCGGTGCTCCCCGGGCTCCAGGCGACTTTGGATGCCATCTTGCGATAGAAGTCGCGGACCTCGCTGTAACCTGCGATGCCTGTGGTCATCCACATGTCCGTGGTCATGATCATGGAGCCCTTCTGTCCAGACTTCTTGTCCGTGCCTTCCATCTCGATTTTCATGATCACTTCGTGAGCGTTGAAACCGTTGATGACTTTTTTCTGTCCGGTGTCGTTCATGGAAGCTTTCCAGTTCACGTCGGCGTTGGCATCCTTGGACTGCATCTTTTCGCTCATGCGCTTCATCATTTCGCCCATATCGGCGAACGTCATGACCGAATATTCCTTTTTGGGGACGTTGACCGAGGTAATGGTTTCCTTATCCAGATCGATGATGGAGATATGGCTCCGGCTGATGTGGGCCATCCGATTGCCTTTCACCACTACGGTGGTTACCATCGGCTCGCGAGCTTCTTTGGAAAAGGCTCCTGCGAACTTCATTGCTCCGGCCATCATGCCGCCGGTGATTTTGGCGGTCTGCTCATAGCTGAAATCGGCCAACAGGCTGCCGGCCGGCAGACACACGAGTGCGCCCGCTAGAAAGATACGACGTAACATAGAAGAACTCCTCTGTGACATGTTACTCCAGCGGCAGGGTCGGCGTGCCGCGGGGACGAATTGCAGTAAAATGATGCTCATTCACCATGGCAGACCTTATTGTGCGCCCAAGCACCAAGTTGGTGAAGCCGTTTTATGTCGTCGCATTCTTGCTTGCGGCGCTGATCTATCTATGGAATCAGTCGCTGCCCGAGCCCTTAGGACCCTTCATCTATCTTCTGCCGGGGATTGTGGCTTTGGTTGTTGCATACAGGCAGTTCGAACTCCGATTCATCACGATGACGATTGCGGCCGGCAAGCTGCGGTACGAGACCGGAATGCTCTCTAAGTCCACGAGGACCATGGAAGTTCACAAGGTGCAGGACGTACGCGTGGATCAATCGGTCATGCAGAGGCTGGCCGGGATCGGAAACATCTCGATCGAGACTGCCGGCGAGACGAGCCGCCTGACTATGCGCAATGTGGATCGCCCGCAACAGGTGGCTGATAGAATTCTCGAAGCCGCACACCAATAAAAACATGTCTACACAAAAACGTTTACAGAATAGGATTGCCCTGATTACAGGTGCGAGCAAAGGCTTAGGAAGAGCGATGGCGCTCGCACTGGCTGCGGAAGGTGCGACGCTCGTCTTGGCCTCGCGGGACCGCGAAAAGCTGGAAGAGACCGCGCGCGGCGTGGAGGAAGTGGGCTCGAAAGCCTACGTGCACACGGCCGATGTAACGAACGAAGAGCAGGTGTTGCAGCTTGAGCGCGATGTCGCAGCGAACGTAGGACGCGTGCAGATTCTGATTAATAATGCAGGCATCAATGTCCGGAAACAGGTGACGGACTTCACGCTGGCGGAATGGAATTCGGTCATGGATACGAACCTGACCAGCGTGTTTCTGATGTGCCGCTCCTTCGTGCCGCACATGAAGGGTACCGGATACGGGCGAATTATCGGAATGAGCTCCATCATGAGCCACGTGTCATTGCCGGAAAGATCGGCATATTCCTCAAGCAAGGCGGGGCTGTTGGGCTTCACGCGTGCGCTGGCGCTGGAGTTAGCAGGCGAGGGGATTACGGTGAACGGAATCAGTCCCGGGCCCTTTGCGACCGAGATGAATCTGCCGATCCTGCAAGACGAGGAGCGAAACAAACAGTTTGTCGCACGCATTCCGGTCGGCCGGTGGGGACAGTTGGATGAGATTGGCAAGCTCGCTGTATACCTGTGCTCGGACGATGCGGGATTTATCACCGGTACGGACATCCTGATCGACGGGGGCTGGTGTGCGCAGTAAAGCACTCGCACTGAGTTTGGCGTTAGTGCTGGTTGCTGCCTGCAATCGCGGGCACCAGCGGCGCATTGCAGTGATCCCTAAAGGGACGTCGCATCTATTCTGGTTGTCGGTGGAGGCCGGTGCGAAAGAGGCAGGAAAGCAGTTCCATGTCGACGTAATCTGGAACGGCCCGACGCAGGAAACCGAGTACGACCGGCAGATGCAGATCCTGGACTCGTTCGTGGCGCAGCACGTGGATGGAATCGCGATAGCGGCCGCTGAGCGGAAAGCGTTGGTAGTGCCGGTTGAGCGCGCGGCGCAGGAGAAGATTCCCGTCGTAGTGTTCGACTCGGGCCTCGATACCACGATGTACACGGCGTACATCGCTACGGACAACGTGGAAGGTGGGCGAATGGCCGGGCGGACACTGGGTAAATTGCTCGGCGGGAAGGGCAAAGCTGCGCTGCTGATGCACGCTCCGGGAAGTGCATCTACGATGGATCGCGAGAAGGGTTTCCGCGAGGTGATGGTGAAGGAGTTCCCGGACATCAGGATCGTTGCGGAACAGTATGGTCTTTCCGATAGGGCAAAGGCGCTGGCCGCGTGTGAGAACATCCTCACCGCGAATCCGGATCTGAATGGCATCTTTGCGTCATCCGAACCGAGTTCGGTGGGCGCGGCGCTGGCCGTGAAAAGCCGGGGTGTGAAGGGCAAGGTGCACCTGGTGGCGTTCGATTCGAGCGAAGGATTGATCGAGGATCTGAAGGGTGGAACCGTGGACGCGATGGTAGTGCAGGATCCGTTCAAGATGGGTTTCGAAGCAGTGAAGACCCTGGTCGACAAGCTGGATGGAAAACCTGTTTCGAAGCAGATCGATTTGTCGGCACGCGTGATTACGAAGGCCGACCTGAGTAAGCCGGAGATACAGAAGCTATTGCACCCGGTGAAGTGATTATGTTCTTTGTACCCGTCACACAAAATTTTCCCAGCAGGGCTCTACCCGACATTGAGGCAGCGGTGCGTCGAACGCTCGCACAACAGCAGGTCGGCGCGGGGCTTCCGCTGGGTGCCCGGGTAGCCATCGGGGCCGGAAGTCGCGGCGTGGCGAATATCTCGATCATTGTGCGAGCGACGGTGGCGCACTTCCGGGACCTCGGTCTTTCTCCTTTCGTGTTTCCGGCCATGGGCAGTCATGGGGGCGGCACCGCGGAAGGGCAGCGCGAGGTGTTGGCGCACTATCACGTAACGGAACAGGAGGTGGGATGCCCCATCGTGAGTTCGCTCGATGTGGTGGAGTTAGGGACTACGGCGGAGGGTATCGAGACCTACGTCGATCGGACCGCATTTGAGAGCGACGGCATTTTCCTTGTAAATCGGATCAAATGGCACACTACGTTCGATGCTCCGATTGAGAGCGGCGTGATGAAGATGGCCGCCATCGGGCTCGGAAAACTGCGGGGTGCGACCAATTATCACCGTCACGCGGTGCGGCTCGGGTTCGGAACCGTGATCACCTCGGCGGGCCGGCATATAATCGCGTCGGGCAAACTGATGGGTGGACTCGGCGTGATGGAGGACGCGCATCACGAAACTGCGAAAGTAGTCGCGATGCGGGCCGAGGATATAGAGGCCGAAGAACAGAAGCTGCTGGAGGAAGTGCGATCGTGGATGGCCCGGATTCTGTTCGATGAAGTAGATGTACTGATTGTCAACGAGATTGGCAAGCACATTAGCGGTGTCGGCATGGATTCGAAGGTTGTCAACAGGCATCCCTATGGAGGGGCGAACGTGTGGACGTGGGCTCCTGCCATCCGCCGGATTTACGCCAGAAGCCTGAGCCCCCTTTCGTATGGCAATGCGGTGGGGATCGGACTAGCAGATGTGATCTCGGAGTCTCTATACAACGCGATCGATTGGAATGCGACGCGCGTGAATGCTATGGCAGCATCGAACCTGACTGCGATCAAGACGCCGCTTCGGGCTGCAACGGACCGGGAAGCGTTCGAGATTCTCACTTCGGTCGTGGGACGGAAGAACCCTGCTGATGTGACGATGGTGTGGATCAAGAACACATTAGAGCTTGCGCATATTCGTGTGACGGAAAATCTGCTTGCAAAAGCGCCGGCGTGCGTCGAGCGAGCGGGTGATCCGATTCCGTTTCCATTTGAATCCAACACCTGGTAGGTAAAATGTAACGATGGGAGACGATTCCAAGCCGGTAGCAAGTTTCGAGGCCGGTCTGCAGGAACTCGAGTCCGTTGTAAAGCAACTCGAAAGCGGGGAACTGCCGCTTGAGCGCGCCCTGGAACTGTTCGAAAAAGGTATGCAGCTGAGCGAGACATGCCGCAAGCAACTGGAAGAAGCGGAAAGCAGAGTGGAGATCCTGATCAGCAAGAACAATAAGGTGCAGGCTGAACCGTTCAAGCCGGGGAAAGCATGACGCTTTCGGAATACCTGCAACAACAGACGGCCGTTGTCGATCGGGCTTTAGAGCGGTGGATCCCGCTCGAGAATGTTCCTCCTGAAACCATCCATCGTGCGATGCGTTATAGCGTGTTCGCGGGCGGCAAGCGCGTCCGCCCAATCCTCTGCATGGAAGCGGCCCGGGCCGTGGGCGGCGAGTACGAAGGTGTGGAGAATGCGGCTTGCACGCTCGAGATGATCCACACGTACTCGCTCATTCATGACGATCTGCCGGCGTTGGATAACGACGATCTGCGGCGCGGACGGCCGACCAATCACAAGGTGTTTGGTGAGGCGATGGCAATTCTAGCCGGGGATTCGCTGCTGACAGCGTCGTTCCAGGTGCTGGCGCAATTGCCCCACGTGGATTCGGCGAAGAAGATCCGCCTGGTGGAAGAACTGGCCGTTGCATCGGGTACTGTGGGCGGAATGATTGGCGGGCAAGTCCACGATATCGAGGGAGAGGGCGAACCACCCACTGCGGAATTGCTCGAGATGATTCATCGCGCGAAGACAGGGGCGTTGCTGCGGGCGAGTGTGCGCATGGGTGCAATTTACGCCGGCGCTTCCGACGCGCAGCTAAGCGCGATCTCCTGCTACGGAGACCATATCGGGCTGGCGTTCCAGATTGTGGATGACATTCTGGATGTGGAGCAGCCTTCCGAGACTCTTGGCAAAACGGCGGGCAAAGACGCCGAGCAGGGCAAGATTACATTTCCCGCCGTATATGGTTTGGCGAAATCCCGCGAGATGGCTGAGCGGGAGCGGCAGAAAGCACATAAATCGCTGGAAATGTTCGGGCCGGGTGCGGACCGTCTGCGGGAGATCGCCGACATGATCGTGACACGAAAAGCATGAAAGTACGGATCGATCAGTTGCTCACCGATCGTGGATTGGCCGAGTCGCGGCAGAAAGCGCAAGCGTTGATCCTGGCCGGGCAAGTGATGGTCGACGGGCAGAAGGCCCAGAAGGCCGGGCAGGTAGTGTCCGGCGATGCGGCGATCGAGGTCCTGCAGCCGCTCCGGTATGTGGGGCGCGGCGGCCTGAAACTGGAGGCAGCGTTGGAGCGATTCGGCATCGATCCGGTCGGATGGGTGTGCGTGGACGTAGGTTCCTCCACCGGCGGATTTACCGATTGCTTGCTGCAGCATGGAGCGGCGCGCGTCTACTGCATCGATTCAGGCACCGGGCAACTCGATTGGAAGCTGCGGAATGATGCGCGGGTGAAAGTAATGGAGCAGTTCAATGCCCGTTTCCTCAGGCCTGAGGATTTGGGCGAACTGTGCCGCCTGGCTGTGTGCGACTTGAGTTTCATATCGGTCACCCTGGTGCTTCCGGGCATGGTGTCGGTTCTACGCGAAGAAGGCGAGATGGTGGTGCTGGTGAAGCCGCAGTTCGAGGTTGGCCGGCACGACGTGGGCAAGGGCGGGGTAGTCAGGGATCCTGCTTTGCACCAGTCAGCATGCGACAAGGTTCGGTTTGCCGTGGAGGAGTTGGGCTTCCGCACAGAGATCATGGACAGCCCGATCCTGGGCGCGGAAGGCAATCGGGAGTTCCTGCTGCATGCATCTCATTAGGCGGATCGGCATCATCTCGAAGCCCGGCGGCGAGCAAGCCAAGCACCTTATCCCCGAACTGATCGAGTGGCTGCAGCAGCGCAAGATTACGGTCCGCTACGATCGGGAAACTGCCGAATACCTGGACGCTTCCGACGGGGTGCCGAGAGAAGAAGTTCCCGACGAATGCGAGTTTCTGATTGTATTGGGGGGGGATGGGACGTTGCTGTCCGCGGCGCGCGCAATTGCCGGACGCGATATTCCGCTCTTTGCAGTCAATTTGGGTGGTCTTGGATTTCTAACCGCGATTTCCGTTGAGGAGTTATATCCGGAGCTCGAGAGAGCGCTTCGCGGTGAACATAGGATTGCGCTGCGCCGCATGCTCCATTGCGAGCTGTGGCGCCAGCAGGAGCGCATAGCGAAGTATGAAGCGCTGAACGACGTTGTCGTGACGAAGGCGGCGCTTGCACGAATGATCGATGTGGAGACGCACGTCGACAATCATTTCGTCTGCCAGTACAAAGCGGACGGGTTAATTGTTTCGACGCCGACGGGTTCCACCGCGTACTCACTTTCCGCCGGCGGGCCGATCGTGTTCCCCTCAGTAGCGGCACTTTGCATCACGCCGATCTGCCCGCACATGTTGACAAACCGGCCCGTGATTGTGCCGGACGAGAGCATCATCCAACTGGTTTCACACGCGGCCCATGAGACTGCGTACCTCACCATCGATGGACAGGTAGGTACCCTGTTGCAGCAAGAAGACCGGGTCGTGTGCAGGCGTTCGGATCAGGCGATTCACTTGATTCGCCCGCCAAGGATGCTCTTCTTCGATGTCCTCAGAGAAAAATTGAGTTGGGGGGAACGGTGAAGAAACTTTCTTTGACGGCGTGGATTTTTATTGGAATGGCCTTTGGTATTGTCCTGGGCCTCGCGGCGCCGCAATTTGCCAGCAAGCTGGGCCTGGTGAGTAACATTTTTCTGCGGCTTATCAAATCGATTATTGCCCCGCTGCTGTTCGGGACACTGGTCGCCGGCATCGCCGGCACGGGCAGCGCAAAGGCTATGGGCCGGATCGGAGCCAAGGCGATCATCTACTTTGAGGTCGTCACCACCCTAGCGCTGGGTGTGGGATTGGGAGCGGTGAACCTTTTCCGGCCGGGCGCCGGATTGCAGTTGAAGGTGGAGGCCGGTGCTTCGGGCCTTCCGAAGACGCAGGCGCCGGAGCTGACGCAGATTCTGGAGCACACGTTCCCGACGAGCATTTTTGACAGTATGGCGCGCGGTGAGGTGCTGCAGATTGTGGTGTTCTGCTTCCTGTTCGGTGCCGCATGCGCAGTAGTCGGATCGGCGGCCAAGCCAGTCGTCGAGTTTGCCGAATCGCTTTCGGAAATCATGTTTGTGTACACGCGATTTGTGATGTACACAGCACCGTTCGGCGTTGCGGCAGCGATGGCGGTCACCGTGGGCAGCAAGGGTGTGAGCGTGCTGTGGACGCTTGGCAAGCTGGTTGGTACTTTGTATTTCGCCCAGGTCTTCTTCGTAGTGGTTGTGCTGGGATCCGTGATTACCGCCACGCGCGTACCCATGAGGCGGTTCATCCGGTACGCGAAGGAGCCGTTCATTATTGCGTTCTCAACGGCGTCGAGCGAAGCTGCATTGCCACGGGCGTTGCAGAATATGGAAGAATTCGGGGTGCCGAAACATATCGTCGCTTTTGTGTTGCCGACCGGCTATAGCTTCAACCTGGATGGCACCACATTGTATCTGGCGCTGGCGTCGGTCTTTGTCGCGCAGGCGGCGGGAATCGAAATGCCCATCGGTCAGCAGATCATCATGATGTTGACTTTGATGCTGACCAGCAAGGGCGTCGCGGGAGTGCCTCGCGCTTCCCTGGTGATTCTGGCAGGCACGCTGAGCACGTTCGGCTTGCCCGTCGAGGGAATCTCAGTCATCCTTGGCGTCGACGCGGTCCTGGACATGGCGCGCACGTCCGTAAACGTTTTGGGCAATTGCCTGGCGTCGGCGGTGGTGGCTCGATGGGAAGGGGTGGACCTGATGGAATCGGGTCCGCACGTTACCGCGTTCGCCACAAATCCTGAGTGATCCGGAGCCTCAAACAGCGCCCAGTCCGGCCCGGTCAAGCACTCTCGTCTTCATACGTCCGTCGCGGATGACGAAGATTTCGGGCATCCGCTTCTCCCATTCGCGATTCGCTACGGGCACGTACTCGCGCGCATTGGCTTCCAGACCCGCTACGCCTGGCACGTGTGCCGCAAGTGTGGCGGAGTGAACGAACGACGCGCCGGGGCAGGTGAGGTCCTGCGCACACAGGAACATCTTGTACTTCTGCGCGACTGCTGCCATCAGCAACGAGTGGCTCTGGCCTTTGCACGCCTTGATCGCGGCGCCCGTATAACCCATTTCGCGCGCGAGCATCAGCGTCTCCTGATCCACTAACGACTCATCAATGACGACGGGCCGGTATTTGGCAGCCTCGTGCATCACGTTGGCGCGATCTTTCGCCAGATCGCGCTTCGTGGGCTGCTCAATCAACTGGATGTGGTTGAAGCAGACGGGTGCTTTTTGCTTTACCTGCTTCAGGAAATTGAGGAGATAGTCAACATTGGGACAACGCTCGTTGAAATCGAGCGAGTAAAGCCACTCCTGCTGTTTCGTGTGCATCGCGACATCGTCGATGTGCAGGACCCGGTCGACATCCCACTTCAAATCGTCTCCATTCAATTTGATCTTGATGTTCGTGAGGCCGTTGAAGCGGATCCATTCGGGAAGGTTTTCCGGCAGACCGTCGCCGATGGGCTTCTTCACGTCTTCTGGGGCGATAGGGTCAGAAGCACCGGCGGAATGGTAGATCGGTAGCTCGGGAACCGGTGTTCCGCGGACATATTTGTCTGCATACTCGCCTTTGTATTCTTTGCCGAGATAGTGCCCGAGGTCATGCCCCATGAATTCGGAGCTATAGCATTGGAACACGCTCTTGCCGTGCAGCTTGCCGTACGCATCGTGAATAGCGGCATCGAAAGGGCTGGCAGTCACCAGCATGCAGAGCTTCGGGATCGATTGGTCGAGTTTCAGTTCGTCTGAAACCGCAGCGGCGGCTTGCAGGTAGGCAGGCTCGAGATCCCAATTGATGTCGATCGGGTGGGCGTAATCCTTGTAGCCGCGGGTCAGATCAGCAATGCGGGCGGCCAAGCTCTTCATCGCCGTGAGAGTGCGATCGTATGGCATCGTGGCCGACGGGAAGGACCAAACGTTGCCCATCGGCATGGAGCCAAACCCTTGCGCCGTCTTGCCGTCGCGTCCGCGTATGCTGCACTTCACGTTCAGGAGAGTGACGCGATCCACTTCTCTGCCGCCGAACTTGTACGGAGTGCGGTATCGAAAATCTTCGAACTCGTAAGTGAGGTTCTCGATTCGAGCCTCGCGGCCACGTGGCGCGCTGAGGAGCAAAGCGGGTGCGGTACCGAGGAAAACGCGACGGGTCATACCTGTTTTCTTGCCTTCAAATAGTCCGCCAGTTTCACCACAGCGAACAGAATCAAGAACAGTATCACGCTGAAACCCAACATCTGCCAAACGTGCGATTTCACGTAGGCCATGGCGTGATCTCCCATTTCAGCCCCAAGGTAGGCGAGTCCACTGTAGCGGATGATACGAGCCGCAAAGAAAGTAATAGCAAACGCGCGCAGTGGCGTGCCGAGTGCGCCCGAGCAGATCGTGAAGATCTTCATAGGCATGACAGGCAGGGGAACCAGTGCGGCAATGAAGACAGCGAGCATGCCGTAATGCTGGAACCACGCCCGCAGTTTGCGGCCGAACGTGTGAAGCGTGTGCCGCTCCAGGTACATCTCGCCCCCTTTACGGGCGATGAAGAACATGATGGAGTTTCCGATGGTTGATCCGATCACCGCGATGAGTGCAGTCAGCAGCCATTCCTTCGGACGCTGGCTCGAAAGGTACATGACGAGCGCATCGACGCCACCGGGAATGGGCAGCCCCGCACCGTCGAAGATGGTCATGGCAAAGAGGCCGGGCAACCCCCAGGCGAGGAGCGTGGCTAAGAGCTTCTTCATTTGCCGAGCAACTCTCGTAGCTTGGCTTCGTCAAGGATGGCGATCCCGAGCAATTGCGCTTTCTCCAGCTTCGAGCCGGCTTCCTCCCCGGCGACGACATACGATGTTTTCTTGCTGACCGACCCGGTCACCTTTCCTCCCGCAGCTTCTATCTTCTCTTTCGCTTCCTCGCGAGACCAAACGGGAAGCGTTCCGGTGAGCACGAACGTCAATCCTTCGACCGCGCCACCTTTCGGTTTTTCTCTTTTCTGATGAGTAAAGACAAGCCCGGCTTTGCGCAGGCGCTCTACAAGCTCGCGGTTGCGCGGCTCGTCAAAGAAGTGCCGGATGCTTGCGGCGACCTTCGGTCCTACTTCATTCGCGCTCTGCAGCGTTTCCGGATCGGCCTGCGCAATGGCGTCGAGGCTGCCGAACTCTTCGGCAAGAATCACGGCAGTGCGTTCACCCACGAACGGGATTCCAAGTCCGTTGAGGACGCGGGGCAACGGCTGTTTGCGCGACGCCTCAACATTCGTGAGAATCCGCTGGGCCGATTTCTTGCCCATCCGTTCGAGGCGGGTCAATTGCTCCTCCGTCAGCTCATAGAGGTCCGCCACGCTTTTGACGAAACCCTTGTCTACAAGCTGATCGACCAGCGAATCACCGAGTCCGTCAATGTTCATCACCGGCCTGGCCGCAAAGTGGAGCACTGATTCCTTCAGCCGCGCAGGACAGTTCGTGTTCAGGCAGCGGCTGGCCGCTTCGCCGGGCTCCCGCGCGATTTCGCCGCCGCAAACAGGGCAGTGCTTGGGCATGCGAAACGGACGCCGCTGCGCGCCTGGTTTTACTACCCGAACTACTTTGGGGATTACATCGCCGGAGCGCTCCAGCAGAACCGTATCTCCGATATGCACGCCGAGGCGTTCGATCTCGTCCTCGTTGTGGAGGGTGGCGCGCGATACCATCACGCCGCTCACTTCCACCGGTTGCAAGTGGGCTACGGGAGTGAGCGCGCCTGTACGTCCAACCTGCACTTCGATGTTTTCGAGCATCGTTTCGGCCTGTCGCGCAGGATACTTGAACGCTATGGCCCAGCGGGGCGCCTTCGCTGTCCAGCCCAGCGCAGTCTGCTGGCCGAGTCCGTTCACTTTCGCGACCACTCCGTCGATCTCATACGGCAGTCTGTCGCGATCCCCTTCCCATTTCCTGCAGAATGCGAGGAGTTCCTCGATGTCTGCGCAGCGTGCGCGGTTAGGATTCACCTTGAAGCCCAGTCCCTGCAAAGCCTCCAGAGAGTCCCAATGGCTGTCGAAGGCCGGCTTTCCGTCCACGAGATAGAAGTACGCGAAGTAGTCAAGAGGGCGGCTGGCGGTGATCTGCGGCTCCAGGACGCGCAGGCTTCCGGCGGCGGCATTACGGGGATTAGCGAACTTGGAGAGCCCTTGCTGCTCACGCTCGGCATTCAGGCGCTCGAAACCGCGCCGGTTCATCACGACTTCGCCGCGCGCTTCCATTGTGCCCGCCTTCACCCTCAGTGGGATGGATCGAATCGTGCGGGCATTTTCCGTCACGTCCTCGCCCACCGTTCCATCGCCCCGTGTGATCGCCCTTTCGAGGAGGCCGTTGCGATAGTGCGCCGCCATGGAGAGGCCGTCGAGCTTCAGTTCCGCCACATACTCGAAGCGCTCCCCTTTGAGGAGTTCCCGGACGCGGGCATCGAAGGCCCGGAGTTCCTCTTCGTTCAGCGCATTATCGAGCGATAGCATGGGAGAACTATGCTTTAACTTGACGAAGCCTTCCCGCGGCTTGCCGCCTACGCGCTGGGTGGGCGAGTCGGCACTCGCAAACTCCGGATGTTTCTCCTCAAGCGCGCGGAGTTCACGCATCAACGCGTCGTACTCGGCGTCGGTGATCTCCGGTTGGTCGAGCACGTAGTAAAGGTGCTCGTGGCGCCGGATCTGTTCGCGCAGGTTCGTAATGTGTCGTTCGACGGTCATTGGGCGTGGTAAACGTCGTAATTACTGGCCGGAATGAACTGTTCCTTATAATGGAGTTGCTCAGGAGTGGGGCTATCGCAACTTATCGAAACGCTGCTCTTATTTACAACCCACTCGCCGGCAAGCTGAACCGGAGCAAAGGCCAATTACTTCAAACTACCATTGAAGTCCTGCGGCGTAGAGGTCATGGTGTGGTGCCTGTGCCGACGACCGGACCAAATACGGCTGCGGCGATTGCGCGCGAGTGCATTAGCGAAGGCGCGGATCTCATTCTGGCCACCGGCGGAGATGGAACGATCAACGAAGTAATGAACGGAATGGTAGGATGCGAGGTACCGTTGGGCATCCTGCCGGTTGGTACGGCAAATGTCCTGGCGTGTGAAATGGGGCTGCGTACGCACGCCCCGGCCGCCGCTGAACAGCTCCATCGCGCGGTGCCGGTGCGCATCGCCGCCGGAAAAGTCGAAAGCGGCCTCATGCAGGAGCGGCACTTTCTCCTGATGGCGGGCATTGGGCTGGACGCAATGATCGTCTACCACATAGACGCTGAGTTGAAGGCGAGGCTCGGGAAAGTCGCCTACTGGATCGGTGGCTTCCAACAATTGGGGAGGAAGCTTATCGAGTTCGATGTGTGCGTAAACGGGAGCACACACCGGTGCAGCTTCGCACTGTTGAGCCGGGTGAGGAACTACGGGGGCGATCTCAACATTGCTCGCCAGGTTACGCTATTCGAGGACGATTTCGAGGTGATACTTTTTGAAGGCGCAAACTCGCTGCCGTATCTGAAGTATTTCGCCGGGGTGCTCACGAATCAGCTACCGCGGATATCGGGAGTACAGGTGCTTCGGGCTTCCTCGATCGAGGTGAGTGCCGCGGCGGATCCGCGCGTTTATATGCAGATTGACGGTGAATATGCCGGGCGCGGGCCGGCCCGGTTCGGCATTGTAAAAGATGCGGTGCGACTTCTGGTTCCGCCGGAGTTCTACGCCTTGCACCATGGATAATCTGACGCATTCGCTCACCGGGGTGCTGTTGAGCAGGGCGGGACTGAATAGATTCTCATCGCGTGCAACGGCAATCCTGGTATTAGCAGCGAACGCGCCAGATTTGGATGCCCTCTCCGCGGCGGGTGGGGTAGATTCTTACTTCCACTATCATCGTGGGATTACCCACTCCATCGTAATGATTCCGGTCATGGCCGCGCTGGTTCTGCTGGTGTGCCGGTCGTTATTTCGCAAGAGTGCGATCCGGTTCTTTCCCGCGTGGGGACTCGCGCTAATCGGAGTGTCGAGTCACGTCCTGTTCGACTCCACGAATCAATACGGCATCCGCCTCTTTTTACCGTTTTCGGACGGCTGGCCCGGCCTGAATATCACGAACATCGTGGATGTATGGATCTGGCTGGTGCTAATCGTGGCAGCCGTGTGGCCGCTGCTCTCGCGATTAGTAAGCAGCGAAATCGGAGCGAAGCGGACCGGTGGCGTGGGGTTGGCGCAAACAGCCTTAGCATTCATTTTTTTGTATGACTGTGGGCGTGCAGTCCTGCACCAGAGGGTGATTGCGGAACAGCAGTCCCGGCTTTACGACGGTGAGGCGCCACGTCGCGTGGGCGCGTACCCTACCGCTCTGGATCCACTCGTTTGGAGGGGAGTCGTAGAAACAGATTCGGCCTATTTCGTCTTCACATTCCGGTTGAACAGGGAATTCGATCCGGCCGGCGGAAGGAAGTACCTGAAGCCGGAGGACAGCGCTGCGATTCAGGCGGCGAAGCGGGCTGTGCCGATGGCCGCGCTTCTGGAGTTTTCGCCGCTAGTGCTGCTGCGGGCAAGTCCCGCAGCGGAAATCGAGAACGGCACTCGCGTCGACGCCACCGATCTGCGGTTCTCAAGTCCCGCGGCGGGCGGTTTTACGGCTACGGTGCTGCTGGACCGCGAGAACCGGGAGCAGCGGGCATGGTTCCGATATTAGGGCAAACCTACCCTAAGTAATCAAACAGGCTGTTCCGTGGCATCTTTGAGCGGCTTTCGAGCGCAGCCCGCTGCTGCGTAGTGGCGTCGTTCAGTTCCAGAATGGAAGCCGTCATGTCTGCGTCTTCCATCTGACTGATCTGAGTCTTGAGGCGGACCGTGGTCCTGTCGGCAGTATCGATGGCATCGTTCACCTGAAGTTGTGCGGATCCGTAAAAGGCGTGCTGCACGTTGAGGTACACTCCGGCGCTGTCGACATTCGGAACAGCGGCGTCAATTGCCGCCTGGTTATTCGATTGGAATGCCAACCGGACGGCGTTTATTGCAGCGAAAACGCTCTGCCCCGGGTTTGGGCTGTCAAAGATGTCTTGAGCAGTTCTTGCGACCGGGATGGTCGTGCCTGCAGAGTGCAACACTTGCCGGGTTGCCGTGGTGCCCTGGTAAGCGCTGTAAGGAACTGCTTGGGTAAGGTCGATCGTATATGGCGCAACCTGATCGCTATCACCGCTGAAGATATATCGTCCTTCCACAGTGGTATTCGACAGACTGGTCATCTGCTGAAGGATATTCCCAAGCTGGGTCGCTAGGGCGGAGCGCATCTCCGGCGTCGCGGTCCCGGTTGCGCCCTGCGTGGTGAGGACGCGCGCCTGCTCCATCAATTTGACGGTAGTCTGCATTACATTCTCGGCGGTATCGACCTCAGTTTTTACGCGGCCAAGATCCGTCTTGATGCGCTCGTTCATGTCCGTGTCCGCTCGGTACTGCAGAAGAAGTCCGACCTGGTCCGGATCGTCGGAAACCGTGTTCATGCGCTTGCCGGACGAGAGCTGGCGTTGCGCGTGATCAAGGCGCTGGGAGATTCCCCCGAGGTCAGTGAGGAAGCGGCGCGAGGATGCATCCAGGTAGTCAATCATTTCAGAATTCCTAGAACCGTATCGGATAGATCATTCAGAACGCTGACCAGCTTTGCAGAGGCTTGGTAGCTCCGTTGGAACTCGATCAGACGGGCGGCCTCTTCATCGAGCGAGACGCCGGACTCATCCGACCGGAAACTACGCGCCTGGGCCAATAGAGACTCACGCGTTTGCACTTCCTCTTTCACAGCGGAGAGGTCGCGGCCGACCGCGCCCCCGATTGTCCCGTAGAACTGGGTGAAGGTGTACCCATTTATCTGGCGCGATCCAGCCAGTTGCGCAAGCGCAAGGGCGTTGCCGTTGCCGCCGGGCGCTGTAGGGAGCGCGGCCGCAACGTCAGCGGGTGCGAGGTTATTGGTCGTGAGTGTTTGGGCGGCGCCGATTGCGTTGTCGTACTGGAAGAGGTTCTGTGAAGGAGTATTTGCGTTTGCGTCGATGCCGGAGGCAAGGGTCGAATTCACACGGTCGGCGACAGTACCTGCCAGCGTATTCAACGAATCGAGGTAAGACGGAATCGAACTGTTTCGTGTAGCAAGAAGGCCGCTGAGCCGCCCGCTGCTGACCTGCCTGCTGATGTTGGTTCCCTGGCTGTCCAGAACCGAGGCGTTCACTCCGCTTACATCTACCTGCAGAGGGTATAGGTGGTCTCCAATCAAGGCAGTGGTCTGCCCGCCAATCAGGATTTCGGTGGTGCCGTCACCCTGGCGCAGTGCGGTGAAATCGACGAGTTCGGAGAGCTGCTCGAGCGTATTGTGGGCCTTGGCGTCAAAAGTCGGGTCCGAAGCCATCTCATAGTTCTGGCGAACGTCCGAGTTGAGCGTCTGCATAGTAGAAAGCAGCTTGTTGATGGAATCGACCGTCCCGCGGATATCGTGATCGGCCGCCGAACTGGCGTTCTGAAGTTGTGAGGCGGTCTGATTGAAGCTGCTTGCGAGCTCCCGGGCCCGGTCGAGCACCGCCTGCCGCGACGGATCGCTGTTCGGCGTAACGCTGAGTTCACTGAAGCTCTGGAAGAAGCGGCTGAGAGCGCCCGAAATACCTGCGCCTTCCGCCAGAGTAAAAATCGGCTCGATCTGTGCCAAATCTGTAGATCGCTGTTGCGCCTCGCCCACGGATTGCTGGTTGCGGCGGACTGCAAGTTCAGCGTATTCATTCCGGGAACTGAGCAGTTGGCCCGCTTTCACCCCCCCTGGCAGCCCACGCGAAAGGTCGAAGGTATCGGACTCGAATACCTGTGTCTGTTTGACATAACCGGGAGTGGAAGCGTTTGTGACGTTCGTCTGCGTGACGTTCAGCCCTTGGCCGAACGCACGCATACTGGCCGACGTGGCGAGGATGGAAGAAAGAACGTTTCCCATGGATCAAGCCTTTATTTCCAGCGAGGGGCGGACCGGATCGTCTACCTTGCCTGTGGCGTTGTAGCTGGCAGGGATCGCGCCCAGCAGTTGAGCCCACCCAATCTGAAGTTGGGCGGCTTGGGCGAGCAGCCGTCCGATCAGATGGAGTTCGCGGCGGAGGGCGTGCACCTCTTCGCGCAGCACAAGCCGGTCCGATTCCGGAGCTCGAAGGGCAAGCCGTTCAACATCGGCCAGGAGGCTGATCGCTTCATGTAACCGGTCTGCGCACGCGGACATCGAATCGGCGGTTGGCGTCTCCAGTTCCCGGGAAGCCTCGGTCAGAAGTCGGCGGATCCCCCGGACCTCGTCCACTAGTTGGCCAGTCATTTCCCGAATGCGTCGCTGACGATGTCCTTGCTGAGAGTATTCGAATCAACGTGATAGCGTCCGCTGGATACCTCAGCGCTGAGCTTTTCCAGGCGCGCTTCGCGTTCGGGCGATTCAGTCAGCGCCGCTCGTAGGGAACCGCTGAGGTTCGACAAGGAAACACGATCCGGCTCAGAACCACCCGTCCCAATGCTTTGTTTCTCTTTAGTCCGGCTTGCCCCTTCAGTCTCGGCAGCCTTCCCAACATTCGAGGATCCGACGTTTCCCAGATTCGCTGTGTTCGAATCGTTGACTTTCATATAAGGCCTGATCAAGCCTCCTCAATAACCCTTATCGGTGATGTCGACTTGAGTATGAATATTTCTGCCTCAGATTTTTCTGCTGACGATGCCGTTTGGACTAGTTCTCTCGAATCTTGATCTCCACCTGCTCCACCCCGCCTTCCTGCACGGTGATCCCCTTTTCCGCCCCCGGAACCCATTCACGCGCATCGATTTCTGTTGTTTCCCATGTGGCTACGACTTCGTAACGCCCCGGTGGAATTGCGGTGAACCAGAAATTCCCGTCCGGGTCCGCACGAGCCTGCAGGACGCCGTTCGCCAGCCGGATACGCAGGTCCAAATCGATCGGGATCAGGAAAACCGGGATACCCGCCGCAGACTGGTCATTCCGTGCCTTAACGCTGCCCTTCACATCGGCGGGCCTGGAAGAGAACTTCACCGTCGTGTTCACCATACTACGCCCGTTTACGATGTCGACGTCATAGGATTCGTCCGACCGCCGGGCATCGGAGCCGGCGAAATACCACCCCTGCGGCGCCACTGCCGTAATCTCCCAAAGCCCAGGCGTCGTAATGCTCAAACCGCATGGCAAGGGCTGGAATTGTTCTTCGGCCGGCATTTTCCGCCGGGCGAACACATGGAAGTTGCGCGAATCCACAGGTCCTCCGCGGGAATCGAGGCAATCCACCCGCCACTGTGGAGACCGGGAAAGCTGCAATGAAATGTCGTCTCCGTCACGCCCGAGATTCACGCGCCGATAAGAACTCGTGGGTGGCCGGTCATTGGTCTGGACCAGAACATCGTAGTTGCCCGGAGCAAGCTCGTCGAAAGTGGCCGTGCCGGGCCCTTTGAATTGTGACTCGCGCTTGCCTGCGTCCGTATATAGCCCGACGGTGACCGTGACCTCGGGCGGTGCAACGGTCGAGACCTTCAGGGTGAGCAGCTTACCGAGGTAGGGCTCAATCAGGGCGCCGGGCGTTTCGGACTCGATCAGCACATCGGAGGTGCGAGCATCGGAAGCGCGCGTGGTTTGGCCGTAGAACGTAGGCATCAGACCTCGGTCGTCTACCTGCCGGCTGCCGGACTGGATGAGATATCGTCCCTGTGGCAATCCGGGGATTCTGAACGCGCCCCGATCGTCGCTCTCTCCCTTGCCTGCGAGCTTCATGTGCGTACTGAAGTGGTACGCATACACAGGAACTCCCGGGATGCCGACCCGGTTTTCGTCGACTACCTCTCCGGTAATCACCCCAAGCCGGTGCATACGAAGCTGTGTCACGAACTCGCCGTCTTGTATCAGCGTGAATGGAAGTCCGGGTTGGCGCCACGATTTTTGGCCGTGGCGCGCGTCGGCATAGTTCGCCTTCTTCGCCGTCAGCAAGTAAACACCTGCATCAATATTTGAGAACGCATATTGGCCAAACCGGTCTGTGAATACGGTGAGCTCTTTGGCGCTTTCTCCCGCGCGAACCAGCGGCTGAAGGATCACGCGCGTATGTGCGAGGGGCTGGCCGCTTTGGTGATCGACGACAAACACCTTGATAACTCCCGCATGCGCCGCGGCGGAGGCAACAAGAACCAGTAGGATGGATCGGAGCATTTTTGTCATGAGACATGACGTCGCAGGCACACTGGACGTGCAAATTCTGTCAAACTTTCCGCAATCCTAGCCGAAAAGAGGAAGTATGTTGGATCGGCGCCGTGAACCTCGTTTTTCCACAGATCAGCAAGCTGAGTTGGTATTGCTCGGCGAAGGAGATCGCCGCCTACCCGTCAAAGTTCTGAACGTTTCCGGCAATGGTTTACGCTTCGTCGTTGACCAGCCGCTACGCGCCGATAGTGCAGTGAGGATCGACATCAACAATTGCATTCTCTTAGGTGAGATCTGTTACAGTGCGCCGGTACCGGGTGGCTATCTGTGCGGGGTGGAACTCGATCAGGCCTTAACCAATGTGTCAGACTTGATGCGATTGATGGCGCACGTCATGGGAGAGCCAGTTCCGGAGCCAAACACCGAGCAAGTAAAGCGGTAGTCGCTCGTTCTACTGGCCTGGGTCGATATCCACCGGGAGGTCGATCAGCTTCGCGATAGCCTGCTCCATCTCCGGCCGGAGCGTTCCCAACTCCGTCTGCCAGCGCTTCGCCTCTGCATAGTTGCCGGTCGCTTCAATGGTCAGCAGATCATGAGCCAGATCCCGCACTGCCCCCTTGATCTTGTCGTAATTCACGGAAAACGTTCCGTCGCTATTGTGAACGAAGCCGCCCTTGCCCACAAGGTAATTGAACTGCATCGCCATGCCCTTGCCGTGAGCCTCATTCAAACCGAACCGCAACGTACGGAACGCCGATGCCAGGAAGCTGGTGTATAGCTTTCGCTCCGCTGCGGCAGCGCCCGGTAGTTGGCTGTGGTCGTACATGTACTGCAACATATAGAGCCCGCACACGTCGGCTTTGGCCTCTTCGATGGCGCTGTACAGTTCTTTCAATTCCTGCCGCGGAGTGCTGTCGCGCCCGCTCACCTTGATCTGATGCGGCCCGATGCCATGTGTCAGCTCATGCGCCAGAATGTGGGTGAAGAACGAATCGAAACTGAGATCCTCTTGTGCCTTGGCGCCTAACACCCGCTTGGAGATTGGAATCAACGTGCTGTGGAACTTCGCCTCCTGCACGTTCTTCAGCATCACGCGCTTGGTACCCTTTTCCACAGTCACGCGCTCATCATTGGGCAGGTTGTACGCCGCCGTCCGCACGCCGTGGGCGCCATCACCGGTCGCGATGATCTGGTTCACTACACGGATCGGCGCCAGCGCGCCAATCTTAGGATTCTTATACTTCCCATCGAGCGGCAGGTTGTTCTCAATCTCCTGCAGATGATCGGAAAAGAACTTCACCTTGTTCGTCTCGTTGTCATCCCGCAGTGTGACATAAGCCTCGAACGATGCCTTATATCCGAAGATTCCATCGTTGTATGTTTCATATGGTCCGATGGTTACGTCCAGCGGCGCGTCCAGATCCATCCACGCCACGTCGCTGGCATAGTAATCGTCCGAAAGAAAAGCATCGGCACGCAGGTTCAGAAACTTCTTCAACGTCGCGTTGTCCGTCGCGGCTGCCGCTTCCTTCAGCAACGCTGCAAGTTTGTGTAGATCCGCCGAGTACGCCTTGCTGAACGGAATCGATGTCAGCTTGCCATTCTCCCTGCGAATTACCGAAAAAAATCCCTGCACTTCTTTCTTCTTGTCCTCTGGCAAAGTTTTTACCCAGGACTCGAATTCTTCCTTCTTCATGTCCTCGGGATAAAAGTTTGCGCCCGCCGGCCGATGCGCCGGCACATCCGGCAGGAATGCACGATGCGCATCCAGCGCCGACCAAGGTCCCTTGTTCAGCCAGAAATAATGCAGCCGCGCCTTTCCGAGCGGCGTCGTATCCTCTTTCAGCTTCTCGTAGAGCGCCAGATCGCCACTCCAGTACTGCTGCATGAAAAGATGGTCTACCAGGTGCGCCGCCGCGAGCAGTTTCTCCAGTGCCTTCTTGTCCCCAGGCGAGAGCTTCGACGTGTCGGCAGCGAGCTTCGCCGGTGCGAACCGGGCTATCATCTTTTGCAATTGAACTAGATCTGGAATGGAAGTTTGCGATTGTGCCATCGTATGAAAACACCCTGATAGGATCAGACCGATGAAGAATTGCCGCATTCTCATTACTACCAGTAAAGCAGTCTTGGCTGTTAGTGCGCTAGCCGTAGTAGCTTCCGCTCAGTTGCCCGCGCCCTCCGAAGGCGACTTCACAATTCCCGTTTTCCGATGCGCCAATGGAGAAGAATTGAAGCCGCTCCGCATCCATTACCGTACCCTCGGCACGCCGCAGCGCGATAGCACCGGATTAGTTCGCAACGCAGTCCTCATCATGCATGGAACCGGCGGTTCGGGCGCGCAATTCGTGAATGAGCGCTTTGCCGGCCAACTGTTCGGGCCTGGCCAGCCGCTCGATATTACCAGGTACTATCTCATTCTGCCCGACGACATCGGCCATGGCGGCTCCAGCAAACCAAGCAACGGCCTGCGCATGCGCTTTCCTCACTACTCCTACCGGGATATGGTCGAGGCCGAACACCGTCTCGTTACGGAGCACCTACATATCAACCACCTCCGTCTAGTGATGGGCACTTCGATGGGAGCCATGCACACGTGGCTATGGGGCGAGACTTGGCCGGAGTTCATGGACGGGCTCATGCCGCTGGCGAGTCTACCTGCTCCGATCACAGGCCGGAACTATCTTTGGCGTCGCATGCTAAAGGAAGCCATTCAGGGAGATCCCGAGTGGAGGGGTGGCGAGTACAGCCGCCCGCCACGCGGCCTGAGAATGGCCGCTTATATTCTGTTGTTGATGGGGAGCGCCCCGCTGGATATGCAGAAGTCCGGGTCCACTCGAGAAGATGCCGAAAATGACTATGAGAAACGGGTTACCGACTACCTGAAGCGTCCTGGCCTGGATGCTAACGATCTGCTGTACCAGGTGGACTCGTCGCGCGACTACGACCCTTCCAAGAATCTGGAAAAGATTAGCGCTCCGCTGCTCGCAATCAATTCCGCCGACGATGAGATCAACCCACCGGAGCTGGGCATCATGGAGAAGGGAATTGCCCGCGTCCCGCATGGGCGCTATGTCCTGCTGCCAGCCACAACGCAGACTCGCGGTCATGGAACGCACACGCTGGCTGCGGTTTGGAAGCACTATCTGGAAGAGCTACTGGAACCTACCCGCGAGACGCTCGTTTCTTCGGGGCGTCGATAGCAACCGGCTCCGTCGCCTTCGTCGCTCGCGCTGCGGCTTTCTTCTTTGCAGGTGTGCCTGCTGGCCGTTGCACTTCCGCAAGGCTGCTCTCTAAGGCCTTCATCAGATCGATCACAGGAGCCAGGCGAGCTGAAGGCGTGCCGGTGATCTGCTTGCCCTCACCCTTGGCTTCCACGAGTTCCAGCAGCTTCTTTTGGTATTCGTCGTGAAACGCTTCGGGCTCGAATGGCTTGGCGAGAGCCTGAATCAGCTTCTCGGCCATGCTCACTTCCTGTTCCTTTAACTCTGCCTGCGTAAGCCCTTCATACTCAGTCACCTTCCGGACTTCATTCGCGTAGTACATCGTGTGCAGCGTCAGACCGTTCTCGTACGGCCGCAGCACCACCGTGTACTCTCTTTGGTGCATGGTAACTTGAGCTAACGCCACATAGTTCAAGTTCTTCATTACTTGGAGCAGAAGCGTGTAGGCCTTCCGCCCTGGTTCCTCAGGCACGATGAAGTAGGAGGCGTCGAAGTACAGAGGATCGATCTCGTCCAGATGGACAAATTGCACGATCTCCATCGTCTCTGAGGAAGTCGGCGCAATCTTCTTGATCTCTTCTTCTTCTACCAGGACGTAGCTGTCCTTCCCCGTGGCATAGCCTTTGGCGATCTCGGAGCGTTCCACCGTGCGATCGCATGTGGGGCAATAAAGCTGCTGTTTAATCCGGGTGTTGCATTCGCGATGGAGTTGGTTGAAGCTGACCCTCTCATCCCTGGCAGCCGTAAACAGCCGGATCGGGATCGAGATAAGTCCGAAAGCGATGTAGCCTTTCCACACTGTCGAGGCCATAAGCAACTCCCCTTGAGCAAGATAGAGTTAAAACTTCAACAGTCAGTTTACACGAAAACGGGGACACCTACCAGCGTCCCCGTATGGCAACCATTCAGTCTTGAGAACTTTACGCCTCGACTTCTTCTTCCTCTTCTTCGCTCTCGTCGCTAGTGTTCTCCAGGATCCGCAAAGAGATGTCCGTCAGCTTCTTGTCCGCGGTCTCTTCTTCCTTTAGCGTCTGCTCCAATAGCCGCGCCACTTCCTTGTTCCCTAGCTTCTCTGCAAACGTGCGCGCAGTCCCATACGCCGAGATTTCATAATGTTCCACGCGCTGGGCAGCGCCAATCAACGCCAGGTCGGTCAGGCTCTCCATCGCGTCTTCTTCCATCACTTCCTGGCCTTCCGCCACAAGGCCCTTCATCGCTTTGCACGGCTTGCCTTTCGCCTGGGTGTCGAGCCGTTCGAACACCTGCTCCAACCGTGCAACCTGGCCCTTTGTTTCCTCCAGGTGTTCTTCGAAAGCGGATCTCAAATCGTCATCGGTCGCCGCCTTCGCCATCTTCGGCAGAGCTTTTACCAGTTGCTTTTCGGCATCATAAAGATCGCGAATTTCTTCGAGCAACAAATCTTCCAGGGTTTCAACCGCCATATCAGTCCTCCTCTAGCTTAAAAATGCCCATTCGGAACGGGTAGTACTTATCGGACTATGAGCGGGCTAGAGCAGTTTCTGTAGGTCGCCGTAACGATGTAGACTGTGTCTGGACAAACCTATGTACACACTCCGCGGTTTCGCGCACGTTTCGTATCTCGCCGCGACACTTCTCGCGTGCTCGGCCCACGCGCAAAACGCTGTGGTTTCCCCTGAGGTTTCGCCTGATCACTCCATCACCTTCCGCGTCCTCGCGCCCGGCGCCAAGACCGTAGCACTGCAAGCCGGTGACATCCCGAAGGCGTCGCGCGACGTCACTGTGTTTACCAAGGATGAACAAGGCGTGTGGACGGCCATATCCGGGCCGGTCGAACCCGGCGCTTACCGCTACACATTCCTGATCGACGGCGTACCCACCGTGGATCCTCATAACCCGGCAGTGAGCGAATCGAACTCGATGAGCTGGAGTGTTGTGCCGGTTGCCGGATCCGATCTGATGGACACCCGCAATGTTCCGCATGGATCAGTCGAATCGGTTCACTACTATTCGTCCGCTCTCGCTCGTGACCGGCGCATGCACGTGTATACGCCGCCCGGATATGGCACGGGAACGGCCAAATACCCCGTGTTCTACCTTCTGCACGGCGCCAGCGACTCCGATGACGCATGGACGTCCATTGGCCGAGCCGGCTTCATCCTTGACAATTTGATCGCAGCGAAAAAGGCGCAGCCGATGATTGTGGTGATGCCCGCGGGCCACACGTCCACCAGCAACGTGCGCGGGCCGCGGGATGAGTTCCTCGACGATTTTGAAAAGGACATAATGCCGCATGTCGAGAAGAATTATCGCGTACTGACAGATCGCAGCCACGTCGCCATCGCGGGACTCTCGATGGGCGGCAGCCAGACCTTGAACATTTCGATGTCGCATCTGGATAAATTCGGCTATGTTGGAGTATTCAGTTCCGGTGTGCTCGCCGCCCGTCGCGGCGCGGGCCCGCCCGTAGCCCCTGCAAACTGGGAAGAGACGCACGCAGCCATGCTGGACAACCCCGGTCTCAAGCCGGGTCTCAAGACCCTGTGGTTCGCGACAGGCGTCGAAGACGCACTCATGCCCAATACGAAGGCGACGGTCGAGATGCTGAAGAAGCATGGATTCGCCCCGGTCCTCAAGGAGACTCCCGGTGGGCACACATGGCTGAATTGGCGCGACTACCTGATTGAGTTCGCGCCAATGTTATTCAGGTAATCGCCATTGCTCCGGAGGCTCGCTCTCACCCCCAGGTCGCCCTTAACCGTGTGATAAATTACATACTGTCCAGTGGTGAATCCTACGCGTTTAGGGCACGTGTGCCGACTGACATCGATCTTCCTTGTCCTGCCATCGCTTACTCTCTGTCTCCCCGTTTCGACCGCATCTAGCGTTAAATCGCAATCAAAACAACAACTTAAAGACAATTCCAGGGTTCGTTTGCGAGGCGTGATCACGGCCTCTTTCCCCGAATGGGCCGGCTTCGCTTTGCAGGACCAGACTGGCGCCATTTATATATCTGCGGGAGATGTCATCGGCTTTAAAGCGGAGACCGGTCAAGCCGTGGAAGTAGATGGAATTGCTTCACCAGGCAACTTCGCCCCCGCGGTTCGCGCAGAACAGATCCGTATTCTAGCCAATGTGCCGTTTCCCGCCGCGAAATCGGTGGGTTGGCGCGAGCTCTCCTCAGGAAGCTGCGACAACGATTACGTCGAAGTCGAAGGTACCGTTCGGTCAGTCGAGAGGGTTGACCGTCCAATTTGGGAATGGAACGCACTCGCAATAAAGCTTTATCTCGGCGGGGGCGAGGTTTGGGCTTACCTCCGCGATCCGGGCACGCTCGCGGAGGAAAGGCTGCTCGATTCCACAGTTCGTGTGCGCGGCGTCTGTGTGGTGCTTTCCAATGACCGCCGTCAGTTTCAACGCAACAGCCTGGTCATCTCCCGCCCGGGAGATATGGAGGTGGTGAAGCCCGGTCTCGAGAATCCTTTCGATGCGGAACTCGTTCCGATGAACAGTCTGTTAGCCTTCCACTCGGGCCCGATGCTGCCCAAAAGGATCAGAGTGCAAGGCGTGGTCACGCTGCGAACCCATGGTGGAATCTACATCCAGCAAGGTAGTGAGGGTATGTTCGTCCAAACCGCATCTGTCCCGGACATTCCTCCCGGTGATCTTGTAGAGGTTGTCGGATTTCCTGCCGTGGGTCCATTTTCCGCAGTGCTCGATAGCGCTCTAGTCCGATTCTTGCGCCGGGGAGTAGAGCCTGCCGCTCGCAGCGTCAGGGCCGAGGACGTGCTCTCCCGCACCCACGGCAATGTTCCGGCCTCGCCCGATGCGACTTTGTTGCGGATTTCAGGAACCCTGTTGGAGATTTCCCGCTCAGCGGAAGAGGTCACGCTGATTGTCCAGGATGGTGCCAGTGTGTTTTCTGCCCGTCTGCCGCGGCGAAGCTCACTCAAACACCCGAAATCACTATCTCGGGGCAGCTACGTGGCGGTGACCGGCGTGTGCAGTGTTCATGTCGATGAGCACGGACTGCCGCGGTCCTTCGATCTGCTTCTCCGTTCACTGTCTGACATTCAAGTACTCAAGCCGGCGCCGCAAATCACTCGCGAAATTGCGTTGCGTATTGCTTCGGGGCTGCTGGCCCTCGTCGCGCTCTCGGTGCTTTGGGCTGTCACCTTGCGGCGTCGCGTGCGCGTTCAAACTGAAGCGATTCGTCAAGCGCGGGACGAACTGGAGAGAAGAGTCCAGGAGCGCACCGCGGAGCTATTCAAAACTGGCGAATCGCTGCGCATCAGCGAAAGCCGGTTCCGGCTTGCCATTGAAAATGTTCCTGACGTGTTCGTCATCTATGATGAGGACCGCCGAATCCAGTTCATGAACGAACGTGGTCTTGAAGTGGTAGGACGGTCCCGCGAGGACGTCGTCGGACGCCGCGATGAGGAACTCTTCCCGGAGGAAATCTTCGACTGCTATCTGCCGGCTCTGAAGCGTTGCATCGAGACGCGCAGCGTCCAGCACACGGAGTGCCGCTTCCACGTGCGCTCCGAGCAGCTTTATCTGGTGATTACGTACGTGCCGGTACTGGGAGAAGTCGGACAACTGGTTCAGATTCTCGGCATCACCCACGACATCACGGATCGGAAGCGCGCCGAGCAGGTCCTTGAAGAGAAGGAGGCGTTTTATCGCACTCTGGGCGACGCAGTGCCGGACTTCATATGGTCCCGTGACGCGCATGGCACTCCTATCTACACGAATCGTCGCTGGCAAGAGTTCACTGGTTTATCTTTGGAAGACGTTCAAAAACGTGGGTGGCACAGTATCATTCACCCGGATGATATACCCGAAGTGGAACGTCAATTCCAGGAAGCCGTCGCGATGGACGGCCGTTTCGAGGTGCAAGTTCGCTATCGGAGGCATGACGGCACTTACTGTTGGTTCATGGGCCGCGCCGTTCCGCTGAAGGATAGGGCGGGCAAAATTATTCAATGGATTGGGACCTCCACCGATATTCAGCGGCTCAAGGAGGCGGAAGTGAAGCTGCGCCGTTATAACGAGCAATTGGAGCAATTCGCCTATGCGGCCGCACACGATCTGCAGGAACCGCTGCGCAATGTCTCGCTCTACTCGGAATTGCTTTCGCGCAGTATGAAGGGGCATCTGGAGGGAGAGCAGAAAGACTTCCTCGCGATGGTTCACACAAGCGCCAGACGCATGAACAATCTTCTGCGGGACCTTCTCCTTTACACGCAGGCGTTGGACGGCACGGCGCATAGGCACCGGTTAGACACTTCCGCTCTCGTGAAGCAGGCAATCGATAACCTTGCACAGGCCATTGCGGACTCCGGCGCGACGATCGACGTCCAAACCTTACCCGCAGTTTGGGCTTTCGATGCTCACATCGTTCAACTGTTCCAGAACCTGATCGGAAATGCCGTCAAATACCGCTCCCCCGACCGGGCTCCGGTCATTGTGGTCTCCTGCGAACGCCACGCTGAGCATTGGCTCTTCTCGGTGCGCGACAACGGAATTGGGATCGAGCCCAAGTACCACGATCATATCTTCGGTGTCTTTCGGCGTCTGCACGGCCGGCATGTTGCGGGTACTGGGATCGGCCTGGCTCTTTGCAAACGCATCGTGGAGCACTATGGTGGCACTATCTGGCTGGAGTCGTCGCCCGGTGATGGCTCCACTTTCCACTTCACGCTTCCGATTCAGCAGGAAGTTCCTAACGAAACTGCTTCTTGTACGTGAAATTGATGCTGAAGATTCCGTTCTCGTCGCGCACTGCGTTGGCGGACCACTGCGGGTTGAGTGACCATTCGATACGAACGATCTGCGCATTCGGATCATTCAGCGCGCTCACATAAGTAAACGTCAGATTCGTGGCCACCTGCTGCTGCAGAGTAACACGCGCCTGTGGCAGGTCGGATCCAGTCGTAAAGGTAGGGTCGATCTTAAGCTGGCTGACGCCGAAGACGCGCTCCAGCCGGCTTGCTACCGGATCGGTGATGGCCTTACTCACCAGCGCGGTCTCGCCCATCTGCTGAAAGCTTTGCGGCGGTTGAGATGGTTGGTTGGCCAACAGAGTCGGATCGGACGTAGGTGTCTTGCCCGATGCGAGTAAGCCTACGATCTCCTGGAACTGCAGCGGCGGGTCAGACGTGTAACTCAGCTTCATATTATCCACCGGTCCAGTGACGGTCAGGACTACGTTCACCCCCTTGGCCTGAGTCTCCAGCGTTACGTTCAATACCGGTTCGATCCGCACCGGATTATAGAAGGCGATCGTCCCCGAACTGACGCGGTATTTAGAGCCGAAAAACACGAGATCACCCTCATTGATAGCTACGCGTCCCAGAACACTCGGTACAGCCGCGGTTCCGCGCACTCGCAGGTCGGCGTCCATTTGTATGTTCTGGGCAAGCGACGCCTGCACGGCCGTGGAAGGAGAGGTTCGCACCCGTACATCCAGCCGCATGTTGTTCAGCATCGGATTCGGCGCGACCGGCGCCTGTACGGGCGGACCGGAGCGGGTCAGGATAGAACCGAGATCGCTCTGCGGAGCGTACGTGATGCGTGTGATCGTTGCAGTGCCTGAAAGTAAGCTGGCCTGTGTCGTTCCAGTCAGATTCACAAATGTATTCAGTACGACGCTGACGCCCTGCTGTGTTCGCACGCGCACGTCATTTGCTCTCGCACGCAAGCCGAGACGCAGTGTATCGCCCAATCCCACGAATCCCGATAGCGTCACTTGCCCGCCGCCCGACTGCGCCGTCATGTTCTGAACAGTAGCTGTGTTGCCGCTGAACATCACGACTCCATTCGCGTTCGCGATGCCATTCGGGAAATCGACGTAGTTGATCGAGGCATTCTGCAGTTCCAGCCTTCCATTCATCAGCGGCTTATCCACCGTTCCCCGCACCGTCGTTGCAAGCACGACATTTCCCGACGAGTAAATATCCGGACTGAAGTTCTGCAGCAGGCCGATGTTCGTATTCGCTTTCAGAGTGAGGTCGAGGGCACGCGTCTGCAAGAGATTCGCAGTACCCATTGCCTGAATGTCCGTTTGCGGTCCGACAAGGTGAGCACTGGTGATTCGCACAGTTCCCCGGTCCAGGGTCGCCGCAATCGGACCTTCATTCCGAATCGTCACAGCCCGGTCGTGCGCGCCTGTTCTCGGGATCGTGTTCAGCTGCAACCGCCCGACGTTCAATGCCCCGCGGAGTTGATCGGTCTTGAGCACCGGGCCCGCCACGGTAACCTGGCCGTCGGTCGCCGCCTCAAAGCGCAACGGCTGTCCATCGCTGCTGCCTATGAGCGGTTGCACGTGGCTCCAAAGCACGTCCTTGAAGTTGAGCTCCGCATTTACCGGGTAGTCTCCGCTCAGTTGCGCGTTCCCTTGTCCGTGGATGGAAGCGTCCGCCAGATTGGAGTCCAACGCGAAGTTCAACCGTCCGGCAGTTGTGGAGGCCTTCAGCGTGACGTCACCAAAGTTCTTGCCTTGTGCGCTGATGCCCGTTGCTCCGACATCCGCGTTCAGATCACGCAGTAGCACCTGCGGAGTGCCGTTGCGCACCGCGGCCGATCCTGCGGCCGCAATCTGCAGAACGCCGCCTAGCCCCGGACGAGCCTTCTGCACATTCCGGATCCGCGCGAGATCGATGCGGCTGCTTTTCACATCAAACTGCAGATCGCCGGTATTGAGATCGGTCGCGGGATGGTCGTAGCGCGCCGTCAGATCGATCCTGGATGGTCCCGATACTACCTGGAGCAGAGGTACATCCACACGCTGCGCAAGGTAACTGACGCGGGCCCGCACGTGGTCAATGGGCTCGTCATAAAGAACAGCATTTGCTAGATCGAGATCCACATTGCCTTCAGGATGTTCGATCGTTCCCGCGAAATGCGCGGTCCCGGACAGATTGCCTCTCGCAGGAATGTCGGTTCGTTTCGCAAGCACCAGAACTCTCTCTACAGGCAGATTGCGCAGTGTTGCATCCGCAACCGTCGGATAGTCGTGTGCAAGCTGGGTTCGTCCGGTTACCTTTAGATCTGAACCCGCGAAATTCGAGTTGACGTCGTAGTTCACCGTCTGCACATTCGTCCACGCCTTTGCATTCACGTCGCCGTAATTCTGTCCGTCAAACCGAAGACCTCGTGCGGACGCATCTGCATTCACGCTGGTCAGCAAAAACTCTTTCGTCGTCAACGAGCCAGTCACATCAGCATTCAGATTCAGCAAGCCGGCCGTGTTCGGGCGTTCGCGCTGCAAGTTGCGCACCTGTGCCAGGTCCACCTGATTGCTCTGCACGTGCGCGTGCAATTGGCCAGTGTCAAGGCTATCCCGCGGATGCTGGAACTCGGCCGTTGCCGTAATCTGCGCATTTCCAGCCTGCAGAGACGCCGCCGGAATCGTGATCAACTGGTCGGCCATGTTGACCCTCGCCTGCAGCCGGTCGAACGGCTCATCCTTCAACATCCCGTTCACGACTTGCAGGTTCGCCGATCCAGTCGGATTCCCGATCGTCCCTCCTACGCTCGCGTCCATGCTGAGCGCGCCCGCATAGCCGGCCGGAGGCTGCCCCGCAAGCACCATCACATCCGCCAGATCTCCATTCCGGATACTCGCTGTGGCTTGCAGGGGCTGATTCGGTTTCGGCGACCAGTCGCGCAGTCCCACAGCCGCTGCGAATTGCGCTTGCATGGGTCCGCGTTGCAGACTCCCGTTGCTCACGGCTGCGCGATTCCTGGCGGCCGCCACGTCTGCTGCGAGCGAATCGAATCGTCGCCCTTCAACGCTGAATTGGGTGACGGCGAGATGGCCTGCTATGCGAGGTGCGTTCAGACCGCCAGTGACAGACCCCGTGAATCGCGCCTTGCCGCCTTCCAGCCGGATTGCCGGCTTGCTCCCTGGAATTGCGGCAAGCAGGTCATTCAGATTCGCCGAGGTCAGGTCCAGATTTACCTGCTTGTTTAAGGAGCCGCTCAGATTGAGGCGCGTGTTCGGCAGCGCAATATAGGAGTTCGCAACACTGATGTTGTTCGTTTCCCCGTTGTACTCGGCGTTGAGCTTTCCCGTCACGGGTATGCCGCGGCGCCCTGGTGCGATCGAAAGATTCGCGTTTGCGACAGCCAACTTCGCCCGGGCTGATTTCAAGTCGCCCTGTGCTCGCAACGGCCCCGATACCACGCCATCATAGGGCAAGCCCTTCTGGCCGAACGCGCGCGCGGCCGTCTGCAGGTCGAGATTGCGAAGATTGCCATTCACGCTGTAGCGCGCAAAATCCTCCATCGACGCGTCGCCCGTAAACTGTCCGCCCAACGCGGATAGTCTTAGCCCTTTCAGATCGAGCCGGTGCGGGTCCATATGCACTGCGCTGAATAGATTCACGTTCCGGATGCGTCCAGAGCCTTGTACGAACGAAATATCGCGACCTTCTATGTTTCCATTCACGTCGTAGTTGTTCGCCGCATCCAGCTTCGCCGTTCCATTCGCCGTAAGTATTCCTCCCGGCCGCGCCGCAACTTTCGCCAGCCGCCCGAGCTCATCCAGCACCAGATGCGTCTTGAATTCCAGGGCGCCGTTCCCGCGTGGATCCTTCAAAGTTCCCGATGCCTCAATGGTCGATCCGCCCACGCCCAGTCGAAGCCCGTTGACCGCAATCTGGTTATCCGCAATCGAAGCGTTCCCATCCACCATGACGTCCGAAGGAACACCCTTTGCCTTCAGATCGAGGGGAACATCCGCAAGCTTCTGAATATCTGCCAGCGCAAGCCGTCCGTTCAGCCGCGCAGTAGTCTTCGGATTGTTCATGTCTTCCAAAGATCCGTTGATGGTCAACTCAGACGCGGGCGTTGTGATCTTTGCGTTATCGAAACTTACACGGGTGCGTTCGATCAACACTGGCAGGCTAACAGTAAACACAACCGGCGTATTCCGCCCTGACACCACATACAGCGGCTGCAGGGAGAGCTGTCCCTTGTAGCTGCGCGTCAGAAGATTGAACCAGAGCTGCGCGTGGAGATTTGTCCCCCGCATGTCGAGCTTCTGCTTCTGCGAGTTGAACGCAAGCGCGCCATTGCTGATCTGGAAATAGTCGACGGCCAGATCGACCACCGTGTCCAGCATCGTCTTATCCGACTGCGGCTTCTTATCTTTCGGCTGTGGAATATTTGTAGTGCCATCGGGGAAGACCAGAATATTTGCTTCCGGTCTTTCGATCCCCAGATATGAAACATCTACGATTCGGCGAAGACTCGTGAATAGCCGGAGATTCACCTGCACTCTGGATGCTCGAACAAAGGGTGCCGCGCCCGGAGGTTCTTTCCCATGAATCACAAAATCGGAAACGATCGCTTCCAGTGCACGCCACCGGAACGAAAACGCTCCGACCTCCACCTTGCCGCCGGTTCCTTCCTCGGTGGCGGTAATGATCTTCTCCCGAACCCAGTTGCGAAACCAGTCTGTCTGCACGACCAGGATGGAAGCAATCGCGACTACGGCGACCAGCGCGACCAGCCCGAGTCCTAGGTTTCTGGCGATTCTCCACGGTCTGGTCATTGCTTACTCCTTCCCGAATGCGGCCTCGCGGAATTGCACGCGTGTCCGTCTCTTCGTCTGGTCCAACCATTCCTCGAACGCTTGGTTCACGCGCTCACCCGCAATCGTCTCGCGAATCTTGGCATCGTCGGCCGGTGCTGCATTCTGGATGCCGTGCTCTTTCTTGTAGGCAAGGACATCTTCGTCCGTCACCAGCACACCAGGGCGAAAACGCTGGTCGATGAACCGCAACACCGTCAATTGCCAAAGCATGTAGGTTTGCAGTTGATCCTCAATCAAGCCATAACGGGCGAGAGCCGACCGGAGTTGCTCATCCGAGCCCTTGTACCGGTCGCGGCGCAGTTGATTTACATACGCCTTCGCGTCCTGTTCCGTCGGTTGACTGTAACCGCCGTTGATAATTTCCTGGCGTATCAGTTCCTGCTCCACCAGCCTGTCTGCGGCTTTCCGTTGCGCCGCCGTGCTGAGATCGAGCGGCTGCCTGTTCAGGAACTCAGTCGCCCTCAGGTCGCGCTCCAGATCGCTCGTCTTGACCACATGCCGGCCCACAATCACGGCGATGCGGTCCAATACCACTGCGCCAGGCAAGGCAGTGTAGATGCTGAGCAGAATGAGGCAACTTCGCAGCATCAGAACGTCTGTCCTATTGAGAAGAAGAATTGAAAATGGCTGACGCTTTGGCGGGTACTCTGGCAGAATGAAGGCAATTGGGAACTCGGCTTGGTTGGGTCGCATTGCAGCAGATTCAACGCAGTTCCTCCAAACCCCAGGTACGACGGTGGATTGATGCTGTATGCGAGATCGCCGCGGATTGGTCCGATCGGCGTGCGGTACCGCATGCCGAATCCCACCGCGTGCACCATGTAAGTGAAGTCGTTCAGGTCGCGCTGATGAGTCCGGAACGAGATGTCGCTTACCGTCCGGTAGATATTCCCCATGTCATGGAAGAACACACCCTGCACATTGGGGCCGGTTAGAGGGAACCGGTATTCGAGATTGTTGAAGAACAGTGCATTGCCGCCCAGCGGAAACCCTGTGGGCTGCGATGCCGGACCGCCGGGCACTACGGGGGCGCCGATGTCGCGAGGTCCCGCCTGATTGTAAGGGAAGGAGCGCAATGAATCGGCGCCGCCGCCGAAGAACCGTTCTGGCAGGGGTACCGACTGTTCCTCCGACAAGCCTGCGGGCGCGGAGAACGGCGCAATGATGCCGATCTGGGTTTGTCTCGCAAATACCGTGTTCTTTGTCACGCGGTGGTAAGTCGCATTCCTCAACAGCAGTCGCGCGAAGCTGCGTTGCGAGCCCAGGTATCGGGTTGCAAGACTCAGGTCGCCCGTATTGTAGATGCCCTTCCTGGGATTCCCTGGATCGTCGCGCCGATCCTGCGCGATGTTTGCCGATACAATACCCAGCCGCACGGGCTGTACCAACTGCGGCACCAGCAACACCGGGATCACCACGCTGCTCACACTTACGCGGCGGTATGCGAGCCGAAAAAGTCCTGTTGTCGATTTGGAAAATCTTTGTGAGATCTGCGCCGATGCCTCTTCGCGCCTCGACGCAAACGTCCTTACGTTCAGCGATTCGTCATACAGCAGCGACACCGTGATGTTCCGGCCGTCTATGTTCTGGAATCGCGGAGCCAGATAGCTGATCGACGCACGCTTCTGCAGATTCGAGTACACTCCGCGGAGCGATACCGTGTGGCCGATTCCAAGAAAATTCAGCCGGCTGACGTTCAACGAGGCTTGCGGGCTGAATCCTGTGCTCCCTCCAGCCGACGAGAGATTCGTCGAACTGGGAGTTCCGAATCGAGCCACCTGCGCGCCGAAGCCCAGGGCCACCGTATACCGGTTTGCCTCTTCGAAGTTGTAAAGCACATACTTCTGGTCCGTATCGCCTTCCGGATTTTCGATCGCCGTGTCCACTCGCGCAAAGATCCCCATGTCATAAAAGGTCTTCTGGATGTCTGTCTGCTGCACGGGAGATAACGGGTCGCCCGGTTTCAGCGTGATCCGCTGATTCACGACGCGATCTTTGGTTGTCTTCAACCCGGTCGTGAACACGTCCCGCACAAACTTTTGATCGCCTTCGGAAACTGTGTACACAATGTTGACGTGCTTCGGCGTGGAGCTTTGCTGCCATGCGGCCTGAAACCGCGCGTCCGGATAACCATGCGAGTAGTACCACGTCAATGCGAAATTACGGTCCGCGGCCATGTTCACTTCAGAGAATGGCTGCCCGGGCAGTGATGCAAAGCCTTCCTCCAAAACATCGCGGTTGCCGTGCTCGACTCCGTTCAGAGTGACACTGTCGACAATCCACTGAGTACCCTCCTCGACATGAACCGTAACGCCGACTGCACCCGTCCTCCCACCGTAATCGCGATCGACTGTGGATGTTACCTTCACGTCGTGAAATCCATTCGCCTTATAAAGGTTCGCTATGTTTTCTTCGTCTTTCTTTCGGAACGCCTCACTGTATCGCCCGCGCCTCATCGTAAACGTGGCAGGCGTCATGAACATCCGTTCCCGCAGGTCCCCTTCGCTGAAGTATTTCCTGCCGGTGATCTCCAGGTGGTCCAGTTTGTATCGCTCGCCTTTGGAGATAACGTATTCGATCGTCTCCTCGTCTTTCACCGGTGGCGCCTGCCGGAAATCGACGCCGGCATCGTAGTAGCCTTTGCTCTGGAAGTAATCGCGTAAATTTCGTGCGCCCTCCACAAGAAGGTCGTTATCCACCGTGTGCTCCTGAAAAACAGGCACGTAGCGGCGCAGCACACGGTTCGATACTTTCGTCTCAACTGCCTTGATGCGAACCTTCGGGCCGGCGTTGATATTCAGGTTTGGCTGTACGCGCCGGCGGCCCGGATCATAGTTGAGCTTTTCCAGTTCCACCTTCGCGGTCAGCCTCTGCTGCTTTTGGTACTTATCCAGAATTCCTTGAATGCCGTGCCGCGTCCGCGTGTCCGTCACTTGCCGCCACCAGTGAATTACCGCAACCCTCCACCCCGTAGCGCGTATGATCGCCCCGTCTGATAGCTTCGTCTCGCCACGGATCACGGGCATTTCATACTTGGCTCGTTTGCCTTCCTTTACCCGAAACGTGATAAAGATCTGCTGTCCTTCGTCAGCCCGCTCCACGTCCGGAGTGACCTGCGCCTCATACAGACCATTCGAGGTTAGGAGTCTGCTCATCCGTTCGACGGCGCGCTTCAAGTCCTCTTCATGGAATTGCGTCCCCAGCCCGAGTTGCGCCGTGCTGGCCAGTTCTCCGCGGTTCGGCGGCTGCACTACTTTGCCTTCCACGGAGATTCCCCCCACGAAATATGCCGGTGTGGTTACGAACCGCACGAGCACGCCGTCGCCCGAAGGCTCTGCCTCCACCCGTATGTCCTCGAACCGCCCGCTCGCGAAGAGCTGATCGATCGAGCCGCTCACGTCCTCTTGCCGAAGAGCGGCGCCTTTCTTCAATAGCTGCAGACGCGCGAGATCGGCCGCAGTCAGAATGCCCTGCGGCTCGTATCGAACGTCCACGATTCTCTTCCCGTTAAAGGAAGTAGTTTGGGCATCGGATCGGATTATGAGAAAGGCGAGTAACAGTAAAACCAGCACACGGTTACGCGAGAAGCCAGCCACTTGTATCAGACAGTGCTGCGCGTAAGTTGTTTCACCGCGAACGGATAAATGCCTGGGACCGGCGATTTCCCATGAACCGTCCGAGATCTTTACACTGTAGGTGTATGCGCCTTGCGATATCCGCGCTCACCTTGCTGCTTCCCATTTCCTTTGCGATGGCGGCCGTTAAGCCGGCGAGAGTCTTTCCACTTACCTACGACCAGCACGACTTTCCGAATGGCCTCCGGTTGATTACCGTACCGACCGATTACCCTAACGTAGTCGCGCTCTACATCGTCGTGCAGACTGGCTCCCGCAATGAGGTGGAGCCCGGCCGTACCGGCTTCGCGCATCTCTTCGAGCACATGATGTTCCGCGGCACGAAAGAGTATCCGCCCGCGAAGTATGAGGAGGTCTTGAAGGAGACCGGCGCGGCCTCCAACGCCTACACCAGCGACGATCTCACGGCGTATCACACCACGTTTTCGAAGGAGGACATCGAGCGGATCCTCCGTATGGAGGCTGACCGCTTCCAGCACCTGGACTACTCTGCGGAGGTCTTCAAGACGGAAACGCTGGCCGTCCTGGGCGAGTACAACAAGAACAGTGCCTCACCCACGCAGAAGCTTCATGAGGTTCTTCGTAATACCGCATTTGACCGCCACCCCTACAAGCACACAACCATGGGCTTCCTGGCGGATATCAAGAACATGCCGAATCTGTACGATTACAGCCGGCAGTTTTTCGACCGCTATTACCGGCCCGAGTACACCACGATTCTCCTCGTCGGAGATGTGAATTCGAAGCAGAGCCGCGCTCTGGTCGAGAAGTACTTTGGCAATTGGAAGCGCGGTACGTATAAGCCTGATATCCCACCGGAGCCGAAGCAGGCTGCGCCCCGCACCGCGAAAGTGGATTGGCCCTCGCAGACGCTCCCCTGGGTTCAAATCGCTTTCAAAGGGCCCGCCTATTCGGATACTGAGAAGCAAGGCGCAGCACTCGATCTGCTATCGTTCCTCGGATTTTCTGAGAATTCCGATCTGTACCAGAAACTCGTCATTGAAGAACAGAAGGTGGATGTCCTCGGCGCCGATAACGGCGATCATGTCGATCCTTACCTCTTTAGCGTGGTTGCGCGCGTCAAGAAGGAGAGCGACATGAAGGAGATTGAAGAGCGCATCCTGAACACGCTGAACAGCTTCAAAGACACGCTGGTTCCGGCCGACAAGCTGAACGACACCAAGCGCCATCTGAAGTATGAGTTCGCGCTGCGAATGAACAACAGCGAGGCGATTGCGGACACCATCGCCCGCTATGTAGCCCTGCGCCGCTCTCCTGAAACGATCAATCGCATTTACGACCTTTATGACCAGATCACGCCGGAAGATCTGCGCGAGGCCGCACGCAAATATTTCGTTGGAAGCGGCCGCACGATTGTGACCCTCACGGGTCCGAGAGCCAAGTAGCCAGGAGATATCGTGAAGATTCTTGTGATGCTCGGATGTTTGCTCGCCGCGACCGTTCTTGCCGCAGACCCAACCACCGTCTCCTCGAAGCTGATCACGTTACCGGGCAAGTCCCCGCTGGTGACGTTTCGAATCGTGTTTCGCACAGGTTCGGCAAATGATCCGGCAGGCAAGGAGGGTCTCGCTGCGCTCACAGCTTCGATGCTCTCCGAAGGTGGATCGAGGAGCAGAACTTATAAACAGCTCGTAGACGCCATGTATCCCTTGGCCACGAATGTTTCCAGCCAGGTGGATAAGGAGATGATCACGTTCACGGGCGATACGCACGTGGACAATCTCGATGCTTTCTACGCGCTCTTCCGCGAAATGCTGCTGGAGCCCGGCTGGCGGAAGGACGATTTCGACCGCATCAAAGACAATACGATCAACTATCTCCGCGTCTCGCTTCGCGGCAACAACGATGAGGAACTCGGCAAAGAAGTTCTTTACAACGTCATCTACAAGGGCAGCCCGTATGGCCACCACAACGCCGGAACTGTCTCCGGAATTCAGAACGTCACGATCGAGGACATGCAGAACTTCTACAAAGCGCACTTTAACCAGGCCAATGTCATCATCGGGCTTGCGGGCGGATACCCGGCCGATTTCCCGCAGCGCGTCCAGAAGGACTTCGCCAAACTGGATAAAGGCGTTGTCGAACCCGTGAAGCTTCCCGCGCCCGAAACTCACTCTGGGAACCGCATGACCATGATCGAGAAGAATACTCGCTCCGTGGCGTATTCCATCGGCTTCCCGCTAAACGTAACCCGCAGAGATCCCGATTACGTGCCCCTGCTCGTCGCCCAAAGCTACCTCGGCCAACATAGGAATAGCGGCGGCCTGCTGTTTACCACCATGCGGCAGGAACGCGGCCTCAATTACGGCGACTATGCATACATCGAATACTTCCCTGGCGGCATGTATTCGTTCGAGCCGCCTCCGAATTTGGCACGGCGCCAGCAGATTTTCCAAATCTGGATACGGCCCGTTGAGCCTCCTACTGCCGCATTCGCGTTGCGCCTCGGCATGTATGAACTGGACAAGTTCATCCAGGATGGCCTGTCTCAAGAGGCTTTCGAACGCACCCGCAGCTTCCTTTCGAAGTACGTAAACATTCTCACCAAGACCAAGAGCGCTGAGCTTGGATACGCGATCGACAGCGCAGTCTACGGCATTCCTGACTACAACAGCTACATCAAGGCTGCGCTCGCGAAGCTAACGCGTGATGATGTGAACCGCGCGATCAGGAAGCACCTCCGCTCGCGGGATCTCGATATCGTCGGCATCGCGCAGGATTGCGCCGATCTTGCGAAGAAACTCGCTAGCGCCGATCCGGCGCCAATGACCTACAACTCCCCGAAGCCCGATGCCATCCTGCAGGAAGACAAAGTCGTGGAGCGCTTTAATCTGGGTCTGAAGCCGGACAACGTGACCGTCATTCCGGTAGACAAAGTCTTCGAGTAATCGCGGCCTATCGCGCGAAGTAGTTCGCCACGAGTTCACCGATGCGGGCGATCGCGTCTTCTAGCGATGCGCCCACGCCGTAGTGATTCGCCGTGAATACACTTACTAGGATGTGCCGCTTCTCGCTCTCGAACACGCCAACATCATTGCCTACATAAGGCAGGAAGTCTCCCGTCTTGTGCGGCACGCGGTATCCGGTCACGTACTTCGGAAGGCGCGAACTGTACACCTGCCCGCGAAGCATCTGCATCATCTGCTCCGACGCGGATTTGCTCACGGCCTTGCCGGTTTCCAACATCTCCAGCAGCTTTCCGATATCGCGTGGGCTCGCCAGCCCGAACGCCGTCTTGCCTTCGCGATGGAATTCTTCGGCCGTAGGCGCCGCACGCAACGCGGCGAACCATGCGCTGGTCGGACCGGTCGCTCGAATCGACGGAAGACCGTATTCCGCCATCAACCGGTTCACCGCTCCGGGACCGCCGACTTTCTCAAACAGCAGGTCGGTCGCCGTATTGTCGCTCACAATGATCATCAGAGTGAGCAGATCTTTAATCGTGACGCTGTCTCCCGAATCCAGAGATCGGAGCACGCCGGTGCCTGGCCGCTTCGCCGCATCCGTCAGCTCCACGCGATCCGTCAGCTTGAACTTGCCCTGCTCGATTTGCCGGAACGCTTCCACCATCAGCGGAATCTTTATCACGCTCATGGTCTCCATCTTGCGATCCGCATTGATCGCCACTTCCTCGCCGGTCTCGAGGCATTTCACATAGACGCCCCACTGCGCATTCACAGACCGGGTGATACGTTGGATGTTGGTTTGAAGAGTGTTCGGTTGTTGGGCGTAGCCTGAGGCAGCCATGGCCGCCACCACGCTAATCCTGAGTAGTCGCGATCTTCTTCTTCTTTTTGACAGCATCTTTCCAGAGGTCGTGGACGCGGTCATACCCCTGCCGCACTCCGTCTTTGATCTCGTGTGGAGTCGCCTCGGAGATCACGCGCGAGGCGCCCACAACATAAGGAGCAAGCCGCGAGTGCGCCACCGCGGCATTGATCGTCCCCGGAGTGAAAGCGAGCATCACCATCACCAGCACAACCGCGAACAGGAACCCGCGAATCGCTCCGAATCCCGCACCCGCAAGGCGGTCTGCCCAACCGAGGCCCACCAAACGCAGCATCCTCGAAATCAGCGCCCCTGTGATTGCGCCAATCACCAGCACCATGCAGAACACCATCAGGAATCCCACCATGTTCGCTACCTGGCGCGAGTGAATCCAGCCGCTCAAATAATCCGCGGCGACTCCATACGTCCATGATGCGCCCAGAAAACCCACCACCAGCGCAGCCAGCCCGATCCCTATCTTCACCATGCCCTGCTTGAATCCGGCCACGATGGAGACCAGAATCATGGCTGCGCAAACGATGTCCAGCCAGTTCATAGCTCTCTGCCCGAGAGTACGCGATAAGCCTCTTTGTACTTTTCGCTGGTCTTATTTGCGATGTCTTCGGGCAGTTCCGGCGCGGGCGGCTGCTTGTTCCATTGAATGAATTCCAGGTAATCCCGCACAAACTGTTTATCGTAGGAAAACTGCGGCCCGCCTGGTTTGTACGTGTCCGCCGGCCAGAAACGTGACGAATCGGGAGTCAGCACTTCATCCGCCAGCACCAATTCGTCGCCTGTGAATCCGAATTCGAATTTCGTATCCGCGATGATAATCCCGCGGCCGCGCGCGTATTCCGCGGCCTTGGTATAAATCCGCAGCGTCAGCGCCCGGAGCCGCTTGGCCAACTCAGGCCCCACGCGTTCCTCCACCGCCTCGAACGGAATATTCTCGTCGTGCCCGGTCTCGGCCTTCGTCGCCGGCGTGAAGATCGGCTCCGGCAGTTGGCTGCTTTCCTCCAGACCCGGGGGCAAGGGAATGCCGCACACCGTGCCGCATTTCTGATATTCCTTCCAGCCCGATCCGGAAAGGTACCCGCGGGCCACGCACTCGATGTCGATCATGCGTGCGCGCTTCACCAGCATCGACCGCCCCGGATACCACTTCGTATCCGCCGTGATCAGGTGATTCGGCGTAATGTCTTTCAGGAAATCGAACCAGAAGAGCGAAAGCTGGGTCAGTACGCGGCCCTTGTCGGGAATGCCGCTGCCCAGTATATAGTCGAATGCGGAGATGCGGTCCGTGGCGATGAACAGGAGGTCGTCGCCTACACGATAGACATCGCGAACCTTGCCGCGAGCATGCAACTCCAGCTCAGGAATCAGGGTGTGAATAACGATTTCGGCTGCCAAACCTAAACTGTAGCAAAGCTACATCGGATAGCGGCGCCCAATGTTAGGAACTCCGGGATGCTTTTTGCTAGGCAGCGGCCCATCGCCTTCGCCGGTGGAGCGCGTCCGGTTGCTGTTCATGTTCCCTTCCACCAGTTCGCTCTGTTCGAACTTCAGCGGACGATCAAGCACCATCTCCATCGTCGTGCCTTTCGCCAGGACCGCGTCTGGACCGCGAGACAGCAAAACGCCCGCGAGCCCCGCGGCCGCGCCTGCGGCAGCACCGATGCCAACGCCCATCCCCGTGTGTCCCGCTACGCTCCCGGCAATGGCGCCTACCGAAGCGCCTGTGGCAGCCACTTCGCCCACAGTGCGCGCATCTCCGCCCTTGTTGCCTTCACTGCGAATCTTGCCTTCGTTCTTATCCAGCTCTTCTGTGGCGCGTCCGTCCAGTTGACCCACGCGTGCGCGGAAATCCCTCGTCACTCCGTTCGGCAGAGTCAGCGAATCGAAGCGAAGATAAATCTCGCCCCGGCCTTTCACCCGCCCGGGACGCTTCACCTGCGTCACAGTTCCCGCTACATAGCTGCCCGGCGGAATCACTATGCGGCCGTCCACCAGAATTGGAAACACGGTTTCCAGATAGATCCGGTCGCCTTCGGCCGCGTGCTTGGTCGTAATGCTGTTGATCAGGCTGAGCGGGATTCGTGTGCCGGTATCGACAACAAATTCTTTCCCCTCCGGAGCCTTCTCGGGTTCCTTCGCGGCCTGCCCGAATATGGCGCAGGAAATCGAACCAGTCAGCACGATCATCTTCCACATGAACTGAAATATCCCCTAACTTCCAGTGTAGACGAGTCAAGTTACATGAAAGTTGCCGTTTATTGGCCCTTTACCCGCAAATTTAACCCCGCTTGGCTCAGGTTCCCCGCATATCCGGCCCGGACCTCGGGATTTGCTGTGCAATCGTCCGGCAGCCGCAGATTCACCTGATAGAGTCCGGCAAATCCGGGCGTGACACCTGCATAGAGGACGCGTGACGAATCCAGCGCTACCCCGGCCAACATCACGACGAATTCACTGAATCGCTTCACGTAGGAGGCAGATCTCGCAAGCTCGCCCGCTGCATATTTCTGTTCTGTCGCTCCCAGCCCCGTTGCATATAGAATCACGACCTCGCCGCACCCCGCCTGACGGTTGGCAGTCAACGCCTCTCCCTGCGCATTCGTGGCCACAGCGAATGTTCCGTCCTCAAACAGCGCCGGTGCCGCGTCGCTCAGGTCGAGCGGGATGCTCGGTCCGGCCCTCCCATCCGACAGCACTGTCAAGTCCACCTTGCCGGGTTTGAACGTAGCCGGAATCAGCAGGTTGATCTGCCCTGGCGAAACGAAATACAGGTTCGCGAGTTGTCCGGATAGAAGTACCTGAGTGCCCTGCATTCTCGTCGGAATGGCACCCGTGCGCATTTCTTCTGTCGTCAACGCGTGCGTGCCGGAGGACAGGTTGCTGCCGTACACGGAAACGATTGTGTTTGGTGCGGCTCCGGGTTGGCCGCTCGCCGCGTTCACAACGGCAGTGGTCGTATACGCCGGACCGCTTGCCCGGGCACACGCCGCCCATAGAAAGAACACAATACGGTTCATACCGCATTAGTGCGGTGCGCCGCGGAAGATTCTCAATTGAACAATCTAGAAACTCACCTGATAGTACAGCGGATCGTCCACATCCACCTTCGCGCCGGCGGGCACGGGTTGGTCCACGCGAAGCACGCCCGCCTTGGCCACCTCGCCCAGCCGCTTTACCAGCGCATCCAGCGGCATCGCGCCCCAGCGCTTCTTCACGGCCATGTCGTGGTCCACAGGAATCATCGCCACCTGCAGTTTCGTCATTTCTTCCAGCCCCTTTTCCTTCAGGGTGGCGTTGTGGCTGCCATGATGCCCCACTTTATAAAACACCGCGCGCGCCAGAAGGTCGGACCCTTTCACATCCTTGCCGTCCACCTTCCACGACAGATCTTGCCACGATAGCCAATTGCCCACCTGTGCATCCGCCGCAAACAGCAACACCTCGCCATTGTCCAGTTCAATCGCCAACACAAGGCTCGTATTATTCGTCGCGCTATCCAACTGCAGTGCCAGATCACTGGCCGATCCCAGCCAGTCTCCGTCGATCCGCCGCCAGTCCTGGCCGTCATCGAAGTAATGCGTATCGAAGAAGGGAAGCTGCTGTGCATAGGCCATCGGGATTTGCACTACCGAGTCGAACGGATCCCCCTCAGCACTGCCAGTAAGTGCCGGAGTCATCGCCGCCAGAAAGACCTGCCGCGCGCTCATCCCATAAGTCTCCGGATGTGCCGCCGATGGATTGAACCGCTTGATTGCCGCCTCATCATGCGGAGGACCAAGTACATAAGCACGCGCAGTGGTTCCTGACAGCATCACCGGTGCATCGGTCGGATAGCAATAGCGAACTTTTTTCGAATAGCCCTTGACGTTATCCAGTGCGGCTCCCGTCGAGTTGCCTCCGGCCGCACCAAAGAATTCGAGCATACTGCTAACGTCCGCCGCGGTATCGCTATCGCCCGCCATCGCGGCGCGGCTCTGCGCAATTCCAAGCGCCATGCGCATTGCGTTGTGCTCCGATTTCAGTTTCTTCGCCAGCGGATCGTCGCTCTCGGTCCACCCCAGCCAGACCTCATCGATCGCGAACGTCTTGAACAGATCGTTCGCCTGGACGAACCCGGAGAGATGGTCCCAATGCTCGTGAGTCGCAACCAGAAGATCCAGGTGGCCCTTGGTTTCATCGTGGATACTCTGCACCACCTTGGTGATCTTGTCCCCGGCGTTCTCCGTGCCCAGAATCACGCCGCAATCGATCACCATGCGAAACGGATCTTTCCCCTCCCGTGGCAGCGTAACCAGGAAGCAGTCTCCCAGCCCTTGCCGGTACATCCTCACTGACGCTCGCCCGCTTGGAGCCGCTTTCTTTGCCTGTGCAGCAGTCTTTTTTACAGCAGCTTTCTTGGTAGCCATCTCGACCCTCCTATCCGCGGTGAATCAGCGCAAACGGCTCGCGAATGTTCGTTCCGCCGAAGTAGTTCCCTCGCAGGGAATACGCCGCCATGCCCACATGCTCGTCTTGTTTTGTGATTCGCTCCGGGTGCGCCACGCGCTTCCGTATGCAATAACGGATCTCCTGCTTTTCGAGATCGATCAGCAGTGTGCATCCGCCTCGATACGGCAGACCGGTATTTCCCGGAACTTCCCACTTCTGCGTAATCTCCACCACCAGGTCCAAACGCTGCTCGTCGTCCGGCCCAACTCGCCGCACCGGCCGCACCGAGTGTACTTCCAGCTTGGAAATAGTCCCGGCCATTCCGTTCACCGTCAGCGAACTTCCCACGTTCCGGTAAATGCCGATCGCACTCGCCACATCGTCACTCACCGAATCGGAAAACAGCCACTCGTGGAACTTCGCGGCATTCCGCTTCGACCGTTCATAAGCCTCCCGCCGGTTCGCATGCAGATCCCAACCGAGATCCATCTTCGAGAGAATGTCCTTCAGCGGCACATCGATCTCCGGCGGCTCCCAGCATGCCGCGTCGGTCGACAGATTCTTTATGTATTCCGGATAGATCCCGCGCTTCCGGAAGCCTTCCAGAAAGGCCACACGATAGCCGATTGGATCGTCCGGAACCAGATCCCTGTCCGCGGTCACCAGCGCCCGTATATAATCGCCGAACGTTAGGTCCACCGGCGGGCAATAGTCCAAAGCGCGTATGCAGATGTTCAGAACGTGCGTCGCCGTCTTGCTCGCTTCCTCCGCAAGCCGCGTGACCAGATCGTGTGGGATCGCGCCTTCCGGCAGTACGCCTGTGCCTGCCGTGGCCAGCCGGATCAGGTCCTCACTCCTGCGCTTGTAGATTGCCAGGAACGCATCGAACACCGCCGCCACCAGCACGGCTCCGCGCGCATGTGGTTCGGTCGCGTTGGCGTAGTCGGTCCGTTTGGGAATCGTGGGATGCCACACGTCGTCCTGGTCCTTATACCCGATAGCGCTGCGCAATGCGCCATGTCCGGTTGCTGCGCCGAATTCCTGGGCCAATTCGCCCAGAATGTTCTGGCGCGCGAGATCGCCTTGTGTTTTCCCGATCTGTTCCCGCAACGCTTCTGGGACGGTGAAATGCTGGAACAGCGCAACCAGGTCCGCAAAGGCCTCATGGAAGGCAAGAATGTCCGGATTCGTTGCCTCCCGGAACCGCCGGTGCAAGCCGTCCAGCAGCGCGTGCGTCGTCTCGTGCGCCACCACATCATGGGACAGGCAGCAGAACACAACACCCCCGGGCAGCATCTCACTGCTGCTCTCCGCCGCTTGGAAATAGCCGAAAAGCAGCGCATGCTTATCCGGGCTGTAGTACGAGTTCGCCTCCCGTAGCGCATGCGGATAAATTCGCAGCCGCTGCACGAACTCGCTATTCACCTGCCCGTCCGCATCCTTCTGGATCCGCGGAGACCACAGCGCCACTCGCCCCAGCGCGTGTTCGAAATGTTCGATCGTCTTCATTGCCACCGCATACGCCATCTGCTGATGGAAGCGGGGGTTCGATTCCGACGGCTGGAATCCGCCCTGGGTCAGTGGCAGAGGCTGGTTCAAGTCCACGGGTGCATACGCGCACCCGCTCGACGGATCCACATCGATCACTTCGATGTACTCGCCGATCGGCCCTGGTGTCAGATCCTCCCAGCGGATGCTCAGCGTGGTCTCGTTAATGTCCACCGTATCCAACTTCGTGCTCAGCAGCGGATCAAATGCGAACACACGCAGCGGCCTGGACGGCGGAGTCGAGCATACTGGATTTGCTGCTCTCCGTGCCCTCTCTGCCGCCTTCTCTGGATAGGCCTGCGGCACAGCTACCTGAGGGCGGGCCGTGCTTGCATACCCTCCCAAGGTGCGCCGAAGCGCATCCGAAGCCCCCGGCGTGTTGATCAGTGCATCCGCAATACGCCTCTTCTCGGATTCGGAAAGCCGCGCAGGATCGATCTCCGGATCCGGCAGCAGCGTCTCCAATTCCTTCGACCGTTGTGTAAGCTGCAGCGCCTCCAACTCCAGCATTTGATGGTGACTGTCCAAAGCTTGCAACTGCAATGCGGAACCGGATGCCCCGGCTGCCATGGTTCGCGCCGCCAGCCCTAACCCGGTCAATACGCGCAGCAGCGGGAAGCTTGCCGAGTCCACTGGCTGCTCCTGCAGTGTAGCGGGTGACGGAGCCGGGATGCCAAGCGCAGCATTCGCATGCACAACTCCTCTCCCCAGCCTCTCCCGCAGGCTCGGATTCGCCAGAACGGCTGCGTCGAAGAGCGCCTTCCGAACGGCCTCCACGCGCATCCATCCGTTGGGATACTTCTCCCACGCAGCTTTGTTCTTCTGGATCCACAACCCGGCTGCCGCCGCAATCTGCGGCGTTGATGAGGACGTGCCTCGTCCATCGTGATCCACAATCGTGGCGCATCCCAGCTTCGCCCACGGCGTATTCGGTGTGAATGCTGCCATGGCCGTGTCCATCTTCTTTGAAGGGCCGTAGTTGCCCGCCATAATGTTCGCCGCCAGATCCGCATAGGGGCTGCCATCCGCCATCACCCCGCAAGCGGCCACCACGCGGTTGAAGCGCGCCGGATACACAATATTCCTGGTGGGCAGGTTCGCGAAATTATTGCCCGCGGCTGTCACGATGAAAACACCAAGTTCATACAGCGCGTTCACCTGTTCAGCCCATACTTGCGAAGCCAGCCCGCCCATGCTCATCGTGATCACGTGCGCCCGATTGGCGGGATCCGCGAACAGCGTTCTTACATAATTCAGTGCTTTTGCAATCGCGCTGTTCTGAAACAGCACCACGCGGTTCGCCACACGTATGGGAATCACGTCCAGGAACGGCGCTCCGCCCAGCGGGCTCCCGTCAACCTGCGCTCCGGCCAAAATCCCGAGCGTTCCCGTGCCGTGGCCCAGATTATTCAACAACCCGGATGTATCGTCTTCGGCATTATCGGGACGGTCCGGATCCACGAAATTCTTCTGCAGATCTTTGCGCAGATGCTCGGGAAGCGTTTCGTGCGCCGGATCGTACCCAGTGTCGAGATGCGCGATCCGTACCCGGTCCCCCGGTTCCCCTACCGCGTTGCGCGCCGCTTCCAACTCGGAGTGCCCGTTATTCCGGAACCAGAACAGATCATTCGCATCGAACGGAAGTCGCTTGTCCGGGTCCGCCGGCTTATCGCATGTGCGCCCTGCCGCCATCGCGAGTTGCGCTTCCGATCCCGTCGGCCACTGTTGTTCCAGATCCGGCTCGGCAAAGTGTACCTCCGGAAACCCGGCTGCAAGGCCCATTCCGCCCTGCATCACTTCGTGGCATATGTCCCAGGCGTTCGCCACGCCCTCGCCATCACCGGGGGTGGCGACGAACCAATCTGGCTGGGCCGGCGCGACGCCCAGCCCGCGCTTCCCCGGTTCAGCCGGATACAGCGGCTGAAAACCAAACGGTTGTTTGCCCGCCTTCAATGCCAGGGAAGTTGCGGCGGGCGGAGTGCCCGATAGTTTTAAAAGAATATTACGGCTAATGCGCTTTGCGGGAGCCACGATAAGTTTTCTCCTGAACCGTGGCCAATATATTGCCGGATAAGCCGGAACGCAACCCCTATTTGAGGTGAATTCCGCGTCTACTTCCGCACCGCAATCGTGGTTCCCGGGGTCGTGCTTACGCCGCCGGTCGAGGCCGTCACCGGCACGTTTCCATCCGGTACCGTCGAGGGAATCCTCACGTTGAATTGATACAGTCCGCTGATCGAACCGGGCGTTACTCCCGCGTACAACACGTCTGCCGGGCTCAGCGTAATCCCGCCAATCGTCACGGTCACAGGATTCCGAACAGGCGCTAGCACCAGGTCGGAAACGACCCCGGCTCCATACGAAGGATTCGTAGCGCCGAAGCCCGTACCGTAAAGCAGAACGATATCACCCGGTTTTGCCGGCCGCCCGCCCGGCACTACAGCGGGATCTGCCGAGATCGAATAATCCGCATTCCTGGTTGCAATGCTCGTACCGTCAAACGTGAAAAATGCCGGAGCATAACTCTGAACCGTAACCGTCGCTGGATCGCTCCTCTGCTCGCTCAACCCATCCGGATTCGCGATCACCCGTACCGTCACATCGCCGGACGAGGGCAGGGAAGACGGCATTTGAAAATTGAGCTGATCGGTTTGCACATACGTTACCGGAGCCCTCACGCCATTCACCTCCACTGCAATGCACCCGAGTTGCTTTGGATACGCGTTGCTCACAATGTCCCCCGGGCCGGCCAGCCGCGTCCTTCCCGGCACCTGGAAATCAGAGCCGATGATCGTTGCCATCCCATTCGCCGTCAATGACGAACCAAACGAGCCTGCATTCACCACGCGCCGTATGCTCGGTTTCTTCGAGAGAGTACAGGCGCCCTGCGCAGCCAGCTTCACATTCGCCGTGTACACATGGTCTCCTGTCGGCAGGGCATCTCCGTTCGCCGCCACGCCTGCGGCATAGAGCACAATCGGACCCACCTCGTTCGCCGGTGGCGTCCATTGCACCTCAACCGTGGTCGACGTCGCTGCCCCTCCGCTCAGGCTCTGAGCCGTTTGTGTAGCAAACTCCAGGTTGCCTCCGCACGGCGCCTCCCCTCCGTTGCCGCAATACACACGGACATCGGACGTGGGCGTAAACGTTCCCGCCATCACGGTGGGATCGTTCACCGATCGCGCGGTCAGTTGAAATCCCCACTTCATCGCCTGTGGATAGCTGATCGTCAGCCGTATAGGCTGGGTTTGCCCAGGACTGTACGTGCTCGCAGTTTGAATCGTGATGCTGCCTTTTGGATCGCTGTTCGCAGCACCAAACGAGTTATGGCAGGAGGAGCAGTCCAGGCCGCCATCGGCCGGAGCGCCCGTGTACTTGACCGGTAGCCCGCTGCTATAAGCAAACAGGGCTACCGGCATCGCAATGAAAAGAGACAGGAAGAGCTTGGTTCTATCCTTCACAAGTACAAAGGTACCAAGTTCTCGCCCGTTTGCGGGTCGCTACTTCTGCACGCTTATGTACAATTTGCTGGAACTGGTCACGCTGCCCACCTGCGCGGTGAGTGTGATATCTCCATTCGGCAGCGTATCCGGTACCTTCACATTGAACTGGTAAAGGCCCGGAGAAATCAGGTACCCGGAAGTGACCTGTTCCGCCACCGTATCTCCGAAGCGAATTACGGCCTGCGTTACCAGCGGTGCCGGTGCGAAGCCGACAGCATCGGACGCGATCGCCGGATTCGTTGCTCCAAAGCCAGTTCCGAACAGCGAGATGACTTCACCCGGCTTCACAGGACGCGCCGACTTCCGGTCCACACTCGCCTTGCCAAGGTATACCGGCGGATTCGAATTCGGCACCACGGCAGTCGTCGGGAACCGCCCTGCCGGATCGGCTTGCGCAGAGTAGAACGCGGGCAGCACATCCGTCGCTGTGATCGTGATAGGATCGCTCGCGCCCGCGCTGGTCGTCACAATCACCTGCACCGAACCGGTACCGATGCCCTGCGGAGCGAGGAACGCAAGTTGCCCCGGCAGCACATAGTAAATCGGAGCGGTTTTGCCATTCACGGTCACCGACGTACCGGAAAGCCCGCTCGGCAGCTTCGGCGGATTCTGCGAGAAGGCCGGATCGCCATCCCAGGTTTTGATTGCGGCTCCCGCCGGCGCGAAGTTCTGCCCGAACAGCACCATCCATGTTTCCGGAGCCACGCCGTTCGTATAGGTCCAGTTATCCGCGAGTCCCCCGTTATAAATCGCCGGCTTAGAACCGCCGTTTGCACTAGCCGGTTTGAGTGTAAGCGTGCCCGTGTAGATGTGATCGCCGGTAGGTTGATCATTGCCGTTTGCTGCATTGGCAGCAACGTAGAGGGTCACATCGCCAACCGACGCTGAAGAAGGCGGATTCCAGGTAAATGTGAATGTGCCGCTGCCGTTTGCGGCGGGTAACGGTTGGCTGTGCTCAATGAACTGGACTGGGGCGGTCGCTGGACAGCCGCTACTCGGTACATTGTGGCCATCTTCGCACTGCACAAATTGATTCAGCCCGGCAACAAAGGATCCTGCCTGGGTATGAGCTGGTTCGCTAGCGGGCCTTGCACTTGCTTGAAATCCGTAGACTCGCGCAGTCGCGTCACTAATTTTGATGGTGATCGTAACTGGTGTACCGGGAGTCCAGGAAGGCGGCTCGGCTGTTATTAAGAGAGTGCCGCCGCCGCCATTCAGAGCCGTTCCTGTGTGGCAACCCGACCGAGTACACGTGCCGGCGTCGCCCGGTCCGTTTGTGAGCCGGGGGTCCGGACCATTTTTGTAAGCGTATATCAGCATCGGCACCACCGAGAGAATCGCGGCCGCTTTCGCGATATATAGTTTTCTATTGCGCTGCATATGTTTTATAAACCCCGTGTGTAGTGACTTTACTCGCTGCTAAGTGAAAAGCTTTCTTCACTGTAGTACTAAACGGAAGCCTTCTGAGTTCACCCGCGCTCACCCAGCGGAACTGTCTCGGAACTTTACCGGTCCGGGCTTCAGTCACTCGGAACACGTAACTGTGGTTCGTGATCGAGTGCCGGAATTCTCCCATAGTTTCGCCCAATACTGCCTGGGGAAGTAACTCCGGCTCCGGCAGCTCCCAAAAACCTGCTAGTTTGTCCGAATCCACAGGACGCTGCCACATTAGAATACGGCCGTTCCGCTCCACCAGTAACAGGGTTCGCAAAACTTTGACAATCTCTTTACGCCGCAGTTTTACAGGTAACTCGTTTTGCCGGTTCTGCTGCTTGGCAGCGCAAAATTCCGCCAGCGGACACAGCAGGCATTGCGGATCTCGCGGCAGGCATACAGTCGCACCCAGCTCCATAATGGCTTGGTTAAAGTCACCTGGATGCTTCACATCCAGCAGAGTATCCGCCGTGCCCTGCAGCCTTCGTCTCACAGGCGCCGCACTGATGTCGCCGCCTTCCGCCGTGACTCTAGCCAGCACCCGTGCCACATTCCCGTCCAGCACCGCATGGGGAAGCTGAAAGGCAATGCTCGCAACCGCCGCAGCCGTATAATCCCCCACTCCGGCCAACTCCCGGATCTGCTCATACCCGGCAGGAAATGCCCCATTTATCTGTCGCGCAGCCTTCTGCAGATTCCGTGCCCGGGAGTAATATCCAAGCCCGGCCCAAGCGCTGAGCAGTTCGGCCTCCGGTGCATCGGCGAGCGTCTTTGGATCCGGGAACCGCTGCAGGAATCGTTCGTAGTACGGAATCACCGCGGCCACGCGGGTCTGCTGCAGCATGACCTCACTGATCCAGATTCGATATGGATCGCTCGTATTCCGCCACGGCAGATCTCTGCGATGCGCTTTATACCATTCGAGTAGCGCGCGCCGGAGCCGCCTCTGCTGTTCTGGACCCAGATTCACGGTTTCTTCATAGTACCTTTGCGTCCGCGCGGCCCCAGTTCAATGGCCATCACATCGCTGACCTTTCCGGCCTCTATCCGAAAACGCAAAGCAGTCCGCACCTTGTGCCAACCGTTGTGGCCGCACGCGCCCGGATTCATGTACAGATAGCCGGATTCCCGGGCCACTTTCAAAATGTGGGAATGCCCGCAGACGAATAGATTCGGCTTTCGTCGTATTACTTCCTTCTTGACTGCAATGTGTGTCATATAGACGCGCATGCCCTCGCAATCCCACTCGAGTTCCTCCGGCACCGCCGCCCGTATTGGTGCGCCATCCACATTTCCGGAGACGCCTCGGACACGTCTGAATGCTTCCAGCTGCTGCAATACTTCTATGGATCCGAAATCGCCCGCATGCCAGATCTCATCGCATTCTCCGAAATATTCGAACAATGCCTCGTCCAGAAATCCATGCGTGTCCGACATCAGCCCGACCTTCATCCCGTACCGGCCTTCAGGCCTGCCCCTCCGCCATCTCCACGAGCTTCACCACCGTGTTCCAGTTCCTGCAGGTGCCCGGCGTCTTCAGCGCTTTTCCCATCGCAACCAGGGGCAGCTTTGTTTTCCCCATTCCATGCGGAAAGTAGATGTACAACTCACGTCCGCAAACCCGCACTTCTTCCGGATCGGTCTTCATCCCGAGAATCTTCGTAACTCCGTCTTCGCAAGGTTCCCCTGCCAGGAACATCACCTGCAATTTGTTCGGCTCCACGCCCTCCCGTCCCTCGAACGGGTTCCTCCCCAACACTGCCTTCATCTCTTCGCAACTCCGCAGAATCACATCCGGCCGGAATCCAAATGCATTCTCGATCGCGTATTCTATCCGTGACGCCAGCCCCATCAGCTTGTTGCCCTTGGTTCGAAACACCACATTCCCGCTCTGTACGTACGTGCGGACATCTTCAAATCCGAGCGATTCATACACCTCCCGGAGTACATCCATTTTGAGGTTGCGATGTCCCCCGACGTTCACACCCCGCAGAAGCGAAATCACTGTGGCCATCGCCTCAGGATAAGCCCGCGTTCCTTACCGCCGAAGCAGGACAACTCCGGAAAGGATCAACACCACCGCTACCACCCTTGTCGCCGTGGCCGATTCTTTTAGCAGCCACACGCTGAACGCGAACGTCAGCACAGCCTCCAGCCCCAGCACGATAATGTACGCCACCCCCAGGTCCGCCTTTCGCAGCCCGAATGACTGCAGCACTGCCCCCGTCACGAATAGCGTCAGGAACGCTGCCGCTGCCCCCGGCTTCGCCACGCCATCGGCGAACTTCATCGCCAGCCCGCCGCAAGCAAAACAGACCGAGGCCGCCACCAGCAACAGGAACTCCATATGCGATACAGTATCCAACGCCATGGGATTCGAACTGACCCGCCGCTCGTTTCTCGCCTCGGCCGCTCTGCCGTTGTTCGCCGCCGATCCGCGTTATAAGATCGGCATTACCACCAACACCATCGGCGGATGGGAGCAGGATCCGTTCGTCGGTTTTCGGGAAGCACACGAGGTCGGCTACAAGTTCGTCGAGTCCTTCGTCCATTACTTCCCCGCTTACTATCCCGACTCGCCCCAAAGACTCAAAGACAAGCTCTCTGAAATTGGAGTCGGCCTCGTCACGCTCTCCAACGGAGGCAGCGCCACCGAATCGCATTTCGAAGATGCGTCAAAACGCGAGAAGATCATCGCCGATCATCTGCGCCTCGCCAACTACATCAAGCCCTTCGGGTGCACGCACCTGAAGATCAACCTCGGCCCGCGCCGTCCCGCAGGTACTACGGACGAGGATCTAAAGGTGGTGGCGCAAACACTCGATGAGCTCGGCCGCCGCATTCGCCTTGAGACTGGCCTCAAGTTCGCTCCGCACGCGCATATGTGGAGCCAGTTCGAAAACGGGCACGAGATCCACTACGTTCTCGAACACACCGATCCGCAGAACGTCTGGTTCGTGCTCGACACAGGCCACATCACCATGGCCGGCATCAATCCCGTGAAGCTCGCAAAGGTGCTCGGCCATCGCATCGTCGAGTTCCATATGAAGGACACCAGGCCCGAAGTTCGCGGCGGAGCGAAACAACGGATCGATCGTCCCGATATGAAGAAAGACCCGCCTTTCTTCCCGCTCGGTTCGGGCGGCGTCGACTTTCCCGCGTTGAAGGCGGACCTCGACACCATCCATTGGAGTGGCTGGCTGACGGTGGAACTCGATTCATCGCCATTCCAGCCGCCCAAACAGAGCGCGAAGATCAGCCTGGACTATCTTACCGGGAAGCTCGGAATCCCGAACTAGCGCGCAGCGAATCCGAGCCGGCATTGGCCAGGGCCATGGTTGCCCATGCCGTCGCCGCCATCGAGATCCACTGGTCGTGATCGTGCGGGAATCCGCTCTGGAAATAGGGCTGGAACTTCGGCGCGCGGCTGGCCACGTACCACGATCCGTCCGCCTTCTGCGTTTTCAGCAGGAAAGCCACGCCTCTGCGGAAAACCGGGTCCGCAGGCTTCATTCCCGTCTGCAGCAGCGTATAAAGCGTCTCCCCCGTCGCGTAGGCGTCTGATTGGAGGTACGGAGTCTGCGTCCAGCCGCCGTCCGCCTGTTGCAGAGCAGCAAGAGTCTTCGCCCGTTTCTGCACGTCATTTTGTGTCTTCCCGCTCCACAGCATGCCCAGAATCTGCATATTGCGATCTTCGATCGAAACAGGCTCTGTCTCCTGCAGCCAGGCGGCTGCCCGCCGTACTGACGCCTCGATCTCGCCCTTCCGCGCTGGAATGGCGAAGCGGGTCACCGCGCGAACTCCCATCGCGGTCCTCGTGAAATCCCCATCTTCCATCGGCGACCGTGCGAACCCGAATCCACGCCAACGTCCGTCCGCCAGTTGCTGCGACAGCAGGTTCACGATCATCGCGTCGGTGGTGCGGTCAGGCTCCGCACCAGAAAAATCGAATAGGAAAAGAGAGTTCTCCGTCTGATCCGGATCGCCTGGCGACGCTAGTTTCTGCAGCATTCGCTGCTCGAAGGGAGCCCACTGCAATTGCGCGCTCCTCAACTCCGCGGCGGCCATCTCTTCATTCACGGCAATCCCATTCCCACGCGCCTCCTTCACTGCCATCGCCGTCATCACCTGCGCATGGCAGGAGACGCATCCGCCTTCTTTGAAGAACCCGGAACTCGTCTTCTGTAGCAGTGCCAGGCTCTTGCCAACGGCCTCCCGCACTGTTGGCGGCTTCGCGCTCGCCGCGTTTACCACCGTAACTTTAGCTTGCTTCGTCAGTCCGAACAGAGGCAGGATCCCTGGATTGTTGTACTTCTTCGCCCAATCCGCTGCGGTCTCACCCGTGTTCATCCGAACCGTTGTGTTTGCCCCTTTGTCCAGCAGCATCTTCACAATTCGCGGATCCGCTTCGTCACTGCAGACCGCATACATCAGCGCCGTCATGCCGCGCACATCCTGCGCATTCACATCGACTCCGGCGTCCAGCAGTGTCTTCACCAACTCAGGAGGGCCGAACGTCGTCGCCAGGTGGAGGGGCGTAAAGAATCCGAGAGCGATCGGCCCGTTCTTCACTGCGGTACTAACTTCCTTCGGCGACACGGCATGAGGGTTCACACCCTTCGCCAGTAGCATCCGCACAAGATCGAGTGATTGAGTGCCGGCCGCGTTGATCAGAGCCGCGCCGCCCAACGCATTCACGTCCGCGCCTTTCTCCAATAGCAGCGCGACAATTTTCCGATCCCGGCTCTCCACGGCTGCAATGAGCGGAGTCACCGGCGGCGGCCCTTGGACGTTCACTTTCGCGCCGTGTTCCAGCAGGTACTCGACCGTCTTGACATTCCCGGGGTGCAACGCAGCCAGAACCAGCGGCGCCCTTCCCGACTTTGCCACGGCATTCACGTCCGCCCCCTTCGCCACGAGCATGCGCACTTTCTCGAAGTCGCCCGCGCACCAGTGTAGAGCCGTCGCGTCCAGCGCATTCTTTGCTTTGGCATCCGCGCCCGCGTCCAGTAGCATCCGCATCGCTTCCGCGCTGCCCACGGCCGCCGCATACATCAGGGGAGTTGTGTCCCGCTTGTCCTTCGTATTCGGCCCATTCGCCTCGATCAACTGCCGTAACCCGGCCACATCGTTACTGCGTATCGCATTGTAGAAGCGATCGCTCGCGTCCTGTGCGCGTAAGCACACCAGCGCGCATAAGGACACTACCACCCGTTTGAACATGTTCGCGTTCTCCTGTGTCTATCTACTCTACGCAGGATCTGCCTCATTGCAAGCCTAAAACGTGTAGTCGGAGATCTGTTCGCCGCTAAAGAAACGTCCATCTATCGGCTGGTAGCCCGAACGTACTATCCCAGAACCCAAGAGATTCAGTACGCCGGTAATGCGCAACCTCGATGATGAATCAGAATTATGTGGTATCAGATTGCCTGTATGATCCTTCGGCGTTCATCTAACCTGTGTATATATGCTGTACAGGCTGGTTCTGCTTTTCTTTTCTTTGAGCGTTTGGGCCCACGCGCAGGAAAACTATGAAGTTCAGGTCTACGGCTCAGAAACCGTTCCAGCGGGCCGGACGATGGTGGAACTGCACAGCAATCTCACGATCAGCGGCTCAAAGGAAAAGGTCGGTCCCGTTCTGCCGACACAGCATGCGTTCCACGAAACTATAGAGGTCACACGCGGATGGAACAACTGGTTCGAAACCGGCTTTTACGTGTTTACCAGCGCCAATCCGGGATACGGCTGGCAGTGGGTTGGAGACCACATCCGCCCTCGGGTGCGTGCACCGGAATCGTGGCATTGGCCTGTAGGCGCGAGCCTGTCGATGGAGTTCGGCTACCAACGTCCCGCGTTCAGCCAGGATACCTGGACCTGGGAAATCCGGCCTATTGTTGACAAGCAACTCGGACACACCTACCTGTCGTTCAATCCGTCAGTGGACCGCTCCTTTCACGGCCCCGGCGTAAGCCAGGGAGTCACATTCTCCCCGAATTTCAAGATCGGTTACGACATCACCAAACGCGTGAACGCCGGCCTGGAATACTATGGCGCGCTGGGTCCGATCACCGGTTTTGACCCGTTGCGCGAGCAGGAGCAGCAAATCCTGCCCGCCATTGACTTGAACCTCGGGCCCAATTGGGAATTCAATTTCGGAGTCGGTGTGGGAATCACCCACAGCACAGACCATTTGCTGGTGAAAATGATCCTAGGGCGGCGTTTCAGCTTCGGTTCTCACGCCGGCCGATCGGATTAGCAGGACGCTTTCAATGCTAAAATCGTAGGGAGTGCCCCTAATGGCCAGTCTCATCCGCTACGGAACATTGTCGGCCCTTTGTCTGCTGATCTCTTCGCTCAGCGCTAAGGCCGGAATGTTTCCGCTGATGGCGGTGGCGCATGCGGCGGCACATCCCAGCGGCCCCAGCGCCGATCTGATTCCGGCGGAAGCGCATCAGCAGGTTCCGCCGCACGGCATCTCTCACGGCGGCTTTGTGTTGGCGAGCACTCCCATCGCCTGGTCCGCCGGTACGACCCACGAACCATCGGCCGGGACAGCGTCTCCGGTTCCTGTGTGGCTCTTTTCCCTGAGCCACAAACGCGCTACGCAATTCGATCTGCGCTCGTAAGCCGCGCTCTCTTCGCGCCCCTTTACGAGAAGCTCTTGGTGAATAGGTAGGAATACGTCCATGATCGATACGCTGTTAGCGAAAGTATTTGGAACAAAGAACGAGCGCGAGGTGAAAGCTCTGCGCCCGATGGTGGCCGCCATCAATGACAAAGAGCCCGGGATGCAGGCTCTTTCCGATGAGGAGTTAGCCGCCAAGACACAGGAATTCAGACAGCGTCTTGCCAATGGCGAGACGCTTGACGATTTGATGATCGAAGCGTTCGCCGTTGTGCGCGAAGCAGGGCGCCGTGCCCTCAATATGCGCCACTTCGACGTACAGTTAATTGGCGGCATGGTGCTCCACAAAGGCAAGATCGCCGAAATGCGAACCGGTGAAGGTAAAACGCTGGTCGCGACGCTGCCCGTATATCTCAACGCCCTCGAAGGCAAGGGCGTCCACGTCGTCACGGTCAATGATTACCTTGCCCGCCGCGACTCGGAGTGGATGGGCCGGATTTATAAATTCCTCGGTCTGACGGTCGGCGTGATTGTGCACGACCTCGATGACGAGGAGCGCCGGGCTGCCTACGCCTGCGATATCACGTACGGCACGAACAACGAGTACGGGTTCGACTATCTTCGCGACAACATGAAGTTCCGGCTGGCCGATTGCGTCCAGCGCGAGCATCACTTCGCCATCGTCGACGAAGTCGATTCGATCCTGATCGACGAAGCGCGTACCCCGCTGATCATTTCGGGTCCGAGCGAAGAATCGACGGATAAATACTATAAGGTCAACCGGATCATTCCGAAGCTGATCCGCGGTGAAGTCATTGAAGGCAAAGAGCCAGGCGAGAAGTACCTGACGGGCGACTATACGGTGGAGGAAAAGCACCGTGCAGTGGCTTTGACCGATGAGGGCTTCGACAAGTGCGCACGGCTGCTCGGCCTGCCGAACATCTACGATCTGCACACGATCGAATGGAAGCACCACGTGGAAGCCGCATTGAAGGCGCACGTGCTGTTCCAGCGCGACAAGGATTATCTGGTGCAGCCGGGCGAGGACGGCGAAGCCGAAGTGGTAATCGTGGACGAGTTCACGGGCCGCATCATGCCGGGCCGCCGCTGGAGCGATGGCCTGCATCAGGCGATCGAAGCCAAGGAAGGCGTCAAGATTCAGCGTGAAAACCAGACGCTGGCCACCATCACCTTCCAGAACTACTTCCGTATGTACAAGAAGCTGGCCGGTATGACCGGTACGGCCGAGACGGAAGCTCAGGAGTTTTACAAGATCTACAAGCTGGAAGTCACGGTCATTCCGACCAACCGGGCGTTGCAGCGCAAGGAATTCCAGGACATCGTGTACCGCACGGAGGAAGAAAAGTTCCGAAATGCGGCAAAGGAAATCAAGGAACTGCACGAGAAGGGCCAGCCCGTGCTGGTCGGTACGATCTCGGTCGAGAAGTCGGAGCGGCTCTCGTCGCTTCTGAAGAAGATCGGCGTGCGTCACGAAGTGCTGAACGCTAAGAATCACGAGCGTGAGGCACTCATCGTGGCCCAGGCGGGCCGCAAGGGCATGGTGACGGTTTCCACGAACATGGCCGGCCGCGGTACCGATATTCTGCTGGGCGGCAATCCTGAGTTCATGGCGAAGGAATCGCTGCGCAAGCAAGGCAAGAATGCCGACTACATGCAGACCTGTCATGTAGGTTCGCCGGAGCGCACCGAATGGGATGCCGTGTTCACCCGCTATAAAGAGGAGACGGCGAAGGAGCACGAGGAAGTGGTGAATCTCGGTGGCCTTCACATCGTCGGCACTGAGCGGCACGAATCGCGGCGTATCGACAACCAGCTCCGCGGACGAGCCGGCCGCCAGGGCGATCCTGGCAGCGCGAAGTTTTATCTCTCCCTGCAGGACGATCTGCTGCGCATTTTCGGAGGCGAGCGTATTCAGAATCTGATGCTGCGGCTCGGCATGGAAGAAGACGTGCCGATCGAGTCGAAGCTGATTACGAAGCGGATCGCGGCAGCGCAGAAAGCCGTGGAAGCGCAGAACTTCGCATCCCGAAAACACATCCTCGAGTACGACGACGTCATGAACAAACAGCGTCAGGCTGTTTACGGAATGCGCCGTGCGCTGCTCGAAGGGCAGGACATGAAGGAGCGGATCCTCGAGATCGTAAGGGGAATTCTGGGCGCCTTCATCGACAACCGCCTGCCGGAAGGGACGGCTCCGCATAGCTGGGATTGGGATGGGTTGCAGACCGATGTTCTGACCCAGTTCGGCGTCAAGATCAACACGGGCGAACTTTCGCATATGGCCCGTGAAGAAGCCGAAGACGCCATCTACAAGCAGTGCATCGCCAAATACGGCGAGAAGGAAAGCATGCTGGGGCCGGACGGCGCCGAAATCCTTCGTGAGACCGAGCGTATGGTGATGCTGAACGTCATCGACAATCAGTGGAAAGACCACCTGCTGTCGATGGACCATTTGAAGGAAGGCATTGGGCTGCGCGGGTATGGTCAGAAGGATCCGCTGGTCGAGTACAAGAAGGAATCCTTCACGCTGTTCTCGGACATGATGGACCGGATCGAGGACGAGACCATCCGTTTCCTGTTCTTCATGCAGCCTTATGAAGGCACACCGCCGTCTATGCCGTATCCGGACATCGACGAGGACGAAGACGAGACGCCGGAGCCGGTACATGCGGGAACTAACGGCGGCGCCGCACCGTCTCATGACGTGAAGGCCGCGCAGCAGTCCTTTGTGGACGTGACGCGGAACATCCAAAAGAAGAAGGACAAGGAACTCGCCGATATCCAGTTTACGGGCGGCGACGGAAGCGCATCGACAAATCAGCAGGTGATCAACACCAGCAAGGTTGGCCGCAACGACCCATGCCCTTGCGGCAGCGGAAAGAAGTACAAAAAATGTCACGGCGCCTAGGCGCACTCCTCATTGCGCTCAGTCTGAGTTTGGCCTCCGGCGCGGATCAGAAATCCGCGCTTTGGCTGGACAAGCTTGGCGACCTGAAGAAGGTCTCTTCCAAGCCAATTACGGTCCACGACAAGGACCTTTGGGACGAATTCGGACTCGAAGCCGCCGAGAGCGCGCAGTACTCCGGAGCAGGGAAGACGCTCAACGGATCGCTGTACCGATTGAAGGACCCGACCGGCGGCTTTGCCGTTTTCGAGTGGCTGCGTCCTGCGAACGCGACTCCTTCAAAGGCCAGCAACGTGTCAGCGGATCTGCCGAACGGCGGATTGATGGCACTTCTGGGCAATTACGTGGTGCAGTTCGACGGCAAGCCGACCGAACTGCAGTTGAAGCAACTTTATTTCAACCTGCCGCGAGTGGACCAGTCCTCGCTCCCGGTGAAACACCTGCCAGAAAAGAACCTGGTACCGAACTCCGAGCGATACGTTGTCGGGCCAGTTTCACTACAGAAATTCCAACCGGAGATCAACCCGGCAGCGGCTGCCTTTTCGCTCGGAGCCGAAGCAGAAATCGGGCGCTATAAAACGCCGGTAGGTGAGATGCAGCTTGCGATTTTCGCTTATCCAACGCCTCAAATTGCAAGGCAAAAGATCGACGATTTCCTAAAGATTTCAAATACGCGAGCGAAACGGTCGGGTCATTTAGTGGCAGTAATCGCCGACCCGCAGAACCCGGACGAGGCGGAACGGCTGCTGGCCCAAGTCAATTACGAACCGAATCTCACCGTTCACGAGAATCCGAACAAGAAGACCGAGAACGCGGGTGACATGTTGCTGGGAATCGTGATCCTGGCGGCCGCGCTCGGAGGCATGTCGATTCTGTTTGGAATCATGTTCGGCGGGTTCCGAGTGATGCTGGGGCGGTTCGGAATCTCGCCAGCGAGCGACACATTCACGACTTTGGAGATCGACAAAAAGTAGATTGTCTTTGGCACGCTGCGTGCGCGTCCTTCGCCCCCTCTCTCGACGCCCGTTAGGCGGCTTACTCTCTTTGTTATCAAAAACTTGCAACCCAAATGAAGAATGGATCCACAGCCTTTGGCTGCGATTCGCGTTTCGTGTGAAAAAAACAACAAGCGTGTAAGTTGTTTGCCGAAAGAGGGTTAGGGCGGGCTCTCCGCAGCCGGGAAAATTTCTTGACTTCGCACCCCCGAAACCATAAACTCCAAACACATACAGGTTTTTGACGGGGTTGCGATTCCGTTGAACCTGATTCTCCCATAACATCCCCGGCAATCCCGGGGTATACAGATGCTCGCCTCCTCCAAAGGCGAGCATTTCTGTTTCCAGCTACAGTAGAAACGTATGCACCCTCCGCTGCCGAAGAAGGAGGTTCCTTCAGGCTGGAAGCCCCGGCTTGCGGCACTGAAGAACGTTCCGCCCCTGCTGCGCATGGTCTGGTCGACCAGCCCGCTGCTCACGACGGCCTCCCTGGTTTTGCGGCTTTTGGCGGCGCTCCTGCCGCTGGCGACGCTCTGGGTTGCCAAGCTCATCATCGACGCCGTGGTGAGGGCGGTAGGCGGCAAAACCGTGGATCCTGCGCACGTATGGCGGCTGCTTGTGCTGGAACTCGGGCTGGCGATCGCGGCTGATCTGCTTTCCAGGGCGGTAAGCCTGTGCGACAGCCTGCTGGGCGACCTGTTCACAAACCACGTTAGCTTGCGGATGATGGAGCACGCGGCACAACTTGACCTGGTGTCCTTTGAGGATCCCGCGTTCTACGACAAGATGGAGCGGGCACGCCGTCAGACGACTAACCGGCTTGGAATGCTAGCGGGTCTGGCGGGAATGATGCAGCAGTGTATTACATTAGTGACCCTAAGTATTAGCGTAATCTGGTTTTCTCCTCTCTACCTGCTGCTACTGGTGTTGGCCGTTGTTCCGGCGTTTCTGGGCGAAACGAAATTCGCCATGCTCTCCTATTCGTTACTATTTCGATGGACACCGGAGCGGCGGGAACTGGATTACCTCCGGCTGCTCGGTGCCAGCAATAACACCGCTAAAGAAGTCAAAATATTCGGGTTAGGCAAGTACCTGACGGAACGCTCGCGTCGGCTGTTCGACGGTTTTTACCAAGCGAACCGGAGTCTTGCGCTGCAGAGGGCGGCTCTCGGCGGAGCGCTGAACCTGCTGCCGACACTCGGCTACTATGGCGCGTACGCGATGATCCTATACAGAACGCTGAGTGGATCGCTGACGGTGGGCGACCTGACCTTTCTGACCGGTGCATTCGCCCGGTCGAGAAACCTGATCGAATCGTTGTTCAGCAATTTCAGCGGGATCGCTGAACAGGCTCTCTACCTGGAGGACCTTTTCGAGTTTTTCGAAACGAAGCCAACCATCATTTCAAAGCCGCATGCGCTGCCGGCTCCACGGCCGATCCGGGATGGGTACGAGTTCCAGAACGTGTCGTTTGCGTACCCGGGATCCGGCCATAAAGCGTTGGAGGATGTGAGTTTCCGGCTAGGGGCCGGCGAACGAATTGCGTTGATCGGCGAAAACGGAGCCGGCAAAACAACTCTGGTGAAATTATTAGCACGTTTGTACGATCCGACCTCCGGGCGGATTTTGCTGGATGGCGCCGATTTGCGGGATTACTCCGTCGAGGACCTCAGGAGCGAGATCGGCGTCATTTTTCAGGACTACATGCGTTATGACATGCGGGTCCGGGAGAACATCGGGTTCGGCCGAGTGGAGGCGGTCGAAGATATGGAGCGGATTCAGGCGTCGGCGCGGAAAGGATCGGCAGATGCGCTCATAGATAAGCTGGTTGCCGGGTATGACCAGATGCTCGGACGCCGTTTCGAGGGCGGGGTTGACCTGTCGGCGGGCCAATGGCAGAAGATCGCGTTGTCCCGAGCGTACATGCGGGACGCGCAAGTGCTTATTTTGGATGAGCCTACGGCGAGCCTGGACGCGAGGGCCGAATTCGAGGTGTTCCTGCAGTTCTCCGAGTTGACCCGCGGCCGTATGGCGGTTCTGATTTCCCACAGGTTTTCCACAGTTCGCATGGCCGACAGGATTCTGGTGCTGGGCGGCGGCCGCATCGTTGAGCAGGGGAGCCATCAGGAACTGCTGCAACACGGAGGAATGTACTCCGAACTGTTCGAACTGCAAGCCGCCGGGTACCGCTAGGCTGCGTCCAGGTCCTGGTCTTCATCCGGTTCTTCATCCAGATTGATCTCGATGGCGGACTCCGGCCCTTGGCCTGGGAGCGGGGCGCCGAGGATCATGGCCAAGGTTTCATCGATGGCCTGGGTGCGGATCTGGTTCGCCTTCTGGTCCGCGATCTGAGCGACCGGTTTGGACTGGATCTTCCGCAATTGGTCGATGGCTTTGTGCCAGGCTCGCTCGATGGCTGTGCGGTAGCGGCGGAGTTTGTCTAATTCGGACGAAATCTTCTGGAAATCATCGTCCGCCTGATCGAAGAGGCCAGCTTCGATTTGTGCGGCTCGTCTGAGGCGCCATGCATTATCGGCGATTTCCTGGACTAATTCCTTTTCGAGAGTGCTCTGCGGGTTGTAGTCCTGCGTGAGCTCGGAAAGAAGTTGGTCGAAGTCGGATTGATTTTCCGACTTGAGGACGGCACGGCGCGATGTGAGGCCGTGAGAGGTCCGATTCTGGGAACTGATTTGGCGGCCGGTGTTCGTGATGGGTCCGGTGGAGTGCATCGCGTTCTGGCGATTCGATTCGATTTTGCGTAGTGAAGACATGGGTTCTTCCTACTGTCACGAATAGCAGACGGAAGGGGGAGGAATAGGAATCGGGACTCGCAACCCGTTGATTCGGAGTGGGATATAGTCTTCAGATTTCTGAAAAGCCCGGCGCGAACAAAAGTGTAAGCTAACCCTTGGGGTCTGACCCCATCTGGGTGAGGGAGTGGAGTTGCATGAGCGCGCGGGTGTTTTTCGGGTTTATGCGGAGAGCGTTCCGGTAGTCCTCCACCGCACGCGGGATCTGTCCTGACTGAGCGTAGAGGTCGCCTCGGGTGACATATGCGGAGTCTAGAGAAGGGTCCAGGACGAGAGCGCGATCCAGGGCCGACAATGCATCTTCAATGTGGTTGAGCCTGAGGCTGTCGGTTGCGATCTTCATCTCGATATTCGCGTCCGGCGCCATTTGGGCCGCAGCCTGCAATTTGAGAATTGCTTCATCGGGCCGGTTTACACATTCGTAAGCAAAGGCCCAATGGGTCAGTAGGGTCGCATCTACCGGAATTTGTTTCGAGAGTCCGTCGAGGCGGAGGAGCGCTTCTTTGCAACGGCGCTCGCTTACATATCCGTGGATGAGGTGCGGGTAGCCGCGCAGATCTTGCGGTGCCTTGGAAAGAGTATCTTCCCAGAGTGCCACTTCACTCCCCCATACACGGCTTCGCTGGTACGTAAGAACGCCGGCGAGTACCAAAACTACCGAGCTTGCAACAAACACTCTTGTCCCGGTGATTTTCCACTCGATGAGGAGACCCGCCGAAACGAGAATGAGACCTACGATCGGGAGGTAAAGCCGCCGTTCCGCGAGGGCATCCTTTATCGGAATGAACGAACTTGTAGGCGCCAAAAAGATGAAGAAGAACAGGATTCCGTAGGTAATGAGCGGTTGGCGCTTGCGCCACCGCCAAGCCACGTATAGCAGACCGAGAGCGGCAAGAATTCCCGCGGCGGTCATGAAATTCGGTGCAGACAGAATCGGCAGGTTGTAGTCGATGTTTTGCCGCGCTGGTACCAGAAACAGACGTAAATAGGTGAGCAGGACGCCGCATTCCGTGAAGAAGTATCCGTACCAGGTCACTCCCTTGAGCGCGAATCCCGCACTAGCAGAGGAGCTTAAGACTTTCCAGACAAAAAAGAGGGCTACGGGTGCACCCAGAGCGATGGGTAGGTAAAGGAGCCTGTTCTTACGAAGCGCTCCGACGGGGCCAGAATCCCATAGCCAATCCGTTAGAACAAACACCAGCGGGAGGATCGCCGTGTGCTCTTTCGTTCTGGTGGCGAGCGCAAACAATAGCAAGACGGCCGCGGACCTGAGCCAACTGATTTTTTCGGAGCCTTTATAGAGGAACAATGCCAGCGCAGAAAGACAGAATAGAGCGCTCAAACTTTCCGAACGGCCTGCAATGTAGGCGACCGATTCAGTTTGGATGGGGTGCAATAGGAATAGCAATCCGCAGGCGATGGCGAAAGGTTGTCTAACGGCCAGACCCTTAGGAGACCGGGCCAGCAAATTGGAGGAAATCCCGTACACGAGGAATGCGTTGGCAACGTGGATGAGCACGTTCAGAACGTGATACGAGTAGGGGTTGCGGTCAGAAAAATAATAGTTCAGCCAGTAGCTGAACATGAGGACGGGGCGAACTCCCTGAATCCATTCGGCGAATTGATCGACGGGGCGACGGGGATCGTAAAAGGGGAGTGAAAAATCATCGAATACGAAGGGTCCCCGGAGGGATGGCCCGTATACCTCGAAAGCGACCTCGATGACAACGACTACAGCGAGAAGCCACCACCAAAGCCTGGACTGGTCCGTTTGTTTGGAGCGATTCTCTGGTTTTGCAGGGAGAGGTGAGGTCGTCCGTTTAGTGTATGCAGTCCTCGCCCGGGGCCGGGGTGTATTAACTGCAGGCATTTGGCGAACTTCGGCCATTGTAGATTCCCATTTTAGCTGTGAAACAGAAGACTCAAATGAAGCGGGATGGGTTTCGGCGTAAATTCACTGTATCGGTAACTGCGGCGAGCGAGGAACTGCGGACGAAAAGTGTAAGCTAACCGTTGGGGTCTGACCCCAAAAGGAAATCGATGACTAGGTCTTCCAGTTCTTCGGGCGAGGATGCACGCAGTCCGGCGCGGCGGGCCAGTTCCATAATGACGATGCCTAGCCGCACCCGGCGCTCTGCGATGGGCCGTAATTCCGCCGCAAGTGCGTTGCGATCTTCTTCCGCGAACGGCGATTGGGCTTCGGCCGCTGCCCAGATGGCCGCAAATTCACGATCTACTAATTGATCCGCAATGGGGAAGTCGTACGCCACGTTCAAATGGTCGAGCACCTGCTGTTTGCGGTGAGCGCGCTCCCCAGAAGCATCGATGTGCATAGTTGACGGGTCAAAATTCGGGAGAGACGGCAGGTGCGTGCTGGTGATCTCCACCTCGTTTTCCCGGACTTCGATGCTCGACGGAAGGCTTCCATCACGCCGTAGTTCTTCGATTGCTTCGGACACTACCTTTTGAGCAGCGGCGCGCCGGGCCCTTTCGCCGTATCGCTGTTGAAGGATCTGTTTTGGTATTTTGCCCGGACGGAATCCGGGGAGGCGGATTGTTTCCCCGAGGCGGACGAGTTCTTCGCGCTCGAGCTCCTGCACGCGATCCGAAGCCAAAGAGACAATCGTTCGGCGCGTGATCATAACCAAATCTATATCTCAGCCGAAAGGCGCAGCAGGTTTTGGTAGCACTTCAGCAGTTTCGGGACAGCAGGAGAGTTTTCATCCAGTTCCTGGATTGCCTTCGAGAGGTCGTACAGGATCCCGCGCAAGCGCTCGTCGGGTACTGCGCTTTGCATCCAAGCAATCGCGGCGAGCCGTGTTCCCCGGGTGATAGGGTTCACACGGTGCAAGGTGGTCGCCGGATAAACGACGGCCTCACCGGCCGGCAGCTTGATCTCCTGCTCGCCGAATGGGAGTTCGATGACCAATTCTCCGCCATCATACTGGTCCGGCTCGCTGAGGAAAAGAGTCATCGCCAGATCCGAACGAACCTGCTCCCCGCTGGTGCCTCCCATGAGAGCGCTATCTACATGAGTTGCATACTGCATGCCTACGTCGTAGCGGCTAAAGGTGGGGAGGAGAAGCCTTTTCGGGAGAGCGAATGCCTGAAAGCCGGCACTGCGGCCGAGGGCGTTCAGCACTACTTGGTCGAGTTCCGTAGGCTCTGCTCCGGAGCGCTCCGATTGCAGGTTGTCTTTTGCCCTCCGAGCGGCTCCATGTGCCGTTAGCTTGCCGTCCACGAAGGACGCGGATCGGAGCCCGGCCAATAATTTTTGCAGCTCGGAGGGTTCGAGGATTTGGAAGATTTGGAACAAACGCAGCTACAGCTTAACTGTTCTTCTTTTTCCGCCGGAGAGCCAGAGCGCCTGCGAGCGCAAGTCCCGTAACACTCAGAGTACCCGGTTCCGGAACGCCTGATAGCGAAACCTGGAAGCCCATGCCTTCGGAGTTGATTGCACCCACGGTCAGCGCGCCACTATTCGGAACCGTGCCATTGAACGTCGAAGCGTTGGGACTGGTGTAATCAATGAGCGGCGTGCTGGTGTTGGCCGGGTCATACGCCCTTAGCGTTACGTACCCATTCGGGGTCCAGTTCAGAGTAAAGGACGAGCCTGGTGTGAGACCGGTAAACTGGAAATAGTCTGCCGGGTCGAAGTTGAAGTTAGCCGGAGATCCATCCGAAAAGTTCCCGATCACCGTATTTATGCTCGGATCCAATATCGTCGGCGACGAAACGGAATTACTGAGATCGGTCGATTCGGTAAGGACGGCCGCTTGGGATGCTGCGGCTCCCGCCACGGTCAGGCAAGTAGTTGCCAAGAGCGTTCGAGAGAATTTTTTCAAGAATGCAGACACAGTTTCCTTACGACTGTTCACGAAAGACTCCTACGTTTCTTTCTGATAAGTGTAACGGGTTACATCTGCATTCTGCAAGGACTTTTGCGACGGTTTCGTCCTACGGGGCAAAGAAAAAGAAATGGTACTTAGGTCTCAACTATCCGGACTATCCGGCAAGGCGGGAAATGGCTCCGGCTGGATTTTTGTGTTGGGCAGGTTCCTGTTCGCTCCAACGGAGATAAGCCATATAGAGCACGATTGCGATGTTTCCCAGGAGCACCGCCCACCGAATCGGGGTGGCGTGCTTGACGACCTCGACAACCTCCCAGGGCAAGTACAAACAGCCTGACAAGAGTGCGAACCATTCGGCCCACACGCGCGCGTTCCACAGCCCATAGGCTTCTATGAATCGTACGATGGAATAGGCCGCTGCGCCCGCGGCCATACCCCACAGATTGCCGTCATTGAGACGGTAGGCAGCTTCGAGGAAGACACGCGCGTAGTGCCGGGCGGGATTCATATGCAAATGGCGTAACAGCCGCTCGGCTGCGTCTCCTACATCCCTGTGCAAGTAATGCAGCAATCCCAAGCCGAGGGCCAGCACCGCTATGCCCTTCAGCGCCTCGAGCACCGCAATGGACCGGAGGCCCGCCTTCTTACCCGTTTCCTTCAGTTCCTCACGCTTCATCACTAGGTAGATGCTCACTGCGGAAAGGCGCAACAGGGCAGACTTCGGCGTGTATAACGGTTGGCGACTTATCCCCGTTACAAGACAACTCTACAAGCTGTTGAATACGTCACAGAAGGCAGACCATCTGCGGTGCCCGGTTTAGCTGGTTCGGGCACCGCGATTTTTCCTTGCACTCACCGCTAGTCTCACGAAACCGTATCTCGCCTTCTAAGTGAAAGCTCATAGTGGAGTTAGGTAAAATCCTCGAATTCTAGTCCTGCTGGTTCTAGTACAATGGGGTAGTCCGCGTCCAAGCACCTGGAGGAAGTCTATGAAAATAGCTATTTTTCTCTTGCTTTGTTGCGCGACAATGAACGCGCAAATCCAACGCGTAGTGAATGCGGCTTCGTTTCTCGATGCCGACGCTATCGCTCCCGGTTCGATCGTCAGCATCATTGGCCGGAACCTCTCACCCACGACCGCATCCACAACGGACGTCTCCAACCCGCCCACTTCGCTGGGCGGAACGAAGGTGACCGCGGGCGGAAAGGATGCCTTTCTGTTCTATGTTTCCGATCGTCAGATCAATGCGCGGCTCGATCCGGCAACACCGGCCGGCGCATCAGTGACTCTCACGGTCCAATCGACGGCGGGTACTTACAGCAACAACATTGCGATCAGTGCGACCGCCACACCTGGTGTGTTTGCGTCGAATGGCGCCGGTACCAGGGATGCAGCGGTGCTCAACGCCGTCACTTTCGCCGGCCCGCCGTTCAGCGTAACCACGAACGGCCAGCCCACGTACCTGGCGCTGTTTGCAACAGGGTTGAACCTTTCCACGGCTCCTACGGTCTCGGTCGGAGGAGTGCCGGTCCCGGTTCTGTTTGCCGGCGACGCGCCATGCTGCAAGGGCCTGCAGCAGATTAATATCCAACTCGTACCCGCCCTGGCAGGCGCCGGCCGTGTGGAGGTAGCGGTGACGGCGGCAGGCAAGACAAGCAATGTCGTGGAGATCGTGATCCTGCCAAACGTGGGGCAAGGGCCATCAGGACCCACTTCGGAAAATCACGCGAGAAACCGCGAATTGGCTTCGCTGGCTTGGGCTCCTGGAACGCAGCTCGTGCTGCTCACCGATGAGAACGACGATGTGGTTCGGGTTCTCGATCTTAAACAGAAGAAGGTTACCCAGACGATCACACTGCCACAGGGCAGTTCTCCGGCGGCCATTGCCGTTTCGGGCTCGAGCCCGGCAGTCGCGGTTATAGCCGAACGAAACAGTGGAAAGGTAGCTTTCCTCACCGGATTCGGAGGGGGCACGCCGAAGGTGACCGAAATCGCCGTGGGCAGTGGTCCGTCCGCTCTTGGCCTGTCCGGCTCGACTGCGGTAGTTGTCAATCAGGACAGTGATTCGGTGTCGCTAATCGACGTCCCGACGCAGAAGGTGACGGCCACCATTCCGGTGGGCCGCGGACCGCGAGGAGTGGCGGTCGATACAACGAGAGCCTATGTAACGAACCAGTCTTCAGGTACGATCAGCGTGATCGATCTCGCGGGCAAAACTGTGGCGGCGACCTGGAATCTGGGATCGAATGTCAGGCCGCAGTCCATCGCGGTTGTTCCCGGCATTGGGGGCGTCGTCACCGAGCCGACCTCGACGGATGCACGCGTTTACCTGCTGAACCTCACGAGCGGGGCAACCACGCCGGTACCGAACGTAAATCCAGAGCGCTCAGGCGGTCCCTCCGATATCGCAGTGTACGCGGCTACGAACACGGTGTATCTGGCGAGTCAGACCGGAGGCACCGTGATCGCGTTAAAACTCACCCCGACTGGAACGCTACAGTCGACAACCTCAATCCGCTCCGACATTGGAACTCGTGCTCTTGCCATCGACACGACGGATAAGCTTTTGGTGACCGTCAACGAAGGCAGCGGGAATATCTCGTTGATCGATCTGAATAGCAACAGCGTGACGGATCGACTGAACGGGGTCCGCTCTGAAAACGAGAATGAAGGCGAGGACCACGATGATCATGGGGACCGCGACCGCGGCGCCAATACGCCCGTGATCACTTCGGTTACGCCGACATCGGCCAGCGCAGGAACCACAAACCTTGCTTTCACAATTGCTGGAACGAATCTGGCGGGAGCCACGGGAATCGCGTTTATCAATCCCTCGAATGTTCCCGGTAGAGGCAATGGGAATGACAACGGACATGGACCGAATATGGGCGGCGATCCGGCTTTCACCGTGTCCAATGTGCAAGTGAATGGGACTGGAACAGCCGTAACAGCAACGATTTCCATCGCGGCAAATGCTGCGAAGGGAGCGCGTACCGTTCGCGTATTGACAGCCAATGGGGAATCGGCCATGACGGGGTCGAGCGCAAACACGTTCACCGTGCAGTAGCGGTTCGAATCCTGTGTCTGGCGGCCCGCAGGCGCCCTCCTATAAGAGGGCGTGCTCCGGGCCGCCGGACTTCTTACTTTGGCGCGATTATTTCGCTTCACCAGCCTGTCATAGAACGACGACTTGTGCTAAACTAATTAATCGTTACTGCCTGCGCAAGTCGTCAGCAGCACAATCACAAATAGCCTGGACGGGTGGGTGAGTGGTTAAAGCCAACAGACTGTAAATCTGTCCCTCCTTGCGAGGTACGAAGGTTCGAATCCTTCCCCGTCCACCAGAACGTTTGTGGTTTAATCGAAGACAGGCCGTTGTAGCTCAGATGGTAGAGCGCGTCCTTGGTAAGGACGAGGTCACCGGTTCAATCCCGGTCAACGGCTCCACTCCCTTTCCTCCCCCTGATCCGGTGATTGTCACCGCCTTTCCGGCTCTATGTAGGATGATGAAGAAATGAGACCTGTCGCTGTGATCGGCATCGGCAAGACTCCGTTCGGCGCTTTTCCTGACCAGGATTTGCGCTCGCTGGCGGTGCAAGCTTCCGAAAAAGCCCTGAAAAACGCACATGTTGAACCAAAGCAGGTAGACGCTTTCTACCTTGGCAACTTCGCCGGGCCGTCGTTTGTGGGGCAAAGCCATCTTGCGCCGTATGTGGGAACCGGCCTGGGCTTGCGCGGCATTCCCATGACTCGTTTTGAAGGGGCGTGCGCGTCCTCCGGAACGGCTTTCTTCCATGCGCATAACGCGGTGGCCGCTGGGGTTCACGACGTGGTGCTCGTGACCGGAGTGGAGAAGATGACCTCGCAGCAGACCCCGCGCGTGGCTGAAATTCTGGCAATGGCGGGCGACTGCTCCACGGAAGCGAAGGCCGGTGCGACGTTTCCGGCACTGTTCGCGATGATCGCAAGGCGCCACATGTTCCAGTACGGCACGACGCGAGAGCATCTGGCTGCGGTGGCCGTGAAAAACCATGCGAACGGAGCGAAGAATCCGGACGCGCACATGAGGAAAGTGATTACGCTCGAACAGGCTCTGAACGGCAAACCGATCTCGGAGCCGCTCACGGTTTACGATTGTTCGCTGGTGAGTGACGGCGCGGCCGCAGCGTTGCTGGCGCCTCTGGAGCGGGCTCACGAATTTACCGACAAGGCGGTGCGTGTCCTTGGCATCGCGCAGACGAGCGACTACCTTGCGTTGGATCAGAAGGCTGACATTACGACCTTCGATGCGGTGCGGACGGCAGGCGAGAAAGCATACAAGATGGCGGGTCTGACCGCGAAAGATATTCAGTTCGCCGAGGTGCATGACTGCTTCACGATCGCCGAGATTGTTGCGATCGAGGATCTCGGCTTCGTCCAGAAGGGCAGGGGAGGGTTCTACACGCTGGAAGGCGCAACCTGCGCGAATGGAGAAAAGCCGGTGAATACGAGCGGCGGGCTGAAATCAAAAGGGCATCCCGTTGGGGCGACGGGTGTGGCGCAGATCTGCGATGTGGTTCTGCAGATTCGAAGCGAAGCGGGTGAGCGGCAGGTGAAGCGCAATGAAATAGGGCTTGCGCAGAATCTTGGCGGCTCCGGCGCGACGGCGGTTGTGACGATCCTGGGGGGTGTAAAGTGAAAGGCGTTGTTTATACCGAAACAGTGGTGCACTCGGCGCCCGAAGCCTTCCAGGCGGACGTGCCATATCAGCTCGTCATCGTTACACTTGCGAACGGAACACGCGTGACCGGCCGCACCGTGGGCGAACGCTTGGCGGTGGACGACGAAGTGATCCTGAAAGACGAACGGAACGGAGTACCTTTCTTCTCAAAACAATGAAACTTGCCTCCCGCATGGACCGCATTCTCATCGAGACTGCGTTTGAAGTCTTGGTGCGTGCCCGCGCGCTGGAAGCTCAGGGGCGGCACATTATTCACTGCGAAATCGGCGAGCCCGATTTCGAGACGCCGCGGCATGTTATCGACGCGGCGAAGCAGGCGATGGATCAGGGTTGGACGCATTACGGGCCAACGCAGGGATATCCGGAGTTCCGGCAGGCGATAGCGGAACATGTCAGCGCGACACGCGGGATCCCGGTGGGTCCGGAGCATGTTTGCGTGGTTCCTGGCGGTAAGCCGATCATCTTTTTTCCGATGATGGCGCTGCTGGAGGAAGGCGACGAGGTCATCTATCCCAACCCGGGATTTCCCATTTACGAATCGATGATCCGGTTCCTGAACGCGAAGCCAGTGCCCATTCCGCTGATTGAATCGCGCAGTTTTTCGTTCGATCTGGACGTGTTTCGAAAATCGCTATCGAATCGGACCAAGATGGTGATTTTGAATTCGCCGCAGAATCCGACCGGCGGTGTGATTCCGGCTGCGGATATGCAGGAAATTGCGAGCCTGCTGCGCGACCGCGATGTCGTGGTGCTGTCGGATGAAATTTACTCGCGCATTTATTACGGGGATGCGCCGGTCTCGATCACATCCTTTCCGGGAATGCTGGAAAAGACGGTGATCCTCGACGGATTCTCGAAGACTTATTCGATGACGGGTTGGCGGCTGGGGTACGGCGTGATGCCGCCGTGGCTGGTGGAGGCGGTGAACAAACTGATGGTGAATTCCAATTCATGTACCGCGAGCTTCACGCAGCGCGCAGGGATGGCCGCACTGCAGGGTCCGCAGACTGAGGCGGAGAACATGGTGCGTGAGTTCCGGCGCCGCCGGGACGCATTCTGCGATGGGCTGAACGATATTCCGGGATTCCGCTGCGCACGTCCGGAAGGCGCCTTCTATGCATTCCCGAATATCACCGGGACCGGGAAGACGTCGAAGCGACTTGCGGACGAACTGCTGGCCGAGGCAGGGGTCGCGTGCCTGTCGGGCACGAGTTTCGGCTCCTATGGCGAGGGCTACCTGCGCTTCAGTTACGCCAACTCATACGAGAACCTGATGGAAGCCGTACGGCGCATCCGCCTGCATATAGCCGGTTCTTAGTACCAGTTGCGGGCGTACCGCATCTACCAAGGGTATGGCCGATCCGGAACCGCACATTAACCCCTGGCTGATTGCTGTCTCGGTGATGCTGGCGACTTTCATGGAGGTGCTCGACACCTCGATTGCGGCAGTCGCGCTTCCGCACATTGCCGGCAGTCTTTCGGCCAGCACCGACGAAGCGACTTGGGTCCTGACCAGCTATCTGGTGGCGAACGCCATCGTGCTGCCCGCAAGTACATGGTTTGCGTTGCGCTTCGGACGAAAGCGGTTCCTACTGTTCTGCATCGTCGTCTTCACCGCAAGTTCGTTTCTGTGCGGAGCGGCGACGGGCCTCGGAATGATTCTGTTTGCCCGGGCTCTACAAGGCGCGGGCGGGGGCGCGTTACAACCACTCTCACAGGCGATCCTGCTGGAGAGTTTTCCTCCGCAAAAGCGTGGATCTGCAATGGCTGTGTTTGCGCTCGGCGTGGTCGTGGCTCCGGTGCTTGGTCCAACCCTGGGCGGCTGGCTGACGGACAACTATTCCTGGCGGTGGGCATTTTATATCAACATCCCGGTTGGTATCGCGGCGACGATGATGATTTCGCGCTTCATTCGGGATCCAGACTATATCCGCGACGCGAAACCCGGCCGGCTGGATGGCATAGGGCTGGGGCTGTTAACGCTCTGGCTGGGCGCGCTTCAGATCATCCTCGATAAGGGACAGGAGGAAGACTGGCTTGCGTCGAATCTGATTCGTTCACTTGCCGTGGTCCTCGCCGTGACGTTTGTCTGGTTCCTTTACCGGCAACTCACGATTGACAATCCCATTGTCGACCTGCGGGTGTTCAAGAACCGTAACTTCGCGCTCGGTTGCCTGATGATCGGCCTCTTCGGCGGGGTAATTTACGGCATCGTGACCATTCTGCCGCTTTTCTACCAGACGCTGCTTGGTTACCCGGCGAGCGCGGCGGGTCTGGCGGTGAGCCCGCGCGGGATAGGGGCCATCCTGATCATGCCGGTGATCGGGTATCTCACCAGCCGGATCGACAACCGTTTTCTGATCGCGATCGGGTTCGCGCTGTTCGGGATCACCAGCCTATGGATGGCCGGGCTGACGCTGGATATCTCGCCGACCTCGCTGCTGTGGCCGATTATCATCAGCGGCTGTGCTTCCGGCATGGTGTTTGTGCCTTTGTCGACCAGCGCGATGGGAACGCTGAAGAACGAGCAGATCGGGAACGCGAGCGGCCTGTACAATCTGCTGCGGAACATCGGAGGGGGGATCGGGATTTCGGTGGTGAATACGCTGATCTCCCGGCACCAACAAGTTCACCGGTCCGAACTGATCGGGCACCTGGGCGCAGACCGGTTGACGGTACAGGAGCGATTACAGGCTTTGCAGGGTAAGTTGGGAACGGCCGACCGTGCCTGGGGCATGCTCAACAACCTGGCGAATCAGCAGGCGACGCTATGGGCCTACATCGACGACCTGCGCTACCTGGCGCTCGTTTGTTTTGTTTGTGTTCCGCTGGTTTTTGCCCTCAAAAGAGTGAGGGCCAGGCAGGGTGCCGCGGCTGCCGCCCACTAGCAGGTTGTTGACATTTATTTACAGTCCAAACGTTACCTTCGTAGGGTCGCTTTCGCCTTGCCTGTATGAGACGTCCCGTAAGTTCGGGAGTCTGAAAACTTCATGAGATCCGTTCGAGTTATCACAGGTTTAGCGATTCTTGCTCTGGCGGCTACACCGGCGCCCACAATGGCGCAGGAGGCAGGTGCCCAAACGGCCGCGAAAGGTGGGCGAGTGCTTGGTGAAGTGACTGCCAAGACAGAGTCAAACCTGACCATCAAGGCCGACGGAGGCGCCACTTCGAGCATCGGTATCGACGGGGCGACATCGTTTGTCCGGATCCCTCCGGGTGAAACGGATGTGAAGAAGGGCACGAAGACCAGTATCGCCGACATCAATGTGGGCGACCGGGTCCTTGCCCGCAGCCGTACCGCTGACGGCCCGGCTTTTTCCGTTATCGTGATGAGCAAGTCCGATATCGAGGCCAAGCAGGCCGCCGAGAAAGCAGAGTGGCAGAAGCGGGGCGTGAACGGTACCGTAACCGCCGTTAATCCGTCAAATAAAGAAATCACGATCACCACGCGCGTGCGAGGCGAGAAGAAGCCCGTTGTGGTGGAGGCCTCGGCGGACAAGGTTCAGTATCGGCGCTACGCCCCAGACTCGGTGAAATTCTCGGACGCCAAGCCCAGTTCCTTCGATGAAATCAAAGTGGGAGATCAGGTGCGCGTACTTGGCAACAAGAATGCCGATGAGACACGCGTGACGCCTGAGGTTGTGGTTTCCGGCAGCTTCCACAATGTCGCAGGTACGGTCGTTGCGGTGGACGCGGCAAAGGGTGAGGTCAAGATTACTAACCTTGAGACGAAGAAGCCCGTCGTAGTGAAGGTGGGCCCGGACGCAACGCTCCGCAAACTGCCGCCGATGATGGCTATGATGCTGGCGCGAACGCTGAACGGAGGCCAGAGCGGCGCTCCTGGTGGCGCGGCACCGGGCGGCGCGAGTCCAGTTGCCGGCGCTCCCGGCGGCCAAGGCGGAGGATTCAACCGCGGCGGCGCTCCCGGCGGCCCCGGTGGACCAGGCGGCGGCATGGGCGGTCCTGGTGGTCCTGGCGGATTCCGGGGAGGCGGTGGCGATATCGGCCAGATGCTGGAGCGGATGCCTCCTCTACAACTTTCTGAATTAAAACCTGGCGATGCCCTCATCATTGCCAGTGCCGCCGGCAAGGATCCGGGTACGCTGAATGCAATCACAATTCTTTCGGGCGTGGAACCGATTTTAACCGCTGCTGCCCCTGCTCAGAACCGCCAGTTAGGCGGCTCGTGGAATCTCGATATCAGCATCGTCCCCTAAAGACGAGAAACAAGGAATCAACCAATGTTCATACTTCGCAAGCTAATGGTCTATTCATTGGCCGTGGCACTCTTCGCCGCCGCGGCAATAGCGCAAAGGACCGGCGTCATTCAGGGAACGGTCACCGATGAATCGGGTGCGGTAATCCCCGGCGCCAATGTGTCCGTAATCGCGCCTAATGGTGTAGAAAAAAAAGCCGGGACGGACGCATCGGGCAGCTATTCCGTCGTCGGGCTCGCTCCAGGGACGTACACGGTCCGCGTTCTCACCACCGGATTTGCGAAGTTCGAGAAAGCCGTCTCAATTTCAGCCGCGCAGACCATCACGGTGGATGCGCCGCTGAAGATCCAACTGGCCAACCAGGAAGTTACGGTGCAATCGGAAGCAGTGAACACAGTCAGCGTAGATCCATCTCAGAACGCGGGCGCGATTGTATTGAAGGGTGAGGACCTCGCAGCGCTTTCCGACGATCCGGACGATTTGGCGGATGACCTCCAGGCGCTGGCTGGACCTTCTGCGGGTCCGAACGGCGGCCAGATTTTCGTGGACGGCTTCTCGGGCGCGCGGCTGCCTCCGAAAGAGTCCATCCGCGAGATCCGCATCAACTCGAACCCGTTCGCCGCGGAATATGATCGTCTCGGTTTCGGACGAATCGAGATTCTGACCAAACCTGGCACGGACAAATTCCACGGCACCGCCTATTTCAACTACAGCAACGGCATTTTTAACTCGCGCAACCCGTTCAGCTTCAACAAGCCCGATTTCGAATCGAAGAGCTACGGTGGCAATTTCGGGGGCCCCATCAATAAGCGCAGTTCTTTCTTCGTAGATTTTGAGAAGCGCGATATTGACGATAACGCGATCGTCAACGCCACGACGCTCGACAGCAATCTGAATCCGACTACGATCGCCCAGGGCTATGTGACTCCGCACCGTCGCTATAGCATCGTGCCGCGCATCGACTACGCGTTGAACCAGAACAATACACTGGTCGTCCGCTACAACTACACGAACATGGACAATCAGAACACGGGTATAGGCGATCTGACTTTGCTCTCGCGCGCCGCGAATTCAATCACTGGCGAGCATACGGTGCAGGTCACGGAAACGGCCGTTCTGGGGGCGAAAGCCGTGAACGAAACGCGGCTGCAGTTCATGCGGATGGAAAACGATCAACTAGGCCTAAACATCGGCCAGCCCTCCATCAACGTAGCGGGTTCTTTCAACGGCGGCGGTTCTACGCTGGGCAATGAATACACGACGCAGGATCGTTGGGAGATCAACAACACGACATCATTGGCGCTCGGCAGGCACTCGGTGAAGTTCGGCGGGCGCGTTCGCACAGGCTCGCTGGCTGACTATTCGCCTACGAACTACTACGGCACTTTCACGTTCGCCGCCGATCCGCGGAACCCGGGATTGTCTTCGTTGGATATCTACCGGCAGACTCTCCTACTGCTCCAGCAGGGCGTTTCTCCCGCCGACATTCGGGCGCGCGGTTTGGGTGCTTCGCAGTTTTCCATCGCAGGCGGGAATCCTCTTGCGGATGTAAGACAGACGGACCTGGGCGTGTTCGTGCAGGACGATTGGCGTGCTGCTCCGAACCTGACGGTGAGCTACGGACTCCGTTACGAAACTCAGACAAATATCCATGACCGCTCCGACTTCGGCCCGCGTATCGGCATCGCCTGGGCTCCTGGGGGCAAGAACGGACGCAACGGGAAGACGGTCGTCCGCGCGGGCTTCGGCATGTTCTACGACCGTTTTGCGGACACACTCTATCTGCAGTCGCTGCGCTACAACGGCGTGAACCAATTACAGTACACGGTGCGCTACCCGGACTTCTTCCCGAATGTTCCGACGCTCTCGGCGCTGGGCGGCAGCAGCACCGCCGCGCAGACGCTCCGCTATGTGGACAAAGGGCTGCGTTCGCCGTACCTGATGCAGAGCGTCATCGGCATCGAGCGCCAACTGCCCCGGAGCACAACCGTGGCGGTGACCTATACACACACCCGTGGCCTGCATGAGCTGCGATCAGTGAGCCTGAGCAATGCATCGGCCCGGATCTACTCGTATGAGAGCACCGGCAAAATGGATCAGAACCAGTTGATCACGAACGTGAGTACGCGGTTCAGCCGGCGGGTCACGCTCTTCAGCTTTTATGCGTTGAACAAGGTGAAAAGCGATACGGATGGAGCCGGTTCCTTTCCGTCCAACCCGCTGAATTACGCGCTGGACTACGGCCGCGCCGGTTACGATATTCGTCACCGCTTTGTGCTGGGAGGATCGATTACGGCGCCGTGGTCTATTCGCCTGAACCCGTTTATTATGGCGAGCTCGGGTGCTCCGTTCAACATCACGAACGGGCTCGACACGAACGGCGATTTTGTATTCAATGAGCGTCCGGCGCTTGTGGATCCCGCGACTCCGGGTGCGAAGATCACTCCTTACGGCGCGTTTCTGGCTCAACCTCTCCCAGGCATGAATGCAATTGCCAGGAATTTCGGCGAGGGCCCGGGGCAATTCACAGTCAACCTGCGCCTGAGTAAGACATTCGGGTGGGGCGAGCGCAATACCTCAGCGGCATCGAACCAGGGTGGTCCCGGTGGCCCTGGCGGACCGGGTGGCTTCGGCGGCGGACCGGTCATGCGGGGCGGCGGCGGAGTGCGCGGCGGCGGCGGGGGAGGCGGCATGCGGGGCGGAGGCGGCATGTTCGGTGGCGACTCGAGCGGGAAGAAGTATAGCCTCACGTTCTCGGTGAATGCGAGGAACGTGCTCAACCATGTGAATCCCGGGCTGCCGATCGGCGATCTGAGCTCTCCGCGCTTCGGCGAGTCCACGCAGTTGGCCGGCGGATTCGGTCCCGACCGCGCGGCAGCCAACAACCGGCGGCTGGAGTTCATGCTACGCTTCAGTTTTTAGGCAAATGACAATCGAGTCCATGCAAAGCACCGACGCTGAGTCGGTGCTTTGCATTTATGGAGAGGGAATCGCCACCCGGATGGCGACGTTTGAAACCCAAGTGCCCGCTTGGGAGCAGTGGGACGCGAATCACCTGCCGTCTCCGCGCCTCGTGGCGCAAAGCAATGGGGTGGTCGCAGGATGGGCTGCACTCTCGCGAGTATCGGCTCGTGCGTGCTATTCCGGAGTTGCCGAAGTCAGTGTCTATGTTGCAGAGTCGTTTCGCGGGCGAGGGGTTGGCAGAGCACTGATGCAAGCGATGCTCCGGGAAGCGGACGCCGGGGACTTTTGGATGCTCCAGTCCAGCATTTTTCCGGAGAACGCTGCGAGCGTGCGGTTGCACGAGGAGTTCGGATTCCGGATCGTCGGCCGCCGGGAACGGATCGCGAAGCTGGACGGCGTATGGCGGGATACGGTGCTGATGGAGCGGCGGATTTAGGCGCGTAACGCACCTGTTCTTCCCATCTGTTCGTTCTCACGCTTCGACCGGTACATACTGCGATAATAGGGTTATCCCATGGAAAACTTGCAGTTGGATCTGAAGAAGACCGTCAATTTGCCGCGCACGGACTTCCCGATGAAAGCCAATCTGCCGCAGAACGAGCCGAAGCTGCTCGAGCGCTGGCAGCAGATGGACATCTACGGAATCACCCGCAAAGCGCGCGCCGGACAGCCGAAGTACATTCTGCATGACGGGCCTCCGTACGCCAACGGCAACATCCATATCGGTCACGCGTTCAACAAGATCCTGAAGGATTTCATCATTAAGTCGAAGACCATGGCCGGCTTCGACTCGCCCTATGTGCCGGGCTGGGATTGTCACGGGCTCCCGATCGAGATCAAGGTCGATAACGAACTCGGTGGCAAGAAACAGAAGATGTCCGCCGTCGAGATCCGCCAGGCCTGCCGGAAGTACGCAGCGAAATACGTGGACCTGCAGCGCAAGGATTTCGAGCGCCTCGGCATCTTCGGCCAGTGGAACGATCCCTACCTGACGATGAGCGCGCAGTACCAGAGCACCATTGCGGGCGCGTTCGTGGACTTCCTGGAAAAGGGCTACGTCTACAAGGGGCTCAAGCCGGTGAACTGGTGCATCAACGACCGCACCGCATTGGCTGAGGCGGAGGTGGAGTACGAAGACCACTCCAGCCCGTCCATCTGGGTTCGCTTTGAACTGATTTCCGATCCGGCTGCGATCGATCCCGCGTTGCAGGGCCACAAGATCTTCGGACTGATCTGGACGACGACTCCGTGGACGATTCCGGCCAACATGGCCATCTGCTATCACCCGAAGTTCGAGTACGCCGCGGTGGACGTGGAGGGCGATGTCTACATCGTTGCCGTCGACCTGCTGAAAGCGACGGCCGAGAACGCCGGCTGGCAGGATCCGAAGGTGTTGGCTGCGTTTCCGGGCGAGCGGCTGGAAGGCACAATTTTCCGGCACCCGATCATCGAACGCGATTCGCTCGGCATCCTTGGCGATCACGTCACTCTCGAACAGGGCACCGGAGCCGTGCACACTGCTCCGGGACACGGCCACGAGGACTATGTAGTCGGAAGACAATACGAAATCCCGACCTACTGCCCTGTCGACGCTGCAGGCCGCTTCTATCAGGCCGATGGCGCCGACGGCAAAATTCCCGAGGAACTGCTCGGCAAAACAGTGTGGGAAGGTAACCCGATCGTTATCGAACTGCTGAAGAGCAGGAACGCGCTGCTTGCGGTGAAGAAGATCGCCCACAGCTACCCGCACTGCTGGCGTTGCCATAAGCCGACGATCTTCCGGGCGACCGAGCAGTGGTTCATCGGCATGGACCGGAACGACCTGCGCGGGCGGGCACTGCACGCAATCGAGCAGGTGAAGTGGATGCCGTCCTGGGGCCAGGAGCGCATCTACAACATGATCAAGGACCGTCCGGACTGGTGTATCTCGCGCCAGCGCATCTGGGGCGTTCCCATTACGGTTTTCTATTGCGATGCCTGCCGCGAGCCGCTGACCGAGCGCTCCATCCTCGATAACGTAGTGAAGCTGTTCCGTGAATACAACGCGGATATCTGGTATGAGAAGAGCGCGGCCGAACTGATTCCGGCCGGTACGAAGTGCCATAAGTGCGGAGGCACGGAGTTCTCGAAGGAGAACGATATTCTCGACGTGTGGTTCGATTCCGGATCGAGCCATCTGTCGGTGCTGGGCCACTCGGGCGATCTGCCATGGCCTTCGGACATGTATCTCGAAGGCGGCGATCAATACCGTGGCTGGTTCCATAGCTCTCTGCTGGTCGGCGTGGGATTGAAGGGCACCGCTCCTTATCGCGAGTGCCTGACGCACGGATGGACGCTCGACGGCGAAGGCCGCGCGATGTCGAAATCGGTCGGCAACGTGATCGAGCCGGAGAAGATCGTGAAGCAGCATGGCGCGGAAGTGCTGCGGCTGTGGGTGGCATCGGTGGAGTACAGCGAAGACGTGCGGCTGTCCGACACCATCATTACGCGCCTGACGGAGGCTTACCGCAAGCTGCGGAATACGTTCCGTTATGCGCTCGGGAACCTAAGCGACTTCGATCCGGCGAAGGACGCGCTGCACGGGGGTGAGTTGCTCGAAATCGACCAGTGGATTCTGTTTGAGACCGAAGCCCTGATTGCCAAGTGCCGCGCGTCGTATGCCGAGTATCAGTTCCACAAGGTGTACCGGGCCGTCTACGATTTCGCTACGACTCAATTGAGCGCCGTGTATTTCGATGTGTCGAAAGACCGCCTGTATACCGGCGCACCCAATTCCCGCGCGCGGCGCAGTGCGCAGACCGCGCTATACCGAATCACTTACGCGCTGGTGCGGCTGCTGGCTCCAGTTCTCGCGTTCACCACAGAAGAGGTTTGGTTGAATTTCCGCAAGCCCGAGGGCGAAACGGAAAGCGTGCATCTTGCTTTGCTTCCGGAACCGGAGGAAGTATTGAAGGGCCTTGGCGAGTCCGAGCGTGCGCGCTATGCGAATTGGGCACAGTTGATGATTATCCGGGATGCCGTGTTGAAGAGCCTGGAACTGGCTCGGCAGGACAAGTTTATCGGCGCACCGCTGGAAGCGCGCGTGCAGATTGCCGCAAACGGCGATGTGTACCCGCTGCTGGAACAGTACGCGTCAGAACTACCAGGGCTGTTTATCGTATCGCAAGTGGAGCTGAAGAACGGCGCGCCCGGTGATCTGGATGTGACCATCGCCCGCGCGGAAGGAACCAAGTGCGAGCGCTGCTGGAAGTACACGACCGACGTGGGAAGCAACGCGCAATTCCCGACCATCTGCCGCGCCTGCGCGGAAGCTGTCGAGGAGTTCGTACAGGCTTAACATGCCGCCGCGCCTCTGGTCTCTGTTGATTGCCGTCTCCGTATTTGTACTCGACCGCATCACGAAGGTGCTGATCGAGCGCAATGTGTCCGTGTGGGAATCAAAGAACATCATCCCGGGATTTTTCGATATCGTGCATGCGAAGAATCGGGGTGCGGCTTTCGGCATCTTCTCGGAAGGGCACAGCGAACTGCGAACGTTTCTGTTAATCGGTGTTTCGCTCGGAGTGCTGCTGTTTATCTCGATGCTGCTGCTACGGCCAACTCGCGCCGGATTCGCGGCAAATAAACTTACCATGGTGGGGCTCTCGCTCGTGATGGGCGGAGCGATCGGTAACATCTATGACCGCATCGCGTATGGAATGGTGACGGACTTCCTGGAGTTTTATATCGGCGAGTATCACTTCGCCGCATTCAACGTGGCGGACAGCGCGATTACAATCGGTGCTGGTCTGCTGCTGCTGGATATGTGGCGGAATCGCAAAGAAACGGTTCGGACCTGACATGTTCCCCAAACTCATCTCGACTGGCGATTTCTTCCTTCCTACGTACGGTGTAATGGTGGCGCTGGCGTTTCTGGCGGCGCTCTGGATGACGGGAAGGCTCGCTAAAGAAAAGGGACTGGACAAGGAGAAGGTTCTCAACCTCGGCATTTACTGTGCCATCTCCGGCATGCTGGGCGGCAAGCTGGCCATGTTTCTGTTCGACTGGAAGATGTATGCCGAGAACCCGTCGCTGATCTTTTCGCGCGAGACGCTGCAGGCGATGGGCGTGTACCAGGGTGGTCTGATTCTGGCCCTGATTGTCGCGGTCTGGTACATGCGAAAAGAGCATCTGCCGGGGCTGACCACTTCGGATGTGTTCGCTCCGGGGCTGGCATTGGGGCACGGAATCGGGCGCATTGGCTGCTTCGCCGCGGGTTGCTGCTGGGGGCAGGAATGCTCACGGCCGTGGGCGGTCACGTTCACGAATCCCGATGCGCATCAACTGACCGGAGTGCCGCTGCATGTGCCGCTGCACCCAACCCAGATGTACGAATCCATTTCGGAGTTCGTGATCTTCGGAATCCTCTACTGGCGTTTTCATAGAGCGCACCGGCCCGGAACGATCATCGGACTGTACATGGTTCTGTATTCGGCGGTTCGCTTTCTTGTGGAATTTGTCCGGAACCATGAGCAGGCGCTGCCATTCGGCGGCGTGCTCTCCATTACGCAGTACATCTCGATCGCGACGTTTGCCATCGGCATCTGGCTCTGTACGCGAGGCCAACGAGACGTAGCTCCGGTGCCCGTAGCGGCGCGGTAAATTCCACATTTAACAATACTTTGCGCCCTAAGTGCGGCCGGTGAGCCCGCAATGGCGTAACTTTGAATTCAGCGCTCAAGTCATTTCTCCTTGGCCACGAGCTTATTCATGCATCGTCCTTGGCTGTATCTCATTCTGCTGCCCTGGGTTGCTGCCGCCGCGACTCATTCAGGCACAGTGCGCTCCGGAGGGCACCCAATTCCGGGGGCGACCGTGACCGCCACTTTGAACGGCAAGACCCTGACGGCGGTCACCAACGAATCGGGAACGTATACGTTTCAAAGCATCGATCCGGGAACGTGGCAGATTCAGGTCCAAATTTTCGGCTTCAGCCCCGCGAAGGGTGAAGTGACCGTGGCGGAGGGCGGGGGATCGAAGGACTGGACGGTGGAAGTGCGGCAGAGGCCCGCCCAGAGGCAATTACCCGGCGGCATGCGGAATGGGCAGGGCGCGAACGGCGGATTCCAGAACGTGGAACTGGCGCAGAGCGCGGCTGCGGCCGAACTGGCTGCGACTCCTCCGGTTGCGGAACCGGCGGGAACTTCGGACGCGAACGAATCGTTCCTGGTGACGGGAAGTATCAGCCAGGGACTGCAGGAAGCCAACAACCGGGACTTTCTGTTCGGCCCTCCCATGGGTGGAATGGGCGGCCCCGGAGGACCGGGCGGTAACCCGTCGATCTTCGGCGGAAATCAGGAAGGTGCGCAGACAGGTGGACCGGGCGGCGGCTTCGGAGGACGCGGCGGCTTCGGCGGTGGCCCCGGCGGCGGTGGTTTTGGCGGCCCCCGAGGAGGAGGCTTCGGCGGTGGACCAGGAGGACCCGGCCGGCAACGCGGAATGCGCGGAGAGGGCGTCCCTCCCGGCACGATCTTCGGCAATCGCATGAATCGCGGCCGCAATCAACTGCGGGGCATGGCTTATTATTCATTTCGCAACTCGGCACTCGATGCCAAGCCGTTCTCGATCACAGGTGCGGAACAGTCCAAGCCTTCCTATGCACAGAACCGCTTTGGCGTGAACGTTGGCGGCGCACTGCGGATTCCCAAGCTGCTCAAGGGCGACCGTACGTTTTTCTTCCTGAACGTGACGGGTACGCTGGGCAAGAATCCCTTCGATCAATTGGCGACAGTGCCGACGGCCTTGGAGCGCGCCGGGGACTTTTCGCAATCGCTGCTTTCCGGCCAACCGTTCACTATTTACGATCCGCTGAGTAGCGCTCCATTCTCAGGGAACGTCATCCCGGCTTCCCGCGTGAGTTCCGTTTCGACGGGCCTGTTGCGATTCATTCCGCCACCGAACCAGGTTGGCCTGCAGAACTATCGTTATGTGACCTCCATCGCGCGCAATCAGCAGGAAGTGCAGATGCGGATCAATCAGACGCTGACGCGCAAGGATCGCGTGGACGGGAACTTCAATCTCCGGCACAACGATGGCCAAGCGGCGCAGGTTTTTGGCTTTCTCGACGATCAGACAGGCAACGGGTGGAGCGTGGCGACGGGCTATACGCATAATTTCTCCCCGCGATTGCTGACGAATGTGCGCTGGAACTTCAGCCGCAATCGCAACCAGACGCTTCCCTTCTTCGCCTATGGGGCGAACGTGGCTGCGGCGCTCGGAATTCTGGGCACGTCCGCGGATCCTATCAACTATGGTCCGCCGAACCTCTCGTTTACGAACTTCGGCGCTCTCTCGGACGCCAGCGCTTCGTTACAGCGCAATCAGACGTCGTCCTTGAATAACGGTTGGACGATCGTTCGCGGACAGCACACGGTCACGATGGGCGGTGAATACCGCCGCATGCAGTTGAACCCGACGACGGACCAGAACGGGCGCGGCACGCTCACCTATAGCGGCCTGGCGACCAGTGGTTTCGATACGCGCGGTCTACCGCTGCCGCAGACGGGATTCGACTTCGCGGACTTTCTACTTGGGGCTCCGCAGTCGGCGTCTATTCGTTACGGCAGTTCCAGCAATTATTTCCGGGGCACGGTTTACAGCTTCTATGGGCAGGATGATTGGAAGGTGTTGCCGAACTTTACCGTCAATACCGGCTTACGATACGAATACACTTCACCCTTCTATGAGAAATACGACCGCATTGCCAATCTGGATGTGAAGGCCGGATTTACGGGTGTTTCCGTGGCAACGCCGAATCAGCCCGGCGCATACACGGGCGCATTCCCGCGCGGACTCATCGAGCCGGATCGCAACAACTGGGCGCCACGAATCGGGATCGCGTGGAGGCCTAAGAGCAAGAATCAGGTCATCGTTCGCGCGGGATACGGGATCTACTACAACGGATCGATCTATAGCCAGTTCGTGACACGCCTCGCGTCACAGCCGCCGTTTGCGACATCCAACAGCATCACGACCAGTCTGGCGAGCCCTCTCAACACGGCGACGGCATTCACGCAGACTGCTTCGCAGACGATTCTGAACACCTACGCGATTGATCGCTATTACAAGGTTGGCTATGCGCAGACCTGGAACTTCTCCATACAGCGCAACTTACCGCTGAACCTGGTGATCGATACGGGCTACCTTGCGACAAAGGGCACGCGACTGGATATCGAGCGGCAGCCGAACCGCGCCACGCCGGGCTCTCCGCTCACCGCGGAGGAGCGCCGGCAGATCGGGAACGCGGTTGGATTCACCTACGAATCGGCAGAAGGCAATTCGATTCTGCACTCGGGCTTTTTGCGGTTGTCCCGCAGATTCCGTCACGGCTTCTCCGGCAGCATTTCGTACACGCTGGCGAAATCGATCGACAACGCCTCGACGTTCGGCGGGGGCGGCGCGACCGTTGCGCAGAATGATAAGGATTTGAGCCTGGAACGCGGGCTTTCGAGTTTCGACCGCCGCCACACGTTTTCGGCGAACTACATGTTCAGCTCGCCCTCGCAGGGGAACCGGCTGCTGAAGGATTGGACCCTGAATGGAGGAGTTACCGCGAACTCCGGTACGCCTTTGACGGCTCGCGTACTTGGCAACCAGAGCAACTCGGGCGGCTCAGGCGCGATAGGAAGCGGGCGCGCGGACGCCACGGGGCTGAGTATCGGCGGCGGGAGCGGGCCGTTCAATTTGGCGGCGTTCACGATTCCACCGTCGAACCGGTTCGGCAACGCAGGACGAAATACGATTCCAGGGCCAGGGTTGTTCAGTATGAATCTTGGAGTCGGGCGCTCGTTCCGCTTAGGGAATGACGGACGCCGGCGCCTGGAGTTCCACGTGGACGCGACCAACTTCACCAATCACGTGAACTTTACCAGCTACGGCACGGTAGTGAACGCACTGAACTATGGGCTAGTTACGGCGGCCGGCCAGATGCGCACCATCAGCTCTTCCCTGAGGTTCCGATTCTAGATGCGACGTATTATTGCAGTCTTCATTTGCGCGGGTCTGCTGCTGCCTGCACAGGACCAGGAAAAGACGGTTACGTTCTCCTCGTCGTCAAACCTCGTGATTGTGAACGTAGAGGTTCGCGACAAGAATGGGAAACCGATCGACAATCTGAAGCGCGAGGACTTCCAGGTGCTCGAAGACGGGAAGGCGCAGCAGCTTGCCGTGTTCGAATATGAGTCGCTGAAGGACGAGCCGGCAGCGCCGCTGCAATTGAATATCGCCGATGTGAAGCCTGCGGAGCGGCAGAAGGTGGCTACACCCGTGGGCGCAACGGCCGTGAACAAGGTGCGCTACCAGGACCGGCGTCTCCTTGCTATGTTTTTCGATCTGTCGAGCATGCAGGTGCCTGAACAGTTGCGTGCGCAGAAATCGGCGCTCGACTACATCGGCAAGAAGATGGGCGCGTCCGATTTAGTAGCGGTACTGACGAACTCCAACAAATTGCGTGTGGAGCAGGATTTCACCAGCGATCGCGAGACGCTGATCTCGGTCATCAAGGGTTTGCCGATCGGCGACGCGGCGGATCTGGCGGCCGATGGCGATACGGGCGATACCGAGAACGGTGTGGACACGGGTGCCGCTTTCATCGGCGATGAATCCGAGTTCAACATTTTCAATACGGACCGGAAATTGGGAGCTCTCGAGCAGGCTTGCAAAATGCTGGCTACACTGCCTGAGAAGAAGGCGCTCATCTATTTCTCCAGTGGGCTGACGCAGAACGGTACGGACAACCAGGCGCAGCTTCGGTCTACTGTGAATGAAGCCGTGCGTGCCAATGTTGCCTTCTATCCGATCGATGCGCGCGGCCTGGTGGCGAGTGCACCCGCGGGAGATGCGAGTGTCGGATCGCAGCGCGGCTCGGGCATCTTCTCCGGGCAGGCGCAGAGAAATCAGCGGGAACAGAATTTCAACCAGCAGGAAACGCTGTACACGCTCGCGGCGGACACGGGCGGAAAGGCATTTTTGGATAACAACGACCTTTCACTCGGGATTCAGCAGGCGAAGGAGGATGTGCACAGCTATTACATTCTCGGCTACTACAGCTCGAATCCGAACGCCGATGGGAAGTTTCGAAAACTGAAGGTAGCCGTGCTGCGTGAAGGTCTGAAGGCGAGCTTGAATTACCGTTCGGGATATTTCGCGCAGAAGCAGTTCAAGCAGTTCACGGAGGCGGATAAGGAGCAGCAACTCGCGGAAGCTCTGGCATTGGGCGATCCCGTGACGGACCTGCGCATGGCGATGGAGGTGGATTCGTTCCGAATCAACAAAGACACGTACTTCGTACCGGTGTCGGTGAAGATTCCGGCGGCGCAGATCACGTTGCGCAAGAAGGGATCGAATCAGGTGACCGAGTTCGATTTCATCGGCCAGATTCGAGACAAGGCAGGCAAGGTTGCGGGGAGCCTGCGCGATGGAATTCAGATCAAGCTGACAGAAGCGGATGCAGCTTCGGCCGGCAAGAAGAGCTTTCAGTACAACACGGGCTTCACACTGCCTGCCGGCGAGTACAGGGTGAAGTTCCTGGCGCGAGAGAACGAATCGGGCAAAATGGGAACTTACGAAAGCAAGTTCACGGTGCCCGATCCGAATAGCCAGGGCCCGCTGCATGTGAGTTCGGTTGTTTGGAGCACGCAACGCGAAGCGTTGACGGCGGCGGTCGGCAACGCGGGCACGAAGAAGAAGCTGCTGGCCATCGACCCTCTGGTGGATAACGGCCAGAGGCTGGTGCCGAGTGTCACGCGCGTTTTCCGGCGTGATCAGAATCTGCTTGTCTATATGGAAATATACGATCCTTCTCTCGACCAGACAACCAGCCGCGCGAGTGTGGCGGCCAACGTGAGCTTCTTTATGGGCGATAAGAAAGCCTTCGAATCGCCTGAGGTGCGGCTGTCCGAGTTCAAGAAGGAGCGCAGAAACACGCTTGCCATGCAGGTGCAGATTCCGTTGGCAAAGCTGGTTCCGGGCCAGTATACGTGCCAGATCAACGTTGTGGATGAGATCGGGCGGAAGTTCGCATTCCCTCGTGCGAATGTAGCGATTCGCTGAGGGTTCAGGCATCCGTTTTCGGGGAAGCCGCAACGGCGGCGCGCTCTACCAGAACGGTGAACCAGAATGTCGACCCCGCCCCGCGGGAGCTGGACACGTGAATCTCGCCGCCCATGCGCTGCACCAGGTCCTTGCAGATGGCGAGGCCAAGCCCGGTTCCACCGAAGCGGCGCTTCATGGAGCCATCGCCTTGCGAAAAAGGCTGGAAAAGGGTTAGTTTCTGATCATCCGCTATGCCGATACCAGTGTCCTTCACCTCGAATCGAAGGAACAGGCCGGTGATGTCCAGGTCGGCGCGCAGGGCTACCGTGATCAGCCCGTCTTCTGTAAATTTAATCGCGTTGCCCACGAGGTTCGTCAGCACCTGTGCGACGCGGACCGGATCGCCGACGACAGTCTCGGGGACATCAGGCTCGATCATGCATCCGATGTGCAACCCCTTGCTGTTGGCGCGAACGGAGAGAAGCCGCATTACGTCATCGATAGTCTTTCGCGGCTGAAACTGAATATTCTCGAGGGACATCTTTCCCGCTTCAATCCTGGAAAGATCGAGGATGTCGTCAATGATCTGCAGCAGCGCCTCCGCTGAAGTCTGGACGGTATGTGCCATTTCCCGCTGGTCAATGTCGAGAGAAGTGTCGAGTAGCAGGTCGGTCATGCCGATGACGCCGTTCATCGGGGTGCGGATCTCATGGCTCATATTTGCCAGAAACTGCGATTTCAGCCGTGAGGATTCAAGCGCCTGATCACGTGCCGTGGCAAGATTTCGCTCCATGGCCTTCCGCTCGGCGATTTCGAGATTCATCTTCTCGTTGGTTTGCTTCAGCTCTTCGACCAGCGATTCAATGCGAAACATGTGCACCCGGCCGAGGAGAAAATAGGCCGTCAGCGCGAGGGTAACGAAGAATCCGCCGGCCAGAATGCCCCAAGGTTTCCAAGTCAATGTTCGCGTGAGGAATTGTTCGCTCGGTACGCAGACGAATAGCCACGTGCGGCCGCCGAGAGTGACCTGGGATGTGTACCTGAGCGTCGCGCTATTCAGCAAGTCATTTTCGTTAGCGGGACGCTTCGAATTCGGGCTCAGGCGTGAAGTATGGAAGTAGAGCAAGCGCGACCCCTTAGGAGCGTCCTCATCCACCAGGCCGATATGGATGCCGCGCGGATCCACGTACCGCAATCCGTTCTCGACGACATCAGCAAGTTGCATAATCCCCAGGATGAATCCCGAAAAGGCCTCCGACTGCCCATCCATGCCTCCCGCAAACACCGGCAGCAGCACTGGAATTCCATGTCCGTCCGCAGTCTGTTCAGCCATGCGCAGACGCCGCCCGACAGTCGCCTTGCCCGTTTTTCGCGCGCGAAGAATATCCGCGGCAAATGCAGCATTTCCTCCGATGTCATAGCCAAGAACGACGGAGTTCTCTGCCGTGAGGGGATATAGGAAACGTATCGGGAAGTACTGATCGGAGGAAGGTGCGGGAAAAAGAGGACTGGGTGGGCGGCCATGCCGAATCGGGCGGCCAAGATTGTTCTCAAAGGAGGCACGCTCCGAACGGAGAATCTTTGGCGCCCACTCGACCGCTCGTATGGAGGAATAACCTTCAAGCGTATGTTGCACGAAGGTGTTGAATGATTCCGCCTGACGCGGAGTGACCTCAGCGAAACCACGGATGGAACTCAGCGCCGCGAGATTCGCCTCGAGTTCCCGCCGGAGTGCGGAGAGGCGCGCCTCGGATGCCAGGGCAAACTCCGAGCGAAGCGCCGCGTCTTCGGAGCGCTTTGCGCCGAAGAATCCTGCAAAGCTGAGAACAACGCCGCTCAGCAAAATGAGGACTCCTGGCAGATACGGCCGGAATGAGCCGCGTCTGAACATTGCTGTGATATCCACTATAGGCCAGCGAGAGATGTGCTTGCATCTCTGCATACACTAATAAGAATGCGCGCTCTCATTTTCTTGCTCGCCGGTGGATGCCTGGGATGGGCCGGATACCCCGGCCAGCGTCCATATGAAGTGGAGCACTACGACGTGACGTTGCGTCCTAACCTGAGCGGAGGCACCGTCGAGGGCACGGTCAATATCCGTTTCCATAGCACCGCACCCAGGCTCGGAACCGTGACGTTCGATGCCAGCGGTCTTGAAATAGAGAGCGTGACCGAAGGGGGCGAGGCGCTGGAATTCGACCCCGACGGAGATGTGCTTGCCATCGTGCTGAACAAACCGGCCGTTGTTCAACAGAGTAGGACGATTGCGATTCGTTATCACGGCAAGCCATCTCGCGGGATGCGGTTCTTTTCTGACCATGTATACACAGCTTTTGCTACCAGCCACTGGTTGGTGTGCAATGACCGTCCGGATAACCGCGCTACGTTTCGACTTGACCTCTCCGTGCCCGCCGCCTTCACGGTGGTGGCCAGCGGAGAGCGCGTTTCCGAGACCGCCGCGAATGGCGTGAAGAACTCCGTGTGGGAAGAGAAAACACCGATCCCGACTTTTGTGTTCGGCTTTGCGGCCGGGCAGTTCCAGGAAGCCGACGCAAAAACGGGATCCGTGGGACTGCGGTACTTCAGCGGTAAGCACAACCCGCGGCAACTGGAGAAGCTGTTCGACGGAACAGGATCCGCGATGAGGTTCCTGGAGGATAAGGCAGGCGTGCCGTATGGCGGGCGCACGTATTCGCAAGTGCTGGTGGCCGGCGGGGCGGAACAGGAGGCGGGTTCCTTTACCATGCTTCCGCATGAGTTTGGCGGCGACCTCTGGCTGATTGCCCATGAACTCGCGCACCAGTGGTGGGGCATCGGCCTTACTTGCCGGGATTGGTCCGACTTCTGGTTGAACGAAGGAATCGCGTCATTTCTGGCCGATGCGTTCCTGGAGGCGCACGACGGAAAGGCCGCCTACAGCGCACAGATTGAGCGCTCTATTGCGCGGCAGCGGCAATTGGTGGCGGAAGGAAAAGACCGCCCACTGGTCTTCCGGGATTGGAAAGAGCCGGCCGAAGCAGGCGGTCCCATTCCGTATGTTAAAGGTGCCTACTTCCTGCACGTGCTCCGCCAACGTCTCGGCGACGAGACGTTCTGGAAAGGTCTAAAGAGCTACACGCAGGCGAACTTCGGCCATAGCGTGGAGACAAAGCAATTCCAGAAGGCGATGGAAGACGCCTACGGCAAACCGCTCACTGACCTCTTCGATCAGTGGGCGTACTCGGCTACGCGTTCTTCCAGGTAATCCACGAAGCGGGCAGTCGGGTCGAAGCCGACCAAGGTGACCGCGTCCGTGACGAAGTTCGACAGCGCATTGATGTCGTAGTAGCAGATGGAGCCGTCGCGGTCATTGACCAGAAATTCGATGCCGCCCACGTCCAGGCCGGCGGCTCTCGCCAAGGCGAGTGCGCCGTCTATCGCATCATCGGAGGCATCGGCCCGTTCGATGCGAAGTTTCTTCTTCTCCGGGCCGGGCGCTGGACACGCATTCATTTGACAGATGTCGGCAGGGCAGAGATTGAAGCTGGTGAAATCCGGGAAAATCCGGATGGCATAGAGGAAGTTGCCGTCGAGGATTTCGACGCGCGTGATGTAGCCGCCGCGTGCGGGCAGAAATTCCTGTACCAGGGCCGTTGAATCAATGCCGAGGTTCAAGGTCGCCGATGCGAGTTGATCGGCCGTATCGAAACGCGTGATTCCCGCTCCGCTACCCCCAATATTAGGCTTAACAACCACGGGGAACTGGAGTCCTTCGGCTGCATCAAGAACGCGCGAGGCATGATTAATCACGCGAGCGCGAGGGTAGCAAACGCCAGCAGAGCGAAACAGGTCGAGCTGGCGGGATTTCGAGATCTCCACCGAATAGGCTTCGATGCCGTTGACCACCGGCACGTCGTGATGATCCAAGTGCAAAAGGTAATCGCGCGTGGTGAAGATCGCATTGGCATGCCCGCGATTGTATGCGGACGGGCTCATGCGGTTCACTACGAGGTCCGGGAACTCACGATTTTCCGGGTCGATGAGTAACCGCTCGGCGTGAAGCCGCTCATAGGGAAGGCCGCGGCGGTCCAGTTCGGCAAACAATAAGTTGAACCATTCCGGGTGCTCGTATAGTATTTGGATCACTGGTCTCATTATCGATGAATCGGACGATTCTTTTGATGCTGGCCGTCTCGCGTCCGGCGCATTCAATCAACCGGTGGGGCCTGCTTGATCCAGAACCTTATGCAGTGCACAGGATTGACTACTATGAACCGACTTTTATTGACAATACTGATCGCGCCAGCAATGCTGTGCGCCGCCGAGTCCGGATTCGTTTCGCTGTTCAACGGCAAGAATCTGGACGGCTGGACGTTGAAAGGGGGCAGCGGACGCGGCTATGTAGTTGAGAACGGCGTGCTCGTTTGCCCGAAGGATGGTGGCGGAAATTTGTTAACCAACGGGGAGTACGCGGACTTCATTTTCCGCTTCGAGTTTAAACTCGCCGAAGGCAGCAATAACGGAGTCGGAATCCGGGCTCCATGGGAGGGCGACATTGCCTATACCGGAATGGAGATCCAGATCCTGGATCACGACGCCCCTGTCTACAAAGGAAAATTGCGGCCTGCCCAGCACCACGGATCCATCTATGATGTCGTGCCGGCCAAGCCCGCACCGTTCAAACCTCTCGGTGAATGGAATCAGGAAGAGATCCGTGCTGTTGGACGGCGAATCACAGTTGTGCTGAACGGCACTACGATTCTGGATGCGGATTTGAATGATGTGAAGGATCCGGCAGTCCTGAAGCGGCATCCGGGTCTGCTGCGCCCCGGCGGGCATATCGGATTTCTCGGTCACAACAGCCGGGTGGAGTTCCGGAACATCCGTGTGAAATCCCTGGACGCAAAGCCGTTCCACCAGGCCGACTGAGCAGGGCTGGTGATCGGGGCGCCCACCCTAGTTAGCGCCTAAGGGACACCCAGGGTCGCAGCCTAGTACTGTATCCGGTGATTGCCTAATTTTCTTTTAGGACTAAACGTGAGTAGATGGAGCTACACATGAAGTTCCAGCTATTCGGTCATGAGAACCGCTGTCCGAAGTGTGGCTCTCTTGATGTAAGGCGATCTTCTAAGCAATTCAGCGACGTCTTTTACGCGTGGTTCTCGCTGTTTCCAAACCGCTGCCGCAACTGCCGGAGCCGTTTTTTTCTGCGTAAGCTCGAGGCTCGAGCAGTGACGCCTGCTGCTGTTCGGGAATGCAGCCTGCAGGACTAAGGCAAGCTACAGATACGCGTCAGCGGCGGCCCTCTCGCGGATCACTTTCGCGGGTGTGCCGTAGACTACAACATTTCCAGGAAAATCGGAAAGTACCGTCGAGCCCGCGCCGATAACCGCCTGAGGCCCGATGGAGACTCCGTGAACGATTTTCGCGCCTAGCGCCACTGCGGTATAAGCGCCGATATGCACGTTGCCGCCTGTAACCGCTCCGGGGCCCAGGCTGGAAAACTCCTCCATCACTGAATCATGATCGAGTGACGCCCGCGTTCCCATCAGCACGCCAGTCCGGATTTCCGCGGCAGGCATGACGACCGCGCCCGCCATCACCACGACACCACTGCCGATCTGTACCTTCCGGGCGATCTGCGCTGACGGGTGAACAGTGGAGGCGAAGCAGATGCCCGGCACGGCGGCGGCTATTTCGCGTGAGATGCGGCCCCGCGTCCAATTGTCTCCAATGCCGACGAAGACCGCATCGATCTGATGAATTGCGATCAGAGTCCGCAGATCCTCAATTTTGCCGAGAACTTCATAGCCGAGCGGCGTCGGTCCCGCGGGCCGGAAGCTATCCAGCAACCCCGCCACTTGCCATTTGCCCTCCTGCTCCATGGTGTCGATCACCACATGTGCCTGTCCGGAAGAGCCGATTACGATGACCCGTTTCATGAGTGACCTTGGAAGTGCCGATCCGTACCTCTCCCGGTACGATAACACCCGGATCCGCCTCCGCTGATGTCACGTCAGCGTGAAGAAGTATTTCAGTGCTGTTAAGAATCAGCGGCTGACGGACTGCATTGCCTGGGCGGGGTAACGAAGGCCGGCAGCAGCACCGTGCGGTGCGATCTCGTCGATCCGCTCAAGGTCGGCGTCCGTCAGCTTCACATTCAAGGCGCCAGCGTTCTCTTCCAGATATTCGCGCCGTTTCGTACCAGGGATCGGAACGATGTCATCACCCTGTCCCATCACCCAGGCGAGCGCAAGCTGCGAGGCGGTGCAGCCCTTCTCTCGCGCCAGATCCTGAATGCGCCGGACCAGTTGCAGATTCTTATCGAAGTTCTCCCCCTGAAAACGGGGCGAGAGGCGGCGGTAATCGTCCTCTGCCAGGTCTTCGAATTTCTTGATCTGGCCGGTAAGGAAACCGCGGCCTAGCGGACTATAGGCGACGAAGCCGATGCCCAGTTGGCGGACCGTGGGTAGAATCTCGTCTTCCGGATCCCGGCTCCAGAGGGAATACTCTGTTTGCAATGCGCTGATCGGGTGTACCTTCGATGCACGCCGCAGCGTGTCGGCCCCGGCTTCAGAAAGTCCAAGGAAGCGAACTTTGCCTTGCTTCACCAGGTCGGCCATTGCGCCGACGGTATCCTCAATTGGAACTTCCGGATCCACACGATGCTGGTAATAGAGGTCGATGGTCTGCACGCCGAGACGCTTCAGGCTGCCTTCACAGGCGGATTTGACGTACTCCGGCCGGCCATTGATGCCGCGGATACCGGGGTCGTCGGCGCTGCGCACGATCCCGAACTTGGTCGCGAGCACCACCCGATCGCGCTTGCCACGGATCGCCCTGCCGACGAGTTCTTCATTCTTGAACGGGCCGTACATGTCGGCCGTATCCAGGAGTGTTATGCCGACTTCCAGCGCGCGGTGAATTGTGGCGATCGATTCGTCATCGTTCCGCCCCGCGTAGAAGTCGGACATACCCATGCATCCGAGCCCCATCTGAGAAACGGTGAGGCCCTGCCTGCCAACTTTTCGTAGCTGCATGTGCAGTGGATGCGGAGCGTCTCCGAACGGTTCGGAATTCGCCGTGAAGATCAGGCGGCGCGCTTCTTTGTTTTCGTGGTCTTCGTGCGCTTGCCTTGCAGGCTGGCTTCGAGCGCCTGCATCAGGTCGATCACGGGCGCGGGCTTGCGCTCCGGTGTTGCCTTGATCGTCTTGCCTTTGCTCTTTGCATTCACCAGCTGCTCCAGGCGCTCCTGATATTGGTCGTGATACTTGGCGGGATCGAACTTGGTTTCCAGACTTTGCAGAAGGCGCTCAGCCATCTCGCGCTCCTTCGCGCTGATCTTTTCTACTTTGATCTTCTCGTACTCTGGGACGGCCCGAACTTCATTCTCGTAGTACATCGTGTGCAAGATCAGCCCTTTTTCTTGCGCACGGATGACCACCGTATATTCTCGCCGGTGCATTGCCAGCTTTGCGATTGCGGCAACGTCGGCGTGCTGCATCGCATCCAGAAGCAGTGAGTAGGCCTTACTTCCGGCCGCCTCCGGAACAGCATAGTAGGAAGACTCGTAGTAGATCGGGTCGATGTCGCCCAGCTTCACCACATCCTGGATTTCCATGGTATCGGATGAAGCCGGAGCGACCTTTTCAATTTCGTCATCATCGATGATCACGAATTTACCCTTGGAGACTTCGTGGCCCTTGACGATCTCGGAGCGCTCAACGGTTCGCTTACAGTGGGGGCAGTAGAGCTGCTGTTTCACGCGCGTATGGCACACGTCATGGAGCTGGTGAAATTCCACGTGCTCGCCGCGAGCACCGGAATACAGACGAACCGGGATCGAGATAAGACCGAATGTGATGTAACCCTTCCAGACCGTTGCCGCCATGTAAGCCTCCAGCGGTTAGACTCCGCTGAAGGCCCTGTGTTGCTGCGCGAACCTGTGCACGCGGGGTGCGACAGGCATCACATCAACGTACAAACAGTTTGCACGCCTGCGGTCGGGCGGCCGCCTCTTTGCGATGCGTGATAACGGTACAGCCACCAGCCTGGTTGCCTCGCCATAGGGAACAGGGTACAACTCACACAACACAAACTCGCCGGCAGACGCGAGGCGGATCGCGTCCTGTTTGGTTGTATACGCCAGCAACTGAACCTCTCCAGGCTTATGCACTTCAAACGCGAAGGAATTGTCTTTCGCAAATAAACCGAAGCCTTCCGCGCTTGGAGCAAAGGTGAAGCCGTAAACGCCAGCCGGCAAGTTCCGGATCGGCATGCCTTCTTCCATCCCCTCCGCCAGCCTGACTTTATGTAACTGCCGCAGCCTGATCCGCTCCTCGATGGACGGGTCCTGCCGAGGTTTGTTCTGACTCTTGTTCTTCCGGCTCAAAAGCAAGCCCAGGATCGCACTCGCTGGAAGAAGGGTCTCGCACGCTATTCTTGCGAGTTTCATGTTTCTTTCTCCAGTTCCGAGTAATGGATTTGGAAGTTGTGTTAGCAAAATGGCAGCCAGGTTGCTGTCTGCAGAGACGGCTCGCGCAATACGAGCGAAAAAGAGGCTCTCCGATGACGACTACGCAAAATGTTCCCGCTCCCCTGGTAGTATTTCCCGGATTGAACCCCCGCCCCTCGGGAAGACCACAGGGAAGAGTTCCTTCGAATGTTCTGATTCTGGATGACGCGGCTCGCCGGAAGGCCACGTCGAAAAGAAGCCGCATATTTGTCCTGTCACCTAACGACCCGCCGTCCGCCGCTTAGCCGTGAAGGCTTTTCTTGTACACGTATTCGGCGTGTTCGCCGCGCTCGGAGGGTTAGGTCTCGTCCTTCTCGGCATTCTCGATTCTTCGTTTTTGTTTCTGCCGCTTGGCAACGATCTGCTGATGCTGGTGCTGACGGCGCGCTCTCCCAGATGGCTGCCCTATTACGCGGCGATGGCAACGTTGGGCTCCATCTCGGGTTGCGCGATCCTCGACTGGATCAGCCGAAAGGGCGGAGAAGAGGGACTCGAGCGGGTGCTGCCCAAGAGACGTATCGAATACGTGAAAAAGAAAGTAAGCCAGAATGCGGGCTGGGCGTTGGCGGTATCGGCCATCATGCCCCCTCCGTTTCCGTTCACTCCATTCGTGGCCGGAGCCGCCGCATTCCAATATCCGCGCCGGAAACTCTACCCGATCCTGGCCGGCATGCGCTTCCTTCGCTTCACTCTTGTCGGGGTGCTGGCGATCCTGTTCGGGAAGCGGATCATTGCGCTTGCGGATCAACCCGTCGTGCAGTACACGATTATCGGGTTGATGATCCTCTGTATAGGCGGGAGTGCCGCCTCGGTGTACGGGTGGATTAAACGGAGCCGCAGGGTAGCCGGAGCCGTCACAAAACCGCGCGCTGCGACGTCTGTATGATCGTCCCGTACACTACGGGTTAGACCTCTGAACATGATCGCTATTCGAAGTCCGCTAGTTTCCAGACTGGCGTGTGCGCTGATGTTTGCCTTCCCAGGCATTCTGGCGCACGCGCAGAACCTTCAGGAGTTTGAGAAGAAAGTTACGGAGTTCACTCTTCCGAACGGCCTGCGATTTGTGGTTGTGGAGCGCCACGAGGCTCCAGTGGTTGCGTTCAACGCAACGGTAAATGCGGGGTCAGTCGACGACCCGGCGGGTGCCAGCAGCATGGCTCATATGTTTGAGCACATGATCGGTAAAGGCACCACGTCGCTCGGTACGACAAACTGGCCCGAGGAGCAGAAGGCGCTCGCGGAGATCGAGCAGCGCTATGATGCGCTCGACGCTGAGCGCAACAAAGGCGACCGCGCGGATAAGGCGAAAGTCCAGCAACTCGAAGCTGCGTTGACGGCTGCCGTGGAGCGGGCGAACAAGTATGTGGACCCGAACGCGTACACCCGCGTGATTAGTGAAAACGGCGGTGCGGGATTTAACGCTGGCACCGCGCAGGACTACACCACCTACTTCTACAGCCTGCCTGCGAACCGCGCCGAACTCTGGTTCCTGTTGCAGTCCGAATGGCTCCGCCGCCCGGTGTTTCGTGAGTTCTATAAGGAGCGTGACGTCGTCCGCGAAGAGCGCCGCATGCGCGTGGAATCAGACGTTCAAGGCAAGCTGCAGGAACTGCTGCTGGCGACGGCCTTCATGGAGCATCCGTATCGGGATCTGATCGGGTGGGCCGGTGAAATCGAGCGTCTGCGGGCGAAGGACGCGGAAGCATTCTTCCGCAAATACTATGTGCCTGGAAACATCGTCATCGCGATTGTTGGCGATGTCGATGCCAGGAACATGCGCGCACTGGCAGACAAATATTTTGCAAGTATCCCGCCCGGTCCGATGCCCCCGCCGGTCGCGATCGTGGAGCCGCTGCAAGAAGGGCCGAAATCCGCCGCGCTCGAGACTGAAACGCAGCCCATCGTGTTTATCGGTTATAAGCGGCCCAGCCAGCGCGATCCGGATGATCCTGTACTGGATGTAGTAAACGGAGTGATCGCCAGCGGACGGACCGGCCTTCTGTACCGGCGGCTGGTGCGCGATCAGAAAATTGCCCTCGAAGCAGACGCAGCCGATTCGCTTCCTGGCGGTAAATATCCCAATCTGTTCCTGATCTTTGCCGCCCCGAATAGCGGCCATACTGTGGAGGAAAACGAGAAAGCGATTTACGCCATCCTCGATGAATTGAAGCAGAAGCCGGTAGACGAGGAAACGCTGAAGCGCGTGAAGACCAAGATTCGCGCAGGACTGATCCGGCAACTCGACAGCAACAGCGGCCTGGCTGCGCAGATCACGTTTTACCAGATCGCATACGGCGACTGGCGGATGATGTTCAAAGGCCTGGAGGAAATCAACAAAGTGACAGCAGCCGACGTACAACGCGTAGTGAAGAAGTACTTCACTGAGCAGGGGCGCACGGTCGTTTACACGATGGCCCCTCCTGCGGCGGTCAGTGCGAAGAAGGAGAGCGGGCAATGAAAGCCGGCCTGCTGGCACTCCTTGCGGCGGCAGCCCTGGTTGCGGCGCCGCCTTCCTACAAGGACCTGAAATACCCGCCGTTACGGGAAGTGAAGATTCCGGAGATCCCCAGCTACACGCTGCCGAACGGCATCAAGCTTTACCTGCTGGAGAATCACGAACTGCCACTGGTAGGCGGATTCGCGCTAGTCCGTACGGGCAGTTTATATGACCCGGCCGGCAAGACCGGCTTGGCCGAATTGACCGGCTCAGTGATGCGCACCGGCGGCACCGAAACCAAAACTGGCGATCAGATCGACGTCGAACTGGAGAATGTCGCTGCGTCTGTCGAGAGCGGCATCGGTCTTACTTCGGGAAGGGTCAGCTTCGGTTGCCTGAAGGAAAACACGGATCAGGTGCTGGCCGTGTTTCATGACTTGCTGACGAAGCCGGCATTCCGTCAGGACAAGTTTGACCTTGCAAAAACGCAATACCGTAGTGCGATTTCACGGCGGAATGACGATCCGAACGGGATTCTCAGCCGGGAATTCCTGCGCACTGTGTACGGTCCGGACACCCCTTACGGGCGCATCATGCAGTACGCCACGCTCGACAACATCCAGCGCGGCGACGTGGTAGCGTTTTACCAGCGTTACTTCTTTCCGGCAAACACAGTGATCGCTGTGCAGGGAGATTTCTCCGTACCGGAAATGCGGGCTCGCATCGAGAAGCTGTTCGCCGGCTGGACCGTACAGCAGCAGCCCGTTCCCGCGCTTCCGGCAGTAGCCGCGAACCCGGCTCCGGCAATCTACCTCGCGGCGCGGCCCGATGTGACGCAGTCGTTTTTCCAGATGGGACATTTGAGCGGTGTGCTGAAAGACAAGGACTATCCGGCACTCGAAGTGGCTACGGACATCCTCGGCGGCGGCTTCTCCAGCCGGCTGTTCCGCAAGGTTCGGACGGCAATGGGGCTCGCGTACAACATCAACGCGTCCTGGGGAGCGAACTTCGACTTTCCGGGAGTATTCACGATCGGGGGCAGTACCAAGTCGCCGAGTACGGTCGATTCGATTCAGGCTGCTCGTGCGGAACTCGAGCGCATTCGCACAACGGAAGTGACTGATGAGGAATTGCGCACAGCGAAGGAGACCGTGCTGAACAGCTTCGTATTCAACTTCGACAGCCCGGGCAAGACCCTCGGGCGCGTTGTCACGTACGAATACTACGGATACCCGAAAGACTTCATCTTCCAGTATCAGAAAGCGATTGAGCAGGTGACCAAGGCCGATGTGCTCCGAGTCGCGAAACAGCGCTTCCATCCTGAGCAGTTGACCACGGTTGTTGTCGGAAAACCGGAGGACTTCGGCAAGCCGTTGACCACAATTGGCCCGGTTAAGAACGTCGATCTTACGATACCAGAAGGCAAACCGGTTGCAGCCGCCGCGGAAGGGCCTCGTCTACCCGGGAAGCCACTGCTCGCAAAGGCGCAAGAAGCGATGGGCGGACGTGAGAAACTCGCTGCCATTCGTGATTTGACCGAGAAGGCGGAAGTCACGATCCAAGCTCCGCAAGGCGCGATGAAGGCCACCAATATCACCGAGTACATTCTGCCATCGATGGTTCGCCAGGAACAGACGCTTCCGTTCGGCAAGCTCACAGCTTTCTATGACGGAAAGACAGGCTGGCTGCAGGGGCCGCAAGGGCCGATCCCGATGGCTGATCCTGTTGTGAAGCAGATCCAGGTGCAATTGTTCCGGCAAATTATTGTCCTGCTGCTGAGTGACAACGATCCTGCTCGCGCGGTCAATGCCCTCGACGGCCGGACGCTCGAAATCACTGGAAACGGGATGAGTGTGCGAGTCGTCCTTGATCCTAAGAGTTATCTCCCGCTAAGTGAAACGTACACCGAAGGCGGCCAGTCTGTAACCGACTCGTACGCCGATTGGCGCGATGTGAACGGCGTCCGGCTGCCTTTCAGCGAGACAATCGAGCAGGGCGGGCGCAAGTTCGCCGATGTACACGTGACAAGCTGGAGCTTCAACAACGGATTGAAAGCAGAGGATCTCGCCAGGAAACCATGAAGCGCGTTTGGGCAGCACTGACGGTGTTCGCGTGCGCCGTGTCTCTGCACGCGGAAACAAATCTGGAAAAGGGCAGGCGGGTGGTAGAGGAGGCGCTGCAGGCGCTTGGCGGGCAGGCATTTCTTTCCACGCAGGACCGGGTGGAGACCGGCCGCGCCTATTCGTTCTATCGCGAGAACCTCACAGGCTTATCCATCGCGCGGATCTACACCCGCTATTACACGCCCGAGCCCGGCAAGATTACGCAACGCGAGCGCCAGACCTTCGGCAAGAAGGAAGACAGTATCGTGTTGCTTCTGGAAGACGAAGGCTACACGCTCACCTATCGCGGCGCCAGACCGCTGCCGAAGGAGCGCATTGAGCGGTACCGCGAGTCCACGCCTCGCAACATTTTTTACATTCTGCACCAGCGGCTGAAAGAGCCCGGGATGATCTTCGAATACAAGGGGTCGGACATTTTCGAGAACGCTCCCGTGGAGATTGTGGATATCACGGATTCGGCGAACCGCACCACCACGGTATATTTTCACCGAACTACACACCTGCCGATGCGGCAGATGTTTGTACTTCGAGATCCGGACACCAAGGAGCGCAACGAAGAGGTAACCCTGTTTACGAAATATCGCGACGTCGGCGGCGGCGTGCAATGGCCGTTCAATATCCTGCGCCAGCGGAACGGCGAAAAGGTTTTCGAGATCTTTTCCGAGACCGTCACGATCAACAACCAACTGAACGATTCGATGTTTGCTCTGCCGGCGGGTTCCAAGGTCCTGCCGCTGAAGTAAATCAGGCGGGGATCGCGATTGTGACTTCCAACCCGGGATTTGCATTGCGCGCCTGAATGGTGCCGTTGTGCGCTTCAATTGCCCTTCTCGCAATTGCCAATCCCAGCCCCACACCTCCACTGGCGCGGTCGCGATCCGAGTCTACCCGGTAGAACGCATCGAAGATACGGCCGATGGACTCTTCCGGGACGCCCGGTCCTTGGTCCCGAATGCGGATTCTGGACCCATCCACTCGCACTGCAACAGTTGTTCCCTCGGGAGCGTAGCGGATCGCATTGCGCAGCACGTTCTCAATGGCGCGGCGCAGCAGTTCGGGATTCCCCTGAATGGTGACCGGTCCCGCCGCTTGGAATTCCACCTTGCACCCGCGCGCGCCCGCCTCGATTTGTGCATCCCCGGCAAGTTCGGCTACCAATTGGTCCAGACGCAAAGTTTCTTTGTGTGTACGCGTCGGGTCGCCTTCGGCTCGCGTCACCTCCAGCAGTTCTCCCACAAGCGTATTCAAACGGTTCGACTCCTTTTCGATGCGATCGAGGTGATCCTTCGGATCGTCGCTTGAGCGGGCCAGTTCAATGGCCACATTCAACCGCGCCAGCGGTGAGCGCAATTCGTGAGAGATGTCCTGCAGCAGGCGGCGCTCGGCCTTCAGCAAGGTTTCGATTCGATCCGCCATCTTGTCAAAAGTCCGGGCAAGCTGGCCGATCTCATCCCGGCGCGTGGAGCGAACGCGTGTGCTGAAATCTCCGGTGCCAAAGCATTCGACGGCCCGCTGCAGTTCATTTACCGGCCGCGTCAAATGGCGGGCGAACGCATAGCAAGGCAGGACGAGGATACAGAAGACGAGCAGGTAGTGCTGGGGCTCAAAGAACCAGCCGATCCACGAGGTGCGATTTGTTTGCAGAAAAATCCAGTACTTGCCGTCCGGGCTCCGGCGTGCAATCGCCGCGCGATCGCGACGGAGAACAGGAAACACAGGGCGCGGCTGCGTGCCAAGCACAAGGTCGGAGCGGTCCTCGCCTGTGACCAGATCGCGGCCGCGCCCATCGGTGAAGATCCCCTCGGCTTTCGTGATGCGCTGGAAGCGGTCGAGCGCGTCCTTCAACGCCGAAGGTCCGCCAGTCTCGTAGGCGTGCCGCGCCTCCGTCAGTTGCATTTGCAGCAGCATGCCGAAAGGCGGTTGCCGCTGCCCGCCGGCGTTGAACGTCAGGGCGGCCGCGACGATCACCAGGATCATCGTGAGCAGCGCTGTCCCGATAAACCAGAGCAGCGTTTTCAGGAACAGAGAGCGCACCTACTCCGATGCCTCCTCGGTAGTCCGGCAGAACTGATATCCGACTCCGCGAATGGTCTTGATGATGGGACGCTCGCTCTCCAGCTTCTTTCGCAGATGGCTGATGTGCATGTCCATGGAGCGGTCGAACGGCGTCGCCTTGCGATTATAGAGCGCTTCCATCAAAGCATCGCGGGAGAGCACTCGTCCGGCCGCACGCATCAGGTGCTCCAGAATGTCGAACTCGATGGTAGTAAGTTCCACCTTCTTTCCATCGAGCACCACTTCGCGTGCTCCCGGATCGAGAGCGACGCCGTTCACTTCGATGCGGTTGCCTGTAGGACCGGGCTCCATGCGGCGGAAAATCGCACGGATCCTCGCCACGAGTTCGCGCGGATTGAACGGCTTCGCCAAGTAATCGTCGGCGCCAAGTTCGAGCCCGACAATGCGATCTACATCTTCGCCGCGCGCAGTCAGCATCAGGACCGGAATGCGGCTGTGTTTGCGCAGGCGGCGAAGGATCTCAAAGCCGTCGAGCGCGGGCAGCATCACATCGAGCACCACAAGATCGATGCCGCCCTGCAGCGCGCGGTTAAGCCCCTTCGCGCCGTCATGGGCAAAATCGGTTTCAAATCCTTCCCGCGCCAGGAACTCTTTCAGCAGCGCGGTGAGTTCTACATCGTCATCAATGACCAGGATCCGCACAACCCGAATCTAGCATGAGAACACACAGGAACGCCTTTGCTTTACACACATTTACAGCATCGACAAACGGGCTTTACAGGCGCACTTTACTCTCGTAAGCAGGAGGAGATCAGGATGAATCTCAAGAAGAAAGTACTCAGCGTTGTGAGCGCCGGGGTGGTCGCCACCGGACTCGTATTTGCGCAGCCGCATCACGGAATAGGCAACGGACAGCATCGGTTGGCGTTTCTCACGCAGCAACTCAATTTGACCGATACACAGCAGGCCACGGCGAAGGAGATCTTCAGCCAGGCGCGGCAGGAGGCGACGCCCATCATGGATCAGTTGAAGCAAGGTCATGAGGCAGTCGCCGCAGCCGTGAAGGCAGGCAAGAGCGACGCCGAATTGGCGCAGCTCTCGAATCAGCAGGGCGTGCTGATGGGTCAGTTGGCCGCTGTGCGAACCAAGGCGATGGCACACTTCTACGCGCAACTCACGCCGGAACAGAAGACCAAGGCTGACCAGTTGCACGATCAGATGAAGGCGCGCTTCCAGCAGTTCCACCAGCATCAGGAGGGTAGCCAACAGCAGTAGTAGTGCCGAGAGGGGCGTGGTTCCAGCGAGCCGCGCCCTTCCTGCCTTTTTTACGAACCGAAGCCATTTACCACTCCGCGACGCTCCCATCCTCATGGAATACGCGAGCCATCGGCTTCGTTCCGCCGAACGGGTATTTCTTCAGGCTCGCCTCGCTCAAGTCAAACCCGAGCCCCGGGCGCTCCGGTAATGGGAATCGGCCATTCACCATGCGCATTGCGGGGAAGCCAAACCACTCTTCCCACACCCTCTCTTTTGTGGTGGGCGTCACGCCGCTGCAGATTTCCTGAATCAGAAAGTTCGGTATGGCCGCATCCACATGCAGCGTTGCCAGACCTCCGATAGGCCCCTCGCACGCATGCGGGGCCATTGAGATCCCAGAAAAGTTCGCCATCGCCCCGACCTTCCACAATGCTGTAATCCCGCCTACGTGGTTAATATCGGTCTGGAGGATGTCTACAACGCCCATCTCGATCAACTCGCGGCAGCCGTACGCCGCAACCAGCCGCTCCCCCGTCGCAATCGGAGTCGTTGAGCGCCGGGCAATCTTCTGCATGGCTTTCACGTTCTCCGGCGGGCATGGCTCCTCGATGAACAGAAGATTCAGGGGCTCCACTTCCTTGACCAGTATCGACGCCACACTTGGACTGGTCTTCGCATGAAAGTCGATGGCGATGTCGATGTCCGGTCCGATCCCCTCGCGCAGAAACTGCAGAGACTTGATGGCGCGCTCGATTTTAGCGTGCGTCTCGATCCATTCGTAGTAGCCTGGGATTCCCGACTTGAAGCACGATACGCCCTGCTGCACCGCGCTCTCGCGCAAGCGAGCGAGTTGCTCCTTTGTGGACGCGCTCGCATGGTAGTAGCCCCTCACTCCGCGCGTGTCATGAGGACCACCCAGCAGCTTGTATACCGGCATACCGAGCACCTTGCCGCGAATATCCCACAGCGCCTGGTCGATGCCGGAGATAGCGGACCCGATCACCGGACCCGCGCGGTAGAAGCTGTGCACATACATCGATTGCCAGTGGTGCTCCACCTGCATCGGATCAGCGCCGATGAGGAACTCGCGGAAGTCCTCGATGCACGCCATGACCGCCGACGCCTTACCTTCCAGTGTGCCTTCGCCCCAGCCAACTACACCCTGGTTCGTCTCGAGCTTCACGAACACATACGGCCGGTCCGAATCCGGCGTGAGCGAAACGCCGAAGACCTTCATGGCCGTAATCTTCACTCCCGATTGGACGCCCGCGAACGCATCCGAAGCCGCTGCCTGCGGCATCATCCCGCATCCGCACGGATCGAAGGCCTTTCGCGCCGCAAGGCCCGCACCGCCTACCGCCAAAAAATCTCTACGCAGCATGGTAACGCTCCAGAGCAGCTTCACTCACGTTGATTCCGAGCCCTGCACCAGAGGGCAGCGCGGCAAATCCATCGCGCACTTTCTCCAACCCGGTGCCGGCGATCGCGGATCGCATGCGCTCGTCTTCTTCGACCGCTGGAAGCGGAATGTCCAGAATGAAAAAATTGGGCAAACTCGCTGCGAGGTGGAGCGCAGCCGCTGTCGCCACCGGACCTCCCGAATGCCTGGGCGCAACCGCCACATAATACGTCTCGGCTAACGCAGCCATCCTACGGACGGCGCTGATTCCTTCCGTCGCCACATCGGGCCGCAACACGTCGATCAGCGATTCGCGCAAGAAAGGAAGATACACGGCGGGGTCTCCGAAGCCTAAGGGAACAACCGTCTCTTCGGCGATCTTGCGAACCGTCTGATCGTTACTCGCCGCACAGGGTTCATCCAACCAGAGCGGATGGAACGCCTGCAGCGTTGCGGCGACCGAGCCCGCATCGCCGGCAGTCAACGCTCCGCCTGCGTCCAAAACGAAATCGAACTGTTCTCCACGGGCGCGCAGAGTCTCGAACAACTGACGAATTGAGCGCTGGTACGCCTGTCCCTGGTTCCGTGCAGCAGGTTTTGGTACCGGAATACGAAAAGCTCGAAATCCGGCAGCCACGGCGCGGTCCAGATCGGAGGCTCCGGTAAGGGCCGCCAGGGCGCGAACCTTGTTCCGCGTCGGCCCTCCGAGCAGGCGGTACACAGGCGCTTTGCACACTTTGCCGGCAATGTCGAGCAGCGCCATATCCATGGCGCCGGCGAGTGGAAGGCCCGGAGGCGCTGTGGCGTATGCAGTGGCGGGACGCCCGGTCCAGAACTGCCGCGCACGGGCGAGGTCTGCCGCAGATGGTACAGGACCTTCACCGTGCCCGGTCAAGCCGCCGCGCGTGCGAACCGCTAATACAGCGTATGTCTTCTGAGAGACCGGTTCGCGAAGGGAATACGAACGGATTTCAGTAATCTCCCGTTGGGCATCCGGCGCTGCCTGCTGTGCCGCTGCCGCCTGCGCCGCGATCATCCGCGCCAGGCGCGCTCGCCGATGAATCATTGTCGTGCTCATGAAGTCACAACATGATATCGGAGAACGCTACGGTTTGCCGAGGGAACACAAGGGATCGCCGATGACCACGTTTTGCCAGCTTACCGCCGGAATACCGGAGTAGAAGCTCTCTGCCAGGTTTCGGCCGGTGTAGTAGGAAGGCAGCACGTAATCTGGATGTGGGCAGAGCGTTAGATATGGTTCATCGGTGTGCCCCGAGGCCCCGGTCGCGCCCTCGTGGATATAATCCGCCGTGAGGGTCTGCGGCGAATCCGCCCAGAACAGAGTCCGGGGCATCGACCACGGGCCGATTTTCCAGGTGTCCGGAGGCCGCTTGAATGTGCGGGCATTCGTGGAAACGTACTCGGTCATGATCGCTCCAGGCAGCCACTTCATGTTCAGCATCCGATCCTTGCGGTCCCGATCATTCGATCCCCAGGACGCCAGCGCAATCACGTCACTGATGTTTGCCAGAACCTTCGGCGAATCGTCGATTATCGTTCGATCGCGAGGGAGCAGCAAGGCCGCATTCCGCAGCCATTCGTTTCCGGGCGTACTGTTATCGGCCCTGAGGTCAATGACGAACTTTCCGCGATTCTTCGCCAGGAGAGCTTTGTCGATGATCGCTTTCACATCGGCGAAATCGTAACCGGCGAGCCGCGTTACAAGGTAAATGTCATAGCGAGGATGAGTGAACGGGGCATCACGCTCTGCATAAAAGGGATTCGGAAGCGCGCCGGGCAGCGGGTGCGGCCCGCTCTTGATATCGCGGTAGAGTAGCGTCAGTTCCGAATCGACGGACGCGTATTCCCCGTTCTGCCCGATGTTTCCCCGGATGGAGAGAGGCACCCCGAGCGTGGTCACGATATAAAGAATCTTCTCTGTCAGCCCACGGCTCTGCAGGCAGGTGCGGACCGGCTTTGAAACTTCCTGCTGGAAGGTGGCGCGTTCGATCTGTTCATCCGGCTTGGTTCTGATGCTGCAGAGATTTGCCGTGGGGATGCCACGCTTCTGCTTGTAGTACTCCGCGATCTGCCGCGAGACGGCAGATGTCTGGTTCACCACGACCAAAACGTTCTCTGGCTTTTGTGCAATTGCCGGAATTGCAGTCAGCAGAACTGCGGCCAGCAATTTCACTGAAGCGTCTTCAGGTACTCGACGATGGCTTTGGCGTCCTCTTCCTTCATCTTGTAAGCCGGCATGGGAGGATCCGCCGCTCCTCCCCTCGGATTCAGTCCGGTCTGCAGGAATTTTACAAGACCTTCCGCTTTCCAGCGCTCAAACAGACGGCCTGCAGATGTCAGGTCAGGCGCCGTCTTGTGCCAGCCTTTGATGGTTCCAGCCGGCTGAATGTCGAGTGTCGCCCCCTTTAACCACTTAGACTTGTCATATTCGCCCGATTCGAGCTTCGGAGTGTGGCACATCTGGCATTTTGCCACTTCTTCCACCAGGTAACGGCCTCGTTCCACGTTGTCCGAAGCAGCATAAAGGGAAGGGAAGAGGATCATCGCGACAATGACCAGGTAAGGGGAACGAGCCATAAGTCAATGCTATAATCTCAGCAAACCTACCCGCAACTTACGTTTATGGTATTGGTGTATCCTTGAACGGCACTAGCGAGCTTTGACGCGCTCCCAATGGATCTCGATCAGCTACACACATTTCTTGAGATCGTCAGGCTGAAAAGCTTCTCGAAAGCCGCCCAGACGTGTTACCGTACCCAACCTGCCATCAGCGCACAGGTGCGCCAGCTCGAACAGGAACTAAACACGACGCTTTTCGAGCGCCTCGGCACGCGTATTTCCCTCACAACGGCCGGCAAGATCTTCAGCGAATACGCCGAGCAGATTCTGGAACTCCGCCGTCAGGCACAGGATTCAATCAACGAACTGGACCGTGTTCCTCGGGGCGAGATCACGATCGCCGCGAATGAGGCGACGTGCATCTACGTTCTGCCGCAGGTTTTCTCGGAATATAAGAAGCAGTTTCCGAATGTTCAGTTGCACGTCGATCGTTCCTACGGTGCGCGAGTAGTCGCCGCCGTGATGGACAATCTCGCGGATTTCGGAATTACACAACTGCCCGTGCAGGAGAAGAAGCTGCAGGTGGTGAAGATTCATTCCGACGAGATCAAACTGCTGATGCCCGCCGATCACCCGCTAGTGACGAAGAGCGCCGTAACTGCTCACGACCTGCTCGCATATCAGCTACTGATCCCGAAGTCTGGTACTACCCGCGCGCGATTGAACGTATGGCTGGAGCCTGTGGAAAGCGAACTTCACATTTCGATGGAACTCGATTCCACGGAAATGATCAAACAGTTTGTAATGGCTGGACTGGGACTTTCGTTCTTGGCTGCATCGCATTGCCGCGATGAGATCGCGCAAGGGAAACTGGCTGTCGTGTCTCTCGGGCCGGAACCGATGATTCGCCGGCTCGGCCTCATCTACAGGAAAGATAAGGGATTGTCGAAGGCGGCCATGGGTTTCATCCAAGTGATCATCGATCATGCGGGCGGCTCGAAACTCGATAAGGAGCTGGACACCGGCGCAGTTCGCCTTTCGGTGGGTTGAAACGATGTTGGTTCGCAGCTCCACAATATTCATCAGCACCGGCGACCGTACTAAGGTCTTTCATTCCATGGACGAGGTTCCACCGGCATTGCGGCGCAAGCTGGAACAGAGTACCTCTGGCATGAATGCCGCCACGATCCTGATCGCCGATCGTAACGGCCGGGAGGAGTTGATGAAGGCTCTCCAGGGCAAGTCCAGCCATCTTCAGTTCCGCGTGGCCGCGGCGGAATCGGAACCTCTAGCGGCGATGCCGCGCTTGCGCTCGTTCTGGCAGAAGCATGCCACGTGGATCGAGATCACCGGCGTAGGTCTGATTGGCCTGGGCATCTGGTCGCTCTTTCTCTGGAAATAGTCCCGGGGCAGCGCTCATGAAGTTTTCCAGTTATGACGAATTCTTCGCGTTCTACCTGGAGCAGCATTGCCATCCAATGAACCGCCTGCTGCATGCCTTGGGAACGGTCTGCGGACTCCTCGTTGTTCTGGCGGCGTTCTACTATCGCCATCCCTGGTATGCCTTCCTATGGCTTCCGGTGGCCTACGGATTTGCATGGACGGGACACTTCGTGATCGAACGGAATCGGCCCGCGACCTTCGGCCACCCGTTCTGGTCTTTCGTGAGTGATTTCCGGATGCTGGGACGCATGCTGACAGGGCGGCTCTAGACGCATCAGAGCACAAAAAGGTGAGCAGCGTGCCAGCCGCCGTGCGGGGAGAAGATTCGCTGCTGGTTAGCTTGTGACCGGGCCCAGCAGCCAATTGAATGCCGCCCGGAGCCGGCTCTGCGGTTTGCGCACCTCGGGCGGGGTCTCCAGTTGAATCGCAGCCTGAACTCGAGCATGGTATCGATCGAGGATCTCCTGCTCTGGGTAGCCGATTTCCGCGGCATACTGGCGGATGTAATTGGTATCAAAGATTCCGCCCGGCAGCTTGTCGTATTCTTCGCATTCGATAGCTCTGAGAAAGCGTGAGCTAATCTTTGTTTTCTCGGCGATTGTCTCCAGTGAGACTCCCGCTCCGCGGCGATGTGCCTCCAGGCGGAGCGTTGCGGTAGAGTCCATCAAATCGTCTCCTTCTCGCAAAAGTGGCAAAGTGCAGCAGGTCCTGTATTCTAATCGACTATGGTACTTCAGAACAGTACACTTTCGTCGCTCGGAATCAGAAATTCTCACCGTGTTAAGGGAGAAAAATGCCAAACATAAGGCCCACTACTCAACCGCTGGTTAGTACACCCGCAAAGGTGGGGTGGTGAAACTCCCTCTCATTGTCGGGGAAAAACTGAACGTTACGGGGTGTGCTGTATTCGCAGCCGCCTTACGTTCCCGGGATTGGGCGGCGGTGCGGCGTATCGCGACGGAACAACTTCAGGCCGGGGCATGGGCGCTTGACGTGTGCCTTTCCGGTTGCCGCCAGAACGAGGCGGAGGCGGCTCGCGAATTCTTTCTGAACTCGGGGCTGGATGCGCCGGTTTTCATCGATTCGATGAACATCGAGGTAATGAGGATTGCTCTCGAGGTATATCCGAGGGTCGCCGGTCTGAACTCGGCCAACCTGTTCCACGGGCGCGAGCTATTCGAGGCGACCTGCAAGCTGGCCGCGCACAATCAAGTATTGCTGGTGATCGGGTGTATCGACGAACACGGGATCGCGGTCACGGCCGAACAGAAGATCAGGGCAGCGGAGCGCCTGCTGCAGCTTGCGACCCGTCACGTTCCGGAAAGCCACCTCCTATTAGACCTGCTGGCGTTGCCGAACAGCCCGGAGGAATCGATTCTCGCGGTGAAGAGCGCGGCGCAGCGATTCCCTACGATCTCTTCTCTGCTCGCAATCTCAAACATTTCCTACGGCTTACCGCCAGGTAAGCGAGCCGCTTGCGAGCGGGATTTCTTCCGCCGCGCAGTGCAGTGCGGGCTTGGTTACGCAATCGCAAACCCACTACATATTGTGGCCTCTGGCGGGACACCGCTAAGTTTCGCGTCCCACCCGCTTGCATTTCGCTCCGGATCTGATTAGACTTCAATGTATCCCCCGAGTGCGAGAGACCGTCTCTCGCAGATATCAACCTGGAAAAGGGGCATACCTGCCTTGCTGAAACTCAAGCGCGTTGAAATTCAAGGGTTTAAATCCTTTTGCGACCGCAGCGAGATGCGATTCCACGGCACCGGAATCTCAGCTATTGTTGGGCCGAACGGCTGTGGCAAGTCGAATCTAAGTGACGCGATCAGTTGGGTGTTAGGAGAGCAGTCCGCCAAGAGCCTCCGCGGCAGCCGCATGGAGGACGTCATTTTCGCGGGCACGCGCGACCGGAAGCCGGTCGGAATGGCGGCGGTCACCATGACGCTGGTCGATCCGAAAGTGGAAGCCGAATATACTGTCAACGGCGAGGGAAATGCTCAGGCCCAGGACAAAAAGCCCGAAGAAATTACAATCACGCGCCGTCTCTACAGATCGGGTGAAAGTGAGTACCTGATCAATGGCAAATCAGCGCGGCTGCGTGACATTCAGGATCTATTCATGGGCACCGGACTCGGTCCGGAAAGCTACGCCATTATCGAACAGGGACGCATCGGGCAGATCCTCAGCACCAAGCCGCAGGATCGCCGGAACGTGATTGAAGAGGCCGCCGGAATCACTCGCTTCAAGACCAAGAAGCGCCTGGCGGAGGCGAAGCTGGAAAGTGCCAAACAGAACCTCACGCGCGTGTTCGACATCCTGGAGGAAGTCAGCCGCCAGGTGAACTCGCTGAAGCGGCAGGCCGCCAAGGCGAAGCGCTATGAGGAGCTGAAAACCGACATGGTAGATCAGCTCCGTAAGGCTCTCACCGGCCGGTTCCGTATGCTGGAGCGCGAGGCGGCCAAGACCGCTCTCGATCTCAATGCCGCAGCGCACGAATTTCAGACTCTGCAGGCGCAGGTGACTGAAAAAGAAGGCGAGCAGACGCGCCTTCAGGAGCAGGCATACCTGCTGGAAGCCGAGTTGACCGAATCGCGCCGCCTGCTGGCCGAGGGCAAAGTGGAGGCAGAGCGCATCAAGGGCAAGCTGCAGTATCAGGCAAGCCAGATCTCATCCATCGAGCAGCGGCTCACGCAAGGCGAGAGCGAAACCGAGGAACTGGAAAAGCGATTTGAGCAGCAGCAGCTTGAACTCAGCGCTCATACGGACCGGCTCGCCGAAATCGAGGGGCGCGTTGAGGATGCCCGCGCCGACCTGGCGCGCAAGGCGGAAGAGCGCGACACGCTGCAGAGCATGCTGCGCGACCGGGAACGTGGCATGGAATCATCGCGCCAGCAGGTTCTCCGGCTGCTTGGCGAAGCGTCGACGCTCAAGAATCAGCTCGCACAAACCGACCAGTACCTTCTTGGCGTAGAGCGTGATACGGCTCGTGTCCAGAAGGACGCGGAGATGGCCGCAACGGACGTGGACCGCGTCGAAAACGTAAAGGCCGAACTCGGCGAGCGCATGGCTGCCCGTCAGCTCGATTTGCAGTCGACTGCCGAGCAGCGCCGCAATGTGGAAGAGGAACTCGCGACGCGGAAGGGCAAAATCGCCGAGAATCGCCGCAGGCAGGAAGAACTGCGCAACGAAACTTCGCGTCTGAAGGCACGACGTGATTCGTTGGAAGAAATTCTCTCCCACCGCGCTTACACGACCGAATCGGTGAAGCGCCTCTTCACGGCTGTGGAACGAGGCCAGGCGCAGGACCTGAAGCCCGCCGGTGTGCTGGCCGACTTCGTAGAGGTGGAATCGAAGTACGAAAAGGCGACGGAAGAGTTCCTTCACGAGGAACTCGAGTATGTCGTGGTGAAGGATTGGGCGCAGGCCGATTCCGGTATCGACCTGATGCGCAGCGACGTCGACGGGCGCGCCACCTTCCTGGTTCATCCCGAACAGGATGCGAATCTCAAAATTGCTCCGTCGCCGGAGCCGATCATCGGACCGGAAACCGGCATCATCGGCCGGCTCAGCGAGCACCTGCGACTTACGAACGGCCTTACCAACGCGCCCGCCGACCTGCTGCCGCGGCTGGCGCGCTGCTTCCTGGCGGAGGATCGTGCGTCCGCCCAGCGTCTGGCGATGCAGTATCCCGGCATCTATTTCCTCCTGCCCGACGGCGTCTGCTATCACGGGCATGCGGTGAGCGGTGGAAAGAAAACGGGCAGCGGTCCGCTCGCGCTGAAGCGCGAACTTCGCGAACTGATCAGCCAGGTGAATAGCAAGCAGAATGACCTGGAGCGCGTGACCGGGCTGATTGAAGACCTGGAAGGCGAGATGATTCGTCTTTCCGAAGAGCTGGAGCGGCTCCGCGGCCTGCAACAGACGCAGGAGAAGGAAGCGCTGGCTATCGAGCACGAGCTGCGCAAGATGGCGGACGAGTTCAACCGCGCGAATCAGCGCCTGAGCGTCGCCCGCATGGACCTGCAGCGCCTGACGCAGGATGCCGAGCGTGCGCGCGAACGCCGTGCAAGCTACGAACAGGCGGTGGCGGAGAAGGAACAGGCTCGCATCCAGCAGGAAGAGGCTCTGACGGAAGCGCGTTCTTCGCTAGAGCAGTTTCAGGACGAGCTGGTCCGGATCAACGAAGAACATGCAGTGCTGCGTGTTGGCCTTGCCGAACTGGAAGAGCGGAAGCGCTCCGAAGCGGCGGCGCGCAGCCGGATCGAGCATCAGGTGCGCGAGATCGCACATCGCAAGCAGGTGCTGGCTCAGGACCTGGAGCGCTACGGAGTCCAGAAAGCGCAGTTGATGTCTGACAACATCGAACTGGACAACCGCGCGACCGTGCTGGCAGAACAGATCTCCGTGGACGAGCAGATGGTGATGCAGCTTGCCGGCCGCGAATCGGAAATGCGTCAGCAGCTCGCGGCCCTGGATGAAGGTCTCAAGGGCATCCGCTCCGAAGTGCAGGTGGCGAGTGAGAAGCGGTCTCAGATCGAGCTCGAACTTGTCAAAAAACAGGCCGAGCTGAAGTATCTCGACGAGACCTGCCGCAAGGAACTGGGCACGGCGCTGGAAGAGATGGCCGCCGGGCAGGAGGCTGTTCTGGACGACGCGGCGCTCACGGAGGCCGAGGGCCGTTATCAGGAGCTGCGTACGAAGATCGACGCGCTTGGGCCGGTAAACACCGAGGCGTTGCAGCAGTTCGAGGAAGCACAACAGCGGTATGACTTCCTGAACGCCCAACGGCAGGATCTGCTGGATTCGATCCGTGACACCGAGAAGGCGATCCACGAAATCGACACTGAATCGCGCAAGCGCTTCGCCGAAGCGTTCGAAGCAATCAATGCGAACTTCCGTGAGATGTTCAAAACGCTGTTCGGGGGCGGCATCGGAGAGATGCGCCTTGCCGACGAGACGAACATAGGAGAAAGCGGTATCGACATTGTGGCGTCGCCTCCCGGCAAGAAGCTGCAGAGCGTGTTGCTGCTCTCGGGCGGCGAGCGCGCGCTTACGGCCATGGCCCTGCTCATGGCGATCTTCAAGTATCAGCCGAGCCCGTTCTGCATTCTGGACGAGGTGGATGCGCCGCTGGACGAAGCGAATATCGGCCGCATGACGCAGCTCATCAAAGCAATGTCTCACCAGACGCAGTTCATCGTGATCACGCATGCCAAGCGCACGATGGAAGCCGCGCAGGCGCTGTATGGCGTCACGATGCAGGAGCCCGGCGTCAGCAAGCTGGTTTCGGTTCGGTTCAACGAGCCGCCTCCGCCGGCCAAGCCACAGCCGGAATTGCTGGCCGCCATCTAAATTGGCATGAGGGCCGCAGAGATGCGGCCCTTTCGTTTACCAAACCCGCAATGGCTTGAATCCGAGAGCTTCGAGTTTCTGCTTCGCATCTGCGATCGCTTTATCGTTTGCATAAGGCCCGACCATCACACGCGTCAGATTGTCCTGAGGCCGGATCATCGACGTCGGGAAGCCCTTCCCTTTTAACTCCTGGAACAGGAGCATGGCGGGCATCGGGCTACTCGCCACTACCTGCACGAACGCCAGTGGTGCTTCTGCTGGATTTCGCGCGCGCGGCGGAGCCTCCGCGGACGCCAACTGATTACCTGGAGGAAGCGGCGGGGGCGGAGGAGCGGCCACCATGCCCGCCGGATTGTCCACGGGACCAGGTGGAGGACCGTTCACGTCGAGTGCGGGAGGCGCAGGAGCGGTCGCCTTCGCGCGCGCCTTTTTTGTGTCCAGAGCCCTGTGCACCCATTCGTCGGCTTCGCGGATGAAGTTGTCTGCTTGCTCGGAACTCTCCGCCATTCCCGCCTTCAAACGATACAGCAGATTGAGATAGGCCATCGCGTCGTCGTATTGTGAATCCAGTTGGATGGCATTCCGCAGCATCTGCATCCCCTCTTCAAGCCGTGCTGCGTGCTGATTCCGCAAACTCAACCGTGCATTCGCATCCGGCAGGAAATATATCTCCGTCTTTCCGCCGCTCGCCTGCTTCGCACGCATATAGTCCGCGTACAAAATTGCCCAATCGAGAGTGCCTACGGCCGCGTAGGCTCCTTTGTCGGTGTGGTCCACTTGAATGAGCTTGAGGGCCCAGTCGCGAGCCGCCGCAGTCTGGCCCATGTGGATCCCCACGGTCATCATCCCCTGCAGCGCCCGCCTGTTCTGTGGATCAAGCGTCAGGACCGCCTGATATTGGTCCCTCGCCTGTATGAGCAGCGAACGATTCGGATCGGGCTTTTCAGAGAAGAATTGCTTCAGGAGCGCGTTGGCGAGGAACAGTTTGGCGTTGCCATTCGCCGGCTCCATATGGACCGCGTTCTCAAAGTGCTGGACCGCACCCGCAAGGTCACCGGTATTGTACGCATTGCCGGCTAGCTTCATCTCGTTTTGCGCGGCGCTCTGGGCTCGAGCCGAGAAGGCGAGACCGGAGGCGATCACTGCGCATACGGCTACTGCGGATAAACCTGCGGCAAGAGCCAGCCTGGCGCGCTTCAGATTCTCGACAGGATGGTTGAGCAACCGGCGAAGGCGCTCCTCCAGAATGTCGCCATCGAAAACTCCCAGTGTGTGCCCGGGCCGAGCCAGTCCACTCATGTCGGCTGCGAGGCTCACAATCGACCGCGCGTAGGAGTTTCGGTCGATCAATCGTTTCGTTACCAGTTCATCGCAGGCAAGTTCGCGGGTGCGTTCGATGCTCTTGCGGATCCATTCCAGAGCTGGGTGAAATGCGATCGGGATCGACAGCACCTCATAAAAGACATTCAGTGCGAAATCGGCTCTTGCGATGTGCGCCATCTCGTGGCCGATAGCGGTTGCGAGGAGATCTTCGGAGGTTTCGGCGAACAGAGCTTCGGGCAGAATGATATAGCTGTGCCTTGTGCCCAGCACGACCGGTGTCGAGAGGTTCTCTGAGACGAGCAGTTGTACGTCATCCAGTCCGAAGGCCATGCGGCACCTTGTCCAGACCTTTTCAACCAATGGCGGCATCGGGTGCGCCTTCGCAGAGCGGCGGATCCGCACGGTTCTCAATCCGGCGCGTACGAAACGCAGCACTCGATAGAGAAGAAACAGAACATAACAGGCCAGTACGACCGAAGCGGTCGTGGCGGCAAGCGAAACCGTCCAACGCTGCGGTGCCGGCTTGACCGTCCACGCTGCGGCGGGGCCGGTCGATTGGACGGCACTTGCAGGCAGCGTAGTAGACGTCTTGATGACGGGTGCGTTTGTAGGCTCGCTGCGCCGTATGCTTGCTATGGGCAGGAGCAATGCTGAGGCGAGAGCAGCCACCCAAACGGCGTGCCGGTGAGAGGCCGGGTTGTTGCGCATCATCCGGCAGGCAAACGCAGCCACGCAGGCAATGAGCGGAATCTGCCAGGTGGAATTCAAGAGGAACGTGACCAGGCTCCAACTAACGCTTTCCATTGTTTTTCTCCTCCTTTGACCCGTTGAGCAGTTCCTGAAGTTCAGCAAACCGCTGCGGGGTTAGTTTTCGGGATTCCAATAGGCTCAGCACCAGGCTGTCCGCCGAGCCTCCAAAGAAACGGTCCAGGATTTCGCCTACGGCTTCGGTGACGGCCTTTTGCCGGCTGAGCACTGGGCGGTAGAAATATGCGCGGTCTTTCAGCTCTCGCTTGACGCGGCCTTTCCGGTGAAGCACATTCAGCATCGTCTGCACGGTGGTGTAGGCCAGATTGCGAGCCTCCAGCTTGGCCTGAACCGTTTGCACGTTGGCCGGACCGGTCTCCCAAAGGACGGTCATGATTTCGAGTTCCAGGGGCGTGAGCGTCTGTTCGGTTTGCTTTCGTCTTGGCAACAGGACTCCTAAACAATTAGGAGTATGCGCGCCGTTCCGGATTCTGTCAACTAAAAGTTTAGGAGATAACTGGCAGCCGGAAGAAACCGGCGAGAACAGATCCATCCGGCAACGCTAAACTGAATGGTATGCGTGCAGTGATTTTCTGGGTTGCGCTGGCGGCGGCCCTGTGGGCGCAGTCTACCCCGTCGAAGAAGTCCGCGCTGGATAAGGCGACGCTGGAAGATTATGTGCGCAGGCTATTTGTCTGGCCGCCGCAGATCGCTGTCAAAGTCTCCGAGCCCAAAGCGTCGAGTGTGCCCGGGTTTTTCGAAGTGATAGTAACCGGTTCTTCCGGAGCGGCTTCCCAGGACGAAAGCTTCCTCGTCTCCTTGGATGGGCAGAAGATTCTGAGAGCGATGGTTTTTGACATCAACCGGAGCCCGTTCCAGAGCGATCTGGACAAGCTGAAGACCGGCTCACAGCCGAGCTTCGGTAAGGAGGACGCCCCGGCCGAGATTGTTCTGTTCAGTGACTTCCAGTGCGGCTTCTGCAAAGAGGAAGCGCTCGCGCTGCGTGCGAATCTCCCGAAGAGCTTTCCAACGCAGGTACGGGTGTACTTCAAAGACTTCCCGCTCACGTCCATTCATCCGTGGGCCAGGCCGGCCGCGATTGCGGGGCGCTGTGTGTTCCGCCAGAAGCCTGTGGCCTTCTGGGATTTTCACGATTGGATCTACAACAATCAGCAGCAGATCACGGCGGAGAACCTGAAGGAAAAGGTGACCGGTTTTGCCAGGGAGAAGGGGCTGGATGTGGCCCCGTTGACGGCCTGTATGGATACGAAGGCCACCGAAAAGGAAGTAGATCGGGAGATCGCGGAGGGCAAGGCGCTCGGGATCAATTCGACTCCGACTATGTTCCTCAACGGGCGGCGATTCGCGGGGCAGGTAGCTTGGCCGCAATTGCAACAGATCATCGATTTCGAACTGAATTACCGGAAGACCCACCCGGCAGATGCCGCGGAAAATTGCTGCGAAGTGAAACTGCCGTCGCCACTGAACAACTGAGGAAACCGAAAGAGCAATGAAGAAGTTTGTGACTGCAGTAGCCGCGCTTGCGTTGGGGGGACCAGCTTTTTGCGCCATCAGCCCGCAGCAATATATTCGCGACGTGAAGGTCCTCGCCTCAGAAGAGATGAAGGGGCGAGGCACGGGTTCGCCCCAACTGGAAAAAGCTGGAAGGTTTATTGCGAACGAGTTCAAGAAGGCCGGCTTGAAACCGGTACCCGGCAATGGCTTCGAGCAGGCCTTCACCGTTAGCGTCAATTCGCACCTGGGCCCGCAGAATAAGCTGGAAATCAGCAACAACGGCCAGAAAGAAAAGCTCAAAATCGAAGACCAGTTCCTTCCGTTCAATTTCTCAGGTGCTGGAGTCGCGGAGGGTCGCATCGTGTTTGCCGGCTACGGAATCACGGCACCCGAGTATAACTACGACGATTACGCCGGACTCGACGTAAAGGACAAGATTGTCGTAGTCCTCCGGCATGAGCCACAGGAGTACGACTCCAAGAGCATCTTCAACGGGCGCGTCTACACGGAGCACGCACAGTTGCTCAGCAAGGCCACCAACGCGAAGATGCACGGAGCGAAAGCGATCCTGATGGTTGCCGACACATCGGCGCACCAATCGGGTGAAGATGCGCTGGATAAATTCTCTAAGGAAGTGAGTCCTGCGAGCCCTGGCATTCCGTTCGTGCAGATCAGGGCGGCCATTGTGGAGAAGTGGTTTGAGGCGGCCGGCAAGAGCTTCAAGCAGGTCCAGGACGATATCGACAAAGACCTGAAGCCCAGGTCCTTCGCATTTCCCGCCGGTCTGCAGGTAACCATCCAGACGGACGTGCGTAAAGACGTCAAGACGGTGCACAACGTGGCTGGTTATGTGCCGGGGCTGACCGATGAGTACGTGATTGTGGGGGCCCATTATGATCACCTTGGCCTGGGCGAGCAGTTCTCGCTGGCCCCGAGCATGGCGGGCTCGGTGCATCCGGGTGCCGACGACAATGCGTCCGGCACTGCGGGAGTGCTGAGCCTGGCGCGATACTTCGCGCATCAGCCAAGGCAGAAGCGCGGCATTCTGTTTCTGGCGTTCGCGGGCGAGGAATTGGGGCTGCTGGGTTCAAGCTATTACGCCAATCATCCCGAGCTGCCCCTGGGGAAAGCGGTGGCCATGATCAACATGGATATGATCGGTCGGATTCGCGATAAGAAGATCTTCATCGGAGGCGTCAGAACCGGATCGAATTTCAAGCCGCTGATGGAAGCCATCGAGAAGAAATACCCGTTCCAGGTGGACGCTTCGGAACAGGGCGGCTACGGCTCGAGCGATCACACTTCCTTCACTACGAAGCAACTGCCCGTGTTGTTCTTTTTTTCCGGCTTGCACGGGGACTATCACAAACCGAGCGATACGTGGGACAAAATCGATGCAAGCGATGCCGCTCAATTGCTGGACATGATCGCCGAGATCACAACCGCTCTGGCGGCCGAAGAAGAGCGCCCTCAGTATGTCCGCGTACAGCCTCCGGCGGGACATACCGCTATGGCGAGCGGGTCCGGTTTAGGGGGTGCGAGCGGGTATGGACCCTACTTCGGAAGCATTCCTGATTTTTCGGAGCCCCCGACCGGTGTCCGTTTCGCGGACGTGCGCGATGGATCGCCTGCCGCCAAGGCGGGTCTTAAGGCCGGCGACATCATGGTGGGATTTGACGGCAAGAAGATCGGCAATCTATACGATTTCACCTATGCTCTGCGCAGTAAGCGTCCGGGGGACGAGGTGGAGGTTGAGGTGCTGCGTGACAGTAAGCCGATGACGGTCAGGGTACTGCTGGCCGAGAGGAAGTAAAGTATCAGTTTTACGGGCAATCTGCCGATAAGGAAGTTGATGCCGACAGAAGGTCTAAATTCGGACCGTCAGTGGAAACTGCCGCCTCTGATCCTGCACCCGTTCTCTGAGTTGGGCGGATCGAGTAAGCTGATCGAAAGTTCCCGCGCCAGCCTGATGCTACAGGGGCTGCTCCCGAAAGAGCAAAATAGCGAACGGGAACTGGAAGTGATTCTGTTGGAAGGCCGCTACTGTGAGATTCGCATGTTGTTCTACGTCGGCAGGGACCTGCTCCGGTGGATGGAACAGTGTCAGGAGATGGTTGAGCGCGACGAGCAACTGCGAGGTTCCGGAATCGTAAGACAGAGCATCGCAGCGTTGTTGGTGGATAATCCGCCCGGACACGTGGCAGAAAAGCTCCATTCCTGGGGCGTAGTAGACCACGCATCCATCTTTTCACGCGCCCTGGGTCTCAACATGGTTTTTGCAGAGGTGCCCGCCTTCGAAGCCCTTCCGGCGGAGTTCGTCCGCAACTATTACCGGTTCGCCGATCATTTGTACACCTGCCACCAGGGCCTGCAAGCCTTCACTCAGATACGGCCCAGGAATTTCGATTTCGAGCTGTTCGCTTCCGGTGAGTACTCGCGGCTGCTTGAAAGGGAGTGGCAGGAGTCGTAAGGGATCACCCAGTAAGTCGTCGTGTGGTGGGACACGCCGCCCCGCCTACCGAAAAATGCGGCGCCCGAGGCGGCGGATGTCTATACGCTAGCGTGACCGCGATACTTGACGAAGCACCTCGGCCGCGACCTCATCGACGTGTCTGGCAAGGTCGGCCTGCGAGATAATACCGCAGCATCGTCCTTGGCGATCGATCACCGGTACGCGACGGATCAGGTGATCCTCCATCACGCGAGAGCACTCATCAATCGAAGCGTCCGCCGAGACGGTGAAGCACGGAGTCGTCATGCATTCTCTTGCAGTCATTCCGAGCGGATTCTTGCCTTCGGCTACGGATCTGCAAGTGATGTCACGGTCAGTAATTGCGCCGATTGGCCGCATGGATTCCATGCTATCCACGACGGGAATCTCGCCACAATTACATTCGACCATCATCCGCGCCACGTCTCGAAGCGGAGTATCTGGAGTGCAACAAGCGGGTTTGCTCGTCATCAGGTCTTTTGCTCGCATGCAATATTCCTCCTGTTTGAACTGTCCAGGTTTGAGATACGTTCACCCGTTAGACCCCGGCCCGGCCAATCGTGTGACACGAAACTGCGCGGCATTTGCTAATTGTCCGCCTGCTGCGGAATGCTGAAACACAGTGAATACAACGGTTTCACGAGGTACCGGCTCAGAACACCACCTTCAGCGCAAGCTGGCCGATACGAGGGTCGTTTGCTCCGCGCAGGCTGCCGAACCCTCCTGCGCTGATATTGTTGGTCTGATTGGTCTGGTCAGGCGCCTTGAAGTTAACCCGGTTAAGAACATTGAAGAACTCCGCTCGAAACTGCACTCGCCAGCGCTCCTGAATCCGGAAGTTCTTGAATAATCCTGCGTCCCAGGTGGCCAGGCCTGGTGCGCGAAGGCTGCCCTTGCCTACGTTGCCGAACTCCCCGATGGCAGGCAGAGTGAAAGCTTTCGGATTCACGTAGTCCACGCATGGAGCAGTGTTCTGGCATGCGCCCGGACCATAAGGGGAACCGGCGAGCACCGCGCGATCCTTGGTTAGCCCCGTTTGTGACTGGTCCTTGCCGGCCACCACGGTCATCGGCAGACCGGTTTGCAGTTGCAGTACCCCGGTGAGTTGCCAATCGCCAATGACATTGCGAACCAACGCGTTCGACCCGGTCAATTGAGGCATCTGCCACACGTAGGAGCCGACGAATCGGTGCCGAATATCGAAGTCCGAAGGGCCGCGGTCCAGAAGGCCGGCATTGTGGTAATACCAGGGATACACGTACGATCCGCCGTCGGACGGACCTCCCGCACCGTTTGCGAATGGAACATTATCGAGACTCTTGGCCCAGGTGTAGTTTGCAGATAGAGTGAAGCCGCGCGAGAAACGCTTCTCCATGCTCAACTGCATGGAGTTGTAATTCGCGTTGCCAGCGAAGCTCGCCAACGAGATGAATTGGAACCCGCGGAACATACGACGATCATCCGTGGAGAGCTTGCTGCCAGGAGTGTAGATGGCAGGGTTCAGTTCAATTGCCTCCCACAGGTGGCTTGAGTGCGATCCCACATAAGCAGCGCGCACAAGCCAGTTCGAGGCAATCTGCCGCTCAATGGCAAGGTTCCAATTGTAAATGACGGGCACCTTGTATTCACCGGTAGGTTCCCAGGTGATGGCTAGCACCGGCCGTGGAAAGTCGGCATCCTTGGGCGGCGGGAACGGGGCAGGGAAGGGACTCTTCTGCCCGGCGAGCGGATTGCTGAACGGTCCCGGAGGATCCGTAAACGTGAGCTGCGGACTGAAGGGTGTGACGTCCACAAAGCGGTTGTTAAAGACTCCGGCCTGGCGTGAGTCATAGAAGACTCCGCCGCCCGCCCGGAGACTCGTCTTCCCATCGCCGGTCAAGTCGTACGCCACGCCGATGCGAGGCGCGAAATTCTTGAACGCACCGCGGGTGCCGTATTCTGGCACGCCCGGATCTCCGGGGAAGAACAGCCCGGGAGGCGCGTTGACGAATTGCCTGGACGTTTCGCCGCGCCAATAAGCATCCGGACGGAACTGCTCGACTCGCCCGCGGACCTCACGCCAAGGGTATACGGGTTCGTACCGCAGGCCGTAGTTGAGCGTGAAGCGCTTGTTCATACGGAAGCTGTCCTGTGCGTAAAATCCGAGGAACTGATTGCGATTATTCTTGAACTCGCCGGCGCCTTGACGGAAGCTGCGCACTCGTCCGAGCAGGAAGCTCGCGATGGCATAGTTCGTTATGTCCGATGTGAACTGAAAGGTGCCGCCGCGCAGGAACTGGTTGTCCAGATCCACGCGGCTCAGTTCGCCGTGGAAACCGAACGACAGGTTGTGCCGGCCCACGACCCAACGGACATCGTCGGCAAGTGTGAAGTTGTTCCGCGTGAAGCGCGCCGGTGGACTGTCGCCAAAGCTGAAGAAGCCGTTGATATTGATGCTCTCGATGGCCTTATCAGGCGGTTGATAGATATTGATTCCGAAGTCATTCATGTTCGGAACGCCCGCCGCCGGCCCGCGTCCTGCGTTTTCTCTCGCATAGTTCAGCCGGAAATCGTTCAGCAGGGTCGGCCGGAATACGTGAGTCTCCTGGACGAGCGCATTTTGCGAAAGGATGTTCGCCTGGTCTGTGTACGTGAGAATATTCTGCGGATTGAAGATACCTTGGTTGAAAAACTTGGCGGCGTAGTAGCGGCCGGTCAGCCGATCGTTCGCGTTGAATGAGTGGTCTACCCTCGCCACTTCTTCATGGAAGTTCTGCACGATCGGTTTCGCCCAGAACACGGATCCGTTGCCTCCAGCCGGCGGCAGGAATTTCATCACCGCCAGAGCTGAGGGGTCGAAGCGGTTGGTAGGAATTCGGTTGCCTGGGAACGCCTGCCCGGTCAATGGATCGAGAACCATGGTAGCCCGCTTCAACGGGTTTGCCGGATCGGCGGCATCCAACAGCGCCGAGAAGTCGCCTGCGAGATTCGCAGGAGTGGGAACGAACGCGCTCTGCGCTCCCTGAAGATTACGGATGGTAGTTCCCTGATAGCCGAAAAAGAAGAAGGTCTTATCGCGGCCGTTGTATACGCCGGGGATAAACACCGGACCGCCAATCACGCCTCCGAACTGCGCACGTTTCAACTGGTCTCGAGATGCCGCGAAGAAGTTGCGCGCATTGAACACGGCGTTGCGCAGGAACCCGAAACCATCGCCGTGGAGCTCGTTCGTGCCGGATTTGGTGATGATGTTTACAACGCCTCCCGCGTTCTGCCCGTACTCCGCGCTGTAGTTGCTGGTTTGTACGCTGAACTCCTGAACGGCATCAGGGAAGGGGAATGGCGCATTTACGTTGGTGTACTCGTCTACGTTGTTGCCGCCATCGAGCCGATAGCTGATCTGGCTGTTGCGTGACCCGTTGGTGGAAATCGTAACCGCTCCGGGGAATGTCTTGGTCTGACCCTGATCCGCGCCTGCGGAGGGCGCGGTCACCGCTCCCGGAACGAGCAAGGTAAGTGTGGCGGCATTCCGTCCGTTGAGCGGCAACTCGACAATGCGCTGCTCATCGACAACCTGCTTCATGGTTGCCGTGGAAGTATCCACTTGGGCGGCATCGGCACTTACGGAAACTGTCTCACTGGTGCTGCCGATATCCAGCTTCACATTCACGGTGGATTTCTGGTCGGCGCCAAGTGAGATTCCGTTGTCAGTGAAGGTTCGGAAGCCGGACGCCTCGACGGAAAGGTTATAGACTGCGGGCCGCAGGGACGGGAAAGCGTAGAAGCCTTCTGAGCTCGTGACGGTGGACCGGGTGAAGCCCGTTCCCGCTTCCGTGACGGTCACTTTCGCGGCGGCGATTGCCCCCCCGGAAGGATCGGTTACTGTGCCATTGAATTCGCCGAGTCCTTGAGCAAAAGCGGCACTCGACAGAACTACGAGAGAGACTACCAACAGGGAAGTCCTCACAATTACCTCCTGAGCTCAACATTGAGCAGGTTGGAGGAATTATAGGCCAACTGCGGGGGTGCGCGGAAGTGGTGCGGAGATCACGGAATGAACTGTAAAACAAAAAGCGCCGGAGCCCCTTTTGGGACTCCGGCGCTTTCACAACCAAACGTATAGCTAAGAGCTACTCGGCCAGGTCTTCCGGCGTGCCCTCGCTCAGGCCTCCGGCGTACTGCACGCGAGTAGTTCGGCTGACAGCGATACGCTCTACATGCCCAAGCTCCCTCGGCTCTTGGTCCACCACGCTTTCCAGAATGCAATGTACGTAGCTTCGTTTCTCGCGAAAGACTCCAAAGTCGGGAAATTCCGAAGGGTCTCTTCTGTAGCAAAACCACTAGCAGATCGTTGCAGAGGGACACCATCGAGCAGTAATGGACTTTCGCGCGGTACGTTCCCTGAGTTTGCAAACGATGCCATGCCGGAAACAGCCGCGTACCGAATATTTTGATCTGTGCTGTCGAGGAACGAGAACAGGAACGGTAGAGTCGGAGCGGTGTGAATTGCCCGAAGGGCCTCCACCGCGCAACTGGGAATCCAAGGAGCACTGGTGATTCCACTACTAGACGCAATACGACCAAGGATTGCGATACCCTGCGGATTTGCGTTGTTATATTGCCGCAGCGGACCCCAAAGCAGCGCAGCCGCCGGAGTAGAAGCCACCTACTTCAGATTGCTCTCAAGAGCGAATAGTCCCGCCGGGCTACCGTGGCGAAGTGGCCCGCGATTCCTTGTATTTGCAAAGTTGGCTGCTTAGTGTCGTTCGACCATCGCGCGCACACCTTTTCCGCCGCCGCAAGGTCTCCGCGATCTGCGACATCGAATACCATCGACAAGTTACTGCCGGGGTGAGTCTCTATAAAGTTAAGCAACTCCATGAGAACTTTATCGCGAGCGGATGCGCCGGCACTGTACTTGAAGTCATCACTGGCGGTTGTGGTACTCGCCGGCAGAAACAAATGCGGGACCTGGATATCACCGCCATACGGGGGTTCGACAACCCAGAACGCTGAGGCCGCATTTCCTTTCAGGAACCACAGTCCTGTCACTCCTTTCACCGTTGGCTGTAGACTTCGCGCTTGGCTAAAGGTCCACTGGACCGAGATGATCTGCTGCGGTACAAAAGCTCCCTTCAAGACCCTATTCACGGATACTTCCAGAATGGAAATGGTCCCAGATTGGGTATTAGAACTGATTGTGCCGACTACGATTCCGTCGACTTGCTTCGCTAAAGTTGGAATATCTCTAATGCCCACCGGACCTGCATCAACGATAACGGATGTTGCTAGAGCGAGAATAAGTGGGCTGAGTTTCATGATTACTCTTCAGTATTGAATCCGAATGACAGATTGATGCTCCCGACAGACCTGGAAAGCAAAAAACGCCGGAGCCTCTTTCGAGACCTCCGGCGCTTTCCTAACGACTGAAACTGACTTACTCGGCCAGGTCTTCCGGCGTGCCCTCGCTCAAGCCGCCCGCGTACTGCACGCGAGCCTCGTCGTCGTAGCCGGGGATGCCTTCCATCAACGAATCCGTCTCGGTCAGCACTTCCTCTTCCACCACGTCTTCGCCCGCGATCTTCACGTGACGGTAGTATTCCATGCCGGTTCCGGCAGGGATCAGCCGTCCCATGATCACGTTTTCCTTCAGGCCACGCAGGTTGTCCACCTTGCCGTTGATCGCGGCTTCGGTAAGAACCCTGGTCGTCTCCTGGAAGGACGCGGCTGAGATGAACGAGTCCGTAGAGAGAGACGCCTTGGTGATACCGAGCAGGATCGGCTTGCCCATTGCCGGCTTGCCGCCCGCCTCGATCACACGCTGGTTCTCTTCGCGGAACTTGAACTTATCGACCACTTCCTCGGGCAGGAATTCGCTGTCGCCGATATCTTCGATCTTCACCCAGCGCATCATCTGACGCGAGATGACTTCCAGGTGCTTATCGTTAATATTGACACCCTGCAGCCGGTAAACTTCCTGAATTTCGTTTACCAGGTACTTCTGCAGTTCCTGCTCGCCGAGCACGTGCAGAATGTCGTGCGGATTGCGCGGGCCATCCATCAGAGGATCGCCGCTCTTCACGCGCTCGCCTTCCTGTACGTTGATATGGACACCGCGGGGCAGCGCGTACTCCTTCTGCTCGCCATCATCGGAGATGATGTAGATCTTGCGCATACCCTTGCTGACTTCGCCGTACTTCACTGTGCCGTTGATCTCCGCGATGACGGCCGTCTCACGCGGCTTGCGCGCTTCGAACAGTTCCACCACACGCGGCAGACCGCCGGTGATGTCCTTGGTCTTGGTAGTCGCACGCGGAATCTTCGCCAAAACGTCGCCCGCGTGGATTTCGTCGCCGTCGCGCACCATCAAGTGCGCGTGGGTCGGCATCAGGTAGCGCTTTTCCTCAGACTTCGAACCACCCACCGGGCGGATCACGATCGAAGGCATGCGCTTTTCATCCGGTGAGTCGATGACCACCAGCTGCATGTTGCCGGAGATTTCGTCCACCTGCTCCTGCACCGTGATACCTTCATGCAGTTCCTTGAAGTGAACGACGCCCGTGATTTCGGTCAGAATCGAGAACGTGTACGGATCCCATTCGAGCAGGTCCTGATTGCTCTTCACAGGAGCGTTTTCCTCCACAAGGATCTTGGCGCCGTATACCACCTGATAGCGTTCCTTTTCGCGGCCCTTTTCGTCGACCACGGCCAGGATGCCGTTGCGATTCATGGCGATCAGTTCGCCCTTCGCGTTCCGGACAGTGTTGATGCCGAGGAAGCGGGCGAAACCGTTCGACTTCGAATCCTGCTTGGACTGTTCGGACGAGCCGGTCGCCGCGCCGCCGATGTGGAAGGTACGCATCGTAAGCTGGGTGCCGGGTTCGCCGATCGACTGCGCCGAGATGATACCCACGGCCTCGCCGCGTTCTACCAGGCGTCCGGTAGCAAGATTACGGCCGTAGCAGAGCTGGCAGACGCCGCGCTTGGATTCGCAGGTCAGCACCGAGCGGATCTTCACGCGCTCGATACCGGCCGCCTGAATCGCGCTCGCCAGGTCCTCTGTGATCTCTTCGTTGACTCCGACGATCACCTTGCCTTCGTAATCGAGCTGGTCTTCAAGCGCCACGCGGCCGACGATACGGTCACGCAGCGGCTCGATGATTTCGCCCGACTCGATGATCGGTTCGACGTAGATGCCCTGACCGGTCCCGCAATCCTCTTCGGTGATGATCACGTCCTGCGCCACATCGCAGAGGCGGCGCGTCAGGTAACCGGAGTCGGCCGTCTTCAACGCGGTGTCGGCCAGACCCTTACGGGCGCCGTGCGTCGAGATG
>CAYXLI010000003.1:0-299316 GCA_964464925.1 uncultured Solibacteraceae bacterium | reverse complement strand
ACCGTCACGGTCACCGGCTTCGACTGTGTGGATCCCGATCCTGCGCGGCCGAAACCGATCGTGCGCGGAAACAGGAATTTGGATTGCAATGTCGGCGGATCATACTTCTTGCCGATACCGGCAAGGTCGCCTGTGGGCGAATGGCATGTGCTGCATTTGCCCGCTCCATTGAAGTACGCTGCTCCTGCTTTGGGATCGCCGGTCAGCACGTTCTGAATCTGCAGGTCCGGTCCGCCTCGAAGGGTGTAATAAACCTTTTGATGCAGGAAATGCGCTAAATCGCCGATCTGCTCCTTGCTCAAACTCGAAGCGGGTTTGCCGCTCTGCAACGGGTGCCCTTTGGCGAGAAACGGACCAATCTCATTGCCGTACCGATCGTGCAAGACGACCAGCGAGCGGACCAGATCGGCTCCTTGCTGGTTCGCCGGCAGGTTCGAATTGCCGCCGCGAGCCTTGTTGCCGTGGCAGGTAATGCATTCCGCGATATAGATCGTTTTCCCGCGGTCGGCCGCTTTCGCATCCACGACATGCGAATCCGCTGCGCCGGCACCGAGCGGACCGGGTCCTCTGCCGGCTACTGGCGCCGGACCGCCGCCCGGTCCGCCCATACGCCGAGGAGCAGTCGCGGGAATCATACTGGGACCGAAATTCGAGCTGAGATAATTCGCGATCTGCACGAGTTCGGAATCCGTCGCCTTCGCGCCGCGCGCCACCATCGTGTTGACCACTGCCGTCCACTCATCGCGTGTCCGGCCCGAACCCATGATGATATCCGGCCCGTGGCATGTCGCCCCACAAACTTTTTGGGTGACATCCCGGCCTGGGCCATCCGGCAACTGGCGTCCGGTTCTCGTCTGCGCATGAAGGATTGCAAAGTAGATCAATGCGCCCGCCAGTAGACTTCCGAGTCTGACGTTGTTCATTTGGGAACCAATTCTATCAATCGCGATCGCCCGGCTAAGTCCGAGCCTTGCGAACGGCGGATTTCGTCACTTACATTTGGGCTATGCCCGGCACTCACCGCCGCAATTTCCTCAAAGCCGCCACCGTTGCGGCGCCCGCCGTCCTGAGTGCACGCCCGTCACAGCCAAACCTACTGTTCGTTCTTGCCGACGAGTGGCGCGCCCAGAGCACCGGCTACAACGGGGATCAGAACGTGCGCACACCGGTGCTGGACCGTCTCGCTGCCCAAAGCATCAATTTCAAGAACGCTGTTTCCGGTACTCCGGTCTGCTGCCCGTATCGGGCAAGCCTGATGACCGGCCAGTACCCGCTCACGAACGGTGTATTCATTAACGACGTCGAGCTGAAGCCGCATGGTGCCCCTCTCGCCGAGGTATTCGCGGAAGCAGGTTACCACACAGGGTACATCGGTAAATGGCATCTTTACGGTAGCCCGGATGGCAACTACGGCCGCCGTCTCGCATATATCCCGCCGGACAAGCGCCTCGGCTTCAATTATTGGAAGGCATGCGAGTGCACCCACGACTACAATCACTCTCTCTACTACGAAGGCGCCAGCACGAAACCGAAGTATTGGCCGGGTTACGATGCATTCGCACAGACCAGCGATGCCTGCGACTTTATCAACCGGAAGGCACCCACGCGTGATCCCTTCTTTCTGATGCTCTCGCTTGGGCCGCCGCACTTTCCCCTCGCCACCGCGCCAGAGCGCTTTCGAGTGCAGTGTGAAAAGACGAACATCCAGCTTCGTCCTAACGTGCCACTGAATCAGCGGGAGCGCGCCACAGCCGATCTGCGAGGCTACTATGCGCACATGCTCGCCTTGGACCAGTGCCTGGATCGCCTGCTGCGCACCCTCGATCAGAGCGGTCTCGCCGAAGACACCATCGTCGTCTTCACATCCGATCACGGAGACATGATGTTATCTCAAGGTCTCACCACCAAGCTCCACCCTTGGGACGAGTCCATCCGCGTCCCCTTTCTCGTCAGGTATCCACGAAAATTCGGCCGTACAGGTCGCACTGTGCCAAACCTGCTCAACTCCCCCGACATCATGCCGACGCTGCTGCGTCTCGCCGGTTTCGCGATTCCGGATTCCGTGCAGGGGCGGGATGGGTTCCAGACTGCTCGTGTGGAATCGGCTGCGCTGATCAGCCTGCCCGTTCCGATTACAGAAGCCCGACGCTATGGATTCGCCGAATACCGCGGCTTGCGTACCGAACAGTACACGTACGTCCGTTCCATTCACGGTCCCTGGCTGCTGTACGATAACGAAGCTGATCCCTACCAGATGCACAATCTCTGCGGCAAAAGCGAGTACACGGCCCTACAGCAGCGGATGGATCGTATCCTCGACTTCCGCCTTCGTGAGGTGCATGATGAGTTCCTTCCGGCCGCCGAGTATGTGAAACGATTCGGTGTCGGCCACTATCGGGAGGTGACGATGCCAGCCGGGCATTCCCGGAGCCCTTGGGGCGATTGGGAATCAACATGGAAAACCTGAACCGTGGGCTGTACATTTCACTTGCAAATTGCAAGCGAAGTTGATAGCGTATCCATTGTGTCTGGGAAGCCGAAGTCGAACCGCCGGTCCGGCTGCCCGGTCAGTATCTCTCTTGATATGTTTGGAGATCGCTGGTCACTTCTGATCGTGCGGGATCTAATGGTCCGCGGTTACCGAACATTCAAGGAGTTCCAGGGCTCGGGTGAAGGAATCGCTACGAACATTCTGGCCGACCGTCTGCACAAGCTTGAGGCGGCTGGAATTATCACCGCGGAGGTGCACGAGAAGGACGCGCGGCAAGTGAATTACCGGCTGACCGGAAAGGGAATTGATTTGGCGCCGGTCCTCCTGGATTTGCTCATTTGGGGCGCGCGACACGAGGAGACAGGGGCCGCCTGCGCTTTCATTGACAAATTGGAGCAGAATCGGGAAATGGTCTTGGCGGAAGTCAGGCGTCGATGGCAGGAACGGGACTTGACTCCCTTTCTTCCTAAATTCGGGAACCCCAGCACGTAGTTTTTTTTCGGGTGTGTCGATTTCGAGCATGCCCCATCGACTATACATTGAGACCACCTGCGGCGGACGAAGCAAGCTGCGGAAGGAGAAAAAACAGTGAGCAAGGTACGAGTACTGGTTGGCACACGCAAGGGCGCATTCATCCTGACTTCAGATGGAAAACGGCAACAATGGGATGTCAGTGGGCCGCATTTTGCGGGCTGGGAGATTTATCACGTAAAGGGGTCGCAGGCCGACCCGAATCGTCTGTATGCGTCCCAATCCAGCAGCTGGTTCGGGCAGATGATACAGCGCTCCAACGACGGCGGCAAAACATGGGAGCCGGTGGATAACAGGTTCGTATATGAAGGAGTCCCGGGCACGCACCAGTGGTATGACGGCACGGCACATCCCTGGGAGTTCAAGCGGGTCTGGCATCTCGAACCGTCTCTGATCGATCCGGAGACGGTTTACGCTGGGGTGGAAGACGCGGCTTTGTTCCGCTCAAAGGACGGCGGGAAGTCTTGGCAGGAACTCGCGGGACTGCGCGGCCACGGATCGGGTCCGCGCTGGCAACCGGGCGCGGGCGGAATGTGTCTCCATACGATTGTTCAGGATCCTAGCGATCCGCAGCGCATCTTCATTGCGATCTCCGCCGCAGGCGCGTTCCGCACCGACGATGGCGGCGAGACGTGGAAACCGATCAACCGCGGACTGCATTCCCAATACCTTCCCGACCCGGATGCCGAGGTTGGCCACTGCGTTCACCGCATCGCGATGCACGGGTCGCGTCCCAACGTGCTCTTCATGCAGAAGCACTGGGACGTGATGCGCAGCGATGATGCGGGCGACTCATGGAAAGAGGTGAGCGGCAACCTGCCTACGGACTTCGGATTCGTAATTGATGTGCACGCGCATGAGCCGGAGACGATCTACGTGGTCCCGATCAAGAGTGACAGCGAGCACTTCCCACCCGACGGCAAACTGCGTGTCTATCGCAGTCGGACGGGCGGACACGAGTGGGAGGCGCTGACGGCCGGTTTGCCGCAAAGCGACTGCTACGTCAATGTGCTGCGCGATGCGATGGCGGTTGACTCGCTTGATTCGTGCGGCGTGTACTTCGGTACGACGGGCGGACAGGTGTACGCATCCGCCGATGCCGGCGACACTTGGGCCCCAATCGTACGCGATCTCCCGGCTGTTCTCTCCGTCGAGGTTCAGACGCTGCCATGATCCGGGTGGTGCTGCCGGCACATCTCCGGACGCTGGCCCGCATCGAGGGCGAGGTGAAGCTCGACGTCGACGGTCAGGTGACGCAGCGATCCATACTGGACGCACTTGAGGCTCGCTACCCGATGTTGCGCGGGACAATCCGCGATCACGTTACGCAACAACGCCGGCCGTACGTGAGATTCTTTGCCTGCGAACAGGATCTGTCTCATGAGTCACCCGACGCCCCGCTGCCTGAGGCTGTAGCCCAGGCGGGCGAGCCTTTCCTGGTCATCGGCGCCATCGCCGGCGGCTAAAAAACTGTAAGCTAACCCTGGGGGTCTGACCCCATCTTGGGCAGTGTCTGGAGTTTCAGCTCCCAAAACTGCCCGACGAGGTCATGCCCAAAGCTGTGATGCTTTTCCTCTTTAACGAGGCGGAAACCAGCTCGCTCGTAGATTCTGCGCGCTGCATGCAACACGTCATTCGTCCATAGCGACAATTTGCGGTAACCGCACTGCCGGGCAAATGCTATGCACTCACTCACCAGCTTTGTGCCAACCCCCAGGCCTCGGGCTGACGGTTCGACAAGAAGCAACCGGAGTTTCGCTACCGTCTTCGACTGCTTCACCAGAAATACGCAGCCGAGCCGTTCTCCATTCCCTTCCGCGATCCAGCATCGTTCGCGCTGCTCGTCGAATTGCGTCAAAAACTTCCCTGCGATCTCCGCCACCAGACCCTCGAAGCTGGAATCCCACCCGTATTCCTGCGCATACAACTCACCGTGCCGTGAGATCACCCAGCCGATATCGCCCGGCCCGTGTGCGCGTACATCAAATCTCTTTCTGATCTCACCTGCCGGGCCTAACAATTCCCGAATCGTGGTCATGGACTCGATCAGCCGCTGCTGTTGCACGCCGGTCATTCCCGCAAGCATCTTGTTGACCTCGGCCCGTGATCTGGAATTCAGGCGTTCGAACTCGGTACGCCCCTGCCGCGTAAGAAATAAGTTCTGAACCCGGCGGTCGTCTTTGGAATTCGCACGCTTCACCAGTCCTTGCCGTTCGAAGCGCTTCAACAGGCGGCTAAGGTAACCGCGATCGATGTCGAGTTCCCCGGTGAGATCCGTCGATCGTGTGCCTGAGTGCCGGCCAAGTTCGTAAAGCAAACGAGCCTGCGTGAGCGAGTAGGGCGTTTCAAGCAGCCCCTCCCGCAATAAACCGATTTGCTTGGTATAGAAGCGGTTGAAGCCGCGGACCAATTCCCCGTTCTGTTCGGAGCCGGACATGCAGCCATATTGTGCTGAATAGTTGACTGAGTCAAGTATCTCCTTATCTTCGGTAGTGCTATAATCCCGCACCAAGGAGTAACGGTATGCGGTATGCAAGATTCGCGTTCGTTATTTTTGGGTTTGCCACGGGACTCATGGCGGCAGATCCCTTTATCGGCACCTGGAACATGAACAGCGCCAAGTCGAAATATTCGGTCGGTACGGCTCCTAAGGAGCAAACCGTGACCATTGCGGAAACGGGCAGCGACCTGGACGTGACCGTCAAGGGAACTTCTTCGGACGGGACAGCGTTTACGTCGCACTACACCGTTCCGGCCGCTGGCGGCGAGGGAAAAATTATTGAGTCGCCTTACGATGCCGTTTCCGGTAAACGCATGGGATCTAACCAGAGAGATGTCACTTATACAAAAGGGGGGAAGGTCGCCCTTACCGCCCATAGCAGAATCTCCGGTGGCGGAAAAACCATGACCGTAACAGTCAAAGGGACCGACATGGTAGGCAAGCCCGAAGATGCGGTCCTTGTGTTCGACAAGCAATAGCCGGCAAACTTCCACACAAGCCTGCGCTGCTACCCGCCCGGCAACAGGAGGACGGGCGGCATTTAGATTTTCAAAATACGATTTTCAGCGCGAACTGCATGATCCGGGGGCTGTTCGCGCTCAAAATCCTTCCGAAGTTCGAATCCGTCAGACCGCTTCTCGGATTGCCGAAGCTCGTGTGATTCAGCACGTTGAACGCCTCGGCACGAAATTCCAGTCTCGCGAACTCACGCAGGTGAAAGTTGCGCATGAGTGCCGCATCAATGTTAAATGCACTGGGACCTTCCAGCGAGTTCCGGCCTGCATTGCCGAACTGCCCCGGACCGTTGGCGACGAAGGCGGCCGGATTGAACCACCGGTCCACGCTTCGATTCGAGACGTGTGAATCGCCGACGACGTTCGGACGGTCGGCTCCGATGCCCGTAAGAGAGTTATCCCGTCCAGAGCCCGGCGTGAACCAGAAGCCGCTACGGTCCGTGATGATCGTGGAAAGCTCCCATCCTCCTGCGACCTTGTTGACGAACGGATTTACAAACACGGGCGTGAGCGCTACGACGGACGCGTTAAAGATGCGGCGAATATCGAATGAGCAGTTGCCTCGTTCCGCGGCGCGGTTGTTCGGATTTTGATATCCTCCCGTGATCTCCGATTGCACGTCTCCATCGCTAATGCAGTGTGACCAGGTGTAGTTCGCGAGGACACTGAAATTTCTGGCGAGTCGATGGTTCGCACTGAGCCGCAGCCCCTGATAAGACGCGTTGGCTCCATCGTCCACCTGCACCAGGCTGCCGAATAGCGGACCGGCTTGCGGATTAATCAACGTCAATACGCGCCGGCTGTTTTCATTTGCCAGAGTAGAGCATGGTTGGTTGCCGCATGTGCCTGGGATGTACACGGCCGCATCCCGTTGTGTGGTCAACCAGCGATGTGTACTCTTGTTGCCCAGGTAGTCCGCTGAAAACAACCAGGAGGAACCGGCCTGCCGCTGCACGCTGAAGTTCCACTGTTGCATGTATGGCAACCGGATCCTGTCTGGCAGATTGATGTACTGGCCACCTGTCGGAAAAACAGCCGTGGAGGGCGGAGGTACTGGTTGGGGGAACGGGTTTCCTCCGGGATAGTTCTGATAAGGATCGGCGAAGCCGCCGGATGGCGCCGTGATGGTGATTGCACTCGCCCAGGGCGGTCCGAAACCGAACCGGTCGAAATATTGGAATGGCGGAATGTCGTAAAGGATCCCGTACGCGGTGCGGATGACTGTCCGTCCGTCCGCTCGCGGATCCCACACGATGCCGGCTCGCGGTGAGAAGTTCCTGAGACTCCCGCGCGTACCGGCCTCCGGGACTCCTGGATCGCCGGGAAAGAACAGCCCGGGCGGCGCATTCTGGAACTTCGCTGTGTGTTGCCCGGCTTTATATGCCGCCAAATCGAACTGCGTTGCCCGCCCGCTGGTGTCGTGCGCGGGGAAATAAGGTTCCCATCGTAATCCGGCCGTCAGGGTGAGCCGCGGGCTCAAGCGAATCTTGTCATCCGCATACAACCCTGCATAATTGCTGACCGCCATAACGCGCGTCAGATTGCCTTGAATGAAAATGCTGGGCGCGCCCAGCAGCAGATCGGCCAAGGGATCATTCGTCGCTTGTCCGGTGAAATCAAATTCCGGGTTCTGTTGTGTGGAGACCTGAAAATCCAGGTTTCGATGAATGTAGTCTACGCCGAAGGCGAGTTGGTGGTTACCCAGAGTTAGGTTCAGATCGTCGGCAATCTGCCGGCTGTTGGAAAAGACGTGAGCCAGGGAGCACGTGCCGCAGAAGGTGCCGAACTTACCGCTCACGTTTACGGCGGGAAAGTTGCCGGCCGAGGGAGCGACCTTTAGCCCGATATCCGCCGATGTAGGCAGGTCGGACGCCGGGCCGCGCGTTACGTGCTCGCGAATGGCCGTCAGGTGAATACTATTTACGGCGATCGGAGAAAGGATGTAGCTATCCCCCAGGACGAGCGTCTGCACGCGATCGAGAATGCCGGCCCGCGTGGTAAGCAAAAGATTCTTCCCATCGAAGACCGCGGGATTCCGAAGGTCCGTGTAATAGTAACGGCCAAACAGGGATTGCTTGTCCGAAAGCCTGTAATCGCCCCGCGCCAGGATCTGATCTTCGTCCGAGTTATTTGGGATGCCGAATAACAGCCGGCCGCAAGGATCGTTGCTGGTGGGCACATACTTCAGGAATGCCAGCGCCTGCGGACTGAAGCGCGACATCGGTATCTGGTTGTCTGCGAACGGAGCTCCGGTGAGCGGATCGGTCAGGGTGCGGGGCTTCCCGCAGGCTGCCGATTCCAACGTGGAAAAGTTGCCGGTGAGGGCCGCCGGAGTTGGTACGAAGACAGCAGTCGTCGGCGGAGCCGTGCGAATCCGCGTTCCCTGGTACCCGCCGAAGAAGAAGAGCTTGTTCTTCAAAATCGGACCTCCAAGCGTGCCCCCGAACTGGTTGCGCTTCAGAGGGTCGACTGTGGCTGCGAAGTAATTGCGGGCGTTGGTCGCTCCAGTGCGCAGAAATTCGAACACATCGCCATGGAACTCGTTCGTGCCGGACTTTGTGACGGCGTTTACGACGGCTCCGGCTCGGATTCCATATGCCGCCGGGATGGCATTCGTTTGCACGCTGAATTCCTGCAGAACATCAGGAAACGGGATTGGCAGGTTGATCGCGCCGAAGGCATCGTTATGGTCCCCGCCATCTACCAGGTAGTACGTCCCGTTTGCCTGCCCGCCGGCAACGGAGATCGTGGTGGATGAGTTGTAGTTTTTGCTGCTTGCGAGATCTCCCGGCGGCGCTGCTACGGCAGCCCCTGATAGCAAAACCAGTTGCGTCGGCTGCCGTCCGTTGAGTGGAAGATCCACCACACGGCGCTGATCGATGACCTGCGAAATAGCGGTGCTCTGCGTTTCGGGCATTGTCGCGTCCGCGCTCACTACGATCTGCTGCGAAACGGCGCCCAGGTCAAGCTTTACGTTCACCAGTGGGTTGCTGTTGACCTGCAGCACGATTCCTTTCTGAGTGAAGGCCTTGAACCCGTCTGCGATCACTTCGAGCTGGTACGGACCGATGGGTAGACTCGTCAGCACGTAGGTTCCGTCTTGCCCGCTCTGCGTCGTGCGCGTGAAGCCGGTGGATGTCTGGATCGCCTTCACCTGCGCATTTGGCAGTGCGGCATCGTTCGGATCCACGACGGTGCCGCTGATTTGTACCACAGCAGTCGCCTGTGGGAAGAGAGGGATTGCAAAAAGAAGTCCGATCAGTAGAACGGACGAAGTTCGGCGGAAGTCAAGCACGGGGAGACCACCTTTGTCGGTTGAGTTAAAGGCAGTCTACATCAGGTCAGAACTGAGTTTCAAGGTTATTTCTAAACGTTTCGATAAGCGTGGAGTAGGACTCCGGACAAGGGCATGCGGAAAACGGGCTAAACTGCAGTCCGGATTCGCCAGTGCTGTCGTGGAGGCGCCGTGGATTCGCGAATTAGCAGTTTGGGGTCCAATAGGATCTCCTGCGGCTCGGCGATTTCAGAGGTTCCGCTAATTTTGCGGATCAGCAGTTGCATTGCGCGGCGACCGATCTCACGAGTCGGCTGAGCCACTGTGGTGAGCTTCGGATGATAGTTCTCGGTCCAGGCATAATCATCGAAGCCTACAATGCTGATATCGGCCGGGCACCGGACGCCGAGTTCGCCCATTGCCCGCAAGAACCCGAGCAGCATCTTGTTATTCCCGCAGAAAACTCCGGTTGGCGGTTGGGCCAGGGTGAGCAACTCCCGGCCGAACTGATAGCCGTTTTCGACCTGTAGCCCGCCGACCCGGTAATACTCATCTCGCACCGGCAGTTGCGCTTCCTGCATTGCCTTCCGGAAGCCTTCCAGGCGATCAGTGTGGGTCGAAAGATCGAGGCGCCCGGCCAGGATTCCGATCTGCTGATGGCCCAGATCGATTAAGTGCCGAGTTGCCTGATACCCCCCGGTGAAGTTATTCGTGGCTACTCCCAGCCCGCGAAATCCGCGCGGAATGCGGTCGAAAAACACGATTGGGAACCGCCGGTGCATCAGCCTGTCGTATGCAGCCGCGGAATCCGAACAGGCGATCAATACCCCATCGGCGCGATGGGAAAACAAGGTGTTCAGCTGCCGCTGCTCCTGGGCAGGGTCCTCGTTCGCGTTGCAAAAAAGTACCGAGTAGCCCGTCGCAGCCGCCTCCACTTCTGCAGCTGACATCACTTCCGGATAGAACGCGTTGGTCACATCTGGAATCACCATGCCGACCACATAGGTACGGCCCGTCTTAAGGCTTCGTGCGATGTGATCCGCATGGTAATCGAGCGCCTCAATGGCTTTGCGGACCCGTTCGGCCCGCCGGGGAGACACGCCCGCAGTCTCGTTGATCACGGCTGAGACCGTCGCGATCGACACTTCGGCCAGACGCGCAACATCCCGCATGGTCGGAGTTGTTTTTTTCGCCATTCTCGATCCGTCTTGACCGATTGTATAACGTTTCGATTGCGCCGCTTCAGCTGCTCAGTCCGTCCGCATTTTTCCGTTGATCTCAATCGTTTCGCCCACGATCTGGGACGTCTTCCGCGCCGGAGCGCGGCATAGCTGTTGCCCTGAGGCTCGCTGTCCACCGCCGCGTTGCGCGGCGGCTTCGTTAGCGTATCGCCGTATAAGGAGAGATCTGAAACGTTTCGCCAAATCTCCGAATCGTTTTGGAAAACTTTACTACCTCGGTCCTGTGGGATAGACTGTGCTCCAATGAGATGGCTTCTTGCAATCCTGATCGCAGGCGGGGTTTTCGCGGCTGGGCCGCCGGTTATTCCGGTAGGCCCCGATGCATACAAAATGTGGGAGCGCTGGCCCTATCAGCGGATCGGTGCGCGCGCCTATATGCGCAGCACCTATGATCGGCAGGGAGGAAACGAGCGCGCGGACGCTGCTCATTATTTGTATCAGCTTGCCGACGATAACAATATCTCCCTCGATGTGGAAGGCCCCGGAGTTTTGTACTTCGCCCGTTATAACCACTGGCATGGCAGCCCATGGCATTACGTTGTCGACAAACAGGATCACTTGGTTCGTGAGACCAGCACGGCCGATCCGCTCCACCCCCAGGAGAAGTCCGTTTTCCTGCCCGAGAGCGCTTTCCCCAGCCCCTTGGCTTTCACTTGGGCCGACACACGCGGCGCTGATCTTTCCTGGGTGCCGATCGGATTCAAGAGTTCGTTCCGCATGGGCTATTCCCGTACTTTTTATGGGACTGGCTACTACATCTATGACCAGTTCGTTCCGGGCGCCAAGCTATCTCGCCCGATCACCGCGTGGGACGGTAAATCCTCGCCTGATAAAGACGTGCTTGATCTTTTGAAACGATCCGGCAGCGACATCGCGCCGCTTCCCGGCACAAACGGGGTCAAAGAACAAACCGGCCACGTCGATGTACCCGCCCGTGGGTCCGTTGTGGTCTGGGAGCATAAGGCCGCCCCGGCGATGATCCGCGCTATCGAGTTCTCCGTTTCCCGCGAGAAGGCCCTGGCGCTTTCGAACGCACGCCTCAGCGTCACTTGGGATGACCGCGCGCAGCCGTCAATTAATGCCCCGCTGGCGCTCTTCTTCGGAGCCGGTGTCCTCTACAACCGCGATGACCGCGAATACCTGGTCAAATCGTTCCCGATGACCGTAAGATATGCAAAAGACCGTGTATACCTGAGCTGCTATTTCCCTATGCCGTTCTTTCGCTCGGCTCGCATTGAGTTGACTGGCAATGGCAATGCGGCAATCCCGTCTGTCGACTGGAAGATTCGCTTTGCCCCATTCAAGGGTCCCGCGAACCATGTCGCATACTTCCACGCAACCTATCAGGACCATCCGAATCCCACCGCGGGCAAGGACCTCGTTCTGCTCGACACGGCCAAGACGGAAGGCGGCGGCGACTGGTCGGGGAGCTTCGTAGGAACTTCCTTTATCTTTTCGGATAACGCATACCTCCGTACGCTGGAAGGCGATCCGCGGTTTTTCTTCGACGATAGCCAGACGCCGCAGGCCCAGGGCACCGGCACGGAGGAGTGGGGAGGCGGTGGAGACTACTGGGGCGGCTTGAATATGACTCTGCCCTTTGCCGGCCACCCCGTTGGCGCGAAAAGCGCAGCGGCAGCGGTCAGTCCGGAAGACAAGATCGAAGCGGCTTACCGGTTTCTGCTTGCGGACCTGATGCCGTTCGGAAAAAATGCCCGCATTCAGTTGGAACACGGAGGGGTCAATGAATCCACCGAACACTATCGGACTGTGGCTTATTGGTACGGTTTACCTGCGCCATCGCTCAAAAGAACGGATGAGCTGCGGGTGGGAGACGAAACGAGTGAACGTGAGCACCACTATTCCTCACCCGAAGCCTCCAAGCCCTATCAGGTGACGTCCCGGTATGAATGGGGACCGGACACTCTGAATGGTGCCGAAATATACCCAGCGGAAACAGACTCGGGCCGAACCACGAAGACTGCATCGGAGTTCACGCTCAAGATCGATCCGCGTAACTACGGCGTAATGCTGCGGAGAAAACTCGATTACTCCTTCCCCAACCAGCGTGCTGAGGTCTTTGTGAGCAGCGGAAAATCCGATTGGAAACCGGCTGGCGTATGGTATCTGGCGGGTTCCAACACCTGTGTATTCTCTAATCCGAAAACAGAGTTGGGCGAGACCCAGCACGTGGTCGAGACCTCGAATAGACGCTTCCGTGATGACGAGTTCCTCATCCCCTCGGCCCTCACAAAAGGACGCTCGTCCATCCGCGTGCGGGTCAAATTCACTCCGGTTGCAATTCCGCTGTACCCCGGTTATTCACAGCCCGAACTGGCCTGGAGCGAGATGCGCTATACGGCGTATAGCTTTGTAATGCCAGACTTCGCTCCGAAGCGCAATTGATCGCCTCCAGCTAACGCACAACGTCGCGCGAGAACGTCACGTACGGGAAGACCTCAGGAATGTGGGAGTCGTAATGCCCATGCTGATTCCATGTCCATCCCGCGCTAGGATCCAGCGGTTCACCAAACCGTCCGGTCTTCTCGAAGCGGGAGCAATCGATCCGCCACATATCGCCATCGCGCGGGGGCAGGGAACGGCCGTCGGCCAGTAATTCGAGTCCCCGCCAGGGCAGTGCGATCTCCGCGCTCCACCCTTTATCCGTCCCCGTGCGGGAATTCAGTACGCCGTCCACACGCACAGCGCTTCGCATGTCCGGGTAGTCCCATTCGAGGAAGCCCCAACGCTCACCGCGTTCATGGACATGACCGCCGACCCCATCCAGCACCATCGTCTTCTGCGTCGCAACGTCGAACTCGGGCCGGCCCCAATACCGGCCACCCGGCCGATGGACATCCTTCCAGATCCAGAACACCTCGTACACGGTGTTGAACGCGTTCATTTCGAATTCATAGTACGCGTCCTTCCCGGCGATGAAGATCTCCAGGTCATTGTCGAACCAGATCTTGGAATCGCGCTCTGTCAGGTCAGCCCAAACGTCCGTCTCCTCGGCCGTAAACCCGAAGTAGAGGCATTCGTCGTCCCACAGGATACGCACGCGAGTATCGAACCAGGCGGGTTCGCCGGTCACGATATCTACAAAGCGATTCGAGACCGGCGCCTTCTTCCAGACTTGTTTATCCAGCTTGCCGTCCACCGGAATCGGTTCCGATGTTCGGTACGCCGTGTACCGGACAGGAGTAATCATCTTCTCCCGAGTGTACAGATCTGCGGTCAAGCTGCTGCGGAACGGACTAATGGGTCTGCGTCGCCTTCTTCCGGCGCGCCAACGCGAGAGCGCCCAATCCGGCTCCCAGCAGGACCACCGTGCCCGGTTCCGGAACGGCGCTGCTGCTGCTGACCGTCAGGTCAAGCCGCTGCACAGTCAGGCTGGAAGAGTATCCGTTCGCTCCCCCGCCTACCCACTGCATGCCTGTCAGCGTGATCGTCTGTCCACCGCTGGTGTATACATTGGTTCCGCTGCCGTTCACATCCGTATTGCCCAGGCCCGCCGTGATGGTGGACGTCGTGCCTACCCGCGTGGTGTTAAACACGGTCTTATCCGAAGTCGTCGTGCCATACACCGAGATGCCCGGATTATTGCTCCCATCGAAGAATAGATTCACTCCGCCAGTCGTAACGCCGAAAGCGGACGTCCAATCACTCGATTCCAGGTAGAATGTGTAATTCCCGTTAGTCAAATTGATGGGCAGCGACAGAAAGTTCGATGAATTCCCGGTGAACGTCGATTCTTCAACCCCAATCCCTTGGCAGCAGCCCGATGTTGCCGTAATTCCTACATGATTCCAATTTCCGCTGGAGTCTGCGCTGAATGCGGTCGCGCCCGAAATCGTGGCGCCGTGCGATGCGATCGTCGAAGCGCCCAGGGCGATGACGACAAGTAAACTTCGTGCGATGGTGTTTCTCAAAAGATGGATTCCTCCGTTTGTTAGCGGCGATAAAGTTCAGCCTACAAGTTAAGGCGTCGCTAAACGGAGATTTCCGACACAGAAAGCATGCCGGAAAAGTACTATGAGTTCTATTGCCGAACCGTGTTATGCACCAGGATCTTGTGGGTCTCCGGCAGGGGCAAGCGCAAGACGCGGCGTGGCTCAGTCGCTCGTGTACGTAAGCGATCCGGTGGTTCGTGCGTACTTCGCACCCTCCGCCCCATTCAGGATGATGCCAATTACATGCTTGTGCCCAAGTAGCTGGAATGCGTCTTCCACAGCCTTGCTCGGTGTAAATCCTGCTCTCGCCACAAGCAGGCTGCCGTCGCAATGCTGCGCAAGGGACAATGCATCCGCAATCGGCAGAACAGGCGGAGCATCGAGGACAATCCAATCGAAATAAAGCGAGAGTTTCTGCATTACGGTTGAAATCGCCTCATTGTCCAGCAGTTCCGACGAATTTGCGGCGTGTTTGCCTGCCGGTAGGAAATACCAACCCAATGGTTCCAGGCGACGCATCGGAATCAAAGGATTCAAAGTCGAGCCCAGGCATTCGGTCAGACCGGGCTCAGTTTGCAACCCGAATTGCTGGCTTATCGCGGAGTGATGGAAATCAGCGTCGATCAGTAGAACGGATCGTTTGCCTCGTTCTGCGAGTGCGGTTACGATATTGAGCGCCATTGTGGACTTGCCATCCCGCGGCAGCGGGCTGGTGATGAGGAGCCGCCGGAGTTCTCGCCCCTTCCGCAGTTGCCGAAGACGCATTCTCAAATATCGGAACCGGTCCGCCGCCGCACTCCTCGGATCGGTCTGACAGATGAGGTGTGCGCCAGGATGGAGACTTACTTCTTTGATTTCCACCTGTCGAAGAGGGAGCAACTGCTCAGCGCGTTTCGGTTGATCAAGGTCTTGAGGCGCCGTGTGGAGAACCGACAGGATATCCGGAGCGCCCAATGGATTCTCGACGTCCCCATCAAGACGCGGCGGAGGCGGTGGCGGCTCCGTGATGTCGAAGTTGCGTTTCTCAAGGAACTGAAAAAAGCGGCTCATCTCGAATTCTCACTAACCTGCCATCATGCCTGGTTGTCCCCATACTGCCGCTGGCTGCCGGTCAGCTTGAGGTAAACTCCTGGCACGCGAGCGCCCAACCTTATAACTTAACGGTTCGGGAATGCCAGACGTAAGAAGGATTATGCAGAGCAACCCGCCGCCTCACACCTGTGGTCGGCAAGTGGGCGGTTGTTCCGAAGTTTGGGATTAATTCCGAACTCCTGGCACCCGCAAGGCCTACTTAGTACCGTCACATTGCTAAGTCTCTTTTTTTCCAGCTCTCACCGGTTTGGCCGTTGCGTTGCGCCTTTCAACGGAAATTTCTGCCGTGAGCTTAGAGCGATGACATTCGGATTACGTAAAAACCCGTTCAACATGACGCCTGACCCGGCATTTCTCTTCCTGACGGAGCAACACCGGGAAGCCCTGGTCGGCCTGACGTACGCAATCCTGGAACGCAAAGGATTCGCGGTGTTAACCGGAGAGGCGGGAACGGGAAAAACAACACTCCTTGCGAGAGTCCTCCAGTTCCTTCCCCCTAGCCGCCTTCAATTTAGCCTCATTCTCAATTCGACCCTCAGCCCCTCTGAATTCCTCGAAATGGCTCTCCTGGATTTCGGCGTGCGCGAAGTCCCTGCGAGCAAGGCCCAGCGTCTCTGGAAGCTTCAGACCTTACTGCTGGAAGGCCAGCGGCAGGATAAGGTCTCAGCTCTCATCGTCGACGAGGCGCACAAGCTTAGCCCGGAGGTGCTCGAGGAGATCCGGTTGCTTGGAAATTTCGAAGACGCCGATCACAAATTGCTGCAGATTCTCCTGGTTGGGCAGACCGAACTCGACGATATCTTAAATCGCGACGATCTCCGGCAATTGAAACAGCGCGTATCGGTTCGGTTGTCCATAGGCCCCCTCGCGCCTGCCGAAGTCAGTCAATACATTCGGCATCGCTGGTTGAGAGCAGGCGGAACGCAGCCGCCGTTTTCTGTGGACGCTTTGGCCGCTATTGCGCTCCTCTCCCGTGGAATCCCCAGAATCATTAATGCTCTTTGCGAGAACGCTTTGACGGTCTCCACTGGAGACGGCTCTTCTACCGTCGAACTTACCCACGTTGAGGCTGCAGCCGTTGACTTGCAACTCGTCCAGGAATCCGATCGCGAGGTTGACGGAGAGCGTTCCGCCGCCTCGGGCAAAATCGAGCAAATGCCCGCCTCGGCATGGACCCGCTGGGTTGGGAAACTCGGCTTTAACCACCGCCAGGACGCGGCATCTTTAGAGCTTTTAAAAAAATGAAGACCCGTACGGCGCAGTACATGCACCTCAAGGTCGAAAAAGGAGCCCGTAAGTGATGAGAATTGACATACAGAAACTGGATGAGCGAATCAAGAAGCTTCAGGAAATCCGCAAAGTCGCGGCCGATCCCGAGCTCGCGACGATTCTGCTGGAATTCATGAGTACAGATGACGTCCCTGCGCCGCCCCTGGCAGCTAAGGTGGAAGAGATAACGGTGCCTTCGCCTGCAGTTCCCGACACTCGCGAACTGATGCACGACGTAATCAGCGGAAATGGTCCCGACACGCATGACGGATTGTGGTCCAGGCGGAGATAAGCGGCCGGTCACGCGCTCGATCGGAATTGCCATCCAAAAACATGAGGAGGTTCTGCGGCAGCGATGCCGGATAAACGAGTCATGACGAGCAAACTGCCCGGTGGGAGCGGCGTCGCAGATCTGGAGACGCAGCTTGCCGACTACTACCGCTGGATCGAGACGGACCGGGGCATCACGATCTACATCAACTTCGAGACCGTCGAACGGCTGCAACTCGAGGTTCTGAGCCGCGTAGGCTCGTCTCATCCTGCTGGCGGCGAGGTCGGCGGTATCTTGCTGGGCACTACCGGAGTTGGCCAGGCGCGCATGAATGCCGTCATCGAGGGGTTTGTACCCGTCCCACGAATATCTTCGAATGGGCCCCTTTACCATCTCGGGCCGGCGGATCAGGCAAATTTCGAGGCTATTATCCGCCGGTACAACTCCGATGCGAGCGCCGGATCATCCGTAATCGGCTTCTATCGCAGCCACCATCGCGAGAGCCTTTGTTTGTCGGCCGATGACCTGTCTCTCATCCAGAGCGTTTTCCGGGATCCCGGCAATGTTTTCCTTCTCATCAAGCCCAGGCCAGTGAGAGGATGCACGGCCGGTTTCTTTTTCTGGGATGAAGGCAGCATCCAATCAGACGTCACCTTGGAAGTTCCCTTCGGACCCATACGGTCGCGGCGACCCGTTGAGTCTGCTCGCCCCGGTCAGGACCCTTCCCACGAGCTCCTCACCGTGCCTGCCGCGACGCATATAGCGGAAGACCCCACTCCTCTCCGGTCTGTTCCAAGGCTTGTGTGGGAACGCAAGCGCCCGCGCAGGAATGTAGGTGCTGGCGCTGTTGTCGCCGCGGCCGTTGTGCTCTTGCTCGGCACTTTCGGCTATTGGGAGTGGAGCCGCCAGCAGACCCCTACTGCTTCGCAGCAGACGACGAATTCACAACGCTCGTCGGCCGAACCCCTGGTTCCCCAGCCAGCCGGCACTCTGCCGTCGCATCCAACCGGGACCTCCCTGGCAACACCGGCGAATGCGACAGCCAAGGTACCCGCTACGCCTGCGCCGCCGCGCCAAACCGCACTCGAGCGGCCAAAGAACCAGCGGCCGGCACCCAAAGCATTCATCTCTCCCAAGCCGCGTCTTCTTCAAGCGTCTGAGACGTTCGAACAGCAACCTGCGATTCCCATCGATGGGAAGATCGGAGCGCCCATCCTGACGGCACCCGCCATCAATCCGCCGCCTCCGCCTCAGTTCGCCGTCGCACCGGATGCTTCAGGAGAATCCCTGCCTGCACAGCCGAAGAGCGATGACTTCGCGTCGCCGGAAATCATCCGCCGCGCCAATCCGGCCGTCCCTGCCGCCGCTCGGTCGCTGATTTCCGCCGGAACCCAAGTTGAGGTGACCGTGGCAATCGACGTCGAAGGCAACGTCGTATCTGCTCAAGTCACTTCTGTGGAAGGTGCCGTCGCAGTGTTGGTCGCGCCCGAGGCGATCAAGGCGGCAAAGCTGTTTCGTTTCCGGCCCGCCCGCCGGAACGGCAGGGCTGTGCCAAGCACGATGGTCCTGAGATTCCGTTTTAAACAGCTAGGCTAGAAACCGCTCAACGCGTTCGGCCGGAATCCCGCCCTGCAACACTTTCTACGCCCCCGAGGCGCCCGGTACAGCACTCGCGGGTACTGACCAGGCCCAAGTTGCGCGCGTTGCTGGCAGAAGGCAAACCGGTCAGACATCGCAAGGACGTTCAACGCACACGAGGTCACTCGCAAGACGCAGCGCTGGGCCGAAAACGGCGGACCTGCCCTCCGCACCCCGCAAATTGGGTATAGAATCCGTGTTGAGACTGCCATGACTACCCGACGACAGATCCTCAAGAGCGCGATTGCGCCGATGATCGTCCCGAGCGTTGTCCTCGGTCAGCGAGCAGGGGCCGTTGCGCCCAGCGACAAAATTACCTTTGGAGGCATCGGCATCGGCGCCCGCGGTGCACACGTCCTCAGTAAGTTGCTCAACTTCGATCAGGCGAAATTCGTCGCAATCTGCGACGTAAGAAATGAAAGGCGCGAAGAAGTCAAGTCGACGGTCGATCAGAAGTACGGCAACCGCGACTGCCAGATGTACGGCGATCAGTACGCGCTGCTCGCCCGTCCGGACATCGATGCCGTGCTGATCGCCACCGGTGACCGCTGGCATACTCCCCTCGCGATCATCGCGGCACAGCATGGCAAGGATGTCTATTGCGAGAAGCCGTGCTCCATGTCCATGGAGGAGAGTTGGGCGCTCGCCGATGCCTTCCGCCGGTACAACCGCATTTACCAGGCGGGTTGCCAGCGCCGGAATGGCGCTAACTTCGAGCTCTGCAAGGAACTGCTCAAATCGGGCGCGTTGGGCAAGCTGCAAACTCTCTACGCCAATGTCGGCCCCTCGGTCAACTGGCCTCCGCTTCCCAGCCGCGACTGGCTCGCGGCCGAAGAATTACCTCCTAAACAGGTGCTCGACTGGGATCGCTGGCTCGGCCCTGCGCCCTGGCGTCCTTACAACTCCGCCTATGTCCGCGGCGGTTGGCGCAACTTTTACGACTTTCATGGAGGCGGCATTCTCGAGTGGGGCTCGCATACCGTTGACCTATGTCACTGGGCGGCGGAACTCGATGACACGCAGCCCGTGGAGTATGAACCCGCCGGCACCAACATCGGTCCTTACAAAGTGCTCTGCAAATATGCGAACGGCGTGAATCTTGTGATGCGTGATGATGGCTGGAATGGCAGCTTGAACACCGGCTCGTGTAGCTTCCGCATAGAAGGCGACAAAGGCTGGGTAGAGACCGGCGACGCCACCCGTATCGAAAGCTCAGACAATATCAAGCCGCTTTTGCGGCCGACCGAGCCGGCAAGTCTGGCACTTGTGAATCACGTTGCCGACCTGCTTCGCTCCATCAAGACCCGTCAGTTGCCGCGCGCCGGCGCCGCCGCTGCCGCCAATTCGCACGTTACCTGCCACGCAGCTTTCATCGCCTACCAGCGCGGCAAGAAACTCACATGGGATCCCGGGAAGCGGGAGTTCGCCAACGACGAAGTCGCGAACCGGATGCGATCGCGTGCGTTGCGCGAGCCGTGGCGAGTCTGAGGGAAGGAGACACACAGTGCAACAAACAAAACAGCCTGCGCCCGCGGCACAGCCGCCGAAGCCAAAGCCGCCGTCGCCTCCGCCCGAATTTCAGGAGGGCGCTATCGCCAGGATGGATACCTCTGCTCTCATCCGCATCCTCACTGACGCCGGTTCCCCGGAATTTCAGAAAGCCAAGGCTTGCCAGCGCCTCGGGGAGCTTGGAGCAAAGGAGGCAGTACCCGCGTTGTCGGATCTGCTCGCCAATGAGCATTTGAGTACCTACGCGCGTTACGGCCTGGAGCCGATCGCCGATCCCTCGGTGGATGACGCCCTGCGTGCCGGCTTGTCGAAGCTCAAAGGCACTCAGTTGATCGGTGTGATCAACTCAATCGGGAAACGTAGGGATGCCAAGGCCGGCCCTGCTCTGGCGAAGATGATGTACGGTCCCGATCCCTATGTCGCCCGCGCAGCCGCTGCCGCTCTGGGCAAAATTGGCGGTGTGTCTTCCATGAACGCCCTGCAGGCCGCCTTTGGGAAAACGAACGGTATGACCAGGATGGCTGTAGCCGACGCCGCTCTCGTCTGCGCGGAGCGTCTCCTCGCCGAGGGTAAGCGCGATCAGGCTCTGGCACTTTATGCCTTCCTGAGCGCCCCCGATGTACCTAAGCCCGCTCGTTTGGCAGCGATGCACGGAATTATTCGCGAGGAAACGGCCTTTAGCCGGCCGCATTAGAGCAAAACCGAGCCGCTGGCGAGACCCGGTCATTGTTGTGACAGCGGCTCGATAGCAAGCCCGAACAACATCAGGCCGGTGCCGAAGATCACCAGGTAAGCCGGGTATCAGCAAAGTGTGCCCGTCCATACGATCGGCCATTTGATCCGGCCTGCTGGGTTGGCGTGCTCTGGTGCGCGGAGATGAGCGAACACGATCATGACGAGAGCGCATTACTCTGAGCACGCTCACCAGCCAGAGCCCGGTACACGATCCTTGAGTATCGGATCAGGCTCGGTGCATGATGGCCGATTCGAGAGCGCAACGAGGTTCGCTTCGAGCTTTCGTGCACCTCGATCATCTCACCGTATTCTTCTTTCGGACTCGCTTGAAAACCTTCAAAAGCAGCGACCAACGCTGTCGAATTATGCTGCCAGTTCCAGTTGGTTACAGCCGATTCACGGGCCGCTTGCCTCAGTTCGCTGCGGAATGGAATCCACGATCGCATCGACTCCGCGAGGCTCCCGGCATTCGGTTCCACCACGGGATAACAGGATCTCTTCGTGATCTTCGGGTCGGTGTATGTGATCACGCTCCCGTCTCTTTTGGATACAAACTCATTGATGGGTGCTACGTCCGTCGTGATCACCGGCAGACCACAAGCCAACGCTTCGCAGATAGAGAGGCCGAGCCCATCAAAGCGGGACGGATAGAGCAGGACATCTCCTTTGGTGTAGACCTCGCGCCGGTCGAACGTGCCCTCTTCGTAAGAGAGAACCTCTTCATAGATCAACTCCCTTGCGATCGGAGGAATATGCTTCCAGATAGGGATTTGAGAGCGAATCAGTACATTGAAGTTCCGCACCCCCGAGTACCAAAGCTTCGCGGTTGCCTCAACGACAACATCCGTGCCCTTGCGGTTCGGGTTTGATCCGGCAGCATGTATAAAGCTGGTGTGATCCGGTAATGGAGTGCGGCAATTAGGTCGGAAGTAATCCACATCGGTACCCCAGGCCACGTAAACGGCTCCGGGATGTGATTCGAATGTGCGGTAGTGCTGTTTTGTGTGACAAATGAGAATATCGTAGGCGCCGAAAAGCGGGATTTCTTTCTCGGTGTACTCAACCACATAGCAGGCCGTCCTCACTCCAAGCCGGATACACTCGGCCACTGGCTGCCACCACGGCTGCTCGTTGAACAGGACGAGGTCCAGATGATGGTTTGTGATCCATTTCCGGAAGTCCGCGATATCCACTGCAGACGGAGTGTCTATAAGCGCCGGAGCGGCATACGTGACATTCGGTTTGTCCCACTCCGAATCGCCGCGACTGGATCGCTCGCCGCCGCGAGCGTAGATGAATACTGCGTGCCCGGCTGACTGCAATGCCGATTCGTACTGCCTACTAACATATGCCGCCCCGCGCGCAAACCACGTCGTAACGATCCCGATTCTCAAGCGATACCCTCAACCCATGACGAACTTACCTGCAACCGACGAATTGATCCTACGCGGATGAATCGAAAGGGCACCAAGAGAGTCTAGGTGTTAACAGTCAGCCTGCAAATAGTTCCGCGGTACTGAAAGTACCGGTACAGAGGATAATGTACTGGCGGCGAGCATCTGAGCGGGGCTGGTTAAGTGAGTCGAGTGTCTTTGGAGATAATATGCGCAAGAACCACCAGACTGCGGGAACGGAAAAGCAATTCAGTGACCTGTAAGCTATTGATTAGAATGGTGAGCGCGGTAGGAATCGAACCTACAACCTAGTGATTAAGAGTCACTTGCTCTGCCAATTGAGCTACGCGCCCATTCTTTGGAGGACTGCGAACGCAGTATTTTCACTATACCAGATCCTCAAACAGATCCGCCACAGGAACCCGCGACGGCCGCTCCCCCGAACCCATCCGGAATGCCTCCACTCCCAACGCATTCCCGCCGCTGAAGAAAAGCTTGCCGAACCCCGGCGCCTGCGTCCGGTGTGCCCGCAAAGCCGCCTCCTTCCTGCCTTTCCACTCCGTTACATCCAGTAGGAAATCGATGCCCGGCTGCCGGTCCAGGTTCTTCGTGGACCCAAGCTCCCACACCTTGATCTCCGATTGCCACAGAAGACGGCGTACGGCGAACGACGAACCAAGCTCCGGATACCAACGCCCGTCCGCCGCAGCGGCCACTGCCTCTGAGGTGAACCGGCTAATAGCCATATGGTCCGTGTGCAGATTCGCTCCATTCGGATCGAACGTCAGGACAACTTCAGGCCGCCATCGCCGAATCAGGGCAACCAGTTTCCGCCTCATCTCGTCCGCTGGTGCCTGCGCCAGTTTCTGATCCTCATAGCCTAAGAACTCAATTTCAGCCCCGCCCAGGCATCCCATCGCATCTCTCAATTCCTGCTCGCGCACCTTCGGCAATTCCTCGACGCTGCACAGCCCTCCGGTTGCGCCCCGCTCGCCGCGCGTCCCCATCGCCACTACCACCTGTACGCCTTCATCGCGGTATCGCGCGATCGTCCCTCCTCCGAAAAAGGTCTCGTCATCCGGATGTGCAGAGCAAATCAGTAAGCAAGCCATAGGTTTGATAAAGTATGCCGCATGAATCGTCGAGGTTTCTTGCAGAGCGCCGGCCTCGCTGCCGCCGCCGGAATCCCTTCTCCAGCGGTGCCTCCGCCGGCCCATCCCAAAGGCAAGGTGCTCTTCAAGGTCGGCACGCAACATACAACGGACGACAGGACGCTCGCCACCATTTCATGCTTCGGTGTGAAAAACATCTGCAGCGACCTGCCCAGCCGCAAGTTCGACGAGAAATGGTCGGTTGACGGCCTCAAGCGCCTCCGCGAACGCGTCGAGAGCCACGGGATCCATCTCGACGCCGTTCCCCTGCCGCTCAGTTCCGCTTACATCACAAAGCACGAGAACCCCGAGATCATGCTCGGCAAGAGCCCCGAGCGCGACAGGCAGATCGATGACATTTGCCAGATGATCCGCAACGCCGCGCAGGCAGGCATCCCCATGCTGAAGTACAACATGTCGATCCTCGGCGTCGTGCGAACCGAATCCACACCGGGCCGCGGCACCGCCAAATACAGCACGTTTCTTTATGACCGGGCTAAGCAGGATCCGCCCCTCACCGAGGCCGGCCGCGTCACGGCCGAAATGTTTTGGGATCGTATTTCCTATTTCGTCAAGCGCGTCATGCCCGTGGCCGAAGAGTACAAAGTCAAACTTGCCTTGCACCCGCACGATCCCGGCATGCCTATGGACAAAGGTTTCCGCGGCGTCATTCGCGTCCTCGGAAATGTGAATGGGCTGAAGCGCTTCATTTCGCTCTCTGATAGCCCGTATCACGGCTTCAACTTCTGCCAGGGCACGGTGTCGGAAATGCTTGAGAATCCGGGCACGGAAATCTTCGATGTCATCCGTTACTTCGGCAGCCGTAAGCGCATCTTCAACGTGCACTTTCGCAACATCAAAGGCAAATTCCTTAATTTTCAGGAAACGTTTCCCGATGATGGCGACGTAAATATGTTGAAGGCTGCACGTGTCTATCAGGAAGTCGGCTACGACGGGATGCTCATGCCCGATCACGTTCCCAAGATCGAGACCGATCCGGGCGGACTCCAGGCATTTGCATTCTGCTTCGGATATATCCAAGCGGCCATTCAGATGGTTAAGAATGAAGTAGAAGGTTAAATGCTGGATAAAGACCTGTTCCCGATGCGGTGGCCCGAGGATCCGGGCTGGCAGAAGCCGGAGATGTTGGCTCTGGTCAGCCAGGGTGGTCCGGTGAACTGCCTCATCGTGCCGCGCGATTGGCCGTTGCGTGAGGCCGCTGAAAAGCGGAACTTGCACGTCATCACCCTAAGTGACGATCAGTTGATCCCGGTGGCCAACATCAAGTCGGGACAGACCGGCATCATAGCTATAAAGGATGCCATGTGGCCCGCGATAGCTTCACCGCAGGAAAGTGGTGGCGGTCCCACTGGCAACGCTTGGGTGAATTCGAATGGTTGGCGCATTCGGCTCGCGCGCGCCAAGGCGCCTGCGGCAGCCGTGTGGGTAGACGCAAGACCTCCGAAGGACAAGGTGATTCGGCCGGAGCAATATGCGCTGGCAGTTGCCGATGCCGCAGCGTACGGCGGCCGCTGGATCATTAATCTCAGCCCGGAAATGGCGAAGGGCATCGCCACGCAAAATGAAGACGCTCACCGCGCGGGCACAGACATTGTTCGCGCAATGCGGTGTTTCCAAGATAACGGGAACTGGCGCGATTACCAGGCTATCGGCAAGCTTGCTGTCGTAAGCGATTTCGAAGGGCCTAACGAGTTCTTCGGCACTGAGGTGCTAAACCTGGCTCCTCGCCGCCAGCTTCCATACCGCGTATTCGACAAGGCTTCCACGCCCGATCTGAAAGGCATTCGGGCCGCTCTTTGGGTGGATCAGAAAGCTCCCTCGGCACCGTGGGCCTCCGCGCTCGACGCCATGACACAGAGCGGCGGCACATTGATTGTTCCGGCCAGCAATGCGCATCTCGCGAAGGATCTGCCGCCGGCAGGCAACTTCGAGAACCGCTACAACCTTTTTAAGAAGGGAAGCGGTCGGATTGCGGTTGCCCGCAAGCCGTGGGCCGACCCATACGAACTCGCTTCGGATGTGCACCTGTTGCTTGGACGCCGGGAGGATTTAGTTCGGCTGTGGAACGGCAGCAGCACCAACCTGTATTGCACGGAATTGGGCGGCAAGTGCATCGTCCATGTCCTGAATTATGCGGTCCGCTCCTCTGGCTCGCCGCTCAGCTTTTGGATCGCACGTCAATATCAATCGGCGCGCTGGCACGACCTGTACAGCAATGAGCCGCGCAACCTCCAACTCGTCCACCGCAACGACGGAACCGAGGTGGCGCTTCCCGATTTCCTTTGTTACGGCGCTGTAGAACTGGGAGAAGCATGATGATGAAGACCTGTCCTGGCTTGACTAGAAGAAAATGGCTCGGTGCTGTTGCCGCCGCGGCCGGTTCCTCTGTGTTCGCGCAGAATCCGTCCGCGCCTACCGCGCCGGTCGCCATTGCCAAGTGCAATTCGTATGGTCCTGAACTTCTTCCCACCATGGAGAGAATGTTCGATCAGATCGGTGGCCTCGGGAAGCTGGTCAGGAACAAGACCGTCGCCATTAAGATCAATCTCACCGGTTCGCCGGCGTACCGTCTGGGCCACACGCCTGCGGAACTTGCGCACTGGACTCACCCTGCGGTCATCGGCACCACGATTCGGCTTATGGATCAGGCCGGAGCCAAGCGGGTCCGGTTGCTCGAAAGCCCTTGGAGCACGGCCGGCCTGATCGAAGACTACATGTACGAGGCGAATTGGGATCCACGTGCCTTGCTGAACGCGGGTCGAGTCGTCGAGATGGAGAACACCAACTATCTCGGCAACGGCAAGCAGTACTCGGAATTTCGCCCGCCAAACGGCGGCCACATGTTTAAGGCCTACATGCTGAACCATTCGTATGAGGACTGTGATGTCTTCGTTTCGATTGCCAAGCTGAAGGATCACGCCACCGCGGGCATCACGCTCTCGATGAAAAACTGCTTCGGCATCACGCCCTGCACGATCTACGGGGAAGGCGCCGGAGTGGATGAGCCCAGCATCATTCCAAAGGGGGGCCGTGGCATGATTCATGCCGGCAATCGGCAGCCTTCCAGGATCGCTCCTGCGGAGAACGATCCGAAATCGCCCCGCGAGGGCGGCTATCGCGTGCCGCGCGTTGTGGCCGACCTGGTGGCCGCCCGGCCCATCCATCTCGCCATCATTGACGGCATCGCTTCCATGAGCGGAGGAGAAGGTCCCTGGATTCGCGGCTGCAAGCAGGTGAACCCGGGTGTTCTGATTATGGGCACAAACTGCGTGACCACGGATGCCGTAGGCGCTGCAGTCATGGGCTACGATCCGATGGCGGATCGAGGCACTCCACCGTTCGAGACGAGTGACAGCACGCTGCGCCTGGCGGAGATGCACGGCGTCGGCACACGTGACGTCCGTCGTATCGAGGTGATCGGCACTTCTATTGCAAACGCCCGTTTCGATTTCCGGAAAGCGCTGAAGGCCTGAGCGTCACGGTAGCCGCAGCACTCCGGTCACAAACGCCGCCAGTAACAGAAACGAGCCCGTGTAAAGCACGGTGAGAAATGCGGCCGCGGCATTCTGGTAAGCCAGCAGACCGCCCGTTGCGGCTCTTGCGCGTTGATCACCGCGATTCAGCCATCGCTGCCGGGAGACGCGAAACAGCAGGTAGATTTTAATCATGCTGCTCAGAACCTGGTTCCCATACAACAGGAACGGATAGCTAAACGAAATCCGCCGCGAATAGACGAAGAGCACGATCGAGATAACCGTGCGCGTCATCAGCACCCAAACTAAGTACGCAATCATCACGTCCCACGTCCGCGCCAGCGAGAGAACCAGCGCCATCGCTAATCCGCTCAGAGAGGTCCAGATCGACAAGCGTTGATCCATCAGGCACCACCAGATGAACCATCCGCATCTGCCCGGGCCGAGCGCGAGGGCGCGGCTGCCATTGCGCAGCATGTTCCCCGACCAGCGCAAGAGATTCTGCTGCAGTCGCTCCATCGGACGGTTACCGATGTTTTCGACAGTCATCACGGAGGCGTCCGGCACGTAGAGCATCTCGTATCCGCGACTCAGCAGCGAAAACCACGTACTCTTGTCATCGCCGGACAGGAATCGGAAACGGCCCCATAGCCAGTGGTCCAGGTAATCCGCTTCCACCGTACGGATGAACTCTTCATCCACAACCACGGGCGCGCGGAAAATCGAAAGCCGTCCCGTCAGCGTGAGCACTTTGTGCGACAACGAATGAGACTGCATGGCAATGCGTCTCTGGGCGAACCGCATGTCACACCACGACTGCATCCATCGCGGGCCGCTGACCGTAGCTGACTCGTCCGTTGTGACGGCTCCCAGAAGCGGATTCAAAGGGAAAAGCGGCGCGCAGCGCTCAATCGTCCCTTCGCCCACGATCGAGTCGCCATCCATGAAGATCGCCAGGTCAGAGCGCCCTACGCCATAGCGGCTCATCGCACGCAACGCAACGCCCATCGCAGCCCGCTTACCGGGCTGATTCTGCCGTATGATCACGATCTTCGCATCCACGTGCTCGACACGCGAGCAGTAGCTTTCAATCGCTTGCTCGTCGGAGGCATCCCCCGTGGCGATAAAGATGCGCGTGGGAATTCCGGTGCGGTGGCACTCGCGGAAAATGCTATCCAGGACCCGTTCCGTAATCTCAGGCTTCTCCCTGTAAGTAGTCACCAGAAAGTGGAGAAATGGCGGGCGCCACCCGTCCGACCAAAGTTCCTTCGCCTTTTTGCGCAGCCTTGCAAACACGACTCGCGAATACCAGGTCGCGCGCAGCAGGTGCAGAAACCACCAACCATACCGCCACGCGGCGAGCGGCCCGAGGCTCAGGATGAGCAGTGTGTCCGCCGCATCCCAGATCCGGTTCGGCAGGTACGCCAGCAGCAGAATATTAAACGACAGCAGGGCCGCAAGTTCAATTATCGGGCGCGCCATAGGTAATACCTCGCCTCGTAGAAGAGGCTCGACCTGCTCGCGCCCGCCGTCGCGGTATTCCAGAGATCGGCGGATGCCTTGCGGCCACGTAACGTCGCGTACGCAAAGATCTCTCGCGCCGCCTTGCCGATTTCATATGGATGCGCCTTCGCGTATTCGAATCCGCCTTCCGCGCGCTTTCTATCTATCGGCGCCGTGCTGTTGGCGAATTCGATATGGTCTGGATGTTCGCGCATCTGCCGCTCGAAGAACTCAAACGCACGGTCGACGCTCGCTTCGCAGCACTGAGTGATCAGTGCGATTTCAGTCCACGGCTCCAGATCAAAGATGTGGTAGTGCATTGCATCGCGCTCGTGATAATCGAGTGAGCTGCCGTCTGCATAAGGGAGGTTTACCTTCTCGTGTTGTTTCGCAGCAGCGAGGTCGCGCTCATAATCGCTCCGCCGGTCCAGCATTAGATCCAGCATCAATTGAATCTTCAGGTGGTGTGTCTTGTGGTTGTTCAATTCCGTCTTCGGACCGAATGAATACTGGCGGTTCGCTGTGGACCAGCGCGCAAGCCACTGCTTTACATCGCCACTCTCTGCGGCGGGTCCGAGCAGATCCAAGCCCCAAAGAAACGCCTCCAGTCTGGTTTCGTCGATCGGCTGTCCGATCGGTTGATTCACGCCCGCCCATGCGTTCACGATGTTGCGGGCCGAATCCAGATAGGCGTTCTTGCCGGTCAGCCGGTACGCCAGAGCCAGAAGCAGGAAATTGTCTGCATCCTGGAATGCCCTCCGGCTCGCAATGAACTCGGGAGTGGATTGATCCGTCACGCCCGCGCTCCTGATCGTCTGTACCGGTGCGGGCTGGGTCTGCTCTGCCTTGCTTGCGGCTTCCATCAACCGTTCGCGTAGGCCTTCAGGGAGCAGTTTGCCTGCATGAGCGCTGAACACCGGGCTGTCGGCAGGCCAGAGGCGGGGCTTCCATCCAACTGTGTCAGGCCCTGCAGCATGCACAACCGTGAGCGCGGCGAATGGCAGACCACGCTTCCGCGGAATGCTCACCTGCACGGGCAGTCCCGGCTGAATCTGCGCCAGTTCGTCGGCGCTCACGCCAACAAAGTTCAACCGCACATAGGCGGAACGATCCTGCAGATTGCGCCAGCTAAACTGCGGCTGATGTAGCTTTGGTGTTTGAATTTCTTTCAGAAATCCGGATGTCCGGTCTACCATGGCTACCTCAGCGTCGTACTGCTTGCCCTGCGCCGGTACATAGGCGACGCCCCGCGAGCCATTGCCGATGTAGCCGGCCTCTTCCTGCGTGAGGTACGCATCCACGTGCGCCTCTTCGCCTGTCCTGCGCAGGATCAGCACGGCCTCGCCGCGATCGACAGTCATGCCGCTCGACTTGAATACGCGTAGGACAACACCATCGAAGGGAGCACGGTACGCCCGCCTGGATTCCTGACGCATCGCATCTTGCAGCGCTCTTTCCGCAACCTTCACCCTCGCTCGGGCACTCTCCTCCTGCGCCATCCGCGTCTGCAATGCTCCTACGAGGAAATTGCCGCTGAAGAAAAGGCCGGAGTTGATGGCCTGGTTCGAAGTGGCTACGACCTTGAGTTCGGCTGCTGCCTGCTCAACCGCCGCCTCCTGTCTCAGGACCGATGCCTCGTGCGCGTCATAAATCTGGCGAGCCACAAGGCCGTACTCCCATAACTTCTTCGCACGTTCGAATTCGACGCGGGCCTCGTCCCTGGATGCGGTCAACGCCTTCACCCGCGCTCTCTGCATGTCACCTTGATCGCTGCCGATGGACCGGTAAGCGCCCATCTTGCTCTTCTCCTCCTCCACCACTCTCTGGGCTTCCACCAGATCCGCTTCTGCCGATTGCAGTTGCTGGCGGGCAACATCCACGCCATGCGCCGCCACTTCGCTTTCCACTCGCATGAGGATTTGGCCCGAGTGCGTTGGGGATCCCGGTTGGACGTTTAGGTCACGCAGGAGTCCGGCGTCCGTCGCAACGACCTGCTCCAATTGCATACTGGTGACAGCCGTCTCGATGTTCACCGTTGTCCACATACTGTAGAGTGTCCTCACGGCAAGCCCCGTGATCGCGAGCCCAATAAGCACGTAGAGGGCGGAGATCAGCGCACGCCGCCAGACCTGCCGGCCGGAAGGTTCGCCTGTTTGCATCAGCGGAACCGTGGTAACGGGCCGGTCCATGTGTTTCAGCACTCCATCCACCGCCATGACCTGCCCGTTCATAAGGCCAGTTACGAAGTCGCTTAGCAGATTCGCGGCGCGTTCCCCCAAGCCGGTAAACTTCGCAGCGAGTTCGCTCCCGTCGCACCGGACTACCTGTGCGTTCGCGCAAAAGGAAATGCTGAAGCCCTGGAAGTCTACGGCAAACTCAACGTCGATGCATTCGTGCAGGCTGCAGGCGCACTGAAACTGAGTGATGCGGAATCCTTCCGCGCTCCAGTCCGACGTTGCATACACGGTTCCGTGAATTCTAACCTTCGCCGGTGCGGTCACCCGGAAGTGCCGCCGTTGAGAGGCTGGCTCGTGAGCTATAGATACCGCCGCCATTTCACCCTCCTCATGCCCCGGCCGCAACAACTCGCCCGTTTGAACATCGCCATAGCAAGTGAACAAAGTCGATAATGTTGCGGCCCTTCCCACACTTCTTAAGCAACCCCCGGAACAACGGAGACTGATTGCCGATCGCGATCGTATCGGCATGCTCCAGGAACTCCTGGAAATCCGTCGTTAGCATCCTGTGGATGTGCGGGATCGCTTTCGTGATGTAGTCCTTGTTTGCTCCGCGTACGCTCGCGATGCTCACGTACGGATCGTAGATCTTGATGTCGTACCCGCGCCCGTGCAGGATTTCCACCATCCTCACCACGGGGCTCTCCCGCAGATCGTCCGTGCCGGCTTTGAAACTGATGCCCAGGATGCCGACCCGCCTGTGGCCCTGCGACTCAATGCGCCGCAGTCCGCGCTCGATCTGTGCTTCGTTCGCCGCCAACACACTATTCAGCATCGGAACGTCCAGGTCCTGACTTCGCGCGAAGTGAGTGAGCGCGCGGACGTCCTTCGGCAGGCACGACCCGCCGAACGCCATGCCAGGCCGCAGATATGCGGGGGAGATGTTCAGCTTCTGATCCTGGCAAAAGACATCCATGACAGCGTGGCCATCCACGCCGGCCGAATCGCAAATCGCGCCGATTTCATTCGCGAACGTCACCTTCACGGCGTGCCACGCATTGTCGGCATACTTCACTGCTTCGGCCACTTCCAGCGGCACTTCCATGAGGAGAGCGGGAAGACCTGCATACAGGCACCGTACGCTCTCGAGGGTTACCGGATCGGTGGCACCGATCACCGTCTTCGGAGGATGCTCAAAGTCGTAAATGGCGATGCCTTCCCGGAGAAACTCCGGGTTTACTGCTACGCCGAAGTCAACGCCCGCCCTCTTGCCCGAACATTGCTCCAACGTCGGAATCACCAGGCCGCGAACTGTTCCGGGCAGCATCGTGCTGCGTGCCACCACAACGTGAAATCCGGCTTTCCGGCCGATCGCGCGGCCAATCTGTTCACACACCGCGCGCACGTGATCGAGGTTCAGGCTGCCATTCTCCCGGCTCGGTGTTCCCACGGATACGAACGAGATCTCCGTATTCTGCACAGCATCCGAGACATCGCAGGTCGCTCTGATGTTGCCGGCACGGACGTAGCCGGAGAGCATCTCGCGAAGTCCCGGCTCGATAATCGGGCTGGCGCCTTCATTGATCAGATCCACCTTCTTCTGATCCGTATCCACGCCGATCACCGTGTGTCCGTTCCGGGCCATACACGCGGCGGAAACGGAGCCGACGTACCCTAAACCAAACACGCTGATTCGCATAACCTGACACAGGCAATCGCAAAACCATTTCCCGGGCTCAACGGCTTACAGGTGGAAAGCCGGGCGGCCGCTAACCGTTCGGTTACCACGTTGACAACAGCCACGCACTTCGGATACAACAACAGCCCAGGGGGAAAGGCGAATGGGGCTCAGGCGCATTGCGCTGTTATGCTGTCTTGCCGCTGGCCCGGGTGCGGCTTACGCTCAGGAATTTCGAGCCACTCTAACCGGCCGCGTTCTCGATTCCGCAGAGGCATCGGTCGCCGGTGCCCGCATCCAGGTCACCAGCGCTTCCACGGGAGAAACCCGCGATTCGGCTACGGATTCCCAGGGCAACTACCTGGTACCTCTTCTGAACCCAGGCACCTATTCCATCAAAGCTGAAGCCCCCGGCTTCAAGACAGCCATCAAAACCGGCGTCGAACTCAACGTCAACCAAACCGCCACACTCGACTTCGTCCTCGAAGTTGGCGCAGTGACGAGCCAGGTCACAGTGACGGCCGAAGCCACCCTGCTCGACGACGCCAACGCCGACCGAGGCGGCCTGATTGACGGAGAAGCCGTCAAGGAATACCCACTCAACGCCCGCAATCCGTTCATGCTTGCCATGCTCACCCCGGGCGTGAATTTCGACGGCGAACTCACCTACCAGCGGCCGTTCGACAACGGCGCGATCGCCGAGTGGAGCATCAACGGCAGCCAGCGCAAGAACGAATTTCTGCTCGACGGCTCGCCGAATAACGCCCAGGCAGGCGGCAACAATATCGGCTTCGTTCCTCCTGTCGACTCCGTCCAGGAGTTCAAGATTCAAACCAACTCTTACGATGCGCAGTACGGCCGCAGCGCGGGCGGCATCATCAACGTGGCTCTCAAGAGCGGCGGCAATCAACTTCACGGCGCCGTGTATGAGTTTGCCCGCCGCAGCGCCTGGGACGCGAATTCGTTCCAGAACAACTCCCGCTGCGTGACCGTGGACGCCAACGGAAAATGTCACGGCGCGCCGAAAGACGGCCACTGGCTCGACCAATACGGCATCCAACTCGACGGCCCTGTCTATATTCCGAAGCTCTATAACGGCCGCAATAAAACGTTCTTCATGTTCAACTACGAGCGTTACCGCGAAGGTACGCCCCAGCCGCTCATCCTCAGCGTGCCCGAGCCGGAAATGCGACTCGGCGATTTCAGCAAACTTGCCGACAGCCGCGGCCGCGCCATCACCATTTACGATCCGACCACCGGCCACCAGGAGGGCTCGCAATGGGTGCGCGACCCATTCCCGGGCAACGTGATTCCCCGCCAGCGCCTCAACTCGACTGCGCTTCAACTCATCAAGTACTTCCCGCTTCCGAATACGAAGACTCCGGGCGTCGACTACTCCACGTCCAATTACTTCATTTCCGGCGGCGACGGCACCGCGCGTGACGAATTCTACAATCTTGTGGTCAAGATCGACCGGAATATCAGTGACAAGCACCGTATGTTCGTCCGCTTCGGGAACAACGACCGGACGGAAATGCGAACCTACAACGGCATCTTCGACAAGCCGGGCGCCGACGGGCAACTTCCTCTGCGGCGCGCCAACTGGACGGGAGCCGCCGACTGGACGGCTACGCTTACGCCCACGCTGCTCCTCGATGTGCGGACCTCCATGTCGCGCTTCATCGATCCGTCTACGGCCGATGCGAACAAGAACTTCGACCTCGTAGGGGCCGGCTTCTCTCCCCGGCTCGTGTCGCAGCTTCCGTATGGATCCTGGTTTCCGAGGCTCAACATCAGCGGATACCAGTCGCTCGGCAGGAACCCAAACTTCGGCAGCAGCGCCAGCAACACCTTCACTATCCAGCCCACTGTCACCCACTTCCGCGGCGCCCGCACAATCAAGGCCGGACTCGACCTTCGTTGGACGCAATACTCCACGCAAAACTCCGGCCAGATCATGACCTTCAGCGCGGGCGACACGTTCACGCGCGCCGACTACCAGAGGAGCGACGGCCTCAGCGGCTCGGGCCTCGCCAGTTGGCTTCTCGGCATGCCCACCTCCGGTTCGGTGAACATCAACATGTTCCCAATCTACATGTACAAGTACTTCTCGCCGTGGGTGCAATACGACTGGAAGGTGCGCCGCAACCTCACGGTGAACCTCGGCCTACGCTGGGATGCCAACCTCGCACCCGTCGAACGGTATGACCGGATGAACCGCGGCTTCGCGCGCGACGTGATCAGCCCTGTCGACGCCATGATCGATCACGCCAAATATTCTTACCTCCAGTTCCCCATCCGCGGCGGATTGCAATTCGCCGGATTGGACGGACTTTCGCGCGGTGCTACCGACCCGTATCTGAATACCTGGCAGCCTCGTATTGGAGTTGCGTACGCGCTCGGCAGCAAGACTACCATCCGCGGCGGTTGGGGGCGATACTACATAAACCCCAATAACGATTACCTGCAGAACGCCGGTTTCAACGCCAGCACATCCCTGAATACTTCGGACGACCAGAACCGCACCGCGCTGCCGAACCTCTTGAACGACCCGTTCCCCGTGATCAATCAGCCGGTAGGCAGCAGCCGCGGCCTCAGCACGTTTCTCGGAAACGGATTCAACTTCGTGAACACGCATTTCGAAGTCCCCTACATGGATCAGTTCTCGCTGGAGATCCAGCGCGCGTTGAATGCCCGATCCAGAATCGCCATCGCCTACGTAGGCAATCGCGGAAAGAATCTCCAGACCTCGCGTTCGTTCAACGACGACGAGGACGCCGGCATACGGGATCAATGCAATTACCTGCTGGGAGCCACCAGCCAGCAGTTCTGCACCCAGGGTCTTCCGAATCCGTTCAAGGGACTGCCCGGCTTCGAAGGCACCGCGCATTACACGAACAACACGCGGTCGCGTTACGAACTCAGCCGCCCGTTTCCGCAGTTCACCAGCGGCCTTACGGAATACATGCGCAACGATGGGCTGAGCTGGTACAACTCCGTGCAGGTCAGCTTCAACACACGGACTCGCGGCGGCCTCAACCTGAATACGAACTACACCTTTTCGAAGGTGATGGAGCGCAACGGCTTCCTCGATCCACTGCATGATGTGATGCAGCAGGGCTTGTCCGGCAATGACCGCCCGCACAAGTTCGTCTACAGCATGATCTGGCAGTTGCCCTTCGGCAAAGGGCGGCGGTGGCTCAACGGATCGCACGGGATCGCCAGCCAAGTCATCGGCGGATGGGAGGCGACCAGCATTTACCAGATCTTCTCCGGCCGTCCCTGGCAACTTCCCGGCAACGTGATTTATCTGAAGGATGCGCGCAACCCGGAGTTCACCTGGAACGCACCCAAGATTCAAGCGGTTCAGCCCTGCGTATTGAACTGGGACAACAACAACAACGTGACCTGGCAGGCCTTCAGCCGGGACTACGGCTGCACGGAAGCGAACTGGCTGATCGTGCCGAGCTACAACCCGCGGTACACGCCTTACTATGACGGCCGCGTGCGCCTGCAGACGGTGCGCCTGATGGACGCGTCCTTGAACAAAACGGTGCGCCTGACGGAGCGCTACCGGCTGCAGTTGCGCTTCGAATCCTTCAACCTGTTCAACTCGTTCTTCATCAATTCGAGGCAGTTCAACAACTCGGCGACGAGTTCCAGTTTCGGTTCGATCATCAAGGCCGAAGTCAGCGCCCCGCAATCGAACTACCCGCGGAACATCCAAATGGCGGTGAAGCTGATCTGGTAGATCTGTCTTCGCAGGCGCCTACCGGATCTTGTAGGCGGCGAGAGATAGGGCGAGGATCAGGTCATCGTGTTCTCCTTCCCGGGCGGAATACTGGTCGTGCTGGCTGTGGTTGATTGTCATGCGGAACTGGCGCAATTCTTCGCGCAGATGCTCCAAGGCGGGCAGGCGGTTTGAGATCTTCAGATCGTTCGACTCAAGCATGAGTTGCACGCGCGAGATCAGGTCGCGCTTGGGAATGCGGTGGACGTCCGATGAGGAGTTTGCGACGCTGCCGCCGGTGATCATGACGGGCTGCAGGCGCGCGTCCGGCCGGGCGGCCCGGAACATGTCGACAACCGGCAGCCCGACTCCGGTTGCATCGACAACGAGTTCGGATTGCGGGTACTGGCGCGTGAGGGAACAGATGTGCCTGACCACGTCGGGATAGGGTGTTTCGAGCGGGAGGCGCTCCAGGTAGATGAGGCGGCATTCCCGATTCATGACCAGGTTCATGGTGAACGGGTCACGCACGTCCGAAACGATTTCCAGGCGTTCGATGATGGCGATGGCGGAGTGATCCTGCTGACGGCCGAGATCGACACCGATGAAATACTGGCGCGGGCGAGCGAGGCGCGGCTGGGATGTGAACGGATCGTCCACGATGGCGCGCTCGATGAGTCTGTCCGGGAAGCAGACGCCGCCGGCTTCGAGAAATTCGCAGAGATATTCGCGGCGGTAGACGGACTCGGGTTTGCGGCGGCGTTCGGATTCGAGGTGTGCGCGATCGTAGCGAGGGCACTCGGGAGTCGGGGCGAAATAGCGGTCCCACGGATCGGAAGAAATCCACTCCTCATAGAAGAAGCCGCGGGTGCCCCAGGGGCTGCTGAGCAGGATGAGGGTAGGGTTGTGCAGGCCGAGCATGGGAGTGATGGCGTGATAGACGTCGTCGGGGATGCGGGCGGCCTCGTCCATGATGATGAGGTTGGGAGTGAAGCCGCGGATATTGGCTTCCCTGGAGGGGAGGCTGAGGATGACGGCGCCGTTGGGGAGGCGTGCGGAGTGCGGGTTGGCGCCATCGCCGCGGATGGGGAGGCCGGCGGCGCGGAGGAAGTCGCGGACGTTGGTGAGGACGAGGTTGGCCTGCCGGATGGTGCGCGAGAAGATGAGTGTCTGGCTGGCGGGGCGGCTGAGCGCGAAGTAGACGGCCTTAGCGGCGGTAACGAAGGTTTTGCCGCAGCGGCGGCCCATGCAAAGGATGATTCTTTTGGCCTGCGAGCGGAGGATGGCTTCCTGTTTGGGGTCGGGCACCCAGCCGAGCGTGTCGCGGACGAAGGCGACGGGGTCGGGAGGGACGGAGGGCAGGGTAGGGGCTTCGGTGCTGTCTTCCACGCCGATGGGCGCGAATGGCGGACGCCAGTCGATCATGCCGGTGTTCTGATCCTCCATCGTTACGAACCTGGGTTACGAGCTTGCGGGACGCACTTCACGCATAAGAACCTGCGCTGATCCGAATGCCGAGGCCGGGTTGGGCCAAATTCAGGCAGCCATGGCTCGCTGGGGCACTGGCGGATTTGCGATTTCCGAGGGCTCGGGTGGTTCGGGCAGCACAATCGGCGGTACGATCGGGATCCAACGGGTGGAATTGGATGGGGCGAGTGGGGCCGGAGAGGGCTCCGGCGTTGATTCCCGGGTAGTTGTAGGTTCGTTTTCCGTATTTTCGGAAGGTGCGGACGCCGGCTGCGCTCCGTATTTGAAGCGAGGGCCCTGGAGGTCCTGAAGTTCGTTCAGAAGACGCTGCTGGGTGCGATGGAGGCGCTGGAGCAAGCGGCTGTGCTCGCGGAAGGCGCTGGTTTTGGACGCGAGGCAGTGATGGAGCGCGATAGCGGAGCGGAGGTCGAGCGGAAGCCCTTCGGGGTGTTCGGCAGCGAGTTTTTCGGCCTGGTTGCACATAGCGATTTCGAGGAAGAGTTCCTCGCTGGCCTGATAGCGGCGAATGCGCCAAGCATTGTTCGTGAATTGATCGACGAGTTCGCGCTCGACGGCGTTGATGGGGGAGAAGCAGTCGAGGAATTCACCGCGGAGCGCGTCGAATTCGGCTTGTTTTTCGGTGGAGAGCACCGGCGGACGCTTGGAGTATAGTCCATGTTTCAGGCTATTCGCACTTGCGCGTAGACGGCCATCTACCGATTTGGGGCCTCCGAGTTTGCCGTTGTGGCGAGACGCGAGGATCCGCTTTTCCGATGACATTGCAATTCTCCATTTTCCGGGAGGGCATGCAGCGCTCTTCCCTATTTTGAGGAGTAGCATGTGGAGGGCAAGAAACGAGCCGGGAGAGAGCGGGGTGGGGTGGTTTTTGGGGGCTATGCGGCGTAGTTTCAGGGAGTTGTCCGATTTGGGGAAAAATTGTGAGTGGCGTGATGAGGGTCGGGAGAGCGACGGAAATCGATCTGTGCTTTGTTGATCTTGCTGAACGGCTTCTCGCTTCAATGAGGCCGAGAGCGGACGCTCTCGGAAATTGGGCGCGTGAATCCGGTAGACGATTTCGCAGACCTCGCTTCAATGGCGCGGGAGCGGCCGCGATAACGCTGGATTTCGGCAGCGGGATCCGCTTCACGGTAGCCGGCAGCGCACTGTCCCCGGATGGAGAAGTTGATGAAGACCGACTCGAATGCCGTGCAACGCCTGAAGGAGCTAGCCGGCTCGCATGTGCGTTACGGGTATCGCCGTCTGACGGTGCTGCTGAAACGCGAACGGTGGAAGGTCAACGCCAAACGAATCTACCGTCTGTATGACGAAGAGAACCTGAAGGTGCGGAGCGTCGAGCGCAAGAAGATTGCGCGCCGGCAACGGCTCCCGCAGACACAAGCGGTGCGGCCGAATGACTGCTGGTCGGCCGATTTTGTAAGCGAAAAGCTTATTGACGGCCGCACCATCCGCATTTTGACGGTAATCGATCAGTACACGCGCGAGTGCGTTTGGCTGGAAGCAGATCGCTCGATGAATGGGCCACTGAGGTCGCCGCGCTCACTAATGCAGCTGCCGAGCGAGGAACAACTCCCAACAGCATCACACTCGACAATGGCAGCGAGTTCGCCGGCCGCGCCATGGAAGTCTGGGCGATTCAGACCGGTGTCCAATTGCGCTTCATTCGGCCCGGACGGCCGGTGGAGAACGGTTTCATCGAGAGCTTCAACGGCCGGCTGCGAGACGAATGTCTCAATGTGGAATGGTTTCCGACTTTCCGCGCGGAATGAGTCATTCAGAACGGAACCAGGGCCGGGTCTGGCGCCGCCGACGGCCAATCCGAGTTCAGCGAAACGCTCAACTACCGATATTATCGAACCGGAAGCAAGACGCTTCGGCTCACACGTACCGCCGTGGTATTCTCTAAGCCACTTCCTCGACACGGGCCAAGCGGGTTTTCACGCAGCGTCCGAACGAAAGTTAATGGCAGGTCTCCAGTAGCTGTTGACGCTGGAACCTGAAAATTGGCTTGATACACGCCTATCGCACCCGGGGTGAGCCCCACAAACGTTGGCGTTGACACGACCGTGCCGATGTGAATTTGATCCTCCATTCCGCAGACGCCGGTTTCCGGTGACCCAGGAGACGTCGATCGCGCAAGAACATCGACTGGGGAACGCATACCCGTATTGGGAGTGTTATTGACGGGGCCGAGGTTGATTCCATACGCGATCAGATACTCACCGGGACGTGCGGGACTATTCTGAGAGACTAACGTGTAATCCGAAGCATGCTGGACGATCCCGTAACCCTGAGGGTCAGAGAAGAACACACTGAACGAGCTTGTCTGCGTGTCCTCTGTATGTCCGCGAATACCATTCTGAAAGACTTCTACATAAAGAGGATCACGCGGTCCCTCCCATGGCACCTGGATGTTGATCTGTTCAAAGCCATCTTTAAATGCCAGTGAGAGAATAGGTGCCGGAATGAAGTTGATCCAGACGCTGACCCCATTCAATTTGTTGGTTAGTGGGTATTGAGTCGCGTAGCTGACACCCGGAGGGCCTTCCAGTCCAGTTACGAAGATAGAAGCAAGGCTTCCTTTCTGCGGTAGCCCCGGCAGAAAATCTACTGAATTCGTCACGGATCGAATCACAATAGCCTGAGTACTCTGGGCCGCGGCGATACAGAAGCCAACAACGAGATACAAAACACCGATTCTAACTAGTATTTTGAATACAGCCGCGAGAGTGATGCTTCGGAGCATAACGTTGACTGGAAGACCTCCTCTTTCCGGCACAGTATCCGCCGGGGATATTCGAGTTCAATTCGGCGACGTAGTTGAGAGCCAGAATCCTACGGTGAGGCCTTTCCGCACTAGGAACGGAAGCTCGGTTCCCGAGTTTGCCAACCTAATACCACCTTGGTCCAAGAATCCGACAGATCGGCTATACAGCCATAGGCGCAGCGGCTGATCGAAAGGTACGGCGATTGCGTAGTGACGTCCACCGCTGTCGCTGCTGACCAGCTTGGCGGTATAATAAGAATCACCAGACTTCACCCCGATGTTAATGGGCGTGCCAAATCTATTATCCGTCACCGCCGACATTGCCTTCCCGAGGACGCCTGTAAGGTCCGCGATATCGACCCGAATTATAGCTGCAGGCTGAGCGACGATTTTAATGTTGGAGATATCGCCAGGAATCGAGGCATTCACCGTCCGGTCGCCAGACCAGATACAGGTATTCAGGTAGGAGCTATCCGGGAACTCCGCACAGATCGAGTATCGCGCGGGGAGCAGTCCAGCGAGAACGAAAGTGCCATCCGGTCCAGAGCTTGCCTTAACTACATCATCAAGGTCGGACGATTGCCGCTGGAATCGAAACGGCAATCGTGCAGATCCGTAGGCAATCGGAACTTTTCTTGCTAATAAGACTGCATTAGGAACTGGACTACCACTTGGGTCGACAACGAGTCCGTAGCCTGGCGTCCTGGTAGCCCCTGTCGCACTCAGAATTTGCGCACACAACAAGGCCGAAGCGAGAAAAATACTTTGTGGGTTGATCGTCATATTGTGGATCCTTTTCGTTTAGCATTTTACTCATTGCTCTAAGGAGTTGGTGTATAGGGTGGGTTAACGAGCGCGGGAACCTGATAGCATCCGCCGTAGCCATAGCTCCATTCGATGAAGTTCTCCCACGGCCGAAACACAGTCGTACGGCTGCTATACGCTAGACCGCTCAGGTTATAACCATTGACCTCATATCCCGCCAGAGCTGTGGGATTGGCATTCCCCTCGCAGGACTGCGTCGACGAGTAGTTCTGATTGCTGTGCGTTTCTCCCAACATGACTTGTGCGTTATATAATGCAGGAACGTTACCGTGCCAGTAACCTCCAGCAGCTCCCCACGAGTCCAAGAATGCTTTTACGGCGTTAAAGAAGACTTTCGCATCATTTTCACTCAGAGTGTCGTATGAGTGCACGTCAGCGATGGTGGGGAATCCATACCCTCGGGGTTGACTGACCCAGTCTGATGGGACAGTCCCGCCACACGTCAATCCGTTCGAATCCGTAGCTCCCAGAGGCCAGCCGACCGCGCCCCCATTCATCGTACTAATAAATGAAGAGAGCCGCAGCAACCTTGCGGAATCACCATACACGCTTCCGCAGTCGTACTGATCGACAGAGGCCCCAAACTGGCTTACGGACCAAGTGAGATTCGTTGTCCCTAGACCATAAGAGTTGAGATAATAACTGATTACATCGTATACATTCCCGTTCCCTGTATCTGTATGCTTGTTGTCCGAGAGCAGGCGAAGCTGAACAGTCGCCTCTGGAATATCGATTTCGTTCGCGATGTCAAATTCATTTACGGAGAGCCCGGCTGTATGAACGGAACTTAGCATCGACGAGATTACATCGTATAGATGTTGCCACCCGGCGAAGTAGGGATTTTTAGGTGAGCAGTTGTATGAGTTGTTGAAGAACTGCTTCCATGGCCCGGCAGGGTCATTCAACGTGTTATTTGCCCGGACTCCGTACGGTGCGGACGGCCAAAAGAACAGTGACACTGTGGCACCGGGAGTAGCGCTGCATGAGTCCGGCACCCGTGCCCACACTACACCATCATTCAATGACGATTCTTGCGAATTCCGGTACCAATTATAATTTCCGTCTTCTGCGCCACAAGTCAAAGTCCCGTCGATACAATATGGAATATTTCCGTCGTATCCGAGTCCCCATTGAGGAGTCGGCGTAACCTGGGTTATTCCCGCTGTGGCTACATCCTGTAGGAATGTGGCCATGTTGTTTGCCCAAGCCATATTTAGCGAGGTCCCATTGTAGGTTCCGCATCCGTTTAGTGCAGTGCTGTAAGACCCTCCGCAGAAATAGAACATGAACCTGATGCTCTCGACACCCTGCTGCCGAAAGCTCGCAAGTATTTGTTGGTAGCACGACCGCACTGTCTGACTTGTGCTGCAGTTTGGGACATAGCCGTGCCCATAAATTGGATCGTAGTTCTGCACCAAGTATTTATCAACGGGTACAGGCCCGAGATTAACGTGCAGCTTCGAGTGCGGCGCAAGAGGCAACGCCCTCACCGCGACAGCGGCACCATGGCAGATTAATAATAGAGACAGACAAATCTTTGCCGAGTAGAAATGCTTCTGCAACATTTCCTTCATCACCATGCCCATTTAGATTTAACAGCGACGTCAGTTCTGGATTTTCCGCTTTTTGGGAGCTCATTGTCAACTAAAATATTTTTGGGCCAGCTGCAAATCAGGGTGAATAGTGTGCCTTCTGGACGTCCTGAGGCAAAACGACCAGGAAGGATCGCAGTTCAAATCTGCGGAGTAAAGACGTAAGTGGCGCGTTGGCGGTGCTGACCCAAGCGGCGCGGGGCTCTGCAGTTGCCGACGGCTACGGAACAGCCCTGAGGTGTTTCGAAGTCGCAATTCCCAAGCCGACAGAAACAGAATTTAGCTCGCGATGACAGCGGGATTCGTGGCGGGGGCATTGTACTATGAAGAACTGGCTCACGTGTGGTCGCCGGCAGATTCTGCCCTGCAACTGAAGGTATGCCCGGTTCTATCATTCTGAGTTGGTGAAAGCACACGGTCCGGAAATCGGAGGCTCGGGTTGCGCGTTGAAGCTGTTACTGGAAACTCCAATCAGTGGAGGCTATTGTCGCTCCTCGCCGCAGCTGCATACGTGTTGAGCTGTAGCTTGGTCGGATTCAGTGCACCTGGACTGGAGTACGATGAAGCGATTAGCATGCGCGGCGCCATGGAGCTGTCCGTGCGTGGCACCGTAACGCCATCTCCGGCATCTCTATGCATCGGGCAAACTTGTGTGCCTCTCATGGTGGCGCCCTATGTCGGGGCGGCCAAAGACTATTTTCTATTGCCTCTGTTCCTTGTATTCGAACCGACGGTTCCAGTCGGACGGTTCGGCGCTGCCCTGATCGTCGCTGGCGGAATCTTTGGCATCGCGTACTTCGTTCGACACCAGTTTGGACCCCGGCCCGCCATGGCGGCGGCCTGCATCTTGGCAATCCACCCTGCTGCTATTGATCTGCCGCTGTACGATAACGGCAACGTCGCGATGACATTGTTCGCCATCGGTCTGATTGCCTTTTGCACCAGCCGATTCCAGCAGCGGCGTACACGGCTATCGTTATTTTGCGTCGGTGTCGCGTGCGGATTTGCAGTCTGGATCCGGTTGAATCTCCTTTTCTTGATTCTTGGGGAGTCCCTTGCGGTTCTCATCTTCGTGCGTCCCCGCAAATGGCCGTCCTATCGACATGCGGTGTTGTTTGCCGCCGGGGCGGTCGTGGGAACAATACCCCTTCTGATTTACATCGCCCAGTCATTGCCTCAGTTTGGCCACTCGGTTCAGGCCGTTCAGTGGAACGCGACAATTCCACAGGAGATCGCCTACGTTAGCGGCCTGCTCGGAGAGACCCTGCTTTCAGATGGAGAGCATCGGGGCATTTGGATGGGGCCGGATGTTCCATTCTGGCAGTTGCTGCCCATCCAATTGATCGCGGTGGGTGCGTTGCTGGCCTGCTTGTACGAAAGACAGAGCCCCTCTCCTGCGGCGCAAGTTGGGCGCAGAGCGATTGCTACTGCTCCAGTGATCTACCTCATCTTCTTGTTGCTCATCCGAATGCCAGTTGCCGAACACCACCTCCTTGCACTCGTTCCGTTCGTTGTAGTGTCGATCTGTATAGCCCCTTGGGGCACCTTGCTCCCTCGCCCTTTGGCAAACGTACTCGTCATCGGAATGGCAATCTTTTATTTCAGCGTCTCCGCGTATTGGAACTGGCGGGCGCGGGAAGGGTTGCAGACTACGGGAGGAACGAAATCTTGGTCTGATACTGTGATTCATGTATCCGGGTTTCTGCAGGGTACCCACCCCAGGCAGAAGGTGAAAGTGCTCGACTGGGGCCTTGCCCAGAACATATATTTCCTCTCAAGGGCACGGACGCCCGTCACAGAGATCTTTTGGGATGTACCTGCTTCCCCGGCATCGCCGTATGCTCAAAGCGAGTGGAAAGGGATCGTAAAGGAGGGCGGGCTGTTCTTAACGAACGCACAATCGAATCTGCACTTGCCGGCGGCAACGAACGCGTTTCTCGACGAGCTCTCTAAATCTGGCCAACACTGGACCGAAAAGGTGTTCTATGAAAAGCGAGGCGGCGTCTACGCCGTCCTTTATCAGGTCTCACCATCCCAGGACTAGGTTCAGACCCGGTTCGAGATTTCTCTGTAAATCAGCCTCACGGCCGTGACCGTTTCAACGTGAGACTTCTTCAGTTAGGGGATGGGGGAGGTAAAGGAATTTGCGGAATGTTTCAAACTACAGAAAAGACTTCAACGCCATTGCCATCTACCAGGAACTGGTCCAGCGGGGGCAGTTGATGATCGTCTGATCAGCTGCCGCACCGCTACGGTTCGGGAGCCCTATCAGATTAACGCGCAGCAACCCAAATAACTACCGGTTCACGAGATGGAACACCAGAGATCGTAGGCTGTACCTCCCAAAATCCAGCATTCGTTTGCTGAAGCTGAACCTGCACGATTCCAGAGATAGCGCCAGGCGAAGTAGTCGTGGAGAGAATACCCGGTCCCGTTGCGCCAGGAGCAACTGCAACGGGTGGGCCGCTGACAATCGCGCCGCTTGCTTGCGCAGGTTGAGTTGGCCCCAAGCCATTCATAAAGATTGTCACGGTGGAACCGGGTAGTGCTCCGTGTGAGCAGGTGTTCAATGTCCCGTCGGCATTGAGCGCCAGCGCATGTTGAGCGCGGCTGAAAGCATTGCCACAGTAAGAATAGCCTGGCACGTCCGAGAGGAGAGCATCCGGCGAGAGAAAGACGCTCGGCTGTCGCTGAACCACAGGAAATGTTGCCCACTCTATCAATCCTACCCCGGGACTGACCACCTGCATGTCAACTGAATCCTGTCCGGCAATCTCATACGGCACCTGAATATTAATCTGCTCGCTCGATGTGTACAGGATCGGCGCGGCAATGCCATTGAACGTCACGCTGATGCCTTGGAATGGGGAGGCGATCCCTCCGGCAGGCACGGCGCCGCCAGGCGGCGCAATACGTGAACCGAAGATGCTGAGGACCTGTCCGGGCGTGAAGGTTGTGAGTTGCACGTTGTCGGCCGGGTCCGTGAAGCAAGCCAGACGCTCAGATGCAAAAAGGTCGACGTTTCCAACCACGCCGTTGGTGCCGGCAGTGATCGCGCTTCCATCGGGCTTTACGGCCAAGGCCCAGGCACTTGACGAGGTGCTCTGAGTATCAAGGAAACACGATGCGTACGTGCATACTGGCGCTCCGTAGATCAATTGCGTCGGACTCAGGCTTGTGCCATCTGGGCTCAATCGCGCAACAAAACCGAGACCCTGATTGACGGTCGGTCGGCAGCCCGCCGGTACCGCCGCGGATAAACCCGGCAGATCGTTCGAATTCGCTTGTCCGGTGATGTAGATATAGCCGGTAGCATCCACAGTCATGGCGGAGATCGCATCTCGTACCGACCCGCCGAAAAAAGTGGACCAAATCAGGCCACTTCCGTTCGCATTGAGCTTCGTTATATAGCCGCTTGAAGGAGGCGGGTAGATCGAGGGTTGATTGGACGGCAAGCTTGGCGGAACTGCTGCATTTGCCAGATACTCGGTCTGCAGTGCTTGAGCTGTGACCGGATAATCGGCCGAGTTGGTCGTGCCTGCAACGATCAAGTTGCCGGCAGCATCTACCGCGATGCCGGCAGGAGATGCACCAAACGAACCGGTTACGAAGGTGGCGTAGTCCAGTTTCGTCGCTGTGGGATCGAGCTTTTCCACGAATTGATAACTGCATGCAAAGGAAACAATACCGCCGCCACGGCATAGTTTGGCTTGCGCGGTCCCCTGAAACGCCCCAGGACTCGTTTGCAACGGGAGGTTCCCTCCAATTGGCCCGGTGGTTGCACCAGCGGTGTAAATATTCCCCTGCGGATCAAGCGTCATCACAGTGCCGCCGTATGCGAGCGTTCCGAAGAGGAGCTTTCCAAGACCAGCATCAAATTTCGCCAGAAAGTAGCCATTCCCAGGGCCAGTGTAGCCAGCCGTAGCCGGAAACCCATCTGCGGATGATGTTCCGGTTAAATAGACCTCGCCCGTCTTCGCGATGGCGATCGCGCTGCCCGATGTCTGTGCCCCGCCGCCGAAATAGCTTGCTGACTGAATTTCTCCGTTAGGGGAGAGCTTGGCAAGGAATGCTTGGCCGCCGTTCGTTGTTCCCAATGCCGGCTGCAGTGCACCCGAAGTTATCGGAAAGTCATTCGACAACGTAAAGCCCGTTACATAGACCGATCCATCGGTTCCAAGCGCAATCGCGCTCGCAGTATCCCGCGCCGACCCACCCAGCACAGTCTTGTAAATCTGTGCTCCGTCTGACGAGAGCTTAGCCACGAAGGCATCGCTGCCATCACCCGTTTTGGAACTGCCAGGGTTCATTGTCCCAGCAATGTAGATGTTACCGGCGCTATCGACGCGGATCGCTCGAAGCATGGTGCCGCCGGATTGGCTGGTCAGTAGGCTTACTTGTCCCGCAAATGCTGGGATGACCAACAACGCAAATAGTGCGAACGGTTGAGACGATGCGCGCGCACAAAAAAAAGAATGAACTGATTGATTCAACACAGCCAAAAATCCCCTGTTAGAGCGTTCGAACCTGGCCTCACTGGACCATCTCAATCGATGTTACCGAGAGTTGAACACCCGATGAGCTTAATGCGTTAGAAGAATCGATTCGTTGGGTGCCCGCGGTGATGTATCCATTCATCCCAGCGGTTGTGGCTCCGTAGTTCACACCTCCGGATGAAGTGTCGACATTGAAGGCGACTATAGCGCTCGTAAGGGTTGAATCCCAGACCTCTACCCTGAACTTGTACGTTGAATCCCAGGTTGCCCAGAAAAGATAGGAAGTGAAGTAATACGTCGTACCCATCGTCAGCCCAGTGATTTCCGTCGGGAAAAAGTATTCGGACACCAACGGAGCGGAACGCGGGTCCTCAGTGGAATTGGTAATTGCTTGGCTTGTTCGACACCAGGGGTAGCCCAAATTGTCTGAGATACTACAGTTAGAGTTGGTTGACCAATAGAAGTAGAGCTTGTCCAAACTCGGCTTCTCTCCTGGACTCATTTGCCGGTAGAAGCCAAACTCCCTCTGACCGGCCCAATCCGCCCGCTCGCTGAAATAGATGGTTTCTAGCATCGTGCCGGAACCTCCGGACACCGTTCCTGAAAACGCCGCTTTTGGGCGGATGCCGATGACCGACGATTTTTGAGAGCTCGTCTGGCCATAGGAGGGTCGGCGGGAGGGATGTGCACCGGTAAGGTCAACAGTCGTATATGACCAACCCGAATTACCCGAGTAATAAAACCAGTATGGGGGAGTGGCGGAGAAATTGCCGGTCGGGTATACTTGCGTGTCTGTGGAACCTGTAGTCGTGTTGGGGTAGGCGAACGGAGATTGTATGGAGGTCACCGTCGAGCGGGGGCTGGTGTTGTTGTTGATAAAGGCAAAGGCTTCGCTGTTTTCTCCGCTCATTATCGCTGTAAAGGTTTGGGCAGGCGCATTCACGCCAACAGTCAAGAATGCGAGGATTGCCAAAGCAACGCGCGTGGATGTCAGTTTCATATCTACAATCTCCTGTTGTAAGCGCTCTCTCTCAAAGGGCCTATTTCGCGCGCAAGGTGTATACGGATAGAAACTCATCGCCGCCTTGGCTTGCCGGGCGGGGAATCGGGGCGTGGGACTGGTAAGCGCTCCCATTCGCATCGAAGAGTTGAGCGCGGATACTGCTCATACCGAGGTTCCATCTCATACTGATGGGAATCACCACGGCTGCTTCGACTGCATTAGATACGGTTGGTGCAAGTCCAATTTGAAGGGGTATACGCGTCCGCGTGGTGTCTTCTTCGGCAAAGACGTGCAGAAGAAGGGGGTCGGGAGTCACAAATGTGCCTTGAGGAGAGTGAAGAAGCCCGTCGGCATCAATAATCCTTAATCGCATTCTAATTCCAGCCGGCGCCGTCATCCGTATTTCGGGCATATTGGCGCTTGCTTTGACTTCAATCGGTTTAGAGAACCTGCAGGAGTCTGCGTAATTGCCTGTTGCGGTGGAGCACAACCGGTACGGATATCCCGCTGTCACGGCCAGACTAAATCGTCCATCGGGTCCCGTCAGCGTGTCGATGACTTTGGGCGGTCTGGTTGAAGACGTTGCGCTTATCGTTACCTGAGACAGCGGCTGGAGCGAATCTTCAGTAATTAGCTGCCCGGATATAATGACGGTTTGCGCGAAGAGATGTGAGCACATCAACAAGAGCGTAAACGTTAATGAGGCGCGGTACAGTTGTGGGACGCGGTTAATGAACAATTCTTCGTTCTCCTATTTTAACAATCGTGGGAGTTGTGAAACTCACTGGCTTGAAAGTTCTGGCCCCGATTTTAATCAATCGTAATGCAGGTTTTACAACGCGTCAATAGTTAAAAGGCATGTCGCGAGATTAAAAAAAGATTGGAGTTGTACTTTTCCTCTCTAGTCCAGGACGCCGGCGAGGAGCATAGAGCCAGTGGGAAGTTAGCCTTTCGTGCATGCTTTCCGCAGATTGAGTAGGGTTTTCGTATTGGAACCAGCCTTTACAATTGACTGCAGTACGCAGGCGTGAGATGTCTGGCCACATCTTCGCCTACTTGACGTGCCCGATCGTTGGGAATTCGCTGCCCATGGCCGCTACCGTTTCCCGCTGAGCTGCGAGCTCCAGCCATTTTTTTCAATCACCCACTTCAGGGCTTCCCGGTCCAGGCTGAGATCGGCCACCAACTGCTTCAGGCGGCGGTTCTCTTCCTCCAGGTCCTTCACCCTTTTCAGCTCGTCCTTGGCCAGCCCGCCGTACTTGGCTCGCCAAGCGTACAGCGTGTGTTTGCTGACGCCCATCTCCCGGGCCACCTCTTCCGCCTTGCGGCCCGCTTCCACTTGCTGAATTGCCTTGTGGATCTGCTCTTCGCTGAACTTGCTCTGTTTCATCTGCTCTCCTTTGACCTCCGATTTTCCAGTTTTCTTTGGACCAGTTTTCCGGGGCGGGTCAGGTAAGCTAATTTCATATTTATCCCTGGACGGTCTATCGTGGCAGGTCAGAAGCTTTGTAACTCTGATCTCTGCAAAGCTATTCATAGGCAACTGATTCCCTGTAGCCTTGAGCAGACTGCGCACGCTATGGCGAGATAACGCTAGTATTCAAACGTGGGAATTGGAGTAAAGGAGTTCGTCGGATTAATTCGGATTGCAGTTAGAACCACAGTCGCGGTTGAACTGCTGAACTCCACCCTAACGACAAAGTCCTGCAAAGAAGGCCACCTCTCTTTGAGATTGAAGATAAGAGACGCGTTCTGGGACATCGTGATCTGATCAATCAGAACTGTAGTACCCTTGGAGTCCTTACAAACTACCTTAAAACTGATTGGGGAAAGGAAAGTGGAGTCGTTCACGAGCATCAAAACGGTCTCATTGTCCTTCCGATTGTCCACTAGTAAGGCAGTGTGGCTCACAGCCTCCTTGGCCGGAAGCACGGCTTCAAAATCCGGTCGCGTGCTGTTCCTGTTTTTCAGCGTAACCACCGCCGCTACGTCTCCGCAGAACACGGAGGATGAGGTGATCGTGCAGGGAACGTCCATTCTCCCCCATCCTGCAATCGGCTCGGCATCGGGGTTATATTCGGTTGACACCACGAACGTCTCACCAGGCGGAATAGAGATGGTTGAGGCGCTAACCGGCTTGTTCCCACTGAACTGTACCGCCAGAGGCATGCCATCCTGTCCGAAAAAATGGACGGGGATCACTACGCTGATCGGGCGGTTTATTGTAAAGCGTCAGGGTGGTCGTCCACTCGCCGCCGAAAATGATTTGCGGAATCGTATGCTTTGAGCCTGAAAGCGTTTCCGCCGCCAAAAGCCATGGGGCCATCAGAACGATCAATGCAACGGACAAGCAGGTTTTCGCATCGGGTGCTAGGTGCATGTCACCGTTAAGAGTATCATGCCGTCAGTTGAGAAAGTACGTGTGAACAGAGCAGCTGCGCCTAGCTCAGCAATTTCAGCTACGGGTGTTGTATTTTTTTTGTCAAAAAACTTGTGGCCACTCTGCGCCCAGTCCAGAGCGACCGGTCACTCCTGCCATGATTTTCGAGTTATGCGCGTTTCAACTGAAAAAGCAGTCGTCTCACCTATCTGTCCATGCATGGCATGCTGCCCGTCGAGTGCAGCGTGTGCGCTTTCCTGTCTTTATACATACAGCGGTGGTGGAAGCGGCGGGAATGTGGGAATCGCGCCGGTTTCGCGGGATTTCCAAGGGCGATGGGAAGAGTGGGAAGACTGCGTTTGGCTTTCCCGGCTTTCCATCGACTGTCATTTCCACGGCTTAGGACTGCTTATGCTCATTCTGATTGAAGCAACTGCGAGGTGAGTATAGGGGATCGCGTGATCTCGACGGTAAAATTCATGACGCGGGGACAAGCGACTATCCGGGGGACGATTGGGCGATGAAGTTTCAGAGTTATCCGGGCTAGCATTTCGAGGCGGTGAGCGCCAATCCCGGATCTGCTCCACCATAACTCGCCTTGCCGATGTCTAGTTGCGCGACGGCTTTGGGAAAGGTGTTGCGGAAGAACGTGCTCTAGTGGCGCTCGCCGTTGTGGGGCTCGGCCGCACGGTTCTGATGGCCGATGTTTACTCCAAAGGGCGCGAGCTTTTCGGCGAGGTATGAGAAGAGACCGACCGTGCCGCGCCAGGATTGCCGGTACGAATGGGGCAGGCCGGGTACGATCAGGTTGCGATTGCCGAGCTTCTGAGGGAGCTCTACCGCGGCTTCAAACGTGGCGGGCAGGAGTTCGTCGAACACACGTGAGCGCCACAGCAGGTGAGGCCTGCGCTGTTGAGGAGGGCTCGGAGTTCCGAGGCGGGGCGGCCGTGATAGCCCGCGAATTCGACACCCTCGTAACCCAAATTTGCGGTTTGGTCCAAGGCCCCGGGGCAAGCCGGCAGCACATTGGTCCCGGATGGAGAAGAGTTGAAGAACGACTCGAATACGCCGTGCAGCAGGGAGGAGAGATGCAGCACTAATTGTCTAACCCAGATGCCGTCCCTTACAAAAATTCGAGCTTATTTGAGGTTCCCACCTTGCGGAAAACCTTGAGGCCAAAGGTCGCGCGATCGTGAACGAGGATGTTTGTGTTCCGCATCACGGCTGCCGCATCGGCCACGGTCTTGGTAGTGAGCTTCGTACTCAGGATGCTGTCGATGAGAAGCAGATCGGCATCCCGGCAGGCAGCCTGAAGTGCAGTTACCTGTCCATCAAACAACACCACCGAATGTCCGCTATAGGCGAGTCCGGACAACAGGCCGAAGAAGGGAATCGCTTTTCCAGCGGCGGCCAGTTCCGAAGCACCATTGGGCGAGCTCCCATCAGCGGCGCCAGTCGCGAATTCGGTCGGCGTGATTACGACCACGTTTCGCGCCGGGCCTGGTGGAATGAGCTGAGCCATCTGTGCCGCTTGTTCCGGAGGGATCGAACCGGCGGGTGGGCAGGGAACGGCCAGAATCGCTCGACTCGGGCGAACCAACACCACATATCTCGCCTCGGGGTCACACGCCAGGCGGCGAGCAGCCGTGAAAATACCGTTCCAGATTTTGCCTATATCGAGAGCTGGTGTCAAAATGGGTCCTCGTCCGCGCTAGACAAACAGAGTGCTGATGGAGCCGTTCTCGTGAATATTCTCGATGGCCCGGGCTAGGAGGGGAGCTACCGAGAGCGTCCGGATGCGTCCGCAACTCGCGGCGTCGGGCTTCATGGGGATCGAGTTCGAGAACAAGATTTCCTGGATCTGGCTTGCCTCGATACGCGGCACAGCGGGGCCGGAAAGCACCGCGTGCGTTGCACACGCCCGCACACTTGCCGCACCCTGCTTCAACAGAGCCTCCGCACCTTTTACCAACGTTCCGGCCGTGTCGATCAGGTCATCCACAATGATGCAATTGCGCCCGTACACATCGCCGATGATGTGCATCACTTCGGCTACGTTCGCTTCCTCGCGGCGCTTATCGATGATGGCCAGTGGGGCATTCAAGCGCTTGGCGAAGGCGCGAGCGCGCTCCACGCCGCCGGCATCGGGAGAAACGACGGTGAGGTCCTCAATCGCCGCTTCCTTGTAGTGGTCGATCATGACAGGCGTCGAAAAGAGGTGATCCACGGGGATATCGAAGAAGCCTTGAATCTGGGCCGCATGGAGGTCCATGCACAGGATGCGGCTGGCTCCGGCGCGCTCCATGAGGCTGGCTACCAGCTTGGCCGAAATCGGCACGCGCGGCTTATCCTTACGATCCTGGCGCGCATAACCGTAGTAGGGGACCACGGCGGTGATGCGCTCCGCGGAGGCGCGCTTCAACGCGTCGATCATGAGGAGCAGTTCGAAAAGATTGCGCTCCACCGGATGGCAGGTCGGCTGGATGACGAACGCGTCGACGCCGCGTACGTTTTCCTGAATCTGCAGGTAAATCTCGCCGTCGGCGAAGGATTTCACGGAGACCTTGCCCTGAGGCAATCCCAGGCACTGGCAGACCTCGGCGGCCAGAGAGGGATTCGCGTTCCCGGTGAAGATCTTCAGGTTGTTCAGCGGCCGTGCGGACGTCTCCAGAGGGGCCGTCATCGTACGTTCTTCCAGATCAGTAAAGGTGTGCACAGTGACTCCTTTGATTGTACCGGGATCCGTTTTCCAGACGCAGCGAAGTCAATTCTAGGTGACAGAAACATGGCAAGTCAATGACCGTCATTTGCGCTACTTTTCCGCGGTCCAGGCTATGAAAAGGCCGTCGGGCTCGACGTCCTCCCAATAAGAAATAAATCGGCTTTCCACCGTACGGCAATGGCGGCGGAGTAGTTTTTCGAGTTCCTTCCGGTGGAACCATTTCTCCCAGGGCGGCGTGTCGAGCCGGCCCCAGTGCGCGGCATTCTTGTCGATGATCACGATACGGCCCCCAGGCTTGACGACCCGGCACATTTCGGCGACAGCGGCTTCGATATCGACGGCATGCTCGAGAGACTCGGTTGCGTAGGCAGCGTCACATGAGTTGCTGCGGAAGGGAAGGCTGGTCATGGACGCGCCGCAGGGGCTGACGTTAACGGGTACACAACGCAGCATGGCTTCGGCGAGATCCATGGCCACGATGTGGCTCTTGGGGTAGCGCTCTTTCAGGACGCGGGCGAAGCGGCCCTTCCCACAGCCGATGTCCAAGGCTCGCTTGCCGTTGAGGTCGCCGAAGTACTCGAGGATGAGCTGAACGTGGTAAATCCGGGGATCGATGGTGGATGGGAAATGTTCCTCGTCCGCGGCGGCCTCTTCGAAGCTCTTGCGGATGGTGGCCAGGTCGGCCTGCTGCTTCCGCCGGAATGGCCAGAAAAATACGGGCATTGGAGGGGAGAGGGGCGCGTTGCGTTCGCGCCCCAGAACAAGACTAAGCCTTTGTGAGGAACACCGGGAGACCGAGTTTATTTGCGTAATTCGGCCGGTAGCGCTGCGAGTTGTACATCGTGGCGACGTCGACGTGGCGTGGACCGAGAGCGGGATCGGGAATCGGCACCATCTGATAGTGGCCTTCCTGAATCGCTGCCATCAGGCCACTCTTGCCGGCGAGCAGCGAGTCCATGGCGATGGCGCCGAACGTGATGGCGATCATGCGGTCGGTGAAATCGGGATCGCCGCTGCGGAGGTCGTACGTGAGATCGCTAACAACCGTTTCTTCGCCGGTGCGAGCTTTCACTTCGGAGCTGAGATCTTCGGCGACACTCATCTTCTTGCGGTGGCCGTAGGCATCGGGTTCGCCGTATTCGCGGATCTGGTGGCCTTCCCATTCGGCGCCTTCGGAGAGGACCAGCAAAGCGTAGTTACTCGGGTTGTTCTTCTTGTCGGTGATGAGCATCTCGATCATCTTGTCGAGATTGAATTTGTATTCGGGGATGCCGCAGCGGATGGAGGTGACATACGCCGTATAGAGAGCGGTGTAACCGGCATCACGGCCGAACACGCGGAAGATGCCGATGCGCTCATGCGAGCCGACCGTCGTGCGCTGCCGGTTGATGGCGTCGACGGCCCGGGAAATGGCGGTGGAGAAGCCGATGCAGTACTCGGTGTTGCGCACATCGTTATCCATCGTTTTCGGGATGGCGATCACTTTCATGCCGAGCTTGTCGAGCTTTGCCGCGTAGCTGAGCGTGTCATCGCCGCCGATGGCGATCAGGTAGTCCAACTGCAATTTTTCAAGATTCGAAAGCACCTGCGAGCTGACGTCGTAGGAGGTGAAGGTCTCGCCCTTCTTGGTGGTCTCCTGAGAGGGAAAAGTCTTTCCCTTCAGCAGATCCGGAAGCTTTCGCATCTTGGCGGGGTTCGTCCGGCTGCTGTGCAGAAAGGTGCCGCCCGTGCGGTCGACGGTGCGGGTATTCGCACGCGAAAGGGGAAGGATGTAACGTTCTCTACTGGCTGCATCGTCGAGATTCACGTGCGTCAGCCCTTCCCAGCCGCGGCGAATTCCGACGACTTCACAATTATTCTCCGTAGCCCGATAAACGACGTTCTTGATTACGGAATTCAGGCCGGGGACGTCGCCGCCGCCAGTAAGGATACCAATACGCTTGGATGCCATGAGTTCTCCTGTAATTTGGATGAATCCTCATTGTATCGCTCAGCGTCTGAAAGCTTATCGAACATGAAAAAGCTTCTGGGATTGGCGGCTTTCGGGTTGCTGCTGTGCGTGCCTGGAATGGCGCAAAAACCCGATGAGTTGGCGAAGGAAGACAAGCATATACTGGGCGTGATTCCGAACTACAAAACAGTTCCTTCCGCCAAGGATGTGTTCGTTCCGCTCTCCATCAAGGAGAAGTTCAAGCTGGCTTCAGATGATTCCTTCGATCCTTTCGTGATTCCGATCGTGGGAATGTACGCAGGTATTTCGCAGGTCGGGCACCAGACTCCATCGTGGGGGCTCGGGACAAAGGGCTACGCGAAGCGGTATGCCGCATCGTTCGTAGACAGCACCGATGGGAACTTCATGACGGAGGCGATTCTTCCGACGCTGCTGCGGCAGGATCCGCGATACTTCCGGCTGGGAGAAGGCGGCGTGGGCAAGCGAGTCGCCTACTCATTGACACGGGTTCTGGTGACCCGCACGGACTCCGGCAAGAACTCGTTCAATCTCTCCGAAGTGGCTGGAAATTTCGCATCCGGCGCGGTTTCGAACCTGTACTATCCGCAGGAAGGCCGAGGCATCTGGCCCACCACGAGGCGCGGCGCGCAGCAGACGATGTTCGACGCGGTTTTCAATGTGCTGAAGGAATACTGGCCGGATATCCGCAAGAAGGTGTTCAAGGGCAGATTCAGCGGGGAATAGGTGTTCACGGCGAGGATGGGTGTCCGGCGGAACTCGCGGCGCCGGCTTGCTGGTACGGGCTTGACACGCGGGAGCACGCGCGCAGAATGAAAGCGGCGGGTTCTAGGCAATGTGTTCCCTTGTCCTGTTTCTATGGGCATGCAGTGCGGCTGCCGATCCATACACTGCGCTACGCGAGAGCATGGTGCAACGGCAGATTGAGGGCCGCGGGATTCACAACGCGGCTGTTCTGCGGGTGATGCGCGAAACACCGAGGCACCTATTCGTGCCGGAAGAGGTGCGCGCGCAGGCCTACGAGGATCATCCACTCCCGATCGGGAGCGGCGCTACGATCTCGCAGCCCTACATCGTCGCGAATATGACGGAGTTGCTCGAGGTGAGCAGCAAGCATAGAGTGCTCGAGATCGGAACCGGCTCGGGCTATCAAGCTGCTGTCTTGTCGCGACTTGCCGGGAAGGTTTACAGCATTGAACTCGAGTCCGAACTTGCGGCCAGAGCCACGGGGACGCTGAAGCGGCTCGGCTATAGCAACGTAATCGTGAAGCAAGGGGACGGATATTCCGGCTGGCCCAGCGAGGCTCCCTTCGACAGAATCTTACTCACGGCGGCTCCAGCGGAGATCCCCACAGTACTTATCGACCAACTCGCTGAGGATGGAAGGCTGGTAGCTCCGGTGGGCAAGACCTCATTTCAGGAACTGATCGTAATCGAGAAAAGGAAAGGGAAAATCCGGCGGTCGTCCGCTGGGTACGTGACTTTCGTGCCACTGCGGCATCCATGAAATAAATTGGCGGGAAGGGAAGGGAGGAGGGGACTGAAGACCGGGCCCTTGTTCAGGACCCGGTGCGAACTCGTTGTGAGAAGAACTACTTCTTCTCTTCGGTGGTCTTCTTGCCCTTCTTGGTCTTCTTGGCCTTCTTTTCCTTCTTCGGGGTTTCGTCAGCACCGAATGCGGCGGTGGTGCCCACTACGAGGCTGAGGGCGAGGAACAGCATCATGAACTTTTTCATTGGACTAAGATTCTCCTGATTGGACTAGTTGGGACGAAGAGATCGTCTTCAGCACTGATGATGCTTCCTTCACATGAACGGGGCCTTAATGGAGGATTAAAATACCTTCATCGCTCAAGCGTCCCGTCTCACACGTACAATCCGTTTTGAGATAGAACTTAGAGAGCAATGATGCGGTGTTTTCTACTGCTTGGTTTCCTGTTGGTCTGCGGGGCCGGCCGCGGCGACCAGCCATCGAAGAAAGTTCTGGTGTATACGCGAAACTTCGTGACGAGCGGCAAGGGCTATGTTCACGACAATATCGCGGACAGTGTGAAGGCCATTCAGAAGATGGGTGCGGAGAATGGGTTCGGCGTGGATGCATCCGACGATCCGAAGGTCTTCACGCCGGAGAATCTGAAGCAGTATCGCGCGCTGGTGTTCTCGAACAGCAACAACGAGGCGTTTGAGAACGATGCGCAGCGGCAGGCGTTCCGTCAATTTATCGAGAGCGGCGGCGGATTTGTCGGGATCCATTCGGCATCCGGCAGCGAGCGCGCCTGGCCGTACTACTGGTTCGTGCTGGGCGGGAGTTTCGCGCGTCATCCTCCTCTTCAGAAATTCACGGTGCGTGTGAAGGACCACGGCAATCCGGCAACGAAAGACATGCCGGATTCGTTCGAGTGGGAAGACGAATGTTATTTCCTCGATTATCTGAATCCGGATATTCATCCGCTACTGGTGACGGACCCTTCGAAATTGAAGGATCCGGTCCGCGCGAAGCGGCACGCGGACCTGGTGGGCGACTCGTTACCCCTGGCATGGAGTCACGAGATGGAGCGCGGGCGTGCGTTTTACACAGCTCTTGGACATAAGAAAGAGCACTACACGAATCCGCTGTTTTACAGACATATTCTGGGCGGCATTCTGTGGGTGATGGAGGACAAGAAGTGAAACGCACCTCTCGCAGAGAGTTTTTGAAGGCATCGGCGATCGTGACGGGATTCCCGATGATCGTGCCGCCAAGCGTGTTTGGGCAGACGGCTCCGAGCAACTTGATCCAGGTGGCGCAGCTTGGCTGCGGGCGCATAGGCCGGGTGTCGGAGATGCCGGGCGTGCTGCGCAACAGCGATGTAGCGCGCTACGTAGCGGTGTGCGATCTGGACTCAATTCGCGCGGCGGATGGGAAGCAGTTCATTGATGGCTACTACGAACGGAAGTTCGGGGGAGCGAAGCCGTCGGATGTAAAGATCTACAGCGACTACCGGCAGATGCTGCAGGACAAGAGCATCGATGCGGTCTGCATCAGCACGCCCGACCACTGGCATGCGCAGCAGGCGATCGAAGCGGCGTTCGCAGGGAAAGACATCTATGTGCAGAAGCCCGCATCGCTGACGATTGCCGAAGGCAGGCAGATGGCGGATACGATCGAGCGCACGGGACGGATTTTGCAACTCGGCAGCCAGCAACGTTCGGGGCTGCAGTTCCGGATGGCGTGCGAATATGTCCGGAATGGACGGATCGGCAAGATCAAGGAAGTCTTCATCGGGTTGCCGATCGATCCGGCGGGAGAGGAAGAAAGGGAGATGCCGGTTCCGCCGAATCTGAACTACGACATGTGGCTCGGGTCGACGCCGATGGTGTACTACACGGAAAAGCGCGTGCATCCGCAATCGGCGGATTTGCGGAAGCGGTACGACCGGCCGGGATGGCTGCGGTGCGAGCAGTTCGGCGCGGGCATGATTACCGGCTGGGGATCACATCACGTCGATATTGCGCACTGGGCGATGGGGCTGCAACGGCCGGGACCGGTGGAAGCTGAAGCGCTGGCCGAGTTCCCGACGAAAGGATTGTGGGACGTGCACGGGCAGTATCACGTGAAGATGCGTTATCCGAACGGCGCGACGATGTACATTAGCGATAAGTATCCGAACGGGATCAAATTCATTGGTGAGGACGGTTGGATCTGGGTGACCCGAGGGAAATATGCGCCGGGCACGGGCCGTTCGACGGCATTTGATGCGAGTTACCCGAAGATACTCACATCCGGACTGAAGGACAACGAAGTGCACCTGCATGCAAGCCCAAAGGGCGATCATCATCTCGATTGGCTGACGAGTATAAAGACAAAGCAGCAACCGGTGGCTCCGGCAGAGGAGGGGCACCGTTCCTGCACGGCTTGCCTGGTGGCGCATGCGGCCATGCGGCAGAGGAGAACGCTGCCATGGGATCCGCAGGCTGAGCGGTTCGGGAACGATGAGAAGGCAAATGCACTGCTGACGCGGCCACAGAGGTCGCCGTACGGGACGAATGCAGTGTTGGCGAAGCACGCATGAGGGCAGCCGCCGGCGTTGCGTTGTTTTGTTCTCTTGTTTGTGCGGCGGACCGGGATTGGCCTGTGGTGGGCGGAGGGCCCGAGACGCAGCGGTACTCTCCGTTAAAGCAGATCAACCGGCAGAATGCAGGGAAGCTGCGGCTCGCCTGGAAGTTCGACTCGGGCGATGAATTTCAGGGATCGGAGATGCAGTGCAATCCGATCGTGGTGAATGGGGTACTGTATGCGACGACTCCGAAGCTACGCGTCGTAGCGCTGGAAGCAGGCACGGGCAAACTGATCTGGAGCTTCGATCCGTACGGCGGTGCGCCGGTGAAGCAGAAGCAGCGCAATCGCGGGCTTACGTATTGGTCGAAGCGTATTTTTGTTGCCGCAGGCCATGATCTGCTGGCGATTGATGCTACGTCGGGCAAACTCATCGAGAGCTTCGGCAAGCAAGGGCGCGTGGATCTGCGAGCCGGTTTGGGACGCGATCCCGAGACGCTGTCGGTAGGAGCGACGAGTCCGGGCATCGTGTACCGGGATGTGCTGGTTCTGGGCAGCATCGTGAGTGAGGACCTGCCGTCGGCGCCCGGATTCATCCGTGGCTTCGATGCGCGGACGGGGGCGATTCGCTGGACGTTTCGCACCATTCCGGGTCCGGGAGAGTTCGGGTACGAGACGTGGCCCAAGGACGCATGGACGTATACGGGCGGTGTGAATTCGTGGGCAGGACTGGCGCTGGATGAGAAGCGGGGAATCGTGTTCGTGCCGACCGGGTCGGCTGCGTTCGATTTTTACGGAGCGAACCGGGCCGGCGATAACCTGTTTGCGAATTGCCTGCTGGCCTTGAAAGCGGATACCGGGGAGCGCGTGTGGCACTACCAGTTTGTGCGGCACGACGTCTGGGACCGGGATCTGCCGGCCGCGCCGAGCCTGGTTCAGGTGAAGCGCGATGGCAAACTCGTGGATGCCGTGGCGCAGATCACGAAGTCAGGGTTCGTGTTCGTGCTGGACCGCGATACGGGAAAGCCTCTTTTCCCAGTGGAGGAGCGTGAGGTGCCCGCGTCCGATGTGGATGGTGAGGTGCTTGCGCACAAACAGCCGCTGCCGACTCTACCCGCTCCGTTTGCGAGGCAGAAGCTGACGGAGGATTTATTGACGAACAGGACCCCGGAGGCGCACGCCGCGGTGCTGGAGCGGTTCAAGAAAGTGCGCAGCGGGGATCAGTTTACGCCGCCGAGTACGGAGGGCACGGTTGTGTTCCCGGGATTCGATGGAGGAGGCGAGTGGGGCGGGGCAGCGTTCGATCCGGAGACAGGGCTCTTTTACGTGAACTCGAATGAGATGGCCTGGATTCTGCGGTTGGTGCCCAGACAAGTGAAGGGGCCCCTAACGGCGGCGGGGTTGTATCAGCAGAATTGTGCGAGTTGCCATCGTGCGGACCTGAAGGGGAATCCTCCGGAGTTTCCTTCCTTAGTGGGCATAGGGAAGCGCTGGAGCACGGAACAGATTCGAGGTGTGGTGCGGAAGGGCGCGGGTCGCATGCCGGCGTTCGCGAACCTGAGCGAGGCTGTGGTGGATGTGATCGTTACGTACCTGCATTCGGGAGAAGACCGGGCGGTGTCCGTGACTCAGGCCGCGCCATTCGGGTTGAAGTACCGGATCGATGGGTACAACAAGTTCCTGGATCCGGATGGATATCCGGCGGTTGCGCCACCGTGGGGTACGTTGAACGCGATCAACTTGAATACGGGCGAGTATGCATGGAAGATTCCGTTCGGCGAGTTTCCGGAATTGAAGGCGAAGAATACGGGATCGGAGAATTACGGCGGATCGGTGGTGACCGCGGGAGGATTGCTCTTCATAGGCGCGACGAATCACGACAGGAAGTTCCGCGCGTTCGACAAGGCCACGGGCAAGGTTTTGTGGGAGACGGAACTGAATGCCGCGGGTAACGCGACTCCCGCGACCTACGAAGTGAATGGAAAGCAATTCGTTGTGATTGGTGCGGGCGGCGGTAAATCGGGCGGGCGGCCCGGAGGCAGCTACTACGCGTTCGCTTTGCCGGAGGAATGATGCATAGGCGTACCTTTGTTCAGACCATGGCAGGGGCGGCGATGCTGCCAATGGCCGCGGCGCAATCGAAGATCAAGCGGTTCGGCGATGGCCGCGACTGGTTTTTCGAGAAGCGTTTCGGGATGTTTGTGCATTGGGGGATTTACTCGATTCCGGCGTGGCACGAACAGCACCAATGGCGCGGGCGCGTGCCTCGGGCGGAGTATGTGAAGTACGCCCAGCAATGGAACCCGGTGAAGTTCAATCCGAACGCCTGGTTGGATCTGATGCAGGAGGCAGGGATGGAATACATCTGCCTGACGACGAAGCATCATGACGGCTTCTGCCTTTTCGATACCAAGCAGACGAAGTTCAACACGATGAATACGCCGTATGGGCGCGACGTGGTGAAGATGCTGGCGGACGCGTGCCACAAGCGCGGAGTGCCGCTTTGCCTGTACTACTCGATTGCGGACTGGAACCAGCCGAACTATCCGAATGAGGGACGGCACCATGAATTGCCTCCGCAACCGGGAGATCACCCGGATTGGAACAAGTATCTGGACTTTCTGAGGGCTCAGGTGCGTGAGTTGTGTACGAATTATGGAGAGATTCATGGCTTCTGGTGGGACATGAATGTACCGAAGCACGTGGATCCTTCTATTAATGCGATGATCCGGCAATTGCAACCCAAAGCCGTGATCAACAACCGTGGATTTGACGAGGGAGATTACGGAACGCCGGAACGGGACTTCGATACGGCCGCAGCGGATGCCATGGCGTTTACACGTCCGACGGAGGCCTGCCAGTCGGTTGGGATGGAAAGTTGGGGCTATCGCAAGGATGAGGACTATTACACGGACCGGCATTTGATGCGGAGCATCGACCGATACCTGGCAAGGGATGCGAATTACCTGCTGAACGTGGGGCCAATGGCCGATGGGACAATTCCGGAGCACTCCGCTTCGATTCTGCGCAGAATCGGGAAGTGGTATCTGCCGGTGAAGGAGTCCTACAAGGGCGTGGATCCGTGCTCACAATTGACGGCGAACCGGAACGTTCTCCTGACCGGCAAAGGGCAGACACTGTATGTACACTTCAACCGCGACCTGCCCGGGGATGGCGTGAAACTGAAGCCGATCCACGTAGCTCCGAAGAGGGCGACTCTGCTGAATACAGGCAAGCCGCTGGAGTTCGCCGTAGACCTGGTGCCGAGCGAGCACGTGGAGCACAAGCCGTATCTGCGGGTCAAGCACTTGCCGGCAAACGAGATGGCGAACACCGTTCTGGTGGCTAAACTGGAGTTTGACAGGCCACTGGCGGAGACCGGCGCGGGGCGGGCCGGAAAGGATGTAGTCACGGAATCGCAAAAGTAGCGATTTTGCCGTCTTGACGGTGCGGCTGGTTGCCGAATTCCAGGGTTCCGGAGAGCACCGCCCTTCTTGCGGTTAAACGAGAAAAAATGCTATCTTGAAGACTTCCGGGACCTTTCTCTAGGTTTTTCCCAGTCGAAAAAATGGAAGCAACTTTACATGAGTTAGGGCAACTTCTGTTACAAGCCCTTCCTACTTTCTTCCTCGTCTGCTTTCTCTATCTCTATCTAAACGCTGTTTTCTTCAAGCCTCTGGCCAGGGTTCTCGATCAGCGGCGCGCCGCTACAGAGGGTGCCAGACAGGCCGCCGCGGCCAGCCTGGAGAATGCGAATCAAAAGATTGCCGCGTATGAGGAATCCCTCCGACACGCGCGCAACGAGCTGTACAAAGAACAGGAGCAGGTGCGAGCTCAGTGGCGGGCGGAGCAGACCAGCCAGTTGCAGGCCGCGCGGGCCCGGGCAGACGAGCAAATCAAGGCCGCGAAGGCAGACCTGGCTTCCCAGGCTTTACAGGCGAAGCAGTCGTTGGCAGCAAATACCCAGGCTCTAGCCGACCAGATTGCCGCAACCGTCCTCCGGAGGGCCAGCCAGTGAAACATTGCCTGATTGTTCTTACCCTGGCGATCGCCTTTGCGCAGGAACGTCCGAAGGGCGCTGAAGCGTTCGCAGAAGGCAAGCAGCAAGAAGCTGCGCACCAGGCTGTGGAAGCCAAGCACGAGGAGAAAGAAGCGGAAATTCCTCACGAGCTTGAATGGAAGTGGGTGAATTTCGCGATCCTCGCCGCGGGACTCGGATACCTTGCGGTCAAGTTGGGTGGACCTTACTTCCGGACCCGATCCGAAGAGATCCGCCGAGGGATTGAGGACGCGCAAGAGGTGAAGGCGGACGCGGAACGCCGGGCCGCCGAAATCGATGCCCGCATTCGTAATCTCGGGGTCGACATCGAGCAGATGCGCACCGGCTCCCGTAAGGAAATGGAAGCGGAGAACGCCCGATTGAGAGCGGAAACCGCAGCCGAGCTCGCGAAGATTCAGGCCCGCGCTGAACTGGAAATTGCGTCGGCGGCCAAGCACGCCACCCAGGACCTAAAGGCCTATTCGGCGCAGTTAGCGCTGCAACTGGCAGAGGAGCGGCTGAGAGCGACCATTACCCCGCAAAATCAGGATGGCCTTGTCCGCAGCTTCGTTCGCGACCTGAACGGAAAGGCGGCGCATAACTAATGTCGCAAATCGTCGCCATCCGCTACGCCCACGCGCTTGCTGAAATCGTGATGAGCGCTCCGGATCGTCCGGTGGAGCAGACCACGAATGAACTTCGCGTCATGGACGATCTGTTCCAGCAATCGCATGACCTGAAGGAAGTGCTGCTTTCGCCCGCCGTGCCAGCTGTGCGCAAGCGCGCAGTCGTATTGAAGCTTGGCGAAATGGCGGGGGTATCCCGAACCGTTCGCAATTTTCTTTTTGTTCTTATCGACCGCCGCCGTATCCACCTGCTGCATCAGATCCGCGAGTCTTTCGAGGCCGCGATTGACGAGCAGCTTGGAATCGTGCGGGCGGAGGTGAAATCGGCAGCTCCGCTCACTGCGGAGCAGCAAGGCTTCTTGCAATCGGAGTTGGCACGTCTGACCGGCAAGCAGGTTCGGGTTCAGTACGCAGTGGATGGGGACCTGATCGGAGGCGTGATGGCAAAGATCGGGTCCACGGTGTATGACGGTTCGATCCGCTCGCAATTGAATACACTCCGTAGCCGCATGCTCCAATAATCACAAGCGACGTGGATCAGCACGAGTAGCAGCAGAGGAAATTATGGCTCAGATTCGAGCAGACGAAATTACGCGGGTACTCCGCAGCGAAATTGAAAACTACGACAGCGCGGTCAACGTTTCCGAGACCGGATTTGTGATCTCGGTCGGCGACGGCATCGCGCGTATTCACGGTCTGGAGACTGTGATGGCCGGCGAACTGATCGAGTTCTCTCACGGGGTATCCGGCATCGCGCTGAACCTTGAAGAAGACCAAGTTGGCGCGGTGCTGTTGGGCGACTATACCGAAATCAAGGAAGGCGAAGAGGTCCGCCGCACGGGACGCATTATGTCGATCCCGGTAGGTGAAGCCATGATCGGCCGTGTGGTGAACTCACTCGGCCAGCCGATCGACGATGGCGGCCCGGTGGATACGGACCAGTTCAACGCGCTCGAACGCCTGGCGCCCGGCGTTGTGGACCGGCAGCCTGTGAAAGAGCCGCTCCAAACCGGCATCAAGGCCATTGACGGGATGATTCCGATCGGCCGCGGCCAGCGCGAGCTGATCATCGGCGACCGCCAGACCGGCAAAACGGCAATCGCGCTCGACACGATCATCAACCAGAAGGACAGCGGCGTAATTTGTATCTACGTCGCAATCGGTCAGAAGCGCTCCACTGTAGCGCAGGTGGTGAAGACGCTGCAGGAATACGGCGCGATGGCCTACACCATCGTGGTCGCCGCTACCGCGTCCGACCCGGCGCCGATGCAGTACATCGCGCCGTATGCCGGCTGCGCACTCGGCGAGTATTTCCGCGACAACGGCAAGCACGCTCTCGTCATTTACGACGATCTATCGAAGCACGCTGCCGCGTACCGAGAGATCTCGCTCCTGCTCCGCCGTCCTCCAGGACGCGAGGCGTATCCTGGCGACGTGTTCTATTTGCACAGCCGCCTGCTGGAGCGGGCCGCGAAGCTCTCCAATGAAAAGGGCGGAGGATCGCTCACCGCTCTGCCGTTCATCGAGACGCAGGCCGGTGACGTATCGGCCTACATTCCAACGAACGTGATTTCGATCACCGATGGCCAGATCTTCCTGGAATCGGACCTGTTCAACTCAAACGTGCGTCCGGCTATCAACGTCGGCATCTCGGTCAGCCGCGTCGGCGGCAGCGCGCAGATCAAAGCCATGCGCCAGATTGCGGGCAGCCTGCGTCTGGATCTAGCGCAGTATCGCGAACTCGCGGCATTCGCGCAGTTCGGTTCGGACCTCGACCAGTCTTCGCAACGCCAGTTGAATCGCGGTAAGCGCCTGGTGGAGATCTTGAAGCAGCCCCAATTTCAGCCGCTTCCGGTTGAGAAACAGATCCTGATCATTTATGCCGGAACCCAGGGGCTGGTGGACGATTTGCCTGTGGAACAGGTTCGCGCCTTCGAAGCCGAACTGTACCGTTTCGTGGACAACGCACATCCCGGCCTGTTGCAGCAGATTCGCGAGAAGAAGGTGCTGGATGACGCGATGAAGGCGGAACTCACGAAGGTGATCAAGGAAATGAAGGAACGGTTCGTCGCCGAGCACGAATCCGCAGCCGCGGCGAAACGGTAACCAATGCCCAGCCTTATCGACATACGCCGGCGAATCCGCTCGGTCAAGAACACGCAGCAGATCACCAAGGCCATGAAAATGGTCTCGGCCGCGAAGTTGCGCCGTGCCCAGGACCGTGTGATCGCGGCGCGCCCGTACGCGGCGATGTTGCGGCAGACCTTGTCGAACGTTATCTCGGCCGCGACCGATAATGAGGAAACGGCAAATTCGCCGCTGCTGGCGAACCGGCCCGAAAAGCGAATTCTGCTTCTGCTGCTGACATCCGACCGAGGATTGGCCGGCGCCTTCAATGGAAACCTCATCAAGGCGGCACAACGCTTCCTGGAAGAGCACCGGGATGCGTCGATCGAAATCGAAACGCTTGGCCGGAAAGGGCGCGATTTCTTCCGCCGCCGCAATGCGAAGATCACAGGCGAGTATCTCGATCTGTACGGCAAGCCGACGTACGACACCATCGCGCCCATCGCAAAGAAAGTGGTGCAGCGAATGCAGGACGACGAGATAGACGCCGTGTACCTGCTGTACAACGAATTCAAGAGCGTGATGAGCCAGAAGCTGGCTGTAACGCGCATTCTGCCCGTCGCTCCTCCGGAAGGCGGGGGGCGGATCGACTATATCTTCGAACAGAAGCCGGAGCATTTGCTGGCAACGATGCTTCCGCGCTACGTGGAAATTCAAGTATTCTCGGCGGTGCTGGAATCCGCAGCGGCGGAACACGCCGCGCGCATGACTGCGATGGATGCGGCAAGTTCGAACGCGGCCGACGTGATCGAAAGCCTGACGTTGTTCATGAACCGCGTTCGTCAGGCGAGTATTACAAGAGAAATTATTGAAGTAGTGAGCGGCGCGTCCGCATTGGATTAGTAAGGAACATATGGCATCGACAATGGCACTCACGGGATTGAAGGTCGGCAAGGTCATCCAGATCGCCGGGCCGGCAATCGATATTCAGTTCGCCGAGGGGGAGATCCCCGTCATCCACGAAGCGCTTCGTATTACGAGCGAAGGCTTCAACGTCCCGGAACCGATCAACATCATTGTGGAAGTGGCCCAGCATATCGGTGAAGGCCGCGTTCGCACCATCGCGCTGCAGCCCACCGAAGGCATGGTCCGCGGTATGAAGGCGTACGCCACGGGCGCGCCTGTCACCGTGCCGGTCGGAAACCATACCTTAGGCCGCGTGCTGAACGTGATCGGAGAGCCTGTGGACAAGATGGGGCCGGTGAACGCCGAAAAGCGTTATCCCATCCATCGCCCGGCTCCAGCATTCGACGAGCAGTCGACCGATTTGCAGATGTTCGAGACGGGCATCAAGGTCATCGACCTTGTGGAGCCCTATCTACGCGGCGGCAAGATCGGCCTTTTCGGCGGCGCCGGCGTCGGCAAGACCGTCGTGATCATGGAGCTGATCAACAATATCGCCCAGAACCATGGCGGTGTTTCGGTGTTCGCGGGCGTGGGTGAGCGCACCCGCGAAGGCAACGACCTCTGGCTCGAAATGCAGGAAGGCGGCATTCTCGATCCGACCGACTATACGAAATCTAAAGTGGCGCTGATCTACGGGCAGATGACCGAGCCTCCAGGGGCGCGCCTCCGCGTGGGTCTGACCGGGCTGACGGTTGCGGAATACTTCCGTGACGAAGAAGGCCAGGACGTGCTGCTGTTTATCGACAATATCTTCCGTTTCACGCAGGCCGGTTCTGAAGTATCGGCGCTGTTGGGCCGCATGCCTTCGGCAGTGGGTTACCAGCCGAACCTGGCTACGGAAATGGGCGAGTTGCAAGAGCGCATCACGTCCACGAAGAAGGGTTCGATCACGTCGGTGCAGGCCATTTACGTGCCCGCAGACGACTACACCGATCCTGCTCCGGCGACCGCCTTCGCGCACCTGGACGCAACTACGAACCTGTCGCGGTCGATCGCCGAGTTGGGGATCTATCCGGCCGTCGATCCGCTCGCGTCCACGTCACGAATTCTGGACGCCCGTATTCTCGGCGCCGATCACTACAACACGGCCCAGGCCGTGAAGCAGATTCTGCAGCGCTATAAGGATCTGCAGGACATCATCGCGATTCTGGGTATGGACGAGTTGTCCGAAGACGATCGCCTCACGGTGGCGCGTGCCCGCAAGGTGCAACGCTTCCTCTCGCAGCCCTTCCACGTAGCCGAGCAGTTCACCGGCTTTAAGGGCAAGTACGTGAAGCTGGCCGATACGATCAAGGGCTTCAAGGAAATCGTTGAGGGCAAGCACGATGAAATTCCCGAGCAGGCCTTCTACATGCAGGGCACCATCGATGATGTGCTGCAGCGCGCCGAGGACATGAAGAAGGGCTAATGGCCGTCACGTTCGAACTCGAGATCGCTACGCCGGACCGTCTCCTGATCAAGGAGCACGTTAAAGAGGCGCAGATTCCCGCGGCCAACGGCATGCTGGGCGTGTTGCCGGACCATGCCGCGCTGATCGCGGAACTCGGGATCGGCGAACTGACCTACACCATTCCGGAAGGACGGCGGCGTCTGTTTGTCGGCAGCGGCTGGGTGGAGATTCTGAATAATCACGTTCGCGTTCTGGCCGACCGCGCCGAGCAGCCGAACGAGATCGATGTGGCTCGCGCGGAGCGGGCGCTGAAGCGGGCTCAGGACCGGCTGACGCGCGCGACTAGCGCCGGGACTCTGGACGTGGGCCGCGCACTCAACGCGTTGAAGCGTGCGGAAGCTCGTCTAGCAACTGCGCAGAAGAAGCTTTCTTAAGTTCAGCATTGTATCTTGAGGCCTTGGTCGCCGGCCGGCGATTGGGGCCTTTTTCTTTTTCGGCGATGCGCCTATGAGTCTTATAATGCAGTAGCCAAGCATGCTGAAGGTATGCAATCTCTTGCTTCTCGCGATCCTTTTCGGGGGGAAGGGCGCGTGTATTGACGCATTGCATTACAGCCAAGTCTTCCACGAGACGCGCGACTATCGTATCTTCCTGCCGCGAGATTACGAACGGAATCTCGAGAAGCGCTATCCGGTGGTCTACTTTTTCCATGGCTTTGGGGAACGCTTCAACAAGCCAAGCGAAGAAGTGGGCGATTATGATTTCGGCTACAACGGCGATAACCTCTCCAGCTACGCCGCATCGCACGACGTAATCATTGTGCGGCCGGATGGCTACAACCCTCGCTATCCAGGGGACACACGGAAGCGGCCTTACAACGAGTGCCCGTTCGATGCCTCTCCTGCTGATTGCACGCCCGGGGATACGCACAGGGATTTTGCGGAGTATTTTCTCGAGTTAGTGGGCTATGTGGATGCTCATTACCGGACGTTGGCGGACCGGACTCATCGTGGAGTGTCCGGTGTCTCGATTGGCGGTTGGATGGCTTATTTCCTCGCGTGGAAATATCCGGACAGAATCGGGAGCGCCTCGAACTTCATGGGCTCATCCGAGTTCGTGATGGGCGGCAAAGGCTTTGCTACGGAGTGGTCGCCGACATATCAGTACGCGAATTACGAAGGCATGTATACGCGGCTCGTGATTGGGTCTCAGGACTTCATCCGCTGGTATCACCGTGAGATGCAAAAAATCTGGCAGCCTGCGCGCACGCATCACGAGGTGGAAGTGTTTCCGTCGACGCATGGCACACCAGGGATGGCGAAGACACTCGATTTTCATATGCGGGCATTTGAGAACCCACTTCCCAAGCCTTCGCCTTGGACACATGCAGATCTCTATCCTTCGTTTCAAGTGTGGGGCTACTCGGTTCAGTGTCCAGGAAAGGGCGAAGGGTTTGTAACTCTGGCAGATGTGTCCCCTTCCGGGTTTCGGGCTAGCGGGCCAGCGGCAATGCAGATCCAGACGGATGCGCTGTATCGGCAGCATATCCGGTATTGGATCGGTGAGACTGATCTGACGACAGGGAGGACGAGGCGCTACTCTCGACAGTCCGACGGCGCCGGGCGGCTTACATTCTCGCTGGGCGCCGGGAACTACTATGTGTTTATTTCGGAGAAACGCAGTGACATCGGGACGGTTGTCCCGGGTCTTAAACCTCCCGCGGTACCTGGAGGTCCGCCTATTGACGGAGTTTCGATTGCCGACGGCGTTCGCCGCACTGTCTGGAGACACGCCATTGAGCGCGCCGAGGCATCGATGGGCGAAGGAAATGGCGATGGCGTGGCGAATCCGGGCGAATCCATCGTATTCCAACTGCTGGACCGGGACGCGTACCGAGGAGGAGAGGTAGTGGCCTGGCACCCTTGTCTGGAGCCGCTGGCACCGATTCGGGATCAATGGGGAAGCTACGATCACGTTGGTGCAACACAGAAATATTCGGTTCTTCGCGTGAGCGACCGGTGCCCTACGGGCCGGAACATTTCCGTGAGTTTGCGTTTTGTACTGCCGAACAAACCGGAGCATGTCCTCCGGGAAGGTGTGTTCGAATTCCGGATCAGCGATCCGCCGAAAAGGCAGGCGGCCCGCTGATCGGGCATACCGCTCAGAAGTACAGCTTGGCGCCGAGTTGGATAACGCGAGTGGTCACTCCCTGGACGCCGCCGCCGATTGAGCCGAATGTTGCGGAACGGATGTTGCGGTCCACGGTACTCGGATCCGGATTGAAGTGATTGAACAGGTTGAATACCTCGGTGCGGAATTCGAGTGAGCGCTTTTCGGTCATGCGGAAGCTCTTGTTGACCGAGAAATCGACGTTTTCCATGCCCGGTAGCCGGATGGCATTCGTGCGCGGGGAATTGCCGAAGCGCCCGAAAGGCGCCTGTGCGAACGCTGCCGTGTTGAACCAGCGCTTCCAGGTCCGGTCGCTGCCGCTCAAGTTGCCTTTTTGGCCGGCTACAACGTCGGCACGGGAACCGATGCCTGTGCCGGTTGTGTCCACGCCGAAGTCGATTGGGGCGGGGAAACCGCTTTGAAACGTCATGATAGTGGAGACCTGCCAGCCGTCAAGAAGATACTTGCGGGCGCCGTGCGTGTTCTTGAAGAACGGCAAATCGTAAAGAACGGTTTGCACGAAGCGGTGCGTCAGATCGAAGCCTGAGACGGAGCGGTCCGCACGTGCGTTGTAGACGTCCTGCGGCGAGCCGATAAAGAAGCCGCCGCCGACCTGGCCGCCGATGTCACTGGGACCCGATATCGACTTTGCGAACGTGTAGGCAGTAAGGAAGGTGAGGCCAGTGGAGAAACGGCGCTCTGCCTTAAACTGCAGCGAGTGGTAGATAGAATTGCCGTTCGATTTGTCTGCCTGCACCGCGCGTTGGAACTGCTGATTGGGACGGCGCGCGTTCAGGCTGGCGAGTCCGGGTGTACGGGGATCGACCACTTCGATGGGCCGATTCAAATCGCCATACGTCACGAATAAGCGAGTTCCCTTGGAGCCGACGTACCCTGTGTCCAGAACGATACCTCCGGGCAGCTTGCGCTGAATATTGAGGTTCCATTGCTGGATATAACTATCGCGCATATTCTGGTCATTGCTGACGGCGAAGTTGAGGGCGCCGCTGGTGACCGCCGAGGCGAACGGATTGTTGAAGAAGATATTCGGAACTCCGACGATGTTTCCGGCGACATTCGCGCCGCTGGTAGCCTGTGCGCCCTCCGCCATGGCGAAGATCGCGTTTGAGATCTCCGGCGTGAAATAGATGCCGTAACCGCCGCGCACCACGGTATCGCCAGCCACTGTGGGACGCCAGGCAAAGCCGAAGCGCGGACCGAAGTTGTTGTGGTCGGGCTGAATCAGTCCGCGGCCATACGGCGAGTTCTGCGGTGTCACTACGTTCGCCACAACGAAGCCGTTCTGGTAGATGTCGGCGATCCTGTCATCGGACTGCTTGTACGGCTGGAAGTAGTCGTAGCGCAAGCCGAGCGTGACGGTGAGGCGCGGAGTGACCTTCCAATCATCATTGACGAAGTAAGCCTGCCACCAATTATGCAAGTCGGTATTGGTGTGGGCAGGATTGACGTTAGCCGAGCGGACGTAGCCGAGCATGAAATCCGCCAGCGCCGAACCGGTGTAGGTTCCATCGAAAGAGAACGAACCACGGGGGGCGCGAGCCTGTCCGAACGTCACACCTCGGCGGTCGAACTCAGCGCCGAATCGTAAGAAGTGTTTGCCAAGCTGCCAGGAGAGAGTTTCTGTAAACGGCGCAATGGAGTTTGACCGAATGCGAGGACCGATCTGACGCTGCAGGTTGTACATGTCGAAATTGCCGTCCGCGCCGCTGATGTTGATGGTGGGCGGACCGAATTCTTCGGGCAGCCGGGAGACGAGCGGCAGGTTCATCTTGCCCGTGACGTCATACGCGGAATCGTTTGTTGTGCCGAACACTTCGGCTTCATTGAAACGGTGCCAACCACCGCGGACTTCATTGACGATCGAAGCGGCTACCGTACGGGTCCAGGAGAGAGAGACGTTCTGCGTGCGGCCGAGATTATTACGTTCATCGTGCCCCCAGAAAGGTATGCCCGCTTCGTATGTATCGTTAAACGTATACCGGCCGCTGATGTTGTCCTTCTGCGAGAGGATGTGATCGATACGCGTCGTGTAGTTGCGCTGGTAAGAGGTGGCGCTAGCCGGTGTGGAGGCGAAGTTGAAGGCTCCATTGCTGGCGTTCGCAGTGGGCTCGAACTGCAGGAATGCAAGAGCCTGCGGGCTTAAGGCGGACTTGGGTATCACGTTCCCGACTATTCCGATATTTAACGGATCCCTGAGGACGATAGGAGTGCCGGTACGGGCATTCACCAGTTTGCTGAAGTCGCCGCTCCGCATGTCGGCCGGGGGCACGATGCGGTAAGCGCTGGTTGCGCCCTGGGCCGCATAGCCGGATTCCCAGTTGAAGAAGAAGAACGTTTTGTCGGTACCTTTATAAAGCTTCGGAATATAAACCGGGCCGCCGACATTCGCGCCGAATTGATTGCGATTCAAGCGGGGCGGCGGTACGCTCTTTCCCGCGATGGCGTCGTAAGTTTGCGTCAATGCATCATTGCGATTGAACTCCCAAAGCGTTCCGCGGTATTGATTGGTCCCGCTCTTTGTGAGGATGTTGACTTGGCCGCCCGGTGCGCCGCCGTACTCGGCGGAGTAAGTGCTGGTCTGGACCTTGAACTCGGCGAGAGAGTCGACCGAAGGCGAGAAGCTGTACGTCATCGCGTCATAGTCCATCACCTCTACACCGTCAAGATAGAAACGATTCGCGGTGTCGCGGGAACCATTGGCTGAGGCAGCGGTGGAACCGTAAGCGGCGTCTGTCTGGCCCACTGACCCTCGGCCACGGCGAACTGTAATGGATCCAGGGGTTCCCGCCTGGACGCCGGGAATCAGTTGAGCAAGCTGGATAAAGTTCCGTCCATTGAGGGGCAGATCGACGATCTTGCCGCTTTCGATCACAGTGCCCACGCTGGCGTTTTCAGTTTGCAGCAGAACGACGCCGGCACTCACGTTGACCGTCTCGTTGACATTGCCGACCTTCATGACAAAATCGACGCGTGCCGTTTGATCGACCTGCAACGTCATGTTGTCGATCTGCTGTACCTGAAATCCCTGACGTGTCGCAGTAATCCGATACTCGCCCGCGGGAAGGGACGGGATGGAGTAGTTCCCGGCCGTGTCTGTAGTCGATTCCCGGACGTTGTTCGTGGCGAGATTGGCGGCGCGAACGGCCACTCCGGGAACTATTGCACCTGAAGCATCGGAGACAGTCCCTAACAAAGTTGCATTGGTTTGCTGGCCCCGCAGAGAGGTCAACGATAACATGAGCAACGCTGCTGTAATGGAGCCCCGCAGCACGATAAAACGAGACATATTCCCTCCCGTGGTACGCAGACGGTTCGTTCCTGAACCTGCCCCACCTGTAGATATCTGTCTACTATATGCGAGTCAGCGAGGGGAGTTTTGTAAAGATTTTCCTGCGGGGCGTTTATAGGGCAGCTGTCTAAATCTCGCGCCGATTCTCAAGCGATTTTAGCATGGTGACTTCGTCGGCAAATTCCAGGTCGCTGCCAACCGGAATGCCCATAGCGATGCGCGTGACCTTCAGGCCAAGAGGTTTTAGCAGGCGGGACAGGTAGGCGGAGGTGGCCTCGCCCTCCACGGTAGGATTCGTGGCTACGATGATCTCGGTCACACTGCCGGTCTGCAAACGCTCCAGCAAGCTCTTGATCTTAAGCTGTTCCGGGCCGATTCCGCGCAGAGGCGATATTGATCCGTGCAGCACATGATAAAGACCGTGGAATTGGCGCGTTGTCTCGATAGGCAGTATGTTGTGCGGCTCCTCGATGACACAGATTACCGACTGATCGCGAGAGGAGTCCCGGCAATACTGGCAAAGCTCGCTGTCCGAGATGTTGTTGCACATCGCGCAGATGCCGAGCTTGTCCTTTACGTCCAGCAGGGCCTGCGAAAGGCGCTCCACATCCTCGCGGCGGGCGCGGAGAATGTGAAACGCGATGCGTTGAGCGGACTTCTGGCCGATGCCGGGCAGGCGCTTCACTTCCTGGATGAGATGAGCGAGCGGTTCCGCGAAGTCGGGCATTGACTAGAACATTCCGGGAGGCAGTCCGAGACCGCCGAGCATGCCGCTCATCTTCGACTGCGCCTGCTCCTCCACTTTCTTATGTGCTTCGTTGAAAGCGGCCATCACCATGTCCTGCAGCATCTCCACATCTCCGGAGGCTTCCGGATCGATCTTCACACCGAGGCAGTTCTTGTGGCCATCCATCTTGACGGTGACCATGCCGCCTCCGGCCGATGCTTCTACACGGATTGCGGCTACCTCTTCCTGCATCTTCTGCTGCATCTGCTGGGCCTGCTTCATCATGGCCTGCATGTTCATTCCGCCGGGCATTTTCATGGGAGCTACTCCTGTTTGAGATTTCGTACAGCGCGGACTTGCGCGTCCGGGAAGAGTTCCTGAAATTTCTGAACATCGGGATGGGAGAGCGCGCGTTGCGTTGCTTCTTCATCGCCGACAGGGCCGGCCTTCTCGGCCTTTGGTTGCGTGGATATACCGGTCTCGCCGATGTTCACCTTCACGCGCATCGGTTTGCCAAAAATCTGAAGTGCGGCCTTCTGCAAGTCGGCCGGGGCCATCGCGAGTTGAAACAACTTCGGCGTGGTGAAGATGAGTTCGCCGTTCTGTTCCGTTACGAGTGAATGCTCCACTGCGTCGGCGGTGAACGTCATGCCGAGATCCGTCAGCACAGATTGCAACTGTTCCTTCAAGTCGCCGCTCAGTGCTGTGGCCACTGCGGCCGCGGCGGCCGGTGCGGACGCTTGCGGCGTGGGTTTCGGTGGCGGAGGCGGCGCAGGGGCGGCGGCTTTGCGAAGGCGATCCTTTTCAAACGGGGATGGACCTGCGGGGCGCGGCGGCGCAGCAGGCGCGGCCTGGGGTAAAGCCTTCGGTACTGGTGCCGGTGCCGCTGCGGGTTTGGATGTCATGCCCGCGAGTGCCTGCTCGATGGGCAGTAAACGGCCGGCGTGCACCAGGCGCAGCAATCCGATCTCCAGGTGCAGGCGCGGCTGCAAGGAGCTTTGCAGATCCTTGAACAGATCGAGTGTCAGTTGCAGATACCGCGTCAAATCTTCTTCCGTGAACTGCGATGCGGTTTGCAGCATACGATCCTGCTCGGCCGCCGATGCACTGATCAGCCGCGTCTGGCCGCCCGAGATCTTCGACACCAGCAGGTTACGGAAATAGCGGGAAAGCTCGCGGCAGAAGTGCTGCAGATTTTGCCCGTTGCGCTCGAGTTCCTGAACCACTTCGAGCATGCGTTGCGGGCTGCTTTCAATGAGCGCGTCGCTCACCAGCTTCAGCGAGTCCAGTGAGAAAATTCCGAACAGGCCGCGAATTTCATCCGGCTGGAGCGTGTTGCCACAGCAGGCGATGGCCTGGTCGAGAGCCGATAGGGAATCGCGTACGCTGCCTTCTCCTATCTGCGCGAGAACCGCGAGTGCATCGTCGCTCGCTTGTACACCTTCCTGCTCGCAGATCCAGCGCATGCGCGACATCAATTCAGTGAAATCAACCGATCGAAAACTGAACTGCTGGCAGCGTGACGCGATAGTCGTTGGGATCTTGTGAACTTCGGTGGTGCAGAGGATAAAGACGACCCATTCCGGCGGCTCCTCCAGCGTTTTCAGCAGCGCGTTGAAAGCTTCGTTGGTGATCTGGTGCGCTTCGTCGATGATGAAGACTTTGTAGCGGTCACGTGCAGGGCGGTATCGCACGTTTTCTCGCAGCTCGCGCATCTCGTTGATGCCGCGATTGGAAGCTGCGTCGATCTCAATGACGTCTACACTGGAGCCCCGGGCGATTTCCACGCAACTGGAGCAGACGCCGCACGGGTCGGGGGTGGGTCCCTGGATGCAGTTGAGGCAGCGGGCAATGATACGCGCGACTGTGGTTTTGCCGGTTCCGCGTTGACCGGCCAGGATATAGCCGTGCGCGATGCGTTGTTGCCGGATGGCGTTTTCGAGGGTGGTTCGGACGTGTTCCTGGCTGATCAGCTCAGAGAACTTCGCTGGACGGTACTTGCGGGCAATGACCTGATACATGCGAAACGGAGGCTTCAGCCTGCCAGAGTGTTCATTATGCCAGACCCCGGGTGATCCGCGGCACACAAGCTAAACCACTACCGTTGCTTCCTTCCGGACCTGGCGGGGTTTGCAGCCGCCCATTGCACGGAGCCCGGAGCCTGACAAATACCTAGCGTAGCATGCCCGCCGTTTCTAACAACAAAAGCCCGGAACCGCTGGTTGGCGGCTCCGGGGGAGAGTGATTGGAGTAGACAACAAGGCAAGAACTATTCGCCAGCAGCGCGGTCGAGATATACGGTGACCATGCGCTCCTTCTCGGCGGCGGTGAACTTCGGGGACTGCGTAGCCCATCCGGCACTGTCCGAGTTCCAGACTTCGACGAGTCCGCACTCGGAACCGGAGCACTTGAAGATGAGGCGTGGATGTCCTACGGATGCGCTCTGCAGGCCGTAGCGGCCGATCAACACGATGGCTTTCCCGCTCTCACTATTCCGCACGAAGATCTGAGGGGTTCCGTTGGTAGTGGATACGTTCACCTGATACGCGCCGGCGGGTAGGCTGGCCGTGGATGCCTTGAACGGGAAACTGACGTTTGCCTTGAGCAGGTTTGCGTCAAAGGCGAGGGCGCTGGTGCCCGCCGCAAATAGGGTCGCGATCGCGAAGAATGTGCTTTTCATGGTGATGTTTCCTTTCTCTTCCTGGGGCGGTCTGCTCTGGGAACGTTTTGCATAAGTGCAAGCGAGGGACCACAGCGTAAGTTGTTGGGAAATCGTGAGGAGAACGAGCATCTGTGAACCGAATGGTTCATCGCCTGAGCCGCTTGGTTAAAGCCATTTCGGGGTTGAGGAGTATCCGAAAAAAAAGAGAGCCGCCGAGGCGGCTCTCGCCAGCATGCGGGATTGTGAGATTCCGGCTGAACTCATTCGCCCGATACCTTATCCAGGTACACAGTCACGATCCGTTCCTTCTCACCGGCTGAGTAGCGCGGCGGGGCCGTTACCCACCCGTTGCGTTCGCCCGTCCAGATCTCAGTCAGGCCACAAGCAGCCGAGTTGCAAGCGAAAACCAGGCGCGCCTTCTCGTCGGCAGTTTGAGAGGACACGGAATAACGGCTCATCAGGAACACGTGTTCGTGAGTTTTGATGTTGTGCAGGGCGAAGACGGGGAATGCCCCGACGGTCGTTCTTGATACGTTGTATTGGCCAGCCGATAAAGTCTTGTTGCGTGCCCGGAAGGGGAAGCTGATGTTTGCCTCCATCGGCGCAGCGGATACGGCAGCGGCTGTAAGGGCCGCCATCAAAGAGATCTTTGCAATCAGATTGGTAACCATACGATCCTCCTCTTTGGAACCGCATAGAAAGATTGCACGAAGAGGGCCGCTGGATTTTCGACGCTAAGTGCTTGTGAATTCGTAAAGAGCCGAACCAGTAGGTTACGTGTATTGAACGCAAACGCTAATTCGCGGCAGCGCAAAAAAAGGAGCTGCCGAAGCAGCTCCTTTTTCGGGGGATCAACCTGAGGGCAGGTTTTTAATAATCGCCGGCCGTGCGATCCAGATAAACCGTGACCAGGCGCTCGCCTTCGGAACTCCTGTATTTGGGGGAGGGCGTTGCGTAGCTCTGGCCATCGCCGGCAGAGACCGCGGTGAGCCCGCACCCCGCGGATACGCAGCGGAACGTCAGACTCGGCCGTTCTGATTTCGAGGTCGTATAGGACTGCGCCACGACGATAGCGTGCTTCTGGGCCTGCGCATTCCGCAAATAGAAGCGTTTTGCGCCATTTACGTTTTCCTGTGAGACCTGATAGGTACCGGCAGGCATTTCCGCGGACATTACACGGAACGGGAAGTCGATCTTAGCTCTCATGCTGCCGTTCATGGCGAATCCTGCTACGCTTCCGGCAACGGCCAGTGCCGCTGTCATGGTCACATTTGCGAAGAACCTGGTTTTCATCGTCTTACTCCTCTGTACTTTCTGTGTCGGTCGGGACGCAAGTATCAATGCAGGCTCCCTGCCACACGTTTTTTGTTCATAAGCTCTTGAAAACCGGTTCGCGCCGCGGGAATGCACTCACTGATCGGTTCATGGCCGTAAACCGGCAGGTTCACGAGATTGGTACACTGTGCGACAGCAAATGAGCGCCGAGTTGATGGTGGTGCACGGAACCAACGCTGGTGCGCGCCTGTCTCTTGGAGACGGGGAGTTTCGGATTGGGCGCGATCCAGACTCGCAACTTCGGCTGGATGATCCGGAATGCGCGTGGCGCCATTGCTCGATCTTGCGGAAGGACGAGGGATATGAACTGATCGACCACCGGTCCAATGCAGGGACGCGTGTCAACGGAATCCGTAGCCCTAGGAAGATGCTGCGGTACGGCGATCAAATTGCGGTTGGAGAGACCGTGCTCGTGTTTCAAAAACAAGCAACCGGGGAAACGGCAGGCGCAGGGATGGAGCTGTTCTGCGCCGCCACACTCCTGTACTTGTTCCGCGCCCTGGCTGCGGCCAATAGCGAATCGCAGATGAAGGCGCTCGAAGAACAGATCATTCACGTGATCGGCGAACTGCTTCCGGTTCAGTATGGAATCGTGGTGCTTGGGAAGAGCGCTGAAGATCTGGAACAACGCGAGAGCGACTTGGCGGGGCTGGCCGCAGAGGCTGCCCGCGAAGGGCCGGTGACGGGAGCAGGCGGCCAGACGGCGGCGGCGCCTTTATTTGTTCGCGGCCTGTTGGAAGGTGCGATCGCGATCCGCAGCCGGTCGGCTCCGGTTGGATTCGTCTCCCTGAGGGATACCTTGAGCTCGATTGCGGGCCTCGCCTCCATGGCTCTCGAAAACGCCAGAGAAGTGGAGTCGCTGCAGATCCAAAGAAAGCTGCTCGAGGAGCGCGTGGCTCCATCCGGAATCGTGGGGGAGAGTCTCGTGATTCGGAAGGTGCTCGAGATGACGTCGCGTGTGGCTCCGCAGGATACGACGATTTTGATTCTCGGTGAGAGCGGCACGGGCAAGGAACTCGTGGCGAATGCCATCCATGAACAAAGCAACAGAAGAGCGCGGCCGTTCGTGGCAATCAACTGTGCGGCGTTGACCGAGACGCTTCTGGAAAGCGAATTGTTCGGACACGAAAAGGGATCGTTTACTGGCGCTCTGGCGCAGAAGAAGGGCAAACTCGAGATCGCCGAGGGCGGAACGGTATTCCTCGACGAGATCGGAGAGATGTCTCCCGCGCTCCAGGCGAAGATGCTGCGCGTTCTACAGGAGCGGGAATTCCAGCGAGTGGGCGGCACGAAGACCCTGCGCCTCGATGTCCGTGTTTTGGCAGCAACGAACAAGGACTTGTTGGCGGATGTGAAGAAGGGGCTCTTCCGTGAGGATCTCTATCACCGGCTGAACGTAGTCGCGATCCGTATGCCGGCGTTGCGCGAACGCGGGCAGGACGTGTTGCTGCTGGCGCGTTATTTTCTGGTGCGATCCATGGGGCGCTGCGGCCGCAGGGTGCAGGGCTTTTCTCCGGAAGCCGAGAGCCTGCTGCTGCAATACAACTGGCCGGGGAATGTGCGCGAACTCGAGAATGCGGTCGAGCGTGCCGTGGTGCTGGGCAATTCAGATTGGGTACTTCCGGAGGATCTGCCCGAGACTATTCTCGAAGCCGTTCCAAGCGATCAGTGGAGCAGCATCTACCACGTTTCTGTTGGTGGCGCGAAACGCGATTCTATTCTGCGCGCGTGGGCTCAGGCAAAAGGAGATTACAAGGCTGCGGCGGAGTTGTTAGGCCTGCATCCAAACTCGCTATTGCGGCTGATTCGCAATCTGCATCTACGCGACCGGCTGCGCGGCATGAGTAGCGGCGAGCCTCTATAAGAGGACACGGTGCAACGCATCGCGAAACGGAGTGTGATGGCAGATGTGCAGGGATGTCAGCGCACTTGTATCGAGCTTGCAGTCGCGAGGACGAGGCGCTCCCACGGGCGGATTGGGATCGGGCTCCAGGTGCGCCGTCGACACGCCCAGAATCCCGCCCATGACCAAAGCCATTTCGTATTTCGTGAAACGCTCCGGCCCGCACCAGTGATAGATGCCCTTGAGGCGCCGTTCCGCCATATCCCGAATCACGAGCGCCAGATCATCCACGAATGTCGGATACCGGTTCGCCCAATGGTCCACCTTTGCATGTTTCTGGGAACGGACATCCTTGACTACAGCGGTGACCGCGGACTCGTCCAGTGACTCTACATTGCCGTAGAGCACTCCAGCGCGCACGATCGCCCAGTCAGTAGCCGCTACCTGCAAGGCGCGCTCGCCTTCCAGTTTCGTTCTTCCATAAAAATTGAGCGGGTTCGGAGTGTCGCGAGGGGTGTACGGCGGATTGGTTCCATCGAACACATAATCGGTGGACACATAGAGAATCCACGATCCAAGCTCGCGGGCGAGCTGCGCCAGGTGGGCCGTGGCACGAACGTTCAGGGCGAGGGTGCCATTGGGATCTTTCTCGCTGACATCGGGACGCCGCTCCGCGGCTGTGTGGATGATGATGCCGGGCTTGATCTGCTGCACCAGCGCGGTTGTGGCGGGCTCGTCCCGCAGATCGAGCTGCGTCAGATGTGGTCCGGTACGGGAGTATGCGAGCCCAGTTGCGTCCCAACTGGCGAAGGAATGCATGAGCGCTCGCCCGAGCATCCCGCTGGCGCCGGTGATCAAGACCATGGGGACAGTGTATCGCTGCGTGCCATGGTATAGGAATGCGATTCAGTCCAGTCTGGCTCTGGATGGTATTGCTGCGAGACTTCTTCACTTCCATAGCAACGAGGATCTGGAGATCCTGTGACCTTACGGCCGCCGAGCCATGGGGATCGCGTAGAAGTGCAACGGCGATACCGTCACAACGCGGATATACTGGCAGGCATCAGACCATGACACGGCGCATCTTCATGGGCGGTGCTGCGGCGGCGCTGACGAGCACGGCCGCCGAAGAACGAGTGATCCGGAAAATCGAAGTCTTTCCGGTGAAGTACCCGGTCACTGGCCATTTCAAATTCTTCACCAAACCTGAGCGCCAGGCAGTCTTCGTGAAGATCACGCTTAGCAACGGCACATTTGGTTGGGGCCAGAGCGTACCGCTACCAACCTGGAGTTACGAGACCGTCGAGTCGGTGACCGGAACGTTGCGCAACTACATCGCCCCCATGCTAATCGGGCGGGATCCGACCGATATTGCCGGTGCGCACGCAGTCATGAACAAGACGATCGCTCCCTCGTTCTCAACCGGAATGCCGATTGCGAAGGCGGGTGTGGACATAGCGCTGCACGATGTAACGGGAAAGCTGGCCGGCAAATCTCTCGCCGAACTCTGGGGCCGGAAGCCGATCGACAGAATCATTCTGAGTTGGACTGTGAATACCACCGACCTGAGCGAAGTGGAAACGCTCGTCGGAGAGGGCAAGCGCCGGGGGTATAAGCATTTCAATATCAAAGTAGCGCCCAATGTGGACCTGGACATCGCGCTTGCGCGGGTGGTCCGTAAGCTCGCTCCCGACTGCTTCCTGTGGGCCGATGCGAACGGCGGGTACACGACCGAACAGGCGCTGAACGCAGTTCCGAAACTTCGTGACGCAGGAGTGAACATATTGGAACAGCCGGTAGCCGCGAATCGCCTGACCGGGTTCGCGGCGGTGCGGCAACAAGGCGCTCTGCCAATTCTGATGGATGAGGGCGTTGTCTCCAGCGTAGAACTGGAGGAGTTCATCAAGTTGCGATTACTCGACGGCGTGGCGATGAAGCCGGCACGCACTGCAGGATTGTGGGATGCACGCAAACAGGTTGAAATCCTGGAACGTGAGAAGATGCTCTTTCTGGGCAGCGGCCTGACGGATCCCGATGTTTCTCTTGCTGCATCGCTGGTGCTTTATGGTGCATACGGGCTGAAATATCCGGCAGCGTTGAACGGCCTCCAGTTCCTGGCAGGCTCGTTCCTCAAGAGGCCGTTCGCGTTGGAGGAGGGAGGACTGCGAGTGCCGCAGGGCCCGGGGTTAGGCATAGAAGTGGACGAGGCGAAAGTGAGGGCTGCGGCAAATGCTTAATTCGATCTGCCTTGCATTCCTGATGTGCGGGACCCTAATGGCCCAGTTTACGTGGAAGAGCGAAGGGGGTAAGTTCACCCTCCTGGAACAGGGTAAGCCGGTACTCACATACAACGAAGCCGAGCAACTTCCGGCGGGTGTGCCGGAGGATCGCAAGCGATGCTGTTACCTTTCGCCGCTCTATACGTCCGCTGGAGTTGTGGTCACCGACGATTTTCCGAAGGATCACTATCATCACCGCGGCCTGTTCTGGGGGTGGCCGCACGTAAATCAATATGACATCTGGATGCTGAAGGGCGGTATCCATCCGAAGAGCGTCTCGGCCGCCACCAAATCCGGTAAAACCGCGCAGTTGGATACCGTGAACACGTGGGAAGCGAAAGAAGGTTCGCTCGTGCGCGAGACCTCACGCGTCCTTGCGCATCCCTCTCAAGGCGACAGGCGGGCGCTCGACGTTCAAGTGAAATTCGAGGCACTGCAGGGGCCTGTGGTGTTGGCAGGCAGCGCTGAAGCAGGCAAGAGTTACGGCGGTCTAAACGTGCGATTCGCTCCGCGCACGGATACCGTAATCCGTACGAATGAAGGCGTATTGGCTAAGGACAGCGACCGTGCTGTATTCACCTGGGCTGAACTCGAGGGCAACTTCAATGGCCAGCGCGCCCGTGTTCGCATTATCCCGGAAGATCCGAAGCGTGCCTACCAGTGGTGCCTCCGCCACTATGGCTTCGTCGGGGCCGCCTTCCCGGGGCGAACGGAATCGGTGAAAGACTACACGCTAGAACCAGGCGAGCCGCTGACCATGCATTTCCGCATTGAGCTGGCAGACGTGCGTTAAACTGAAAAGGCTGCCGGTACGTTTCCATCCATCGCGGTGAAACGTCGCAAAAGGGAATCCGGTGTGAATCCGGAGCTGCCCCGCAGCGGTAATCAGGAACGAAATCCGCATTTTAAGCACTGGCTCTTCCGAGGGCTGGGAAGCCGCGGACAGTAGAAAACTCCCGTTACGGAAAACGCCTGAAAGTCCGAAGACCTGCCGGCGCGCGTTAGATTGACTTGCACCTTCGAGGGGAAGGGCTGGTTCTACATGCCACATTCAGTTCCCACTTTAACGGCCGAGTCGTCTACGCAACTTCACTGATTGCGAGGCGCAATGAAACTGTTTTTGATTCTTTTCGGAGCCGCGGCGCTGTTATCCGCGGCCGACACGGGAGTACGAGGAAGAATCCTCGATCCTTCCGGCGACCCTATTCCCGGCGCGACCGTCAGCATCACGTCGCGAGATTCCCAACTCACTTCCAAGACGCAGTCGGATGCCGCCGGCTCCTACGTCTTCCCGTCACTCAGTGCTGGAGACTATCTGCTGGAAGCCAGATCGACCGGCACGGCCGGTACAGCCAAGGTCCACATCGATGACGATCGCATGCTGGACCTGGACGTAAAGGTCGACCTGGAGAAGCTCAGCGCGCAGGTGCAAGTGACGGCCAGCGGCACGGCGCAAACCACGGACGAGCAGGCGAAAGCGCTTACTATTCTCACCGGAGAGGAACTGGATAAGCGAGAAGTCTACTCGGTGGCGGAAGCGATTCGCTACACCCCCGGTATTCGCGTGGCTCAATTGGGTGGTCCGGGATCGCTTACGCGAGTGATCGCGCGCGGCACTCGTGCGTTCGATTCGTCGCTGCTCGTGGATGGTTTCCGCCTGCGGGATGCCTCCTCCCCGCAAGGCGAGGCCACGGCGTTCCTGGGTGACCTTCTCATGGTGGATTCGGATCGCATCGAAATTTTGCGCGGATCCGGCTCTTCTCTCTATGGGACGAATGCTGCAGGATCGGTGATCAACCTGGTGACCGATGAGGGCGGCGGACGCGTGCGAGGTGAGATATCTGCCGAAGGCGGCGGACTCGGTGAGATACGCGGCTTGGCCAAAGTCGCCGGCGGCGCATTGCAGGATCGATTTCGCTACACGGCAGGCCTGGTCCATCTGAACGTGCTGAGCGGAATCGACGGAAACGACCGCTACCGGAACACCGCGGGGCAGGGCTTCGTGTCCTACTCGCTTAGCCCCACCATCACGGTCGGCGGGCGTCTGTTCGCCAGCGACAACTTCACGCAGTTAAATACGTCTCCCTTTGCGTTGCCTGGCGCCAGCGCATATCCCAGCGGTTTTGTACCAGCGATTGACGGAGTGACGCTTGCAGCCTCGCCGGACGACCCGGACTACCGGCGGGCGGGCAGCTACTTCTCTGGCCTGGTGAACTTCCAACAGCGTCTCTCGCCCACGGCGTCGTACAAGGTCACGTATCAGGGGTTGACGACGAATCGCGAGAATCGCGACGGCCCGGGCGGAGTCAGTTTCCAGCCTGCATTCAACACTTCGAATATTTTTGCGGGCCGGCTGGACACACTCCAGGCCCGGACAGATTTTCAGCTAACACGGTGGCAACTGATCACCGGCGGTTACGAGTATGAGCGTGAGCGCTATGACAACCGCGCCACGGACGAGAACCCCGTCATCGCGCAGCGCGTGAACGTACGCGTACAGATCGTGCAGGGCAGCCACGCGGGATTTGCGCAGGATCAGATCCGATTGCTTGACGGACGCCTGCAGATTTCCCTCTCAGGCCGCGTCCAGAAGTTCGAATTGGATAAGCCGTCGTTTACCGGAGGAGCGCCGCTGTATCAGAACGTAAAACTCAACGACCCGCCCAGCGCCTACACGGGGGATGGCTCTATCGCGTACCTTTCTGCGTCCACCGGCACAAAGCTGCGAGCGCACGTAGGCAATGGTTATCGCGTGCCATCGTTGTATGAGCGTTTCGGCGCATCGTTTTATGGAGGAAGCTTTTCCGCTTATGGCGATCCGCTGCTGCGTCCGGACCGGCTGATTTCGGTCGATGGAGGATTCGATCAGTACCTGTTTAACTCTCGTGTCGTGTTGCGCGCCACCTACTTCTACACGCGCCTGCAGGAAGCAATCGTGTTCGACTTCTCAGGTGCCATCAACTATCGCACTGACCCGTACGGCCGATTCGGTGGATACCGCAACACGGGCGGAGGTCTTGCGCGCGGAGTCGAAACGAGCGCCGAAACCCGCATCACGCGGTCCCTCACGCTGAACGCTTCTTACACCTACACCAATGCCCGCGAGCGGAATTCCAGTCTGATCGGCGGATCTTTGCGCGGGCTGCGCGTATTCGATCACATGGGTACGATCACCGCGATTCAGCGAATCGGCAAGCGGGTGGATGTGACGGCGAACTTCTTGGCTGCCAGCGATTACATCTTTCCGCTCTTCTCCGGTAGCGGAAGCCGTCCGTTTCTCTTCCCTGGCCCGAGGAAGCTCGATCTCGCACTCAACTACACGCATCCGGTCACCGACCACACCAGCGTGCGGTTCTACACGCGAGTGGAGAACGCTCTCAACCAGAACTATCTGGAAGAAGGTTTCAAAACGCCGGGAGCCTGGGCCGTTGCCGGTGTGAAGCTACTCTTCTAGGGTACTGGCGCTAACATCCGAAGAGTAGTGGTTTTTCTCGGAATCGACTTCGGATGGGTCAGCCAGCCCAGCGGCCTGGCCGTGCTGCGTTGCGGGAACGGCGCTCTGGAGTTGATCGGTACAGAGCGCCGTGCGCAGGTAGAGGAGGTTCTGGAATGGGTCGATCAACACGCAGGCGACGGACCGGCGATGGCTGGCATAGATGCGCCTATCGTCATCCCCAATGCGACGGGCATGCGCGAAGTGGATAAGCTGACTCACCGCCATTTCGGGAAGTATCATGCGGGATGCTATCCGGCCAATCTCAGCCGCCCGTTTGCGAACCGCACGTTATCACTATCTCGCAAACTGCAGGAACGCGGCTTTCTTCACGCGGAGGCTGTTACGCCGCGAAAGCCCGGGCGCTATCAAATAGAAGTGCATCCACACGCCGCATGCGTGCAGCTTTTCATGCTCGATCGCATCCTGAAGTACAAGAAGGGGCCAGTGGCAGATCGCGTAATGGTTTTGAAAGAGTTCCGGCGTTTGCTCGGCAGCTTGAAAGATCGGGAACCCGCCCTGATAGCGACGAAACTACCCTGCGTGCCCGAGGGCGGATCTGCACTCAAGGCTGTGGAAGACCAACTTGATGCGGTGCTTTGTGCCTACATCGCGGCGCACTGGTGGTATTGGGGCGAGTATCGCAACCTCGTTCTCGGCAGTGCGGCAGAGGGGTATATCGTAATTCCGAAACGAACATGAATCTGGATGATCTCCGATTGACGTATACATTGGCGGGGCTCACGGAAGACGCCATGCACCCCGACCCGTACGAGCAGTTCCGCATGTGGTTTGCGCAGGCTCGCGAGACGTCCATTCCTGAGCCGAACGCTATGACGCTGGCGACTGTGGATGGAACCGGGGCGCCGTCAGCGCGAATCGTGCTCCTGAAAGGCGTCGAACCCGACGGCTTTGTTTTCTATACGAATTACGAAAGTCAGAAAGGCAGGGAACTCGACGCGAATCCCCACGCGGCACTCGTCTTCTACTGGGGCGAACTGGAGCGCCAGGTGCGCATCACGGGAATCGCCGGGAAAGTCTCGCGGGAGCAGTCGGAGGCTTACTTTCAGAGCCGTCCTGAAGGCAGTAAACTCGGCGCATGGGTATCGCAGCAGAGCACCGTCATCCAAGATCGCGCGAAGCTGGAAGAACTCCTGGCGGAGAAGGAAAAAGAATTTGAAGGCAAGCCCATCCCCACTCCTCCGAACTGGGGCGGCTACCGCCTCAGGCCGGACGCCATCGAGTTTTGGCAGGGGCGTCCCAACAGGCTACATGACCGATTGCGGTATCTTCGTAGCGGAGACCGATGGCGCCTGGAGCGCCTGGCCCCGTGACGGAATGAGCCTACCTTTTGAAATCACTCCACGCGAAGTCAAGGCGCGATTGGACAAGGGCGAACCTACTTACCTGATTGATGTTCGCGAGGCGCAGGAGCACCAGATTGCCCGCCTCGCCGGCAGTGAATTGATTCCCATGCGTACCGTGCCGGCGGCACTCAATGGCTTGGTAGACAAGGCCGAATCCGCCCTGGTGGTTGTCTTCTGTCACCACGGCATTCGCAGCCTGCAGGTGGTCAATTGGCTGCGTCAGAACGGTATAGAGGAGTGTCAGAGCATGGCGGGCGGCATCGACCTCTGGTCTCTGGAAATCGATTCTTCAATCCCTCGATACTGAAGGCATTCACAGAGCGTCTACGTTGTGATGACTTACGAAGTAACGTTCCGCAAACGTTTCGACGCCAAAGGTGAGGGATCCGACCGTCCCGAGACATTCGTACAAGCGGCTGACGGTGTGATTCTCGATGCGCGGCTGGCACAGCGCAATGACCCTCCTGCCAAGCACTCGCAGGACACGCTGGACGAAGACGACAACTTCGAGAGCATCGGGACTGAGGTGTGGGAATTTGACGTCGCCGAAGGACGCGATAGCGAATTCATCACCGCTCTCGAGAACTCGCGCATGGTGCTGCAATATATCGAGATGGATGATGTCGCCTAGCGGCTCAACGCTGCCGCCAAATGCGCGTTCCCGAGTGATTTTGCGAGCTGAGCGGCTTTGGCCTTCTGTTGCGCATTTGCGCCGAGCAGAAAATCCACCATTCGTGTACTTCCAAAATCGATCGATGCCGCATACAGCAGCGGCGTCATGCCGAGTTGATCCACATCATTCACGCGGGCGCCTTTAGCAATCAGTAGTTTGGCTGCATCCAGGTTGTCGGCGATCACGGCCCAGGATAGTGGCTTCACTCCGGCCTGGTCGACTTCGTGAATATCCGCCCCAGCGTCGACGAGGGTGCGGACTACTTCCAGATCGCGAAACGCAATCGCGTGTACGAGTGCGGGTTCGGGCGCAGTGCCTCCGATAATTAATTTCCTCGTAAGATCCGCACCCCGCTCGATCAAGAGCTTCACGTTTTCAGCATCTCCGGCTGTGACGGCCAGCGTCAGGGCCGACGCGTTGAGTATCACGTCCTGGTTTTCCTTCGGATTCACCTCCGCATCCAGGTTCAGCAACACACGCGTGATCGCGCCCGTTCCGTGATAGTTGCATGCCACCATCAGCGCGTTATAACCTGAGCGCGCGAGCGCGTGCACTTGCGCTCCGCGGCTCAGCAGAAGCCGCACCTTATTCAGATCCGGCACCGCCATCATTAGCGCCGTCGTGCCTCCGCGTGTCTGCGAATTCGGGTTTAACCCGCCGTTCAGCAGCGCTTCCAGTTGGCCGTCCGCTCCGAATAGCGTCGCTTCCATCCATGGCTGAGCCCCTGCCTGCTCTAACTCCGGAACAGATTCCGGCACCTGCCTTCCACTCCGGCCTACCAGCGGAGAGAGTGCCGCCAAGGCCCAACTGGTCGCGCTCAGCGAGAGAAACTGATTATGCCCGTGCGGAAACCCGCTCTCGAAATATGGAGGACTCACCGGTGCCGGCGGATGCAGGCGCGACTCCACAAGCCACGATCCGTCTTCCTTCTGTATATCGAGTAAAAACCTCGCTCCGCGCACATACGAATCCGAGTCGATCGAGAGTTCTCCGGATTCGGCTAGCGCGAACAGCGCGGTCGCAGTGGCATATGCATCCGATGAGCGCTCGGGAAGCTGACCCCAACCGCCATCTTTGTTCTGGAGTGTCAGCAGTAACTTCGCCGCCTGCTGAATCGATCGCTTGTCCGCGGAAGACCACCGCAGTCCGAGCAGTTGAAAAACCCGATCCTCCGTCGTTTCCGGATCATGATTCAGTAGCCACGCCCGACCCTTCCCAATCTTGGCAGCGATGACGGCAGCCATCTGCGGGTGACCATAGGCTTGAATTGCCTTGATCGCCAGAGCCGTTGACGAGAAAAAACTGTGAGCCTGCGGAGGACGAACATCGAACGTCGGCCAGTGGCCGTCATCCCGTTGACGGAATGCGATCAACCGGGCCATTGCCTGAAACGCAAGATTCGGCGGCACGCCGGCTGCCTGGGCGGCGAATAGCGCATACGCATCCGCCAGTCCTGGATCTATCACGTAGGAACCTTGGACCGCGTGGTCCAGGTTATTCAGGTGCGCAAAGGATTTGACGATCTGCGAGCGGAGTGCGGCCGCATCAACGGGCACGCCGTGATCCTTAGCTCGTTTCAGCGAAAAGACAGGCAGGAACTGGTTATGGCACGACGGGCACGTCTGCTGCTTCCACCACTCAGGCGCAATTCTTTGCATCAGTGCCGCTGAACGCGCCAGAGCTGGCTTCAAGTCGCGGCCGATCGGATTGGAGCGATTCTGTCCGGCGGCAGGCGGACGGACCTGTGCTGCCGCCGTAAGAACACATAGAGCAGCCCATAAAAATGTAACGTACGTCCGTACCCTCAAAGTAGGGGTATTCTACTACAAACACACTACTGTCCGGAAGGGGAGACCTTCAATTGGTTCACCACGCTCTTCACTCCCTTTACCCGCTTGGCGATTTTTTCCGCCCTTGACTTCGCCGTGTCTTTTTTGACTGCGCCGGTGAGTTCCACCACTCCGTCCGTGACTTTCACTGTGATGTTATTGCCGCCGACGTCGCGATCAGCAGCCAGTTTCATTCGAACCTGGTCATAAATCAGATCGTCGGAATGGGCTTTGTCTGCGGCCAGAGCCAGACCGAGACACAGAAGCAACAGCGAGAGCAGCGCGAGCAGTTTACGCATGTTTGTAGATCCCGCTCCTAGGATACCTCGCCGCCGGAATCGAGCAGATTGCGCCAATCCAGCGCATTCAGGAATTCCGGATTCTCGCGCCAATTGTCACGCACCTTCACCTGCAGATCGAGAAAGACTTTGCGCCCCAGCATCGCTTCAATCTCCTCGCGGGCCGCCGTGCCGATCCGTTTCAGCATGGCCCCCTTCGCACCGATAACAATGCCCTTCTGGCCTTCACGTTCCACGAATACCGTTGCTGCAATCTTCGTCAGTGTCTTCTTCTCTTCGAACGAATCGACTACTACGGCGACCGAGTGGGGCACTTCTTCTCGCGTCAGCTTGAGTATTTTTTCCCGTACTAGCTCGGCCGCAAGAAACCGTTCCGGCTGGTCTGTCAGATAGTCTTCCGGGAAATACGCAGGCCCTTCCGGCAGCATCTCAACCACGGACCGCCGCAACTCCGCCAGTCCATCCTTATTCGAGGCTGAGATGGGCAGATACTCCCGGAACTCGAACAGAGACTTGTACTGTTCGAGCAGTGGCAGCAGCAATGTCTTGCTTTCCAGCCGGTCAATCTTGTTCAGCAGCAGGAACGCCGGCGTCTCCAGATTGCGGATCAGGTCCACTGCCTGCGCGTCCTCCGGCTGAAACGCCTTGGTCGCGTCCACCATGAACAGCAACAGATCGCGTTCATCGAGCGCATTCCGGACCTCGGCCATCATCCGCTTGTTGTACGGGGTATCCGATTTGTGAATGCCGGGCGTGTCTAGGAATACGACCTGCGCATCCGGCGTGGTCCAGACACCTTGTACGGACGTGCGAGTAGTCTGCGGCTTATCCGCGACAATGGCGAGCTTCGTGCCCACCAACGCGTTCAGCAGCGTGCTCTTGCCCGCGTTCGGGCGGCCGATAATCGAGACAAAACCTGATTTAAACATCCGAATCCGATTCTAAGTGGGCTGGCTCAGCTTTGGAGATTCGCACTTTTTCCACTCGCAGCTCATTGCCCGCAAGTACCTCGATGCGAATGCCGTCCCGTTCGACTGCTTCGCCCGGCTCGGGTACGTGTCCGGCCCACTCGGCGGCGAGTCCGCCAACAGTGGTCGACTCTGTTTCTTCCTCCGCGCGGAAAGGCAGCAGATCGGGCAGGTGATCCACGTCGAAACTCCCCGATACGATGAACGATCCATCCGCTTCCTGCTGCACATCGACGGACGGCTCGTGCTCGTCGCGAATCTCGCCGACGATTTCTTCCACCATGTCTTCCATCGTCACTACTCCGGCGGTGTTCCCGTATTCGTCGATCACAATGGCCATGTGCGCGCCGCTTCTTTGCATCTCAGCAAGCAAGTCATTCACCGGCTTCGTTTCCGGCACCAGTCGAACCGGGCGCGTCACTTCCCGCACCGTTCGATGCGCGCGCTCCTGCTGCTCCACCTCGAACATGTCGCGAACGTGAACGAAGCCCATGATCTGATCGATCGTGCCCTCGTACACCGGAATCCGCGAGAACTGCTCGTGAATTACAAGCTGCCTCAAGTCCTCCAGCGTCGCATCCGCGGGAATGCAGACCATGTTCGGCCGCGGCGTCATCACCTCACGGACCGTCTTGCTGCCGAATGCCACAACGGATTGAATCAGCCTCCGGTCATCTTCTTCGATGATCCCTTCTTCGGTTCCCGCGGAGATCAGCGCTTCGATGCTCTCCTCGGCAGTGCTTGCTTCCTGCGCCTTTTGCGCCGGCTCTCCCAACTGCGCCAGTGACTGGAGGAATATCAGAATTGCGGAGAGAGGCCGCACCACCACGATCAGGCCTTTCGCCACGGGTGCAAGCGGAAGCAGCCAATGGCCTGAAGTTCGCCGGTATAGAAGCTGCGGCAGTACATAAGTACAGACGATCATCGTGATCCAACCGAATGCAGCGGCTTCCAGCAACACGCTCATCGAGAAAAGCACCGAACTGCTAGACACGCCCACCAGCAGAATCGTCATCACCACGATAAGTGTGTGCTTGATCAACGAAAATGCGAGTACCCCGCTATCTCCCTTTGCATCTATGCGGTCTTCCAACGTTTCTTTGAAAAACTCCAGCATCGGTGTTTCGCGGGAACGAAGACGCATTGCTTCCATATAGAGCGTCTGCATCACGGTCACCAGGACCAACAAGGCGGCCAGTAAAGCCAGCAGCAAATAGGCGGGCAGTAGCGTCATTTCTTCACCCGCTCAATCAGGCCGTCAGGCAGGCCGAGCTGTTTTCGCCATTTTTTTTCAGCCCGGGCCATGGCGCCCCGGTCCTTTTCATGATCCATTCCCATCAGGTGCAACACGCCGTGGAGCATCAGAATCTTCACTTCGGAAAGGGTGTCGTGGCCATACTGTTCGGCCTGGCCGGCAGCGCGCTGCACGGAGATCGCCATCTCGCCCAGATCTGCCGCGCCCTCTTCCGGCAGGCTCGGGAATGAAAGCACGTCCGTCGGCGTGTCTTTGCCAAGGAAATCGCGATTCAATCGGCGGAGTTCACGATCGTCCGTCAGCAGGCAGGAAAATACCCGTCCGCCTGTTACTTCCTCCAGCAAGACTTTAGCGAAGGCACGGACTTCCGCTCGGGCCAGTGCCCGCGGCACTCTTTGAAATAGGATTGTACTGCCTTCAGGAGACATGAGGAGAGAACTTATGCGCCCGGTATCTCGACATTGTGGTCCGGGATGGGTCCTTCCTCGGGTTCCTGGACGGTCTCATTCCCGAGCTTCAGCGCGAACTGGCGCCCAGCGCCGATCTGTTTGTTGTACCGGTCGTATGCCAGCACAATCCGCTGCACTAGCTGGTGGCGCACAACGTCCTTGTCATCGAAGTGGATGAAACTGATGCCCTCGACGCCGCGCAGCACCTCGGATGCATTCATCAGCCCACTCTGCTTCCCCGAGGGCAGGTCGATCTGTGTCAGGTCGCCGGTCACCACCATTTTCGAGTTGAAGCCTTGGCGCGTCAGAATCATCTTCATCTGCTCAGGCGTGCAGTTCTGCGCCTCGTCCATGATGATGAAGCTGTCGTTCAGCGTGCGCCCTCGCATAAACGCGATCGGCGCCACCTCAATCGTATTTCTCTCCAGCAGCTTTTCCACGCGCTCCATTTCTATCATGTCGAAGAGCGCATCATAGAGCGGACGCAGATACGGATCGATCTTCTCCTGCAGTGTGCCAGGCAGGAACCCGAGCTTCTCCCCCGCTTCCACCGCTGGACGCGTAAGGATGATCCGGCTGACCTTCTTGTTCAGCAGTGCGGAGACCGCCATCGCTACCGCAAGATAGGTCTTCCCGGTTCCCGCGGGACCTATGCCGAAAGTCAGATCATGCCGTTCGATCGCATCGATATACCGGCGTTGGTTGATGGTTTTCGGAGCAAGCGTCTTCTTTCCAAATGCCCTCTGCCGCCCGCTCAGCACCAGGTTGCGCAATGTCACACCCGGATCGCTGACCACCACCCGTAGGTAGCTGTTCAGGTCACCGTTTTTAAAGACCTGGCCTTCTTTCAACAAACTCACATAGTCGGCAAGAATCTGTTCCGCGCGCAGTACATTGGCGTCTTCGCCTTCAATCTCAATCGCGTCGCTGGTGACGCGGGTCGTCACGTTCAGCCCGGATTCGAGCACACGGATATTTTCATCACGAGTTCCAAAAAGCGACTCGATCCCGACAGAGAGTTGAACGCTAACTTTCATTTTTGGGTGAGGGAGACGGGCGCGATAAGAGGGAGGCGTGAAATGGCTATCCGCGAACGCGGAGTTAGGATCTGCATCCTTTTTGAATTATACCAGTCTGGCCAAGTGCTATGCTTTTCTGAGCACGAATGTTCCATCCTTGCGAAGGAAGTAGTCCCGCCCGCGCCAATGGATCGTGTTACCTATAAATCCGGCCAGCCAGAACCCGAAACTCAGCACGTCCTGCGCAAACGTCATGGCGTGACGGGCGGGCGCGCGCAGAATCCGAACTGCCGTCTCTTGCGTGATCCACATTCGTAGCAGTATGGTCACTACCAGCATCGGCCAGAATTGGGGGCTCAGCCCAACCAGCAGGAGTGCCAGCGGAAATGGATTTGTGAAGAGCTGTCCCACATAGCCGGCCGGTCGGGAGCGGCGTGTGCTGCGGTTCCATCGCAGGCGGTGTCCGAAGTTCTTTGCCATCGGTTCGCTTCCGATACGGTGCTCGATCACGTAGGACGAAAGAATCACGTTCCAGCCGGCTTCGGCCGCGAACTGCCCCATGACGAAATCCTCCGCGAGATAATCCTTCAGCCGTTCGAAGCCGCCGATCTCAGTCAGGCACTGCTTGCGTGCGACAATCGTCGGACCCACCGCGAACTTCATCCCCTCCAACATCCGGGCGACCAGAATACCCGACAGGAACTCCGTATTCATGCCTGCCGCTTCCAGCGCCGACCAAACGCTTGGCCCGCCTGCCGCGCGATACGGGCATGTCGCCACTCCGAGTCGCGGATCCTGCTGAAACTCTGCCGCAACGGTCCGGAGCATGTCTGACCCTACCCGGATATCGCTGTCACTCATGACCAAGACGTCATAGGCCGCAGCGCGCATCATCGCATCCAGACTGAACACCTTCGCGTTTGGATAGGAAGGCTCCCCGGTAAACAGTAGTCGCGAGGAAATATCAGGAAATTCCGCCTGCAACTTGCGTACGACCGGCACCGCAGCATCGTCTTCGGTCCGAACAGCAAACAGAATTTCGTAGGAAGGATAATCCTGTGTGAAGAAGCTCCGCAAATTTTCTTCGAGACCAAGGTCCATCCCTGCGAGAGGTTTCAGGACGCTCAAAGGATACGGCTCGTGCAAAGGAGAAGGCCGCACAGAGGTGTATCTCCGTGCGGCCACAATTACCAAAATGCAATAAACCAGCGAACCCGCGAGAAGCGCGAGCAGAAGCCAACTACTCATGCGGTGTTTTGGCTTCGATGAGCTTCTGCAATTCCGCCAGGAACTCGTCGAAAGGCTTCACGCCCTGGTCGCCATGTTTGCGGTTGCGGACCGACACCGTACCGTTCTGCGCTTCTCGGTCGCCGACCACGAGCATATAAGGCACTTTCTGCAACTGCGCTTCGCGAATCTTGAGTTGCACCTTTTCCTTGCGGTCATCCAGGTGCGAACGAATCCCCGCCGCCTCGAGCTTTTCTTGAATGCTCTTGGCGTACTCGAGTTGCCGGTCCGTGATCGGCATGACTTCCACCTGCAAAGGAGCCAGCCAGACAGGAAATGCCCCGGCATAATGCTCTATCAAAATGCCGAAAAAGCGCTCGATCGATCCATACAAGGCGCGGTGGCACATCAGCGGCTGGTGCTTCGCACCGTCTTCACCGACATACTCCAAGCCGAACCGGCGCGGCAGTGTGAAGTCAAACTGCACGGTGGAAAGCTGCCATTTACGGCCGATCGCATCCACCAGTTTCACGTCGATCTTCGGCCCATAGAACGCCGCTTCATCCGGCATCACGGGGGCCTTCAGATTGAGCTGGTCGACCGCTTGCTTCAGCGCGTCTTCGGCCAGCTTCCACTGCTCGGGCGTGCCGTCGTATTTCCCGCTCGTGCCGCCATCCCACGTCGAGACTTCCGCTTCGTAATGATCGAAGCCGAACGTGGTCAGCACGTCCACCGCGAACTGCAGGCAGTTCACGACCTCGTCTTTAATCTGCTCCGGAGTGCAGAAAATGTGCGCGTCGTCCTGCGTGAAGCCGCGTACGCGGAGCAGGCCGTGCATTACGCCGGAACGCTCGTAACGGTATACCGTTCCAAGCTCGCCTAACCGGACCGGAAGATCGCGGTAGCTCCGCAGCTTGTCCCGGTAGATCAGGATATGCCCCGGGCAATTCATCGGCTTGAGCTGGTACTCGGCGTCGTCGAGTTCCATCGGGGTGAACATGTTCTCGCTGTAAAAGTTGGCGTGTCCTGATGTTTTCCACAGGTCCCGCCGCATCACGTGAGGCGTATAAACCAGCGAGTATCCGCGCGCAAGGTACTGGTCGCGCATCCAATCTTCCAGAATCTTGCGGATCCGTCCGCCCTTCGGATGGAAGAAGATCAGACCAGGACCTGCAAGCTCCTGAATGCTGAACAAATCCAGTTCCTGCCCCAGTTTCCGGTGGTCGCGCTTCTTGGCTTCCTCCAGCTTGTGCAGGTACTCGTCCAGTTCCTTCTTGTTGAAGAACGCCGTCCCATAGATGCGCTGCATCTGGTGGTTCTTCTCATCGCCCTTCCAATACGCGCCCGCGATTGAGAGCAGTTTGAACGCTTTCAAGCGCGTCGTGCTCGGCACGTGCGGGCCCCGGCAGAAATCGATGAAGTGCGGTCCGAGCGTGTATTCCGAGAAGATCGCATCTGCCTTCTCATCGATGAGCTGACACTTCATGGTCTCGCCCATCTCGGAATACTTCTTCAGGCCCTCTTCCTTGGGCATCAGCTTCCGCTCATAGGGAAGCCCTTGCGCCTGCAACTCCCACATCTTCGCCTCGATCTTTTCCAGATCCTCGGGCGTAAACGGCGTTTCGCGTTGGAAATCGTAATAGAAACCTGCCTCGGTCGGCGGCCCGATTCCAAGCTTCGTCTCAGGAAAGAGCGTCTGCACCGCGAGTGCCAACAGGTGCGCCGTCGAGTGCCGGTAGACCTCCAGCGCCTCGGGGTTCTTTGAGGTCAGAATCTGCAGGGAAGCGTCACCTTCCAGCGGTCGGGTCAGATCCCATAGATTCCCATTTACCCGGGCGACTACAGCGTCGTCCGCGAGTCGAGGGCTTATGGACTTCGCGACATCGAAAGGGCTGGTTCCCTGAGGGACTTGTTGCGTGCTGCCGTCCGGCAAAGTAATGGTCAGGCTACTCATTTTTACGGGGATGGAAGTTTCAGCGTATCATGGTCGGTATATCCTCGCACGATGGCGGACACTACACAACCCGAAGTATTCAATGAGCTGCCGCTGATCGAAGGCGCCAAAGCCGGAGACCAGGAAGCCTTCGCGGAGCTTGTAAACCGGTATGAAAGAAAGATTTACCGCCTCGCCAAAAACATCACTCAAAATGACGAGGACGCCGAAGACGTTCTTCAGGAAGCATTCCTGAAGGCATACTCTCATCTGAATACGTTCCAGGGCCAGTCCAAGTTCTACACGTGGCTGGTTCGGATCGCGGTCAACGAAGCTTTGATGAAGCTGCGGAAGCGCAAGGCAGACCGGTCTGTCTCATTGGACGAACCAACGGACACCGGAGAGGATACTGTAGTACGGGAGATCGCTGTCTGGGGAGATGATCCTGAACAGAAGTATACCCGGGAGGAGCTACGTTCAATCCTGGATAATGCCATTCAGAGTTTGAAACCAGCTTTCCGCACCGTTTTTACCTTGAGAGACATCGAAGAGTTGTCGACCGAAGAAACGGCCGAGGCATTGGGAATCTCCATTCCCGCCGTAAAGAGCCGGTTGCTGCGGGCACGTCTGCAGCTTCGGGAGAAGTTAACCAAACTCTTTAAGCGGAAAGGGGACGACGTATTTGCTTACATGTAAGGAATTCTTGAACGAGCTGACCGATTACCTGGATGATCGTTGCGACCAGGCCCTGAAGGCTCAGCTGCATCAGCACGTGAGCGAATGCCCGAATTGTTGGGTTATCGTCGACACCACCAAGAAGACCATCCAGGTCTACAAGGGAATGGAGCCGCAGGAAATTCCTTGCGACGTAAAGTCCCGCCTGATGGCCGCGCTGAGTAAGAAGCTGGCCGCCAAGGGCCAGGCTTAAGCCTCCGGTAAAAGAGCACGCCCGCGGAGCTCTACTTCGCGCTGGAACCTGCTCTCCACGCGCGCTGGCCTCACACCATCGTCATCTGCAATCGCGTTCTTCACCCGGACGCTGGAAGATGCCCAGGCCGTCGCCCATGTTCTCATCGGCGCAGGAATGGGATCCACCATCGGGGCGCTGCTATTCGCCTGCGGCGATCGCAACATCTTCCGGTCCAGCGCCCCTCTTCTCACCACGGCGTACGCGTCCTCCTCGATCGCAATCCTGCTGATCATGGTTGGCAACACCTGTGGGCGTTTGTGCGCTCGCTTGGAGATCAGGATCTGATCGGCGGTGAAGAAGCCATCGAAGGAGTCCTCTCATGTAATACACTGCAGGCATGAAACGGTTTTTTTTGAGCCTGGTTTGTTTAGGCGCGTTGAGCAGCCTGGCACTGGGTAAAAGCAGCCCCCTCGTCGGGCGCTGGGACTTTAACATCGATACGCCGGGCGGCACTCGCGCCAGTTGGCTCGGCATCACGGAAAAGGACGGGAAACTGGTGGTCTGGTATCAGCCCACCGGTGGTAATGTCTTCGAAGCGAAGGACTTTCAAGCGAACGGATCGCATCTCACGCTCACGCTCGGGCGAGGCGGAAAGAATCCGGTCACTGTCTGGGATCTCGATGCCAAGGGAGACAAACTCACAGGGGTCCAGAAACGTGGAGATCAGACCACTCCTCTCACCGGGGTCCGCGCACCTGAACTGAAGCGCAGCGAACCGAAGGCTTGGAGCAAGCCCGAGCCGTTATTCAACGGAAAAGATCTGTCCGGCTGGGAGCCGATCGGCGATCCTTCCAAGAGCCACTGGGTCGTCAAGGACGGCCTGCTGGTGAACGAAGAGCACGGCGCAAACCTTAAGACCACCCGAAAGTTCGACGATTTCAAACTGCATTTCGAGGTCAACTGTCCCGACCACGCCAACAGCGGCTTTTATCTCCGTGGCCGCTATGAGGTGCAGTTGGAATACGAGCCTCTCACCAGCAATCCTCCGGAACGCCGCATCGGCTCCATCTACGGCCGCCTGACGCCGAAGACGGAATTGCCGCGGAAACCGGGCGAATGGGAAACCTTCGACGTGACTCTGGTTGGACGCACTGTCACCATCGTTCGAAATGGAGTCACCACGATCGACCACCAGGAGATTGACGGCATTACGGGCGGCGCTCTCGATGCAAACGAAGGCGAGCCCGGTCCGTTCTACGTGCAAGGCGATCACACTGGAGGCCTGAAGTTCCGTAACATTACTGTCTCGGTTCCCAAACGATAACACCCCTCGAGGGCTCTGGCCGCATCCATCGAAGGCGGCCAGAGCGTTCGGCTCCCCAACTTTTTCACCAGCCCGGGAATAACCTTCCACTCTTCCGGCATTTCCACTGAGAATGGCAGCGCAGAGTACAACCGGAAGTTGGGCTGGGTGGGCTCTCCGGCGGGAAGCTGCCGCGTCCTATAAGCGAGCGATGGATCCAGAAGTCTTCGAATCCGAAGCATTGCCACACATGCAGGACATTTACCGGGCGGCCGTCCAAGTCCTGCGTGACCCGCAACGCGCCCAAGACGTCACACAGGAAGTTTTTCTGCAGGCCTGGAAGTCCTTCCATCGTTTTGAGCCTGGAACAAACTGCAAGGCGTGGCTGTTCAAGATTCTCTTCCACAGCGTTCATCACCATCGCCGGAAATGGTTCCGCTTCCCCACGCTCGATCAGAATGAGGAATTCCTACTGGACAACCTTGAGTCCTCCCCTTCGATCCCGGACAAGCTCACGGACGCTGAGATCCTCTCTGCTCTCGATGGCCTCTCTTCCGATTTCCGGACCGTCGTGCTGCTGGTGGATGTGGAAGAGTTTGCGTACAGAGAGGTCGCCGGAATCCTCGGTATCCCGATCGGTACCGTAATGTCCAGATTGAGCCGCGGAAGAAGAGCCCTCCGCCGTGCGCTCTCCGCTGTTGCGGCCAGCTATGGGATTGGCAAGGCTGCCGCCAGTGGAGTCGAAACCAGGGGGATTGAAGAATGAAAAGTTGTGAAAGCGTCCGGAGGCAGATCGACGCCTATATCGACAACGAGCTTGCCCCCGGGGCGCACGACGAAGTGCTCCGGCATTTGACTGTGTGCCAAGCCTGCCAGTCTGAGGTTCAGGTGCGCACGGCGATAAAGCAGCGGGTCCGCCAAGCCGTGTTTTCGCAGCAGATGGATTCCTCGCTCCAGGTCCGCATCCGCGCCGCGGTGCGACAGACGGATCGTCCTGCGCAGTCGTTGGGCCGGAAGCCGCGATTCATGGTAGCTGGCGCGATGCTGGCCGTCTGCCTGGGCGGAGCGATTGAATATCAGCTCGGTCATTTCCGCATTACCGCCGCCTCTCAGGAATCTTTCGTCCAGCAGCTGTCCGCGCGCGTTCCGAACCTGATGCGTGTGGGCCTGGGGGATCACGTGCACTGTGCGGTCTTTCGCAAGCTGCCCAAGGATTCGCCCACGCTCGACGAACTCACCCGCACCATCGGGGCCAAATTCGCTGGCCTCGTGCCGAGCGTTCAATCCAAAGTGTCAGGGAAGTACAGGATCATGATGGCCCACCACTGCCGCTACAACGGTAGGAGCTTCGTGCATATGACTCTTCAGGGGCAGTCTAAATTGATCTCGCTGATCATTTCACGGAAGGTCGGCAGCGAGACCTTCGGCCGGGAACACTTGACGGCCGCAATCTCGAACTCTGAGATGCCGGTATACCGCGCGGGGGTGCAGGCTTTTGAGATTGCCGGTTTCGAAACGCAGGATTATCTCGCCTTTGTGGTCTCTGATCTGCCGCCGGATCAGAACCTGTTTCTCACGGCTTCGCTTGCACCGGAAGTGCGCACCTTCTTCCAATAGGAAAACTGGGCTGCGCCGGCGGTTGCGTTCCACATCCGCCCGGTGCAGCCCGAAACATCTTACTGCTTCTTGAGGTGTTCCCCAGCTTCTTTCATCTTTTCGCCAGCTTTATGCGCAGCCTCCTTGGTCTTATCGGCTACCTTGTCAGTGGCCTTCTTGACTTCGTGTGCGCCCTTGTCGATTTGATTCTTCACGTCGTCTCTGTCCATCGTTGGTTACCTCGTATGCTTCGCTTTCTCGGTGTCTACACCGTGTGAACTAACGGCCTTTTCGCCGGAGGAGGACACATCATGCGCCCCCGTCTCTTCGAGGATCCGTTTCGCCCGCGTCGTCCACTCTGAGTTGTCGCAATGCACGGATAACAGGATGCCGCCGTCCTTCACCCGTCCCTCATACCGTTTCGCTTCGTACTCGGGCATTCCCATGCCGACCAGGGCTCCTACCAGTCCGCCAACGGCGCCCCCGGCTCCGACACCTGCCAGCGCTCCCATGATTGGACCGGCCGCAATGAATGGACCAAGACCCGGAATCGCAAGCGCACCGATACCGGCGAGCAACCCGAGCGTGCCGCCCACGGCGCCGCCTGCCGCTACGCCCGTAGCGGTGCCTTCGGGAGCCTTTGTATTCTTCTCGTGGGCGAACTCTTCCGAGCTCTGCTGGTCCGGCATCAGCACGGAAATATCATCGCTCCGGAATCCCGAACGCTGCAGTACATCCACCGCGTTTTCGGCTTGTGATCGGGTCTTGTACAACCCGAATGCTGCTGTGTTCTTACCTGCCATTTTCATCCTCCTCAGGAATTGGATCTAGGGTTTTGGCTTCACGGAAAGCATGTTCTGCACTTTGCCGGCGCCCGCGATTTCGATGGCCTTCGCTTCCACCGCTTTCTTCTCGTCTTCAGACCGCACCGGGCCTTTCAACGTGACCATCCCGTTGCGCGTCACTACTTTGACGTTGTGGGCGTACGTGGATAGATCTTTGCTGTCCATGAGCGCTTTGCGTATGCTTGCGCTGATCTCGCGGTCGCTTTTATTTTCTTTTTGCTGATCGGCCGTAACAGCGGATTTCGCACGATCCCGCTTATTGACCTTAGTGTTATCCGCCGGTGCCTGCCCCATTGATAACTGAGGAGCGGCACACAGCAGAGCAGTAAATACCACCAATGAACCCGTATATCTCATACCTCTCGTTAGAGGCCAGGGCCAACAAGGATTAGCCTCCTGTAACGGTGTTCGTCGTGATGCGGGTTTTTCAATTCAGCAGCTTTCACATCCCAAACCGGGGACAGCGACCTCAATTCCTCCGATTTCTCCGCCCTTCCGTACTCCGCAGCAAACAGTACGCCCCCGCTCACTTTCAACGGAGAAATGGACATCCTCCAAGTCGGTCCACCAATCTCACATCTCAATTTCCCTTTATTCCTATCACTTCCATCCATAAAGTACTTTGTTCCGATCCGCGCCTCGCATGCTCGTATCAGGAAGGTGACTTATGAGTTCTTCTCCACAGCAGATCGCAGCGAACCGCCAAAACGCGGCGCTATCCACCGGACCTCGATCCGTAACAGGCAAGACTGCCAGCTCCCAAAATCGCACCTCGCACGGCCTCACGGCCCGTCGCACGGTGCTTAAGTCTGAACTGCAATCCGACTTCGACCAGTTGCTCGCCGGGACCAAGCGTGACTATCAGCCCGCCACTCTCGTCGAGGAGCAACTCTGCCTCGAAATCACCGAATGCTTTTGGCGTCTCCAGCGCGCCAGCCGCCTGGAAACCGATCTCCTCGACCAGTCCGAAGACTTCCTCGCCATTTCAGACGACCTCGATAAGATCCGTCGTTATCGCACCTCGATTGAGCGCGCATGGCACAAGGCGATCGATCAGCTCATCAAGCTGCAAACCGCACGCCAGAAACAGCAGCCTCCTCCGGCGCCGAAGCGATCCATGGCCGAGGACCTCATCAAGCAATACCTCTACGGCCCCGTGCCGGTAAATAGCGAAGAACTTTCCGAAGAGGCGGAAGAGGAGTTCGAGGAAAATGGCTTCGTTTCGCAAAGCGCAGGAATCCACTTGGCGGTGGCCGCATGAAGGTCGTCCTCGCCTACAAAAACTTCGCTGCGAACCGCAACATTTCCCACATCGGGCTCGGCGTCGCGGCCATGAACACGCAGAAATCGCTGATTCGGGCGGGCGTCCCCACGCAAGTGTGGCCGGTCGTAAGCGCCGCCGAGTTGCGCACCCGCCTGGAGAGCACAGTAAAGATTTCGCACGTCGTCATCTCGGCCCCGTGGATCCCCTCACCCGAGATGCAGGCCCTTGTTCGTGATTTCCCTGAGACGTCCTTCGCCGTCACCTGCCATAGCAACGTTGGTTTCTTGCAGGCCGATGCGAATGGCGTTGCGCTGGTGCGGCAGGCCATGGAGATCGAGCGCTCCACGCCGAATTTCCGCCTCGCGGGGAACAGCCACAAGTTCTGCCAGTGGATTGAGCGCGCCTATTCGGTGCCGTGTACGTTCCTGCCGAACCTGTATTACCTTGACAGCACCGCAAACCCGCATCGGCCCTCCTGGCAAGGCGGCACACTCCGTATAGGCGCTTTCGGAGCTACCCGGCCACTCAAGAATTTCATGTCCGCCGCCGGTGCCGCTCTCGAGATCGCACAGCAGCTCCGTGCCGACACCGAACTCTGGCTCAGCAGCGGCCGTACCGAAGGCGGCGGAGATACCATCCTGCGTGCTGCAAGGGAAATGCTTCGCGGGGTCCCGAACATCACCGTGAGAGAGAACGGCTGGCAAACCTGGGCGCAGTTCCGCAACACGGTCGCGCACATGCATCTGCTCTTGCAGCCTTCTTATACGGAGAGTTTCAACATGGTGACGGCGGACGGCATCGCGGCCGGCGTCCCCTCCGTCGTGTCAGAGGCAATTGATTGGGTTCCGAAACACTGGACCGCGAACGTCGATGACGTGTGCGAGATCGGCCGTGTCGGCCGTGCGCTTCTGTCCGACTCGCGTGCGCCCATGGAAGGCTTTGAATCGTTGCAGCACCACAATCATTCCGGGCTGCGCGCGTGGCTGCGCTATCTAGGCGGCTGAGTATGCTCGACGGCTTCGACTACCAGTGGCCGCTCTTCGGGCTGCTGGTAGCGCACCGTCAAGCGCACCGCTCCCCAAATGATCGAAAGCACGACGAGTGCGGCAGCCGAGGCAGTGATTAAGGATTGGGTTGGAGCCCTCTTCATTCCACCGCAGGATAACGGCGAATATGTTCGGAAGTCAACACGTCAAAGTACTAGAGCGAACGGCTCATCACCCCCGCAAAACACCGTCATCGAACTACCTCGATTCCGATGGGCGCCAGCCTCCTTCGGCCGAGTTGCATCTCGAGACGGTGTGTACCGGATCTGATTTCCTCCGGAAGCTCGAAATTGATTTCGTAACGCGGCGGCAGCGGATCCGCGCAGAAGATATCGACGTTTTTCACCGCAGTCCCGTCAATCCAAGCCGCAAACGATTCTGGCTGCGTGGTCTCCTCGATCGTCACTTTCAGAGTGCCGGTCACGATCCGCGTTCCCGAAAGCATGTTGATGCCATCGCTCACCGACAACAGAACAGGCACCTGCGGAGCCGCGGGAATTACGCGGACAGCGGCAGGCTGCCCCAGAGTCTGGCCGTCCCATCGCAGCACGATGGGCGCCAGTCCCGTCTGTACACCCTCCGGCAGCATGGCGTTGAACTGCTGCAACCCGTCCGCTTCTCTCGGCCCGAGATACGTCGCGAACGCGGCCTTGCCGCCGATCTCCACTTGCACCGAATTCAAATCGGCGGCTTGCGGAAAGTTCTCGATCCACAACGTGACCGAAGCGAACCGGCCTCGCGTCGGAGCCACTGGTTCGCTGCTGTGGGAATTTGTGATGCGTCGTATGCGCGCCTCGCCGGCCGTACTCTTTTCCGATCCGTCCGGCTTGCGGAGCGTTGTCCACATGTACTGCGTGTTCACGCCCTCCAGCGCCAGCAGTTGCAGGCCCTGCTTGCGCGCGAACTCCTGCACCTCTTCCGCGCTGACGCGCACGCCGCTCCAGGTGTCGTACACTTTCGCCGTCTTCGGAAGTCCGTTGATCTGCGCGCGGATGATGCCGCCCGGCTTCAGCACCCGAACGGCTTCATTCAAATAGTTAAAAACAACCTCGCCGCTTGGGATGTGCTGGAATACCGCGTACGAATACACCAGGTCGAAGGATTCGTCCGCAAACGGAGCCAGATCCGATCCGCTCGTATGATGCGGATGCGCATGCGGAACGTCTTCCAGATTCTTTGCAGCACGGCGGATCATTTCGTCCGAGACATCCACCCCGTGGATCTCTCCGAAGTAGCGGCTCATCGGCTTCATCAGCCTTCCCGGTCCGCAGCCGATCTCGAGTGCTCTACGTGCCCGCGGCCTGATCGCCTTCGGCAGTCGCCGCATCTCCCACTCCAGACCCTTCACCACCTCGCGAGCCGTCTCGAAGAACTCGGCATCATCCTGTCCGCGCCGGCCGAACGCCACGTAAAAATGCGCGTCCTCTTGGGCCCGCGCATTCCAGTCCTGCTGCATCCTCTGGTTGACTTCGCTCAAGGTTTGCATTCGTTTCTCGCCATGTACTCCGAACTCATGTCCACGCCGGGCGCGGCCACGATGCAATGCTGGTCCATTCCGTATCCCGAAATCTTATTGTCTACAATGCGGATGGCGCGCGCCGCATCCACGTGCTCCGCCTTCCTCCCCAGATATATCCCGGACCGCAGCAGATCTTGCTGCGCGGCATCGTACAGGCAAGGCACTTTCGGATTGTCATTGCAATGCGCCGTATTCAACCGGCTTAGCCGGTTGTCCGCGATCGTGTGGTTCCGGCCGATCACGAAGATGCCGCCAAACTTCATCCCCTCAATCTGGTTGCCGATGATCCGAATATTCTTCGATTGCATATCCGGATTCGTGTTGTTCATCACGATACCGTAATGGCCGAACTCGTAATCCTCTCCCCAGCCATGATTGATGCAGACGTTTTGCCGCACATCGCCGTCATGAAACCCGTCGAGGTCGATACACTTGCCGTTGATCTCCTCGAAGTGGTTATTCACGTAGTAGCTCGCATCCACGTTGCCCGCCGTGTCGATCGCCACCGGCCACGCCGCACCTTCTACGTCGACGGCATTCGCCGGAAAACCAATCCGCGCTCCCTGGTTCTGTTCCACCGTCACCGCCGTCGCGTGCCCCACCTGAATCGCGTCTCTTCCGATATTGCGGAACTGATTCTCGCTGATGAGGCCGCGCGCATTCCTCGGCGACGAGTACAGCGAATGTGTCCACACCGCATTTCCCAACACGTCGGTAAACGACGATTGCCGCACAGTGAAGTCCGATGTGCCTTCTTCGAGGAGCACACCGCCGGTAGCGTTGTTGCGGCCCTTCGCGTTCTTCGATCCGCAGTTCTGCACGTTTACTTTTTCGATCAGCACGCGTTTGCACTTGGTGATCAAAATCGGGAAATCGGCTATCTCGCGAAACTTTACGCCGCTGATCGTCACGCCGTCACTGTCTTCCATCAGGATGCCGTTCCGATGGGAAAAGTCGGCAAAGGACTTGTGCGCAGGCGGCAATCCCACTGCCTTGCGCATATTCCCTCTGTCTCCCTCTATCGTCAGTCCCGTGATCTTGATATTCCGGCAGCCCTTGCAACTCATCACTGCCCGGCCTTCAAAACCGTCCTGAACCCGCAGAATCGAGTTCGCGCCCCGGATCTCCAGGTCATGAGCGCCATCCGGAATCCGTATCTCGGAGACGACTCTGGCAATACCCTTCGGCAGTTCGACCACGCCGGTCGATTGATTCACCAGCGAGATCAATAGGAATGCGGCAACCACTCTCGTTATTCTAACTAGGGATGGCCATCGAGTATCGCGAAATCGCCGCCGCGCCCGCGGGCGCGGTCATCGGCATCATCGGAGAGCGCAACAACGGACAGCGCGAATTGCTGCAGGAGGCGGCTGCCCGCCCCGCCATCGCGCGGGATTTATCTGATTTGGATTGCTTCGAGAAGGAACATCTAGCCATTGAACTCGCTGAAGCGCGCCGCGCGGGTCGCGTTGTCTTTCTCGCTTCTTTCGACGAAGACCTCATACGCCGCTTTGCAGACGAAGTCTGGTGGCTGCGCGAGGGCGCAATCGCCGCCAAGGGAGACCCATCCGAAGTGCTCGGCGAGTTTCGCCGCCACATTGCGCGCAAGCTCCGCGCCGAGGGCGATGGAGCCGTCCAGTCGCTTCGTCCGTCGCTGCGCCGCGGAGACGGTCGCGCCGACCTGGTCAGCTTGGAAACCCTGAACGCGCAAGACGCACCAACGATGGTCTGGATGAGCGGAGAACCCGCCGCCATCCGCGTGACGGTTCAGTTCAAAGCCGATGTTCCCGATCCGGTGGTCGGCATCATGATCCGCACGCGCATCGGGGTTGAGGTTTACGGCACCAACACCGAACTGGAAAAGGTGAAACTCGGCCCCTGCCAAGCAGGCGATCAGCGGGTAGTCACGTTTCAGTTCAATTGCGACCTGTGCCCGCAGGAATATACGGTCACAGCCGCTTCGCACGACCCGGATGGAGTCTGGCACGATTGGATGGAAGATGCGGTTGCGTTCCGCGTAGCCGACAGCCGCTACACCGCGGGAGTTGCCAACCTCCGCGCCAAAGTCATCGCATAAACGCAGTCTTTCGAGGCTGCGGCCGGCCTTCAGGTCCGGCTTCAACTTCAGCGAAAGGATAGACTGGATGTATATGCAGCACCACGCGCCGGCAGCGCCTCAGTCTGTCGAGCGCTTTTTCGAGTTTTCTCTGCTCGGTCTGCTGGTCAGCGGCTTCCTCGCTGTCGTCGCATCGGGCCGGCTGGACCTGCCAACTACGATTCTCACTGCACTCGGTCTGTGTCTGCGCGGCCTCTTGAACAGTGGGATGGTGCGCGTCCGATTCTCGAATGCCTGGATCAACGCGGCGACCCTCGCCTACATCGGCTTTTATCCGGTCGATTACGCGTATCTCTCGCGCGAGTTCATGTCGGCGACGGTGCACATGATCTTTTTCCTCGCGGTTTTGCGAGTCCTGACCGCCAGTACGGATCGCGACTACTTCTTCGTAAAGGCTGTTGCATTTCTCGAACTATTGGCCGCCTCGGTCCTCTCCAACAGCCTGAGCTTCTTCGTCTTTCTTGTTTTCTTCCTGTTGTTCGGCGTCGCAACCTTCACCAGTTCGGAAATCCGGCGGTCCGCGCAGGCATCGAATCGAGCCGTTCGCGGGAGCCTTCATAACTTCCATTGGCGCCTTGCCGGGCTGACGATCTCGGCAGGCATCGGCATCCTCATCATGACGGCCGGGATGTTCTTCCTGCTACCCCGCACTGCGAGGGCCGCCTTCCGCCAGCTCATCTCACAGCGTTATCACTTGCCCGGATTCTCGAATGAAGTGACTCTCGGCCAGCTCGGCGAGATCAAGCAAAGCACTACGCCCATCATGCACATCCGTATCGAAGACCAGACGCTCCCAATGCAGCTGAAGTGGCGTGGCGCGGCGCTGAGCAGCTTCGATGGCCAGCGGTGGTTCAACGCACCTTCCTTGGGTGAGCCACTCCATACGACGAATCGCCTCGTCCGCTTGGCCGAGTCCAAGCAGCAGTGGCGGAGGGGAACTCGTATCAGTTATGAGGTGCGTATCCAGGCTCTCGACTCTGACGCGCTCTTCTTTACCGGCGTCCCGGAGTTCGCACGCCTCGATTTGAAGCTGATCCTCCGCAACCCGCACGACAGTTACCGCACGGGCCTCGGCACATCGGATGGCCTGCATTACTTCGGCATCAGCCAGCTCGATGCGGACAATGTCGCCGCCTCCTATGCCGCTGACCCGCTTCCCGTTGCCTCGCAGACGCTCTACACGGCGCTCCCCGAGATCGACCCGCGCATCTCCCGGCTTTCCCGTGAACTCACCCGCGATGCTAGAAACGATGTGGAACGGGGTCGTCTCATTGAGAAATATCTGAGGACGAACTTCGGTTACACTACACAGCTCTTGGCAGAGCCTGTAGCCGATCCGCTGGCCTACTTCCTCTTCGACCGCCGCAAGGGCCATTGCGAGTACTTCGCCTCTGCGATGGCGGTCATGCTGCGAACACTGCACATCCCGTCTCGTCTCGTAACCGGTTTCCAGAGCGGAGTCTACAACCCCATGAGCGATTGGTATGTCATCCGGGCCGCCGATGCGCATAGTTGGGTGGAGGCCTACATTCCCAATCACGGTTGGGTGACATTCGATCCAACGCCGCCCGACCCGAATGCGCAGCACGCGTCTGTCTGGTCACATCTCAATCTCTATCTGGATGCTGCCGAAACGTTCTGGCAGGACTGGGTATTGAATTACAGTCTCGAACGCCAACTGAATCTCGCCGCCCGGGTAGACCAATCGAGCCGCGCCTCCGTGAGTTGGCTGGAGTACTGGAACACGCGCTCGCGGCACGCCTTCGCCGAAGGTCTGGACGAAATGAAGCGTTGGGCCAAATGGATCGTCATACTTCTCACCACAGTTGCCCTCTTGGCCGCGTTCGGACGTCCATTGCTCGAAATGATCCGCTCGGCGCTCCGCATGCGCCGCCTTCAGAAAGGTACTGTCTGTTCGAGCGACGCTGCTCTGCTGTACTTGCGTATGCTCGCGATTCTGCGGCGCCGGGGATATGAGAAACCCGCGTGGCTGACTCCGGCCGAGTTCGCTCGTGTGTTGCCGGCATCGCCCACAGCCGAGGTTGTGCATCGGCTCACGTCGGCTTATAACGAACTGCGCTTCGGCGGCCGTTCGGAAGCCGGGGTTCGCATGATCGAACTGCTGCGGGAACTAGAGACCGCACCGCGATAAGCTGGGCCATATGCGACATCTGATCTTCGCCCTTCTGAGCGTAGTGTGTCTTTTTGCGTCCGAGCGGGATTTCAATGGACGTTGGGATATTCAGGTCAAAGATAACGAGCGCAAACGCGCGTGGTGGCTGGAGGTGAAAGATGCCGGCACGCCGAATATCTCCGGGCTGTTCGTCGGCGCACCCGGAGGCCAGATGGACAAACTTCCCGTGATACGCACCGACGGCGACGAACTGCGTTTCGAGATCAAAGACGGCGTCTACCGGGCAAAGTATGACAAGGGGACGCTTGCCGGCACGTACGAGTCGCCCGGAAAGAAGTCGTTGCAGTGGACTGGTGTGCGCGCACCGAAATTAGGCGGAGGGGATCCGAAGAAGTTCCACGATGCTAGTCCCATCGAGCTCTTCAACGGCAAAGGCCTGACCGGATGGTTTCTGCTTCATCCGGAGAAGCAGAAGACTTGGACTGTCGACAACGGCGTGCTCAAGAACGAGCCGGACGCGAGCGACATTGTCACGAATGAGAAGTTCTGGAACTTCAAGCTGCATGTGGAGTTTCGTGTTGGTCCCAAGAGCAACAGCGGCATCGGTCTTCGCGGCCGTTATGAAGTGCAGATCTATGATGACTACGGAAAACCGCCCTCTCTGCATGGCAACGGAGCTCTCTACAGCCGGATTGTCCCCGTGCTGAACGCGAGCAGGCCGGCGGGTGCATGGCAGACGTTCGACATTACACTGATCGGGAACGAAGTGACCGTGGTCCTGAACCAGGCGAAGATCATCGACCGGAAAGAGATCGAAGGCCTCACTGCGATCGCATCGGATCCGAACGAGGCCGAGCCAGGGCCGATCCAAATTCAGGGCGACCATGGCTCGGTAGAGTTTCGAAAGATTACGCTGACCCCTCTGTTGAAGGGAAAGCCTAAAAGCTAAAACGCAGCCCGAGCTGGATCAGCCTCGGGTCGAGAGATGCTGTCCCCAGATACGTGGGCGCAGCCATGATGTTGCCTGCTGCATCGACGCTGGCGGTGGTGTTGATGCCGGTGATGTTCGAGTGATTGAAGATGTTCGTGAACTCACCAAGAAACTCGGCGCGGTAACGCTCCTTGATTGGGAACAGGTGTGAGTACCGCAGGTCCATCTGTACGATTTTCGGACCGCGTACCGTGTTGCGTCCGATGTAAAGAGGACGTTGGAGACTGGCAGGCACCGAGTTGTCGCCGTTCAGCGTCCGGTTGCTGCCGATGTTGAAAATGTCGCCGCTGCTGGCGGTGAACAGGAACGAGAGCTGGTTGTGGTTCAGCACGGCCGAGACCGGTTTGGAGTCGATGTCCCAGGAAGGGTTCAGGACTCCGCTGGCCGTGAACACGTGACGGCGATCGCTGAGTGAGTTGCCGCGATCGCGAGTGCGGCTGGTGAGATCCTCGGGAACGAAGTTACCGCTGTCCAGCACATTCTGCTCCGGCGCGTCGTCAATCGCGTGCGACCAGGTATACGTGGCAAAGACTTGGTAGCCTCGTGAGAAGCGGCGGTTCAACATGACGTTCAAGCCGTTATAGTTCGAGATGCCGCTTGATTCGGCCATGAGGATGTTGTTGAATCGCGTGTCAATGCGGCCCGATCCGAAGATTGGCCGCCCGTCGGCGAGCCGCTGGCCGTTCGGGATCAGGTTGATGTTTCGGTAGACCGGCAGATTTGTGCCCTTGGTGAACAGGTAGCTCACGCTCAGGCTGGTGCTCTGCGTGAGTTCGCGAGTGATCTGCAGATTGGCGTTCGAAGAGTAGAACGTTCGGAAGTCCAGCGAGACGGTCGTGATGTCCTGCACAGGGAGGTTGAAGCCGCTCGGTATTGAGCTCAGGATTGCCGGGAACGCGGGAGCGAAGGAAGCGCCCGGGTTGGTGCTTACCTGGAAATACTGGGGCGAGCCGTTGTTCAGCAGGGCCCGGCGGTAGACGTCGGTCTGCGGAGCATCATAGAAGATTCCTCCGTTCACGCGGATAACCGTCTTCTGCTCGCGGCCGATGCCGTAAGAAAGACCGGCGCGCGGAGCGAAGTTGTTCTTGTCGAGGTTGAACTTCTGCGAGGTCGCGACCAGGGACTTCGGGTCGGCATCGGGGATCTTGTATAGGTCGTAACGCACGCCGTAGTTCAGCGTGACATTCGGACGCAGCTTCCAGTTGTCCTGGACGTAGAGCCCGGTGAAGAGCGAGTTGTACTTGATCTGCGGATTTCCAAAGGTCTGCGTGTAGTTCGTGTAGGACTTCGGATTCGTCCCGGCCTTCGCCGCATTGTAATCCGCGGCGCTCGCGAATGTATAACGAGCGTAGGTCACGTCGGTGTTGTTATCGCGGATATAGCGCAGGTCGGCGCCGGCTTTGAACGAGTGGCTGCCGCGGATGTAAGTGAAGTTGTCCGACCATTCCGGCGTCTCCTCGATGAAGCGCAGACCCACGGACGGCGAGCCGCCGAAGTTGATGAGGCCGGAGATGTTCGTAACCGGCTGGGTTCCGGTGAAATCCGCGGCGACCTGGCGCTGGTAGCGCTTGGGCAGTTGGAAGCGAAGCTCATTGACCGTGGTGGCTGTGATAGTCGAAATGAGTTGCAGGCCCCAGGAAGGAGCGCGGTCTTTGAAGAGGTAGGTCTGCGACTCGACTGTCAGGCCGCCGCCATTGTTGTAAGGCGATTCATTGCGAAAGTAGTTGAACCGGCCGGAGAGGCGATTGGATGAGTTGATCTGCCAGTCGGCCTTTCCCATATAGAAATAGATGTTCTGGGCGAAGGGGATGTTGTCCGCATAGCGCGCCGGGAGCCCTAGGGCGGACACCGTCGCGGAGCTGACCGTAACCGCCGAGGGTAACGAGCGATTCACGTGCTCGAACGCTCCAAACCAGAACAGTTTGTCTCGAATGATTCGGCCGCCGCCGTCGGCGAAGATGGAATCTACCTTCAGATCCGGAGCCGGCGAAGTGCGTGACAGCAGCGGCGGACGAGCATTGAAGTTTTTGCGGCGGAAGATCCATGCCGCCTCGCCATGCAGATCGTTTGCGCCGGACTTGGTGATCGCGTTGAAGACCGTCCCGACTGTGTTGCCGAACTCGGCCGAGAAGCCATTGTTGACTTGCTGGACCTCTTGAATGTATGTGTTCGAAATCGGCATCAGGCGGATTCCTGCGCGGTCGCTTTGCGTATTGTTGCTGCCGTCAAGTTGATAATTGATCCGGTCTGTGAAGCCGTTCGCATTCACCTTTCGTGGCACACCGAATTCGGTGTTCGGCCGTCCGCTGACATTCGGCTGCAGGAGGATGAAATTGTAGTTGTTCCGCGAGACCAGGGGCAGGTTCTCGATGGACTTGGTATTGAGAGTGAAGCCCAGGTCGGTTCGGCCCGGCTCTGTGATCGGCGCCGTTGCGCTGACTTCGAGTGCCGTGGTTGTGGTAGCCACGCCCAGCTCGATGTCGACCGTCACTGTCGAACCGGCGCTGACGCCGATGCCGGTGCGCTTCTGCGGGGCGAAGCCTTGCGCCTCCGCACTCACGGAATACGTCCCGAGTGGGATGAGGGGAAAGCGGTAAAGGCCGTTCGCGTCCGACTGCCCGTCGCGTTCGAGTCCGGTTCCTGTGTTGACGAGCGTGATCCTGGCGTTCGGTATCACAGCGCCTGCCGGATCACGCAGAGTTCCTTCGATTTGGCCGGTTAAACCGCCTGTCTGTGCAGACAAGAGGGCGGTGGCCAGCAAAAAAGCTGCCAGTAACCTCATAATATTTTTAGACTCTCTGAAGCTAGATCTGTCCTGTTCGGATTTCGTTTGCCATGTAATCGGTGGCCCGCCAAGCGAGTGCCAGAATCGTAAGCGTGGGATTCTTTTCGCTGGCCGTGGTGAACGCTGCGCCGTCTACAACAAACACGTTGGGCACATCGTGCATCTGGCAGAAGCCGTTCAACGCAGAACGCTTCGGATCGGACCCCATGCGACAGGTGCCATGCTCGTGGATGGCGGAACCGTTGGCATCCGTCCAGCCGCGACGGAACGGGAGAATTTCCGCCTTCGCAGACTTGAGAATCGCCTCGCATGTATCGTACATCTCTGCTACCATTTTGCGTTCGTTCTCACCAATCTTGTATTCAATGCGGGCGATCGGAACGCCGTATTGGTCGAGCGGGGTGCCTTCCACGGTCACACGATTCTCCTTCTGTGGCAGGACCTCTCCGTAAGGATGCAACTGGAGCACGGCCGGAAACCGTTTTTTGATGTTCTGCTTCAGATCGAGGCCGAAGCCGGGCAGTTGCTTGCCGAAGCCCGCACTGTGCGCACCAATGCTCCAGAACTGCATGCCGTATCCGCGGAGGTAATCGCGCTTGCGGCCATCGCGATGGTTGAACCGCGGCATGTAGATATGCTCACCTCCGATGCCGTCGTCGTTCTGCACGGCGCCGCCAATGAGTTCGGGGGCGAATGCCATCATATGGAAGCGGACCTGCTCGCTGAGGTAGCGTCCGATGACATCGGAACTGTTGCCGATGCCGTTCGGGAACTTATCGGATTTTGAGTTGAGTAGAATGCGGGTCGAATCGACGCACGATGCGGCCACAACGATGCGCTTCGCGTACACCCTGTGTTCTTCCTTCGTACGCCGGTCGAAGTACTGCACTCCGTTGGCCAGGCCGCGATCGTCCACAAGCACCCGCGCTACGACCGCATTATCGATTACGTTGAGCCGCTTCGTTGCGAACGCCGGCTCGATCAGATAATCAGACGAATTGAAGAACGCCGACACATCACAGCCGCGGCCGCAAGCTCCGCAGAAGTGGCATTGGGCGTGGCCGTTGTGCGGTTTGGTGAGCACGGCGCGGCGGCCGGAGACGATGGAAATGCCGATGTTGCGGGCGGCTCTCTGCAAGAGGCGCTCGCCGCATCGCGGTGCCGGCGGGGGCAGGTGATACTTACTGCCGGGAAGCGAATCCTGGTCGTCGTCGCCGCCGCAGACTCCGATCAACTGATCTACCTTGTCATAGTACGGCGCGATGTCCTTGTAGCGGATCGGCCATGGGATTTCCCATCCGTCCCTCTCCGGATTCGTGAAGTCCACATCGGAGTAGCGCAGCGCAACGCGCCCCCACACATTGGTCTTGCCGCCCCGGCCCCAAACGCGGATCAGTTCGAAAGGCTGGCCCGGAGGCGTGACATAAGGAGCGTCGTTCTGGCTTACGTAGAACTGGGGTGGGGCCTCTCCGCGCTCGCGCCGGATGCGCTCTTCCCAGGGCTTCACGTGAGACCAGAATTTGGAGCGCGAGAACTTCTCGCCGGCATCGAGCATAAGCACGTTGACGCCCTGGCGAGTGAGGTTCCAGGCGGCCATACCGCCTGCCGCTCCGCTGCCGATCACGATCACGTCATGGACTTCGGGGCTCTTCTTGACCTGCATCAGGACTGGTGCTCCTTATGCGTGCAGCCCTTGAATTCCGGCAAATAGGTGTTCCCGTGCCAGCCGAGTTCGGTTACCAGCCCTTCGCGCGTTGAGTAGTAGATGTCGATGGTGGCGTCCTTCAGCATGCGGAACAAGCGGGCGCCGCGTGTGTCCTGTTCCTGGCTGAACGCTGTGATCATCGCAAGGGGAGTATCGTACCGCTTCAGTTCCGTTCTGGCCCAGGCCAACTCGGAGCGCCAGCGCTCGCCTAGAGTAGTGCGGTTCGAGGCATCCAAATCCAACAGCAGCGGAACGCCTGCATCCGCCGCTCCAGGCGTATCCGAGCGGGGGATGATGATGTCGGTCAGTGTGTTCAGGAGTTCAATCTCTTCCGGTGTGAAGAACTTCGGCTTTCGCTGTGCTGCGGAAATCGGGACCGGTGGTTCGGCGTGATGCTGATGCTGGTTTTGCGCCACCAGAGCGGGCGCGGCAGCAGTGACAGCCAGCGCCTTCAGGGCGTCTCGGCGGGAATTCATTGGCTCAATTATATCGAGGGGCCGTGCTTGTGCATGGTTTGGCTGGTTAGGTTTGGTAGTCGGTTGCTGTACACGATAATTAGAGATTGCAATACAGTGTTGACGTATTGGCGGCGCTTCGGAGGCATTGGGGGTACGACAGCTTCCGTCCCATGCAGGAGCGCATCGTGAAAAGCCTGCTCAACGGTCAGGATGTGGCGGTGGTCATGCCGACCGGCGGCGGCAAGAGTCTCTGCTACCAACTCCCCGCGTCAGTGCATCCCGGCACTGCGCTGGTGATTTCTCCTCTAATTGCGCTGATGCAGGATCAGGTCGCTCAACTCACGCGCATGGGTATCCCGTCAGCGATTCTGAACAGCTCCGTATCTTATGGGGAGCAGCAGCGCGTGATGCGCGGCGCGGAAAAAGGCGCATACCGTTTGCTCTATCTGGCGCCTGAGCGCATCGTGCGCGCCGATATGATCGAGTGGCTGAAGCGGATTCCGGTCTCCTTTTTCGCCATCGATGAGGCACATTGTATTTCCGAATGGGGCCACGAGTTCCGGCCCGAGTACCGGCAGTTAAGAGTGCTTCGCGAGGCGCTACCCGACAGGCCGATCGCGGCGTTTACCGCGAGTGCGACGCGGCAGGTGCGGCACGATATTCTGGCGCAATTGCAGCTACGGAATCCGGCGAAGTTCATTGCCAGCTTTCATCGTGGAAATCTGCGGTATCTCGTGAAGCAGTGCTCCAATCCCGCTCAGCATCTGAAGCTCTTGAAGACCGCGCTGCGCGAACATGAGGGAGAGAACGTGATCATCTACATGCCGACCGTGAAGTCGGTGGGTGAGATGGTGAGCGAGTTGAAGGCTTCGGGCATCGCGGCCGTCCCGTATCACGGACAAATGGAGAACGACGAGCGGCGGCGAAACCAGGAAATCTGGATGAACGAGGAAGTGCCGGTGCTGGTGGGCACGATCGCGTTCGGACTGGGAATCAACAAGCCGTCGGTACGGGCAGTGATCCACACCGCGCTTCCCAAATCGATCGAACAGTATTACCAGGAGGCGGGACGCGCGGGGCGCGACGGCGAGGCATCCGATTGCCTGTTGTTGTGGCGGAACAAGGATGTGGGACTGCTGGCTTACTTTGCCGAGCAGTTGCAGGACGCGCGAGAGAAGCGGAACGCCTGGAACCGGTATCACGCGATCAAGGGTTTCGTGGAGAGCGCGTCCTGCCGTCACAGGCAGATCTGTGAACATTTCGGCGAGACACCGAAATGGGACAACTGCGGCATGTGCGACGTGTGCGGGCCGGCACCGGATTGGCTTTCGGGCAAGATGCCGGAGGCAGCGGCGCGCAGGAAGGCGCCCAAGGCAGTACACGATGTGTACGACGTGCAGGAGAAACTGGTCCGCTATATGAAGCGTTGGCGCTGGGAACTGTCCAAACAGGAGGTCGTGCCGCCGTTCGTGATCATGAACGATGTCTCTCTGATGGAAGTGTGTCAGCGCAGGCCGCGCACCGTAGATGAACTGCTTCGCGTCCACGGAATCGGCGAGCGGAAGGCAGAACTCTACGGCAGCGCAATCCTGGAGGCGCTGACGGACTATGAGGATTAAGGACGCCCCTAGGCGCTACGCAACGTTCATCGTATTTACAGTGAGCGGACGCTTCGCCTCATAGGCGGCGATGGCCGCCTCCTGCTGCTGGATGTAGCCGAGTTCGTCTACTCCTTCCAGTAGGCAGTGTTTGGAAAAGGCATCCACGGGGAATTCAACCTTGCGGCCGTCCGGCAGAGTAAGCGTTTGGGACGCCAGATCCACTGAGACGGTAACGTCCGGGTTCTTTTCCACTTCGCTGAATAGATACGCGTGCACATCGCGAGGCACCACGATGGGCAGGAGCGCATTCTTGAGCGAGTTCCCCTTGAAGATATCGGCGAACGACGTGCTGATCACCGCGCGGAAGCCAAATTGTGTCAGCGCCCAGGGGGCGTGCTCACGCGAGCTGCCGCAGCCGAAATTGTCGCCCGCGAGCAGGATCTGCACTCCCTTCGCCCGCGGCTGGTTCAGGATGAAGTCGGGCTTCGGATTTCCCTCGGCATCGTAGCGCCAGTCATTGAAGAGCTGCTTATCGAGCCCTTCCTTGCTGATGGTCTTCAGGAATCGCGCGGGGATGATCTGGTCCGTGTCGATGTTATCGACGCCGAAGGGGACCAACTTGCTGGTGAACTGCGTAAACTTCTGCATTAGAGTAACGTCCTCACGTCAGTGACCTTGCCCGTGACGGCGGTTGCCGCGGCAGTCAGAGGGCTTGCCAGGAATGTGCGTCCGCCCTTGCCCTGGCGACCTTCGAAGTTGCGGTTGCTGGTGGACACACTATATTCGCCGGGCTGAAGCTGGTCGCCATTCATGGCGATGCACATGGAGCAGCCGGCCTCGCGCCACTCGGCTCCGGCTTCCTGGAAGATCTTGTCCAGACCTTCAGCCTGCGCCTGCCGCTTCACTTCCTGAGAGCCGGGGACGACCATGACGCGGACGCCGGGATTGACCTTGCGGCCTTTCAGGACAGAAGCAGCGGTGCGGAGATCGGAGATGCGCGAATTGGTGCAGCTTCCGATGAAGACCACGTTGACCGGGTGGCCGAGCAGTTCAGCGCCGGGCTTGAGGTCCATGTAGGCGAGTGCTTTTGCGAGCGAATCGCGCTCCAGCGGATCGGAGAAGTTGGACGGATCCGGAATGCGCTGCGTGATTGGGATGCCCATGCCCGGGTTCGTGCCGAAGGTGATCATCGGCTCGAGTTCCGAGGCATTGATAGTGATCTTCCTGTCGTACCCGGCGCCGTCGTCGGTGGGCAGTTGGCGCCAGAGCGAGAGAGCCTTGTCCCATGCTTCGCCCTTTGGAGCGGCGGGGCGGCCGTTCAGGTAGTTGTAGGTCGTGTCGTCCGGGGCCACCAGGCCGGCACGTGCGCCGGCTTCGATCGACATGTTGCAGACCGTCATCCGCTCTTCCATGGAAAGCGCGCGAATCGCAGAGCCGCAGTATTCAAACACGCAGCCCGTGCCGCCGCCGATGCCGATGCGCGAGATGAGGTTCAGGATGATGTCCTTGGCCGAGACGCCAGGCTTCAGATTTCCGTCGACGAGCACCTGGTACGTCTGCGACTTGCGCTGCAAGAGGCACTGGGTGGCGAGCACGTGCTCCACTTCGCTGGTGCCGATGCCAAACGCGAGCGCGCCGAATGCGCCATGCGTCGCAGTGTGGCTATCGCCGCAGACGACGGTCATGCCGGGCTGCGTCAGACCCTGCTCGGGTCCGATCACGTGCACGATGCCCTGTTTGCTGCTGTGGTAGCCGAAGAATGGAATCCCGAACTCTTTCGTGTTCGCTTCCAGTTGCGCGACCTGCGTCGCGGCAATCTTGTCCACGATGGGAAGCGACTTCGGCGTGGTCGGCGTGCTGTGGTCGCACGTGGCAATGGTCAAATCAGGGCGGCGGACCTTCAGCCCGCGCGCGCGCAAGCCGGAGAAGGCTTGCGGCGAGGTGACTTCGTGCACCAGGTGCAGGTCGATGAAGAGCAGCGCAGGTGCGCCCGGCTGCTCGGTAACGACATGCGAGTCCCAGAGCTTTTCGATGATCGTACGTGGCTTCATTTTTATTTCCTTACAGCGCGTCGCAGACGGCCTGGCCGACCTCGGTAGTGGTGGCAGGCTTGCCTGCGGGACGCAGATCCGCGGTGACGTGACCGCTGTCCAAAACCTTTTCCATGGCGGCGTTCACGGCCGCGGCTTCCTTCTTCAAACCGAAACTGTATTCGAGCATGGCCGCAACGGAGCCGATGGCGCCGAGCGGATTCGCCTTGTTCTGGCCCGCAATGTCCGGGGCAGAGCCGTGCACGGGCTCATAAAGCCCGACCCATGCGCCGGAGGGGCGCTGGTCGCCAATGGATGCAGACGGCAGCATACCGATGGAACCAGCCAGTACCGCGCCCTCGTCGCTGAGGATGTCGCCGAACATGTTCTCACAAAGGACGACGTCGAAGCGGCGCGGATTCAGTACCAACTGCATAGCGCAGTTGTCGACCAGGATGTGTTCCAGTGCGACGTCCGGGAATTCGGCGGCCACCTCGGTGACGACGCGGCGCCAGAGCTGGGACGTTTCAAGGACGTTGGACTTGTCGACGCTGGCCACCTTCTTCTTGCGGTTCCGCGCAAGGTGGAAAGCCATGCGGGTGACACGAGCGATCTCAGCGCGCGTGTAGGTCATGGTGTTGGTGCCGCGCTCTTCGTCGCCGCTACCCTCAATGCCACGGGGCGTGCCGTAGTAGATACCGCCAGTGAGTTCGCGGACGATGATCATGTCCGTACCTTCCACCAGGTGATTCTTGAGCGGCGAAGACTCGATTAGCGACGCGTAAGTGCGCACCGGGCGCAGGTTCGCGTAAACACCGAGCGTCTTGCGGATGCCGAGCAGGCCTTTTTCGGGACGCTTTTCCGGCGGAGCGTTATCGAATTCGGGTAGGCCGACCGCGCCCATCAGGGTAGCGTCGGCTTCGAGAGCGGCCTTCGCGGTTTCCTCCGGGAAAGGCGTGCCGGTCTTATGGATCGCGATGCCGCCGAGCAGCGCCTCTTTCAGTTGGAGAGTATGGCCGAACTTCGAGGCGACTCGTTCCAGAACGCGCACAGCTTCGCGCGTGACTTCGGTCCCGATGCCATCACCGGGAAGGATCAGTATGTTTAAATTCATCTCGTAAATTCTAGTCGGCCGCGGAGTGTGCGAGGCGGCCTACTTCATTCTTCACGATGGTCACGATCTCGTCGTCCATCAAGCCTTTCTTGCGGTCTGCTGCTGCGATGAAATGCTCATACACGCGGTCCAACTCTTCCTTGGTAAGTTCAAAGCCAAGGTCGAGGCAGCGGGCCTTGAGCGCGTGGCGCCCGCTGTGCTTGCCCAAAACCAGCTTGCTCTCAGGCACGCCCACGCTTCTCGGTTCCATGATCTCGTATGTGGTGCGTTCCTTGAGGTAGCCGTCCTGGTGAATGCCGGCTTCATGCGCGAATGCGTTCTTGCCGACGATCGCCTTATTCGGCTGAGGACCGAAGGAGATGATGCTGCTGAGCATCTCGCTGGCGGGGTATAGCTGTTCCGTAACAATCTGGGTATGGAAGGGAAGCCGGTCGCGGCGGACGTTCATCGCCATGACGGCCTCTTCCAGAGAGCAGTTGCCTGCGCGCTCGCCGATGCCGTTGATAGTGCACTCGATCTGGCGGGCTCCGTTCTGCACGGCGGCGAGGGAGTTCGCAACGGCGAGGCCGAGATCGTCGTGGCAATGTACGCTGACGATGGCGGTGTCGCCTAATGCTTTCACCATGCGGCCTATGAGCGCGCCGTACTCATCCGGGACGGAGAAACCGACGGTATCCGGCAGATTGACGGTGCGGGCTCCGGCCGCGACTACTGCTTTGCAGACTTCTTCGAGGTAGCCGGGATCGGTCCGGGTCGCATCCTCAGCGGAGAACTCGACGTCCTCTACATACGTGCGCGCGAGAGTGACGGCCGCGACGGCTGCGTCGAGCACTTCCTGGCGGGACTTCTTGAGCTTGAATTGCAGATGAATATCGCTGGTAGCAATGAAGGTGTGGATGCGTGGCCGCTTTGCCTTATCGAGGGCCTGAGCCGAGCGCTCCACGTCGAGCTTGTTGGCGCGAGAGAGTGCGGCTACGGATACCCACGGGAACTGCTGGGCGACCGCGGAAACGGCCTGGAAATCGCCTTCCGAGGCGATGGGAAATCCCGCTTCCATAATGTCCACGCCGAGATCCACAAGCTTCGCTGCCATCCTTAACTTCTCTGGAACGGTCATGCTGCAGCCCGGAGACTGCTCGCCATCACGTAGGGTAGTGTCGAAGATGTAAACTCGCGAGTTCATGGTAAGTGCCTCAGCCTGGGTTTGGGATGCAAAACGACTTCGGGTGTCCGGGTAGGGACACCTCCATTATCGGAAGGCAGTCTAGATTACGCAAATTTATAATTTTGTAGGGGCGTATAAGGCTCCCCGCCACCAGTTCTTAGAAGTTAAGCTTACTTCATCTTATAGTGCTTGACCTTAGGATAAACAATGTTTATGCTTTGTTCTTAGGGCAAAAGATGGAGTTATACCCGCTCAAGGTCTTTCTCACGGTTGCGACCGAGAAAAGCTTCTCGCGCGCTGCTGAGAAACTGCTCAGGACGCAACCGGCTATCTCGCTGGCAATTCAGCGCTTGGAGACATCCCTGCAGGAAAAACTGATCGACCGGTCAGGGAACCCGCTGATTCTGACGGATGCGGGACGGATCGTACTCGAATATGCGAGGCGGTTCGAGAACCTGGAAGGCGAGTTGCAGAACTCCTTGGCTGAACTGCGGGACAATTCGGCCGGCCGTTTGATCATTGGGGCGAATGAGAGTACCTCACTCTACCTGTTGCAGCATATCGAGGAATACCGGCGGTTATATCCGAAGGTAAAAGTACAAGTCCGGCGGAGCCTCTCGAGCAAGATCCCGGTGCAGTTGATCGACGGCGACCTGGAACTCGGTGTGATCAGTTACGATCCGGATGACGACCGCCTTATCTCGGAAGTGATCTTCACGGACCATCTTTGCTTTGTGGTGAGTCCGCAGCACCGGCTAGCGGATCAGGACGCGATCTCCATCACCGAGCTTGGGATGGAGACCTTCATTGCGCATAACGTGCTCTCACCCTATCGGGAAGTGGTTCTGCGCGAGTTTCAGCGGCACAAGGTACCGCTGAATATGGATGTGGAGATGCCCACGGTGGAGACGATCCGGCGGATGGTACAGCGGAACGAGGGTGTCGCATTCCTTCCGAAGATGTGTGTGGAGCAGGAGATACGGGCGCAGGCACTGAGGGAAGTTCGAGTGGAAGAGATGCATGTGGAGCGGAAGATCCGCCTGGTGTATCCGGCGCGGCGTAACCTGAGCCACGCAGCGAAAGCATTCCTCGACGTAATTAAAGGCGCTGCTTGAGGCCATTGCATTTGCTGTAAATTGTGCGAAAATGTGAAGCCAATATGGGCCTGGACATTAGCGAAAGGCAATGCGGCGCTGTAACAATCCTGGGACTGGCCGGGCGGCTGACTATGGGAGCGGAGGCCGAGTTCCTAAGGGGGACCGTAGACCGTGTCTTTGACGAGGGCCACCGATGGATTGTTCTGGATTTAGGCGGCGTCCACGGAGCGGACAGTGCGGGGGTGGGAGAACTGGTTTCCGTGCACGCATCGGTTGCCGACCGGGGAGGCGTCGTCAAATTCCTGAAGCCTTCGCGAAAGCTGAAAGAAATGTTCCATGTAACACGCCTGGAGATCTTTTTCGAAACGTATGAGGACGAACAGGACGCGGTTCAGTCGTTCGGTCCGGGGCGTCTCGCCAACTCTTCGGAATAGCCGGATATACTGAAGCTGGAAAACGATGGAGCTTCTGTTTGGCCCGCCGGGAAGCGGCAAAACCTCCCGGGTAGTGGAGGAATTGCGCGCAGCTCTGCGACGGGGCGAAACAAGCTGCCGGATCCTTCTGCCCACCACGACAATGGCGGAGCATCTCCGCAATCAATTGGCACGCGAAGGGCTGGTATTTCGACCGAATACGGTCGCGACTTTCTCAAAATTCGTGAGTGAATTAGCGCCGGAGGTGCCTCTGGCGCCTGTGGGCGGCATTGAGTCGCTTGTGGACGAGGCGTTGCGCACCCAACCGCTCCCGCAGTATGCCGGGGTGAAGGAGTTTGTGGGATTCCGGCGATCGGTGGCGCGTGCAATCGAGGAACTATCCGCGGCAGGCGCATGGAGCAATTTGCTGGATGAGGGAGAGTTCCGGTCTGTTTGCCAGTTCGTGGAGAAGCGAATGGCGGAGCGGAAATGGGTGTTCGCGCGGGACCGTCTGAAGATCGCCGCAGAACGAATGGCCGATGCGGATTTAAGCGGATTTTCCACGTTCCTGTTTGCGGGGTTTTATTCCTTTACGCCCCCGGAGTGGGCTCTGCTGGAAGCGCTGGAGAAGCGATGTCCGGTGAAGGTAACGCTTCCGGAGGGATGGGATCCGGGGCAGCCTTCGAAGTTGCCGCAGTTGCCAACGGACCTGGCGGGAGTGCAGCCGGCTTGCTTTGCGGCGCCTACGATGGACCAGGAGTGTGTGGAGATTGCACGGCGCGTGATGGAAGAGCGTGCAGCCGGGCGGGCGTTCCGGGAGATCGGCATTGTGGTCCGGACCGAAAATGCGTGGGTGCCCGCGTTGCGAACCGCGCTGGAGCGGTTCGGGATTCCTGCACGCTTCTATTTCGGCCAGCCTCTAAGTCAGCATGCCGTCATCCGGTATTTACTGGAATCGACGAGGGCGGTGCTGAGCGGCGCGGATTTCGAGGACCTGGTACAACCGCTGTCGTCTCCTTGCTGCCCGGAGGCTTCGCCCGGTTTCACGCATCGCATTCTGGAACAGATACCGGCGAAGGGAGTGGCGGCGTTACGCGAGATTCACCCCGGTGAACGGAAAGACCTGTTCGAAAGCCTGGCTGCATTGGAGCGAGCGGCTCAGCGAACAGCGGGCCCTGCGGAGTGGGCTCAGCGATTCCGGTCCCTTACGGCGCTGGTACGCAAGCCGCGGCCTGGGGATCAGATTTCGCACGAACGGGCCCTGGAACAACGGCAGTACGCGGCTGCGTTCCATGCCTGGGACCAAGCCTGCGCAGAGGCCGGAGAGTTGTTTGAAGGCGCGGCTCCGATACCTGCCCTGGAGTTCCTGCGTTTGCTGGAGATGGTGATTGACGGCTCCACGCTGCGCGTACCGGATCACCGGCGGGATGTGGTGCATGTGCTGGACGCATACGAAGCGCGGCAGTGGAAGTTGCCGGTCCTGTTTCTGTGCGGCTTGCTGGAACAGGAATTTCCGCGCTATCACCCCGAGAACCCCGTTCTGCCGGATGTGCAGCGCCGCAAGCTACAGACGCGAGGCGTGCCGGTGAAAACGACGGAGCAGCGTCAAGAGGAAGAGGCTTTCCTGTTTGCGGTAGCGTGTACGCGCGCGACGGAGAAGTTATTCCTCAGCTATCCCAAGATGAACGCAAAGGGCGATGCCAATCTGGAGTCATTCTTCCTGCGGGAGTACTTGAGCCGCCATGGCATCGTTACCGGGAGTGCGAAGACGGCGCGACCGCTCGCGAAGAGGAAACCTGCTCCGCTACCGTTCCCTATTCTTTACGATGACGAGTTGCGGATTCACCTGGAGAACCGGTTCCGGAAGTTCTCGGCCTCTTCTATTGAGAAATTCCTGTCGTGCCCGTTCCAGTTCTTTGCGGCAGAGACGCTGCGTCTGAGCGAGGCGCCGGACAGGCCGTGGGCCCGGCTGAATGCGCTCGTGCAGGGTTCGATCGTGCATGGAACGCTGGAAAGAGTAGTACGCGACGGTTTGCCGCTGCACGAAGCGTTCGCCGAAGAGTTTGTGAAACACACCAGCGGGAATGGGGTTCCCGATGGCTACCGTACGGAAGCGGTACGGCTGGAAATGCTGGAGAATCTGAAGGCCGCACTCGATGATGCGCGACTGCATCCGAGGGGCGAATCACTCTACGAGAACGGGTTCGAACTCGATCTGGAAGGTTACACGATTACGGGCAGAATCGACCGCATCGACCTGCTGCCGGCCGGACAGGCGTTGGTAGTGGATTATAAATATTCCGCGAAGGCGGAGAAGTATCAGGACGAGCATGAGGCGGGGAGCCGCGTGCAAGGCGGCCTGTATCTGCGAGCGCTGCCGAAATTCGGGGATTTCGAACACGGCGGCATGGTGTACGCCGGGGTGCGCGGTAAGCCGAAGTTTTCGGGGTGGGTGACGGAGGCGTCTTCGGCCGAGCGGCTAAGGATGTCGTGCGCGCCCGAAGTTCTTCGAGAGCAGATTGACCAGGCTGTGCAGACTACGCTGCGAGTGATCCAGGACATCCATCACGGTGTGATCGAACCGAGGCCGAGTGACGTGAAGTATTGCCAGTACTGCGCGATGAACGCCGGCTGCCGGTACGATGCCGCGGCCGGGGCCGAGCAGACCGAGGCTGCGGGATGAGAATCGCGCTAAGCAAAATCCAGGAAGCCGCCGCACAACGGTTGGGGCAGGACGTCTGCGTCATTGCCGGACCGGGATCCGGGAAAACGCGCGTACTGATCGAGCGCTTCCGCTGGCTGGTGGAGCAGAAGGGGGTGCCGCTACGGCGCATCCTGGCGATCACGTTTACGGAGAAAGCCGCCACCGAGATCCAGCAGCGCCTCATCAAAGTTTTCGAGAACAACGCAACGCTGCGCGCGGAGATCGAACACGCCTGGGTCTCGACGATCGATGGATTCTGTGCGAGGTTGCTGCGGGAGAATGCAATTGCCGCAGGAGTAGACCCGCAGTTCCAGGTGGCGGATGAGGGCACGGCGGAATCGCTTCGCCTGGAATGCGCGCATGCGGTATTGGAGGCGCTGTACCAGGAGCAGCCTGAACAGGTCGGGAAGTTTCTGCGGAGCCTTGCGGTTTCGACGTTCGGCGATGGGAAGCTGCCGGATATTGCGCGCTCGCTGGTGGAGATTTACGAGCAAGTACGCGTGACCGGGGCATCGTTCGATGATGCCTCCCTGCTCCGTTCCGCCGATCCTGACGCGAGTCTGCAGAACTTCCGGCAACTCTGCCGGCGCATCCTGGACAACGTTCCGGCGAAGGCGACCGACAGGCAGAGGGGATATCACGATCAGGTGGAGACTGCCGCGGCCGAGTTTCTGGCGCTCGCGTGTCCGCTGACCGAGACGCACCTGAGCCTGGTCACGCGGATGCACGTGGGGTCCAGCCCTTTGAAAAAGGACAGTGCGGCCTGGGCATCGCAGGACGATATCAAGAAGTTCCGGGCCGAACTTCTCACGGCATTGCGCACGCCACAGAGACAGTTGATCACTGCGGCTCTACGCGTTCTGGACCAGACCTACCGTCAGCGCAAGCGCGCGCGGTCGCTGTTGGATTTTGCCGATATCGAAGAAGACACGATCCGGCTGTTGCGAGAGCAGCCTGAGTTGCGGGAGAAGGTTCAGAACAGTTTCGAGTTTATCCTGATGGACGAACTGCAGGATACGAATCCGCTGCAGTGGGAATTGCTGTCACTGATCCGGCGGCCATCGAATTTCTTCGCTGTGGGCGATGTGAACCAATCCATCTTCGGATTCCGGCACGCCGAGCCCGGGCTGTTTCACGAGTACCGGCAGGCACTGCTGGAACATGGAAAGCACGTGGATGAGCTGCGGCGCAATTACCGCTCCAGAGGGGAAATCCTCGAAGCTGTGAACGAGGTGTTCGAGGGGGTGAAGGGGATTGATCCGCACACTCTCGTTACTGAGGACGAGGAGGCCTCGCCCGCAGTCGAAGTGACCACGGTCTGGCAGCCCGAGGAATGGCAGGCAGAGGCTCTGGAAGTGCGCTGGATTGCAGCACGCATTCAGAAGCTCATCGCCGAAGGGCACAAGTATTCGGAAATTGCGATTCTGACGCGCACGAACGGTGCGATGGTTCCGCTGCAGCATGCATTGGACGATGCGGGAGTGCCGAGTATCGTGCTGGGCGGAAGGTCCTTCTTCGGTACGCGCGAAGTAATGGACCTGATGCAGGCGCTCCGGGCGATCGACGATCCGAAGGACGAATATGCGCTGGCCGGATTGTTGCGATCTCCGCTGATCGGCATGGGCGACGAGGAGATGCTGCGTCTCCGGTTGCATGCGCATTCGTTGTGGCAGGCGATTGCGGGGACCGAGGCGGGCGTTCTGCTTCGTGAGCTAAGGGCATTGCGGGAGACGGTAAGTCCCGACCGGCTTCTGCGCAGGCTACTGGACCGGTCTGGCTACGAAGAAGGCATCCCGGTACGGGCGCGATCCAATATCGAGAAGCTTCTGGCGATCATACGCAATCAGTGGGCTGCCTCGCCGTCGTCCATTGCGGGAATCCTTGCGTATCTGAGCAACTTCAGTCCGGAAGCCGAAGCGCCGCCGAACGATATCGGCAACGCGGTGCGGCTGCTGACGATTCACAAATCGAAGGGCCTGGAGTTTCCGGTTGTTTTCCTGCCTTCGCTGCACCGGTCGATGAAGGAGAGCGTCCCGACAATCGCGTTCGACAGGCGGTTCGGGATCGGCGTGCGGTGGCGTCTGCCGGAAGCAGACCGCGGATGCAGCGATGTGGCGCACGTGCAGATTACGGATGCGCGCACGGCGCGGTGCGAAGAAGAGGAGAACCGGCTGCTGTATGTGGCGATGACACGCGCGGAGCGGCGCATGTTCCTTAGCTTCTCGCGGAAGCAGGGGTCGAAGATACAGCAGCGCTGGGATTCCATTGTGCCGAAGCTGCGGATGAAGGGGCTGCTGGATCAGAGAGTCGAGTCAGAGGCCGACTTGCCGCAATTTGACAAGGCAAGCGTGGCAGGGGTTGCCGAGAACGGCGTGCTGGAGCTCGAACCGCTGACCGGGCCTGACCAATACGATGCGACGGCATCGGTCACTTCGATCAGCCTGTTTCACACATGCCCGCGCAAATATTATCTGGCGCGTTATCTGGGATGGAACGGAGAGCGGCAGAAAGTGCAGTTCGATTTTGACGCAGACCCGCCGCCGGCCGATAGCGGAGAGTTGGATGCGAGCGAGATGGGCACGCAAGTACACCAGATTCTGGCGGGTGTGCCGGTCGAGGCCCCGGTAGACAGGGCGGTCGAATTGGCTGGAAGGTTTACGGCGAGTCTGCTGGGCCAACAGGCCGCAAGAGCAAAGCGATCCGGCAAGGAGTTCGATGTCCTGCTCGAGTTAGAAGACGTGGTTCTGCGCGGGCAGATCGATCTGTGGTTCGAACAGGGCGGCGGAATCACGATCGTCGATTACAAGACCGATTCGATTGAATCTCCGGTTGATCCGGGGCGCATCGAGTCGTATTCGATGCAACTGCAGATTTATGCGATTGCGCTGGAGAAATTGCTGCAAAAGCCGGTGACTCGGGCGGTGCTGCACTTCCTGCATCCGAACGAAGTGGTGGAAGTGGACGTGAGCCCGCTGCAGCGATACGCCGCGCAACAGGCAGTGGCTGAATTTCGCGCGGCACATGCCGCCATGCAGTTTCCGGTGAAGCCAGGGAACCAGTGCTACCGATGCGAGTTCTTCCGGAATGCATGTCCGGCAGAAGTCGGCGCCTTCCAAGTCTCTTAAACTGCAGCCGCGATTCCGCACCGGCAAGGCGGCGGCGGGAATGGCGATGGTCTCGACCACGGAAGGATCGCCGTAAACGGCAGTCCTTTACGGCCAAGTTTTAAATGCTCTCTACTTGCCTGCTGAACGCCGTTGTTGGAGCACAACAAGCACGGGCGCTTTTTTTCCATGTTTCGCGACATCAGCGGGCAATCTATTCTGCGAATCCCGTATTGCAGGATCGGCGCCTACGGCCAGAAGTTCTTTCACGGCCGCAGTATTGCCCAGGAATGCCGCTTTGTGCAGCGCCGTTTCACCGTTCTGATCGGCGGCGTTCACGTTCCAACCGTGGTGTGCCATGTAAGCGATAGCGATGGGCAAATATTCCAGGTGCCAGTCACAACAGGCGTGGAGCAGGGAAGTGCCTATGTTCGGATTCGCCCCTGCTTCGAGCAAAGCATCCGCAACCTGATGATGATGCGCATGGCCCGCCGCCATCATGAGCGGCGTGGCATGCTTCCAGATTGCGTTTGGATCCGCACCGGTGCTCAGCAGCAAACGCACCCGATACCCGGCTGTCTCTTCGGGCAAGCGAGATGCGGCGGCGAGCCAGAGTTGCGTCATGCCTTCCGGATGGGGCGAGGCGCGTTCCTGATAGGGGCGAAGCAACTGCTCTGCTGAGGACAGGCCGCAAAAGCAAGCCAATTCCCAAGGAGTCATGTCGAGTGCAGTTGCGCGGAGCGTCGCGTCCGCTCCGGCGCCCAGCAGCAGGCGAACTACTTCAGTGTGGCCCTCGTGCTTTGGATGTGTGATGCGAAATTCGAGCGCGCGATGAAGCGGCGCCTGCCGCCACGTCGTGGGAGCGATGCGGTTCGGATCGGCGCCCGCATGCAGCAGAATAGCGACCGTGCGCGCGTCACCATCCGCGCACGCATTGTGCAGCAAACGCCAATCCATGACCCCAGATTACTGCCAACCGCCGCCGAGCGCGCGGTAGAGCTGCACGACGGCATTCAATTCCTGCAGTCGCAATTGTGCTAATTGCAATTGGCCCGCGAACAGATTGCGTTGCGCATCGAGCACCTGCAGGTAACTATCGAGGCCTCCCTGGTACCTGAGCGTGGATAGCCTGGCACTTTCGGAAAGCGCGTGCACGAGTAACTCCTGTTGTGCCCGCTGCTCCCGGGTTTGCGTGTGGCCGGCCAGGGCGTCCGATACATCCCGAAGGCCGCTGAATATAGACCGCTGGTAGGCGACCAGAAGTTCACGCTGCTGTGCTTCCGTCAGACGGACCTGGGAGCGGATCTGGCCGGCGTGAAAGATTGGTAACAAGGCTGAGGGCGCGACTGTATAAACGCGAGCGGGAGCGGTGATGATGTCGGCGAGAGCGCGGCTCTGTCCACCGGCGAAAGCCGTGAGACCGATCTGCGGAAAGTAGAGTGCGCGTGCGGCGCCGATTTGCGCGTTCGCCGCGATCAGGTTCTGTTCGGCCGCACGAATGTCAGGCCGCCGGGTCAGAAGCGCGGACGGCAGACCTGCAGGCAATTGCCGCGGAAGCGGAATATCGGTTAGCGGACGGCCACGCGGCTGTTCAGACGGTGCTTGGCCTAAGAGCAGACTCAGAGCGTTTTCGGTTTGATTGATGGCGCGCTGCACTGCCGCGATTTGTGCGGTCGCGGTGTAGAGGAACTGCTCGGCCTGATGGAGTTCGAGGCCGGTGGCGGCTCCACGATCGTGCCGCAACTGAACCAGCCGGAGACTATCCTCGGCGGCGGCGCGCGTCTTGCGACTGATGTCCAATTCGAGATCACGCTCCAGCAGATCGAAGTACGTGCTGGTGAGGTCGCCAACCAAAGCTACTGTAACGCCGCGCCGCGCCTCTTCGGTCGCCAGATACTGCGCGCGCGCAGCCTGTGTGAGCTTACGGAGTCTGCCGAAGAGATCCAATTCCCAGGAGAGCGCCGCGCCGGCTTGCGTATATGCGCTGCTCAGGTTCGTTCCGCGAGGCACAAAGCGAACCGATCCGATGGACGATCCGCGGCTCCCTGTGAACGCGCCCTGTACGTCGAGAAATGGAAACTGATTCGCCCGTACGATGCCTGCCTGCGCACGCGCTTCCTCCACGCGCTGTGCCGCTGCGGCAAGGTCGAAATTGTGTTGGAGCGCGGTGTTGACCAATTGCTCCAGTGTTGGGTCTCCGAAGACCTCGGCCCACTTCACATCGCCGACTGAGGGCGTCGTCTCCGGAACTGTTGCGGACCGGAACTGTTGCGGCAGGTCGATCTTGGGCCGCTGGTAACGCGGGCCTACCGTACATCCGGCCAGCAAGACGCTACCGATCAGCAGGGCTGCTCTTTTTCTCACGATGCCATCTCCGGTGCCGGTCCACGTTGCGATGCCGGTCCTCTCCGCCGTTCCACAAGGCCTTCGATCAGCACGTACAACACGGGCACAAGGAAGACCGCCAACAGCGTAGCCGCCAGCATGCCTCCGAATACCGCTGTGCCCAAGCTGCGCCGGGCCGCGGAGCTTGCGCCCGTGGCAATCACCAACGGAAACACGCCCAGGATGAACGCGAATGACGTCATGAGAATCGGACGGAGACGTAGCCGCGCTGCTTCCAAAGCGGCATCCCGAATGGACTGCCCTCGCTCATGACTTTCCTTTGCGAACTCCACGATCAGAATCGCGTTCTTTGCCGCCAAGCCAATCAACGTCACTATGCCGATCTGCGTATAGATGTCATACGCGTAACTTCGCGTCCAGATCCCAACCAGAGCGCCGAAAATGCCGAGCGGTATGGCAAACAACACCGCGAACGGAATCGACCAGCTCTCATAGAGTGCCGCGAGGAAAAGGAAAACCAGCACGGCGGCGAAACCAAATATGGCGGCTTCATTGCCCTGTGCGAGCTTCTGCTGATACGTTGTGCCCGTCCATTCGTAGCCGTATCCGGACGGGAGATCCTTTGCGAGCTTCTCCATGGCGATGACCGCATCGCCGCTCGAATGGCCGGGCGACGGTCCTCCAAGCAACTGAATAGCGCGATAGCGGTTATACCGGTAAACCACATCCGGCCCGGAGGACGGCGCCACTGATGCCACTGTGCCGAGCGGAATCATGCCTCCGGAGTTGGACCGCACATAGAATCGATCGACGTCCGTCGGCCGGGATCGAAACTCCGGCTCGGCCTGTACCAGCACCTGCCAGGTCCGGCCGAATACATTGAAGTCATTGACATACAAACCGCCGAGAAATGTCTGTAACGTGTTGTATGCATCCGGCACCGGGATGCCCATCGTCTGCAGTTTCGCCACGTCCATGTCGAGCCGGTATGCGGGAACATTCGGACGGAACGTGCTGATGACCGGACCCAGCGTGGGATCACGGCGTGTCAGGTCGACAAGGTTGTCGGCCGTATGGGCCAGTGATTGAATGTCGCCGCCGAGCCGGTCTTCAATCATCAACTGGAAGCCTCCCGTGGTGCTGAGGCCAAGAATCGGTGGCAAGCCGAAGGCGAATGTGAACGCTTCCGGCACTGTATAGAATCCTTGCTGCGCCTTGGCCAGGATGGCGGTGAGCTGCGTCTCCGCGGTTGTTCGTTCCTCCCAGGGCTTCAAAGTGGTGATGACGGTCGATACATTGGAATTGCTGGTGCCTGTAGCGATATCCAGACCACCCAGCACGAAGTAGCGGTCCACGCCGGGCAGCTTACGAATGACGTCCTCGATCTTTCTGGTGGCGTCGTCGGTGCGCTGCGTGGACGCGCCATCGGGCAGACGGACGGATACGAAGAAAGCGCCCTGGTCTTCATCCGGCAGGAAGCCCGCGGGCAGATGGCGAAAGAGAAGACCGGTGATTCCGCCGAGAATGAGAAGCATGACGAGCACTAAAGCCGAGCGCCGCAGCAGAAACACCACACCCGATATGTAGCGGTCGGTAGTCCAGTCGAACGCGCGATTGAACTGGCCAAAGGCGCGCGCGAGCAAACTTTTTTGCGGGCCGTGCGGCTTCAGAATCATGGCCGAGAGCGCGGGACTCAGCGACAGCGCGTTAAAAGCTGACAAGAGCACCGAGGTGGCAATGGTCAGGGCGAACTGCTTGTAAATCTGGCCGCTGATGCCGCCCAGGAATGCCACTGGAATAAAGACAGCCGACAGGATGAAGGCGATTGCCACCACAGGCGCCGACACCTCTTCCATAGCGCGAATCGTGGCGTCACGCGGACTCATGCCGTCGTCGATATGCCTTTGTACGGCCTCCACCACAACGATCGCGTCGTCCACGACGATGCCAATGGCCAGCACCAGGCCAAACATGCTCGTGATGTTGATAGTAAAGCCGAGCAGAGGGAACAGCGCGAACGTGCCGATCACTGCGACGGGCACCGTAAGGAGCGGAATCAATGTGGCTCGCCAGTTCTGAAGAAAGATGAACACTACCAGGATGACGAGGCCGATCGCTTCCAGCAGAGTTACGACGACGTCTGAAATCGCCGCGCGTACGAACATGGTGGAATCGTACGGGATCACGTAGTCCATGCCCGCCGGGAAGCTTTGCTTTGCCTGCTCCATATACTTGCGGACTGCGTCGGCTGTTTCGGCCGCGTTGGCGCCGGGGGACAAGTAGATAATCACGTTTCCGGATGGTTTTCCATTCAGCCGGCTGAAGCTGGAGTATGTCTGCGAGCCGAGTTCCACGCGTCCCACGTCCCGAATCCGAGTGACGGATGCATCCGGCTGGGCGCGAACGATAATGTCCTCAAACTGGGATGCATCCGCCAACCGCCCAGGCGCATTCACCGCGAATTGGAAGTCCGTACCTTTTGCCGCAGGAGCCTGTCCGATTGCACCCGCGGGGTTCTGCCGATTCTGCGCCTGAATTGCATTGCTGATGTCGGTAGCAGTGAGTTGCAGCTTCGACATCTTATCCGGGTTCACCCACACACGCATCGAATAGACCTGTGCCGAGCCAAGGCGCGAATCGCCGACGCCGGACAGGCTGCCTAGCTGGTTCACGAGGTTGATTTGTGCGTAGTTGGTGAGGAACAGCGAGTCGTACCGGCTATCCGGCGAGACCAGGCCGACCGCCATAAGAAATGCGCTCGACACCTTCTTCACAATGACCCCCTGGCGCTGTACTTCCGGGGGCAGACGAGGGAGTGCCACATTCACGCGATTTTGCGTTTGTACGGCGGCGATGTCGGGATTTGTGCCGAGCTTGAACGTAACCGAGATCGTCATTTGCCCGTTGTTGGCGCTGCTGGACAAGTAATAAAGCATCCCATCCAGGCCGACAAGCTGCTCTTCAATGGGCTGAGCGACTGTTTTCTCTAAATCCTGCGCGTTGCCGCCGAGATACGTGGCGGTGATCTGCACAACGGGCGGCACGACTTCCGGATATGTGGCGACCGGCAGACCGGGTATCGAAACCAGGCCGAGAATGACAATGACTATCGCGATCACGATCGCGAAGACCGGACGATCGATAAAGAATTTTGCCATATTCGTTTACTTTGTTTTTTCCGGCTGATACGGCTTGGCCTGCACGGGGATGCCGGGCCGCACCCGCAGCTGACCTTCGACGATCACGTGGTCACCTGGTTTGAGGCCTTGCTCGACGATGACGTCGTCACCGACACGATCTGCTGTTTTCACTGGCCGGGCCTGTACTTTACTGTCGGGTCCAACGGTGTAGACCGTCTGCATGCTCTGCACCTGCTGGATGGCTCTCTGGGGAACAATTAAAGCGTTCTGGCGTGTCTCCGTGCGGAATCGCACATGGCCGAATTGGCCGGGCAGCAGCGTCTTTTGTGGATTCGCGAAGCGTGCCTGCAACTCGAGCGTTCCGGTTCTGGGGTCTACCTGGTTGAGGGTGTTCTCGACTTGTCCGGCTGATCCGAAGACCGTATTATCCGCGAGCACGAGTTCCAGCCGGGACTGTTCGGTCGCCGTAGCTCCGCGCTTTTTGAACGCAAGATACTGAGACTCACTCATCTGAAAGCGAACCCAAATCGGATCCAATGGAACGATTGTGGTCAAGGGCTGATTCGACGTTGGAGTCACAAGCCCGCCTACCGGCACGAGCGTATCGCCGGCCAGTCCTGAAATGGGAGCGCGAATGGTTCCATAATCCAAGTTGAGCCGGGCGTTGCTCAATGCTCCGCGCAACGATTCGACTTTGCCTTCCACGCCTTGGATCTGCGTTTTGGTGGAAAGCCTCGCCTGCTCTACATTCGCTTTGGAAGAGCGCACCCGAGCCTCGTTGGCTCGCAACGCGGCTACAGCCGCATCGAGGTCCTGCTTCGCTGCCGCATCCTGCTCGACGAGCGGCTTCAATCGTTCGTAGTCTTGCTGTGCCTTGACCAGGTTCGCCTGCGCGGCCGCGAGATCGGCCTCGGCCTGTAGGAGTGAGACCTGCTGCCGTGCGAACTCGAGATCCGCTTCGCTCTGCCGCAGGTTCCCGCTGGCCTGCTGGACCGCGGCCTGATATGGACGGGAATCGAGGAGATAGAGGGGTTGGCCGGCCGTTACCTGCTGGCCTGGCTTAAATAGCCACTTATCGATGTATCCTTCCACGCGTCCGCGCACTTCGACCATGTTGCGCGCATACGTCTGGGCCGGAAATTCGGAGTAAATCGGAACATCCCGATTCACCACCTCTGCTATAAGAACGGGAGGTGGTGGCGGTTGAGTATTTGCTTGCGTATTTTGTGCATTCGTGCTGCAGCCGATTACGAATGCTGCAGCTCCAATGATTGTGATTACCGCCAGTTTTGCTCGCATCGTCTAATCTATTGCGATGAGCGATGCGTGCAAGTGGATTCAGTTGAGTTGGCAAAATTTAATCGATCTGTGTTACAGTCCGGTTGCGCGTTGCGGTTGCCAGTCCGCAGGCGGTTTCAATTCAAACTCTTTCGGGGGTTCCGCGCCCATCAGGTAGCGCACGAAGTAATCCCACCGCCGCCGCACCATGTACGGTTCATTACCGAAACCGTGTCCACGATTCGGGAGCAGGATCAAATCGAAATCCTTGTTGGCCTTGATTAATTCGTTTACTACAAGCAGCGTGTTGTATGGCGGAACGTTGGTATCCATGGTGCCGTGCGCCAGCAGGAGATGGCCCTTCAGATTCTTCGCGTGATTCTGATTTGCCTGATCGTCATAGTTGCTACGCCCATCTGCATTCTTCTGCAGCAGGCCCATCCACTTCTCCGCCCAATCGTCTTCGTAATTGCGATTGTCATGATTGCCGGCTTCCGAGACGCCAGCCTTGAAGAAGTCCGGATATTTGAACATGGCCGCGGCGGTCGCGTACCCACCACCGGAGTGCCCGTAGATACCCGCGCGTTCCAGGTCAATCCATGGATACTTGGCCGCAAGCTGCTTCATTCCAGTGATCTGATCGGGGAGCGTGTTGTCTCCGAGATTGCCGTAATATGCCTCGTGAAACTTCTTTGACCGGTACGGATTCCCCATGCCTTCGATCTGAACAACGATGAAGCCGAGTTCGGCGAGCGCCTGGGTATCGCCGCGCGAGGGCATAAATGAGCGGCTGCCAACGCTGCCGGCCTGCGGTCCCGGATAAATATGATTTACGATCGGGTATCTGCGATTGGGATCGAAACTCGCCGGCTTGTACATGAGCCCGTAGAGATCAGTCACTCCATCACGCGCTTTTACAGTGAAGGGAATTGGCGGCTTCCAGCCCGCGGCAATGAGCCGCGAGATGTCGGCCTTCTCCACCGCGGCCAGCAGTTTGCCGGCTGAGTCCCGCAGCGCGGCAATGGGCGCGGTATCGGGCTTTGAAAACACGTCCACAAAATAAGTGCCGGAAGGAGAGACCGTCACTTCGTGCATGCCTTCTTCCGGGGTAAGCAGAGTGAGGCCCTTACCGTCGAATCCGACCTTGTAGAAGTGGTTGAAATACGGGTCGCGGCCTTTTTCACGGCCCGCTCCGAGGAAATAAAGAACGCGATTCGCTTCATCCACGCGGAGAAGTTGCGTCACGTTCCAATTGCCGCGAGTTACCTGATTCTTCACTTTGCCCGAATCCAGATCGTATACATAGAGGTGCCCCCAGTTATCGCGTTCGGAGAACCAAAGTACCTCGTTGGACGCAGGAAGATAGCGCCAGTTCACGCGGCCATTGCCTGATTCGAAGAAGGTGGCGACGGTTTCTTCGAAGACGTCGCGCACTGCCCCTGTGTCCGCGTCGGCTACGCGCAGCACTTCGCGCTTATGGTCTCGAGAAGTGGAAACGAATGCGAGGTGCGCGCCATCACGGCTCCATTGCACATCGCCCCACTCGCCTCCCCGGCAACTGATGTCATCGCAGAGGGTGCCGCGACGCTGATCGGGCTCCGCCTTGAGTCGCACTACGCGCGGTTTTTCCACATCGATGATGACGCGCTGAATCGTTGTGACCACAGCATCTCCGGGCAAAGGATATTTCCACGACTCCAGATGCGGATGGCCAACGCGTGTGTCCACCAGGTACATTGCTCCAACTCCGCGCTGGTCCTGCTGATAGGTAGCGATCTTTCTGGAATCGGGCGACCACGCGACAATCGGCCGTTCGCTGCGCTGCCAGCCCGCGTTGTCGGTTGCATAGCCGAAGTCTTTGATGCCGTCACTGGTGAGCTTCGTCTCCTTTCCGGTAGAGACATCGCGTAGCCAGAGATTGTAATCCCGGAGGAAAACGACGCGCTTCCTGTCGGGCGACATCACCTCATTGCGCAGAGACGGATTGCTGACGCATTTCTCGTTGCAGGTCCAGCGGCGCTGGCCGATCGTGAAGGTGACTGTGCTTCCGTTCCGCTCGAATTCAAGGAAGGGAAGTTTATTGGCCTCGTACTTCGTTCCGGCTGCGGCGGAAAGCGCCGCCGCAAGCTTCGCGTGATCGATAGCGGGCTCTCTGGTTTGCTTCGCCGCGTCGTAGATGAAGAATTCCGTGCCATTCTCCGTAGTCGTGCGGTAGGTGAACCGGTCTCCGCTGACCCATCGAGGCCTCACTCCCGCGTGAAGCACCAACGGAGTTGTGTAGTAGGCGAGGAACTTTTCAGCGTGCGCATAGTCGCCGGCTGTAACGGCTTTCGGAGCCTGAGCAAGCAGAGGCAGACCCACTGCAAAGAGGAGCAGTCGCTGTTCGAGCATTTGCTCTGATTTTACCGGACCAAGAAAAAAAGGCCACCGCGGCGCGAGCCGGGCGGCCTTTCGAACATCAAGGAACGACTAAACCCACCAGGCGGCGGCGGCCTGCTCGCGGATGACGATGGAGTTGAGGAATTGAGCTGCTTTCGTCAATCCTTCGTCGGGGGACATCAGCGAATCTTCATGCTCGATGGACAGGACATAGTCGTATCCATACATGCGCAGCGTGGAAATGAATTCCTTCCACCAGCCGGCATCGTGGCCATAGCCGCAGGTGCGGAAGATCCAGCCGCGATTCCGCTCGTCGGTGTATTTCTTCGTATCGAGCACGCCGGTGACCGGCAGATTGCGGTCGTAAATCTGCGTGTCTTTGGCATGCACGTGGAAGATGGAATCGCCCAGCACGCGGATAGCGGCGATGGGATCGATTCCTTGCCAGAACATGTGGCTGGGATCGTAGTTCACGCCGATCGCCTTGCCGCAGGCGCTCCGAAGACGAAGCATGGTCTCCGGGCTGTAGGCCAGGAAGCCAGGATGCATTTCGATGGCGATCTTGACGCCGTGGTTTTCGGCAAACTGGTTGGCTTTTGTCCAGTAGGGGATGGCCTTCTTCTCCCATTGCCAGGCGAGCACGTCCAGATATTCGGGCGGCCACGGGCAGGTGACCCAGTTCGGATACTTGGCCTTATCGCTGTCTCCAGGGCAGCCGGAAAAATCAATGACAACCGGTACGCCCAACTTCTCTGCAAGCAGAACCGTATTCTTGCTAGTTTCCTGATACCCCTTCGCAATCGACGGATCGGGGTGGAGCGGGTTGCCATGGCAACTCAGCGCGCTGATGGTGACGCCGTTGTCATCCAGCTTCTGCTTGAATTCCTTCAGTGCCGCTCTGTCCTTCAACATGGACAATTTGCAATGCGGATCACCGGGATAGTTGCCCGTCCCCAGTTCCACCGTATTGATGTTCAGAGTCTTGAGCTTCTCGAGTACTTTGTCGAGCGGGAACTGCGATAACAGGGCAGTGAAAACGCCAACTCTCATGTGTGGTTTCCTTCCTTCCGCGCGCACACCACGTGCGCTCTGTGAAAGATAGATTGAATTCCTGCAAATCGAGAATATCACGTTCGCGCGGAACGGCTGTCCAGCCGGGCCGATACGAAAAGACAGAACCGTCAGGTCAGGCGGTGGCTTCCGTTGCAGTAACCGGTTCGATCGACAGGAGCAGTTTGCTGTTGGGCGCGTAATAAAGCCGGTAGAGCTCCTTGGGTGCCAGAGCCTCATACGCATTCAGATTCCTGACTTCGAAATACTCGTTGTTGAGCACATAGTGATAGCTCTCCAGCTTCTCGCCGTGCAGCTTATCCATGCCGTACGAATCCTCCCCCCGGCGAGCAGCCCAGACCCTGCCCTCCATACAGGCCGCCTTGCCTTGAGAGATGTCGGCCAGCAACCGAAGCGCTCTTGTCCCGCTTCGGAAAAAGCCGAATACCAATTAGACAGCGCAGCCTAGCGTAATCACGAGAAAGAGGCCGGTGATGCTTTTGCCGAAAGTGACGGAGGCGATGGTGAGTATGAGGTCCGGCACAAAAACGCGAATGACAAATAGAAACAAGAGCCAGCCGCCCAATACGATAAGTGCGCTCCAAAACGGGCGGAGTGCCTGGGCCGCGAGAGTGAGCATCTGCGAATCCGCGATTCGTCCGGCACGGTTCTGTGCCAGTTCGACTAAAGTGAACCGGTTCGCGTTGCCGAGTGCGGCGCGGAGATCTTCGGGATCGGGAACTTCGCCAAGGTAATTGGAATAAGCCATGAGTCAAATTCCTTCTCAGACAGAATTACACGAAAGTTAGTGGTATAGAATGGCTCCACGTTTGAAACTCGCAGGAGAATTTCCAATGAAGAATCGTACGTTCGGAAGACGCTCGTTCCTAGGTGGGGTGGGCGCGGCGCTTGGTGCATCATTTTGGGCTGATGAGTTGCTGGAAGCGCATCCGCAAAACGTAAATACCAATTCGAAGCCGTCTGAGCTGAAAATCACGGATCTGCGCGTGGCGACGATCACGCGCGCGCCAATGACATGCCCCATCATTCGCATCGACACGAACCAGGGCATTTACGGACTCGGCGAAGTGCGCGATGGAGCCAATAAGAACTACGCACTGATGTTGAAGAGCCGCTTGCTGGGTGAGAACCCGTGCAACGTCGAGAAAGTATTTCGCAAGATCAAGCAGTTTGGCTTCCATGCACGCCAGGCAGGCGGTGTCTGCGGCGTCGAAATGGCGCTTTGGGATCTTGCGGGCAAAGCTTACAACGTCCCGATCTACCAGATGCTTGGGGGCAAGTATCGCGATTCGATCCGCTGCTATGCGGATACCACGGAATCGCACGACCCGAAGGTCTACGGTGAGCGTCTGAAGAAGCGCCGCGATCAGGGCTTTACGTGGTTGAAAATGGATCTCGGCGCGGACCTGCTGGAGGGAACGCCGGGCACGATCACCGCACCGCTTGGCACCACGCTTGGCCAGGGCTCGCGGACGCAGCACATGTTTACCGGCATCGAATTGACCCCGAAAGGCGTGTCGATGATGGCGGACTACGTGGCGCAGGTGCGCGAAGTAGTCGGGATGGATGTGCCGCTCTCGGCGGACCACTTCGGGCACATCGGCGTGAACTCCTGTATCCGGCTCGGCAAGGCGCTGGAGAAATACAACATGGCATGGTTGGAAGACATGGTGCCGTGGCAGTACCCTGAGTTGCTCAAGCAGATTGCCGATGCGGTAGACATTCCGATCCTCACAGGGGAAGATATCTACCTCAAGGAAGGCTTCGAGAATCTGTGCAAGATTCACGCCGTCGACATCATTCATCCCGATCTGGCAACCAGCGGCGGCATTCTCGAGACGAAACGCATCGGCGACATGGCGCAGGAGTATGGCGTCCCGATGGCGATGCACTTTGCTGGATCCCCTGTCTCCTGCATGGCGAATGTGCACTGCGCAGCAGCGACGGAAGGGTTCCTTGTCTTGGAAAATCACTCCGTTGACGTACCGTGGTGGGATGATCTGGTGCACGGCGCACCGAAGCCGATTATTCAGAAGGGCTTCATCCAGGTGCCGGATAAGCCGGGGCTTGGCGTCACGCTCAATGATGAAGTCATGAAACAGCATCTGGCACCCTGGGATAAGGGCTATTTCGAGCCAACCAAGGAGTGGGATGATCAGAGGTCGAACGATCGGTTGTGGAGTTAAAGCCGCATTATTGCTTCTTTCCGCGAATTGCTTCGGGCAGATGCAGTTGTGGAAGTATGTTCCAGCAGATCCCGCCGCGCTCACCGTCATGGAGTGGCGGCGGGTTCTGGACTCGCCGAACGGCGAATTGTTCCGCCGGGAGATTCCGCCGGCGACACTGCAACTGCTTGGCGGGGTCAATTTCATTGAGGGCATCGAGCGTGCGGTGGTCGCCGGAACGGGCGAACACGCACTAATCCTGCTTGGGGGCAACTTCGACCCGGCCGCTCTGCGCGAGGCTGCAATCGCCGATGGTGGCGTCGTAAAGATGTATCGAGAGGCGCAAATCCTGCAGCCTGCCGATCCTGACCAGGCCGAGACGCAGATCGCCCTCATCGGCCACAACGTCGTGATGCTCGGCAAGAAAGAGGCTGTCCTCGGCGCGCTCGATACATCGCAGCTTACCAAAATCCAGCCGCGCGGCTCCGGATATGATCTCTGGATTCAGAGCAAAGCGCCGTCTGCAGACGTGCTGTCGTCCGAGTTCGGCATGGTTCACCTGAAAGACGGCGGCATTCGGGTCGATTCTGTGGTGCGCATGCGCAGTGCTGCGGCCGCGGAGAAGGCGGCCCGCGATGCGCGCGTTTACGACCTGATCGCGACGCAAACTGGCAACGATGTGCGGATCACAGGCAACTTCGCAGCTGACCGGTTCTCGCGCCGTCTGGGCATGTGGCGCGCGTCGCTCGATCAACTGGTGGCTCCCGAGCCAAAACCTGAGCCGGTGCCCACTGGTCCGCAGAAGGTCCGGATTTATGGCCTCGATGGCGGGCCGCGGGAAGTGACGCTTCCGCAGCCTCAAAGGTAGAATCGGGCATATGCGTCTGCCCGCTGTTTTCCTTGTAGCTTTGGTGTGTCTTGCAGGCGAAACGTGGACACCAGAGGTTTCGCTTCGCGTGCAGTCCATAGCGGATGTTGTGCCGTCGCCCGACGGCAAACTCGTCGTGTGGACCCAGACGCGATCCCTGGTGGATACAGAAAAGAGCGAATTACTCACCCACGTTTGGCTCGCGAATAGCGATGGTTCCGCGCGGCGGCAACTCACGCGCGGCGACAAGAGTGTGACCTCACCCGCGTTCTCGCCTGATGGCAAGTTCGTATTCTTTACGTCAGACCGCGCCGGCAAGAAAAACCTCTACCGCATTCCTATCGATGGCGGCGAGGCCGAAATGCTGACGAACTGGAAGGGCGTAATGGGTTCGTTTCGTATTTCGCCCGATGGCAATTACGCTGCATTCACCGGTTCCGATGAGAATCCGGACGAAGAAAAGCGCAAGAAGGAGAAGCGCGATTTTCGTGTGGTCGATGAAGACCCGAAGTTTGCGAATCTGTGGCTGGTCGAGCTGAAGGGCGAACCTCCGTACAGGCCGAAGAAGCTGGTTCCGGAAAAATATCACGTCGGTGCGATCGCGTGGTCGCCCGATTCGAAAGCGATCGCGTATGAACATCGCCCGACGCCGAACGCCGATGACGGGCGCCTCGCAGACATTGCCGAAGTAGATCTCGCCACCGCGAGAACAATCGAAATCGCGAACGGGAAATACAGCGAGGCGGAGCCCGCGTATTCTCCGGACGGACGCCATCTCGCTTTTGTGCGTGCGAATGGAGAACTGAAGGGCAGCGACATCGTACTCTATTCCCGGGAATCCAAAACAGAGCGCGCACTCGCGAAATCTTTTGATGAGAATCCCCGCCTCGCCGGGTGGACCGCTGATAGCAGGAATGTTCTTTTTACCGAAAGCAGAGGCACTCACGGCGGCCTCTTCGCCATGCCGGTGGACGGACCGTTCCGGGAACTGCTGGTGCCGGAACGAGGCGCGCTGGGAACGGGGTTGCAGTTGAATGCGACGAACATGGCCGTGGGCCTGACGCTTGCGAGTTCGGAGGAACCGGCTGAGGCGTATGTCCTGCGGCTCGGGCAAGGCAAGCCGGTGCGTGTGAGCGCCGCGAATACTGATCTCCCGCACGATGGTCTCGGAAAGACTGAATTGGTCCATTGGAAAGGCAAGGATGGCCTGGATGTGGAAGGGCTGTTGACGTATCCAGTCGTCTATACCGCGGGCCGGAAGGCACCACTCATTCTGTTGATCCATGGCGGCCCGGCAGGCAACTTCACCGAGAGCTTCATCGGGTCCGGCGCGTATCCCATTGCCACCTTCGCAAGCCGCGGATACGCGGTTCTGCGTCCCAACATTCGGGGTTCCGTCGGCTACGGCCAGAAGTTCCGCGCGAGTAATCTCAGCGACTGGGGAGGCGGCGATTATCAGGATCTTATGGCAGGCGTCGATGCGCTCATCTCGCGAGGCATTGTGGATCCGGACCGCATGGCCGTCATGGGCTGGAGCTATGGCGGATATATGACATCGTGGGTGATTACACAGACAAACCGGTTCAAGTGCGCCGCGATTGGAGCCGGTCTGACGGACCTGGTGAGCATGTGGGGCACGAACGATATTCCATCCGTCCTGGACGACTATTTTGGTGGAACCCCGTGGGAAGCGGCACAGACTTACGCGAAATCATCGCCATTGAACTTCGCCAAGAACGTGAAGACTCCCACGCTGATTCTGCATGGCGAGATCGACCCGCGTGTCCCGGTGAGCCAGGGATATGAGATGTATCACTCGCTGAAGCGGCTCGGCGTCGAAACGAAGATGGTGGTCTATCCGCGGACGGAGCACAGCCCTCGCGAACCAAAGTTTCTCTTGGACATCATGGAGCGGCATCTCGCCTGGGTAGACGCACATATCGGAGCGCCCAAAGAAAACCGCTAACCTGGATGTAGATGGCTTTTCCTGTTACCCGCATGCGCCGTATGCGCGCTACCGAAGCCCTGCGCAGTCTGGCAAGGGAGACACATCTCGAACCGTCTCAGTTTATCTACCCGCTGTTTGTCTGTGAGGGGGAAGGGATCCGCAAGGAGATCTTGTCCATGCCCGGAAATGCGCAACAGTCGGTGGATAAGATTGTGGAGGAATGTAGGGAATTGTACTCACTCGGGATTGGTGGGACTATTCTGTTCGGTATTCCTGATTACAAAGACGAAGAGGCCTCCGGAGCTTACGATGATAACGGTGTAGTGCAGCGCGCGATTCGAGCCATCAAACGGGAAGTGCCTCAATTGTTGGTGATGACCGACGTATGCAATTGCGAATACACCAGCCATGGGCATTGCGGGAAAATAGTTAACGGTGACGTTGACAACGATATCACCCTTGGCTGGCTGGCAGCTTCGGCCGTTTCGCACGCAAAGGCCGGTGCTGATATTGTTGCGCCCAGTGACATGATGGACGGGCGCGTCGGCGCGATTCGCAAGGAACTCGATACAAACGGCTTTCAGAACGTTCCCGTACTCTCCTACGCAGCCAAATACGCCTCCGCCTTCTATGGTCCCTTCCGCGAAGCTGCTGAATCTACACCACAGTTCGGGGACAGGCGCAGCTACCAAATGGATTCGGCCAACAGCAGAGAAGCAATGCGCGAAATAGAACTGGACCTGGCGGAAGGGGCGGACATGATCATGGTGAAGCCTGCGTTACCCTACCTCGACATCATTCGTGCGGCGCGGGATCGCTTTGATGTTCCTATTGCGGCCTACCAAGTTAGCGGTGAATTCAGTATGCTGCATGCAGCCGCGCGTAACGGGTGGATTGACCTTGAGCGCGCGATGCTGGAAACACTTACGTCGATCCGCCGCGCCGGTGCCAACATAGTATTAACGTATTTCTCCAAGGAAGCCGCGCGATTGCTCGGTTGATCCGATTTGTATTAAGCGTGAAATCTCCTTTTCCTTTCGTGCGTCAAAAGAAATAGTAGTTACCCGGAGTTTGTCTGCGCTTAGCCCTACGGGTGCAAGTGTTTGTGTAGGTTCAGTGTCAGTGTTTCGGGAAACGGTCAGGTAAGGAGAACGTATTTTGAAGAAGCTATTCGTGGGCAATCTGCCGTATCAGGCCAGCGAAGGTCAATTGGAGGATTGGTTCAGCCAGGCTGGTTTTCAGCCTCAGTCCGTAAGTATTATCAAGGACCGCTTCTCCGGTGAACCGCGCGGCTTCGGTTTCGTTGAAATCAATGACGATGCGGAGGCGGAGAAGGCCATCTCGGCTTGCAACGGCCAGGACTTCCTCGGTAGATCGTTAGTAGTGAATGAAGCGCGTCCGATGACGGACCGTCCTCCATCCCGCCTCGGTGGTGGCGGTGGAAATGGCGGTGCGGCCCGCGGCGGCGGCCGGGGCGACGATCGCGGCGGACGCAGATCGCGTACCAGTTGGTAATCCCTCACATCAAATTCTGGAAAACCAAAAGGCGAGCCTCCGGGCTCGCTTTTATGTTTGATTCTTTCTTGTCCAGGCATCTTACGAGCATGGCGATGCGAAACGCCAACCGGGACAAGCTGAACGGCCCCATCGGATGAAGATGGGCAAAAGCTGGAATTCCCTCCGAATTGAGGAAACTTGCCATGCTCGATGAAATTGGAGGCATGCTGCAGAAGTATGCCGGAATGAGTGCGAGTGATGCTCCAGCGCATACCGAGGAGGATTTTCAACGGGTGGCACAGGCGGCATCAAAGGAATCTCTGGCAAATGGGCTCGCGGAGACTTTTCGTTCTCATGAGACGCCGCCCTTCGGGAATATGATCGCCTCACTCTTCGGTCAGTCTACCGCTCAACAGAAGGCGAGTGTGCTGAACGCCCTCATCGGCTCGCTTGGTCCTTCCGCCGTTTCGCTCATCCTGGCGAAGGCCGGAGCGGAGAATAATCTTGGCCCTTTGATGGAAGGCCAGACGCAAGTGCCTCCGGCGTTCGCCGAACAGGTTCCTCCACATGCAATTCATCACGTGGCAGAGATGGCTCAGCAGAAGGATCGGGACGTTGTGCAGCGGATCAGCGAGATCTATGCGGAGCATCCGAAACCCCTTCGGGCGCTTGGCGCCGGTGTGCTCGCCGTGATCATGGGCAAGATGGCAAACAGCCTCTAGTGAAACGGTGTATGATGAAGTTTCGCTTTGGCTTTATTCTGCTGCCCCGCGGATGAAGCTACTAGGACCGACTCGCCACGAACGCCTCAACGAAGGCCTTGCCGTAGTGTTTCTTCTGCTCGGCCTGTGCTTTGTACTCAGTTTAGTCTCCTACCATCAAGTAGATATCTCCTGGGATACCGCCGCGAAAACCGCCCGCCCGCTGAACCTCATCGGTAAAGCCGGTGCGCACGTTTCCGACGTGAGCCTCCAGATTCTCGGCCTCGGATCGTTTGCGCTGCCCGTTTTGCTGCTTGCGCTCGCGTGGAAATGGCTTCGCTCGGAAGAGATCGATGCGCAACTCGTCAAGCTGTTTGGCGGAGCGGCGTTCGTACTCGGCGTGTGCACGGCACTCTCATTCGCGCCTCCATCGCTGCGGCCTTTTTCCGGCGCAATTGCGCCTGGCGGAATGGTTGGCCTTCTTCTTGCCGATTATCTGATTTCCAACTTGAATGTGACCGGCGCACTGCTCACCACCGCTGCCGTCATCGTGCTCTCGTTGTACCTGGTCTCGACGTTTAGGATGAAGATGGTGGCGAATCTGCTTGCGGGGCCTATCGGCTGGCTGCAGGCGCGCTGGGCGGCGATCCAAAGCTGGCGAGATATCCGCAGACATAAGAAACAGGAACGCGCCGAGAAGAAGCGTCGCGAGATGGAGCGCCAGCAGGCGATGGCGGCAACCGTCGCGGAGGCTGAGCCCGAGGCTGCCGAACCGGTCGTGCGTACCCGCCGCCGCAAAGCTGAGCCGGTCGCACAGGTCCCCGAGCCTGCTGCTTTGGCCGAGGAGCCACTCCCCCCGGTGGATGATAAGCCGCCGTTCGACCTCGCCGAAGAAGACGATATTCCGATCCGGCCGCTGGCGGATTGGAAGCCAAGTGCGGCGCCGGCTGCATCCGCTTCTGTGGAAGAAGAGGATCCGCTGGCCGACATAGCTCCGCCGACCGAGCCCAAGCCGAAACAGAAGAAGCATCGGTCGCTCTTTAAGCTGCCTCCGATGGAGATGTTGCACGAGCCGCCTGCTCGATCCGCCTATGACAGCCAGGAATTGAAAGACATCGCTTCACGGATCAAGGCGAAGCTCGAAGAATTCAATGTGCTCGGCTCGGTAGTGCAGATCAACCCGGGCCCGGTTGTGACTACGTTCGAGTACAAACCTGAGGCGGGCATCAAGTATTCTCGCATTACCGCGCTTACTGAGGATCTATGCCTTGGGCTGCAAGCCGAATCGGTACTGATCGAGCGCATCCCAGGTAAGCCTACAGTCGGAATCGAGGTTCCGAACAGCAATCGCGAAGTGATCGCGCTGCGCGAGATCCTGGAATCGGATGAATTCCGTAACTCGTCTTCGCCGCTGACCATGTCGCTCGGCAAGGACGTGAACGGACGAATCAAAGTGGCTGCGCTGGAATCGATGCCGCATCTGTTGATCGCCGGTTCTACCGGCTCTGGCAAGAGCGTGATGCTGAACACAATGATCATGTCGATTATTTACAAGTCGACTCCGGACCAGGTCCGCATGATCATGATCGATCCTAAGCGTGTCGAGCTGGGTATCTATGAGGGCATTCCGCACCTGCTCACTCCTGTGATCACCGAGGCTAAGAAGGCCACCTACGCGTTGAAGAACGCGGTGCTCGAGATGGAGCGCCGTTTGAAACTGCTGGCCTCGCAAGGTGTTCGCAACATCGACCAGTTCAACAAGAAGGTGCGGCAGATGCAGTCGGTGCCGCGGAACCTATTTGAGGAAGACGCTGAGGAACCGGAGGAGCTGAGGCCGCTGCCCTACGTCCTGATCCTCATCGACGAGTTGGCCGACTTGATGATGCTGGAGCGCGCCAATGTAGAAGAGGCTGTCACACGTCTCGCGCAGATGGCGCGCGCCGTCGGCATGCACCTGGTACTCGCAACGCAGCGTCCCAGCGTCGACGTGATCACCGGTCTGATCAAGGCGAACTTCCCCGCGCGCATCAGCTTCCGTGTGGCGACTCGCGTGGACTCTCGCACCATTCTCGACGTGATGGGCTCTGAGCACCTTTTGGGCAAGGGTGACATGCTGCTGCTGCCTCCGGGCTCGGCGAGACTGGTCCGCGTGCATGGTGCCTACGTATCCGAGTCGGAAATTAACTCGGTGGTGGACTTTTGGAAGAAGCAAGGCACACCCGAATACGACCAGACGTTCCTCATGCCGCCGCCCTCGGAAGACGACGAAGATGCCGAGGGAGAAGGCGAGGAGTTCGATGGCACGGAGGATCCGATGTATCAGGACGCCGTGCGCGTTGTGCTGGAAATGGGCAAGGCATCCACGTCCACGCTGCAGCGCAGGCTGCGTCTCGGATACGGGCGTGCGGCTCGCATTCTCGATATGATGCAGCGCGAAGGAATCATCGGGCCGCCCGATGGATCGAAGCCGCGGGAAGTGTTGAAGCGCCCGGACTGGCTGGAAGAAATCGACCATCAGTTACGGTAGAATTCGACTCATGCGAAATGTGGCGGTGATGATCCTGTTCGCGGCGAGTGCGTCCGCGCAGGGACCTTTGATGCAGTCCGTGAATGCGCGATACGCAACCGTGAAACAGAACCTGCTGGAAACGGCCGAGGTGATGCCGGAGAAAGACTACGGCTTCAAGCTGACGCCTGCACAACGTAGTTTCGGCGAGTGGATCGAGCACACCTCCGGCCTGCTCTACAGTTCCTGCTCGGCGGTGAAGGGGCAGACTGCTCCAAAGAGTGCGCCTGCCGAAACGAAGGATGCCATCGTGCAGAAGTTCAAAGCGGCCTTCGAATACTGCGACGCCACTTTGAAGGACACGACGGACCAGAAGGCCCTTTCGGAAATGACCGTGAATGGCAAGACCACGTATCCGGTGAACGCGCTCATCGGCCTGATCGGCGGACTGAATGAGCACTACGGCAACCTCGTCGGCTACATGCGATCGAAGGGCATCACACCTCCCTCCACCGCGCGCTCGCAGAAGAAATAGTGCCCCTATTCCGAACGCTCACCACCGAGCAGCGCTGGCTGGCGCTGTGGTCGGCCATGTTGGGCTTCATGCTCGACGCGATGGACGTGCTGCTGTACGTCTTCGCTCTGCAGACTCTGCGCGCGGAGTTCGGCCTTACGAACGCGCAGGCTGGAGCGGTCAGTTCGGCCACCCTGATTACCTCGGCGATTGGCGGAATCGTGTTCGGAGCATTGTCCGACCGGCTGGGGCGCCGCCGCATGCTGATCTATACGATCCTGCTGTATTCCTTTGCCTCGGCCGCAACGGCTCTTTCCAACGGCTTGGCCGCACTGATCTTCTGGCGCGCGCTGGTCGGTTTCGGACTAGGCGGCGAATGGTCTGCCGGAGCCACCCTAGTGGCAGAGACGTGGCCCGCCGCGAATCGGGCGAAGGCGATTTCGCTCATGCAGTCAGGCTGGGCTCTTGGCTACATGCTGGCAGCGGCGGTCACCGCGTTCGTACTCCCACTCTATGGCTGGCGCGCGCTGTTTCTTGTGGGATTGTTACCGGCACTGTTGACCATCTGGATTCGGCGCAAAGTGGAAGAGCCGGAAATCTGGCGCGAACGCAAAGAAACCGGCCGAGTGATCGACCTCTTCCAAGGAGTGCTGGCGAGGCGCACCATCATCGCGACTGCCCTGGCTACGGCGACGTTGTTCGGATACTGGGGCCTGTTCACATGGCTGCCCGGCTTCCTTAGCGCGCCGAAGTCGGCCGGTGGCGCGGGCCTGAGCATTACCAAGACGAGCGGTTGGATCTTCACGATGCAGATCGGTGCAATGCTCGGTTACTGGTGCTTCGGATTCCTGGCGGATCGGTTCGGCCGCCGCCCAGCGTTTCTCATCTATGTGCTGGGAGCGGCGATTATCACACCGATCTACGGGTCGGTGCCGCAGTGGGGCTCGGAGCGAATGCTGCTTGTGCTCGGGCCTTTGGTCGGCTTTGTCGGGACTGGATTCTTTTCACTCTTTGGAGCGATGCTTGCGGAGCTATACCCGACTGCGGTACGCGGGGCAGGGCAGGGATTCGCGTACAACTTCGGACGCGGCCTGAGCGCACTTGCGCCCTACGCCGTCGGAGCGCTGGCGGATCGCAACGGACTAGGCAGCGCACTCGCCCTGAACTCAGCGTTCTTCCTGATCGCGGCAGTCTTGATCTTTGCTCTTCCAGAAACCCGAAGCGTCGAACTCACCTGATCTGTTACAAACTGTAAGCCAACCCTTGGGGTCTGACCCCATATTAGTAAGTGCAGCGGCCGCCGCTCGCGTCATAGCACTGGCCGGTCACGAATGAGCAGTCGGGACTCGCGAGGAAGTGCACCACAGCCGCGATCTCCTCTGGCTTGCCCGTGCGGCGCATTGGAATCTTCTCTGTCATGTAGCTGATCTGCTCGGGAGTGAGTTGATCGAGAATCTTTGTCTGCACCACGGCAGGCGCGACCGAGTTGATGCAGATATTCTCCGTAGCCACTTCTTTTGCCACTGATTTCGTAAACCCGATCACGGCGGCTTTCGAGGCCGAGTATGCGGTCATGTTCGGATTACCCTCTTTGCCGGCAACGGAGGCAATAGAGACGACACGCCCGTACTTCGCCTTGCGCATATGCGGAATTACAGCCTTCGTGAACAGGTACACGCCTACCAGGTTTACCTCGATCACACGGCGCCAGCCATCATCATCCTGCTCCCAGATGGGCGCCGCCTTTCCCGCAATACCGGCGTTGTTGACCAGAATGTCGATTCGTCCGAAATCACGCATTGCACGATCCACGCACGCCTGCACGGAGGACGCGTCGGTGATATCTGTAGGAGCATCGCTAGTCAGATCCGCAACGATTACGCGGGCGCCTGCCTCCCGGAAGCGCTTCACAATCGCCTCGCCGATTCCCTGTCCGCCGCCCGTCACAATTGCAACCTGTCCTGCCAGTTCGAAATAAGACATAATCTCGCCCATTAGATCAGATCCCGGACGTCCGATTACTATTCGCACTCGTTTACAAAAACAAAAAGGGCAGGGAATGAATCCCCGCCCCCTGACTGGTCAAGTCTGTTTTTTATTCGGCCGATTCGGCAACCACGTTGACCGGAATCTCCACCGCGACGTCCTTGTGAAGCTTCACCGGAATCTTGTACTCGCCCACCTGCTTGATCGGATCGGCAAGCACAACCTTCTTGCGGTCTACATGGAAGTTCTGGCGCTCCAGGGCTTCCGCGATGTCCTTGCTCGTCACCGAGCCGAACAGGTGCCCTTCTTCGCCGGCCTTCTGCGTGATCGTGATCGACACGTTTGCCAAAAGCTTGCCGAGATCCTCGGCTTCGCTCTTCAGCTTGGCATCCTTACGCAGGTGCGCCTGGCGCTCCTGTTCCACGATCTTCTTGTTCGATTCCGTCGCCGCCACCGCGAGGCGTTTCGGCAGGAGGAAGTTGCGTGCAAATCCCGGAGCCACCTTGACGATGTCGCCGCGATTCCCGAGTTTTTCGATGTCTTCTCTGAGAATGACTTCCATTGCTTTTCACTCCTCCCGGTTACAGGCTGGCCGCGAACGGCAGCAGCGCAATGTTCCGCGCCTGCTTGATCGATTCGGCCAGGCGGCGCTGGTGCGGGGCGCAGACACCGGAGATGCGGCGAGGGGTGATCTTGCCGCGTTCCGAGATGAAGCTGCCCAGCAGGCGCGTGTCCTTATAGTTGATGTCGTCGATCTTTTCCACGCAGAAGCGGCACAGCTTCTTGCGGCGGAAATATTGCTTCTTGGTGATGACGGCCTTGTCGCCGCCCGTGGGCCGCATGGACCCGCTGATCGGTCTTCCACCCTTTTGTTCGGCCATGGCTTAGCTCTCCTTCTCCTGTGGTGTGGTTTCGGCAACCGGAGTACCCGGTACCACTGGCGCGCCCGGCACGGGAGCCGGCGCTTCGGATGGCATTGCCGGCGGCGGAGCTGCCACCTGCGGCTTGCGGTGAGCGCGCTTCTCACGCTGCTTCTTCCGCTTCTCAATCTTCTTCAGCTTCTCGTCGATGCGCACCGTCAGGTACTTCATCACAACGTCGTTCACGCGCAGGCGGCGCTCCACTTCCTTCACCGTTGAAGGTGCCGCAGTAAACTGCACCAGGATGTAGTAGCCTTCGTTGCGCTTGTCCACGCGGTACGCAAGCTTGCGTACGCCCCACTTGTCAGCCTTGTCGACGGTGCCGCCACCTGCGGTGATCGTCGTCTTGACCTGTTCGATGATTGGATCGATTTCCTCATCGGTGAGGTCAGGCCTTACGATAAACAGCTCTTCGTAGATCCTCATTTTTCCTCTAGAGTTAAGCCTCGGGCGCGACGATTGAATTTCGTCATGGACTTTTCGACGCCCTCCGCGATTATGGATTCCACTGCCCGCGATGCATGATCGAGCAGCTCGTCCAGGTCCTGCATCTGTGCCTTTGAAAATTTCTCCAGCACAAACTCTTTGCCATTCCGGGGCTTTTCCTCCCCCGGTGTGATTCCCAAGCGAACCCTCGGAAAGTCGGTGCTTCCGATGCTCTTGATCACGGATTCCACGCCGTGATGGCCTCCTGCACTTCCGCTGGGCCGGAGCCGGACGCCCGTCCAGGGCAGATCCAGATCGTCGTAAACGACGATGAGGCGCTCGGGAGCAACCTCCAGTTTTGCCATCAGCGACTTCACAGATGGCCCACTCACGTTCATGAACGTTTGCGGTTTCGCGAGAGCCACGCTGGCCCCGCCGATCTTACCTTGCCCCACCAGGGCCATCGATTCCTTGCGGCTGATGCGAATGTGATTGGACTCGGCAAGCCGGTCGACAACCAAAAAGCCCAAATTGTGATTGGTGAGTTCGTAAGCGGGCCCGGGATTGCCCAAGCCCACAACCAACCAATCTGCGGAATCGGCCATGCCGGGTTACTACTTCTTCTTCTTTTCTTCCGCCGCGCCTTCTTCTTCCTTCTTGCCCTTCTTGATTACTTCGGGCTCTGCAGGAGCGGCAACCGCGCCTTCCGCGGCGGCTTCCTCGCGGTGGCCGACCACGTGAGAAATGACGGTCTCCGGCGGGCTGATCAGCTTCATCGTTCCGGTCAGCGCAATTTCGCTGGCGCGAACGCTCTGGCCCATGCCCAAACCGGCCACGTCGATGTTGAACGCTTCCGGGATGTCATCCGGCAGGCACTCGATTTCGATCTCGCGGGTGACGATCTCGTACACGCCGCCCTGAACCTTCACGCCCACCGGCTCGCCATGGGTATGAACCGGTACGGCGACGGTGATTCGCTTGTTCAGGTCGATGCGCTTCAAATCGACATGGAGCAGGCGGCCCTTGATCGGGTCGTGCTGCCAGTCAACGAGCATGACCGGGGCGGACTGGCCCTGGATGTCGATGTTAAAAATCGTGTTGTGACCGGAGGCGCTCCGGAGGATGCTTGTGACTGCTTTCGGGTCAATGGAAACGGCGACGGGATCGTTTCCCGCTCCGTAAACAACGGCAGGCGCCATACCGGCGGCACGCAACCGGCGGGCTTCGTTTTTCCCGCGGCTATCGCGAGGGGCGGCGGTGATGGTGATGTCTTTTCTCATCCGAAGTACTCCCTACAAAATCTCGTGCAGTGTCTTGGACATTCCAGGGTGAACCCGCGTCAAATCCGCGTGTTCCGAAGAGTCTTAGGTTTTCGGGGGTATTACCCGGCAGCCTGAAAGGGGCGCACTACGCGCTAAAACACACTGACTTCAAGAGTATAGCACAGCAATCGGGTTTCCCCGGCCTGCGAAAAACGGAACGGTCCGAGCCCAAATGCCGATGCGCACCATCATAATAGATAGCGAAGTGTTTAGCTACTACCAGTGGCTGGCGGGTCTGGCCTTGCTGTTCATCGCTCTTGAGCGTATTTGTCCGAGAATTGCAGAGCAACCCCTCCTCCGCCGCGGATGGCTGAGCGACGTCGCCTACATCATCTTTAACAGCAAGTACTTCGGGATTCTGCTCGGGTACATCACCATATTGTGGATCTCGCCCCTGAACTCCGCGCTCGACAGGAATTGGCTTGCTAAGGTGCCGCTGTGGGTCCAGTTCGCGATCTTACTTATTGCGGTGGACTTCCTTAAATGGTGTATACACAACCTGTTGCACAGAGTCCCGTTCCTCTGGGAGTTCCACAAAGTACACCACAGCATTACCACGATGGACTGGATCGGCGACTGGCGATTCCACTGGGGTGAAATCCTGGTCTATAACACTCTGCTGTATGCACCTACTGCATTGCTAGGTGCCCGTGGAGAAGTGGCGCTGGCGGCCGGCATCTTCGAGACGCTGATCGGACACTTCGCGCACGCAAACCTGCGGTGGCGCGCCCGATGGCTGAAGTACTTGCTCAACTCACCGGAGATGCATCTATGGCATCACAACCACCCGGACTGCGGACCCATCAACAAGAACTTCGCATTGACGCTCAGTATTTGGGATTGGCTGTTTGGTACCGCCTATGTGCCGAATCACAGGCCTGAACGATTAGGCTTCGAGGGAATCGAGAATTATCCGGAAGAGTTGCCAGGACAGTGGCTGGCTCCCTTCCAGGCCTTGCTGGGGCGCCGTGCTACGGCTCGTACGGAAAGCGGCGAACCATATTCATACATTCCGAAAGCGCGCGCAGCAGCGTTGGCCCCCACCCAACCGGCTTGTACGGAGTCCCTTTCTGGTTCACTTCCTGATCCGCTTGCGCAAAGAACTTCATCGCCGGGTCCGGCGGATCTACATACTCCCGAACGCTGATCGTGATCTCGACGTCTCCTCCGGCTGCGGCCTTCTTTTTCATCGAAAAATACTGAATATGGCACAGGTGCTCGGACGGGTCCTGCTGCGCAAAATTCCAGTCGTGCAATGGTTTAGTCTCCAGGGTTGAAGGTAAAGGATTAGTGTACTAAGAGTAAGCCGTCTTCGCCCTGTGGGAGAATGCCGTGTTAGATGCATCGCATCGTGAATAGTGTTGCGCCCATCCGGGTCTGCGATAACGGCGGATGGACCGATACCTGGTTTGCCCGTTATGGCAAAGTCTTCAATATTGCGGTCTACCCTTCTGTAGAAGTCCAGATTAGGGCGTTCTCGCGATCCGAAGACCGGCCGCGCGTTACCATCCATGCCGAGAACTACGGCGAGAGCTACTGCATCGAACTTCCCGCTCATCCCTATGACAAGCACCCCCTGCTGGAAGCCGCCCTCGATTTCATGGGGATTCCGGACGACGTTTCCGTGGAGGTATCCATCTTCAGCGAAGCACCTTCCGGATGTTCGACCGGGACCTCGGCGGCTGTGAGCGTTGCGCTCATCGCGGCCCTCGACCGTTTGACACCCGGCATTTTGACCGCTGATGAGATTGCGGCGGCAGCGCATCTGATCGAGAGCGAGATGCTGAAGCAGCAGTCGGGCATTCAAGACCAGATTGCTTCGGCGCATGGTGGCATCAGCTTCATTGATATGCACGACTATCCGCACGCGTCGGTAAGCTCCGTCCGGTTGGCGGATCGGGTGTGGTGGGAACTGGAAGCGCGATTATCGCTCGTTTATGTTGGCCAGACGCACAGTTCCTCAGCGATTCATGAAATCGTCATTCGCGAACTCGAGGACGCGGGGCCGGAGGCCAGGCAGTTGCAGTCCCTTCGCAACACCGCGGAACAGGCAAGGAATGCTTTGCTCGCCGGCGATTTCGAAGAATTCGGCCGGAGCATGATCGCGAATACGCGGGCACAGCGGGAACTCCATCCCAATCTGGTCGGAGAGCGGCACAGGGACATCATCGATCTCGCATCACGTCACGGCGCGATTGGCTGGAAGGTCAATGGGGCGGGAGGGAGCGGAGGCTCTGTGACGCTGCTCAGCGGATCCGACCGGAGGGAGAAGCGAGCGATGCTGCGTGCCATCGAGGAGGCGAGCCCGGCATACCGGAACATTCCCATTTCTCTGGCACGGCTTGGGGTCCGGACATGGGTGAGTGAGGGGAAGAAGAGCTCGGACGGAATCGAACGGATATTGTAATGCCTGTTACTGGAGGCTCTGATTTTTACTCGCTCCAGAGTGAGATGAGAGGTTCCATGACTACTTTCTCAGTGCGGACGATCAGAGTGTCGAGATTGTTGGCTTTTAAATTCATGGGAGTAGCGCCGCGTCTGCAGGTGTCGGCAACTCGCCCGATCCGGATCTAGGGATTAAGTACTAAGAGTGTTTTTAGTGGAAATAGGAGAATTGCCTAATGCATCCTATAGCTGATGAGCGCCAAGGCGATTTTATGCGCCGTGCTATCGGTTGGTATGACCGGGGCGCAGCAGGTTCGACCTCTCGGGGTGTACCTTCAGCATCATTACTCCCGTCCCGATTCGATTGAATGGGAACGAATCAAGAACTCTGGTGACGTGCAGTCGCTGCAGAGTTTCGTGTCCCGCTATCCGACGAGCCGCTACGCGAAAGCTGCGGTGCGTCGTCTGGTGCAAATCGAACCGGCACCACAGGTGGCGCCGGGTCCGGACAGTAAGCTTGTGGAAAACGGCCCCTATACCGTCCGCGTTGTACCGAAGGACTCATCCAGCCGCTAGCTTGGTTCTCAACCAGTTCACCATGAATTGATTCACTGCCGGCAGCCGGCCGGAGCGGTCCCACGTCCAGATACCATGTCCTCCGCCCGGGACAGTGTAGAGCTGGATATCGGCTCCGAGCGACTGTGCTTTATCGAGCAGAATCTTCGATTGTTCGTAGGGAACCACCGTATCGGAAGTGCCGTGAATCAAGAGAGTTGGCGGCATATTCTTCGACAAATGCTGCAAGGGGGAAAGCTGGCTGAGCCGGGCCTTAATCATGCTTGCAAAGGGAGTGCCTTGCACGGCGTGCCGGATGCCATCGGGCACAAGCGGTGAAGTCTCCGCCAGGCTGACCAGATTGCTAGGTCCGTAGAGCGAAACCAACGCGTTTGGCTTCGTTTCGTAATCTCCCTCGAGGGCCGCCATCGAGGCTAGTTGGGCTCCAGCCGATTCACCTATCAGCGCGATCCGGTTCGGATCGACATGATACTCAGCGGCGTGTTTTCGAACGAATCGAACGGCTTGCGAGACGTCGTCGACGGCGACACCAAAGGTGAGGAGATCCGTGGTCAGGCGGTAGCTGATGGAGAACCATGCAAACCCAGCCTGCTCCAGCGGCTTGAATAAGGGCATGACGTTGTAGGTCCGGTCTCCTCGAACCCAGGCGCCGCCATGAACGAGAATTGCGGCGGGGAAGGGTCCGTTGCCGGGTGGGATGTGCGCGTCAAGACGGAGGCTGATGTCGCCGACACGAGTGTACTCGACGTCGGACAATGTTCCCGCCCGCGCGGTAGAAAATGCAACCATGATGAAGAAAAGGACTGCTGCGGAACGCACTCTGCTTTTTGGATGCACGGGGGGATGGCAGCGGTACACCACTCTTCAGGGAGGGTACATGATAATCGAATCGAAATATGCTGAGTTGCTGGCCACGGTACGCCCTCGCGTAATCGAAACCAATGAAGAACATGAGCGCTTGATGGCGGTGGCCGAGGAACTCATGGAAAAGGGCGAGCGAATCACGAATGAAGAGGAGACGCTGCTGGCCATGCTGGTCCTCCTCATCGAGGCTTACGAGACCGCCACTGAGGAGGCAGAAGACGAGGAGCGAGAGTCCCATGAGCCCGCCAAGCCACACGACACGCTACGCCGCCTGCTGGAAGCGCGCGGCCTCGAGCCCTCCGACATCGAGCACTTCTTCGGAAACATGCGTATGACGGCCGAGGTGCTGGAGGGACGGCGGCCGATTTCGCGCGGGCAGGCGAAGGAACTCGGAAAGTTCTTCCAGGTCCCGCCGAAGCTGTTCCACTCGTGATACATTTTTGCCATGCAACGACGCACATTTCTGGCCGTACTTGGAATCAGCGCCAAGGCACTTGCGGATACGCCAATGCCCATGGGGACGCTTGGCAAATCGGGGCTGAAGGTTTCGAGATATACCGTCGGCGGCTATCACATGCGCGTCAACGGGCAGGATGAAGGCGTGCGGATCATCCATCGGGCGATGGATATGGGCGTCACGTTCTTTGATAGCGCGTACCATTATCACGGGGGCGAAAGCGATAAGACCTACGGCGCTGCGCTGACGCCGAACCAGCGGCAGAAAGTGCTGCTGATGTCCAAGGCGCAGTTGCGGACGCGGGATGAGGCGATGAAGCAGTTGGAAGAGACCCTCAGCCGCATGAAGACGGATTATCTCGATCTGTGGCAATGCCACGAGGTCACAACGCATGCGGAAGTCGACAAAATTCTCGGTCCTGGCGGCTCGCTGGAAGCTTTCGTGGCGGCGAAGAAGCAAGGGAAGGCCCGGCATATAGGCTTTACGGGGCATGCCGATCCAACCGTGCACCAGCGCTTACTGGATGCGTACGACGGTTGGGAAACGGTGCAGCATCCGGTGAATCTGATCGACCCGCATTATCTGAGTTTCATCAACTCAGTGATGCCGAACATTCGCAAAAAAGGGCTCGGCCTGCTCGCGATGAAGACGAACGCCATGGGGCCGATTCGCGCAAAGGGCATCGCAACCGTACCGGAGTGTCTGCGGTTTGCGTGGAGTCATGATGTGGACACGGTCGTCTCAGGCGCCGAGACTGTTCAGCAGTTAGAAGAGAATGTAGCGGTGCTGAAGACGCTGAAGAAAATGACTCCGCAGGAAATCACCGCAATTCTGGAGCGGACTAAGAAGAATGGATTGTACGGATCGGCCGTCGAGCAGTACAAAAACAAAGAGGCGCACGCGCATCATGCGGTGCACCGCGACGGCGAGCCGTTAGTTTAGGCCTTTACCGTCTCTGTTCCGAGCCTGAGGAATTGTTGGCCGATGCCGCGGCGCGTTCCGCGGCGAGTTGCTTCTGATAGTCCGCTTCGTATTTCGCGATCACCTCGCGGTACAACTTCGGATCGACGAATGCGTCTTTGTCGCCTTTCTTCGCGCGTTCGTACTTCTCGGCCATGTTGTAAAGGGGCGCGTGCGACGCAAGGAAGATATCGCAGGACAGCGCCTTCAGAACGCGAAAGCTCTGTGCGTAGGCGCCGGCGATCTCAGGGTATTTTGGCATGCCGGAAACCTTCACACCCGGGTTGATGCTGACACTGCCGAGAATGAGCGCGTCTTTGCCGTCCACTTTCATCGTCCACGTGGTGCAGCCCTTCGTGTGGCCCGGAGTGAGGTGCGCCACCACCGTGCTGCCGCCGAGTTTCACCTCTTCACCGTCGTGCATCACGTGGTCTACCTTCGTCGGCTTGTATCGCGTCTCGTTCTCCCAGCGGAAATCGCCTTTGCCGCCGCCTTCCACGACGGGTACGTCTCCTTCCATTATGTAAACCTTCGCTCCGGTCGCCTTTTTCATATCGGCGAGGCCGCCCATGTGGTCGTCATGAGAATGGCTGATTGCGAGAATCTTTACATCCGTAGGCTTAAAGCCGAGTGTTCGAATGCTATCGAGCACCAAGGGTACGGTTTGTTCATATCCCGGATTGATCAGGATATGGCCTTGCGGCGTCGCGATCAGGAAGCATGCCAGCTCATTCGTGCCGACGTAATAAAGGTTACCGGCGATCTTATGCGGAGGAAAAGGCTTGTTCCAGGCGGGCTGATAGGCTGCCAAGGCGGCGCACGAAGCGAAGAAGAGGGCGATGCGACAGAACATGAGTAATTGTAGTTGTAGCATGAGAATTGCACTTTGACGTATTGGTAATCGGCGCGGGCGCGGCCGGCCTCATGTGCGCTATTGAGGCAGGGAAGCGCGGTAAGCGAGTCGCTCTTCTGGAACACAATGACCGGATCGGCCGGAAGATTCTCATCTCCGGCGGAGGCCGGTGCAATTTCACGAACATCCACTGTAAGCCTGAGAACTTCCTTTCCGCGAATCCGCACTTTGTGAAATCGGCCCTAGCGCGCTACACGCCTGATGACTTTATCGCGCTGGTTCGGAAGCACAGGATCGCGTTTCATGAGAAGACCCTCGGGCAGTTGTTCTGCGATCATTCGGCGGCGGACATCACGCGAATGCTCGAAGAGGAGTGCCGTGCGGCCAGGGTCGAGATTGCGGTGCAATGCCGTGTGGAGGCCGTCGAGCGGGCGGATGAATTCGTTCTGACCACTACGAAGGGCGAATACCGCGCGCCTGCGTTGGTAATTGCGACGGGAGGCCTATCGATTCCCAAAATCGGCGCCACCGATTTCGGTTATCGCATCGCGCGGCAATTCGGTCACAAGATCCGCGAGACGCGTCCCGCTCTGGTGCCGTTGACACTTACGGATTCCTTCTCCGATCTTGCGGGAGTCTCGCTGGAAGTTGTAGCCGCCGCGAACGGCGCGCGCTTTCGCGAAAAGATGCTGTTTACGCACCGTGGCCTCAGCGGCCCGGCGATCCTGCAGGTGTCGTCCTACTGGCGTCCGCGCGAAGCCATTCGCATTGACCTTCTGCCGTCGGTTTCCTTGAGCGAAGCGCTCCAGAGGCGAAAGCAGGCCGGGGATCGCATCGAATTTAAAAATGCTCTTGCGGAGTATCTGCCGAAGCGATTGGCCGACCGGTGGGCAACGCCCGCAAAGCCGCTGGTCACTACCGGACGCCAGGAAATCGAGGCGACGGAGAAATCTCTGCACGATTGGCAGGTGATCCCGTCCGGCACAGAAGGATATACAAAGGCCGAGGTCACGGCCGGTGGGGTAGATACAGACGATCTCTCCTCAAAGACAATGGAGTCACGCAAGATTCCGGGCCTCTACTTCATCGGGGAGGTAGTGGACGTATCGGGACATCTCGGCGGCTTCAATTTCCAATGGGCCTGGGCTTCGGGCTTTTGCGCCGGGCAGAGCTTGTGAAAGGATAAGGTCGTGATTACGCGAAGAGCGATGTTGATGGGCGCCGCGGCGGTGCCATTCCGTTTGCCGAAGAAGGTGCGCGTGGTGCTGATCGGATCCGAGGGCCATACGGGCGAAATTCTGGCTCCGTTGCCGAACTTGCCGGACGTCGAACTGGTAGGCACATCGGGCAAGACGGTGAACGGTGTTAAAGAGTATAGAGACTACCGGCAACTGCTCGATGAGCAGAAGCCCGACATCGCCGCAGTCTGCAATAACAATGGCGAGCGAGCGCGCGTTGTCCTGGACGCGCTGTCACGCCGCATGCACGTGATTGCGGAGAAGCCGCTCGCTCTCCACATGGGGGACCTGGCCCGAATCAAGCAGTCGGTTGCGGCGAATCGCGTAAAGATCGGCATGCTGCTTCCGATGCGCTATGATCCGCCTTACCTGGCGATCAAGGACATTGTGAGTAAGGGCATGATCGGCGAGGTTGCGCAGATTGCTTCCCAGAAATCCTACAAAGCGGGTAAGCGTGAGGAGTGGTATCTGCACAGGGAGACGTATGGCGGCTCGATCGCGTGGATCGGAATTCACATGATCGACCTGATGCGGTGGACCAGCGGGCGTGAGTTCCGGTCGGCGATGGGAATGCAGGGCCATGTAGGGTTCCCGCAGTTGAAGGAGATGGAAAACGTGACTGCGTCCATTTTCAAGCTGGATAACGGCGGAGTGGCTTCGCTTCGCATGGACTACCTACGGACTGAGAATGCGGAAAGTCACGGCGACGACCGGCTGCGGCTAGCGGGCACGAAAGGCATTGTTGAATATCAGGCGGCTACCGGGGTAACGCTGATGACGACGGGTGAGAAGCCGCACGCTATCAAGCAGCTTCCGCCGCAGGGCTCTTTGTTTACCGACTGGTTGAACGAGGTGTATAACGGTAAGCCATCGATGATCCCGGAAGCGGACATTTACCGTGTCACGGAGATCACAATAGGTGCCCAGGAGGCGGCGGATAAGGGCACAGTGGTTCAATGGGAGAGGTAATCTATGGCCAAATCCTACTCAGCACCTCCGGAAATGCAGATCGATCCTGCAAAGAACTATACCGCGACTATCGAGACTTCCCGCGGAAACATCGTATGCGACCTGTTCGCGAAAGAAGCTCCCAAGACGGTGAACAATTTTGTGTTCCTATCCCGTGAGGGCTTTTATGACGGCACCACTTTCCATCGTGTCATCGCCGATTTCATGATTCAGGCCGGCGATCCGACCGGCACTGGCCGGGGCGGTCCGGGCTACCGCTTCGAAGATGAATTCAAGGGCAACCCGCACACGCACAGCGTGGGCACGCTCTCGATGGCGAATGCAGGGCCGGGCACGAATGGCAGCCAGTTCTTCATTACCCACGTGGAGACGCCATGGCTGAACGGAAAGCACACTGTCTTCGGCAAGGTGAAGAGCGGGCAGGATGTGGTGGATTCCGTAAAGCAGGGCGATTCGATCAAGAGCATTAAGATCGAAGAGAGCTAGAGCGTCAAGCCGCCATCCACGGTCAAAACCTGACCGGTTATGTAATTGTCGGGCTCCAGGAAGAAACGCACGGCGCGGGCTACGTCGGTGGCTCGCCCGTAGCGTGGAATGATGTTTCCCTTGAGGTAGCCTTCGTACTTTCCCGCGGCGATGCTTGCCTCCGCCATACCCGCCTGATTGACACCGGGACAGATCACGTTCACTCGAATATTTGCCGGGCCGCGGCATTCCTTTGCGAGAATCTGAGCCGCGTGAATGAGCGCCGCTTTTGGCGCCGCGTACGATGTGGACCCGGCGAACAGCGATAGCGCCTGCATGGTGGAGAACAACACAATCGCTCCCGGCGTGCCGGCGGCTTTCATGCGCTCCGCTGCTTCGCGCGCAAGCAGGATCGGCCCGAGGTAGTTTGTTTCCAACGAAGTGCGCATCGCTTGCTCGCCGGTGCTGCGCGAAGGAATGCCTGTGAAGACGACGAGCCCATATAACCCGGCGGCGGCATCGAGGAGTCTCGAACGATCCGCGGCAATGGTGATGTCTGCTTGCATCGTCTCGACGCCGAGTTTGGCGGCACGTTCACGGTCCGCCTTGTAGCTGACGATTACGCGCGCACCTTCTTTCGCCAACGATTCAGCCGAGGCCGAACCGAGCCCGCCGCTACCCCCGGCAAGCAGGATGGTCCTGTTATGCAGCATGTTCCTCCACTGTGGCATAGCCGCAGGCGACCACTCCGAGGAAGAGCGCAAGCACCTCACTGTCGCCGAGGTTGACCTCTACGAGTCCTTCCACCATCACAGCGATCACTACGGCAACGGCTCCGCTCAGAATTGCACGGCCTACGGGCGGGAGCTTCGGCCGTCGCAAGGTCCTCAGAAAATCAAAGAGCGTCCTGCCGAAGAACCACAGCAATGCGAGCAGTGCTGGAATACCGCGTTCGGCGCCGTAATGGATGTAGATATTGTGCAGGTGTTGATAATAACCGGGCGGCAATGGAGCGGTGATGCCGGCAGGCAGATAGCGGTTGAAGTTGCGGCCCACCATCTCCGGCCCGACGCCGAGCAGCGGGTGGGCCTTGATCATCTCGAGACCGGTACGGCGCGTGATAGTGCGGAATTCGTTCGAGTCGATCCGGTTGTCCGGCCTGTAAATGGATTCGACGCGACGTTGAATATTCGTGGGGGCGGCAAAATAGATGCCGAGCAATGCCACGGGAACAGCGATCACTAATTTAGGGCGCCATGTCCAGATCAGGTACATGCCGGCGATTGCGGTGGCCACCCACACACCCCGAGTTCCGCTGAGCACGACTGCCGTCATCATGACGGTGCCGAAGATCCAGAAGGCGGCGCTCGTCCACTTCCTGAGCGGTACATACAGCAATAGCGCCCCAAGCATAAGAATGACGATCATCTCCACGCCGGAGAATGTCATCCAGTGGCTCTGATAGCCTTTGATGCGATTCCCGATGTACATCTCATAGAAGTCGCGCCCGAGCCGTGCCGCCTCCTGTTGTTTGAGCACGTACTGCCGCAGCGCCCAGGCCGCATTGATAGTTCCAGCCACGGCGCAGGCCCACATCATCCAACGTGCCTGATCTGCTTTGCGCACTACCTGGTAGACCACCAGCAGCAGCAACCAGACGTAGAACTTGCGAATTTGGGGACGTCCGGCCTGCCAATCGCCGGAAGCGGCCCAGGAAATCAGGGTGAGACCGAAAAACGCAAACGCCGGCCATGCGACTGCCGGCATGCGCCATTTCGTGCGCGAAACGAATAAGGCCAGCAGCGCGGCGCCCAACAGTATCTGGGAAGCAGCGATGGAAACGATGTCGGTGACGACGGCAGCGCATGCACACCAAAAAGCGATGCGAAGAGAAAGACTCTGATCCGATGTGCTCAAAGATTTTCAGTATGCCAAAATGGAGACCGCGCATGCGAGTTTATATTCTCAGGCACGGCATCGCGGAAGTTATCGCTCCGGAAAATGACGACAGGCAACGGGAGTTGACCGACGAAGGAAGGAAGGAAGTCCGCGAAGTACTGAAAGCAGCGAGGCGAACGAAGACGAATCCTGGACTGATCATGACGAGTCCTTACGTGCGAGCCAGGCAGACGGCTCGGCTGGCTGCTGATGTTCTCGGTTACGCAGAAGACCCGATGGAAACGGAAGTGTTAGTCCCGGGTGGGGAAGTGCGGGAAGTTTGGAATGAAGTCCGGGCGCACCGGGACCTGAACGAGGTCATGCTGGTAGGGCACGATCCGCTGTTCAGCAGCCTGATGGGATATCTGCTCGGATCTCAGTCGATCCTGGTTGACATGAAAAAGGGCGCATTGGCTCGAATCGATTTCGAGAGCCTCCCTCCGCACCCGCATGGAACGTTAAAGTGGCTGCTCGTTCCGAAGCTGCTGTGAGGACAGGCTGGGTCCTTCGATTAAAAGTGCGCTCCTCCGCTGCACATCAGGACTTCGCCTGTTACGTAGTCGGAAAGAGGAGAGCAGAAAAACAGCACCGCTCCGGCAGCTTCTTCCGGTGTGCCGATCCTGCCGAGCGGACACATTCCTTTGATGGCATCCAGTGCCTTTTGTTGCACGCCGACCGGGATCTGCTTCCCGGCAACATCGATGGTGGCTCCCTCTTTGCCCAGGGCCTGTGTGAGCCGGGTTTCGATGATACCGAAGCCGACGGAATTCACGTTGACGTTGTAACGCCCCCATTCCTTCGCCAGCACGCGCGTTAATCCGATCACACCCGCTTTGCCCGAACCGTATCCCGCCTGTCCCGCGTTGCCGTCAACGCCGGAGATGGAGGTAATGTTTACGACTTTGCGCATCACACGCCTGCCCTCGGCAATCTCCCGCTTCGCCGCCTCGCGGATCCACCCGGATGCGGCGCGCAGGATGCGGAACGGTGCAACGAGGTGGATATCGAGCATGGCCTGGAACTGCTCGTCAGTGGTCTTCTGAATTACGTTGTCCCACGTGTAACCAGCGTTGTTGACGAGGATGTCTATGCCGCCCAGAACTTTGATGGCGCCTTCGACGAGCGACTGTGGGAATGCTGGATCGGTCAGGTCGCCTGGAATGGCCGTACCTGCTACGAGGTGCGCCGTCTCCTGCACCACCCCTGCATCGAGGTCATTCACGACAATGCTTGCCCCGGCGTCAGCCAACTGCTGCGCGATCGAGCGTCCGATGCCGCGGCCTGCACCTGTGACTAGTGCCCTCTTGCCTTCCAGAGAAAAGCTCATATTTCTCCAGTATGTGCGGTCAGCAGACATTTTCGCAGCATGTGTTTCGACCCCATGCCGAAAAGGGCATAATTCTCAAACCGGCATCATCGTGATCACGCCCCGGTGTTTGAGGCCCGTGAGGGCCAACCCGTACCTGCCTCTCACTCCGGTCTTTTCGAAGATGTGCTTCAGATGGATCTTCACCGTCCCGGGCCGGATGTTCAACTCGCGGGCGATCTCCTTGTTTTTCAGCCCCTGTTCGACAAGTGCCATCACCTGAATTTCCCGGGGCGTCAAGTCCGAACGCGCGTGGAGTTCCATGCGTCCGGATTCACGGAAGACAGAGTCTTCCATCCAGGTTGTCCCATGCCCAACTGCCAGCAGGCAGGTGATCACCTGACCCACTTCGGCGGTCTTCTTCAGAATTCCCCGAGCTCCACTCTGAAGGAAGCGGAGCGCCTCGGGCTCGGTAATGGAGTTGCCCCAGATCACGACGGCAGGCTTAGCCGGCGCTTCGCGGCGGAGATCCCGCAGCCGGGCCATCCAGTCGATGATCGCGTCCATGCCGAAAGCTTTGTCCACGATGAGCAGGTCCGGGAGGTAACGGTTCACCATATCCAGTCCCGACGTCAAACTCATCGCAGTCATGACAAAACGCATTCCGGCGCAAGATGATATAGCACCTTTCAGACCCTCGGCCGTCACGGGCTGAGTCTCACAGATGCCGACTGTCAGGTGTTTGTTCGAATCGATCATATAGACTAGAAGTTTGGAGCGGCCTTTCGACGCTCTTGATGTGCTTATCGGTCAAGTTCTCCTTTGATTTAGTTGGCAATACGTTGTCCTGCTCTCAAGGAAACTTGAAAAAAGCCGATTCTCCTTTAGAGAGAGGTTCCGGGCAGGACGTAGATGCCGATAATTGACGCCAGATACTACCGAACGCTCGTCGTTTGCCCTAATAAGACGATTGCCGCCGAAGTCGGCCCGATCATCCAACATGGGCTCCCTCTAGCTCCGGTCCAGTTCGTTCAGGAATATCCGACACGCCGTGCTTTAACGGATATGCTTCGTCAGGCAGATCCGCGTCTGTGTTTCGTGGATTTCTCCTCGCCGGATCTTGCGTTCGGCTTTCTTACCGAGTTGCACGCAACTGCTCCGGACCTGCCGCTGATCGTCCTGCTCCCTTCCAACGATCCCGAACTGATCCTCCGTTGTCTTCGCCAGGGCGCGACGGAGTTTCTGATGCGCCCTTTCACTGCCGACCAGATGGACACGGCTGTAGAGAAGATCGCCCGTCTCCATCCACCTGCTGCGGGCCGCAATGGCGCCACAGGCAAGATCATCGGCATTTTCCCGGCCAAGGGCGCTTGTGGCGCCACTACACTGGCCTGCAATCTGGCTTATCAGAGTAAGCGGCTGGGCGCGAAGAAAATTCTTCTGGGTGACCTCGATCCCCTCACCGGCACGATTTCCTTCCTTTTGAAGTTGAAATCGACCTACAGTTTCCTCGATGTACTCGCGAGACAGCAGACGCTCGACACCGATCTGTGGAAGCAAATGATCGTGCACAATCAGGGGGTAGACATCCTGCTGTCCCCGGAAAACCTGATGGATGGGATCGACGATCTGCAGGATGCCACACCGATCCTCGACTTTGCTCTTCAGAGCTATGAGGTTGTCGTTGCCGACTGCAGCAATGCGTTTAGCCGCTGGAACCTTTCGATCGCTCGCGCCTGTGATGAACTGCTGTTAGTCACCACCAATGAACTCGGCGCGCTGCAGGCTGCGCAGAAGGTGCTTGCCTATTTTGAACACAACCGCATCGATCCGGGTCGGGTGAAACTGATCGTGAATCGATATGACCGGGAAATTGGCCTCAACAGTGAGGTCATCAGTTCCGCTTTGCAAGCCGAAGTGTTTCAGGTGATTCCTTCGGATTACGAGAACGTGCAGAAGTCCCTGATGGAAGGCAAACCGATCGCATCGAACACTACTATCGGTAAGAGCCTGGCTACTCTGGCCGATAAGGTCTGCGGACGGCCGCAGAGCCCGGTCGAGGATACAAAGAAGGGAGCCAAATCAGGGCTTCTGTCTTCGATCTTCTCCCGTTCGTAATCCCAATTTGGGCGGCTCCGCGATCAGGCCGTGCTCGTTCAGGATGAGGATATCCACGCGCCGGTTTTGCTTCCGGCCTTCCTCCGTATCGTTCCCCGCCACCGGTACAGTGTCGGCGTACCCGGAAATCGCCATCCGGTGGCGCGGCACGCCGAACTGATCCTCAAACAGCTCCATCATCGCGATACTCCGGGCTGCGGACAACTCCCAGTTGCTGCGAAAGCGGGCGGTGTTGATGGGCACGGAATCCGTGTGCCCTTCCATGCGAACCGGATTGGGGAGTTTGCGAATGACTGATGCGACTTTCTCCAACGACGCGAACGTATCCGGTTCGATCGCGTCTGTACCGGACGGGAAAAATGCCGCTTGTTTGAGACTGACGACCAGCCCGCGTTGTTGCAGGCTGACTTCGATCTTGCCAGCGCGGATCTCATTTGCCAAATCCTCGTTCAAACGCCGCAGCGACGGAGTGAGTTCCACGACCGATCCAGGAGGCGACGGCTCGGCGCGCACGGCGCCTCCCGGCCCTCGCATCTGCGCATTTCCGCGGCCTTTATCATCCGCCGCACCGCCGAGAATTGCCGCCATAGAGGCAGAGAAGTGACCTTTCTCGAAGGCTTGCTTCACCGCGTCCGACATCTGCTGTGACTTGGTTTTATCTCGTTGGCTGGAGGCGAACATCACCACGAAGAAAGCAAACAGCAGCGTGATGAAATCGGCATAGGAAACCAGCCATCGCTCGTGATTCTCGTGCGCGGGATGTTTTCGGCGGGCCATGGTGATCAGATCTCGGCGGGTGCGGCCTCGACCGCGGCACCTTGATGCTTTTCCATCACCTTCTTGCCCGGTCTGTGGCGGCTGTATGCCTCCAATTTGCTCTGGATGAGCTTGGGATTCATGCCCTCGACGATGCCGGCCACGCCTTCGACGATCATTTCCTTGATTTTGTTTTCTTCCCTGGAGCGTGCCTTCATCTTATTCGCCGACGGCAGGAACAGGAGATTCGCTGCGGCTACTCCGTACACGGTCGCGACGAAGGCGACCGCGATCCCTCGCCCTACCTCCTCGATGTTGTCCAGATGTTTCATCACCTGAATCAGTCCGAGCACAGCGCCGATGATGCCGATGGTCGGAGAGTAGCCGCCGGCGGCCTCGAAGACCTTGGCTTCGGCTTCGGCGTGATCCTCAGCCTCGAAGATTTCCAGTTCCATCATCTTGCGTATGTCTTGCATGTCGCTTCCGTCCACAGCCAGGTTGAGCGCCTTTCGAAGAAACGGATCATCGATATCCTGCGCATCCTGCTCAAGCGATACCAGTCCGTTCTTGCGCGCCTTCGTTGCATACCGGATGATCTCTGCGGCGATTTCAGATGGATCCTGCGACCTTTCAAAAACAACGTTTGTCCAACGTTTTGCGGCTCCCCATACAACCGGCAAGGGGCAACTCACCATCACAGCGCCGCACGTTCCGCCGAGCACAATCATTGCTGCTGTGAGCTGCGAGATGTCCTTGATCGTTCCGCCTTCGAGAAGTAAGCCACCGATGATGGCGGCGAGCGCGATCAGCAAACCTGCCAGGGTAGCCACGTCTGGTTTCCCTCCCTTTGTCCTCTTCTTTTCCGGCATAAGATCTTAGTGGTTTTGGTCTCCCGCCCCGTCCCGAACCGTCTGTCGGATCGTTCGTTCATACTCGACCACTCGCCGGATCACCTCGTCCACCGGTTCCAAAACAAGGTACTTCTGTGCTGTTGTCAACGTGATAAGCGTGTCCGGGGTGCGCTCAATGTGCTCGATGAGACTGGCGTTGAGCACAAATTCGCCGTGATTCAGGCGCGTCAGTCGAACCATTCGAGAGTCTCCAAAGAGACTTATCGGCACGACTCGCAGACGTTCTGAATTGTGTTGGAGAGCGTTTATCGCAGGAGTTCGAGAATCTCGAGCAGACCTTTGCGGATTGCGCTCAGGTCGGGGGTAGCACCGGGAAAGAGTTCGCCCTGAGGAGCCGATTGCTTGCGAACGGATTTGGGAGCTGGGGCGGGCTTTGCACGGCCTTCGAGAGCCTTGCGCGCGCCCTCGATGGTAAACCGCTTGTCGTACAGCAGCCGCTTGATTTCAAGCACCAGTTCCACGTCTTTGCGCCGGTAGAGGCGGTGTCCGGTGCCGGACTTCTTGGGCGAGATGACCGGAAACTCGGTTTCCCAATAGCGAAGGACATAAGGCTTAACCGCTGCCAGCCGGCTGACCTCGCCGATACGGAAGTAGAGCTTATCGGGGATCTCCTGGCCCGAAATCTGGAGATCGTCTTTGGGCGTAGGAAGTTGCACGCTACTTCCCATATCCTAGCACCCAATTTTTGACTACGATCAGCCTTAGTCCGCCGGAACTGCTCGCGGATTCGCCGTTCGGTCGGTCAGGTATTCGGACGTTACCCGGATGGCGGCTCTCAGTCCTCCGGCGCGCTGGATGCCAGGAATAAAGAAGTACTTCCGAAAATTGTCGTCGCTCCCGCGAAAATCTCCCAGTTCCACATTGAGCTTCAGTTCGATTGGAGCGACTGCTCCCGCAAACAATGCCCGTGCACTCGCGGTACCGAAACCAACCAGGTGGATACGGCCGATGCGTTGCGAATCCAGATACGATAGGGCTGTCAAAATGTCCTGCACGCGATTCGCTTCATCAGGGCGGTTATAGCTGTAGAACCAGCGCTGTGTCCGGATCTTCATTGCGCGGGCCGAGCTGCTCTGGAAAGGATCCAGAATCAGTACGGAATGCCCGGCGCGGACCAACTTGTCGACTTCCGGTGTCCTCCTTGCCAGCTCGGCAATTTTGGGATGCACGACAAGCATCACCTCTTCGGATGTGCCCGGAATCCACAAACCCGATACGCGATCGCCTTTGCCGTCGCGTGACAGCACGATATTGTTGCCGCTGATCTGCCGCACCACCGATGCCGGCCATTCCGCGCCGATCGCCGCCGCAAGTCTCGACTTCAGTTCTCTTCTATCGCTGGTCTGTTCGAGCTGCCGCCCGGCCATCATGCGCCAGCTTTCGAAGAGCTGTTCGTAATTTACCGCATTTTCAGGCAACACACCGTTTCGCAAAACCAGCAGATCCTCGTCTCGTTCCTGTTGAAAGTCCTGATCGCGAACGTCGTCACCTTCGGTGTCCGGCTTAAGCACGGAGGCGAAATAGTGGTAAACGGCTTCCCGGCTGGACTGGTTGTAGTTGTGCGGAGCATCAAACTGCACGAAGGCTACCCGATTCGCCTGTCCGTACAGTTGGTAGATATTTTGGATCTCCGGGTACTCCTCAACCGGAGTGTTTTTCGTCCAGTCCCGCGTGGTTGCGACCATCAGCATGTTTCGCGGCGCCATCATGGCGGCGATCTCCGCGTTAAACGTGTCGATCCGCAGGCCCGGGGCTTCCTCGCAGGGATCCCCGCCTTGCATAGTCGCAGAGATCATGTTCACGGGCGCCGATACGCGCACCCGGCTATCCACCGCGGAGAGCAGAAACGTCTGCGTGGCGCCCCCGGAGGCTCCCGTCACTCCAATCCGCTTCGCATCGACATTGGGAAGTCCGGAGATATAGTCGAGAGCACGAATCGAGTTCCAAAGCTGCAGCCCCAGAGGCGTCAGCGACCACAGATCTTCCGCTTCACCGCCGAAGTTGTGGGTAGTCTGCCGCGTGTCGTTGTAGCCGACCATATCGTACGCGAAGACAACATACCCTTGGCGGGCCATGTTCACGGCGAGGGCAGGCACGGAATATTCGGTTTCATTGTGCAGGCGGCCGTATTTCCAATGCCCGTGTGGGGTTAAAATTCCCGGAAACGGACCCGCCTTTCCACGAGGCTCATATAGGTTGCCGCCAAGATAATAACCGGGAAATGTCTCAATCAAAACCTTCGCTACGGAGTAGTCATCGTGAACCACCCGGCCGTAGAGGCGTGGATGCAGATGGGTTTTGACCGGAACAGGATCGAGGCCTGCCGCCTTCAGGATCTGCCCCCGCAGTTCCGCTTTCCGGGCCTCCCACTCCTGCAGACTGGTGTACGGCCGCATGGTGAAGTGCGAATTCACGTCCGGAAAGTACGTGTTGCGGACGTCCTCGATTGGGACGCGCACTGTAAGTAAGATTGCAAATAGGGGACTTAAGATCCTCATGCAACACTACAAAGGATGTTTGTCGAGCCTGGAGGTTACCGGAGATGCAGGACTAACTGTGTAAAAGTTTGCCAGTTCGCCGGATCCCTGCTCATATAGTAGCGCGTAACCTCAAGATTCTTCTATAATGAAAAGACTGCCTACGTAGATGTCGCAGTGTGTTCCGACTGACCCTCTAAAAGCAGCGGTTCTCAAGCAAAGACAACAAGCGGTACAACATGTTCGATAATCTGTCCGAAAAACTGCAACGCGTGTTCAAAAACATGCGCGGCGAAGGGAGACTAACGGCCGAAAACATGGAGGCTGCCTTGCGGGAAATCCGCGTGGCTCTCCTGGAGGCCGACGTCCACTTCCGCGTCGTTAAGCAGTTGATGGAGAACGTCAAGGCGAAGGCGATGGGTGAGGAAGTCCTCACCGCTCTCTCGCCCGCACAGCAGGTCGTCAAGATTGTGCGTGACGAGCTGGTCAGGATTCTCGGCACGCACACGTCGCGTCTGCGGACTGCAAACGAGCCGCCGACAGTGATCCTTATTGTTGGCCTGCAGGGCTCGGGTAAGACCACCAGCACGGGGAAGCTCGCGAGATGGCTATCCAAGAACGGGCATAACCCGATCATGGTTTCGGTCGACGTATACCGTCCGGCTGCCCGCAAGCAATTGTCGGTCCTGGCGAAAGACCTCAAGCTGCCGATTTACGAAGGCACGCCGGACGAAGAAAGCAAGCCGATTGACCTGGCTCGTTCCGCGCGTAAGGAAGCCGTCCAGAGCGGGCGGGACCTGCTGCTGGTCGATACGGCCGGCCGCCTGCATATCGACGACCAATTGATGGAAGAGCTGCAAGGTCTTAAAGATCTTCTCAATCCGACTGAGGTTCTCTTCGTCGCCGATGCCATGACGGGGCAGGATGCGGTCAAGTCCGCCGAAGAGTTCCACAAGCGTCTCGGGATTACAGGTGTCATCCTGACCAAGATGGACGGCGATGCGCGCGGCGGCGCGGCGCTCTCCATTCGAGCCGTTACCGATCAGCCCTTGAAATTCATCGGCGTCGGCGAGAAATCGGACGCGCTGGAACCGTTCCATCCCGATCGCGCGGCCTCGCGCATTCTCGGCATGGGCGACGTACTGTCGCTGATCGAAAAAGTCGAAGAGACCATCGACCAGAAGAAGGCCGAGGAGATGCAGCGGAAGCTGATCGAGAACGACTTTACTCTCGAAGACTTCCGGGACCAGCTCCGCTCGCTCCGCAAATTGGGTTCGTTTGGTAGTTTGCTGGAGATGATGCCGCAGATCGGCCCGCTGAAAGAATTGAAGAATGCCAAGGTTGATGAGAGCGAGATTAATAAGGTCGTCGCTATCATCGATTCCATGACGCGCCAGGAACGGATCAACCACATGATCATCAATGGCGCGCGACGCCGGCGCATTGCCAAGGGCAGTGGTACGACGGTCCAGGACGTAAACAATCTGCTAAAGCAGTACTCGCAAGCTCGTAAAATGATGAAGAGCTTCTCCGGCGGCCTGCTCGGTATGGGCAAAAAGATGCCTGACCTCAGCAAGCTGAAGCTGCCGGGTAACTTGTTCGGATAGGTTTGACAGGTAAGGAGATAGGTCAGAAAGAAATGTTGATGATTCGTCTGGCGCGTTTCGGCGCCAAAAAGAAGCCCACGTATCGCCTTGTGGTAATCGAAAAGGACCGCGCGCGCAACAGCCGCGCTGTCGAAGTCGTTGGTCACTACAATCCGGTATCGGTACCGAAGCAGATCCATATCAAGCACGATCGCGTTGAGCACTGGGTGAAGAATGGTGCGCAGCCGTCCGACACGGTCGCTCGTCTTCTGAAGAACAATCCAGCGCCGGCAGAGCAACCCGTCGCTTAGTTGTCTGCGCCGGAAAGGCGCAAGGAGAGTCCCATGGCTGGGATGAGAGAACTGGTTGAAGAGATAGCGAAGGCTCTGGTTGACATCCCGGAAGAGGTACAGGTCCGCGAGGTGGAAGGTGAACAGTCCACGCTGCTGGAATTGCGCGTGGCCCCGAGCGATCTCGGGAAGATTATCGGCAAACAGGGTCGAACGGCACGTTCGATCCGCACGCTGCTCGGTGCGGCTAGCATGAAGCTGAACCGCCGGTTTACTCTCGAGATTTTGGAGTAGGCTCTGGATTCGGTAACGCTGGCGGTGCTGCGTAAGGCTCGCGGCATTCGTGGCGAGATCACGGCCGAGGCGTTCGGTGCGAAAGCTGAGCGTTTTGAAAACCTGCAATCGGGCTATCTGATTGGCCCCGATGGCGTGCAGAAACCGGTTCAGGTAGAGTCGGCCTGGGAACACCAAGGCCGCCTCGTTTTGAAGTTTCGCGGCGTGGATGCGATGTCCGCCGCCGAAGAGCTGGAAGGGCTGGAATTGCGGATCCCGAAGGAGGATCGGCCGCCGGCCCGGGAAGGCGAGTTCTACTTCTCCGATCTGATCGGATGTGAGGTCGTCGAGAAGAACGGCCGTGTAGTTGGCAAGGTGGAGAACTGGGAGGAATTTGGCCCAACGCCTTTGCTGGTGGTAGATGGGAAATATATCCCGTTCGCCAAATCGATTTGCGTAGAGATTGACGTGGCAGCAAAACGGATTGTGATCGATCCGCCCGAAGGATTGCTGGAGCTGTGACGTTTCATCTCCTGACGATATTTCCGGAGTTCTTCCGCGGCCCTTTTGAACACGGGGTCGTGGGAAAGGCGCAGGCCGCCGGGTTGATGCAAATCCGGATGCACAACCTGCGGGACTGGACGCACGATCGGCACAAGACAGTGGACGATCGGCCGTTCGGAGGCGGTGAGGGCATGTTGCTGAAGCCCGAACCGATCTTCGATGCAGTGGAGAGCATCTGGCCGGAGCGGTCTTCGCGCCAGAGAACAATCCTTCTCTCGGCGCAGGGGCAATTGTTCGATCAGGCGGTCGCGCACAAAATCTGCGAAGAAGCCGATGAACTGCTGCTGATCTGCGGAAGGTATGAAGGAGTCGATGAGCGAGTTGCCGAGCATCTGGCCGACTACGAGCTCTCGATCGGAAATTTTGTGTTGAGTGGCGGTGAACTCGCGGCAGCGGTGATTGTGGATACCGTGGCGCGACTGCTGCCGGGAGTTCTCGGAAACGAGGATTCCACCCGCTGGGAGTCGTTCAGCAGCCTGGGTCATGGAGACGAGCTGCTCGATTGTCCGCAGTGGACGCGTCCCGCTGAGTTTCGCGGCTGGCGCGTGCCGGACGTGCTCCTGAGCGGGCACCATGAAGAGATTCGGAAGTGGCGCCGGAAAGTGGCCGAGGAGAAAACCCGCCGCATGCGCCCGGATTTAGGAAATAGGAAGGAAGCATATGCAGAACGCTCTGTTGACCAAAGTAGTAAACAAGAACAAGCGGAGTGATATCCCGGAGTTCCGTCCCGGCGATACCATTCGCGTACACGTAAAGATTAAGGAAGGCGACAAGGAGCGCCTGCAGGCGTTTGAAGGTACTGTCATCAAGCGCGCTAACACGGGCATGGGCGAGAGCATAACGGTTCGGAAGATCAGCTTCGGCCAGGGCGTCGAGCGCATCTTCCCGATCAATGCTCCCGTCATCGACCACATTGACGTGGTCCGTACGGGTGTTGTGCGCCGCGCGAAACTCTACTATCTTCGTGGCCTGAAGGGCAAAGCCGCGCGTCTGCGCGAGCGCGAAAAGGGCTCCTAGACACTCCGCTGGCTTACAAAAGCGGTGAGCTGCTCAGGCAAGTACGAGCGCGATGCACGCGCACGGGGGTTTCAAATGGTGGCCGGTGTCGACGAAGCCGGCCGCGGCTCTTTGTTCGGCCCCGTGATCGCTGCCGCGGTCGTGCTGTGCCCGGAGCGCCCCATCCGCGGCCTGAATGACAGTAAGTTGCTCGACTCGGAGCGACGCGATGTGCTTGCGGGACGCATCCGGGAACGTGCCATCGCCTGGGCGGTCGGCGGCGCGGATGCGTTTGAGATCGACCGCATTAACATCTACCAGGCATCCCGGCTCGCGATGCGCCGCGCGATCGGGCAGTTGCAGCCCACCCCCGACTACCTCCTCATCGACGCGGTCAAAATTGATCTTCCCATCGAACAGGAACCGCTGATCCACGGGGACGCGCTCTGCCAGTGTATTGCAGCCGCTTCGATTCTTGCCAAGACTTACCGGGACGAGACGCTGCAGAAATGGGACGCGGTATTTCCCGAATACGGCTTAGCCCGCCACAAGGGCTACGGCACGCCAGAACACTACGACGCCTTGAAACGCTACGGCCCTACAATGCTGCACCGGTTCAGTTTTGAACCCGTGCGTATGAGCTGTCAATTGGATCTGTGGACAGGATACGATCAAAGAGAAGAAACCGCGAATGCAGCCCTTGCCGGAAACTGAAGTAACTAAGCCCGTCTACAAGTGGCACCACAAGATGTTCGGCCTGCTCGCCGTCATTTTTCTGTTTGAAATGGGTGTTTTTCTTATCGTGTATCCGTGGGCCAGCGAATGGGACCGGAACTACTTCTCCGCTCTCCCGCTTTGGGCGCAGGACGTCTGGATGAGCAACTATTTTCGAGGCGCTATCTCCGGCCTTGGCGTAGTGAACGTGTATTACTCGTTTGTCGAAGTGTTCCGACTGAGAAGATTCTCTCAGTAGCTCCACTCGCAGTTCGGCTGCGATATTGTAAATGGCGTAGATTATGGAACTCTTCGATCGAAGAAGCTTCGCCGCTGTTCTGATTGCGGCCGCAATTCTGACGCCTGCAATGTTCGCCGCAGATCGGGTTAAAACAGCCGAGGGAGTACTCGAAGGGACCCGAGACACCGCTTCTGGGATCCGCATGTTCAAGGGGATTCCATATGCAGAACCTCCGGTGGGCGATCTGCGATGGAAGCCGCCACAGCCCGTCAAGAAGTGGACAGGTGTGCGCCAAGCCGCTCAGTTCGGCGCTCGATGCATGCAACAGCCCCTGTTTGGCGATATGAACTTCCGCTCCAACGGCATGAGCGAAGACTGCCTGTTTCTGAACGTCTGGACACCAGCCAAATCCGGCAAAGAGCGGCTCCCTGTGCTGGTGTACTTCTTCGGCGGCGGATTCATGGCCGGCGACGGCTCGGAACCTCGCTATGACGGCGAAAGCATGGCGAGAAAGGGTATCGTCGCCCTGACGGTGAACTATCGGCTGGGCGTCTTCGGATTCCTCGCTCATCCCGAACTCACAATGGAATCACCCCAGCACGCTTCCGGCAACTATGCCTTGCTCGATCAGAGCGCAGCCCTGCACTGGGTACAGCAGAACATTGCGGCGTTTGGTGGAGATCCGAAGAAGGTCACGATTGCCGGCGAATCTGCCGGATCGGTCGCTGTGAGCGCACAGATGGCCTCACCTCTATCCAAAGATTTGATTGCTGGAGCCATTGGGGAGAGCGGTTCCGTTCTCGGCACTTTGTCGGCCGTTCCTCTGGCCGAAGCCGAGCAACATGGGGTGAAGTTTGCCGCTTCGGTCAACGCAAGTTCCCTGGCAGCACTTCGCGCCATGCCGAGCGCACAGATTCTCGAATCTGCCGGCAAGCCAGGAGTTGGCCGATTCCCGGTGACGGTTGATGGCTATTTCTTTCCCAAGAGTCCAATGGACATCTTTGCTGCCGGTGAGCAGGCTCATGTTCCGCTTCTGGTTGGATGGAATTCCGAAGAGGGCAACTCCCGGGCTATTCTGAATCGCGAAGAACCGACTCCCGAGAAATACCAGGAAGCCGTGCGGAGGCTGTACGGCGCAAGAGCAGACGAAGTGCTGAAGGTTTACTCCGCGTCTACGAAGGACGAGGTCCTGCAAGCGGCGACCGATCTGGCGAGCGATCGCTTCATCGGGTTCAGTACCTGGAGGTGGACCGATCTTCAGGCAAAAACCGGCGGCAAGCCTGTCTATCGTTACTTCTATGTGCGACCCCGGCCCGTCATGACTCCCCAGATGGGGGACGCAGTCCCGGGTCTGGCGGGAGGCGTCATCAGAGGTACAAACGCAAAAGCGAATGCGGCACCGCCGGCGCGAGGCGCAGTTCATTCCGCGGAGATCGAGTACGCAATGGGGAATCTCGCCACGAATAAAGTCTACGCGTGGACTCCGGACGACTACAAAGTCTCGAAGACGATGCAGGAGTACTTCGCGAACTTCGTGAAGACCGGAAACCCTAATGGCAATGGACTGCCGGACTGGCCATCTCTCAATGGCGAATCCCATCGCGTCATGCACATCAATGTGGAATCAGGTGCCGAGCCGGAACGCCACAGGGATCGCTATTTACTTCTGGAACAATTGGCGGATAAACCGGCGAACTAGAGCCACCGCTTCAACCACTCGTGGACCTGCGCGTAGAAGAAGCGGCTGTCTTCTCCGTTCAAGATCCAGTGGTTGGCGTTCTCGAAGACGATCAACTTGCCCGGCACTTTCATACGCCGCAGTACCGACCCATTCTCAAGTGTGATGTTCATCGGCACTCGGGAGCTTTTTTCGCCGACGGTAAGGAGCATGGGCGTCTTGAACTGCGTGGCGTAGTGAATCGGATTCTGGTCGTCCCACCACGGTCCGCCCATCTCAAGGACGGCCGTTCGGGGGAAGAGCATAACAAAGGAGAGACGGTAACCGCCACCGTATGATGGAAACAATGAATCGTCGTGACTGGTTGCGGTCTGCGTTCGTCTCCAGCGTGGCTCTGCCGCCTGCCGATCTTCTGAAACAGGATCCGGAACTCTACTGGAAGAGGATCCGCTCCGAACAGTTCCTCCTGCCCGAGTGGCGTATTTTTCTGAACAACGGAAGTCTCGGAGCAACGCCGAAGCCGGTTGTCACAGCCATGGAAGAGCACCTCACTCGCGGGGCAGGGTACGTGACAGACGAGTATCCGCGATGGGGGTATGAAACGCTGGAAGCGCATCGCTCCGAGATGGGAGAGTTCCTCGGCTGCAAGAAGGAAAATCTCGCCTTCATGCACAACGCAACTGAGGCCATGAGCACTATCGCTGCCGGTCTGGACCTCAAACGCGGCGACGAAGTCCTCATCACGGACCAGGAACATCCGAGCGGGCGCGGGCCATGGTACCAGCGGGCAGCGCGGGATGGCATCAGTGTTCGGGAGGTTAAGCTTCCGATTCCGCCGAGGAACCAGGCCGAATTAGCAGATGCAGTTGTGTCCGCCATTCAGACTTCGACGAAGGTGCTGAGCTTCAGCGGCATCCTCACGACGACGGGCTACATCATGCCGGTCAAGCAGATCTGCGACGCCGCTAGGGCCAAGGGCGTCATCACAGTAGTAGACGGCGCGCATATGGTGGGGCAAGTGCCGGTCAATTTACAGGAACTTGGGTGCGATCTCTTTGCAGGCAGCCCGCATAAGTGGCTGTTTGCTCCTGCCGGCTCGGGTCTGCTCTACCTGAACGACGAGTGGGTTGATCGGCTTTGGGCTACGACGGTAACGGGCAATTGGGACCAAAAGCAATTGAAAGCGGCGCGCTTCATGATGGTCGGCACGAATAACCGGGCCGTCCTAGAGGGAATGATGGAAGGACTCAGGTTTCATAAGCGGCTCGGGCCGGAGGCGATCTTCGGCCGCATCCATCAGCTCGCGAAGAGAGTCCGCACGCGCGCCCTTGAGGCAACGGGCATCTCTTTGCTCACTCCGGACGATGACAGGCTCTACTCCGCACTGGTCACAATCGATTTTCAGGGCAAGGATCCAAAGCCGCTGTTCCAGCTTTGCCGACAGCGGAAGATATGGGTGATGCAGAGCGCAAGACTCCGCATCTCTTCCCACATCCACACTCGACCATCGGATATCGATGCATTCTTCGCAACGCTTGGGTACGTGAAACTCTAGCTAGCCCTCTGGATTCTCGATCGCTCGCGACAGCTTCTCGTGAACTGCTTCCAGCAGCCACATGTGGCGCGGCATCTTATAGGGACGGCGCTTTACCGCACGATCAATCTCCTTCAGCATTCCTTCAGGAATCCGGAGGGAGACAGTAACCGTACCGTTCTTCTTGTCGCGGGAGACCATGGCACGCTTCTCCGCTGTATTCGATCCAGGCATTTTAGATTTCGGAGTCTCTCTAATGATAGGAAACATAGTACAGGAAGTCAGCTGGGAAATGTTGGCAACATGACATCCAACTGATGTCACAGCTACAATGTCATAGAGATCGATTTGACATCCCTCTACGGAATGGGTATATCTATCAATCGCTTACAACATCGTTTTTTTTTCACATCCTCCAGGAACACTGACAGCATTTTGCGGACCAAAATCTAAGTTCCTGGATTTCAAGTGGGTTCGCATTTTAGCCTCCGATTGGAATCAGAAATCCGTGAAGATTTTGCTTATTGAAGACAACCCTGCTGACGTTCGCTTAATGAAAGAAGGCTTACGTGCGCTGGACCTCAGACATCAGTTAGTCGTTGCCTCAGATGGAGACCAGGCTATGGCCGTTCTCCTGAATACCAGCCGTCCGGACCTGATCCTGCTCGATATCAATCTCCCGCGCCGCGATGGGCTTGCGATTCTCAAGCTGATTCGCTCCACGCCGAAGGTCGCACCCACCCCGGTCATCATCCTAAGTTCGTCATCGAATCCGGATGAGGTGCAGCGTGCCTACGCATACGGCGCGAACGCATATGTATGCAAACCGGTCAGTAACTTCTTCGATATGATCGGTGACCTGGATCGTTTCTGGTTGAAGCGCGCGATTCTGCCATCCACTAGGGAAGCTAGCGAAGGCGGCGGAACCTAGGATAGATGAAAGCATCCAGGCCGGGCTCTGGATTCCGCGGAAGGAAAATACCAGTGCGAAGCAAAGCCATGGCTTCAGGTTTGTTTCCGATTTTGGTGTACGCCAACGCAAGCATTGTTTTTTCCTCGCTTGCGGCTTCCGGAGTCGTTGAATCGTACAGCGACTTCCAGATAGGGATTGAATCCGCGTAGCGATTATCGTAATCCAGCGCATAGCCGAGCATCTGATCGTGAGTGCGCGATGGCTGTAGCACCGAGTCGATCCGGCGTTTCCACTCCGCAGTGTCTGCAGAAGGAGATGAGAGCAGCTGCGCAACCGCGGCGAGCGTGCGTGCGGCCGGATTGGAGACCGAGACGCCAGCTTTCACTGCGTGCTGTCTCGCTGTCTCACGTCTGCCCTGTTCCAGCAGAATGAATACCGATTGCACATGCGCGATTGCAGCCCACTCGCCACCAGCCTTCGCGATGCGATCGAACGTGGCCAGCGCCGCATCGTCCCGGCCGGATTGAATCTGCCAGATGCCTGTGCGGATTTCGAGTGCCGGGTCCTGGGCCTGCTTACGAAAATCGGTGTAGTTCTGAAATATTGCGTCGGCGCCATGCAGGTCGCCCGTCATGAGATGAGCCAGCGCGGCACGGTACAGATGACCGCCTTGCAGCATTCCCGGATTGCGTTTGTGCGCTTCCAGGAAGTCCCGCTCGGCGTCAGCGTACCTGCCGAGAAGAAAATGAATCTCGCCCATACTGTCCCAGGCGTTAGCGTCATTGGGTGCGAGCCTTCGGTACTGCTCCATAGATTTTTGCGCGCCATCCAAGTCGCCCGCATATGCCTGGGCATAACCAACAGAGTTCCAGAGCCCGATGTTCTCCGGTTCAGCCTTCAACGCGCCTTCGAGTGCACTTACCGCACAACCGAAATTGCGAGCCTGTACGCAGGATTCGGCCAAGGACTGTGCCAGGCGCACATCGCGAGGATTTGCTCGCACCAAGTCCTGCAGGGCTGCGTTTCGTTTCTGTTTATCTCCTGTGATGGAAGCGGCTACGAATTCGAACTGGGCACGATCAGGCGGAGCGAACTGATCCGCGTGTTTACGTGCATCCTCCACTGCGGCCCGCGCCTCTTCCTTGCGCCCGATATTCTGGAGTACTTCCGCTTTGGTGATGTGGGCTGCCGCGAAATTCGGATCAATTGCCACCGACTTATCGAGGTGAGCTAATACTTCGGCTGGATCGGCGGCGCCTGCGGCGATGAAGAACTCACGTGCTGCCTGCTCATTGTCCGTGCTGAACGGCTTCGCGCTGGCGCTGAAATGTTTTCCGACTTGATTCAGTAACGGAAGGACACCGGCCTGAATGGATCCGTGAACTTCCTCCGAATCGATCGTTTGGGCAGCTCCATTTCGGAGTACTGCATTCACGAAGAACTGACCGTTTCGTTCGGTCAGATAGCCGGTAAGCGATTGGTCCACCCGCGCCGTTTCCGCACCCTGGCCTTCCACAGGCGCCCATGACGTGCCTGTAAGTTCGGCTCTCAGGACAGCGGACGATGCCTTGCCGATCCAGTTCAGGCCAGGATCGTTGGAGAGATTCTCAAATGGCAAAATAGCCACTGGCCCTCCGGAAGGCTTTTCCCGGCGGGCGCAAGCAGTCGAAAGACCTAGGGCTATGAGGATTGGAACAAGCCGCTTATAGGACACGCGGCTCCAGCGTTAACAATTCTTTGAATTCCGGCAACTCCTGCATTTTCGCAAACTCGGGAGCGTCACGGAATTTGTCCCGTTCTTTGAAACCTTCTTCAAGGCATTTGCGCATGTAGGTGAGGGCTCTTTCGGTATTGCCGGCTTTGGCGTACGTTTTCGCCAGATAGAAGTGAAACTTTGCTCGTTCCTCTACGGAGCGCTCCTGCAACAGGACACCGTGGGTTCCACGATGTTCGAACACTTCCGGATCGAGCGAAAGCGCCTTTTCGTAGGCTTCACTGGCCAGCTTATAGTTCCTGCGGGCGAAATACGCAGTTCCCAAATTGCTGTAGATGGAAGCGGATTCGGGAGTGAGTGCGAGGGCCCGCTTGTATTGAGAGATGGCCCGGCGATAGTTCTTGCGGGCGTAGTACACGGTGCCCAGGTTATTGATCGCCTCTGAGTACTTCGGGTTCAAACGGATCGCGCGCTCATAGCTCTTGCGCGCCAGATCCATCGCGAGGAGTTGGTGGTAGGCGATGCCTACCTTATTGACAAGCACAGCAGAGTTCGGCGGCCCTTCCATATACGTATCGATCGCTTCGCGATACATCTTGCGAGCCATCAGAATGTCACCTCGCATCTCGGGCGAGAGCTGCGGCACCAGCGGAGTGACCTTTGGCGGATTCGAAAGCGCTTCGCGGGATTCGGTCAAAAAAGAAGGTTGGGCAGGGCTCTGCCCGAACGCGGCGGTAACCGCTATCGTCACAACAGAAACAGCAAACCTGATGGAAACCATAGTGGCCTCCTTAAATCCTGGCTTTCACTATAGCTCCGATTACAGTTGTTGGAAAGCGCGCCCATTTGCGGGGCTACAGCCACCAGAGCTGCCGGGATCATTTGAAGATGTCTTTGATTCTGCCGAAGAAGCCCCGTTTTTCCTTGGGCTTTTCTTCCGGCTTCGGTTGCCCGGGAGTGGCAGCGGGAGCCTGAACGGGGGGAACGGGGCGACTAGCCTGATAGCGCGGGTCGGGATTTGGCAGGACGGACACGGGCTGCGGCTTGGCTGCGGGAACAGTGTCCCAACCGGCGACCTGTGTAGCACCGCCGCCATGCAGGTGGCAGACCTGAATTGGCTGGCTGCCTGAAATGAAGTACTCGCCACGCGCAGAAGGGCAGGCCGGAGTTGCAAGTTCACCGGATGCAGGGTCAATATCCACGCTGACGATTCCGTCCGGCGCATCCCAGCCGTGAACGTTACGATACTCGCGATGCTGGTGAGCGCGCTTCATGAACTCGGTCCAGACCGGGAGGGCTGATTTTGCGCCTTCGATCCCAAGCTCCTTGTTGTCATCGAACCCGATCCACACGACGCAGACCAGTTTCGAAGTGAAGCCGGCGAACCACCCGTCATGGCTGGTTCCTGTCTTGCCAGCCGCGGGCAGCGTGAAGCCGAGACTTCGCACCTTCGCGGCAGTACCGCTGCGCATCACTTCCTGCAGCAGGTCGACCATGAGGAAATCTACTCGCGGATCAAGTACGGCGGTGCGCTCCGGCTGCGACTCGAAGATAGATGTACCGCGTGAACTGCGGATCATTTTGATCCAGTTCGGCTTCACAGCTACTCCACGATTCGCATACATGGTGTATGCACCCGCGATCTCCACGGGCGTGACTTCGTATGCGCCAAGCGCTACAGCGGGGGTCGGACGAATGTCCATATTCAGTCCGGCCCGGCGGGCGAGATCGACGACGTTGCGGAAACCCACCATCTGGCCGATTTTGACGGTAGGGATGTTCATGGACTTCGCAATCGCCTGGCGCATTGTGACCGTGCCATGGAACTCCTGTTTGAAGTTGCTCGGCGTGTAGGTCCGGTTGTCGTCGTAGGTGAACGTGGTTGGCTCGTCGAGGAATGTGCTCGCCGCGGTAAGAATATTGGGTCCACCGGTCAGGGCAGTGTTGAGCGCGGCCGCATAAACAAAGGGCTTGAATGCCGAGCCGGGTTGGCGTTTCGCGAGTGCGCGGTTCAACTGGCTGACGCCATAATCGCGTCCGCCGACCAGAGCTTTCACTTCGCCTGTCTCCGGATCCAGGGCAACCAAAGCTACCTGAGCTTCGGGAGGAGTCTGGCCTTTCTTGGTGCGCTTCCTGATCAGATCGTCCACTTCCTTCATGCCGATCCGCACTGCTTCTGTGGCATCGCGCTGCAGGTTGATGTCGAGCGATGTGTAGACGCGATAGGAGTTGTTCTGGAAATCGTGATCCTGAAACTGATCGAGGAGAGAATCGTTCACGAGGTCTACAAAGTACGGAGCATCGGTTGATTCGGATCCCGCCCGTGCGACTTTGACGGGCTCGGCACTCGCAAGCGCGTAGTCCTGGTCGGTGATGTAGCCGTTCTCCCGCATCATGCGGAGTACGATGTTGCGGCGTTGCCTGGCGCGCTCGGGCCAGCGGACCGGGTTGCGGAAACTGGGGCTCTGGATGAGGCCGGCGAGTGTTGCGGCTTCGGCTAGCGTGAGTTGACGGATGTCCTTGCCGAAATACGCCTGTGAAGCTTCGCCGAATCCACGGATCGCGAAACTGCCGCGCCGCCCGAGATCGATCTGATTCGCGTAATACTCAAAGATCTGCTCCTTGGAGAGCTTCTGCTCCAAGTGCATGGTGATGAGAATCTCGGGGAGTTTACGCTTCCAGGTGCGGTCTGCTGTAAGCCAGAACTGCCGCGCGAGCTGCATCGTCAGCGTTGAGGCACCCTGGGCATTGCGGCCTTCCTTCACATCCACCATGGCGGCGCCGATGATACGGATCGGATCGAAGCCAGAATGCTGGAAGAAGCGCTTATCCTCGGCGGAGATCACCGCATTGACGAGTAGCTTCGGAATGTCGGCAAACCGGACCAGCCGGCGCTTTTCGCGGTTTCGATCGAAGAGGTTGCTGATCAGCTCGGGTTCGAGAAGGTATTGCGTGCGCTCTGAGTTGTCTCGCAAGGAGATGATCTGCGAGACTTTCTTGCCCTTGAATTTCAGCACCCCCTCTTCCTGATCGAAATAGGAGTCCGGGCCGGGGTAAATTTCCACTGCATCGGGCCGCACGTTGTACCAGCCCATGCGGTTGCCGCGCGTTTCACCATAACCGCTGCGTCGGAGCTGACCCACCACATCGTCCGGAGTAGCCTCATCACCGACCATCACCACCTGCGGAGCAGCGAACAACATGGATGTATTCGCAAAGGGGCCGGCGGCAAGCTTCTGCTCGATCATTCGAGCGTACTGGATGTAGTAATAAGTGAACACCAGAAGGAGGCTGGTGTTGATTGCAAGGAACACAATGAGAAATGCCCGCCCCCAGGGGTTCAGTACGAATCGTACGAGGAGTGCTTTTTTAGGAACCTGGATGCGGACGGCCACTATGGATTAACCTTGCCAGAACAATTTTCGCACAGAATGTGAGAAAGGCTTCATATGTAGGACGTGTGGCGGCCGATTGTGGTTCTCTGGTTTTTTGAGTACACCGGAACAAGCCGCAGGGGCTATGGGCGCGCCGGCAGATCCAATCTAAGTTATTGAGTGGGCGAATTGAAGCGAGCCTTGAAGTCGCCCGAGCGCACGACGTTATGGTCGTGCGCGAACCGGGCGGCAATTCATTAGTGTGTACCAGCTGCGACTTCGGATTCGCTCTCGCTGAGAGCGGCGAAGTCTCCGTTCCCGTCAAATTCCCATGGCCGGGCCGGTCCCAGGATCTCAAGATTCGAATTGGCTTCGATCTGCGGACGCAGGTTTTCCGTGACCGCCATCAGGCCGATGTCCAATGAATTCTTGATGCGGCCGATCGTGACCTCTGCCATATTGAGTTTTCCTACCGTGCGCGCGATGGTCTCGAGGCACTTTCGGTCCGAATCGAAATGGACGGGCGTCTTAATGGCGGCGGGCGTCGAGGCCGTCAGCGAATTGATGCGAGTCGGATTCCAGTCGATCTGCCGCAATAGGCGGTCATGAATGATATCTGCCATGCCGAGGCCCACACCGTTGCCGTAGCTGTGCTCGCTGATGCCGCGTACGTAGACGCGCTCGAAACGAGGGGCGGTGTCCCAGATGTTCGATTCGCCATGGACGCTGCGGTTTACAACTTTCGTGTCCATTCCAGCGCCGCTATAGATCTTGCCGATTTCGTCCAACACAAGGATGTCGAGAGGGAAGGGAATTCTGCCCATCCACGACTTCACCAATGCGAGCAGTTCTTCCTCCTTCTGCTCCATCGTCTCCACTGGGATTGCCGTGAGTTGCGCTGTATTGTGGTTTGCGTCTTCCAAAATGGCGAGGCCGCCGAGAATCTTGCCGGACTTCAGGACCTGTCGTCCAACCGTGCGAATTACTTTCTCCAGCCCCAGCTTATAGGCGTAGGTGTGATAGCGCTGGGCGCCGGCGAATTTGCCGAGTCCGATCGCCATCATTTTGAACAATCCACTTTCGATTTCGCCGGCGAAATCAGTGTGCCACTTGATGCGGCCGATCAGCATCACTCCGTCTGCCTCATAGGCCATCCTGTCCATAAAAGCTTCAATGCCGTCCGCAGTGGAGCCCAGCGAAACGACTTCCAACTGGCTGATGACAGGACAGCCCATCGTTGCCTCGTGGATCCCGTAATGCGCGAGCACATCCGCCTGCCCCTCGGCAGTGGCGGCGCCGTGGCTTCCCATGGCGGGGAAGAGGAACGGTTGACAGCCCTGCGCTTTCCAGTAATCCACGACGGACCGGACGATCGTCGCGATGTTGCGAATCCCGCGGCTCCCCACGCCGATGCCCACGCGGCTGCCGGGTTTCAGACGCGAGCCGAATTGAGCCGATGACAACTGACGTTTCACTTCACCGGGAATGTCCTGAATCGAGCGATCGGGGAAGTGCTGGCGCACAAGAAGGCGAGGGGAGAATTCCATGACCGGATTTTATCAAACACGCGCGACGGGGCATCCTGCCGCTAACATTGAGAGTAGTGGCTCTGGCTCAGGTTCCTCGTCCTGCTTTTCGTTTAAAAGAATATCTGCTGTGCAACGGTGTCGACAAGGCCTATGTCCGCCGCATGACCGAACGGGGAGACAATCTTCGGGCTCCCTTGACTCCGAACCGGGAAGCCTCTCTTCGGGACGATCGTGACGCCCTGCTGCTCCGGTTATTTTTTTGCGGTGAAGTGCTTTCGTCCGGGTTCGCACAGGAGGCGCTGGGCGCCGAAATGCTTGCCGCGGCGGAAAACTCCGGCCTGCTCCTGAGAGGTCACGATGGCCTGCGCTCGCCATTCCACCTGCGCTACGTGCGTGATCTCTTGCTCATGAGCGATTACCTGACCGGGGAAGAGGATGCGGTGATGGGAGCCGGTGAGACCACTGCGATTCTGTATCAGGCCGCACGCCCCACGAAACGGGTGGGACGCACCCTGGATCTTGGCTGCGGAGCAGGAACTCTGGCGCTACTACTGGCCGGGTGCAGCGATTGGGTGGTGGGGACGGACGTCAACGAGCGCGCTGTCCGTTTCGGCCAGTTGAATGCAGAGCTGAACGCGATTCAAAATGTAGAGTTTCGCGCCGGAGACACGTATGAGCCCGTGGCCGAAGAACAGTTCGATTTGATCGTCTCGCAACCGCCATACTATCCGGCCAGCCACAGTCCGCACCAAACATTTCTGCACGGCGGCGCGCGGGGCGATGAGTTGGCTCTTCGTGTCGTGGAGGGCGTCCAGCAGCACCTGATTGACGGAGGCCGCGCCTTGATCTTTACATCCTGGCCGGAGGACCGCGGTCCACGGCCGCTTCCCGGGTTCGACGTGCTGGAACTCTACTCCAATCGGAATGAGGTGAGCGGAACGCGGCAGAGCCTGAATGTATTTCAAAAGGCCGAACCGGGCCGCACGGAATACGCCGTCCAGTTTGCGGTCTCGGCGGACTGCTGGGGACTAGCTGACGGCCAGCGCATAGACGAACTGTTCGCGAACGAAGCGCTGCTGAAGTGCGGGCCTGAGGGGTTGCTAAAGGCGCGGCTGAGGCTGCCGCCGGGTTCGCGCGTACTCAACGAAGGAGAGCAGATCCTGCTGCAGTGCCAGGCGAGAGAGTTGATCGGTTGCGTCCCGGTGGCACGCGCTGAGTGGCGGATCCTAAAAAAGGTAGATTCCGGTGAACCGATCTCAGATGCGGCTGAACTTGAAGTGGTCCGGCAGGCGCTGCGCCGCGGCTTGCTCCGCGTTACGGCTTCAGCATAATTCGCTCTTCCGTTACGGCTTCGACAGCCTTGCGCGTATAGGGCATCGGGTGATACCGAGCTGCTGACCAATCCTCAATCAGATCGGCGTAATGCTTACTGCGCGGATCGCCAACCTCGCCCGGGATATTGGTCATGGTCGAGCGATCCCAGTCCGCGAGGTCGATTACCTGCCGGTAAGAAGGCCCGGCGGCTTCCCGATTTCCGCCGCCGCCTGATGCGTTGATCGTGTTCGGATCACCATCCCGAATGATAGGTCCGCGATTCCACTCCGGCTTGTTCAGCGGGTGCTTCAACATCAACGCAGTTACGCGGCTCAACTGCCACCGGTTTGTATCACCGCCGAGATATCGCTCCAACTCGGCCACCGTCGCATTCAGCGTATCCACTAACGGGGTGGCATTTTTCAGTTTCTCCACGTTGCGCACGATGGTCTCCACTTCCATCGGGCGACTGGAGTTGGAAGCGAATAAGACCAGTGGCAGTTTGGCAATCCACAACTCCCAAACCAGACCGGGGACGGAATCGGCTGTCATCCGTGTATCCCATGCCAGGATGCGCTGCCACATCATCGCGGAATTTCCAGTGAGGCGGGGCTTCCAGCGCCGCATGGCTGCCTGGAATCGGCGGGCAGGAAGCGACACAATGTCATACTGCATCTGTTGGAAATCCGCCGCGCTGAACTTCTTCGGCTGCGAGAGTAGCTCTTCAATCCGCTGGACCCGATAGGGAGATCCCCAGTCATAAGCGATGGCTCCGCCCTTATACCCGTCCGGAAGGATGTTGTTGTTTGCTGTTGCGATGAAGTGTCTGGCAGGGTTGAAGAGCTGCGGCACCTGGTCCACGTTGAGGAACCCGCTCCACTCATATTCGCCTGTGCCAGGGATGGGAAGCAGACCCGTCCAGTTCTTCCGAATGGGCACGAGTCCCGCTACGATGAAACCGATGTTGCCGGCCCGATCCGCGTAGACCATGTTTTCCGAAGGCGCTTTGAACCGGGCGCTCGCCGCCTTAAACTCATTCCAATTCTTCGCGCGCGCTACGGACAATGTGCCGAGATAGCCCGCGCCTCCAGGCTCCATGCCGACCCATCGAAGCGCATAAGCAACGTTGTGCGCACGATCCTCATAAATAATTGGCCCGTGGACGGTGAACCGCAGTTCCACGTTGCTCGATATGCCGTTCTTGACGCCAACCTTTTCCCGGATCAGTGTCACTTGCTTCCATGTCCCGGCGTTCCAGTATTCGTCCGCGTTCTTTGGATTCAGCTTCTCCACGTAGAGATCCTGCTGATCCGTGCCCGTGATGGTAAAGCCAAACGCAATCTGCTCATTGTGTCCGAGCGAGATGCCGGGGAGGGCCGGTTCGCTGGCGCCGATGATGTCCCAACCAGGAGAAACCAGGTGAATGGTTCGGCGCAGCGACGGAATTCCCATGCCGCGATGCGGATCGGAGGCGAGCAGCGGCTTGCCCGTCAGGCTCCGGGATCCGTCTATAGCCCAGTTGTTGCTGCCGAACGGAGGCGTAGCCAGCATCATGGTGAGATCGCGCACTACGTCATGATTGATGTCGGAGAGGTTGATGCCCGGAGGCGCTATGACCGTCACAGGCGGTTGCGGCGGGCTGAGTCGGAGCGCTTTTTCTAACCCGAGCTGTGCGATATCCTGCGCTCTCGTCACCTCACGAGTCACGTTCTGGCTGATGGACAGTGCGCCGATCCGCGCCAGAATATCTTCCGGCGCCCAGAGAGCCGGATCATATCCGCCCGCCTCAAACTCCGGCGGCCGCTTTCCAACAAGCGACCGGATATACGCATTGATGCCGTTTGTGAAGGCGACCGCGATGTTGTATGTATCGGGCGCATAGCTGGTCCACTCGGCTTTCCAATCGCCCCGGAACCGAAACAGACGAGCCATCCTGTCGCGGCCGACCGCCTGAGATCCGGCTGCCTCCGCCAAACGGCCCGTGCCGATTCTGCGCCATAGATCGATTTGGAACAGACGATCCCGCGCGTTCATGTAGCCATTCGCAAAGAACATGTCGTCCTGATTCTTTGCGAAGATGTGCGGCACGCCCCAACGGTCGCGAAGGATCTCAACCGGTTCCTTCAGCCCCTTGATTTGCAAGTTCTCAGCGCACAGGCTGAGCGGACAAAGAATCAGAAGCAGGATCAGGAATTGGATGGCCACACCGGTTTGCGCTTTTCCTTGAAGGCTATCACGCCCTCCCGGAAATCGGCGCTCTCAAATGCTTTCGCCCGCATGGAGTGCGCGAGAGTTCCAGCATCTTCTTCGCTGAGCGAGCGCGCGTCCCGAACAAATGCGAGGCCAGATTGGATCGCTTCGGAACTCGAATGTGCCAATTGGTTCGCAATTGCCCAGCCGCGATCGTCCACTTCCACGGCTGGTGCGACCTCATGAATCAATCCCCAGGTGAGGGCATCCTGTGCACTGAAAATCCTCGTCGTGAGCGCCAACTCTGTCGCCCGGCGTTCGCCAACGGCTCTTTGTACACACCGGAAGATCACGAATGGCCACATGGCGATCCGTACCTCGGTCAAGCCGAAACTTGTGCCCTGTGCCGCGACGGCGAAGTGCGCATTCGCGATCAGACCGACTCCGCCACCTAGCGCGGGTCCTTGCACTGCCGCCACAATGGGCTTCACGGATCGAGCGCCCATCGTGAACACGCGCTCATGTATGGATGTCCGCGATGCGGCGTCGGGCGCAAGCACCTCGTCCAGATCCATACCAGCGCAAAAGACCTGGCCCGTAGATTCGATCAGAATCGACCCGACAGAACGATCGTGTTGCGCTTCCTCGACAGCGTCCGCCAGCTTCAGGCATGTCTCAGTATCGAGTGCGTTGCGCTTCTCGGGACGGTTGAGGGTGAGACGCAGAACCCGGCCTTCGCGATTAATGTCCAAGCTCATGTTCACCGACCTCGATTTCCATGCGCAACAAAGCCGCACTATACGTCTTGCCCTGCGCGTCCACGCGAAGTGAAAGCGTGCCGCCCCCTCCCAATGATTCGTGAAGAAGAAAATTCAGAGCGCCGAGGTTCGGAAGTTCGAAGCGCTCCACCTGGCCTTTGACTACCTCGCCGAAATGCGACTTGACACGTTCGGCGGTCAGTTCACGAACCAGAATCGGATAATGCTCCTGCTTGTACGCGATGATGCCGACGTTCGCCGTATCACCCTTATCGCCCGAGCGTCCATGCGCGATCTGCGAGAGAGGGATTCTCACTCCACCACCTCCACGCGAGTTTGGATTTCGGACCTGGGGACCAGTGCAGGCCAATACGCCACCACCTCGCGTACAGGCGGGCGGCCGTCGCCGAAGCCGGTCGCGGTTGGCGGACCGTTGAGCACAAGCGGAATCAACTCACGCGTGAACCGGTCCACGGCCTTCTTGTTCGGATCGCGCACTCCGATGCGTAGTTGGACTTCAGGGGGATCGAGGCAGGGAAACGCTGCAGGACCATGGCATGCATTCACACCGAAGAACTCGGTATAGATCTCTTCGAATCGCAAGCCGAGTTTGTTCAGACGTCCACGTACGATCCGGTCCGCGGCTTGCGCTTTTTCGAGCGCTTGCGGCCAGCTATACACCAGGGTGCCAGTAGCTTTCCAGCCGTATGAGTACGCAATTGAGAGCTTCAGCATTGGAGTGCGGGGCGAGCCCTGAATGCCCGAACAGCGGACGCGATCTGGCCCGTCGTCGGTTAGGCGAATGCTGGTGAAGTCCGCAACACAATCCGGAGTGATGTAGTTTTTTGGATCTCCCAATTCGTAGAGAAGCTGTTCCTTCACCGTGTCGCTATTCACGCGCCCGCCGGTGCCGTGATGTTTGGTGATTACGAAGCTGCCATCAGGCTCCGCCTCGATGATTGGATAGCCAATGTTCTCCATGTCTGGAATCGATTGCCAGTCCACCTGACAATTGCCGCCCGTGCACTGTGCCCCACATTCCACAACGTGCCCCGCGATGGTGCCCGCTGCCAGTTTGCTCCAGTCGTCTTCGCGCCAGCCATACTCGTGAATCATGGGCGCCAGTGCAAGGGCCGTATCCGTGCATCGGCCGGCAATCACCACGTCTGCGCCGGTCTTCAATGCTTCCACCAAGGGGAAAGCGCCAATATAGGCGTTCGCGCTTAGGATCTGGGAACGGATGGCGCTGATCGGCTCGTCCGTATCCATGCTGCGCATCTGGATTCCGCGCCCCAGCATACCGTCGAGCTGATCGTAAACGTCGTCGCCCAACACTACCGAAACTTTCAGATCCGGCGCCAGCCGCCTTACTTCGCGTGCGCAGGCCACGGGATTCACTCCACCGGCATTCGCGATTACTTTGACGTTCCGCTGCCGAAGGAGCTTCGCCACGCGGGAGATGAGCGGCGGAAAATCACGAGCATAGCCGAGATTCGGATCGGTCTGCTTCTGCTTCTGGAGAATGGACATGGTGATCTCGGCCAGATAGTCCAGAATCAGATAGTCGATCGGCCCGTCTTCCACGAGGCGCACTGGAGCTTCCAGCCAGTCTCCCCAGAATCCCTGCCCGTTGGCGATTCGGATCATAACGTCTCGAGCACGAGGTGCTCGGAATGTCGCTTGTACATGCAAACCTCCAGTGCCATTTGCAGCACACGTCGTGTTGAGAGCGGATCGATGACGGCATCCACGTGACCTCGGGACGCGGCATACGTCGCATCCAGCCATCGCGCATAATCTGCTCGCGTTTTATCGATGCGCTCTTGCAACTCGGGTGGAACCGGCTTACCTGCCTTCTCCAACTTGTCGAGTTCAGGACCATAGATCGCCTTCACCGCCGAATCACCTTCCATAACGCCGATACGCGCTGTCGGCCAGGCGAATGTAAAGTTGGGATCGAAGCCCTGCCCCGCCATCGCGTAATAGCCAGCGCCGCTTGCGTGATTCACGGTCAGAACGATCTTTGGCACAGTCGCGCACGCCATGCTCTCCACCATCTCAGCCCCGGCACGGATGATGCCTTCGCTCTCGGCTTCGCCCCCTACCATGAAGCCGGACACGTCCTGGATGTAGAGCAGCGGCAGTCCCTGACGCTCCGCGTTCTCGACGAAGTATGCCACCTTGCGCGCGGATTCCGTATAGACAATGCCGCCCACACGAGGCCCGGTGTTTGTGCGCAGCAGACCACGACGGTTCGCGATCAGTCCCATGGTATAGCCGGCAAGCTTCGTGGTGGCGCAGAGCATTTCAGGCGCGTGCTCCGGTTGAAACTCGAGAAAATCTCCCGCATCCACGATCCGCGCGAGTACTTCCTCCATGTCGTACGGGGCCCGGTGATCCTCCGGAATCACTTCGTAGAGTTCTTCGATAGGTTTTGCGGGAGGGGTGCCCTTGGGACGTGCAGGCGCCGACGGCAGGGCGCGGATGTACTGCCGAATCTGTTTCAGACAATCAGCATCATCCGCGGCAAGGTAGTGAGCCACTCCGCTGACCTGCGTGTGCATGAGAGCTCCGCCCAGCGCTTCGGCATCGATCACCTGGCCCACGGCACCCTTCACCAGGTTGGGTCCGCCAAGGCCCATGAAGCTGGTCTTGTCCACCATAAAGATGACATCACTCAACGCAGGCAGATACGCGCCGCCGGCGATGCAAGGGCCCATCACCGCTGCAATCTGCGGCACAAGCAATCGCCTTCTCATCAGGGAGTTGTAGTAGAAGATGCGCGCCGCCCCGTACTGCCCAGGGAAAATACCATCCTGCAAGGGCAGATTCACGCCCGCGGAATCCACCATATAAACGATCGGAACACGGTGGCGCATCGCGATCTCCTGCGCGCGCAGAATCTTTGTGATCGTTTCGGGCCACCACGCCCCTGCTTTTACGGTGGCGTCATTCGCAACGATCACAGTGGGCCGGTTCTCGACGCGCGCAATCCCTGTAATTACGCCGGCCGCGGGCGCCTGGCCATCATAGGAATCATAGGCGATGAGTAGTCCAATCTCCAGAAACATCGAACCGGGATCAATCAGCTGCTGAATCCGCTCGCGCGCAGTCAGCTTATTTTCCCGGTGTTGTTTCTCGATTTTCTTGGGCCCGCCGCCTTGGCGGAGTCGATTCTCCAAATCGTGCAGCTCGCTAACGAGTTGCCTCATGCGCTTTTAGTGTAGCGTGCCGCCGCCTCTGCTGCGCTATGCTGAGGGTCATGTTGGGGATCGACGCGCGTGCCGCGCGGGTAACCTGGACCATCTTCCTGATCTGCCTGCTGCTGGCCGCCGTTTACGCGGCCAGGCACACGATTCTGCTCTTTGTGTTGGCGCTGTTCTTCGCCTACATGCTCAGTCCGCTAGTGGAGCGGCTTCACAAATACGCACCGCGGCGCATCTCCAAAACGTTTTCACTTGCAGTTATCTACGTTCTGTTTTTGACTTTTGTGATTGCCGGTGTAATGCAGATCGGCGGTCAAGTCTCCGAGCAGGCTCGAAGTCTGAGCGTTTCATTGCCGAATCTGCTGAAGCAACAGGGGAATCCTGCCATCCAATTTCTGCCCGTCTGGCTACAGCCCTACATGGGTGACATTGTGGCCCGCGTCCGCGAGCAGTTGGGAGCCGCGGCTGAGAACGCTTTACCGGTGCTTCACAGCGCCAGCCAGCAGCTCGCCACTATCGCCGGCAGCATCGGCGTACTTGTGCTCGTTCCGATTTTGGGTTTCTTCTTCTTAAAAGACGGCGATGACATCCAGCGCTCCCTGATTCAGCTTTTTCCGGAAGGCTCTCTCCGGCTGCTTGCATTGGGGATTATGGATGATCTGCATTTTGTGATCTCGAAATACATACGGGCTCTCGTGATTCTGTCATTGGCGGTCATGATCTCTTACTTGATCTTTTTCGAGATCACCGGCGTCCCCTACGCTTTGCTGCTGGCGGTCATAGCCGGACCGCTCGAATTTATCCCGGTGCTCGGATGGCTGGGCGGTGGTCTTGCCGTTCTCGTAGTCTCCGGGTTCAGTGGGTATCCCCATCTGTTGTGGATCGTGGCATTTATTCTGATCTATCGTGTCTTTCAGGATTACGTTCTGAGTCCGTACCTGATGAGTGAAGGCGTGGAAGTCCATCCGCTCCTGATCATTTTCGGAGTTCTGGCAGGCGAGCAGATCGGCGGCATCTGGGGAATGTTTCTATCCGTCCCCGTGCTCGCAGTTCTGCGCGTCATCTATACACGACTGAGGCCTGAGTGAGGAGTCTTATTCTGCTGGCAGGGGCTTTGCCCCTGATGGCGCACACCATCAGTATGAGCACCGGCGAACTCACGGTTGATGGTACACGCGCGCATTACGAGATGCGAATACCGGTCTATGAAGTAGCGCATGTACAAAACGCTGAGCCGGCTTTTTTTGCCAACGTGCGATTCGGATCGGACGGAACCCCGGCCAAATTGCTGAGTCACGCGTGCCAGACAAAAGGCGAAACATTCCTCTGCACCGCCGAATACGAATTTGCGAAGCCGCCAGACCGCATCCAGGCCGAATGTACTTTTGCGCGCATCACGGTTCCAAATCACGTCAGTGTGCTGAAGGCACGCATGGGGGAGAAGACCGATCAGGCGGTATTCGATCTCACCTACGATAAGGCGGAACTCCGCTTCAACCCGCCGGGCAAAGCGGAGATCGCGGTTCAGCAAATCGGCGCGGGAACCCTTCGAGTATTCAGCTCGGCGGCTGGCATTCTCTTCCTCTTTGGACTGGCGCTCGCTGCACGCTCAATGAGGGAACTGGCAGCGGTTGTGCTTGCGTTTGCATCCGGCGAAGTGGCGGCGTGCATAGTGGTGGCCTACTGGAATCCGGATCTTTCCATGCGTTTCATCGAGGCGGCGATGGCGCTTACCGTGGCATATCTGGCAATGGAAATCCTGTTCCTGCCGCAAGCGGGGACACGATGGCTGATCTGCGGCATCCTCGGCCTGTTCCACGGCTTCTATTTCGCCTTATTCAGTCGCGACGCGGGCTATCGTGCCGGCCTCGTCCTTGCCGGTGCAATTTCGGTGGAAATGATTCTGATTGCCGTCTGCTGGGCTTTCGTCAGGAAATTCCCGGGCACTGTTCGGTTTGCGTCCATGCTATTGATGACCATCGGAATGGGCTGGTTCGGGTTGCGCCTCTTCCACTAGCACGGCCCGTTGCTATATGCTAGGCGGACACCTGAGTCCCGATGATCAACCGACGAGTATTCCTCACCAGCATGGCTACGACACTGGCTGGCGCGGCGGCGCGTCTGCCCGCGAACCAGAATGTGAAATGGGCTGTTAGCGCGAATCTCTGGAATCACTTTCGGCCCGTGCCTTTCACCGACATCCTGGACGTGATGAAAGACACAGGATTCCCGGGTATCCGAATGACGCAGTTCCCGCAGATTCTCGAGCGGTACAACATGACCGTCACACAGATGGAGAAGGAGTTCAGCAAACGCGATCTTCACGTCGCCACCATCTCGTTCAACGGCCCTGCCCACGATCCTGCGCAGCAGGCGAAGGTTCTCGCGGATGCAAGACGCGCGATGGAGTTCCTGCGTATTTTTGGCGCGAAGCACCTGGTGGTGTTCTCTCCCGGAAGGACGCCGGCGAATCAGAACGAAAAATCCTTCCGCACGATGTGCGACTGCTTCAACCACATCGGCGAACTTGCGGGAGAAATGGGCTTCCAGGCCGGCCTCCACAACCATCTTGATCAGATGGCCGAGAGCCAGGAGGAAGTGGATCGCTGTATGGACTGGACCGATCCGAAGCTGTTCCACTTTTCGCCCGATACTGCACATCTGCTGCTAGGGGGCTGCGACGTGCTGAAAACTTTTCAGAGACACAAGACCCGGTTGATGTTCGCGGATTACAAGGATGCTAAGTGGACCACGCCCACTTCGGATGTCCATCTTGAAAACGGCAAGGTGCACGCCAAGACTTCGAAAGAGGCGCGTTTCTTTTCCAGCATCTATGACCTCGGTGATGGCTCGATCGACTTCCCTGCACTTCACCACATCCTGAGCGATATCAGATTCAAAAGTTGGATTTGCGTAGATCTCGATACGGCCCGTCGAGGCCCTCGCGCTAGCTATGAGCGGTGTGCAAACTATATCGTTCAGAAGTTGGAGCCGATTTACTTGTGAGTAGCCGTAGAGAATTCCTCGGAACAGTCATGGGAGCAACCGCCTTGAGCGCAGCCGCCAAGCCCTACCGCATCATTGATCCGCACGTGCATGTCTGGAAGCGCGACCAGCCCGGTTTTCCTTTCGCTAAAGAAACGAAGAATCCGCCGGTTCGGGATGCTGCTCCCGAGACGCTCCTGGAACTCATGAAGAAGAACGGTGTGGAACGGACTGTCATCATTCAGGTGATCCACTACCGTTACGACAATTCCTATCTGGCTTCCGTTCTGAAACAGTATCCGCAGTACTTTCAGGGTGTCGCGCGAGTGGATCCGCTCAGCCCCGCTTCGCCCGATCATCTGTCCCAGCTCGTCCAGCAAGGTTTCAAAGGAGTCCGCTTGAGCCCGGGCGCCGATGCAAGTGGAGACTGGATCAAAGGGCCCTTGATGCCGCCGCTCTGGAAGCGCTGCGAGGAACTGAAGGTCGCGATGACTGTCTTGGCGCCGGTCTCCCGCATGCCAGATGTGGGGCAGCTCGCCGATAAATATCCGGGCCTTACTATCGTCATTGACCATATGGCCGACTGCCCGGTGGATCAGCCCAAGGAACTGGACAAGCTGATCGCCCTGAAACGCCACCCGAAACTGTTCGTGAAGGTATCCCATGCGTGGTCATTATCAAAGCAACCATACCCGTGGCTGGACGCGCAGGAACACGTCAAGCGCCTGCACCACGAGTTTGGACCGCAGCGCCTCATGTGGGCGACCGATTGGCCCATCATCGAAAACAGCCACGCGCGTTACGAGCAGGCACTGACGCTCGTTCGCGACGATATGAAATTCCTGAACGAAGAAGACAAGAGCTGGATGCTAAGCAAGACGATCGAGCGCGTCTGGCCTTTCCCGGCCTAAGTCCGCGCGCGGCGCGCGGCGATGAACGACCGCACGCACAGGATGGTGAAGATACCGGTCAGCACTGCCATGATCGATTGCGAGATCACCGCGGCAGGCCGCGCCACGTCGCCCCCGGCCAGCAATGTTCCAATTTTCGTGAGACCCCGCACGGAGCCCAAAAAGCCGAGCAGCCCGACGACGACCGCGATGTGCATCCCCATTTTCCGCTTCGCCGGGTTGCGCGCGATGACGCCGGAGATCACCAGCAGAATCCCGAACACTGCGGGAATCAGTGCGGTCAGGCTGGTTGTGCCCGTCCCGAAGTAACCCCATAGTCCGAGCACAATCAAAAGTACGCCCACAGTTATAGAGGTGTTTGCCATGTCTACCTCCAGATTACTTGTGCGAGAAGTGGCGGCGGGGAAACGCCTGTCAAACCTGCAGGCCGATGGATCGCATTAGCTCAATCGCATTGCTCTTCGAGACGATGCCCGGGCGCATGCGGTAATCGAACAAAATCGCACCGTTTTCAATATGATCTTCGAAATGCACGTTGCGGGCGCGTGGCGCGAGGAGTTGCGTGAGCTCCGTTAGCGCAAGATCATGCGTGGTCACCAGGCCAATCGCATTCCGCTCGACTAAAGAACGAACCACTGCTTCGGCGCCAATTTTTCGGTCATGCGAGTTGGTGCCGCTCAGCAATTCATCCAGCAGGTAGAACAGTGGCGGCTCCTTACCGGCCATGTCCACAATCTGTTTTAGCCGCAGGATCTCTGCATAGAAACGCGATCGGCCGTCGAGTAAGGAGTCCTGAATGCGGATGGAGGCCCCTACCTCCAACCGGGATACGGACAGGCTTTTTGCACGGACCGGTGCTCCCGCCCACCCAAGCACGACGTTCAATCCTAGCGCCCGCAGCAACGTGCTCTTGCCTGACATATTCGAGCCACTAACGAGCAGCAGACGAGTCTCCACCGTGAGTTCAACGTCGTTCCGTACGACTGTCTCTTCCGGTAGGAGAGGATGACCGATCTGAATTGCCTGGATGCATGGACCATCTGAGCGCAACTCAGGAAACGGGTCTGCCGGATGCTCGGCGGAATAGCAAGAGAGAGAACTGAGCGCTTCCAACTCGCCGACGGCACGGATCCAAGTTGCGATCTGAGCGCCATATCTCATGCGCCAGCTTTCAATCGCGATGGAAAACTGAGTAGACCAGAGCAACAGCCGCGCGATTGGCGCAAAAAATTGATTGTGACTCTGTTCTTGCCACTCAATCAATTGATCGAGCGAGCGGATCTGTGCAGACGCGGAGGCTCCTTGTTTCAATGCAAGCAGACGCGAAGCCGTAAATTCTTCGCCTTCAAAGCGCGCCAGTAGTTGTCCGATCAGCCGTAGATCGCGCGCCGGAGTTTCCACGTGCTCCAACACTTCCAGCACACGGTTTCGCATCCAGAATCCGTACATGCCTTGCACGAGAATCCAGATCAGGACCGCTCGCGAGCTCCAAAGATCGAAAAGGAATCCAAGACAGAGTACGGCCATGACGCTTGCGCAAGCCGCCGACAGGTGCCGCGCCCATGCCGGAAAGTGGACTGGAGGCAACGCAGCCCACTTTTCCATCACGCCGGAGTGAACGCTGGAGCGGATGTCCTCGCCGAGGAGCGCCAGGTCCTCGCGCAGGTCGATGTGCGGCGCCATGTCCTGGATGGCCTCCTGCCGTGCGCGAACATCCGCCACGTCACCGGGATTTTTCAGCCAAGACGCGAGTGTCGCCTCGCCTTCAAAGGTGCGGGCAGAACAGATTAGCTCGAACATGGATCCTCGTCCGAACAGGTCCAAGTCGTCTGCGTACGGGTGGCTGGGATCACGAAACCGCTCACCGGTCTGCCCCGTTCCGATCCACTCGTGGTTCAAGCGGCGCAAGCCTTGCTCGTAGAACTGAATCCCACGCTTTTCGGCCAGCACCTTTCGATCCACACGGTCGTGATAAACAAAGAGGGCGAGCATGACTATTACCGGAACCGGCAACCAATACCAGTTCAGCCAGACAATGACGGCACCGGCTAGGAAGGTGGCAACCTTTGCGTAACCTAGCCTGCTGTACGCACGTTCGTGACCCTGCAATGCCGCCTGTCTTGCCTGGAGCCGCGTTTCGTATTCTGCCCGCACAATTCAGTGTATGAAACCTTTGCCATTGAGCTTCGTAGTAACCAGACGAAGGAGACACGAAGTAAATGAAATGGATGCTAACGCTGCTATTCTGCCTGCCTGTAATGGGCCAGATGCAGAACAATACCGCATACGATTTGAAGTGCAACGAGGGAAATAGCCGGCGGGACGGACGTAACGTGAGCCATTGTGAAATCAAGGAGCAGACGATCGGCGCCACATCCGTCATCGACGTCGATGGCGGACAAAACGGCGGCGTATCGGTGAAGGGCTGGGACCGCAACGATATCCTGGTGCGCGAACAGATTCAGACTTGGGCGCCGACCGAATCGGAAGCTGCGGGAATGGTCAGTCAGGTCAGCGTGCGCACGGCAGGGGGGCAGATTCGCGCGGATGCTCCGGACTTCGGCTCCGATCACGGCTGGGCCGTGAGTTACGAAATCTTCGTGCCGCACCATATGAACGTCAAGCTGAACACTCACAACGGCGGAGTCCACTTGGCCGACGTGAGCGGGGATATTCAGTTCACTGCTGTGAACGGCGGTGCGCATCTGGCGCGCCTTGCGGGCAACGTCCATGGGAAAACGCAGAATGGTGGATTGCATATCCAGCTTGCTGGGAATCGCTGGGATGGCAGCCAACTCGACACCGAAACGCAGAACGGCGGTGTACACATCGACATGCCGGAGAACTATTCCGCACGTGTGGAGACCGCCACGGTGAACGGAAGTATCCATCTCGATTTCCCGGCCACCGTGAACGGGAAGCTCAGCAAACAGCTTGCCTTCAACGTCGGGTCCGGTGGATCGCTGATTCGCGCGGTCACCACGAATGGCGGGGTGCATATCAAGAAGATCTAACGCAGCAGTAAATGAGCGAGTCGCGCGGCACTGGCGGAAAAGCTCTGTGTCCGCGCGTAATCGCGAGCGGCCTTTCCCATCTCAAGCCGCCGGTCCCCGTCCGCGAGTAGATCCACGATTGCCGAGCGAAGGCTCTCTATCGAACCGCTCCTCGCCATAATGCCGAAGTCGGGCCGCATGACTGTACGAGCGCCGCTGTGATCGAAGCAGACTGCCGGCAGTCCGGCCTGCAGCGCCTCCAACAGCGTTAAGCCATAGCTCTCATGCCGCGAGGGAAAAATATAGAGGTCAGCTAGCCGGAAGAAGGCCCGCTTGCGCAGGCCTGTGACGTGGCCTGGGAACATCACCTTGATTTCTGCGGGGAGTTTCGAAGCCAGTTCCCGCAGCTTCGCCATGTGAATCTCGCCTTGCATATAGGCCGCTCCTCCGCAGATCAGAACCACCAGCGGCCGAATCGGAAAGTCCCGCAGCGCTTCGAGGAGTAGATCCTGTCCCTTCTCTGGCGAGATGCGGCTCAACGCGAGCAGCACCGGCGTACCCTCTGGAATCTGCAATTCCCGGCGGAGCCGTTCTGCCTCCGCGTCAAGCGCTGCCGAATCTTCGTTCGTGTCGGGAACGCCCCAAGGCAGCACATGCACTTTACCGGGCGCATCCTTGGGATAGCATCGCTCCAGAATGTCGCGCATGCTCTCGGATGGCACAATCAGGCCTCGTGAATGCATTACACTTCGCTTCTGCTTTTCAAAAACGAGCTTAAGCACATCGGGGATAGGCAGAACACGGTCCAGCCGGTCGTACCACCGCGTGAGCGTTTCCGGCGAAAACAGGTTCTTCGCGTACATTGCCGCTACATACGCAACCACATCTACGTGATAGATGGTGTATACAGCGAAACCGCGTTGCGCCAGGGCGCCGAAGTCCGGGCCCTCTGACACGTCGTTACAAAGCACGGCAGTGGACAACGGATCGTGCTGAAGCACCTCCTCCGTACACGCCTTCTCAAACTCACGGCAGAATCGCGCGTATTGCATCTCGCCAAAATGCACCAGTTCAGTGCCAGTGGGCGCCGACGCGCCGAGAATTGCCGGACCCAGCACACGAAACGGAAAGGGTTGTGTTCGCGACCATTCTTCCGCCAGCAGGTTGCAGACCGCAGCACCGCCTCCTAGAGGAATCGGCTGCCCTTCGAATCCACCGTGCGCGGCGGTGTAGAGGACTGTACGTACCAAGCCAAATTGTAACGGGCGTATTCTGGATACTTGGTTATCCTGCTGCTGATCTCGCTTTGGGTTCTGTACGCGATGGGTTTCGTAATCCGCGCGTCGTCTATCTATAAGATGCGCTCGAAGGATCCGGAAGGTGAGGCGGACCGCAAGAGTTCGCCGAAGGCCATTCGCGGCATGTGGCTGGAGGCTTGTGGTTTCTTCTTCGCGTTCCTACCTTGGCCTGCCGAACATCCGCATTGGCTGGACATGACCGCCTTGTCCATCGGTGCCTTATCTGTGTTGCTGGGAATCTATGGGGCCTATGAACTCGGGATGCAATGGCGCGTGCAAGCTGTCGTAACGAAGCATCATCGGCTGATCACCTCGGGTCCGTATGCGCTGGTGCGGAACCCGGTCTACGCCTCTTTACTCGGGATGCTGATCGCGTCTGGTCTGATCGTTTCCTCGCCCCTGTTCACCGCCATCGGCATCGTCATTTGCGTCATCGGGACCGAGATCCGGGTTCGCGAAGAGGAGAAACTGCTGTCCGAAAAGTTCGGCCGGGAGTTCGAAGCGTACCGGCAGCGCGTGCCCGCCTACATACCTTTTCTGCGGTAATCTTTTACCCTTCGCCCGAGCGAAGCAGATACGAGTGAATCGGCGTGTTGCCAACAGCGCGTAAGATTAGTCACAGATAGCCACCTAATTCGAGTTGTTGGAAACCGAAACTCATTAGATCTTTGTGTGTTCGTAAGTATATGTAGCTATGCTGTTTACGCGTAGCCTTGATCCGTTATGCCGGTATCCTGTATTCACGGGATCCGGTAAATAAATAGAACAAAAGACCTAGTGAAGGAGAAATCAATGAAAGTGCAGAGAAAATCTCTGTCTTCGGTTGCCCTTGGTGTGATTCTCACCGGCGTCGCCGCATTCGCCCAGACTTCCCCTGCTCCTGCTCCGGTCGTTTCATCCTTTCTCGTGGAATCCGTTGTCCCGCTTACGAACATCGCTTCGGTTAGTCAGCCTGTCTTTCCTTCCGGCGTCGTCTCAGGACTGCAAAGCAACAGCTTGGAATTGCGCCAGCAGATCAAGTACACGGCTTCCACCCAGACTGCCAACTAAAGGGACTCATCGTGCAGACGGGCGCACTGTTGCCCACACCGGACAACTCTGGCGGAGCAACCTTCGTGTGGTCATACGTCGTCCAGGTGGACCGTGCGTTCGTGACCAGCAAACGAGGAATCGTTTTGACCGGATCGGTTCTGTCGAATACTGGAGGCTCTCCTTTCGGCGATCTTACCGGGAATGAGGTCGTGATTTCGGGGAGCTTTATGCTTCCGGTGGATCCCGTTCCGGTCGCAAATACAGCCTACACCGCCGTCTCCGTCAACGTGGTTGGTGTTGCGAATTTGTTCGGCAAGCAGGGGTACGGCAACATTAGCCTGCTTGCGTCCGGAACGAACCCGCAAGCGCCTGTTGCGAATGCCGGCAAGCGCGTCGTGACTGCGAAAAATGTGGTGCAGTTGAGTGCGGCTGGATCCTCTGACCCCATGGGAGGGGCGCTGACCTATAGCTGGAAGTTCATCCCCATCTATGGCCAGACGGCCAATATCACGGGAGCCGACACCGCGAACCCGGTAGTGACGCTTCCGGATTATTCCGATGCGGTCGGCGATTACACTTTTCAACTGACGGTAACGAACCAGGCGGGGCTTTCTTCGACGGATACAGTGATTGTGACGTATGATCCGTCTACGGGAACCAGCGGGCAGTAGTTAGAGGAAGTAGGGCCGCGAACGCCTTCGCTCGTGGCCCGGCTTTCTAGCTGTAGTGATATTTCTCGGTCTTCTCATCCCACCAGATCTTCTTATTGTTCTTGTAGGAGAGAGTGGCCATGTGGCCGGGTATCGCAGCAATCTGGCCGGCGCGCATCGGTGCAATCGCTTTTTCTTTGCCCTGCACGGCCAGCAGGAAATTGTGGACATGCGCCGCAGTGGCGTCCGGCTGGTTGAAGTCCTTCAGGTAGTCCATGTGAACTTCCTGGCGCCCTTTGATCACCTTGCCTGCGTACTTCTGCGGATAGTAATTCAGAGTTTTACGATCCAGCACTTCCAGGGTGCCTTCTGAGCCGAGGAACTGCTCGCCGTACCCAAAGTGATCATTCCCGAAGTAGCAGCTATAGTTCAGGTGGAACTTGTCCGGATATTCATACAGAGCGCTGAGGGTGTCCGGCACTTCCCGGTCGTCAGGCGCGCCCCACATATAAATGCCGCCCGATGCCATGCAGGATGAGGGCAGTGTCTTATTCAGAACGAAGTTGGAAATATCCGTCTGGTGAACCAGCAGGTCTGTCGAGATGCCTCCCGAATAATCCCAGTAGTTCCGCCACTGGTAGTAGCGGTGGATATCGAACGGCCGCTTCGGCGCGTTACCCAGGAACCGCTGCCAGTCCGAGTTGCTTTCGTCGGCGCCCTCTGGAATGATGTAGCGCCACGCGGCCGGTACACCCTTCTTCGGATCCACGGAGGGATCGAAGTTCCGATACCAGAATGCGCGGACATAATGCACCTGGCCGAGCATGCCTTCATCGAACATCTGCTTGGCCTTGTGATACAACTTGTTGCTGCGGTTCTGCGTCCCGACCTGAACCACTTTCCCGGATTTCTCGGCCAGCTTCACCAGTTCCGCGCCCTCTTCGATTGTGTGGGCGATCGGCTTCTCCAGGTAGATATTCTTGCCGGCCAGCAACGCTGCCTTGGCCATTGGGTAATGCAGGTGCTCGGGAGCGCAGATAAACACGACGTCGATGGACGAATCGGCCAGGATGTCCTTGTAATCGATAGTCGTCTTCGGCGTATTGCCGCCCTTCGTCTGGACCAGGTCCTTGCCCTTCGCAAGGTTGATTTTAGAGGTATCGCACACATACGTAACCTCCACCATGTCCTTGCTGTCCTGATACATCTGACCCATGACGTGATAGCCACGCATCCCGGTGGCAATCCAGCCGACTTTTAGCTTGTTATTGGCGCCAAGCGCGGGGAGCACACCGGGAGCGGCGGCAAGGGCCACCGTCGCGGACCGCTTCATAAAGCTTCGGCGCGAAAGATCTTCCTTCATCTTGAGTGATTCTCCTCGGGAAACCTGCCTCTAGAATATCAAGGTTCGTCGACTAGCATTATGCAGGTAACGTTGTATGCCGTCCAGCGATCAGCGCAGATGGGGGCAAATGGGTTAGTACTCTACTGATAATTAATCTGTTTTCAGATCAAAGACATCTCGGTACATTCAGGGTTAACTGGGTTAGGAGGACTGTCCATGCGGTTACCTGCTGCGATGATGATTGCAATACTGGGGAGCGGATTCCTGTCCGCACAATCTGATCCGCCCGCACGTGTGGCTCGTTTGAATTACATCAACGGCTCAGTGCAATTCCAGCCCGCGGGTGTCGACGATTGGGTGACGGCGCCGCTGAATCGTCCGCTCATCACCGGGGATCATTTCTGGGTCGATGACCAATCCTCCGGAGAGATGCACGTCGGCAGCAACGTCGTGCGGATGGCCGGCGATACGGCTGTGTCCTTCCTCAATCTTAACGATCAGACTGTGCAACTCCGTGTTTCGCAGGGCCTCGTGGAGATCCGGTTGCGGTCTCTGGGCGAGAATGACGTGTTTGAAGTCGACACGCCGAACTCCGCATTCTCCCTGCTTCGTCCCGGTGTGTACCGGATCGAAGTAAGTCCAAATAGCCCGACGACGTTCCTTACGGTGCGGGGCGGTGAAGGGGAAGTGACCGGAGGCGGACAGGCATTTACGCTCCATCCGCGTGAGATGGCTCGCATCACCGGGGAGGATTCCATTACTTACGATATTTCGGCTCCTCCGCCGCCGGACGGCTGGGAACAATGGTGCTCAGATCGTGACCGGCGGGAAGATCAGGCGCAATCGGTCCGCTACGTCTCACGGGAAATGATCGGTTATGAGGACCTCGATGAAAATGGCACGTGGCGTTCGGCCCCGGGCTATGGCATGGTGTGGTATCCCAGGGCTGTTGCTCCAGGATGGGCGCCGTATCGCTACGGACATTGGGCGTGGATCGACCCTTGGGGATGGACCTGGGTGGACGATGCGCCGTGGGGCTTCGCTCCGTTTCACTACGGGCGTTGGGTCTATGTGGGTGGTGGATGGGCATGGGTTCCCGGCCCGATCGCTCCACGGCCCGTATACGCTCCCGCTCTGGTTGCCTGGGTGGGCGGTCCGCACTTCAACCTGTCGGTCTCTATCGGCGGAGGCGGCGGACACGTCGCATGGTTCCCATTAGGCCCCGGTGACGTCTTCGTTCCGGCCTACCGGACCAGTCCGCGTTACTTCACGAACGTGAATACAACGAACACCGTAGTGAACAGCAACGTCAACATCACAAAGGTCTACAACACGACGGTAATTAATACGAACATCACAAACGTGAACAACACGAACACCAACATCACGTAGGTGAATAGAAACGCTCCTGGAGCGATCACTGCCGTTCCACAGGACGCGATGATCCGTTCCCGGCCGGTAGCGCAGGCTGCGGTCAATGTTTCTCCGGCCGCCTTGGCATCGGCACCCGTGAGTTACTCGGCCCAGGTAGCGCCATCTCGACAGAGTGTTCTCGGAGCGAATGCACCTGTATCATCGCGTCCTCCCGTGGCTGCATTTGATCGGCCGGTAGTAGCAAAGCTGGCGCCCGCGCCACGGCCCGTGCCTTTCGCCATCAAACAGCAGGCTCTCCAGGCCAATCCCGGCAGGCCGCTCGCAGCCGATCAGGTGCAGGCGCTGCAGCAAAGGTCGAATGCAAACGTTCGTCCCGTGGTGAGGCAGCTTCCGGCGCCCCGTCCTCAGGCCGTGGAGACTGCTGCACCGCCGCGTCCTCGGCCCGCGATGGCGGCCGTCGCACCCGTAGGAACTCGCCCGGCGGCGGAAAGTCGTCCGGAACCGCATCCCGCGTTCCGGGAGGCTCCGCGTGCGGTGGAAGCCCCGCGTGAGATGGTGCGGCCGCGCGCTGTTGAGTCCAATCCGCAGAGACGCGTGGAAAAGAAAGAAGAGAAGCGGGAGGAGAGGCGTGACGAGCGCCGCCAATAAACCCGAATCCGGCGAATCACGCCTGTCTCAGCTCGTTCCTGCCATGCTGTGCGTTGGACACCTGTCAGGTACACTGAAGCTTTGCACAACGTCAAAGATAAAGGCGTCCTAATTACGGGAGCCGGCCGCGGGATTGGCAAGCGGCTGGCACTCGGTTTCGCTTCTCACGGCGCCCGCGTAGCCCTTTTAGCCCGCAGCAAGGCGGAACTTGACCTCGCCAATCTGGAAATTGAGCACGGAGGCGGAGTCTCCCTGCGGATCCGTGCCAGCGTCACCGACTACGAACAGGTAGCGGCGGCGGTGGACCGCATGAAGACCCACTACGGCAGGCTGGATGTTCTGGTGTGTGCAGCGGGTATTCAGGGGCCTATCGGCCCCTTCGCCGAAACCAATCCTAAGGCCTGGACCGAAACAATCGAAACCAACCTGATCGGCGTCATCCATGCGTGCCGTGCCGTCCTGCCTCACATGATTGAGCAGCGCTCGGGCAAGATCATCGTCCTTAGCGGGCGAGGCGCCGCCGACCCCCGAGCCTGGTTTTCCGCATATGCCGCCTCCAAAGCAGCAGTCGTCCGATTCGTCGAGACCGTTGCCGAGGAGGTCCGGAACCACAACGTGCAGGTGAATGCGATGTCTCCGGGAGGCGTGTACACCAACATGACGGACGAGATTCTCAAGGCAGGCGAGCGCGCGGGCTGGCGTGAACAGGAGGATGCGATGAAGGTTCGTCTTACGGGCGGAGTGCCCCCCGAGAAACAGATCCAACTCGCCATGTTTCTCGCCTCCGAAGCGTCCAATCACATCAGCGGCAAGCTTGTTCATGTCAACGACGATTGGAAGAAGTTGGAGCACGCGCACGTCGGTCATGAGTTGTACACCCTCCGGCGCATACAGAAGTGAACCCCTCGAGCGGCATATAATAGTCGCGCGACGTATGCGCCTCCTATCCAGCTTTCTCGCCATTTGCCTCGCATTCAGCAGCGTTGTCTCTGCTCAACAGAATGCTCCCAAGCGAAAGAAACTCCTTATCATCGCGGAAACGAAAGGCTTCACGCACGATTCCATCTCCCACGCCCTGGCCACTCTCGAACGGCTCGGCAAGGAGTCGGGAATCTGGGACACATATTTCCGGACAGACACTCGCCTGGTGACCAAGAAGAAACTCGACGGCAATGCGAAGAACCTGAACTTCTTCGATGCGATCGCCTTCTTTTCGACCGGCGAACTGGATATGGACGATTCGCAGAAGGCGGATCTGGTCAGCTTCGTCAAAGATGACGGCAAGGGCTTCATCGCCATGCATACCGGCGGCGATTGCTTTTACAAGTGGCCGGAATACGGCGAAATCGTCGGCGGCTATTTCGATCAGCATCCCTGGGGGACGTTCAATGCGCCCGTCGTCGTTGAAGACCGCTCCAGCCAGATTGTGAAGCAGTTCCCGCCCGAATTTGTGATCAATGACGAGATCTATCAGTACAAGGACTGGTCGCGCGACAAGGTTCGTGTGCTCTTAAGTCTCGATCCCAAAAAGCTGGATCTCACCAACCCGCGAGTGCACCGGCAGGATCATGATTTTGGCGTCGCCTGGGTGAAGACCTACGGCAATGGCCGTGTGTTCGCCACCACGCTCGGGCATCGGGAAGAGGTGTACGATAACCCGGATGTGCAGACCATGTTTCGCGAAGCAATCAAATGGGCGATGAAGTTAACGGACGGTCCGACGGCGCCCATCGCCAAGAAATAACCTGACGAACCGGTCAGAAACAATTTCCCATCCGCCCTCGTCCTCTGTTCGATGCGAACGCTAGTTCTTTTCCTTCTGGCAGTTTCGCTCTCAGCAGCCGCGGATGTGGCGCGCTTCGGCCGCTTTGAGCAGAGCTTCACCTCTTCCAAGGAATATGGCAATCCGCTGAAGGACGCGGATGTAACCGTAGAGTTTGCCGGCCCCGGCAACATCAAAGACGTGGTACGCGCCTTCTGGGATGGGGGCAAAACCTGGAAGGTGCGCTATTCGCCAGAAGTGGCGGGTGACTATTCCTTCAAAGTCAAAAACGCCGACACCGGCGACCAGGCACTCAATTCGCAGTCCGGTACTTTTCATGTGACCGAAGCATCGGGACGGAATCCTGTCTACCGCTACGGCGCACCGCGATTGTCGTCGGATCGGCATTACCTGGTGCAATCCGCCGCGCGGCCTTTCTTTTACCTGGCCGATACGGCGTGGAATGGAGCGCTCCTCTCCAACGATGCCGAATGGAAGCAGTATCTCGCCGACCGGGCCGAAAAAGGATTCACGGCAATTCAAATCGTGATGACGCAGTGGCGCGGCGGTCTGAAGGATGAAAACGGCCAGGTTGCGTACGAGGGTACGAATCCCATAAAGGTGAACCCCGCCTTCTTCCAGCGCATGGATCGTAAGATTCAGGCCATCAACGATGCGGGTCTTGTCGCCGTACCCGTAATTCTTTGGGCGCTGGGGCAGGGGAGTCCAGGAGTGGATCTGCCCACCGCCCAGGCCACGCTTCTCGCAAAATACATCGCATCGCGATACAGCGCCTATTCCGTGATCTGGATGCTCGGCGGTGATGGCGACTATACAGGATCGAATGCAGAGAAATGGCGTTCCATTGGCGAAGCAGTGTTTCCTCGCGGCGCCAAGCGCGCGCTCGTTGGCATGCACCCGCGGGGCATGCAGGATCCCTGGCAGCCATTCCTCAAGGATGGCTGGCTCGATATTCTGTTCTTCCAATCCGGGCACGGTAACAATCCGCTGAAGTGGCAATGGGAAGCAGCAAAAGGAATGGCCACCGAGTGGAACGCCACTCCCTACCACCCTGTGATCGATGCGGAGATCAATTACGAAGGGCACCGGATTTATCAAAGCAACCAGGCCATTACTGACAAAGAAGTCCGCCGTGCTGCTTATTACAGCCTCTTGGCCGGCCAGACCGCAGGTGTTACCTATGGTGCTCACGGCATTTGGGCGTGGAGCCGCAACAACGATGTGCCGCTCAATCACCCGAGTACCGGGCCAACCCAGCCGTGGAACCAGTGCCTGAATTACCCAGGCGCACAGCAGATGAAAGTGCTGCGCTCCATCATGGATTCAGTGGAGTGGTGGCGGCTGCGGCCGGAGCGTTATCTGGTCCGCCATGAGAATCAGAACGACAAGAATTTCGAGCACTACATCATGGCATCTCTCACCGAACGCGAGGATCTGGGTATGATGTACTTCCCGGATAATACCGGCGCCACGCTAAACCTCTCGCGGTTCAATCAGGGCAGCAAAGTGGAAGGCACGTGGGTAGATCCGCGGACCGGCCAGCGCACGCCCGCCGGCTTATGGGATCTGAGGCCCGATCTGCCCCTCAAGATGCCCGGACCGGGCGACTGGATCCTCATCCTGAGAAACAAAAAGTAAAAACTGTAAGCTAACCAGTGGGGTCTGACCCCATCTTGTATGCTTCGTCCAGCACCTCGATGACGTGCTTCACCGGCTGGCCTTTTCCGTGGATTTGCGCCCCGGCCTTGAGTTGCAGCATGCATCCTGGGTTCGCAGTCACGATCACGTCCGGGTTGACCATGTTCACATACGACATCTTCTTCTCCAGCACCGCCATCGCCATGTCGTTATGCACAACATTGTAGATACCCGCGCTCCCGCAGCACAGGTCGGAGTTCGGCATCTCCTTGAATATCAGCCCCGGCACTGCTCTCAGCAGCGACCGCGGAGCCGCTTTGATCTTCTGCCCATGACTCAGGTGGCACGAGTCCTGATAGGTGATCGTGTACGGCAGGCGACCCATATTCCGATTCAGTTCGATCGACGCCAGGAACTCATTCACATCCTTCATGCGCCGTTTGAACTCCCGTGCTTTCCCGGCATACGACGGATCGTGTTCCAGCAATTCGTCGTATTCCTTCAAGGTCGAACCGCATCCGCCCGCATTGGTGAGGATCGCGTCGTAGTTCCCCGCCAGCATAACGTCAATATTCTTCCGGGCCAACGCCCGCGCATCATCCCGCAATCCCGAGTGTACGTGCAGAGCCCCGCAGCACGTCTGCTCCTCGGGAATCGACACCTCGCACCCGTTTTGCTGAAGGACGCGTACCGTCGCCTCGTTGAGGCGCGCAAAGCACACATTCGCGATACAGCCCCCGAGCAAGGCGACGCGATGCCTCCTCTCGCCCTTTGCGGGCAGGACTTTGCCGTAAAACCGGTAAAAGCTCGGCGATTCCGCTACCGGCGAAAGCTTCTCCAGATCGCCGGCCTTCCCGAAGAGTTTTAACACCCCCGAAGCACGCACTAAGCCCTGCAGCCCCGACTGTTGATAGAAGTGCAGCATTCCGCCCGCAAGTTCCAGATTTCTTCGTGACGGCAGCAACTTCTCGAAAACGATCTTTCGGATCAATCGCTTCAATGCGGGTTGCGGAACGGTTGCTTCAATCTCTGCCCGGGCCGCCTCGATAAGGCGGCCATATTGCACGCCCGAAGGGCACGCAGTCTCGCACGCCCGGCACGCCAGGCAGAGGTCAATGTGCTCCAGGTACTCCGCGTTGATCTCGGATTTCCCGCTCGCCACCTGTACCATCTGGTAAATCCGGCCGCGCGGCGAATCCATCTCGACCCCGAGTTCCCGATACGTAGGGCACGCGTTCAAACACAACCCGCAATGGACGCATTTATCCAGGTCGCTCTGTTGCGGTGCATCGAAAGGACGTTCAGATACGGCCATACAGGCGGCCTCGGTTCAGCAGATGCTTCGGATCGAACATGTCTTTGATTCGTTTCATTAGGGCGAAGTCGTCTCCCGGAGCCGGCCACAACGCTAACTCCTTCTTCGCATTCTCTGGGGCGAACTCGATAGCTCCGCGGCCACCCGGAACCGCGGCTTCACGGGCATCCGCGAAGTACGCATAACAGACACCCGATCCAGCCCGTGCCATGGCCGGTACCTGCCAGTTCGCCATCAGCCCTTTCAGGCCCGCCAGCGTAGCTGAGGCACGAACCACCGCGCCCTCCGCGTGATCGGCAAGAAACGCCGGTGTCAATTCCTGAATGCGCCGGAGCAGCCCTTCCGGAGCCCGGTCCGCTCCTCCCAACTCCGCAGCATACCTGGCCACCGCAGCGGCGTTTCCGCTGCCCTCGACCACCACGCTCCACTTATCTAATCCGACGCGCGCCGACGCCGGTGGGTTTAGGATGTCCAGAACCGAAGGCTGCAGCACGCTGCTAAGGATATGGTCCCGCAGCGCAAAGGCCTCTTCCGGCGACCCGCAGCTGCGCACGAATGTCTCCGAAGCCTCCGGAATTGGCGCGAGTTTGAAGTTGACGGATGCCATCGCGGCCAGTGTTCCAAACGACCCGATCATGAGCTTCCCCATGTCCAGGCCCGCCACATTTTTCACCACCATGCCGCCGGACTGAATCAATTTGCCTTCTAAAGTGGCAAACTGCATCCCGATCACCATGTCGCGTGCGGTACCGTAGAGCCGTCGCCTCGGGCCGCTCGAATTTGAGGCGATCACTCCACCCACCGTGGCCTGCGGGGCGAACGGCGGATCGAGCGGAATCATTTGACCGTTTTTCGCTAGCGTCACGGTGAGTTCCGCCCACGGCACGCCCGCCCCTACGCTGATGGTCAGGTCATTGGGTTCGTATTGCAGAATCTGGTTCAGACCGGATGTGGAGACTACGGCGTCGGCCGGTTCCACCGGTCCGGCCATTCGATTCTTAGAGAACGCGCCGCCCAATTGGATGGTACGGCTCTGCGCGGCGCACTCAGCCAGCATCGACGCAAGTTCCTGGCCGGATTGAGGTCGGGCGATTGCCATGGGAATTTACTACTGTAACGCAAGCGTTTTGAAACACGCCGTTTCAATTTGAGATACACTAACCCTGAACACCCGTAGTCTATGGATTCCAGAAGAAATTTCCTAAGTAAGATGGCCACCGGTCTGGCTGCTGTTGCTGCCCCCGGTACGGTGCTCGGAGCCAACGAGCGAATTCGCGTCGGTGTGATTGGCATCGGCGACCGCGGCACTGAGATCGCCCGTTGGGCCATCTCGTGTCCCAACACCGAGATGGTAGCTTTTGCAGACGTGTACACCGAGCGGCTCGAAAAGGCCAAGGCTCTTGCCCCAGATGCGAAGACGTACATGGACCATCGCTATCTGCTGGAAGATAAGTCCATCGACGCCGTACTGATCGCGACCCCGCAGCACCTCCACTGTGAGCACTTCGTGGCCTCCATGGACGCGGGCAAGCACGTGTACCAGGAAAAGACGATGGCTTTCAATCCGGACCACGCGAAACGCATGCGCGCCGCGTATCAGAAGGCGAAGAACCGCGTAGTCCAGGTCGGCCATCAGTCGTGCTCTTCGGGCCAGGTGCAGGATGCGACTGCATTTTTGCAGGACGGCAAACTCGGCAAAGTGACTGCCATTCACGCGCACATGTACCGCAATACGCCGCACGGTAAGCCGCAGTGGCAGCGGAACGCGCTTCTCCAGAGCAAGAATCTCACTCAGGAGAACGTGATCTGGAAATCGTTCCTTGGGGAGGCCCCGCCGCGGGACTTCGATCCCAACCGCTTTATTCACTGGCGCTATTTCTGGGACTACTCCGGCGGCAACGTGTATGAAAACATGTGCCACCAGGTCTCGTTCTGGTACAAGGTGATGAACCTGCAGGTTCCGAAGTCAGTTACGATGACCGGCGGCCTTTACCTGTGGAAGGATGGCCGCGAAGTTCCGGACACAATGAACGTCTCGATGGAGCAGCCCGAGGAGGTTCTCTTCTCCTGGGATTCCGGTTTCGGCAACCAGCGCCTTGGCGCAAGTGAAGACGTCCTCGGTACCGATGGCAGCATCTCCAAGAGCCAGCAGATTCGCTATTACCCGGAGCGCGTAAATCGCAAGGACGGACAGGAACTCGTCGGTCAGACGATGACCAAGCCGAACGAGCACATGCAGAATTTCTTCGACAGCATCCGCGGCACCGCCACGCCGAACTGCCCGTTCGATGTCGGCTTCCGCGTTTCCATTGCCTGTCGTATGGCGGTCGAGAGCTATCGCCAAGGCCGCACCATGAAGTGGGATCCGGCAAAAGAAGAGATCGTTTAGCCCCAGACACCCAAGTAGTTGGAGAGCGAGTTGGCTCGCTCTCCTCCGCATCTAGCGGCCCGGAATCTTGACCGTAGTGGGTGCGGCCTCGATATCTAGCTGCAGATGGCTGTGCTTCCGGCTGTATCCGAAATAAACCGCCATTCCGATCGCCATCCAGACAAACAGCCGGGCCCAGTTCTCCCACCCTAGTCCCGCCATCAGGTACAGATTCGCAACCACACCCAAAATCGGGAATAGCGGCACCAGCGGCGTTTTGAAGGGCCGTGGCAACTCCGGATGAGTCCGCCGCATTACGATGATCCCGATGCAAACCAGCACGAAGGCGAACAGCGTGCCGATGCTGGTCATCTCACCCACAATCTGAATCGGCGCGAATGCTGCAAAGAGCCCAACGAACACCATGAAAAGCAGATTCGAGCGCCATGGAGTCCGGAACTTCGGGTGCACATCGGAGAACAGCTTGGGCAGCAGCCCGTCCCGCGACATCGAGTAGAACACACGGCTCTGCCCGAGCAGCATCACCAGAATCACTGAGGTGTATCCCGCGATAATCGCCAGTTTGATCAGCTTATTCAGCCAGAGATACGGTGTTCGGTCAATCGCTAAGGCCACCGGGGCGGCATTGTCCAGATCCTTGTAGTTCACGATTCCGGTCAGCACGTGCGCGAACAATACGTAGAGAATAGTGCAGACGATCAGAGATCCGATGATGCCAACCGGCATGTCTTTCTGCGGATTCTTGGCTTCTTGCGCCGCGGTTGAAACCGCGTCAAACCCGATAAACGCGAAGAACACCACGCCCGCCGCACGAACGATTCCGCTCCACCCGAATTGGCCCGACTTGCCCGTCGCCTCAGGGATAAACGGAGTATAGTTCGCATCATTGATATAGGACCAGCCGACAGCGATGAAAATGATCACCACCGCGACCTTCAGACAAACGATCACGGCGTTCGCGCGGGCTGATTCCTGTACGCCTCGAATCAGCAGTAGTGAGATGAGCGTGACCACAATAATCGCTGGCAGGTTGATCAGTCCGAACCCTTTGCTGCCGTCTTCGAGCGTGATTGCCTGGAAAGGGGATGCCATGAGGCGCGGCGGAAGTGCGATCCCGAAATCTTTAAACAATGACACCACGTAGCCCGACCAACTGACTGCTACCGTCGAAGCGCCCACAGCGTACTCCAGCACCAGGTCCCATCCGATGATCCACGCCATCAGTTCGCCCATCGTAGCGTACGAATATGTGTACGCACTCCCCGCAATCGGGATCATCGCCGAGAATTCGCTGTAGCAGATGCCGGCGAAGGCACAACCGAAAGCGGCCAGCACGAACGAGAGTACGACCGCAGGTCCTGCGTGATTCGCCGCGGCGATCCCAGTGAGAGAGAACAGGCCGGCGCCGATGATCGCGCCGATCCCGAGCGCTACGAGTTGCACTGGTCCCAGGCTGCGCTTGAGGGTGTGTTCTCCTTGACTTTCCGCCAGGATGCGACTCAGCGGTTTCGTCGCAAACAGATTCATGCACTTACCTCTTTCTTCCGCCAAAAGAAATAAACCGGAATGCCCAACAGCACAATCGTTAGACCCGGCCAAGTGTAATTTGGCTTATATAGTAGCAACAGTATTTCGATGATTCCAGCGACCACGATGTAAAGGGCGGGCAACACTGGGTACCCGAAGGCTTTGTACGGCCGGTCCAAATCCGGCATGGTGCGACGTAGCACGAAGATCCCGGCAATTGTCAGGATATAGAAAAGCAGCACTGCAAAGATAACATAATCCAGCAGATCGTTGTAACGTCCGCTGAGCGTCAGCGCGCATGCCCACACGCACTGCCAAACAAGAGCCGTTACAGGAGCATGCGTCTTCGGATCCAGCTTCGCGCCGCTCTTGAAGAATAGGCCGTCGAGCGCCATCGCGTAGTAGACCCGTGCGCCCGCCAGCGTCAACCCGTTCGTACAGCCGAATGTCGAAATCATGATTGCAATTGCCATGATCTGCGCGCTGACTCCGCCGAACATTTTTCCCACAACCGCAGTCCCTACGCGGTCCTGCGGCGCGCTCTGAATCGCCTCCAGCGGCAAGGCCGACAGGTACACGAAATTGGACGCCAGATATAACAGAGATACGATCCCGACTCCCAGAGCCAGTGACAGCGGCAGGTTCCGCTTGGGGTTCTGCATCTCACCCGCAGTGAACGTCACGTTATTCCATGCATCGGACGAGAACAGCGAACCGACCATCGCAACCCCGATCAGCCGGACTGTCGTAAAGGTCCAATCGGCGTTTTCCCAGAAATGATCGAAGTTCCTCGAAATGGCCTGCGAATCGCGCCCGAGCAGGAATCCCAAAACGACCAGGCCCAGCAGAGCCGCCGTTTTCGCAAACGTAAATACGTTCTGAACCGCCGCCCCGGTTCGAATTCCGCGAGTGTTCACCCATGTCAGGAACACGATCACCGCGATGGCGGCGATCTGTTGCGTGCTCAGAAATGGCAGAACCTTGTTCTCCGCCGCGATGAAAGGAAAAAAGACTCCGGCAAACTTCGCGAAGGCCACTGCAACGGCCGCAATTGTGCCGGTCTGGATTACCAGGAAGAACGTCCATCCGAAAAGGAATCCGTATAGGGGGCCGAACGACTCTCGCAGGTAAACGTACTGCCCTCCGGCGCGTGGCATCGCTGCGGCCAACTCGCCATAGCTCAGCGAAGCGATCATTGTGAGCACCGCCGTGACCACCCAGGTCATAATCAACAGGCCTGGCGACTGCACCTGCCGCGCGATATCCGCCGGCACGATGAAGATTCCCGACCCGATCATGGAACCCATCACCAGAGTGGTCCCATCGATGAGGCCGAGACCCCTTACAAGCTGCGATTCCGGCTTAGTTGCGGTAGCCATTTGTCAGTTCGATCCATTCCTCCGCGCGGGCTCGTAGCGAACGCGGACTGCATTCTTCCGGATACAGATCGCCGATCACGGCAAGCGAGTCGGCTCCCGCTCTCAACACTGCAAGGCCCGTCGCGCGCGTGATGCCGCCGATTGCAACCAACGGCCGCGTTGTGAGCGCCCGCAAGTCCCGCAATCGCTCGATTCCCACCACGGGGTCCGGATCCTCTTTCGACACCGTGCCGAAGATGGGCCCCAGCGCGACATAGTCAATGGGCTCCGCGTTGGACGCCTCCAGTTGACTCCGGTTGTGTGTCGAGAAGCCGAGCTTTCGTTCCTCACCCAACACGAATCGGGCATCGCCAGGCATGAGATCTTCCTGTCCCAGATGCAGAGCCGCGTCCAGCATGCGCGCAACGTCTGCGCGGTCATTCACTACAAACAGCGCACCGGCTGTCCGGCACATCTCCGCAATCGCCTTCGCCGCTGCGTAGGTCTCCCGGTCATAGTTCTGTTTGTGGCGTAGCTGTAAGATTTCTACTCCGGCTTCCAGCAGCGCCGCCGCCGCCTGCCGCAGGTCCACGCCGCCCCGCGCAAGCGCGCCGGAATCCAGAATCGGATAGAACGCGGGAAGCTTCATTTCAGGTACCGGTCGAACCATTCAGCCGTGCGTCGCAGCGCGTCAATCCATGTCTCATCGCGTACGAACCCGTGGCTCTCTTCCGGGTAGAAGATGTGCGAGAAATCCTTTCCCTCGTGAATCAGCTTCTCCGTCAGTTGCACTGCGTCCTGGAACAGTACGTTGTCGTCCACCATGCCGTGCACGATCAGCAAGTGATCTTTCAGCTTGTTTGAGAAATGGATTGGAGAACTCCGGCGGTATGCTTCCGGGTTGGATTGTGGAGTATTCAGGCGCTGGCCCGTATAACCGGCGTTGTAATTCTCCCAGTCATTTACGGCGGCCCACGCGACCCCGGCCTTGAACGTACCTGGAGCCTGGAACAGCGCCATGTCGGTCATAAACCCGCCGTAGCTGACCCCCCAGATTCCCAGATGATCCGTATCCACATTTCCCAGGGACTTCAGGTAATCCACACCGCCGAGCACATCATCCAGATCCGGCCCGCCCATGTGCAGGTAAACGCCGCTTCTCCAGTCCTTCCCGTAACCGGTACTGCCGCGATAGTCCATATCCAGAACGACATAACCCTTGTTCGCCAAGTACGTGTTGAATGCGAATCGGATGTCGTTATAACTGCCCCACTGTTTCAATACGCTGGTCGCATACCCGGCGCCGTGTATGAACAGGACGGCCGGCCGGGGCTTCTGGTTCCGGTCCGCCAGCCGGTAGCCCGGCGGCAATAGAATCTTCGCGCGCACTGTAGCTTTGTCGCCCCGGGCAGGGAAGCTCACGAACTCCGTCTTCGGCCAGTCGGTCGTATAGAACTCGGGCTGCGGCGACTTAGTCACTCGATGGTCATCCACCCAGAGGTCCAGCGGATTTTCCAGGTCCGCCCTCATCCACGCGATGTGCTTGCCGTCTTCCGACGCCAGACCGCTATCGAGTCCTTCGTGGGAGGAGAGCTTCTGTTTGCCGGTTCCGTCCGCATGCATGCGGAACGTGTGCCGCTGTGCTGTATCGCCTTCCGTAGACGTGTAGTAAATCCAATCGCCGATCCATTGCGGATTGTCAGTGAACGGTTCGCGATGGATTTCCCATGGTCCCTTCGTCAACTGCTGGATATCCCCGCCCTCGGCCGGCGTCTTGTACAGGTGCGCGTATCCGTCTTTTTCGTTGGTGAACAGGACAGATTTGGAATCCGGCGACCATAGAGCGGTGCCGTAGTCGACCCACCGCGGATCGGTCTCTTCCGCCACTGTTTTCGCCTTAGCGGTCTTCGCATCAATCACAAGAATCTGCTTCTTCTTCCAATTCGAAGCGGCCAGCACAGCCAGCAGTTTCTTTGAATCGGGCGACCAGTCGGGCAGGGTTCCGAACGCGCGTACAACGCCCTGGCCCAAGTCGATGGCACGCGGCTTTCCCCCATCGGCTCCCACTAGGAAGTAAGAGGCCTCTGTTGCCTCATCGCCTGCCAGGTTGCGCGAAATGTTCCGGGTCGCCACCAGTTTCCCGGAATAATTCATGAGCGGAAGCGTTCGTCCCCCACCCTTGCGCACCCCGTATACGAAGGTTTGTCCATCCGGTGACCATCGGTATCCGCCGAGGAAACCACCCTCCACGTCAGTCACTTGCCAGAGTTGCCCGTTGCTAAGGTCCTGAATCACCACTTGGCCGCCCCGCACAGAAGCGATCTTTTTCCCGTCGGGTGAAAACACCGGCTGGATCTCAGGAACTTTTGTGCGAGTCAACCGGAACGGCGGCGTTTTGCCGTCCGTGCTTACCAGATAAAGATCGCCCTTGTAGCTGAAGACTACCTTCGTGCCATCTTGCGAAACATCGTACCCGGCGAGTCCGGAAGGTGGCATCAGGTACTGCTTCAGCTTCTCGTCTTTCTCGTCTTCGCTGAGGTTCAGGTCGTCTTTCTGCTGCTCGAGATCGGTGAGGCGGGCCAACTTCTGTTCTGCGGCATTCCACGCGTAGAGATCATGGAACCGCCGGCCCTGCGCATTCCAGAGAAAAACCAGAGTCGGGGCCTTCTTAGCCCACGTCATCTGGTCCGGCGAAGTGCCCCAAAGATACGGGCGGCTGAACAGACGTTCGAGTGATGGAAATTCCGCGCGCACGGTAAGCGCAAGGAAGACAAATGCGGCGACGGCTTTCATGGTTCTGAAATGTTCAATCGCCTATGATAGCCAAAATCCGCAACGATCCCCAATAGATCCTCGCGAATCCGGGTTCTCAATCCACCGCTGCCTGCGTTTTATGGCTTTCAGTAGAAGTTGAGGCGACGCTTGCCGCCAGCACCTGCAATTGCGCAGCATCGGTCACTCCAACGATCTTTCGAATCGACGCAGCCACTGCCGGTAACCGGAGCGGGGTCGTCAAAGCCGCTATCCCTTCCGGAGGCTCGGTCCCCCATCGAACCAGTGCTACTTCGACGGCGGCTGGCGGCAGGCCCGCCGGCACCCTCTCGTCTGAGAACACGATTCTTGTACCCTCCGGAATGTCAGATGCCGTTTCAAGAGGAGTACAACGTATCCCCAGAGCAGCAAGCTTCCAGCACACCATTCTGCGTACAGGCGCGTGCTGGGAGACCACACACGTCAGAAAATTCGGCGGTAGTTCCAGTCCATTGACATCGGGCTCGGGGGTGGCCGCGTGCTGGAACCGCAGCACCGTCCAGAACACCGCTCCTTTCCCGGAATCGCTGTGCACATCTACGTGCCCGTAAAATCTCGATGCGATCATTTGCGCAATTGCCAGACCTAGTCCAGTTCCGCTGTGCTCGTTTTCCCGATCGTTCTGACCATCCTTGCGGAAGAGCTGAGCCTGCCGTTCGCGCGCGATTCCCACACCTGTATCGCGCACGTCGAAACAGATAGAGCAGTACTTTTTGTCCTCCCGCATCAATCTCGCACTGAGCACGATGTCTCCTGCGGCCGTGAATCGCACTGCGTTCTGTAAGAGTATGCTCAGGAGGCGCCCTAACAGAATCGCATCGCCGCGCACAACATGGGGCACCGCCGGCGAGATGCAGCAACTGAGCCGCAACCCTTTCTCATGCGCAAGCCCCGCGAAACGGAAAACCGTGTCCTCCAGCAAACCCTGCAGGTCAAAGTCCGCCGGCGCCACTTGGATGGCGTTGTCATCCAGACGGGCGTACTCCAGCAACTTGTCCAGCATCTCCAGTAGCGAGTGCGCGGATTCGTGCACCACGGACGCAAATTCATGCTGCTTCGGATTCAGTTCGGAATTCAACAATAGATCCGTCATCCCGACCAAACCGGTCATAGGAGTGCGGATCCGCTCGCTCAACTCGTGGAGAAAACGGGCTTTCGCGCGGTTAGCCTCCGCTGCCGTTCGCGCAAGCTGTTCGAAGTGACGTAGCGTTCTGAACAGCAGAGCCCCCGCCGCGCAAAGAACCAGGCAAGCGAGAGCGCCCAACGCTGGCTGGAGTAATATTTGCCTCAATATGAAGAAGCTCTCGAGCGGGATAGGCGGCCTCCAGCCCGACTCCCACGGAAGAATCGAGACGGCAAACAGCAACATGATCGCTAAAATAAATGTTACCGTCCGCCCGGGCAAGGGCCTGTCTCGGATGCATCCCACTAACTTCCGTATCGGCTCGATTGCGGTTCTTCCGTAGGAGGATTACGCCTGTGCCGCGTCGAGCACGTTCTGAGGGGCCGGAGTCCCTCGTTTTGCGTAGCGAATCACCCCATCCTTGCCGATGAGATACACAGTGCGCCGCACAATGAGGCCGCTGGCGTGATACTTCCGTGCGATCTGTTGCCCGGTATCGACCAGGAGGGGGAAGCCAAGTTGCCGTTTTCCTATGAACTTCCGGTGACTCTCCGCACTTTGCGGATTCACACCGAACACCACCGTGTCTTTGGCGGACCATTCCGTCCATCGATCCCGGAATTCGCACAATTGTCGCGTGCACACCCTCGTGTTGTCACCAGGATAAAAGATCAGCACAACGTTCTTCCCCCGCAGTGCCGCAAGATCGACGCGATTGCCATCCTGATCCACAGCTTCGAAATCGGGCGCAGCGGTGCCCACACTCAGCGGCGGGCGGAAGAGCCAGGTGAACATGCTTTCCATTGTCTCCCGCTAAGCTTCTGGCACCGGCTTGGCTTAGGATAAAAGAGAGATGGCAGCGAAGCGCAAAAGCATCTGCATCCAGGAAGGTCTCTATCAAACGCTGAGAACCTTCTCACCTGCCGACCTGCGCGCTATTACGGAACTCGAAACTCTATATAGCTGCGAGTGGGAACCGATTACGGTCCAGTCCCGCTATTGGATCCGCAAAATGGCCGAAGCCCGCCGCCAGATCCAGAAGGCTGACGAGATGGAGGCCGACATCTTTACCCGGAACCGCCCGGCCGGGCAGCATGACGAGCGCAACGCCCTCGCCCAGGCCTTTCTCGCCGATGCCCGCGGGCCCAATTATCTGGAGCGTGTGGCCGTCTATCGCGAGAAAGCAGAACGCTCTTTTCACCGTGCCCTAAAGGAATTGAATACAGAGCGCAGGCGAGTTCGCCTTCGCCAACAGACCAAGGTTCCACCTAAGCTGATCCCTTTCTACGTCCCGGCCGAACACAAGCCAAAACAATGAAGCGGCTTGCGCAACAAGCGTTAGCGTACGCCATGCGCCACGGAGTGGACTACGCCGACGTCCGCGTCGAAGACCTCCGCGAGCGCCATCTGGCCACCAAGAACGGCAAGGTCGGCAACGCTGCCTTTTCCGAGTCCATGGGCGTTGGAATCCGGGTGCTCGCCGGCGGATGCTGGGGCTTTGCCGCGACAGATCAATTGGGAGAGACGGGCCTGGAACGTTGTGCCTCCCTTGCGGTCTCCATCGCCCGGGCCTCTGCGCTCACCCGGCAGAACCCCGTCGTGCTCGCGCCCGAAGAAAAGTACGAAGCGGTTTGGCAATCGCCCTTCCGCATCGATCCGTTCGCCGTATCTGTAGAAGAACAGTTCGCTCTCCTTCTAAAAGTGGATGAGGAACTCCGGCGCACCTCCGGCATCACTCTCGCAGAGACATCCATGGTCTTCCAGAAGCGGAACCAGGTGTTCGCGTCGTCCACTGGAAGCCTGATCGAGCAGGCGAAGGTCATGTCCGGTTGCGGGTACGCTGCCTATAGCTTCCGCGAAGATGAGATTCAGAAGCGCTCCTACCCGAACTCCTTTGGCGGCCAGTATCAGCTTCGCGGCTACGAACTCGTAGACGAACTGCAGCTATTGGAAAACGCCCCGCGTATTGCTGAGGAAGCCGTCCGTCTGCACAGCGCGGACCCATGCCCGGAAGGCCGCTTCTCCCTGATCCTCGACAGCAGTCAGCTTGCTCTCCAGATCCATGAATCCATCGGCCACCCCATCGAGTTGGATCGCGTCCTCGGCTCGGAGGCAAACTACGCCGGCATGAGCTTTCTCACTCTCGATCAGTTGAACCGCCTCCAATATGGCTCGAAAATCGTCAACGTGGTTTGTGATGCCACGGAGGCGCACGGCCCCGGCCTCGGCACATTTGCATTCGATGATGAAGGCGTGCCCGCTCAGCGTACCGGCATCATTCGGGACGGCATGTTCCGGGGCTACATGACCTCACGCGAAACTGCCCGTTTCGCAGGCGATTCCCGCTCCAATGGCACCATGCGCGCCGAAAGCTGGTCGCGGCTCCCCCTCATCCGCATGACGAATGTCAGTCTTTTACCCGGAGAGCAGTCGCTTGAAGAAGTGTTCAGCGGAGTCGACCATGCCATTTACATGGAGACGAACAAGAGTTGGTCGATCGATGACCGCCGCTACAACTTCCAATTCGGCTGCGAAGCGGCCTGGGAGATCCGCAACGGCCGGCGTGTCCGTATGCTGAAGAACCCGGTCTACAGCGGCATGTCCACTGAATTTTGGAACAGTTGTCAGGCGATCGCCGGGCCCGAACACTGGACTCTCTGGGGCGTCCCCAATTGCGGCAAGGGCCAGCCAGAGCAGGTCATGGGCACAGGCCACGGAGCGAGTCCGTCGCGATTTGCCAACATCCGCGTGGGAAGCGCGAGTGCATGACGGATCTCCCTCTCCTCCCCCGCCGCCGTTGCGAAGAGCTTTTCTCGGCTGTTCAGTCCGTCTGCGCGCGATCCGGCATCCGGGACGTAGAGGTGTTTCTCGCGGCCAGTGACGAGTCCCTGACCCGTTTCGCCAACAACGAGATCCACCAGAGCGTCGCCGAACTCACTCACACTCTGTCTATCCGCATCGTAACGGAGAACCGCACGGCTCGCGTATCGACGAATCGTGTGGAACGCAACGGCATCGAATCCGCTGTCCAGGCGGTGATCGCCCTCGCGCGAGCCAGCGAACCTGACCCCGAAATGCCGCCTCTGTACACGGGTCCGGCCGCTCCCGGCGTCGACCGCTGGTCTGCCACAACTGGCGGCTACTCGCCCGCGGACCGCGCTAGCGGAATCAAGGAAGCGCTCGGCCAGACAGAAGGCCTGACGGCGGCCGGAATCTTCGCGACGCAGCAAAGCGCGGAGGCTCTGCTCAACTCCACCGGCGTTTTCCAGTACTACGCCGACTCCCTGGCCCAGTTCTCCATCACTGCCATGGCGCCCGACAGTTCCGGCTGGGCGAAGGCCACCGACCCCGATGTCTCCCGAATCGACGCCGCATCTCTCGCCGCACAGGCCGCCCGCAAGGCTCGTCTTTCCGCCGCACCAAAACGTATCGACCCCGGACGCTATACGGTGATCCTCGAACCTGCGGCCGTGCTCGACCTTGCCGGCCAGATCTTCGCGGACTTCAGCGGGACAGCTCTGCAGGATCACCGAAGTTTCCTGAACGATCGGATGGACACCCAACTCTTCGGTGAGAACATTCACATCACCGATGACGTTTATCACGCTTTGCAAACCGGAGCGCCGTGGGATGGCGAAGGCGTAACTCGCAGCCGGCTGACTCTCGTGGACAAAGGCGTGCCCCGCCAGGTCGCCTGGTCCCGGGCCGCCGCGCAGCGAGCCGGACAGCAGCCGACTGGCCATGGCTTCGCACTCCCAAACGAGCACGGGGAGTCTCCGGGCAACATCGTAATCCATGGTGGCGATGCATCGCTGGACAGCCTCATCTCATCCACAGAAAATGGCGTGCTGGTGACGCGCCTCTGGTATATTCGCGAAACCGAGCCCTATGAGAAGATCATGACCGGCATGACGCGAGATGGCACATTCCTCGTCCGCGATGGCCAGGTGGTTCACGGCTTACGCAACTTTCGTTTCAATCAAAGTGTCGTGGAAATGTTGCGGAACGTGGATGCGCTTTCCCGCCCGGTGCGAGCAAGCGGCGAAGAGTCCTTCGATATGGTAGTGCCGGCAATGCGGGTTCGCGACTTTCACTTCACGGAAGTGACCGCGTTTTAGGATAATTGGAAGAGAGGCGGCTGGTGCATTCTCATCACGGCCATCATCATCACCACCACGGGACCGGCACGGTTCTTGTTGTTTCTACTGTTGCGACGTTACTCTTTGTCGTCGTTGAGTTCTTCTTCGGCCTGACGGCGCATTCTCTTGCGCTGCTATCCGATGCGGGGCACAACTTCACCGACGCGTTTGCGCTCCTGCTGGCCCTATTCGCCTTCTACCTGCAGTCCAAGCCCGCCGACGACGTCAAGACCTACGGGTATCAGCGAGGCGGAGTGCTCGCGGCCTTTATCAATGCGCTCACTCTGATCGGGCTATCGGTTTATCTGCTGTATGAGAGCTATCAGCGCCTGCTTAGCCCGCAGCCGGTTCACGAATCGATTATGATCGGCGTGGCTTCGCTCGGCATTCTGCTGAACGGCGGCATTCTTTGGGGTCTGAGTCGCGAGAACAAAGACGACCTGAATATTCGCGCGGCCGCCGTCCACATGATGGGCGACGCACTCAGCTCCGTTGCCATCGTAATTGGCGCCGTCATGATTCACTACACGGGGTGGGTGCAGATCGATCCCGCGCTATCGGCCATTATCGCTCTGCTCATTATCTGGAGCGCCGTGGATATCATGCGCGAGTCGCTCAATATTCTCCTCGAAGGCATGCCGCGCGGCGTCCAAATGGGCGAAGTCGTCAGCGCCTTGCGCGAAGTGGCAGGGGTGCTCGACATTCACGACCTTCACATCTGGACGCTGGGCGCTGAATCTCATGCCCTGAGCTGCCACGCACTCATCGGCGATATGCCGCCGTCGGAAAGCGAAGCCATTCTGCAGGCCATGAACAGAGTGCTCCTCCGGCGGTTCCACATCCACCACACCACCATTCAGTTTGAGCATACGCAGTGCGCCGGATGCTGCCTCAGTCAGGAAGAAATCCACGCCGCGGAGCGCCGTTCCTAGCCTAAGCCAAATACAAGAGCAATCGTTCCCGCAACTGCCGCGCCGTTTCGGTATCCGGGGCCGCCACGAAAATGGTATCGTCTCCAGCGATGGTCCCGACGATCTCCGGCCAGTCTTCCTGATCGAACGCTACAGCCAGCGCATTGGCGTGCCCGGGACTGGTCTTTAATATCAGCAGATTCTGAGCAAGCCGCGCCTCCAGCAGAAACTCGGAAACCACGGACTGCAGCGAAGGTCCAGCCGGAGCGGATTCCACCTGCCGGTATCCTTCCGGAGTCTTTACTAACCCTAGTTCCCGAATATCCCGTGAGAGCGTGACCTGCGTCGTCTCAACGCCGAGTTCGCCCAGTTCTTGCGCAAGCTTCTCCTGTGTGTGGATCCGCTTGCTCCGGATCAGCTTCAGGATTTGCCCGTGCCGGTAGGTTTTATTCATCGCATCTGTAGCAGCCGCGCTTCCGCCTCATCCAGGGCGCGCGCAACGGCCGCCGGACCCGTTGCTCCAGGCACCGTCCGGGTCTTCATGCCTTCAGCCGGATCCATCAGCTTCACCATTTCGCCCTGGAACTCCGGGGCGAACGCTACCAGTTCCTCGGCTGTCCATTCCGGCGGTTTCTTGCCCTGCCGCAGACTCTCGAGCACCAGCTTACCCGCAAGTTGATGGGCCTTGTGGAACGGCGTCCCGCTCCGCGCAAGCGCCTCGGCCAGATCCGTAGCTACAACCCAGCTCTCCTGGCAAGCTAGCAGCGGCTTGTCGGCATTCAACCGTGTCGTCTCCACCACCGTCCTTGTCATTCGCAGCGAACCGCGCAACTGATCGGCCGCGATGAAAACCGGCTCCTTGTCTTCCTGCATGTCGCGGTTGTACGTCATCGGCAGACCCTTCATCGTCGTATAGAGCGACGTAAAGCTTCCGAACACACGTCCGCACTTGCCGCGAATCAGTTCCAGCGAATCCGGATTCTTCTTCTGCGGCATCAGGCTCGACCCGCTGGTCACGCCGTCCCCAAGATCCAGCCACCCGAACTCTTCACTTGAGTACAGGATCCAATCCTCTGCCAGCCGGCTCAGATGCAGCAGTATCGTTGACGCCGCATACAAAAAGTCCAACGCAAAATCGCGGTCGCCCGACACGTCCATGCTGTTCCGCGTAATTGCGGCAAACCCCAGATCCTGCGCAATCGCCTCGCGATCGAACGGAAAACCGCTTCCCGCCAGCGCACCCGACCCGAGCGGCAGCACATTCACCCGAGCCCGCGCCTGCTGCAGCCTTTCCCAATCGCGAGCGAACATCTCAAAATACGAGAGCAGGTAATGCGGCCACAACACGGCCTGCGCGCGCCGCAGATGCGTATAGCCAGGAATCACAGCTCCCGGGTATTCGCGCGCCAGCTTCACAAGCGCCGCCATCATCGCCGTCAACTCGGCCGACGCCGCATCGATCTCATCCCGCAGCCACAGCCGTATATCCAGCGAAACCTGTTCGTTCCGGCTTCGCCCCGTGTGAATCTTATCGGCCAGACCGGCAACTTTATCTTTTAACTTGCGAATGACCAGCGTATGTACGTCTTCATCCGTCGCGCCTTCATAAAAAGCCGGCTCGGCCGCTTCCTTGGCGAGTTCGTCGAAGGCCGCCACCATGCTCCGCACTTCGTCTGCCTGCAGAATGCCGACCCGCCCCAGCGCCCGTGCAAATGCCTGCGAACCCCGTATATCGGCAAACACCAGCCGCCTATCAAAATGCAACGATCCCGAGAATTGCTCGAAAATCTCCGATGGGCCTTCCTCGAAGCGCCCTCCCCAAAGCTTCATTCCTGTTCCTCTCGAAGACACACCTCGCGTACAGCCAGCCTGGTGCGCTCGTCGTGTATATCCCTTTAGGACAGCATCATCAGCAGCAGCGCCTTCTGCGCGTGCAGCCGGTTTTCCGCCTGGTCGAACACAACGGACTGGGTCGATTCCATCACCTCGTCCGTCGTCTCCTGGCCGCGCTTGGCCGGAAGGCAGTGCATGAATACAGCATCCGGCCGGGCCTGCGCCATCAGCTTTTCGTTGACCTGGTACGGAGCGAAGATCCGCTTCCGCTCGTCCGCCTCGGATTCCTGACCCATACTGGCCCACACATCCGTGTACACCACATGGGCGCCGGAAACCGCCTCCGCTGCGTCCTGGGTAAACATCAGCCTGACACCGTGCGCCTCGGCCAGTTCTCCTGCCTTTTCAATAATCGCCGCGTTCGCTTCGTAGCCCTTCGGAGCCGCCAGCGCGAAGTCCATCCCAAGCCGCGCCGCGCATAGCATCAACGAATGCGCCACGTTATTTCCGTCACCCACGAATGCCAACTTCAGGCCTTGCCACTTGCCGAACTTCTCCCGCACGGTTTGCATATCCGCCAGCGCCTGGCAGGGATGATACAAATTGGAGAGCGCATTGATCACCGGTACGCTCGACCAGTATGCAAGCTGCTCGATCGTCTCCTGCAAGAAGGTCCTCGCCACAATGGCATTGGTCCAGCGGTCCAGGTTTCGCGCAACATCTTTTAGTGGTTCCCGATCCCCAATCGGACCGTTGCTCACCACTGCATCGCCGCCAAGCTGCTTGATCGCCAGCTCGAAAGTCAGCCGCGTCCGCAGTGACGGCTTTTCGAACAAGAGGCTGATATACCGCCCAGTCAATGACTTGGCAAACCGCGCTGGCGTTCCCTTCACCTTCCGCGCCAGGTCCAGCAGCTCCACCAACTCATCACGCGATAAATCGAGATCCTGTGTCAGGTCTGGTGCCTGGACCTTAAGCGGATTGGCGGAAAGAGTGGCGGCCATGGGCATCTCCTCAAGCATGAATGTTTATTCAGCTACCTGAATAATTACACACCCGTTCTGCCTGTTGCAACCCGGGAGCGAACGCCGGGATCCCCATCTTTATGTAAAATAGGCCAACGATGCGATACCTCGCTTTCCTGTTAGCCGCAACCGCCGCCCTCACCGCACAACCCAGGCGCCCCGTCGAGGAATTCCAGACCTCTGCCGGCACCCTCACCATCACTCCCATCCGCCACGCCAGCATGATGATCCAGGCCGGCGGTCAAGTCATCCACGTCGACCCGTGGAGCCAGGGCAACTACGACGGCCTCCCCAAAGCCGGCCTCATCCTGATCACCGACATCCATGGCGACCACCTCGATCCGAAAGCCATCGCGCTCGTGAAGAAGGAGGACACCAGAATCCTCGCGCCGAAAGCCGTAGCTGCCACCGTGACCGAAGCCACCGTGATCTCCAACGGCGAAACACAGAAAATCGGTCCCTGGACCATCGAAGCCGTCCCCATGTACAACCTGAAGCGCGGCCCGTCCGAAGGCAAGCTCTTTCATGACAAAGGCCGTGGGAACGGCTATGTCCTCACCTATGGCGGCAAGCGCATCTATATCGCCGGGGATACTGAAAACATCCCGGAAATGCGCGCCCTCAAGAACATCGACGTTGCATTTATCCCAATGAACCTGCCCTACACTATGCCGCCCGAAGAGGCCGCCGCCGCAGTCCGTGCCTTCTCGCCGAAAGTTGTTTATCCCTATCACTACCGCGGCAGCGATACCACTGTTTTCAAAAACGCCCTCAAGGATACGAACATCGACGTGAGGTTGCGCGATTGGTATTACTAACGTTGCTTCTGGCCGCGCAGGCCGTAACGACAGAACGCCCCGTCGGACCCATCCCTCGCTATGAAGTGAAGCGTGCCTCGAGTCCCATCCAAATCGACGGCAGACTCGATGACGCGGCGTGGCAGCAAGCGAACACGCTCAACTTCGTCTTTCCCTGGGACGACCAGAAAGGTGCTAAGCAGAAGACCACGGTTCGCATCCTGTGGGACGACCAATACCTCTATTTCGGCTACGATTGCGAGGACTCCGATATCACGGCGGTCTTCACGACGCACGACGACCCGACCTACCGCGACGATGCCGTCGAACTCTTCATCGCGCCCAACGCTGCCGAGCCGAATCACTACGTCGGTATGGAGATGAATGCGCGCGCCGTCCTCTATGACTATCTCTATATCTGGCCGAAACTCCATTTGAAGCGTTGGGACATGCCCGGCGCCCAATTGGCTACCAACATTCGCGGCACGCTGAACGTCCGCGGAGACAAGGATGAAGGCTGGTCGTTGGAACTCGCCATCCCCTGGCAGGATTTTCAGGATTTCACGAAATCAGTCCCGCCGAAAGCAGGCGATATCTGGAGAGCAAACTTGAATCGCTGGGATGGCACCGAACCGGCGCGCCGTCTCAGTCAATGGTCCGATTCCGGTTTGAAATCGCCAAACCCGCACAACCCCGCACGTTTTGGCGAACTCGTCTTCAAATAGCGCCGGCGGCTAAACGCCATCCTCCAAAATCTTCATGGCGGCATTGTGCCCCGGGGCGCCCATCACACCCCCTCCCGGATGCGCGCCGCTTCCGCAGAGATACAGTTTCCGGATCGGCGTCGCATACCGGCCATATCCGGCCACCGGCCGCATGAAGAACATCTGATCCAGTGACATCGCACCGTGAAAGATATTCCCGCCTGTAATCCCAAACCGCTGCTCCAGATCGTAAGGGGTCAGCACCTGCCGATCCAGGATAATCGACTTGATGTTCGGCGCATACTGCTCAATTACGCCGATCACATGGTCGGCATACCGGTCGCGAACGTCGTCCCAGGTACCTTCCCGCAGCTTATAAGGCGCGTACTGCAGGAAAATGCCCATAATGTGTTTCCCCTCCGGCGCCAGCGACTTGTCATACGTGGTCGGAATCGTCATCTCCAACAGCGGAGCCGATGATGGATACCCGTACTTCGCGTCATCCCACGCGCGCTCGATGTAGTCGACATCCGGGCAGATATGCATGGTGGCGCCATGCTGCGGTCCGGGTCCTCCCGGATAAGCCGTGAAGTCCGGCAATCCCGACAGCGCCAGGTTCATCTTCAGTGAAGTGCCTTCGCATTTGAATCTCCGGATCGCCGTCAGAAATTCCTCCGGCAAATGCTGAGGCTCCACCAGCTTTAAAAAAGTCCGTGGAGGATCGAGATTACTCGCGACGACCTTCGCCTGAATTTCCTCGCCGTTCTCCAACACCACGCCGTTCGCCCGGCCGTGATCGATCCGCACATGCTTCACCGCAGCATTTGTTCGGATTTCCGCACCCTTACTCCGCGCCGACGACGCGATCGCTTCGGAAACCGCGCCCATCCCGCCGCGCACAAAGCCCCACAGTCCGCGTCTTCCCCCGACCCCGCCCATGATGTGATGCATCAGGATGTACGCGGTGCCCGACGAACGCGGGCCACCGTTCGCGCCAATTACGCCATCGGTAGCCAGCGTTACCTTAACCTGCTCGGATTCGAACCACTCATCGAGAAGATCGGCTGCGCTTTGCGTAAAGATCTTCACGAGCCCTGTCATCTCAGCCGGCGAGAGGCCCTTAAACTTCCCGGCCAGCTTCAAATAGTCGATATAGTCCCGGATACCTTTCGGCGGGAACTCCGGCGGAATCGTCAGCAGCAGCGACTCCACTACCTGCGCCAGCCGCTCCAGATAGGCCTCGAACTTCGGAAATGCCTCGGCGTCCTTCTTCGAAAACTTGGCTATCTCCGCCAGCGTCTTCCGCTCGTCCTGCCAGAAAAACAGATAGCGCCCGTCTGGGAAGGGAGAGAAGAAGCTCGGATCCTTCGCGTCCACCTTGTACCCATGCTTCTCCAGTTCCAGGTCGCGAATCACTTTCTCCTGCAACAGGCTGGTGAGATAGGCCGCCGTCGAAACCTTGAACCCCGGCCAGATCTCCTCCGTCACGGAGCAGCCCCCCAGCAGTTCGCGGCGCTCCAGCACCAGCACCTTCTTCCCGGCTTTCGCGAGATACGCAGCCGTAACCAGGCCATTGTGGCCGCCGCCGATCACTACTACGTCAAATTTGGAAGATGCCATTGGAGCAGTTCAAGAAAATACGAATTCGATTTGCCATCCTATCAGACACTTACAAACTTAGGGTAGGTTTTTCTGCGATCGCGTTTGCTATCCGTGACACTAGGAAGGTGAACCGCAATGTTATCTGCTGAGAAGATCGCGGCCAATCGCGAGAACGCTACTCATTCGACAGGGCCGGTTACGGAAACCGGCAAAAAGATCAGCTCTCAAAATCGCACTTCGCACGGTCTGACGGCCCGCCGCGTGGTCCTCCAGAATGAGGACCAGACCGAGTTCGACGAAATGCACGCCGCACTCTTCTCCGATTACGCTCCTCAGTCGCAGGTGGAGGAGGAATTGGTTCAGGAAATTGCCGACGCCTCCTGGCGCCTCCGCCGCGTCGCGCGCCTGGAGACCGAACTTTTTGATTCCGGCGAGAACTTCATCGAACTCTCCTCCAGCCTCGACAAACTCCGCCGCTACCGCACTAGCATCGAGCGGGCGTTCCACAAAGCCATCGACCAACTTCGCAAAATCCAGGGCACGCGCCCGCCGGATAAAAAGGCGATGGAACAGAAGTGTACACAAACGGCCCTCGGCAAGATGTTGGATTACATGATGAACGCCCCTCTCCCGGGCGAAGGTGGCTTCGTTTCGCAGCAAGACCCGGACGAGGCCGGCGACAGAGAGGAAATCATGGAACAGCGTTCCATTGAAAGCCGGGAAGAGCGTCCTTGAGCATGTGCATCGTTGCCTGCGCAGCGGAAAGTCGGACGGTTCCACAATCTGCAAAAAAGATTTATTTCGGAATCAACAGGTTGCAGGCCCTGCCTCCAGTTCTTCTTTATAGCTCCTCCTAGTGTGGCATCAGGAGGTATTTGATTTTGAGCTTTATCAATATTCTGAAGAAGATCGGTATGATTGCTGGTCAGGCGATCCCCACAGTCCTGGGAATGTTCGATCAGCCTTTGGCCGCGATTGTTGGCACTGTACTGAATTCCATCCTGCATGCCGAGGCAAAAATCGGTCCGGGTAATGGCGACCAAAAGAAACAGGACGCGCTCGGCAGTATCGAGGTGGCGATTCCTTTGCTTCTCTCGCTGGTAAAAACGGCGACCGGTAAGGATCTGGCGGATCCGGACAAACTCTCGGCTGGAATCGAGAAGCTGAATGATGCGATCGTAGATATCCTGAACGCATTCCGAATCCTTCCGAAAACGGCGTAACTCAACCGGCCCGCGGCCCGGGCATTTGCCCGGCTGCGGGCCCCTAAAATCGAAATAATGAAAAGCTATCGCAAAGAACTCTGGTTTAACGTCCCCTCACGGCGCGGCATGGTCAACATCACGTCGGAAGTCAATACCTGTCTGCGCGAGAGCGGCGTCCGCGAAGGCCTGGTCCTCGTGAACGCAATGCACATCACCGCCTCGGTGTTTATCAACGACGACGAATCCGGCCTGCATCGCGATTACGACAAGTGGCTGGAGAAACTCGCCCCGCACGAGCCCACCTCGCAATATGATCACAACCGCACCGGTGAGGACAATGCGGACGCCCACATGAAACGGCAGATCATGGGCCGCGAGGTAGTCGTCGCCATCACTGAAGGGAAACTCGACTTCGGTCCGTGGGAGCAGGTCTTTTACGGCGAATTCGACGGACGCCGTAAGAAACGCGTCCTCGTGAAGATCATCGGGGAGTAATCAGAAAGGCGCAGGTTACTGTCTGCGCCTCTTGAAGACTAACACCGCCAGGGGCGGGAGCGTCAGCACGATGCTATGAGCCTTCCCATGGTGCTCGGCCGCTTCCGCGGTAACGAAACCGCCGTTCCCCATGTTGCTGCCTCCGAAGATCTCCGCATCCGAGTTGAAAATCTCGTCGTAGACTCCCCCCTCGTTCACGCCGAACCGGTACTTCATTCGCGGTACCGGCGTGAAATTGCAGCAGAAGATCAAAGAATTCTCGGGATTCGATGCCCTGCGTTCAAACGCAACGACGGAATTGTCGGCATCATGGAAATCTACCCAATCGAAACCGGAGTAGTGGAAATCCACCTCGTACATGCTCGGTTCGCGCTTGTAGAGCGCATTCAGCTCCGACACGAAGAACTGCAGCTTGCGATGATATTCGTACTGCAGCATATCCCACGGAACCGACCCGTCGTTGTTCCATTCCCACGGCGCGCCGATCTCCGAGCCCATAAACAACAGCTTCTTGCCCGGGTGCGCGTACATGTACGACAGGAATGCGCGCACGTTGGCGAACCGCTGCCATTCGTCGCCCGGCATCTTGGCGAGCAGCGAGCGCTTCCCATACACCACCTCGTCATGCGAGATGGGCAGCACGAAATTCTCCGTGAACGCATACAGAAGACTGAAGGTAATGTGATTATGTTCGTAACGCCGGTAAACGGGATCTTTCTCGAAGTAGGCCAGCATGTCATGCATCCAGCCCATGTTCCACTTCATCGTGAAGCCGAGCCCGTTCAGATACACAGGCCGCGAGACGCCCGAAAACGCCGTCGATTCCTCCGCTACCGAAATAGCGCCTGGCACCTGGTGCACCACTTCGTTGAACTTCCGCAGAAACGAAATCGCTTCCAGATTCTCGTTGCCGCCGTGAATGTTCGGAATCCATTCGCCCTCTTTCCTCGAATAATCGAGATAGAGCATAGACGCGACCGCATCCACCCGGAGCCCGTCGATATGGTACTTCTTCAGCCAGAACAGAGCGTTCGAGATGAGAAACGTCCGCACCTCATTGCGTCCGAAGTTGAAGATCAGCGTACCCCAATCCTTGTGCTCGCCCATCCGGGGATCCGAGTGCTCGTACAAAGCGGTGCCGTCGAAGAATGCGAGGCCGTGCGCATCCTTCGGGAAGTGCGCCGGAACCCAATCCACAATCACGCCGATTCCCGCCTGATGGCAGCAATCGACGAAGTACATGAAGTCCTGCGGCGTTCCAAACCGCGAGGTGGGGCAATAGTATCCGATAACCTGATAGCCCCACGAGCCGCTGAACGGATGCTCCATGATGGGCAGCAGTTCAATGTGCGTGTAGCCCAGATTTTTAACGTATTCCACCAGCGTGACCGCGAGTTCGCGGTAGCTGAGGCTCTCGTGATTCGGCTTGCGCATCCACGATTCCAGATGTACTTCGTAGACCGACATCGGCTCCTTCAGCAGGTCGGTTTTTGCGCGCTGCTCGAGCCACGCCTGGTCGTTCCATTCGTAGCTCTCCAGCCTTGTGACCACGGATGCCGACTTTGGCGGTACCTCGGAGCCGAAGCCGTACGGGTCCGACTTCATCTGCTTATGCCCGAAAAACCTGGAACTGACCCAGAACTTATACGGCATGCCTTCGCCAATGTCCGGGATGAAAATCTCCCAAACGCCGCCGGAGCGGGCTCGCATGGGGTGCCGCCGGGTATCCCAGTCGTTGAAATCGCCCACCACCGAAACCACCAGCGCATTCGGAGCCCACAACGCGAAGCGAACGCCCGTTACTCCGAGGCACTCGACAATGTGCGCGCCCATCGATTGATAGCTCTCGAAATTCGTGCCTTCACCGTAAAGGTAAAGATCGAAGTCCGTCAGCAGAGGTGGAAAACGGTACGGGTCTCCGGCGATGCGCTTCAATCCGTCATAGCCGTACACGCAAAGGTCGTATGCGCCCGGCTCAGTGTCCACTTCGGCAACGAAAAAGCCCTGTGGATGCCGCTTCTCCATCCGGATTGTCTTGCCGCCGGTCAGCAGTTCGGCCTTCTCCGCCTGGGGAAGAAACGCTCGGACTTCCCAATGGTCTATCTTGCTACCTTCAGTGGTAATCGAGTGAGGCCCGAGGATGCGGAAGGCGTCGCCGTGGTACCCTCCGACGATTGCATCGATCTCGGCGTGCGACTCGAGGGTCGTAGGGGTCATCGCCGCTATTATGGCAAAAGCATGTCTCCCTTCTACGAGAGTCTTCCGAAAGCCGAGCTACACGTACACTTGGAAGGCTCTGTTGCACCAGCCACTCTGCTCGAACTCGACTCATCTCTTCGGCCTGAGGATGTACGCGGCGTCTATCAGTACGAGAACTTCGCCGGCTTCCTGCAGAGTTACGCATGGGTATCGAAGCGGCTTCGCGAGCCCGAGCACTACGGCCTCATCACCACGCGCCTTCTCGAGGAGTTGGAAAGGCAGAACGTGTCCTACGCGGAAATCAACCTCTCTATGGGCGTAGTGCTATGGAAAGAGCAGGATGTGGAGGGAATCTTCCAGGCGGAGCGCGAAGCTGCCGCGAAGTCACCTGTTCTTGTCCGCTGGATTTTCGACGCCGTGCGCCAGTTCGGCTATGACCATGTGGAGCGGGTTGCGGCGATTGCCCTCAAGCACCAGGCTCATGGCGTAGTCGCTTTCGGCATCGGCGGTGATGAGGCACGGGGGCCCGCCAGGGAGTTCGCTCCGGTCTTCGCGGAGGTGCGGCGGAGCGGAATGGCTGTTGTCCCGCACGCCGGCGAGAGCGTGGGGCCCGACTCGATCTGGGCCGCATTGGAACTCGGGGCGGTCCGAATCGGACATGGAATCCGTGCGATCGACGACCCCGAACTCCTCCGCCACCTGAGGCAGAACGACATTCCCTTGGAGATTTGTATTTCGAGCAATATCTGCACCGGCGTGGTTCCGTCGTTCGACGCACACCCCGTTCGCAAACTCTACGAGGCAGGCGTACCAATCACTCTCAACTCGGACGACCCAGCCATGTTCCACACCTCGCTCTCGAACGAGTACCGCATCGCCGCGGAGGTTTTTGGCTTCACCGATGAAGAATTGCGCGCGATTGCAAACAACAGCTTCCGCTATGCGCTGGACGCAAGCGGGCGAAACATGATAGAAAATCACGCGTGACCAGCGATCGCCGTAAGTTCCTCCAGACTCTCGCCGTATGCCTCCCGCTCTTTGCGGCGCCTTATGACAAAGCTGCTGCGGCTATTCGGAAAAAGGTCAAGATCACGGACGTCAAGTGCATGATCGTGCGCGGTACGTGGGATTGGAATCTCATCAAAATTGAGACCGACTCCGGCGTCTACGGAATCGGCGAAGCCTATTGGGGACCCGGCGTAAAGGACTTGGTCCTGAACCAACTGAAGCCGCTCATCCTCGGTGAAGATCCGCTCAATGTCGACAAGCTCTACACCAAGATGTTGATGCGCAGCGCAGGCGCGGGCGCGATCGCGGGCGTGACCGTCACGGCTGCGAGCGGAATCGAAATCGCCCTTTGGGATCTGGCCGGACGCTTGCTCGAAACGCCGGTCTGCAATCTGCTTGGCGGCCGTTTCCGCGATAAGGTCCGCTTCTACCGCACGCTGCAGGTGCCGCCGAACGTAGAGGACATGAGTTCGTGGAAAGCCCAGGTAGCGGAAGCACGTGCGGAGAAGTGGGGCTGGACGGCATTCAAGTTTCAGGGGGACGGCATCCCGCCGCACGCCGACCCCGACTATCGTGAACCGGGCCACGATCCCTACCTGCGAAACCTGACCGGGAAGGACATCCGCCGCATTACGCGTGCCATGGAGACCGTGCGCGAAAGCCTCGGCCCCGATATCGACTTCGCAGTTGAGTGCCACTGGAAGTACGATGTGAACGACGTCATCAACCTGGCGAAGGCGCTGGAGCCTGTGAAGCCCATGTGGCTGGAGGATCCGGTCCCGCCGGATAACGCCGAGGCGATGGCTCGTGTGCAACACAGCACCACGATTCCCGTCTGCACGGGCGAGAACCTGTACGGCCGACAGGGATTCCGCAAGATCATCGAATTGCAGGCATGCGCCGGCGTGCACATAGACATACCCAAGTCGGGTGGCTTACTCGAATCCAAGCGCATTTCCGACCTTGCGGAAATGTATTACATCTGGACGGCGGCACATAATCCCGCGAGTCCGCTCGGCACGATCGCTTCGGCCCACGCAGCTTCCTCCATGCGGAACTTCCGCATTCACGAACTTGCGAAGTATGTCGCCTGGTGGCCAGATCTGGTAGTGCACGAAGGCCCCATCTGGCAGAACGGTTACCTGACCATTCAGGACAAGCCCGGATATGGCGTCGAGATCAACCCCGATGTCGCGAAGGCGCATTTGGCTCCCGGCGAAACGTGGTGGGGCTAGGAAGCTACGTTCCGGTTCCGCACACTGGCCTGCGCCTCATGATGCAGTTCGCCGATCCGCATACCCGTTACGGCAAGGGCGACCGTGCCTGCCACCAGCAGCGGTAAGGTGATGATGCCCCACATCACGAGCGAAAAACGGGCCGCGATTCCCCGGTCCACTCCGAAGAGGACGAGGCCGACAATTGTGATCGACTGAAACAACCCGAGATTGCCTGGAGCCTGAGGGACAACGGCGCCCAGGCGCAGCATCACCATGAGCGCAGCGGCCTGCCCAATAGTGAGGTTGAAGCCCGGGTATCCTCTGGCGAGAGCGTAAATAGGGATCACCTGCATGAGCAGGTACGGAAGACTTGCAAACGCAGAGAAGTAGAGGAAGCGCGAGTGCCCGATGATGTGCAGGTCCTCGATCAGCACGTTCAGTTTCGACAGGATACGGTTGCTTGCGAAAGCCCTTCGGGTCTGCTGCTTATAGAACATCGCAACGCCGAGCAAAACACTGAAGCAGAACACGATGCCGCCGAGAACCACGCCGCCATCCACCAGGTACCCTGGCAGTTTCACGAAACGGGTGGTGATCAGCAGGCAGGTCACCAGCCAGAGGCCGTCAAAAATCCGCTCGATCAATGCGGAGGAGAGAGCGACCGTCAGCGGCAGTTCCGTCCAGCGGGCCAGCAGATAGCAGCGAATCACTTCGCCCGTCCGGAACGGCAGGACCTCGTTCGCGAACAAGCCGACGTAGATAGCCCGGACGGATCGCCAAAAAGGGACGTCCGCAAGCGGGCTGAGTAGCAGACTCCACCGCCAACCGTGCCAGAAATAGACCAGAATGTCGGCAAACACGGCGATGGTAACCCACCCCCACTCCATCTGTTTCAACTCTCCCCCGAGTTCGGAGAGGTTAGCGTCCCGGAGAGCCCAATAGAGGCACCCTAGCGAGAACAGATTCATCGCGATTAGGAGGAGCTTGGAACGTAACGGCTTGGTTTTCTTCTCGTTCGGCTCCGGCGGATGCATGTCCAAAAACCATCATACTGTGGCCCCCGTATGCGTCGCCCGGATTTGGATGAAATATGCGCGGGAAAGGGATTTCATAGCACCGTCACACAAAGCGAAAAGTCTTCCGGAAACTTCATGGTATGTAGCTGCATCTACATACCCAGAACGAGGGGTCACAAATGCTTATCAAATTCGAACCGGAGATCCAGGCGACGCTGCACAAGGCACTGAGAACCAACCAGGAAGTCGGGCGGCTTCTCCGTTACCTGATCAACCCTGTGGCGGTTGCCGGCTACACCTTGGCGGCTTGGCGCGTGGGATCCGATTTGAACTGGACGGGTGAATTCTTCATTTCAACCGGCCTCCTTTCACACTGGCAGGTCTGGCTCGCTCTTGCGCTGGGCGCGCAGGTTGGAGGCGCTTACCTGAACCGGATTGCGGAGGAGAACGCCGAAGAACGTGCAATCGCGTCCTGAGCAAGCGGCTTCTGATACCCTGAGAGCAGGATCCATTTTCCGCGCTCATGCCGTATAGCAACCGACCGCTCAGCCGGGGTTTTTCGTTTTCGGGCTACTTCACCAACGGCGTTCAAATCCTGCTGATCAGCAATATTCTGCTGTTCGTCCTTTATTATTTCTCCGTTCTCTTTGGCTTCGACTGGGTGTTTCAGCCTTTCGGGCTGATTCCTGCGGACGTTGTCGGCCACTTTGCCATCTGGCAACTGGTGACCTACATGTTCCTGCACGACCCGCTCGGGTTCTCTCACATTCTGTTCAACATGCTGACGCTTTGGATGTTCGGGCGCACGCTGGAACAGACGTGGGGAACGCGGCGGTTTCTCAATTATTACTTCCTTTGCGGCATCGGCGCCGGGGTTTGTGTCGTGTTGGCGAACCTGATCCTGGGCGGCAACATGCATGCCCGTACCATCGGTGCTTCGGGAGCGATCTACGGCCTGCTGCTCGCGTTCGGCATGCTGTTCCCGAACATGGAAGTCCTGTTCTTCTTTCTCTTTCCGGTCAAAGCCAAGTATTTCGTGATGATTCTGGGCGCGATTGCGTTCATGAGTTCCTTCGGAGCCAGCGGCAGCGGGGTCAGCCATATCGCCCACCTGGGCGGAATGATCTTCGGCTACTTGTACTTGCGCAGTAAGCGCTCCGGTATTGACGTATCGAGGTCAGTGTCTGGCTGGTGGCGGGAGTATAAGTTGCAGCGTGCGCGGAAGAAGTTTCAGGTGTATCTCAAGAAGCGCGATTCTGACCGGGACCGCTGGGTCCACTAGCCGGAAACCGCGACCAACCGCCTAACGTCTTCCTCTTTGGTATAGTTCGTCTCTAAGGAAGCGTGTACATGAAGAAGCTAGTGCTGGCGCTCGCGGTAATCGTCATGACGGTGTTCGGACTTCAGTTTGCGTTCGCGCAACAGGGCCCTGACAAGCAAAGTGGCGAAACGGTTGCGCGTCCCAGAAAGAAAGAAGGGACTCCGCCGGAAGAAGCCGAACAGCCTAAGATCCCGTCTAAGTTCAGCAAGAAAGACAACGCCATCCCGGAAGGGCCGAGTTTTAAGAGCGACGTGACTGCCGTGCAGGTAGATGTCTCGGTGCTCGACAACAAAGGCCACTTCATTCCGAATATCCCGCGCGGTAACTTCCGCGTGCTCGAAGACAACGTTCCCCAGGCGGTCTCTAACTTCGGCATGGGCGAAGCTCCCATGACCGTCTGCATGGTCATTGAGTTCAGTAACCGATACCAGCAGTACTATACAGAGACTTGGTACCAGACCCTTTCCGCGGCCTACGGCTTCATCGAGACGTTAAAGCCGGAAGATTACGTGGCCATCGTCGCCTATGACATGCGCCCGGAAACGTTGACCGATTTCACGCTGGACCGCCGCAAGGTGCAGGAGGCAATGCAGCGCCTTCGCATCGCGGCGTTCTCAGAATCGAATCTCTATGACGCTCTCGTCGACACCGTCGAGCGAATGCAGGACATCGAGGGCCGCAAGGCAGTGGTTCTGATCTCGACCGGCGTCGATACCTTCAGCAAGCTGACATTTGATAAGGCGCGAAAGGCGATTCAGAACGCGGGCGTACCGATTTATGCGATCGGAATGATGCAGGCCGTTCGTGAGTACTATGATGCACGAGGCGCGATGGGTTCGATCGCACGCCTTGATTTTCTACAAGCGGACAATCAGATGAAGACGTTTGCGCAGGAGAGCGGCGGGCAGGTTTATCTGCCGCGATTCTACGGCGAGTTTCCTGCGATCTTCCGTTCGATTCATGAAAGCCTGCGCAATCAGTACTCCTTGGCGTACAACCCATCCAACCAGGCGCGCGATGGCAAATACCGCAAGATCAAAGTCGAACTTGTGAACCCGGCTACGGGCGAGCCTCTGCGTATTGTCGATGAAAAAGGCAAGCCGATGAAGTATCGTGTGATCGCGAAGGCGGGCTACACAGCACCACGCGCGGTTGAATAAGCGCAGCATACATCGATTTGAAAACTTCCTCTCACAAACGGGCCGCAACAGTGCGGCCCGTTTCGTTTTGTCAAGCGTTCCATCTTTCCGTTTTTCATTCCGATACAAAAGCGTTGACATCCTTCTTACCTGTTTGTTACCTTCGCACAGACCAAATGAAAAACGGGACGCCTTCTGCGGCCGGATCTGCACGGATCCTGCTGATCGATGACAACCACTGCGGCTTGCTGGTCCGCAAAACACTACTCGAAGAATCCGGACACGAGATCACGGTTGCAAATACACCGGAGGATGGCCTGGAAGCGTTCGCCACTTCTCCGTTCGATCTGGTGATCACCGATTACCGCATGCCACGCATGAACGGCAAGCAGGTGATTGCAGAGATTCGAAAGACGAATCCGGAGATACCGGTAATCCTGATCTCCGGCGTCGTGGAAGTGCTCGGACTCAACGAGCAGAACACGGGCGCCGACATTGTGGTTGCGAAGAATAATACGGAAGTGGTGCATCTTACGCGCGCAGTTGCCCGCCTGCTGCGCCGCAAGACACCAAAGAAGCCGGTTCGTTCGCAAGCGGCATCGTCACGTCCCCGGGCAAAGAGCGTTTAGGCGAACCGTTTACACTGTAGGTGGATGTTCGCTCGCCCGGCCCTCTTCTTCGCCACCGCGTTCTCATTTCTGATCTTCAGCGCACCAGGCCCCGCCCGCAATCGGGTGCCGGCCAGTGTTTCGGTGAGAAAGAAGACAGTCGCGGCTGCCGCTGACAAAATCTCTTCCGCAGAGCGGCAGATAGCCCAGCGATGGATGCGCGGGCTTAGTCTGCATGATTTAGTGGCGCAACTTGTGATGGTAACGAGCTACGGCGAAGCACTGAGTTCGCGTTCAGAGCTTTATCGCAAGTATGCGCATCAAGTCCGCGACCTTCATGTGGGCGGAATCATTGTAGTGAATCGCGTGGCGAACGGCACGGTGCGCAATGCGGAGCCACACGCGATGGCGACCTTTCTGAACCGCATGCAAAAGCTTTCAAGAATTCCGCTGCTGATCGGGGCGGATTTTGAGCGCGGCGCATCGATGCGTGTGGCGGGAACGGTGAAGTATCCGCATCTGATGGCATACGGAGCCGCGCGGGATCTGCAGTTGACGAGGGCGCTGGGGCTGTGGACGGCTCGAGAGGCTCGCGCTCTCGGCGTGCAGTGGGTGTTCGCTCCGGACGCGGATGTAAACAGTAACCCGGACAATCCGATCATCAACACACGATCGTTCGGCGAGAATCCACTGGATGTAGCGGCGCAGGTGAAAGCGTTCATCGAGGGAGCACACTCCGATCCTGCGAACCGCGTTCTGGTTACCGTCAAGCACTTTCCGGGGCATGGCGATACCGATGTCGACACGCACATGGGCCTCGCGAAGCTGACTGCTGATAAAGCTCGCATGGAGGCGCTGGAACTGGTGCCGTTCAAGGCGGCGATCCAGGACAACGTGGATTCGGTGATGACGGCGCACATGGCTGTTCCGGCTGTGGAGCCGCAGGAGATACCGGCCACGATTTCGGCAAAGGTCTTGACTGGGTTGCTTCGAACGGAGTTGAACTTTCCGGGGCTGATCGTCACCGATGCAATGGACATGCAAGGTCTGGCGAGACAGGTTGCAAACGGTGAAGCATCAGTAAGGGCGATCGAGGCCGGCGTCGATATGCTACTGATGCCGCCGAATCCGGAAGACACGATCCGGGCAGTCACGAATGCCGTGCAGTCAGGCCGGATCACGCGCCAGCGGATCGAACAGAGCGTCATGAGGGTGCTGGCTGCAAAGGCGCGGGTAGGATTGCAACGGAACAAACTGGTGAACCTGGAAGAGATCAGCGACGTGCTGGATTCTCAGGAGGCGGCGCAGGAAGCGCAGAGGGCGGCCGATAAGGCGGTGACTTTGGTGAAGAATGAAAGCAATGTGCTGCCCCTGAGGAATCCGCACAAGGCTTGCTGGCTGATCCTGGCGGAGAGCCGCTCTGGGCAGCAGGGGCAGGCGCTGCTGGAGGAGCTTCGCAAGCATACGCGGGATACTTTCGCGGTGCGTTGGGATCCTCAGGTTCCGATGGTGGAAATGGACGCGGTGCTCGACAAGTCAAACGGATGCGAGACGTATGTGCTGCCGTCCTTTGTGTCGGCCGCTGCGTATCGCGGCAACGTGGCACTGGCCGGAGCGTTCCCGCAGTTGATTGAGAAGTTGCAGGCCGGGCGAACTCCGGTGGTAATAATCGCTATGGGCAACCCGTATCTCTTGCGTGCGTTCCCGAAAGTGAATGGGTATCTGGCGACTTATTCGACTGCGCCTTCGTCCGAGGTGGCGGCGGTGAGAGCACTTTACGGCGACATTGCGATCACCGGCAAGTTGCCGGTGACAATACCGGGTCTCGCTAAGTATGGCGATGGCATCCAACTGAGCAAATAGTTCGAAAGGAAACACCCATGGTGGAGATCACGTGGTTAGGGCATGGTACGTTCCAACTGAAGCTGGACTCAGGCGAGGTGTTCGTGCTGGATCCATGGACAGACGGCAATCCGGCCTTTCCGAAAGGGCATGAGTTCTCGCGGATCGACGGCATTTTGATTTCGCATGGGCACTTCGATCACATTCACGATGCCGTGCCGCTGGCTAAGAAGTTCAAGCCGTCTAAGGTGATCGCTATTTATGAGACGTGCCAATGGCTGGAGAAGAAGGGCGTCAAGCATTGCAGCGGCATGAACAAAGGCGGAACGCAGGAGTGCGGCCCGCTGAAGGTGACCATGACGCACGCGATTCATAGCTGCGGCATTCTGGATGGCGATCAGATTATTTATGGCGGCGAAGCGGCGGGGTATGTGATCTGGCTGCCGGATGGGCGGAACATTTACTTTGCCGGCGATACGAACGTATTTACCGATATGACCCTGATTCGTGAATTGTATAAGCCGCAGTTAGCCATGCTGCCGATTGGGGATCTGTTTACGATGAGCCCACGTGAGGCAAACGCCGCAGTCCGGATGCTGCAACCGGAGAAAGTGATTCCGATGCACTTCGGGACATTTCCTGCGTTGACCGGCAGGCCGAGCGCGTTAACGGAATTGTTGAAGGACTTTCCAAAGACACACGTGTGGGAGTTGCACCCGGGCAAGCCTGTGAAGTGGTAGGCCGAGGCCTGGGGGCCGGCGTGCGTCTGAGTCTCCGCTACTACTGGCCGGCGAGGGCCGGTTCTACTTCTTCGCTTGCGGTGAAATAGGCACAGTCGGGGTGGTGGAAGACGAGCGCGCTGACGCTGGCTTCCGGCTCCATCATCATGCCTTCCGTCAACTGGACGCCGATTTCGTCGGGGTTCAGCAGCTTCCAGATACCCTGCTGGTCGTCCAGATTCGGGCACGCCGGGTACCCGAAGCTGTAGCGTTTGCCGCGATAACGAGACGTGAAGCGCTCCTGCATGGTGAGGTCCGGCGGGTCAGGGAAGCCCCAATCTTCGCGGATGCGGCGATGGAGCCACTCGGCAGCCCCTTCGGCCGTTTCGACGGCGAGGGCCTGCAGCGCGTGCGCCTTGAAGAATTCGCCGGCACGCTTAGCCTCTTCGGACTTCTCGCGGACGCCTTCACCGGCGGTGACGACGAAGAGTGCGATATGGTCGCGGCGTCCGTTCACCGGGTCCAGGATGTAGTCACTGAGACAGAGGCCTTCGGCGCGCGGTTGGCGGCCGAAGTGGAAGGAGTGAATTGGCTCCTTCGCGGCCGGCGCATACAGGTGGATAGTGTTGCCGTCGCGCTCGGCTTCGAAAAACTGCCACACGGCGCGGACCTTCATGAACTTCGCGGCTTCCGTTTTCACCTCTTCCATCTGGTGGAAGAGATCTAAAGCCTTTTCTTCGCGTTCGATCAGCCGCTTTTCGAAGTTGCCTTTATAGCCCATATGACGGCCATAGAGCATGAAGGGATTAATGTAGCTCCAGACTTCGGTGAGTTGCGGAACGGAGCGAACCTTGCGATCCGTGTACGCTACCGGAGGGATCTCGACAGATGCATTCACCTTCGCGCTGCGATTCTTCGTAATGACAACCGGCTCATGCACGACGGTCTGCGCGGGCGCGGGCGCGTCAAGGAACAAATATTTCTTGCGCGTTTGTTCGGCAGTTGCCGGATCGGACAACAGATTCATCAGCGCAAGGCCGGTCATCGCATCCTTGGCGTAGAGGGTGGGCGAAGAGTAGGCCGGGCCGATTTTGCCGGTGGTGTAGCGTTCCGATAGAGCGGCTCCGCCAACGAGCAGCGGAACATGGATACCAGCTTCCTTGAGATCGTTAGCGGTGACCACCATCTGCTGGGCGCTTTTGACCAGCAGACCGGAGAGGCCGATCGCATCGGGCTTGTGATCGTGATATGCCTTTACCAATACTTCGGGCGGGACCTTAATGCCCAGGTTCACCACTTCGTAGCCGTTGTTCGAAAGGATGATCTCTACCAGGTTCTTGCCGATGTCGTGCACGTCACCCTTCACCGTGGCAAGCAGCACTTTGGCGCGTGTTGACGTGTCCGCCTTCTCCATGAACTGTTGCAGGTAGTTCACGGCGGCCTTCATGGCTTCAGCAGACTGGAGTACCTCGGCTACGATCAATTCATTGTTGTTGAAGAGGCGGCCCACTTCCGCCATGCCCCCCATGAGAGGGCCGTTGATGACGTCGAGGGGCGCCACGCCTTCCTTGAGCTTGAGATCAAGGTCGTTGATGAGGCCATCCTTCGTGCCCTCGATGATGTAGTTCGCAAGGCGCTCATCCAGAGGCAGATCGGCTTTGGCTTCTTTGGTCTTCTTGCCGGAAGCCCCGCGGAAATGTTCTGTGATTGCGGCGATGTGGTGCTGATTGACGGCGATCTTCTGCTCGCGCGTCTGCTGGCGCCAGTCTTCGGGAATGCCCGGTTCGTGAGGGGTGTTGAAGAGCAGGTTTTCCGCGAGTTTGCGCTCTTCGGCCGGGAGCGACGCGAAGCGCTCCAGCTTTTCGGCGTTCACGATGGCGAGGTCGAGGCCGGACTTAGTGCAGTAGTAAAGGAAGACCGAGTTGACGACTTCGCGCGCGGCAGGAGGCAAGCCGAAGGAGATGTTCGAGACGCCGAGCACTGTCTTCACGCCCGGGTTGGCTTCCTTGATGAGACGGAGTGACTCGATGGTTTCGACCGCACCGCCAATGTAGTTCTCATCGCCGGTAGCGCACGGGAACACCAGCGGATCGATGATGATGTCTTCGAGCGGGATCTCGTACTTTTGTGTCAGCAGTCCGATGGAACGGCTCGCGACTGCGAGTTTGCGCTCGCGTGTAAACGCCTGTGCCTGCAGTTTGTCCTCGTCAATGGTGCCGACGACGAGAGCCGCGCCATAAGCTTTTGCGATGGGGCACACTTTTTCGAATTTCTCCTCACCGTCTTCCAGGTTGATGGAGTTGATGATGCTCTTGCCCTGGCAATAGGTGAGCGACAACTCGACCGCGCGGGGGTCCGTGGTATCCACCATGACGGGAACCTTTGGAACCTTGCGGGTGAGCAGGTCGTAGAAGCGTGGAATGTCCTTGAGTTCGTCGCGATCGGTGGACTGGAGGCAGACGTCAATGACGTGGGCGCCGTTGCGCATCTGGCGGCGGGCAATGTCGGTCGCCTCTTCCCAATTTTCGGCCGCGATCAGATTCTTGAAAGCGCGCGAGCCGATCACGTTCGTGCGCTCACCGACGATGAGGGGACGATTGGAGTCTTCGGCTTCTACCACTTCCGTACCGGCGTAGAACGAGCGGCGCGGGCGGGGCGTGGTGACCCGCGGCTTGCGGCCATCGACCATTTTCGCAATGGCTTCGATGTGTGCAGGCGTGGTTCCGCAGCATCCACCGATGAGGTTGAGCCAACCATGGTCCACGAATTTTTCGAGCTGGGATGCGAGGGACTCCGGCGTCTCCTCATACTTCATCTCTTCATTCGGCAGACCAGCGTTCGGATAGCACGAGATGCGCGTATTCGAGAGTTCATGCAGGGTACGGATGTGATCCGTCATGAACTCCGGGCCAGTGGCGCAATTCAGACCGATGGAGAGGAGCTTGTGGTTCCCGATGGAGGCGTAGAGCGCGTCCGCGGTCTGGCCGGCGAGCATGGTGCCGGTGGGTTCGATCGTGCCCGAGACCATGACCGGAATGACGATACCGAGGTCGATCTCCAGTTGCTCGATGGCGAGCAGGGCGGACTTAATGTTGAGCGTGTCGTTGCTGGTTTCGACGAGCAGGACGTCCGCGCCGCCTTCGACGAGCGCCTTGGCCTGGTCATAGTAGCCCTTCCGCATGGTGGGGAAATCGGCATTGCGCGTAACGGAGATGGAGCGCGTGGTTGGCCCCATGGAGCCTGCGACGAAGCGGGGCTTACCGGCAGTCCAGTACTTGTCCGCGGCTTCGCGGGCGAGCTGTGACGCCTTGAAGTTGATCTCGTAGGTGTCATTCTCGAGGTGAAACTCAGCGAGCGAGATCGGGTGGCCGTTGAACGAATTGGTCTCGATCATCTGGGCGCCCGCTTTCAGATACATCTCGTGAATGCCAATGATGACGTCCGGCCGGGTGCGGCACACGTTATCCGAGCAGTTCTCCAGATGAGTGCCGCCGTAATCCTCAGGAGTCAGTTGCGAGTGCAGGATGGAGCCCATCGCGCCGTCCATCACCAGGATGCGGGTTTCGAGCGTTTCCAGAAGGGCTTGCTGTCGCTGCTTGCGGTTCTCCATCGTAATCCCTTTATTTTATCAACTTAGGGGGAAGAAACCGCGAAAGAAGCGTCGAAATGCGGTTGAGGGGCGTTGAAGTGGGATCTGGACGATGTCAGGGCGCCAAGGCTTTGAGGAGGCGGAGACGATCATATACCGAACGGCAGGAACAGAGGATAAGCAAGGGCCGCGGACGGCGCGGCTTTACGGGCCGCGCGGGCCGACGGCGTAGGGCCAGCGGATTCGAGCCGATTGCGTAAAGACGGCTGGTGCGTCAGAACGCGGCCGGGCTCATTTTACGGCTGCTTTGTAGGTGCCGGGTTCAGCGCGAAAGCCGATTGCAATCCGGTTCCAGCCATTGATGGCTACAATCGCGAGCGTGAGGTCTACCAGTTCCTTTCCGGCGAAATGGCGGAGAGCCTCCTGGTACACATCGTCGGGCGCGTGGGTCTCGGAAATGAGAGTCAAGGCTTCGGTCCATGCGAGGGCGGCGCGCTCTTTCTCCGAATAGAACGGCGTTTCCCGCCACGCGCTGAGAGCGTACAAGCGCTGCTCGGTTTCGCCCATCGCGCGGGCGTCCTTGGTGTGCATGTCAATGCAGTATGCACAGCCGTTGAGTTGAGAGGCGCGGGTCTTCACCAGTTCCAGAAGCTTGCTGTCCAGATTGGAATGATCCACGTAGCTCTGCAGATGTGCCATGGCGCGGTAGGCATCCGGGGCTACGTTCAATGCGTTGATGCGCTGATTCATACTTACAGGGTAGAGCGGAACCCCGGCGCGAGGCATTCATCCGGGCGCGGCTGCCGGCGCAGATAGCGCTGGCACGATTCATGGTAGAGGCCACTTTGGACGACATGTTCGCCGGGTGCGAAAAATGTATGCGGAGCGGCGGGCGGCCGGTCCGCAGGGAATCACATTCGGCTACGGTGTGATTGCAGCCGAAGCGATTCGCGAAGGACCGAACCGCCTGCGCCTTGCACTGACTTAGTAGCCGCGCTTCTTATCGACCACGTTCACCAGCGGTTTGCCATCTGCGAAACGGGCAATATTCTGCTTGATAGTGGAGATCATGCGGGCGCGATCCTTATCGGACCGGCCGGCGATGTGAGGCGTGACGATCGCGTTATCGAACTTCCAAAGCGCATGGCCTTTGGGGAGCGGCTCCGGGTCGGTTACGTCTACGCCGGCGCCGGCGAGGCGTTTGCTGTCGAGAGCCTTCACCAAGCCGTTCATATCGTAGAGGCCGCCGCGGCTAACGGCGATGAAGTAGGAATCCTTCTTCATGAGCTCGAATTCCTTCGCACCCATCATTTTGTGGCTTTCCGGCGTGTGCGGAGCGGAGATGAAGACGACATCGGCTTCGGGGATGACTTCGTCGAGCTGGTCGGGCTTGACCACCTTTTTGATGGAGGGCTGGAAGGGGATGTCCTGTGGATCGACGCCGATGACGTTCATACCAAAAGCGGCGGCGCGGACAGCGATTTGGGTTCCGATGCCGCCGACGCCGATGATGACGGCAGTGCGGCCATTCAGCTCGATTCCTTTATAGGGGCGCGGCTGCCAATTCTCCTGTTTATCGTCTGCGATGAATTTGTTGAGACCCCGCGAGAGGGCGAGCAGCATGGCGAGCGCATGATCGGCAATTTCCGGACCTTGTACGATGCGGTTGTTCGTGAGGATGATTTTCGAATCGCGCAGATCATTCCCGCCAGACAGATGCAGCGCGCGTTCGACGCCGGCCGACATCACCTGCACCCACTGGAGGTTCTTGCCTATGCGGATGTCTTCCGGAGTCGGCTCGCCGATGAGAGCGTCGGCATCGGCTAGTTCCTGTTTCAAGTTTGCGCGCGTGGCAGAAACAATCCGGACCTTGCTGGACGCAGAGGATAAGTCAGAGACCATGGCGGGGTCGGCATTGAGGACTACGATTTTCTTCTGCTGCGCGGCCAGGGGCAGCGCGCAGAGGGCAAGCAGGCAGACAAAGCTACGCATGGCTAGGGATTGTATCGCAGAGCCGCGGCCGGATGTAACCTGATCCAGTCGGAGCGGCTAGATCGCTTCCAGTTCTTCTTCGAGAAGCTGCTTCTGATATAGGTCTGCGTAATAACCGCGGCGGCGAATCAGTTCCTCATGCGTGCCTTGTTCGGCAAGCTGCCCGTGTTCGATGACGAAGATGCGGCCGGCATTCCGGACGGTGGAGACGCGGTGCGAAATGAGGATCGTGGTGCGGCCTCGCATTACCTCTTCGAGCGCTGTGAGGATGCGCTCTTCGGTGAGAGTGTCTACGCTCGAGAGCGCGTCGTCGAGGATGAGGATTTTCGGGTTGCGGAGAATGGCGCGCGCGATTGCGGTGCGCTGCTTCTGGCCGCCGGACAAGGTAATGCCCCGTTCGCCCACGACTGTGTCAAAACCGTTCGGGAAGGAGGAGATATCCGTGCTGAGGCCGGCGAGTTCGGCGGCGCGCGCGATCTCCTCAGGGGAAGCCTCCTTCACGCCCCAGGCGATGTTCTGGCCGAGCGTTGCGGAAAAGAGGAACGTTTCCTGGGGGACGAAGCCGATCTGACGGCGGAGTTCGTGCGGATCGAGATCACGAAGATCCTTGCCGTCGAGCAATACGGCACCGGCTGTCGGGTCGATGAGGCGCGGGATGAGTTGGACCAGGGTGCTCTTGCCGCTGCCGGTATGGCCGACGATGGCGACCGTCGAACCGGCAGGAATACGGAGAGACAGCCTGCTGAGGGCGGACGTGCCTCCGTGGTCCACTGTAACGTCACGAAATTCGATTTCACCCCGAGTATTCTCCGCCGATTGGGGAGAAAGCGGGGCGGCAATAGAGGGCCGCTCCTCGAGCATTTCGTAGATGCGCGCGAGAGATGCCGAGCCGCGCTGCATGAGATTCACCACCCAGCCGAGCGCGATCATGGGCCAGACCAGCATGCCCATGTACATGTTGAACATCACAAAATTGCCGAGGGAGATTTTGCCGGAGAGTACGCGCGATCCGCCGGCCCACAGCACGATGAGAAACGCGATGCCGACCAGGGCCTGCAGGAGGGGCATGAACATGCCGGACGTGCGGGCGAGGCTGATGTTCTCGGTGATGAACTCGCGATTGAGACGCTCGAACTTCTCAAGTTCCGCCTGCTCCTGGACGTAGGCGCGGACGACCCTGACACCCGCGAGATTTTCCTGCACACGGCTGCTGATATCGGAGAATTTCTTCTGGATCTCTTCAAAGCGCGCGTGGATCATGCGGCCGAACAGCAGCACGACGATGCTGACGACCGGGGCAGGGATAAGGGCGATGAATGTGAGAGGCGGGTCGACCCAGGCCATGACCGCAATCACGCACACGAAGGTGAGCATGGTCTCGGTCCAGTACATGAGACCGGGGCCGAGCATCATACGGACTGCGTTCAGATCATTCGTGGCGCGGGCCATGATGTCGCCGGTGCGGTAGCGGGAGTAGAAGTCCGAAGAGAGGCCGATCAGATGATCGAAGAGATCGTTGCGCAGATCGTACTCGATGTCGCGCGACATGCCGATGAGGATGACGCGCATCCAGTACTGAAAGAGGCCCTTGATCGCTGAGATCGCAACTAGAACAATGGCGAGCCAGAAGACTTTGGAAATCGCGAAGCCGCGCGTAAGGGAGTCTACGCCCCAACCGAAGAGCAGCGGCTGCAGGGCGTTGACTACGTCCTTGACGACGAGCGCGCCCATTCCGACGAACAGGCCGCGCCGGTAGCGCCAGAGGTACGGGCCCAGTTTTTGGAACGATTTCTTCAAATTCCAGAATAGCGGCCGGACTAGGCCGGATTGCGCTTTCTGAGCGGCCAGGGCTGCACGCCGCAGCGCTCGGCCCAAGCCGCGTAATCGGCTTTCATTCTGGTAACGCGATCCGGGTTATCTGCCGCGAGGTTGTGCAGTTCGGTGCGGTCGGCTTCGATATCGTATAACTCCCAGGCATCGGGATGGCGGGACACGAGCTTCCACTTGCCTTGACGGACTGCCCGGTTGCCTTCGTGCTCCCAGAAGATTGAGTCGTGGATGCGCCGGTTGCCGAGCAGGCTGATGCCTTCCGTCTTCGGAGGCGCAGCGCCGGCGGCATCGGCGCACGTCGCCAGCAGGTCGATGATGTGGGCCGGGCGATGGTCGAACTTGCTCAGCTTGTGGCCAGGCCAGTTCATGATGAACGGGGTGGAGATTCCGCCTTCGTGCACCCAATGCTTGTAAAGGCGAAAGGGCGTGTTGCTGGCGTTCGCCCAAGGTTTGCCGTAGCTGGTGAAGGAGTCCGCGCCGCCGGGAGGCGTGGGCAGTTCGCCCCGGATCTTCTCTTCGGCGCAGCCGCCATTGTCGGCAAGGAACATGACAAGGGTGTTTTCCTGCTGGCCGGTGTCGCGCAGGGTCTTGAGCACGCGGCCGATGTCCTGATCGAGGCGATCGATCTGCGCGGCGTAGACGGCCATGCGCAGATCGAAATCATCTTTATTCTGAACGGAATCCCAGGCGGGTACGGAGCTGTCTCGCGGCGTCAGAGCCCAACGCCTGTCGACAATTCCCATGGTGCGCTGGCGTGCGAGGCGTTCCTCCCGTAGCACGTCCCAGCCTTTCCGGTACTTGCCGCGATGCTTCGCAATGTCTTCGGGCCAAGCGTGCAAAGGCCAGTGGGGCGCCGTGTAGGCGAGATAGAGGAAGAACGGATCGGGCTTGGGCGCGTATTCCTTGATTCGATCGACTGCGTAGTCAGTGAACGCGTCGGTCATGTAGAACTTCTGGTCGGTAGACGGTTTCCACGGCTTGTCTTCCAGCGCCATCTGACGTTCAGGGCGGAAGTAGTTGTCGGCGCCCTGGATAAGGCCGAAGTAGCGCTCAAAACCGCGATCGGTGGGCCAGTGTGGGCGCTGTTCGCCGACGTGCCACTTGCCGGACATGATCGTGTGATAGCCAGCGGGTCTCAATGCTTCGGCGACCGTGACGCATTTGTCGTTCAGATATCCCTGATAGGCGGGGTAGCCCCGATCCTCCACCATGTGGCCGATGCCGGCCTGGTGGGAATAGAGGCCGGTAAGCAGAGACGCGCGGGAGGGGCAGCAGCGCGCGGTGTTGTAGAACTGAGTGAAGCGAACGCCGGTTTCCGCCAGGCGGTTCAGGTTCGGCGTCGGGATCTCCGAACCGTAGCAGCCGAGATCGCTGAACCCCATATCGTCCGCCATGATGAGGACAATGTTGGGCCGCTTTTTCGGCTGAGCGGCCCTCAAGAGGAATGGCGACAGTTGGAGGAACTCGCGCCGTCGCATTTTACGCAGAGACTCCGGCCAACTGGCGGGCGGGCAGGTTGAGGAAGCGCTGGGCGTTGCCGAAGCAGATGTCCTTCACCATGCGGCCGTTCAGCGCGTCATCATCGGGCAATTCGCCCTTTTCAATGTCGGTACCCACCAGGTTGCAGAGCACGCGGCGGAAGTACTCATGGCGGGGGTAAGACATGAAGGAGCGCGAGTCAGTCAGCATGCCGACGAAGTTGGAGAGCAGTCCGCAATTGGAGAGCGCGTTGATCTGCCACTCGATCGCTTCCTTTTGATCGAGGTACCACCAGCCGCTGCCGAACTGGATCTTGCCGCGGATGCCGCTGCCCTGGAAGTTTCCGGCCATGGTGGCAAAGGTGTAATTCTGGGTCGGATTGTTGTTGTAGAGGATCATGCGCGGCAGCTTTTCTTCCTCTTCCAGGTAGTTCAGGTAGGCGCCGAGAGTGTCGATCTGTGGGAAATCACCGATGGAATCGAAGCCGGTGTCCGCGCCCAGCTTGCGGTACATACGAGTGTTATTGTTGCGGCGGGCTCCCAGGTGGATCTGCTTGGTCCAGCCCTTTTCGGCGTCGAGTTTGCCGAAGAACAGCATCAGGTAAGCGCCGAAAGCCAGACGTTCGGCCTCATTGACTTCTTTTCCCGCGCGAAGCTTTTCAAAGACAGGAGCCACGGCCGCTTCGGAGGGGTTGCCGGGGAAGCACGAGTCGAGCCCGTGATCGGACAGACGGCAGCCGATGACGTGAAAGTGGTCATGCCGGGTAGAGAGGGCGGCGAGGAAGTTCCTGAAGGTGCGGATATCCAGGTTCGCTTCGCGGCCGAGCCTGTGCACCCACTCGTTCCACTGCGGCACGGCCGTCACTTGAAACGCGCGGTCGGGACGGAACGTCGGTAGGACAGCCGTAGACAGATCGGAAGCGGCGATTTTCTTGTGCCAATCGAGCGTGTCGGCGGGATCGTCGACGGTGCAGATGGCCCGGACGTTGAACTTGCGCAGGATGGCATGCGCGGTGAGGCCGGAACGCAACACACGATTCGCTTCTTCCCAGATGGCGGGCGCCGTGCGCTCATCGAGCAGCACGTCGATTCCGAAGTAGCGCTTCAACTCCAGGTGTGTCCAGTGGTACAGCGGATTCCGTAGCGTGTAGGGAACCGTGCGGGCCCAGGCGAGGAACTTCTCGTAGGGGGGCGCATCGCCCGTGCAGACGCGTTCGGCTTCGCCACAAGCGCGCATGGCACGCCATTTGTAGTGATCGCCTTCCAGCCAGATCTCGAAGAGATTTGCGAATTCGCGGTTCTCGGCAATGTCCTTCGGAGGCAGATGGCAATGGAAGTCGAGGATCGGCTCGGTCTCAGCAAAGTTCTTGTAGAGGTGGCGCGCAGTGGCGCCGGACAGCAGGAAATTCTGATCGAGGAAACTCATATCGATTTACACCCGGGGGTCTGTTGCAACTCTATCGCATTTCAGCAAGCGCTTGCGAACGAGGCGGCGAGAAGGGTAGCAGATGAACTAAAATTCATCGCAAACCCCCACAATAATTAATCAAAACACCCAATTGGGGGATAGCAACCAACTTTGCCTTCATGACATCCTTCCAATTGGAGTTTCGAACAAAGTGCGCCTGATTGCCGGCATCGATACTGCGATGCCTGACATAAATGACGGGTGGAGCTACCACGCAACCCGCATCCAACATGACCTGCTCTGGCAGGAAGACTTTCATCAGATCTCTTCCCTCGGCTTCGACTTACTGCGGTGGGGCACGCCGTGGTCGCTGGCGGAGCCCGAACGGGGGCAATACCGGTGGGACCTGATCGATCCCAAGGTTGAGCTGGCCGTCAAGCTAGGTTTGGAGATCTTCTACCCGATCGCCCACTTCAATCTACCGACGTGGCTGCCACGCAAGGGTGAGAGCCACGCGATTTTCGCAGAGGAGCTGCCTGAGCGGCTGGCGGAGTTCACGCATCGCTTGCTGGAGCGCTATCACTTCCGGCTGGTGATCCCGATTGTGGAAGTGCAGATGGAAGCTTTCCAGCGCGGCATGAGCGGGAACTGGCAGCCTCACGTCCGGAATCGCCGGACGTATGAGCAGATGCGTCAAAACCTGGTGAAGGCGTTTCATGCTTCCGCCAAGGTGGCGCACGAGCATGGCGCAACGGTGGTCTGCTCGGAGCCGGCTCCGGAGATCGAGACCGTACTGGACCTGAAGAGTTCGGTGGACATCGCGGGCATCGATCTCTATCCGAACATGCACAAGCAGAAGAGCATTGCCGGCTGGTTGCGAGAGTGGCACAATGCCACCGGCCTGCCAGTCTGCCTGAGCGAGTTCGGAACGCCCGAGAGTTTTCGCCCGGCAATCAAGCGTCATAGGCACGGATTTGTGGAACCTGGTACGGACCGGTACCGCGTGCAGCAAGCCAAGCTGTTGCGAGCCGCATTGGAGGAATGCCGGGAAGAGAATATCCCGATTCCGATCGGCGGCTGGTATCCGGCCACCGGCAACATGGGTTGGGGCGACGCTCTGACGACGGACCGGAGTGCCTTCGATTGCGACCGGGCGGGGCTCGTTGACCTTGCCCGCCAATCCGATGGATCCTTGAAGCGGGTGCTTTGCGCCGCGCTCGTTAAGGAAGTGCTCGGCCTGAGAGAACTGTACACTCCACAGGCAAGTCTTTCGGAGCACATCCCGGTGGCAACCACATTTGCGCCGGAGCCCGTTGTCTCTACGGAACTCCTGGACCTGCCGTCGGTTCCCGAAGCGATTCCGACCGTCTGATCTTTGTAGATACACTGGAGAGCTATGCGTAAGCTGCTCTTCGGTGTGTTGTTGATTTCCTCTCTTTCCGCACAGCCGCTGGACGGCACGCGCCCGCTCACGATGGAAGGTGACCTGGCATCGCAAATGTTGACAGGCATGGAGCGTACGCTGGACAGGCTGCAGGCCGAGAGCCTGGTGATACGGCAGAAGCCGGGCACGCGCAAGCGGCTGGCGTATCTAATTGGCGCAGTGGACAAGAGGGTGCCGTTCGAGCGCCTGTCCTTCGAATCCGACAACCTTTCCAAAAGATTCCAGGTCTATTCCGTGCGCTGGCCGGTGCTGGCAGGCTTCGAAGCCAGCGGCGTATATCTCAAGGCGGCGCATGAGCCGAAGTGCGGCGCGGTCGTGCTGCAGGACCCCGATGGGCCTCCGATGGGCTATGAGGTGCTGGCCGCAAGCGGATGCGACATCCTGATGCCTGCGTTGGTGGACCGGGGCTCAACGGGGCTGGCAAGTCCCGAGGCGGGGAAACGCACGAATCAGCCGCACCGTGAGTTCGTTTACCGGATGGCCTATGAGATGGGGCGGCACGTGATCGGCTATGAGGTGCAGGAGGTGCTCGCGGCAGTCGACTGGTTTAACCGGCGCGGGCTCAAGACAGGCGTGATCGGGTACGGAGAAGGTGGGTTGGTCGCCTTCTATTCGGCGGCGCTGGATACGCGCATTACTGCTGCGGTGGTTGGCGGCTACTTCGGATCGAAGGAGCAGATCTGGAAGGAGCCGATCTACCGGAATGTCTGGGGCCTGCTGGACGGTTTCGGAGATGCGGAGGTGGCGTCGCTGGTGGCTCCGCGGAAGCTATGGATCGACACGCGGGACTATCCGGAGTGGGAAGCACCACCTGCGAACCAGGGAGGGGCGGCGCCGGGTACGCTGGGACGGCCGGTGGAGGTTGAGCAAGAGATCGCGAGGGCCCGCGTATATCACCCGGGGCTGGTTGTGAGCGCGGAGGAGAGGCCGGTCCGGGCGCTTGCACGGGAGCTGAGTGGGGCGGAGCAGGTCCATGTACCGCAAGTGGATTGGAAGGCGGATCCCGGATTGAGTTCTCGTAATTTCCAGCAGATGGTGGACTTCACACAGGCGCTCGTTCGTCAGTCGACGGCGCGGCGCAAAGCCTTCACTCCTTCGGCGCGCTATCTGGACGAGGAGATTCTGGGGAAACTGCCTGCCCCGGATCAGCCGTTGACGGCGAGCACCAGGCTGGTGCTGGACACGGAGAAGTTCCGAGCGTACGAAGTTGTCATCCCAGTTTTGAAAGAGTCGTTCGCGGAGGGCATGCTGCTGGTTCCGAAGAATTTGAGGGCAGGGGAGCGCCGGGCCGTCGTGGTGTGCCAGCACGGGCTCGGGGATCACCCATTGGATATCGTCGCGCCCCCGACGCAGAAAGCCGAGAATACGTACCACCGGTACGCGGCGCGCCTGGCGGAGGAGGGATTTGTTGTCTATGCTCCGCAGAATCCTTATATTGAATTGCCGCGCTTCCGGCAATTCCTTCGCAAGGCAAATCCGTTGAAGCTCTCGCTGTTTTCGTTCATCGTCTCGCAGCACCGGCGGACTCTCGACTGGCTGGAGACTCTGCCCTTTGTAGATCCACAGCGGATTGGATTCTATGGCTTGTCGTATGGCGGGAAGACGGCGATGCGCGTTCCGCCGCTGGAGCCGCGCTACAAGGCGGTGATCTGCTCGGGAGATTTCAATGAGTGGACCTGGAAGATCACGAGCGTCGACGAGCCGTTCAGCTATATGTATACGCCCGAGTACGACATGCTGGAGTTCAATCTGGGCAACACCATGGCCTACTTCGAGATGACTACGCTGATTGCGCCCCGCCCGTTCATGGTGGAGCGGGGGCATTCGGATTCGGTCGGGATCGACGAATGGATCGCGTATGAGTTTGCCAAGGTCCGGCGCTACTACGACGGGAAGGGAATCGGAGACAGGACCGAGATAGAATTCTTCTCAGGTCCACATACGATTCATGGTGTGGGGACTTTCGAATTCCTCAGGAAGCACCTGAAAGGTTTGTAGTCTGCGTGCGGGCCGCCATGGTGGCCAGCTCATCGCAGCGATTGTTGTCCTCGTGCGAGGCGTGACCCTTGGTCCAGCTCCAAACGGTTTTATGCTGTGCGTTGAGGACGTCCAACGCCTGCCAGAGGTCCTGATTGATCACCGGTTTCTTGTCCTTTGTCTTCCAGCCGTTGCGCTTCCAGCCGTTGATCCAGGACGTGATGCCGTTCATGACGTACTGAGAGTCCGTTGTGACCTCGACTTCGCAACGCTCCTTCAGCTTTTCCAGGCCGCGGATCACGGCTGTGAGTTCCATGCGATTGTTTGTGGTCTTCGGCTCGGAGCCGTACATCTCCCGCTTATGGTCACCGAAGCGCAGGATGCAGGCCCACCCACCGGGGCCCGGGTTGCCGATGCAAGCCCCGTCTGTGATCAGTTGGACCTTTTTCATACGGCCGCAACGGCCAACTCACTGGAGAAGAACCGGTCCACACAATCGAGAATCTCGTGCGCTTCCTTCTGGTGATAGATCTCGTGCCGCAGTTTCGACCCGTTGCGGACGCCGTGGGTGAAGTAGGTAGCGAACTGCTTCATTTTGCCGGTGGCGTCGGGCTCTTCCCGCTCAGTGAGCATCGAATAATACTGCCGCATTACGTCGTAGCGGTCGCGTTCGCTCGGGTGATAGTAGGAACCCGTGGCGAGATACTCGGAGATCTGGCGGAAGATCCAGGGGTTAGACGAAGCCGCCCTGCCGATCATAACGGCGTCGCAGTGTGTTTCCCGGATCATGCGGACGGCGTCCTCGGGCGTGTTGATATCGCCATTGCCGATGACGGGGATCTTGACGGCGGCCTTGACCTCCGCGATCCGGGTCCAGTCGGCCTTGCCGCTATAGCCTTGTTCGCGCGTACGCGGATGTAATGCCACGGCTTGCAGTCCGCAATCCTCCGCGAGCTTGCCCATACGGACGGCGACCAGTTCCTGGTCGTTCCAGCCTGCGCGGAACTTGCAGGTAAACGGGATGCTGATCGCCTTGCGCACGGTGGTGAGGATTCGTTCCACGAGCGGCAGATCCCGAAGGAGGCCGGATCCGCCATTGCATTTCACTACCTTATTTACCGGGCAGCCGAAGTTGATGTCCACGATGTCAAAGCCCAGGTCCTCGCAGATACGGGCTGCGTCGGCCATCACTTCCGGATCGGACCCGAACAGTTGACTGGAGATAGGGTGCTCGTGGGGTTCGAACTCCAGGTGGCGCATGTTCTTACCCAGCTTGCGATTCGTGCTGGCCTTCACCACGCCATGAGAGCTGGTGAACTCCGTCATGAGCAGACCGCAGCCGCCTTGCCCGCGAATGAGTTGGCGGAAAACTGTGTCAGTCACGCCGGCCATGGGCGCGAGGACTGTGGCGGGTGCCAGGGTTACAGAGCCGATGGAGAAACCGGCCGGAAACAGAGCCATCAATACCAGTTTAGAGGGCGCGGCCGATAAACGAAAATTAACCTCGCCGATTACCGTTCCGAGTGGCGATCGGCTGAAACCGTAACCGGCGTGGCGACGTTTGTAGCAGTAGGAGGGTGATATGAAACCGGTGTTGGCTTTCGTCGCAGGCATTGTGATTGCGTCCGGCGTGGCGTATGTAGTCTCAACGAATCACCACAGTGAACCTCAGACCGCAGTGGCAACAGCGCCGGCCAGTTCGTCTCCTGCGCAACCCAGTGCACCAGCGAATCCGCAGCAGCCTGTGGTTTCCTCTCCTGAGGCTGTAACATCGCCCGCGCCGGTCTCCACCCCCCAAGTGGCCGAAGCTGGCCGGAAGCCTCATCATTCGACTGCCAGTTCGGGAGCGCGTCCCTCGCCACTGAGGACGGCATCGAATTTTCCGCCCGCGTCCGCTCCGCCGGTGCAGGCGGCACCGCCGGCTTCTTCACCAGCGCCCGCGGCTGTACCCGCTCCAACTCCGGCTCGTGAGGAGCCTCGGACGGAAGCTGCACCCGCAGTTCCCGCGCCCGTGATGGAAGCGGCTCGCCCGGAATCGAGAAAGCCACAGACGGTCACGATTCCGGCTGGCACGTTGATTACGGTGCGTCTGGATGAGGCTCTTTCTACCGATCGCAGCTTCCAGGGCGACCAGTTCCGCGCCACGCTCGACCAGCCTGTAATCATCGATCACATGGTGATTGCCGAACGAGGCTCAAGAGCGCTCGGCCGGGTAGTGGATATCGACAAAGGCGGCAAGGTGAAGGGCGTTGCGCAGTTGGGAATCGAACTCACGTCCTTAAATACATCGGATGGCCAGAAGGTCCAACTCCGCACGGAGCGGTTCCAGCGGCAGGCGGAAGCGAGTAAGAAGACGGATGCCGCAAAGGTAGGGGTCGGAGCCGGTCTCGGCGCCATCATCGGCGCGATTGCAGGCGGCGGGAAAGGCGCTGCGATCGGCGCAGGCGTCGGTGGTGCCGCTGGTGCGGGCGATGTGCTTTTGACACGCGGCAAGCCGGCGCAATTGCCTGTTGAGTCGAAAGTCAGCTTCCGGCTGGCTCAGCCTGTGACGGTCACAGAGCGGCTGCACGAATAGTGCTCAGCCGCGAAATCCCGTCTCTTCTTTGAAGGCTTCCAGAGTGTTGTACACAATGGGGCAATAGCAGGCCCGATCTTTGAATTCCCACATTCGCGCCTGCAGCGAGCCTTGGCCACGTAGAAGGTGCGGGAAATCCTCACAGTTGCCCGGGCGCGCTTCGTACACGCTGCATAGATTTCCATCGAGGAAAATGCAGCCCGTGTCAGTGCGTTTCAGGATCAGACCCTCTTCCTCGCTCTCCTCGCAGTACTCCCTTATAAATTGAGCGGGTTTCACGCGCAGGAACTTTGCCAACTTCTCGATATCGCGGTCGGCCAGGCGTACTGTCGCCTCACGGCAGCAGTTGGCGCAGAGGGAACAGTCGATCTTGTCTTCCACGTCTTTGGCGATTCGGCGGAAGCTTTTTTCAACGAACGTGTGCCGCTTCAGGTGCTTGCGGAAGCGCTCGTTTTCCTCGCGCTTCTTTTCGCCCATGCGGCGGATTTGCACCAGATCAGTCAGCATATCTTCAGGGTAGCAGCCGGTGCAGCGGGTACCATGAAGATATGGCGGATCAGTTGTTTTTGTCGTACAGATTGCGAGGCTATACCGAGAGCAGCATGCTTCGTTATTACGAGCGTCTGCTGAGGAACTTTCCTTACTCGCGCCTCTCTCAATCGGGTTCGAATCTGAGGATCAACGCGGTCTCCTGGAATGAGCCGCCACTAATCGAGACGCCGTTGGAAGATCCGCTGGACGTGGACAAGGTTGTTTCGATTGCAAAGGAGTTCGTTACGGCCGATTGTGCGGTGCAGGTGGAGACGAAATGGGATCTGTGGCAGTTTGAAGAAGACTGGGCCGTTCAGCCCTCCAGAGTGGTGCTAGCCTGCTTCGGTCCGCGGTTTGAAAGCGAGATGGAAGATCATCTTCAAATCGACTTCGGAATAGATACGCTGTTTCTGCCGCAGAGGGATCTCCCGAATTATCTGTTCATGGCGCAATCGAACATCCGCAGCTTGCTTCATCTGGTGGGCGAGCTGGATAGAGTTCTCAATGCGGAAGCCCGGAGGCTGTGGACCGACTCGGGGGGGAACTTTGCGGAGAAATTGCAGGCGATGGCGCTCTAGGGGCGCGCGAGAAGTTCGGCGATCGCCTCAGCCAGCATCTTGGGGAGCCAGGGTTTCTGCAGGACGGCGAAATTGGGCTGCACTGGGGCGGGGAGCGTCGAAAGTTCGAACGGGTATCCGCTGCAGAGTAGCACCTTCACTGTCGGATTCATGCCAAACAGTTCCAGTGCGAGTTCGTGGCCTTTGCGGTCAGGAAGCGTGATATCCGCTACGATCAAATGGAAGCGGCCAGGATCCTGGCGGAAAAGCTGAAGAGCGCGAGTGCCATCCGCCGCCTTCTCGACGGTGTACTGCAAACGCTTCAAATATGTCTCCATCAAATTGAGGAGGGGTTCTTCGTCGTCAATGAGGAGGAGATGAGCGGCCATATTTACCACGCCGGCAGCGGGAGGCGCGACGGAGAAAGGACGATGCCCAGAGTCACGGCCTTGCCGACGCTGCTCTGGCCTTGCGAGATGGAGTATTTTCGAAGGTCGAAGCTGAGGGTCCCGTTTACGTGCGGCCGAATGACAAAGTTACTGGAAAGGCCGGCGGAATAAGAGCTGTAACCCTGCAACTGCTGGAACAGGCTTTTATAGTGGTCGTAATTTGCGTTCGCGCTCAAGGACAATTTTCGCAATCCCGAGTATGAATAGCCCAGTGTTGCTGTTTGGAGAGCCGAAGTCAAATATACGCCGTTTCCGGGTGTAATTCCTTCGTTGTATCCGACACGCACATTCGACCGCTTATATCCATAGGTCGCCATGGCCATGAGTTGACGCGCCCAGTTCCGGCTGTAAATAGAACGAATCCCAGTCGAGACGCCGAGCAGATCCGCGATTTCCGGAACCAGTGTCACGTTCTGGATACCGACGGATTCCACGCGATATACGCCTCCGGAGAACTGCAATATCCAGCCACGGGTAGGACGGTAGCTGAAGCCCGCGAAAATACTGTGACTATTCGAATCGCCATAGGCCCGCGGGAAATTGAATCGTGAGAAATCGTATCCCATGTTGAAGCCGAGACGGCGAGTCGGCGCGTACCTCAATGCGCCTCCGATGCGCGAACCGTTGACTCCAACGAGACTCGCATTGGTACGGTAAATCTTAAACAGATCAGCCGTGATCTGGTACGAGACGAACCGGCTTTGTCGAAAATTCATGGTGCCGGTTGTCTGCGTACTGTAGACGCGGCTGTCAAACAAGTCGGTTAAGGGAACGCCGATGAAGTCTGTCGTAGCGGCGGCCGAGGCTGTGTAATTTCCAAATGCGTAGGACGAGGACGTCGCGGTCTCGGCCAGCATGAGTTGCAGCGCCCGGGTTGGCCGCGTCGAGTAGAACATGGAGAGAGCGTGCTCGGATCCGTTCGTATAGTGTGTGCTCTTGTCGTAACGGATATTCCCGCGGTAATCGATGCCAAACATGCTGTGGCGCCACAAATGGCTGCCTGTCAGGCCGAAATCGAGCGACCCGCCGTAGAAGCTGACTTTGTGGACTCCCTCTCCCTGAGCCAACGGGACCGCGCTGTTGGTGTAGACACCGGAAAGGCCACCGTAATAGGTGAAATTAACCGGGACGCCGCCACGCGTTCCGGGGGCTGCTCCGCCTCGACTCAGTACGGAAGGGCCACCGAAATCCTGCCCGAGCGCGCACACGGCCGCAAGAACAAACAGCACGGGCGGAGCGGAGCGGCGCATGACTGCTTGCATGTGTTTTAAACAAATTGCGACCATTTTGATTAAGTTCCAAAACGTCAAGTACTGCGATACCTCAGTCTGACTCGTATGACAAAGCGAAGTCAAGCAAGGCACGGCACTTGGCGGTTACACCTCACTCATATCTCATTTGGCCTGACATACTTCCACCGGCCATCTATACAGTGTGTACTGGCTATTATGAAAAACCACCTGCATCCGGCTTGAATTCTCCCTGATTACCGGCTCCAGATATTTCGCATCGTCCTCAAAAACGGAGGGAGCGCTGATGACATGTGTGGCCCCCACCTGACATAAATCGGTCACAAACTCATTTCCCTTCAGCTGGGGATAAGCGATGGTATGAAAGCCGGTCATCAGCGCGACCGTGCGCGCCTTGCGGCACACGATCACGGCAGAGCGGGGTAGATCCGCTTCGATCGCTTTATAAAGCTCCAGCGTGCGCGGGTGATTGATGCCGCTCTCGTAGTCCGCCTCCGCTCCGCCTGCATAGGCGCGAACCTGAATGGCGGCCAGGATGACAGTCACAACCGCGGCCGTTGCGAGACGCAGCCGGGGACCGGTTAATAATGTGAGGCGCTGAACCGCGCCATAAACCGCCAGGGCGATCGCGAGCGGAAGGAACGGCAGCGCGAAGCGAACCGGATCGCTGAACGGCCAAAGAATCATCAGCGGCAGGTATAAGGCCAGGAACACAAACCAGAGGCTCCGTTTGCCGGCGCGGAGAAGCTGGTAGGCGCCATAAATCGCCAGCGCGTCCAGCAGCAGAGCTATCGGCCGGCCGCCGTTGAAAACATCGCCGAGACAGAGCGAATACTGAATCAGGTTGCGACGGATGGTCATCGGGCTGATCCCGGCGACGAGTTGTCCGAAGTAATTTCCCCCTCCGCGGTTAAGCGCAACTGATATGCCGAGGAACACGCAACTGAGAAGTGCCGCTACCGCGGTATTTCTACGCGATTGCGTACCCGCCCAGAGGCGGTACACCACGAGTGCGGGAAGAACCACGATACCTGCCGTGCGAGTCTCAAAGATCGCCAGCACCAGCAGCGCCGAGACAAGTTGTGCCCACTGTTGGGGGAACCGATGCTCCTCCCAAAGTACGAGGAGGCAGAGCAGGAATAGAAGAAGGAAGTCGCTGTTGATATGATCCGTCAGCCGGCCCAGTTCGAAGCTGACTGCGAGCAGGAGAACGGTCGCGAGCGCCACGATATCTCCAACCAGATTTCGCAGAGCGGCTCCCGCAGCGAACAGCGCCAGGCCGTAGATGATCAGCATCGTAATTTTGAACGCGCGGAAATCGACCCCAGTGAACGGAATCTCCGCCGCGAGAACGACGGGAAGCATCGGCGGATACAAACTGACGGGCGATTTGTTCGAGGGTGTCTGCGCGAACAGCACGTGATTGTATGGCTGTCCCTGAAGAAGGTTCTCGGCATGCTGGATATAGACAGATCCATCGTCGGACCAGCCATGGACAGGCAGCAGAGTCGCGTATCGCGCGCCGCACACAGCCAGCACTAGAAGCGCCAACACAATCCACCATTGCCGCCCGGACGGGGGTGCACTCAACATTCGCACCTTATAGAGTAACAAGTGCCGGGCGGTTTCCAGCCCGGGAACTGGATAATCGAAAGGCGTGTCTAAGGCTCTGACTATGGGACGGTTTGCTGTGACTGCTGCTCTTGCGCTGGCGACTGTAACGGGCGCGGAATTGCCGGTGAAAGAGGTGATCCTCTATAAGCACGGCGTCGGGTATTTTGAGCGATCCGGCGAGTTGCGCGCGGGCGAAGCGGCGCGCCTGGACTTCAAAGCATCGGAAATGAACGACGTGCTGAAGTCGTTGACGTTGCAGGGAGCGAAGGTTTCCGGTCTGCGGTATGACTCGAGCGAGCCGCTGGAGCGGAAACTGTCCGAATTCCCGTTCAAAATCGATGCCGCCGCGCCCGCATTGAGTTTTTTCCTGAACCAGTTGAAGGGCTCTCGAGTAGAGTTGAAATTCGGCGGCGAGACGGTCTCGGGCGTGATCATGAGCGCGCGCCAGATTGTAGCGACCGACAAGCAGAATGAGCGCGAGCAAGTCGTGCTCCTGTTGGACAACGGAGACTTGCGCACTCTCGATTTGAGCGCGGCAACGGCCGTGCATTTTACCGATCCCGCGCTGCAATCGAAACTACGGGAGTACCTCCGCGTGGTCGAGCAGGCGCGGTCGAAAGAGAAGCGCAGCGTCTATATTGATTCCATCGACACCGGCGCGAGGCAGATCGCGGCGAGTTATCTGGTTCCTACCACAGTTTGGAAGTCGAGCTACCGGCTGTTATTCCCTTCTGCCGGAGAGCCGACCTTAGAAGGTTGGGCGATAGTCGACAACACCACCGGTGAGGATTGGGACAAAGTGCAACTGGCACTGGTTTCCGGGCGGCCTGTTTCGTTTGTGAGTAATCTGTACGAGCCAAAGTACAGGGCGCGTCCTGTCGCGGAATTACCGGAAGATCGCGCAGCGGCGCCCGTAGTGTATGAAGGCGCGGTGGCGGATGCGGTGCGGGCGGATCGGAGAGCCGTTGCGGGCGGGCTGGCAGGAGGTGTTCCGGGAGGCATTGTCGGAGGAATCGTGGGAAATGTTCCGTCAGCGGCGCCTCCGCCTTCGCCGTATCAAATAAAGTCTCCCCCAATGATGGCTGAGTCCAGTTCCGTAAGCCAGACAGCGCAAGGCCGCGATGTCGGCGAATTGTTCGAATACCGCTTCTCCACGCCGGTCACAGTCAAGAAGAGCGAATCCGCTATGCTGCCGTTCTTGCAGCAAAAGATCGGTGCGCGCAAGCTGTTGATCTACTCGGAAGCGTACGGGCAGCACCCCATGAATGCCGCGGAATTGACGAACTCGAGCGGCAAGACACTGGACGGCGGTCCGATCACGGTTTTTGATGCCGGGTCCTACGCGGGCGAAGCACTGATCGAGACAGTGAAGAGCGGCGATAAACGGCTGATCAGCTACGGCGTCGATCTAGGTACACGTATCACCACCGCATACGATTCCAAGGTGGCGAACGTCCGCGAGATTCACGCGAACCGCGGCCTGCTGACCACCCGGTATGCGCAACAGGAACTCGTCACGTACAACATTAACAATGTTGATGCGAAGGCCAAGACGCTGATCGTGGAACGCCCGGTGCGGCGCGGTTACCAGGTTCTGGATCAAAAACCCACCGAGAAGACGCCCTCCGCGATGCGCTTCCAGGTGAGCGTTCCAGCGAATGGATCGCAGACATTCGCAGTGACGGAGGAGCGCGAGTATGACAGCACCGTGCAACTGATCAGCCTCACGCCGGACGTGCTCTTAGATTACGTTGCGAACAAGAAGCTGTCCGACACGGCGAGGAGGCAGTTGGAGGCCATAGCTCAGAAAAAGGAGCAGATCGCCGGGAACGACAATGAAATGCACAGCCTGGAGCAGCAGATCACGGATTTCAATCGCGACCAGGATCGCATCCGCCAGAACATACAGAGCCTGAACAACGTCAGCGGGCAGCAGGAACAGGTGCAGAAGTACGCGCGCATTTTGGCCGATCAGGAAGCGAAGCTGGCACAGCTGAGAGATCAACTGACCGCGGCGACGAAGCGCAAGACAGCGCTGCAGGCGGAACTGAACAGCATGATCGGGAAGGTGGAGTTTTGACGAACGCGCCTCTGCCTGGCGCAACCCGCCTGCTACAATCGCCTTTTGAATCTTGCACTCATTGGCTTTGGCAGCGTGGGCCGCGCGTTTGCCAAACTCCTGGAGCGGAAACGATCGGCTTATCCTTTCCGAATCGTCGCGATCCATACGGCCCGGCACGGCACCGCATATAATCTGAAAGGCCTGCCGGCCGAGCCCCCATTCGGTTCCGCGGCTGCTTCCGTTGACGAGTTCTTCGACCGGTCAGGAGCGGAAGTCTGCTGCGAACTGACGCCCCTCGAACCTGCCACCGGCGAGCCGGCCATCACCCATATCCGCAAAGCATTTGCACGCGGCATGCACGTCATCACTGCGAATAAAGGTCCCATCGCGCACGCATACGCAGCGCTCCGGGACGAGGCGGCGCGGGCCGGCGTTCTCTTCCGGTACGAATCGGCGTGCATGGATGGCGCACCCGTCTTTAATATGGTGCGCAACAATCTGCCGGGCGTGAAGGTGCTCGGCTTTACCGGTGTGCTGAACTCGACCTCAACGGTCGTGGTCGACTGCATGCGGAAAGGCATGACCATGGCGGAAGGCATTGGCGAGGCGCAGCGCATGGGAATTGCGGAGGCGGACGCGAGCTTCGATATCGACGGCTGGGACTCCGCCGCGAAGACTGCCGCGCTTGCCAATGTGCTGATGGACGCGCACTGCACTCCGCTCGCAGTGGATCGAAAAGGGATTGGCCGGCTGACGCAGGAGCGAATTGCAGAAATCTCGGCGAAGCGCAAGACCGTCGCGTTAGTGAGCAGAGCTTCCACAACAAGAGCGGGAATCAAACTGCGCGTCCGTGCGGAGGTTCTGGAAGACACCGACATTCTGGCCTCCGTGCGCGGCACGTCAAATCTTCTCCTTCTGCATACAGACCTGATGGGCACGGTCGGCACCGTTTCGATCGACCCGGGTCTGCAGCAGACGGCCTATGGCGTATTCAGTGATCTGGTGGACATCGCAAAAACAATATGAAACTCATCCGATTCGCATACAAAGGCACCATTGAGGCAGGCGTGGTGCAACCCGGCGGTATAGTCCCGGTTTCCGAGATCAACGCGAAGACAGGCGGGCGCGTGCCGAACGACATCCTCGGTATCGTGCAACACGGCATACTTCCTGACGAACGCGCCAGCAGGGAACTGCAGCCGATACCGTTCGCGGAGGTCAAGCCCATGCTGCCTTACGAAATGCCGGGGAAGATCTGGTGCATCGGCCTGAACTATCGATCCCATGCTGAGGATATTGACGCGATCCAACCGGAGGAACCAGGCAGTTTCATGAAGCCGGCTTCGTGCATGTTCGAGCCGGAAGGCGATATCGAATTGCCTCCGCCGGATGTTTCAAGCGACGTGGATGCCGAAGGCGAACTCGGCGTGATCATTGGCCGCGAGTGCCGCTTTGTTCCCTTCGACCATGTGCCGGACGTGATCTTCGGCTACACGACAACGCTCGATCTGACCGCGCTAGATGTACTCCGTAAGAACCCGCGCTACCTGACCCGTGCGAAGAGCATCGATACATTCTTCAGTTTTGGACCTGTGGTCGTCACGCGGGACGAAATCGAGGACGTGGACGCCTTGGAAGTGATCACGGAGCATAATGGCGGCGTCTGCTCTCGCGATTTCGTTCGCAACATGCGGCACCGTCCCTACGAACTGGTGCGGTTCCACAGTGATTTCTTTACACTCGAGCCGGGGGACCTGATTTCGACGGGATGTCCGAAAGGCGCCCGGATCAAGGCGGGGGATAACGTGCGCGCGCGGATCGAAGGCCTCGGGACGCTTGGCGCGAAAGTTACGCAGGGCAAGCGCGAGAGCCGTTGGTAACAACACGGAAAGGGCCGCCACAGGATGGTGACGGCCCTGCCAAAACTCTCTGTAGATTGAAAAGCGGGGGAGGACTAAGCGGCTTTGATGACCTTGCCGCTCTTGATGCAGGAGGTGCAGACCTTCACGCGGCGGGTGCCGCCGGCAACAACTGCGCGAACTTCCTTCAAGTTAAGGTTCCAACGACGCTTCGTCACATTGTGGGCGTGGCTGATGCGGTGTCCAAACTGGGGCCCACGACCGCAAACTTCACACTGTTTCGCCATAAGACAAAAATCTCCTCAAAATGCCAAACTCATAGTGTAGCAAGTGGCGGGCCGTTTCCGCAACCCGCGTGAGGGGCTTAGAACCGAGCCGGCGCATTTGGAATCGTTGGCCTATAGGATTCGCGACCGGGGTGCTCATCCAGATCGACGTTGCTGACTTTGTATTCCGGATGCAGCCGAAAGCTGGGGCAAGCGTTCCAGCGCATTGCGGCACACACCTGAAGTGGAACGACACCGCGGTGTTAACCTGAAAGTAATCCCACCCATGATTCCGGATAATATTGCCGAAGGTCTCACATTCGACGACGTTCTGCTGCAGCCAGCCCGCAGCGGGGTATTGCCAAATACGGCGGATACTCGCACGTTCGTTACGCGGAACATCCGACTGAACATTCCGATCCTGAGCTCCGCCATGGATACCGTGACCGAGTCTCACCTCGCCATCGCGCTTGCGCAGCAGGGCGGTATCGGCATCATCCATCGCAATATGTCCATCGACCGGCAGGCCGAGGAAGTGGACCGGGTGAAGCGCAGTGAGAGCGGAATGATCGTCGATCCGGTCACCATTGACCCGGATCGCAAGATCTCCGACGCACTGGAATTGATGAAGCGCTACCGGATCTCCGGAGTTCCGGTCACGCGCAGCGGCAAGTTGGTCGGAATTCTGACCAACCGCGACTTGCGCTTCGAAACGCGCTATGACCTCCCCATCTCCAACGTGATGACGAAGGAGAATCTCATTACGGTTCCGGTCGGCACCACGCTCGAAGAAGCGGAAAAGATTCTGCACAAGCATCGCGTGGAAAAGCTCCTGGTGGTGGATGATAACTACTTTCTGAAGGGACTGATCACGGTCAAGGACATTCAGAAGAAATTGAAGTATCCGAATGCGGCGAAGGATTCTCAGGGCCGCCTGCGCGTCGGCGCCGCATTAGGCGCAACAGGCGACTACCTGGAACGTGCCAAGGAACTGGTCCAGCGCAAGTGCGACCTGCTTGTCATCGATACGGCGCACGGCCACAGCGAGCGCGTCATGGACGCGGTCAAGCACTTGAAGAGCGCAATGCCGGAGATCCAACTGATCGCCGGCAATGTGGGCAGCTACGAAGGTGCGCGCGACCTCATCGCGCTCGGAGTTGATGGCATCAAGGTCGGTATCGGTCCCGGATCCATTTGCACGACGCGTGTGGTGAGTGGCGCCGGCGTGCCCCAGATCACCGCCATCGCCGAGTGCGCAAGGGCCACGCGCGGCAGCGGCGTGCCTCTCATCTCAGACGGCGGCGTGAAGTACTCCGGCGATATTACGAAGGCCATTGCAGCGGGCGCGGATTGCGTTATGATCGGGAGCCTCTTCGCAGGCACGGAAGAAAGCCCGGGCGAGACGATTCTGTATCAAGGCCGCACGTTCAAGAGCTATCGCGGAATGGGTTCGCTTGGCGCAATGGCCTCCGGCAGCTCCGACCGGTATGCCCAGGATGCCTCGGGCAAGATGGTTCCCGAAGGAATCGAAGGACGAGTGCCGTACAAGGGCATGCTTTCCGACCTGGTTTTCCAACTCGTCGGCGGGCTGCGCAGCGGCATGGGCTACTGCGGAGCTGCGACAATTCCGGAACTTCAGGAAAAGGCGAAATTCCTCCGCGTTACGGTCGCCGGTTTGAGAGAAAGCCACGTTCACGACGTGATTATCACGAAGGAAGCGCCGAACTACCGTATCGAATAGATCTGATTCAAGTCACTCTTCCCTTCTTGCGCTCATCCCCCAAGGAACACCCGGTTGAGCAGCAATCGTTGACACTCCGTTTTGGTTGTCTTGAAATGAGCTGTTAACTATTGTAAAATTGCCCTCACGTTCTGTTTTTTTATGTTTTAGGGGAAGGGTGAATCCATGTTGCATTCCAGACCGCTGAAGGCACTCGCCTTGCTTGCGCTTAGTTGTATCTTCCTGTGGTCACAGGATTTCCGGGCTACGATCCTTGGTCAAGTATCGGACGCCTCCGGAGCCGCTGTACCGAACGCGACTGTCAAAGCCACCAATATCGGCACTGGCGATACGGTGGAAGTGAAGACAAATTCCGCGGGCACATATACAATTCCATATCTGCAGCCCGGAAACTATAACGTAGAGATCAGTGCGGAAGGATTCCGCACAATCCGGCGCGAGAATATCATCTTGCGTGTCGCCGACAAGCAAAACCTGCCCGTCGTGATGGAAGTGGGGCAGATGACGCAGGAAGTCACGGTAGTCGGGCAGCAGGAAATTATCCAGACGACCAACGCGGACCGCGGCCTTGTATTCGATCCGATTAAGACTCAGGAGTACCCTCTTAACGGCCGCCAGAGCTACATGCTGATGTCTCTCACGCCGGGCGTCATCTTCACGCAGGAGCAGTTCGGCGCGAATGGCTTCTCCGGCACGCGCGGGTGGGACACAAACGGCAGCTATCGCATCAATGGCGGGCGCAGCGGCAATAATCAGTTCCTGCTGAACGGCGCTCCGATCAGCACGTTCGGAAGTTGGCAGATCGCCCCGAACGTTGAGGCCATTCAGGAATTCAAAGTCCAGACCAACACCTACGATGCGCAGTTCGGACGCACCGGTGGCGGAACCGTCAACACCACATTGAAGTCGGGCGGCAAGGATTGGCATGGAGACGTGTTCGATTACTTCCGCAACTCCGTCCTCGATGCGAACACGTTTCAGAACAATACGGGCGGTAAGCCGCGCGGCAAGCACAACCAGCATCAGTTCGGCGGCGTTGCCGGCGGACCCATTCGTAAGGACAAGGATTTCATCTTCTACAGCCAGGAAAGCTGGCGTGAGGTGGTCCCCTTCCCGCTCATCCAGAGCACGCCGCCGCTCGACATTCGGGACGGTCAACACTTCACGCAGTACGGCGTGAATGTATTCGATCCGCTCACTACGCGTCCCTGCCAGGCGTCGGACAACTGCCCCAGTGGCACACAGTATGTCCGCGACCAGTTCCCCGGCAATGTGATCCCTCAGAGCCGTATCAGCCCGATCGGCAAAGCCATCCTGGCCCTGTACCCGGCGCCGAACAGCAACACCGGCATTCTGCAGAACAACTTCCTTCGTGCCGATTCCGTTGGACGCTATCGCTACAACCAGCCGATGGGGCGTTGGGATCACGTCTTCAACGACAGCAATCGCTTCTATGCCCTGGTCACTTATTGGCACGGAAGCGAATTCCGGAACAACAACGGTTTCGATCCGCCCGCGCAGCGCGGTAACATCACAAGCCAGCGGACAAATCAGAACTACATCGCCGACTACAGCCGTGTGATCTCGCCGACCACAGTGCTCGACATCCGCGGTTCTTTCGCGCGTTTCACATCGTTCTTCCCCGATGGGGATCAGAGCTACGGTTTCACATACGACAAGCTCGGTATCAAGCAGATGCCCATTCCGCCGACAGTCGATCGCAAAACGGCTCCGGTGATCCGGCTCGATCTTTATCCGGATATCATCGGCACCAGCTACAGTTGGAATACCGATAACCACATCGATTTTGCCCCGAGCATGACGCACACGCAAGGCAAGCAGACCTGGCACTTCGGATTCGAATGGGCGCAAATCGGCCGTGGCGCCGGCGGTCCTGGGCTCGCGACCGGACGCCTGGATTTCAACAGCCGTTATTGGACCCAGCAGTATAAAGAACGCGGCTTCGGCCAGTCCGATGGCAGCGGTGTTGCTTCTCTCCTGCTCGGACTGCCCACTGGCGGGTCGATCGATTACAACGACAGCTACTACCGCCGCCAGAACTACTACGCGGTTTACTTCCAGGATGACTGGAAGATCCATCCGCGCCTCACGGTGAACCTCGGCCTCCGCTGGGACGTGCAGATGCCGTTCGTTGAGATTCACGATCGGGTAAACAGCTACTTCGATTTCAATGCGAAGAACCCGCTGAGCGATCAGATCGTGGCCAAGTGGAAGGATCTCAAATCGCAGTGGGACGCAGCAAATCCGGGCAAGGAAAATCTATACCCGGCTGCTCCAAGTGTGATCCGGGGCGGCGTGACCTTCGCCAACAAAGACGGGAATCCGCGTAACGTGTACGACACGGACTGGACTAACTTGCAGCCGCGCCTCGGCTTTGCCTGGCAGGTGATGAACAAGACCGTCATCCGCGGCGGCGTCGGTATCTATTACCGGCAGGTCTCGAACGGCAGCCTCACTACGGGGTACAACATTACTACGCCCTATCTCCGTTCACTCGATGGCGACTTCACCCCGGCGGCCGGTTTGACCGGACCATATTCGCTGGAGAATCCGTTCCCGAACGGATATCAAACGCCGGTGGGGAACAGCTTGGGCCTGCTGACGAATGTCGGCAACGGCATCAACTTCGATTCGCGCAATCTGCCCATCCCGAGAACGTACGAGTTCTCCTTCGGCCTGCAACGCGAGTTGCCGCATGGCATGGTTCTCGAAGCCTCTTACTCTGGCAATCAGACCGTGCACGATCCGGTCGGCCTGCAATTCGGCAATCCGTCTTACGCCGACTTCCAGGCTGGCCACAACAACCCGGCCTATCTCAACACCTCTCTGCCGAACCCGTTCCAGGGCATTCTGCCTGCCAGCACAGGCTTCGGCAGCTCGCCACGCATCAACGCATACGACCTTCGCCGGCCGTATCCCATCTTCCCGGGTGTGTACCAATACACGAATCCCGTCGGTAAGTACCGCTACGATTCGTTGCAGGTCATGTTGGAAAAGCGCGTCCTGAACTCGCGCGACTCCGGCGTGCTGACCTTCGTGGTTTCCTATACGTTCTCCAAGTCGTATGAGGCGAATCACCGGCTGAACGACTGGAACTTCAGCGAACCGCTCATTCATGAGCTCGACTATCAGGACAAGCCGCAGACAGTTGCATTTAGCGGTGTGTGGGACTTGCCCATCGGTAAGAATCGCCGGTTCTTCCCATACGAAGGGCCGATCGCTGGCGCGCTGCTAAACGGTTGGTCATTCGATTGGATTCTGTCCTACTCTTCGGGATATCCGGTGGGGAAACCGAACGCGATCTTCACCTGCAGCGACTACCGTGTGAAGAATCAGAACTACAACCAGTGGTTCAACAATGACAAGAGCTGCTATCAGGACTACCAGCCCTATTCGCTGCGGAACGTGGAGGATCGCTTCTCCAACATCCGCAACCCAAGTGCACCGCAATTGAACATCGCTCTTCAGAAGTCATTCAAGCTGAGCGAGCGTTTCACGTTCCAACTCCGGGCCGAATCCTTCAACGTAACGAACACTCCGATCTTCCCGGGTCCGAATACGGACTGGAGAAGCCCGCTGTTCGGCACGGTGACAATGAATCAGCAGAACTTCCCGCGGCTTGTCCAACTCGCGGGCAAGATTTACTTTTAGCCTTTACGGGGCGGTCGAACCTGGCCGCCCCGATTTCTCAGCCCCGCCAGTTCCGCCTCGCTCAGATCTCTCCATTGCCCCGGCTGCAATTCCCCCAACCTCAGTGCTCCAATTGCAATCCGTACCAGCCGTAGTGTCGGAAACCCGATCGATGCGGTCATCCGGCGCACTTGCCTGTTCCGCCCTTCCGTCAGTGTGATCTCAATCCATGTTGCGGGTATGTTCGCCCGGTACCGTATCGGTGGAGTCCGTGGAGGAAGGCCGGGCTCTGCGTTAAGCACGCGCACCTTCGCCGGACGGCTCACGTATTCCTGTATGTGCACTCCGAGCCTCAGGGGCTTCAGGTCTTGCTCCGAAGGCGCTCCCTCCACTTGCACGTAATACGTGCGCGGATGTTCAAATTTCGGATCGGTAAGCCTGTGTTGCAGTGCGCCGTCGGTGGTCAGCAGCAGCAAGCCCTCGCTATCGCGATCGAGCCTGCCGGCGGGATACACATCGGGGACATGGACGTAATCGGCGAGCGTCGCCCGGCCCGGCACGTCGCCGGGCGTGAACTGGCAAAGCACGTCGTATGGTTTGTAGAAGGCGAGATACCGGTCAATCGGCAAACTGCCAAGATATCAGGTGCGGTTCGGGCGTTTGGCAAATACGGACGCCGGGAGGGAGAGCGATACTGCCGCCTATCGGCCGTGGCTGGTTTCAAAAACGTGGCTCCTCGGGCCGGCGTGACCGTGATTGCCGGTGTAAGAAGCCGCCGCTTTTTCTACACTCAATGAGGGCAGGAATGACCTACGACTACGATCTGATTGTGATTGGGGGCGGTGCGGCGGGACTCACAGCGTCGGGTATGTCCGCCGTATTAGGCGCGAAAACGGCGCTCATCGAGGCGCGGAAACTTGGCGGCGATTGTACCTGGCATGGCTGCATCCCAAGCAAGAGTCTCCTGAAGGCGGCCAAAGTTGCTCATGCCATCCGTTCGGCGGAAATATTCGGGTTGGCCTCGTCGGATCCGGGACACGACTTCGCCCGCGTTATGGAGCGTGTTTCTTCAATCCGCCAGTACATCTACGAAGAAGCGGATGCTCCGCCAAATATGGAGAGGTTGGGCGTAGAGGTTCTCAGCGGGTGCGCGCGTTTTCTGAATCGTCATGCGGTTGAGTTCTCCGGAAACGGCGGCAGTCGCACACTAACCTCGCGTTATTTCGTGATCGCCTCCGGCAGCCTTCCGCGGATGCCGCAGTTCCCGGGCGCGGATCGCGCAGGCATTCTCAATAACGAGACTCTCTTCGATCTGGAGCATCTCCCTCAGCGTCTGCTGATCCTCGGAGCCGGTCCGGTCGCAATCGAAATGGCTCAGGCGTTTCACAGGCTGGGCTCGGCGGTCACGGTTGTGAATCGTTCGAATCGAATCCTCAGCAGGGACGATTCGGAGTTGGCCAGGTTGCTGGCGGCACATCTTCAGGATGAGGGAATTACCTTGCTGTTGGGAGAGGATGTCGACCGCGTGGAACCAGGCTTAGCTCACCTGAAAGGTGGAGGCCGAATCGAATTCGACGGGATTCTCTCTGCCATCGGGCGGCTCCCGAACATCTCCGGTCTGAACCTCGGAGCCGCTGGCGTTGACGCTACGGAGAAGGGAATCACAGTGGACCGTCATTGCAGGACTGCGGCGTACAATATCTTCGCTTGTGGCGACGTCACTGGAAAATATTTGTTCACACACATGGCGGAACATACGGCCAAGGTAGCAGTGACGAATGCGATCCTCCGTTGGCCGGCTTCGACGGAGGATGGCCGCGTCCCTTGGTGCACATTTACAGAACCGGAACTCGCGCACGTCGGCAGAGGCGAGGAGGATCTGCGCATGAACCGAATCGAGCATCGAGTGCACCGCTTCCCGTTCTCCAGGCTCGATCGTGCCATTACAGAGTCGAAGACCACGGGCCTCGTGAAGGTCTTCGCGACGCGGCGGGGAAAAATCCTCGGCGCGTCAATTTTGGGAGAAAATGCGGGCGAGATGATCGCCCAATTCGCACTCGCGATGCACGCGAACATCAACCTGCGTACAATCTCATCGGCGATCTACCCGTATCCCACGTTCGCACTCGCGAACCGGAGAGCCGCCGACACCTTCCTCCTAAACCGGCTCACGCCCAAACTGGTGACCTGGGTCAAACGAATCTTCCGGCTGCGCGGCGACACGCGCGGCATTGTGAACCTAAAGGAGCGCTCGCTATAGATATGCCACGCATCATTGTCTTTGACGTGAACGAGACCCTGCTCGACGTGCAGGCGCTCGCGCCTCAATTCACCCGCATCTTCGGAGAGAACCATTCCTTGCGCGAGTGGTTTTCGCTCTTGCTTCTCCACTCGGAAGCGGCCACGCTCGCCGGTCCTTATTTCGATTTTGCTGCCCTGGCCGGCGCCGCGCTCGACATGATTGCCTCCAGCCGTCACGTGAGTGTTGTTGAGAGCGACAAGAAAAACATTCTCTCTTCCATGCTCGAACTTCCGCCACACCCGGAGGTGGCCGATTCGCTGCAGATCCTCAGAGATAACGGCCTGAGGCTGGTCACGTTAACGAACTCGAGCCAGGGTGCGGTCGAGCGCCAGATCGCGAATGCCGGCCTCGGGAAATTCTTCGAGCGCAACTTCTCCATCGATAAGGTGCGACGGTATAAGCCCGCGCCGGAACCATATCAGATGGTTGCAGGCGAACTCGGAGTGCGAATCGGCGATCTACGGCTGGTCGCGGCTCATGCCTGGGATGTTCTCGGCGCAATGCGTGCGGGAGCATCAGCGGCCTTTGTGGAAAGACCGGGTAAGATTCTGTTCCCCCTGGTGCCGCCTCCGGACATTGTCGGAAAGGATCTCCGCGCAGTTGCGGAACAGATCGTCAGTCGTGACGCTCCCTCGAAATAGGCCGGTTATTTCGGAAGAGCGGACTTCACCTCGAGAATCTGCTTCAAGTGGCGCTCGGTGTGGCCGGGGATGAACAGGAGGCCTTGGTAGACGCTCACGACTTGGCCGCCTAAATTCGTATAGTGTGCGCGGAAATCTTCATTCGTGCTCAGGAGTTTTTGGATGTTTGCGTCCCGGCGCTCGCGAAACGCATTCACCAACGCGTCGCCCGCTTTCCATCTGCCCTTTGGCTGAAACATCTCAGGCGAGGTCGCCTTTTTTGAGCGGTCCGTGATTCCGGCGATAAGCTTCTCGTCGTTCACCGGCTGAGGCGGGGCAGGCGTGCTCGACTTCATGCCCGACATCACAACGCTCCACAATCCCTGTTCGGCCAGCGTGAGATGCTCCAGCACTTCGGCAATAGACCAGCGATCCGGAGCGGGTTTCCATGTCCACTGCTCGGGAGTGAGGCCCTGCACCGCGTCGAGAACCTGTTTGCGCGTGGCGTGGTAATAGCTGAGTGCGAAATCGCGGTCGTGCTGGGTGAGAAAACCGATATTCGGATTGACCGTAAATCCGGGAGTGACGCTAACTTCCTTGAAATAGATTGTGGAGTTCCCGTCGTGATTCTGCAGGCCGATATAGCCCTTTATGGCTCGAGGGCCGCGAACCGGTTCGAACCATTGCTTGCGTTCTGGAACGGAGGAGGACTGGTTGAACTCGTTCACTTTCGTTCCGTTCAGAAAGACCCGCGTGACCGGACCATCGAGTTGGATGTCCATCGTATTCCAATCTCCAACCGGTTTTTGCGTTCGCGCCGCCGCCTTGCTCAGGGAGTAGATGGCCCCGGTACAATGCCAGTCGTCGCCCGCGGCATCGATCTGCACTTCGTAGCCGTTGTGAACGCCGTACCAAGGGTCGGTAGGCTGCTCCGGCATGCGAATATACACGCCGGAGTTGTCTCGCTGGCCCGTCGTGCGGAAGACAACGTGAATCGTCTGATCGCCGAATTGCTCCGCCTCATAGTAGAGCAGGCCCATGCCGCCTTCGGTCTTCAGCATGCCATTCTCGAGAATGAAACGTCCGGGACCGACATGCTTCCATCCGGCCGTGTCCTTTCCATTGAAAAGCTGCCGGGGTTCAGCCGCCGTCAGGCACACTCCGGCCGTGAGGAGGAGCAACAGATTGCGCATACGATCGAAGTTTAACAGAGGAACAGACGAAGCCTAATGATTGACGGCTTCCGCCTGGGCCGGCTCAGAGGGCACCGCGTCCGATTCGTTGAAGCTGTACCCGAAGCCCCGCACGCTGCGGATGAGCGAAGGGCTGGTCGGATCGGACTCCGTCTTTTGACGAAGGCGCAGGATGTAAACGTCCACCGTACGGTCGGTCACGGCGCGATCATGCCCCCAGACGGCGTCGAGCAGTTGTTCGCGGCTGAAGACGACTCCAGGACGGCTCATCAGAAATTCGAGAAGGCGGAATTCCGTCGCGGTAAGCGAGAGCGGCTTACCGTGGAGTTTCACTCGGCAACTGGTGCGGTCGAGTTCCAGGCCAGCGGCTTTCAGAACGCGCGACGGGCTGGACTGGCCGCGGAACTGGATCTTGATGCGGGCGATGAGTTCGCGAATGAAGAACGGCTTGACGATGTAGTCATTCGCACCGAGTTCCAGCCCGACGATGCGGTCGGTTTCGGAAGCGCGCGCAGTCAGGAAGATGACCGGGATGTGTGCGAGTTCCGGATGGTTGCGAATGCCCTTGCAAATATCAAGACCGTCAGAATCCGGCAGCATGATGTCGAGCAAAATCAGATCCGGCCGCTCGCGCCGGCAAAGGTCAATTGCTCCTTTTCCGGTTTGGGCTCCGACCAGGATAAAACCTTCCTTTTCGAGGTTGTACTTGAGAAGTGAGTAGAGATCTGTGTCGTCTTCAATCAGCGCGATTTTCTTCATTCTGTTACGACCTTAGCGGCCATCAGTTACAAATATATTACAAACTCGTTAATTCAGCTTGAACCTCGCTCTGTTCCATCAAACCGAGGTCGTGTACCGGCAGAGTGAAATAGAATCGAGATCCTTGATTCACTTTGCTGGTGACCCCGACCGCGCCGCCTTGCGCCCGCACCAGATGTTTCACGATGGCGAGGCCGAGACCAGTACCGCCCAGTTCACGGGACCTTGCCTTGTCAACGCGATAGAAGCGCTCGAACAGGCGGGGCAGGTCTTCCTCCGGGATGCCGATGCCGGTGTCCTGGATAAAGAACTCGACCCATTCCCCGCCGGGTTTGGCGGCGCCGCCAACCAGGATGGAGCCGTGTTCGGGAGTGTATTTGAGCGCGTTATCGAGCAGGTTCGTAATGATCTGGTGGACGGCTTCGGAATCGCAGAAGACCTCGGTGCGCTCGGGTGCGGGTTCCATCGTGATCGAGATGTGCTTCTTCTCGGCCATCGGCAGGATGCTCTCGACGCAATCCTCGATGAGTGCGTTGGCAAAGTAAGACGCGAACTGAAATTTGGTGGTTTTCAGTTCCAGCCGGGAAAGGGTCATCAGGTCACCAGTGAGGCGGCCGAGTCGTTCCGCGTTGGCGCGAATGATGGAGAGGAAGCGGAGGTTGTTGTCGGGGTCATGGATGGCGCCATCCAGCAGCGTTTCCGTATAGCCCTGGATGGATGCCAATGGCGTCCGCAGCTCATGGGAAACATTGATGACGAAGTCCTTTCGGATGCGCTCCAGTTTTTCCAGTTGCTCGTGTTCGCGCTGCAACTCCTCGAACATTTTCTGCAGCTTCTCGCCGGTTTCGTTCAGCTGTTCGCTCAACAGACCCAGTTCGTCGCGGGTGGAGATCTTGAGGCGTGCGTGGAAGTCGCCGCGCGCCAGTTTGCCTGCGTATTGAATGATTTGCGCGAGCTTGGAGGAGACGTATCGCGCGAAAAAGGCGGCGATCAGAATCGTAGGAAGGAAGGCGACAATGACGGACGTCAATAGTTGCCCGCGGATGGAATTGACCTGGGCATCAATGTCCCTGAGTGGGACCGCCAGGCGCAGCGCCCCATTCTGAAACGGCACTGCTACATACAGCATTCGCACCCCTATGGTGGAGCTGGTGCGTGTGTCGGATCCGATCTGACCGTTCAGAGCGGCCTTCATTTCAGGCCTTCCGGCATGATTTTCCATCTGCGCCCGATTCGCGTCGGATTCAGCCAACACCTGCCCCTGGTGATCGATCATCGTGATCCGCGTTCCCGCGGCGTGCGCTATGTCTTGGATCTCATTCTGCGGAAGTTCTGAGAACGTGGGTTTCGCGGTCTCCAGCATTCTGGCTTTCTCAACCAACTCGCGGGTAAGCGTGGTGATGTAAGTGGTTTCGGCTACATGCTTGGCCAGATAGTCCACGATAGACATGGCCACGATGAGTACGAGGACCACCCCAAGAATCAGTTTGATGAAGATGCGAGTTGTCACGAGTGATTAGCCTACCGTAATTCTAGCTGGTAAAAAGTACCGTTTTACGGTAGTTCGCGGCCTTTTCATCGTTCTGTTATCCATCTGTAATGGATGCCCATTTATACCAAAAGAAGCATGCCAGTTAAACGACTTCTAGGGATCTTGCTTGCAAGTTCCATATATCTGACGACGGCGCTTGCGCAAACGGATAGCGCGAGGCTGGTCGGATCAGTGACCGACGCGACCGGTGCCGTATTGCCCGGTGCAACCGTAACAGCCAAGAACGAGCGAACAGGTGAAGAGCGCTCCGCGACCGCGAACGATCTTGGTTTTTACATCTTGACGAACCTGCGGCCAGCGAGTTACACAGTCTCCGCCAAAACGGGAAATCTTGGACCCACGCAGAATAGCGGTATCGCCCTCAGCGTTGGCCAGGAGAGAACATTGAATTTGATCCTGCAGCCTCAAGGTGTGGCTCAGGAAGTGACGGTATCCGGCGGCGAACTTGCTGCTATAGATACGAGTTCGGCGCGAATCGGCGTGAACGTCAGCGAGCGCGAAGTTGCTGAGTTGCCGCTGAATGGCCGCCAGGTCTCTCAGCTTTATCTGCTGACGCCCGGTGCGGTGAATTACGGCGGGGGCAGCTTTGACGACATCCGCTTCAGCGGCCGCTCAAATGAGCAGAACGCGATCCGTTTCGATGGCGTCGAAAACTCGGCGATCGTCGATACAAATCCGGGGAACCTGAACGGTGAGACTACCTCTCAGTTCCGCCTGATGTCCAGCCTTGAAAATGTCCAGGAATTCCGGGTCGAGTCCAACAACTACGCCGCCGAGTTCGGCACGGGTACAGGCGGACAGATCAGTGTTGTCACCAAGTCCGGTTCGAACGCCTTCCACGGCGGTCTTTTTGAATATTTCCGAAACGACGCGCTCGACGCGCGCAATTTTTTTGATGCACAGAATCCTTCGGTGCTTCGCCTGAACCAGTATGGCGGATCCCTCGGTGGCCCGATCCAGAAGGACAAGTTTTTCTTCTTCGCCAGCCTGGAAGCGCTGCGCCAGCGGACCAGCTCTCCAATCGTGGAAACCACGCTGAGTGCTGCGGCTCGCGCTCGCGCTGTGACGGCCGTACGCCCGCTGTTGAATGCGTTTCCGGTTGGCCAGGTGCGCACAGCGAATCCTGACTTCGATCTCGTCACAGTAGATGGTCCAAACAAGGTGGACGAGTACTACGGTAGCCTCCGTTTCGATTACAACTTCAACGAACGCTTCCGCCTGAGCGCACGCTACTTCCGTGATCAGGGTTGGGGCTCACAGACGCAGAACAGCACCCTCAGCCAATTCGTGCAGAGCATCAATCCGCAAAACGGAGTATTGTCCTTGAACCAGGTGTTGACGCCGACGGTGATCAACGAAACGAAGTTCGGATTCAACGGTGCAAAGACACGCGTGAACGGCGTCCCGGGGCCTTCGCCCGATGCGGACCTGAACGGCGCGACCATCAACCTTTCGGGTAGCGTATCTCTCGCGGGTATTGCGGGCCAGGCCGGTTCTGCGGGTATTGCAACTCCCACCGGACTCATCCGCTTGAGCAGTTCCTTCAACGGACGAGGCGCTCCTTACACGCCGTACTCACTGTCCTTTATTGACTCCCTCTCTATCGTGCATCAAAGCCATTCGCTGAAATTCGGCGTGGAAGTTCGCCCGATCACGATTTACAACGACCAGCAGGGCGGTACGACTTACACCTTCAGCAACGTCAACTCGTTCCTGAACAACCAGCCGTCGCAGATTCAGTTCCTTGGCGACTTGAGCGCCAAGAGCCCGTTCACGGGCCTGACTACGAACGCTCATCTGCGCCAGAACTACTACATCGGTTATGCGCAGGATGAATGGCGTATCCGTCCGAACCTCACGCTCAACTATGGTCTGCGTTACGAGTACTACAGCGTCCTGCATGACGTGAACAACAAGAATGTGTTCTTCGACATGAACCTCGGCACCATCCTGCCTGGCACGTCGAAAGACTGGTACAACAGCTCGAAGCTGAACTTCTCTCCGCGCCTTGGCCTGAGCTGGTCTCCGGAACGGTTCAATGGCCGGACGGTGCTCCGCATTGGAGGCGGTATCTTCTACGGACCCGGTCAGACGGAAGACCAGTTGCAGCCTTCGGCGAACGACCGTTTGAGCCGTACAATCACGTCCGGTTCGCTCCTGGCTTACCCGCTGAACGTTCCGGCTCTGGTTGCCGCATACGATATCAACGATCCGAGCCTCGGTTACCAGCCGCGTGCCTATGCTCCGGGCTATCAAATTCCGGAGAAGATCTATTCGTACACGGCGTCCGTACAGCAGCAGTTGCCCGGCAGCGCAGTACTGACCGTGGCATACGTGGGTAGCCAGGGACGCAACCTGTTCCTCCGTAGCATCACGAACAAGATCATCGGCGTATCGATGAATCCGGCGAACGGAAACGCGGTCGTAAGCCGCGAATTCGGCAACCGGTTCGCGGAAGTCGACTACAAGACCAGTGGCGGCACCTCGCACTATAATGCGTTGCAGACCGCGTTGAACCGCCGCTTCTCCAAGGGGCTGACGCTCGGCGCACAGTATACCTGGGCGCATGACATCGGCAACACGGGGGGCGCCAACGAGGCCCGCACCGCGGCGAACAACTATAGCTTCGCTGCCGATTACGGCAACAACACCTTCGACGTGCGCCAGAGCTTCAACGCGAGCGCACTGTACGAACTTCCCTTCGGCAAGGGCCGGAAGTACCTGACGAACATGAACGCCTTCGGCAATGCGCTTGCCGGCGGCTGGGAATTGGGCGGCATCATGAATGCGCGCACCGGCACCCCGGTCGAAGTTCTGATCACGCGGCCCGACATCGTCTACCGCGACAGCCGCAACGGCACGTTTGTAAACAGCCCGATTGCCAACCCGGCGGGCGGCTTCTTCACGACTCCGGTGGTCAACGTCCCCGGCGGCGGCGCCAGCCGCAATATCCGTCGTCCGGACGTGGTCGCGGGAGTTGACCCGTACCTCCACACCAATAACCCGACCGATTGGGTCAACCCGGCCGCCTTCGCGATTCCGGCTCCCGGTACGTTTGGCAACCTCGGACGCGACGCACTGCATGGTCCCGGAATTGCCCAGCTCGACTTGACATTGAGCAAGCGATTCTACATGACCGAGAAGATCAACCTGGAATTCCGGTCTGAGATCTACAACCTGCTGAACCATGCCATCTTCCAGGCTCCTGGCGGCGGCATCGTCCGTTTGACCAACGCGCTGGGAACCGGCTCAAACCAATTGCAGCCGGGTCAGGCGTTCAGCCAGGCGGCTGCGGGCGGTACCTTCGGCCAGATCAACTCGACGGTCTCCAACCAGGTTGGTCTCGGTACGAACCGCCAGATTCAGTTCTCGCTGCGATTGAACTTCTAACAAGCGTCACAGCTGTCTCTCTCTTGAAAAGGCCCGCAGCCGAAACGCTGCGGGCCTAATTGTTTTTGGAAACCAGCTCTAACATCCAGGCGAGTTGCTGTTCGAGTTCGCTGATGGAGTTCTGTCCGGCGCGTCGAAAGCGCAGCATGCCGGCGGAATCGATCACGTAAAGCTTCGGCAGGCTGTCAGCTTCATAGGCATCTTGCGCCGAAGCGTCAGCCATCAGAACCGGCAGCGTAATATTGTGGGCGCGGAGAAAGGATTCAGCGCTCGCCTTCTTTTCATCAAGAGAGATCGTGACGAATGCAACTTGCTGCCATTGCCTGCTAATGCGCTGCAATGCGGGAAGTTCTTCCGTGCAGGGTTTGCACCAGCTAGCCCAGAACGCGAGGACTACCGGCTTTCCACGAAAATCCTCGAGAGAAACCGGATCGCCCAGCAGGCTCACTAAATGGAATTTGGGCGCGGGGACAAACATCGCCTCTAACGCGAGCGACTGTTTCGCCATGCTCAACCGCCGCGAGTTGATTTGATCGGGCTTGGCGAGGACACGTTGCGCAGTTGCCTGGAGTTTTGCTCCGCTGCGGTCGAGGAGGGTCGCGTAAATGGTGCGAACCGTCGCTTCTTCCTCCGCTGAGATGGCCGCCGTGTTCTGAAGCAGCGTGACGGCGAGCCGCTCGGCCTTCGGAGCGTCTTCGAGTTGCATATAGGCTCGAAGCTCCACTACCAGCAGCGGATAACGTGCGGAGTCGTCAAACTCGTTCGTGGAAAGCCAGTGCTCGTCGATGTAGCGGAGGGCCCGCCGCGTTGCATCGAGCGAGATTCTCGGCTGTTTCTCCGCCAGCATCGCCGCGGTGCGCCGTAGTTCGAAAACGTAGGCGTAGGGATTGTTCGCGGAGCTGGCGGCGCGTTGGCTGAGTGTGTCGAGTTCATCGAGCCCGTTCATCAGCGCTTCAAGAGGGAAGGAATCGGGTGCGGCGGCCATTCGGGCCAGGCGCTCCCGCGCAGCGATTTGAGAAGCTGTCGTGTTGGACGCGAACTCCGAGAGGTACCGCGTGTAGAGCGCTACCGATTTCGCCGGGTCGGTCTCCTTGCGCGCACGCGAGAGAAGATCATTCTGTGCGGCTTGTCCGGCCGGGAAGCGCTGAATCAGTTCCGCTCGTGCGGCGGAAGCATCCTCGGGCCTTTTCAACAAATCCAGAGCTTTGATGAGTGCAGCGTAGTATTCCTCCGTGCGCCGGTCGGCCGGGACAGCCCGCAGCTTCTGTATGCTCTCCTCGAGGATGGGCTGCCCGGACTTGGTGAGCACGTCCCAGAGCAGATCGTACGCGCGGAAATAGGACGGATCGGAAGCGAGCAGGGCGTCGAGCACCTGCCTGGCCTCCGCGAGGCGTCCGGCATTCACAGCGAAGACCGCGCGGCTGTACTGCTCCTTGACAGACTCCGCACCTTGCAACAGTGCGAATGTGAGCAAACAGCCGGCGAGGGATTTCTTCATTTCTTCGGTGGCGCGAGAGCCTTCTTACTGATCTTACCGGTAACCCCGGCGCTGTCCACGGCGGAAAGTGCGCTTACAGGAGAGAGGCGTCCAAGTGCGGGTCGCCCGCAATAGCAGCACTGGCTTTTGCGGGGACGTTCGGTGCGCCGAGATATTCCAGCAGAGCCGCCTCGGACCCTTCGAAGAAAGAATCGAGCAATTGCTGGACAGCGAGTTTCTGCAAGGCCTCGCGGCTGATGAGCGGCCGATAGACAAATGACCGCCCGATCTTGCGCCGGTCCACGCCTCCCCTGCGGACCAGGCGATCGAGTACGGTCATGACCGTCGTATACGCCAGCGCGCGGTCGCGTGTCACTACTTCGCGCACGTCTTTCACTGAGGCCTCGCCGATGGTCCAGAGCGCTCGCAGGCACTCGAGTTCGAGCGGAGGAGGAATCTCGCGCGCCATTAAGGCTCCTTCGTGAGCGCGCCCGCGAGCTTTTCGCCAAACAGCGACATCGAGCGCGCAACGGGAGAACTGGACCTCTGCGGAGCCGGGACAGGTGTTGGAGCAGCTAGGGCGGGCTCTGGAACGGCCGCCGAAGGTGCGGCAGCAACGGCAGCAGCCTCCACCATTGGCGGCGCCTCGCAGATATCGTCTCCCAGATACTTGTCCTTCTTCAGTACCGAACGCTCCAGAGACGTGCTGTAGCCCGTCCAGCAGCCATCAACGAAACGGTCCTTGGAGAGGAATGCGCGCATGGTCTCGAACTTGGAATCGAGATTGTCGAGATGATGCAGAAGCAGCGCTTCGGGGAACACCGGTACCTTGGGCGACCCGAACTCCAGTTCGCCGTGATGGCTGATGATCATGTGCTCCAACAACGTGCGGAGCTTCACGGGGAAGCCCGGAATCACGCGTGCTTTGTCGTCGATCAGCCGTAGCGCAATGATAATGTGGCCAAGCAGTTGACCGTCGTTCGTGTAGGAAAAGCTGCGGTCGTACGAGAGTTCGTAGATCTTGCCGATGTCGTGCAGGATCACGCCCGTGAGCAGAAGGTCCATGTCCACGTCCCTGTAATGCCCGCCCACCAGGCGGGCGAGGCTGCACAAGGAAAGGACGTGCTCGATCAATCCGCCGAGATACGCGTGATGAATGCTCTTGGCGGCGGGCGCCATGCGGTAGCGCCGCGAAATGTCGGGATCCTCCATCAGGCCGCGAAGTAACGCATTGAGATATGGATTCTGGATGCCCGCGATGATGGTCGTCAGCTCCGCGAACATCTCATCCGGCTGGCGGGCCGAGGCAGGGAAGTAATCCGTAACATCAACGTCCTGTTCCGGCTGCTTCTGCAGGCGATGCACTGTGAGCTGCAGGCGGTTCTGATATACCTGCAGCAGCCCGCGGATCTTCAGAAAATCGTCGCGCTCGAAGGTGTCCATCACCTCCGCCACGTTGTCCCACATCTTGGCGTCAATATCGCCTGTACGGTCGCCCAGGACGAGCGAGAGGTAAGGCTCTCCGGTCTTCTTTTGCCGGATGTCCTTGTGTTGAACGAGGAACGTCGCCGTAATCACTTGGTTCGGCTGAAGTTCACTCACATACGGTGATTTCATTCGTGAGTTTACCTGCTCTTCGAGGTGCCGGGCTTGGAGCTTCTGGTAGACGTGCCCGGAACCGGGATCGCCCACAGGATCCGCTTCCGGCGTCCTTTCGTAGCAACCTCTTCCTTGGTCACGGTCTCCGGCTTCAGTTGGGCTGGATCTTTCCAGGCCGTGTCCTTGCCCGGGGCGGCGTAAGCGTCCGTATACGGTGTCTTGATTTCAAGGAATGCGTCTTGCCGCAGCTTTGTGAGATACTCGCGCACCGCCGGCTGCATACGCGGCATGTAGAGGCGCTCCATGATTTCATTCTTTACTTCGTCGTACTCCGCCTGGCCTGCCTTGAAGCGCTCCTCAATTCGGAGGATCAGGAAGCCGTTCTGCACGCGGAACGGATCGGTAACGTAGCCTCGCTCGTTCTTGAAGACCACGTCTTCAATCTGCTTGTTCAACTCGCCCCGCTTGAACCCGCCGAGATCGCCGCCTTCCTGTTTGCTGGGTGCGTCTGAATTATCGCGGATCAGGTCCGCGAACTTCTCGCCCTTGCGCGCGCGAGCCACAATGTCCTTCGCCTTCTTCTCAAGCGCAGGGATCTGCTTCTCGTCTTTGTTCTCGGTCGAGATCAGCAGCTCCCGCAGGAAGACCGTTTCCTGCCGCATGAACTCGCTCTTGTGCTCGTCGTAATACTTGCGAGTCTGCGCTTCCGGGACATTGATCTTGCTGCCCACTTCCTGGCCGATCACACGGCGCGTGAGAAAGCCGTTGCGTATTTCGTTCTTATAATCCTCGTAAGGCTGGCCGCTCTGCTCACGCACGTACGCCTGGAACTTCTCGGGTTCGCCGATACCGCTCCGGCGCTGCAGGTCGGCAATGTAGCGCGTAACCTCGGAGTCGACGTTCACGCTGAGTTCCTTGCCGCGCTGCACAAGCAGAAGCTGATCAATCCGCTCTCCCAATGCCTGCTTTTCCCGGTCCGAGATTTCCTTCTGCAACTCGGGACCCTTCAACCCCTTCTGGCGGAGTTCAGCCTCCAACTGCTTACGGCTCTTATCCAGTTCGGTGCGAGTGATGATGTCGCCATTCACCTTGGCAACAATCTCCTCGATGACACCGATATCGGCGGCGACTGCCGCAGACGCGCACAGCACTCCTGCTGCAAGGAACGCGGAACACTTCATATGACAGTATTGTAGCAACTACAACGGTAGTAACGGGGAAAGGTTTGTAAGATTCAACGAAGTTCCGGACATGCTCCCGCAGAGTTCGGAAATGTTGAAACTCTATTGCCAATAATCACTTTAACTTGGCATTGCAAAGTGCTTGATGTTCAGGTCCTTCACGCAGAGTGGAACTTGAGAGAGGACTTGGTCCTGCTAGGAAATTCCCCTTATTTTCGAACCCGCCATCATCTCTCCTGAACCGCCCGCCCGCTCGTTGATGAGCGAATCCTCACCCAAATTCCTGGCCAAGACCTCTCTCTCTAAATCTCGGGAAGGTGCCCTAAGTGAGTCCACCCTGTTTCGTGATCACTTCCGCATTCAGATATGGCCGCAGTGCCTCCGGAACGAGCACGGACCCATCCTTCTGCTGGTAGTTCTCGATGATAGCCACCCACGTCCGGCCCACGGCGAGGCCGCTTCCGTTCAGCGTGTGTACAAATTCTCCCTTTGCCTTGCCGGACTTGTGCCGGATCGAAGCGCGCCTTGCCTGGAAGGCTTCGAAGTTCGAACACGACGAGATCTCTTTGTATCCGCTCTGCCCGGGAAGCCAGACTTCGATGTCGTATGTCTTCGCTGAGGAGAAACCCATATCGCCCGTACACAGGACGACGGTCCGGAACGGAAGCCCAAGCCGCCGCAGTACATCTTCAGCGTCGTGTGTCAGCTTCTCGAGTTCCTCATAGCTCTGCTCCGGACGCGTAAACTTCACCAGTTCCACTTTCTGAAATTGGTGCTGGCGGATAATCCCGCGCACGTCGCGGCCATAGGAGCCCGCTTCGCTGCGGAAGCAAGGAGTGTACGAGCACAACTGGATCGGCAGCTTTTCGGTGTCGAGCGTCTCGTCCCGGAATAGATTCGTCACCGGCACTTCCGCCGTAGGAATCAGCCAGTAATCCGTGCCCTCCAGCTTGAACAGATCCTGCGCGAATTTTGGCAGTTGTCCCGTGCCGAAGAGACTCGCCGAATTCACCATGAACGGCGGTAGCACTTCGGTATAGCCATGCTCGCCGGCGTGCAGGTCCAGCATGAAGTTGATCAGTGCGCGTTCCAGCTTGGCGCCCGCGCCGAAGTAGACTGCGAAGCGCGCACCGGTAATCTTGGCGGCGCGCTCCTGATCCAGAATGCCCAGCTCCGGGCCGAGGTCCCAATGCGCCTTAGGCTCGAAATCGAAATGGCGCGGCTCGCCCTCTCGCCGCACTTCCACGTTATCGTCCGAACTTGCCCCAACAGGCACCGATTCATGAGGCGTGTTCGGGATACTGGCCATAGCCTCCCGGAACCGCTCGTCATACATCTTCACCTGTTCTTCGAGCGCGGCCATCCGGTCGCCCATCTCGCGCACCTTCGCCTGGCGTTCGGTGGTGTCTTCACCGGCCTTGCGAAGCTTTGCTATCTCCTGGCTTTCCGAATTGCGCTGCGCCTTCAGTTGCTCGCTCTCGGTGACCGCGGCGCGCCGGTCTCCGTCCATCTTGCGGAACTCTTCCGTATCGAGACGAAAACCCCGCGTCCCCAGGCGCTCTGCAATCGCGTCGAGGTGATTTCGAAACGTCGATAGATCGTGCATGAACTAGCGTTTCTCGATTGGAGTCCACGGGCGTCCGTCTTCCGGGCCCTTGTAGTCGGCACGAGGACGAATCAGCCGGTTGTTGCGATACTGCTCCAAAATGTGGGCCGTCCAGCCGGACATCCGGCTCACCGCGAAAATCGGGGTGAACAGGTCGATCGGAATCCCGAGCGAATAATAGGTCGAGGCGGAGTAGAAGTCGACGTTCGCATTCAGGCCCTTCGAATCATGCACCAGTTGCTCCACCGACCGCGATGCCTCATAGAGATTCTCGTGGCCCGTAACTTTTCCTAGCTCTTCTGAGAACTTGCGGAGGTGCGTCGCGCGAGGATCTTCCGTGCGGTAAACACGGTGGCCGAAACCTGGAATCTTCATCTTTGTCGAAAGCTTTTGGCGAGCCATTTCAACGGCCGTATCGCTCTCTCCCCTCGCTGCCAGGAGCATGCGGATTACGTCTTCATTCGCGCCGCCGTGCAGTGGCCCCTTCAAAGCGCCAATTGCAGAAGTTACCGAGGAGTAGATATCTGACAGGGTGGCTGCGGTCACCCGCGCAGCGAAGGTAGAAGCATTGAACTCGTGATCGGCATGCAAGGTCAGCGCCACATCAAAAGTACGTTCCGAAATCTTCTCGGGACGCTTGCCGGTGAGCGTGTACAGGAAGTTGGCGGCAAAGCCCAGGTTCGGGTCTCCGGGGATCACTTCTTTGCCATTCCGCACACGGTCAAACGTGGTCGCAATCGTGGCGGTTTGCGACATCAGCTTGTGGGCCTTGGCGTAGTTGGCCTCCGGAGACATGTCCTTCGCTTGCGGATCGTAAAGGCTCAGCATGGACACGGCCGTTCGCAACACATCCATCGGAGTTGCCTTGCTGGCGATGCGGAGGAAATCGGCCACTTCCTTCGGAATCTCGCGGTTTGCCACGAGTTGCTTCTTCAACGCATCCAGTTCGGACTGCGTCGGCAGCTTGCCATTCCATAGCAGATAAACCACTTCTTCGAATGTGGCGTGTTCCGCCAGTGTATGGATGTTATATCCGTGGTAGCTGAGAATACCGGCGTCGCCATCGATGAAACAGATTTCGGACTCTGCCGCAATGACGCCTTCCAGACCTGCCCCTGTAACTGCCATATGAATTGTTGTTCTCCCTGTCGAAGTGAGCCTTGCTTTGCATGCATTCGATGCAACGCAAGTGGCGCGTGAAAGACAATTATAGAACACTCGGACAGGAGCGGATTGCGCTTTACCCTTTGCGGTAATGAGCATCTTTATCGGAAGTACGTTCGTATCGGGCCGAACGCTCCCGAAGCGGAAACGTGAAACGTTCTTTGATTTCCCGCAGCCTGTCGCGAACTTGTTGGATCCGCCTTCGCAGACGCTGCAGTTTCTCCAGTTCAAGATCCGGTGTGGTGGAGTTCGCCATAGCCTGTTAAATAGCAAACGGCCTGCCAAAGGAATAGACGAAGGCACCAATGTAAAGTGGTGCTACTGGTGAGGTCTTCTGGATCCCCGATACCTCGGTTACACTGAATGCTGGAGGAGAACGCACTTGCATGCCTAAGACCGCAAGCCAGGACCATGGCGCTGAGCTTGCAACCCAGACTGAAGGCCTTAAGCGCGAGCAGCTGCTTCAGGCTTTCCGTTGGATGCACACATCACGGCGGATCGACGACCGGGAAATTCTCCTCAAACGGCAAAACCGGATCTACTTTCAGATCAGCGGAGCGGGGCACGAGGCGATTCAGATTGCTGCGGCCATGGCGATGCGCCCTGGGTACGACTGGTTCTATCCTTACTATCGGGACCGGGCGCTCACGCTCGCCTTGGGTGTAACCCCGGAAGAAATGCTCTTGCAGGCTGTCGGCGCGGCAGCGGATACGGCGTCCGGCGGCCGTCAGATGCCCTCCCATTGGAGTTCCCCTTCCCTTCATATCGTCACCGGCTCTTCCCCGACCGGTACACAGTTTGTACAAGCAGCCGGGTGTGCGCATGCAACGCGTTATCTGAATCCGGGAAAGGACGAGGTGACTCTGGTTTGTACCGGCGAAGGAGCCACCAGTGAAGGCGAGTTCTGGGAATGCCTCAATCTCGCGTGCCTGGAGAAGTTGCCGCTCCTGTTCCTGGTGGAGGACAACGGTTTTGCGATCTCCACTCCGGTCGAGAAGCAGACCCCGGGCGCGAATATTTCGGCGCTACTGACCGGGTTCCCCTACCTCTACCGGGAAGAGGTGGATGGCACCGATTTCTTGGCCTCTTATGGAGCCATGAAGCGGGCAGCGGCGTACTGCCGCGGCGGCCAAGGTCCCGCTCTCGTGCATGCTCACTGCATACGGCCTTATTCGCACTCCCTGTCCGACGACGAGCGTCTTTATAAGAGCAAATCGGAGCGCCGGGCGGAAGGCGAACGGGATCCTGTTGTGCGCTATCCCGAATGGCTGATCTCGGAAGGGATTCTCGACCGTCACGCCCTGCAGCGGATTGTTCATGAGATCGAGATCGAGATTCAGGACACCACCGATCGTGTTCTCAAGGCGGAACCGCCAAGGCGGGGTGAGACTCTCCTGTATCTCTATTCGGATAAGGTCGATCCTACGTCGCATGAGTTCGATACTCCTCCGGTGCTGCGTGATGATCCTCGCACGATGGTGGACGAGATCAATCTCACGCTTGCCGAAGAGATGCGGCACGACAGTCGGGTGATCGTCTTCGGCGAAGACGTCGCCGATTGCAGCCGCGAAGAGAATCTCTGCGAGGTGAAAGGCAAGGGCGGGGTTTTCAAGGCGACGAGCGGATTGCAGTTGGAATTCGGCGGCGCCCGCTGTTTCAACACGCCCATCGCCGAAGCGTCCATTGTGGGCCGTGCGATCGGCATGGCGACTCGCGGATTGAAGCCCGTGGCTGAGATTCAGTTCTTCGATTACATCTGGCCCGCGATGATGCAGATTCGCGATGAGCTCGCAAACATCCGCTGGCGGTCCTATAACGGCTTCTCATGTCCGTTAGTAATTCGCGTAGCGATTGGCGGATACCTGAATGGCGGAGCGATCTATCATAGCCAGTGTGGCGAGGTGGAGTTTACTCACATTCCCGGCCTCCGCGTCGTCATGCCCTCCAATGCATTAGACGCCTGCGGGCTCCTGCGCACTGCGATCCGCTGTGATGACCCCGTGCTGTTCCTCGAACACAAACGTCTTTACCGCGAACCGTACAATCGGTCGCCGCACGCGGGACCGGACTATATGATCCCATTCGGTAAGGCGAAGGTCGTGAAGCCGGGCAGTTCGCTCTCGATCATCACCTACGGAGCTTTGGTGCAGAAGAGCCTGCAAGCGGCTCTGCAACTGGAGCAGCGCATTCCCAATGCTTCCATTGAGGTGATCGACCTGCGATCTCTATCTCCTTATGATTGGCCCGCCATCGAGGCATCTGTTAAGAAGACCAGCCGCGTGCTCATCGCGCACGAAGACTGCCTTTCCTGGGGTTATGGAGCGGAGATTAGCGCGCGCATTGCCGACGAGTTGTTCAGCTACCTTGATGCCCCGGTAGGCCGTGTCGCTGCATTGGATACGTGGGTAGCCTACCATCCCGACCTGGAGAATGAAATCCTCCCGCAGGTGGACGACCTCGTGAAGCAGGGCGAGCGCCTCCTGAGCTACTAGTATGGTGACAGCCACCGTGTTTCGCCTATATTCTGCCGGGTGGGAAACTGGAAACGTTCCCAGTGGGTTAGCGTCTGTATAGCACGGAGTAGGAGTGTCGTCTTCACAAAAGGCCATCGGTCACGGCGGGCTCCATCCCTCCCATTTGCATACCATTCAGTTGTACGGTGCTGACGAGCGGCTTCTGACCGTCAACGTCGCCAGGTACATTGCCGAAGGGTTGCAGTTAGACGAAGCCGTCTTGGTGATTGCCTCGCCGGACCATACGGCGGCATTCGTGCGCCAGCTACCGCTAGCTGGTATCCATCCGGACCGCGCGGTCAAAGAGCAGCAGCTCACGTTCCTGGATGCGAAACGGATGCTCGACAGCTTTATGGTCGACGGCCGTCCGGATAAACAACTCTTCCGGAACGCCCTTGGTTCGGCAGTGCGCGCTATGCGAGCGGCTCAACCTGGTGCGGGCAAGCGGGCGTACGGCGAAATGGCCGGCACACTCTGGGCACGAGACGAGTTTGCCGCTGCGATTGAGCTTGAGGAACTGTGGAATGAATTCGTGCCGCCGTTGGGATTGCAGCTCTTTTGCGGGTACCCCATCAACGTGTTCGATGCGGAGTTCGGGTCCGCGGACGTTCACAGTATATTACGCAGTCATTCCCGCGTCCGGGCGATCGATGAGGATGGAGATTTGGAAAGGGCAGTCCAGCGGGCGATTGATGATTTCGCACCGCCGGATTCGGATCCGCACTCGATCCAAACGGCTGCAGTGCCGGACGATGTGATGGTTCCCGACGCCGAAAAGGCTATCCTTTCACTCCGCGCCGGTCGCCCCGGGCATGCGAAAGACATTCTGAGCCACGCGCGGCATTACTACCAGGCGGAGAAGCACTTTCGGGCTCTGATTGAGAACAGCTCCGACGCCATTCTGTTGATGAACCCCGGCTGGGAGATACTCTACGCGAGCCATTCCACAGCCAGAGTATTGGGGTATGCGCCCGCCAGGATAATGGGAACCAATTGCCTTCATCTGGTTCACCCCGCCGACCGCGACAACGCCAGCCGGACCGTGGCCGATGCGCTTGCCACCCCGCGCGTGCCGCTCCGCTTCGAGGCGCGGGTGCGTACGAATGTTGGCGATTGGGGCTGGGTGGAGATTACGGTCACTGACCTGTCTCTGGATCCCTCTGTTGGCGGCATCGTTTGGAACTATCGCGACATCTCAGAGCGTAAAGCTGCCGAACAGGCATTGCGCGAAAGCGAGCGGCGGCTCGCAACTCGCGAGCGGTATCTGCAAACTCTCCTGGATTCCATGCCCGACTGCGTAAAAGTCCTGGGCAGGCACGGAGAGGTGTTGGAGATGAACGCAGCGGGGCTCCGAATGCTGGAAGCCGATAGCCCGCAGCAGGTAATTGGTCAGTGTGTTTATCCAGTGATCGACCCATCCAACCGCGGGGCGTTTCAGGCTCTGAACGAAAGTGTCTTCGACGGAGGCACGGGCGGCACGCTGGATTTTTCGGTCAATGGACTAAAGGGTGCGCATCGGACCTTCGAAACTCACGTAGTGCCGCTGCGTGACGGCGCGGATCGTGTCATCGGTGCATTATCGGCCACACGCGACATCACCGAACGCGAAGCCGCCGTGTCGGCTCTGCGGCAAGCCAACGAGAGTCTTGAGCAGTTTGGCTACGCGGCCGCGCATGATCTGCAGGAGCCGATTCGGAACGTAAGTTTGTACACGGAACTTCTGGCCAGGCGTTACCGCGGCAAATTGGACGAGCAGGCGAGTGAGTTCATGGACATTACGGTCGAGGGCGCGCGCCGCATGCAGGCGCTGGTGAGTGACCTGTTGGCCTACACGCGTTCGCTCGATAAGCCGCAGAACGAGCTGCCCGGCACCGACGCAAACGGCGTGGTCGCGGAGGTGCTTGCGAACCTGCGAACCGCGATCGGCACCACAGGGGCTGAGGTGGTGTGCGGCAATCTTCCGAGCCTGCCTATCTATCGCGTGCATTTGGTGCAGTTGCTGCAGAATCTGGTCGGAAATGCGCTGAAATATAGGAGTGAAGACCTGCCGCACATTGAGATCTCGTCACTCGAGCGGCCCGAGGAGTTTGTGATCACTGTGCGGGACAACGGCATCGGTATCCCTGCGGACCAGACGGAGCGGATTTTCGGTGTGTTCAAGCGGCTTCACGGCCGCAATGTCGCCGGCAACGGCATTGGCCTCGCGATCTGCCAGAGAATCATATCCCACTATGAAGGTCGTATCTGGGTTGAGTCGCAGCCAGGCCAGGGCTCGGCATTTATGTTTACTCTGCCGTGCCGTCGTCCGCTTCCCACACAGTAACGGCATCGGTGCGGGACATCTCTCCGGCCGGTCGCCGGTCACGGCCGGACTCCGGCTTGATTTGCCGTCTTTTGATTCACTTGCACTCGCAAAGTACTTTTTCTCCGGCCCGGCCTGTCACCCTCGAAGCCAGGAGGATGACCTATGACATCCATTGATCAAATCCGGGCCAATCACGAGAATGCGTTGCTCTCTACCGGCCCCCGGAGCGCGGCCGGCAAGCAGATTAGCGCTCTGAACCGTACAACTCATGGCCTCGCAGGCCGCCGAATCGTTCTCAAATCGGAAAATCAGGCTGAATACGACGAGCTTCTGGCCAGTCTCATGGCCGAGTACCATCCTCGGTCCGCTATGGAAGAGGAACTCGTCCACGAAATCGCCAGCAACGCGTGGCGTCTGCGCCGGGCCAACCGGGTCGAAGCCGACCTGTTCGATTCTGCGGATGATGACTTCCATTCGGTTTCCTCCGAACTCGATAAGATCCGCCGCTACCGCTCCGCCATTGAGCGCGCCTGGCACAAAGCCATTGAACAACTTCGCAAAGTCCAGGCGAGCCGGCCAAAGCCGCAATCCGATCGGCCCTCACCCTCTCAGGATCCGCTCGCCGCTCTCGATAAAGCTATGCGGGACTATCTCTTCGCTCCCTTGCCCAACGAAATTGGGTTCGAATCGCAAATCGCATCGCAAGCTGACGTTCCCGAAGACGCATTGGAGCAGCCTGACCACCACTAAGCCGTTTGCCTTGATTGGATGGCGCTGTGCTACACTATAGGTTCGTCACGCTGGCCGTCGAATCCCCATTGATAAAGTGTGTGCCGTCATACGCCGTCAGTGGCAGTAGCTTGGGCCGACAGTCAGAGACGACCAATCGGAATCTTTTAAAGGTACGTAAATGGCGAAGGAAAAATTTGATCGTAGTAAGCCGCACGTAAACATCGGCACCAT
>CAYXLI010000002.1:326804-332716 GCA_964464925.1 uncultured Solibacteraceae bacterium | reverse complement strand
GTTTTGCATCCGGTAAGTCTCGCTCATCCCGCAAACCCGGTCGAGGCCGATCTCACCACCGACATGCCTTTGCGCTTGCTGCAGTTCGAGGCCTCCCTGCTCAGCCACACCATGGAAAAAGTCCGCGCCGAACTCGGCCCGGCCGCCACGCGCGTCCAGTCGTGAAAATGCCGCCCCAGCCCAGCCACTTCGGCCCGAACGTTCCCTTGCGCCCCAACGGCTACCCCGTCAACCTCGCGCTGGATCTCTATTACCCCATTTGACCTTCCCTGATCGCGCTGGATACACTAAAGGTTTTGGTTCCTATCGCGGTATCCACCTGCAGGTCAACCAGAGAATCTTGAATCGGAGTTAAAAACAGCAGGACATATTCATGGCAGACAAACAACGGCACATCTTCACATCCGAGTCCGTCACCGAAGGCCATCCAGATAAGATGGCGGACCAGATCTCTGACGCAGTCCTCGACGCCGTCCTTAAGGACGACCCGACAGGCCGCGTCGCTTGCGAGGTTATGGTCACCACTGGCATCGCCATCGTGGCTGGCGAAATCACAACTAAGACCTACGTGGACGTTTCAAAGATCGCTCGCGAAGTGATCAATGACATCGGGTTCAACAATGCTGCATACGGTTTCGACAGCAAGACCTGCGGTGTCCTGAATGTCATCCAGTCCCAGTCCCCCGACATTGCGATGGGTGTGGATACTGGCGGTGCTGGCGACCAGGGCCTGATGTTCGGATATGCCTGCGACGAAACTCCGGAACTGATGCCGCTGCCCATCATGATGGCGCACAAGCTGGTTCGCCGCCTCAGTGAAGCTCGCCGCTCCGGCGAACTCGCTTGGCTCCGGCCGGACGGCAAGTCTCAGGTCAGCGTCGAATACTTGGACGGCAAGCCCGCCCGCATCGATGCGGTGGTCATTTCCACTCAGCACGACGATGATGTCGAGACAGATGCGCTCCGCACGGAAGTCAAGAAGAAGATCATCGACACCGTGATTCCAAAAAACATGGTGGATTCCGGCACAAAGTACCACATCAACCCGACCGGTCGGTTCGTCATCGGCGGACCTCACGGTGACACTGGCCTCACCGGACGCAAAATCATCGTCGATACCTACGGCGGCATGGGACGTCACGGCGGCGGCGCATTCTCGGGTAAAGATCCGACGAAGGTGGATCGCTCGGCCTGCTACATGGCTCGCTACATCGCCAAGAACCTCGTGGCCGCTGGCTTTGCGAACCGCTGCGAAGTCCAACTCGCTTATGCCATCGGCGTGGCCGAACCTGTGTCCGTCATGGTGAACACCTTCGGCACCGGCAAGTTCGAAGAGAGCCGCATGGTGGACCTCGTCCGGGCCCACTTCCCGCTCACCCCGAAGGGAATGATTGAACACTTGAAGCTCCGCCGTCCTGTTTACCGCAAGACGGCTGCCTTCGGTCACTTCGGTCGCACGGAAGATACGTTCAGTTGGGAAGCTGCGGATAAGGCCGAAGCTCTCAAGGCCGACGCACAAGTGGCCGTAGCGGCTCGTTAGTTGAAGAAGAAGTAAGGGTTAAGAAGAAGTAAAGGCGAAAGAGTCATGTCTGCAAATGCGGCGGCTACGGTAGCCTGCGATGTAAAGGATCTGGCGCTTGCCGATGCTGGCAAGCGCCGTATCGAATGGGCTTCTCAGTTCATGCCGGTGCTCCGCAGCATCCGCAAGCAATTCATCAAAAGCCAGCCGTTTGAAGGCATCCGAATCGCTGCCTGTTTGCACGTTACCAGTGAAGCCGCCAATCTGCTGATTACCCTCAGGGATGGCGGCGCACAACCGGTCCTCTGCGCCTCCAGTCCGCTTTCCACGCAGGACGAAGTGGCCGCATCTCTCGTTCGGGATTACCACATCCCGACGTTTGCGATCCGGGGTGAGGATACTGAAACTTACTACCGCCACATCACCGCGGCGCTCGATACAAAGCCGAACGTGACCATGGACGATGGGGCCGATTTGGTCCACGTGGTGCACACGAAACGGCAGGATGCGCTTGCCGATATCGCCGGCGGCACTGAAGAAACAACAACTGGGGTCATCCGCCTTCGCGCCATGGCGAGGGAGGGAGCCTTGAAGTACCCGGTCATCGGCGTCAACGATGCCCGCACGAGGCATCTGTTCGATAATCGCTACGGAACCGGGCAGAGCACGCTGGATGGAATCATCCGCGCTACCGGCATTCTGGTCGCCGGCATGAATGTCGTTGTTGCCGGCTACGGATGGTGTGGCCGGGGTGTCGCCATGCGGGCGAAAGGCCTCGGAGCCAACGTCATCGTCACTGAGGTCGATCCCACAAAGGCGATCGAAGCGGTGATGGATGGATTCCGCGTGATGACCATGGCGGAAGCTTGCGCCTTCGGCGACTTGTTCATCACCGTGACCGGCAGTAAGAACGTGATCGGACGCGATCATTTGGAAAAGTTGAAGAGCGGAGCGATCCTGTCTAATTCCGGCCACTTTAACATCGAGATCGATCTGAATGCGCTGGTTCGGCTGGCCTCCAGCCGCCGCGAGTGCCGCGAGTTCGTGGAAGAATACTCCATGCGCGACGGGCGCAAAATTTATGTGTTGGGCGAGGGACGTCTCATCAACCTCGCCGCCGCCGAGGGCCATCCGGCCTCGGTGATGGATATGAGCTTCGCCAATCAGGCCCTCTCTGTTGAGTACTTATTGAAGAATCATGAATCGCTCGAAAAGAAGGTCTACGCTGTCCCGGAGCCCATCGATAAGCAGGTCGCCAGACTGAAACTGGAGGCCATGGGTGTTCACATCGACCGCCTCACCCCGGAGCAGGAAGAGTACCTCGCCGGGTGGAGCGAAGGAACCTGAGCCGACACGAGTAAAATAAAGGTAGCAGCTCGAAGCCAGGAGCCATCGCTTCTGGCTTCTTGCTTGTTGCCCTCCCAATATCCCTATGCCGTTAGTTGAAGGTTGCAAACACGAATTAGAAATTACCGTCCCTGTGGAGGACATCCAGCAGGAAACGGAGCGCGTCGTCGCCGACATCGCGAAGAAGGCAAAGCTGCCTGGCTTCCGTCCCGGCAAGGCGCCCCAGAACCTCATTCGGACCCGGTTTAAGCAGGAGATCCAGCAGGATGTTCTCGAAAAGATCCTGCCCAAGGCCTTCCGCGCCCGCGCCGAACAGGACCAGCTCCAGATCGTCGGCACGCCCAACGTGACGGACGTGCATTTCCACGAAGGTGAGCCGCTCCGCTTCAAGGCTCAGTTCGAGGTCATGCCCACCATCGAACTCAAGGAATATCGCGACCTCCCCGTCGTCTACAACGAACCAACGGTGACTGAGGTGCAAATCGAAGAGCGTCTCAACTCCATTCGTGACCAGAAAGCCGAATACATCAACCAGGACCCGCGTCCGCTGGCCGATGGCGACTTCGCGGTCGTGGATCTCACCAGCATCGGCGGCGTCGAAGGCGAGCCGATCAAGAGTGAGAACATGATGCTCCACATTGGCGACCCGGAGACCATGCCCGAGTTTACCGAAGCTCTCCGCGGCGTTAGCCCCGGCGAGCAGAAGGAAGTCGACGTCACCTATCCTGAGGACTATGCGCAGGAGCGCATTGCCGGCAAGACCGTCCGGTTCCTCATCGACGTGAAGGGCGTCCGTCAGAAGGAACTGCCTGAGCTGAATGACGAGTTCGCGCGCGACCTCGGCGACTTCCAGAACCTCGACGAAGTCCGTGATGCCATCCGCAAAGCGATCTTCGCGGAGGAGGACCACAAGGCGAAGACCGAGGCGAAAGATAAGCTCGTCGACCAAATCGTCACCAATCATGAGTTTCCGGTCCCGGAAACCTTCATCGATCGGCAGATCGAAAACCAGGTCGAGACCTACCTGCGCCAGATTGCCGGCCGAGGCGTGGACCCTCGCAACCTGAAGCTCGATTGGAACAAGATCAAGGAGTCGCAGAAGGACAAAGCCACGCACGACGTGAAGGCGTCTCTGCTGCTTGAGAAGATCGCTGACACGGAACAGATCCACGCTACTCAGGAAGAACTCGACCGGGAAGTGCAGCGCATCGCCAAGCAGGAACGCGAACCCGTGGCCGCCATGCGTATGAAGTTGGAAAAGGACGGCGCTCTCGGCCGCATTGCCAACCGGATTCGCACGGACAAGGTCCTCAACTTCCTCTTCGAACACGCCCGCAAGTCCGCAGCGTAAACGGAAGGGCGGTGGCCCATGCGGTACCGCGAACACCGCCCTCGCTTTCCGCTTCGATCTGCGGCCTGAACCCGGCTAAGTCTCTGGAGCGTCGCGCGTGGCCTGGCCATGTTCCCGTCGTGCCCGGGTTTTAGATAGGATACGCAAATGCAGATCACACGCCGTACCGCAGCCGCGGCTTTGGCTGCCGCGGGACTTGCCCCCGCCGCGACCACATCGAAGAGCGATGCCCTGGGCGGCCCCCGCCGCATTCCTAATACCGGAAAGGGAATTAAATTCGCGATCATGAACGGCCCAAGCGTCGATCACAAATCGCGCATCAGCCGTCAAATTGGCGTCAACTATGCCATTTGCGGAGCCGCACTCGGCCGAGTTCGGAAGGAAGATTATGAAGCGACGCTCGCGAAGATGAAAGCCGAATTCGCCGGCATCGGAATGCAGGTCGCAGGCGTCGAAAGCCATCCGGTCCCGGCCGAAAAAATCAAGCTCGGACTTGCAGGCCGCGATGAGGAAATCGAAAACTACATCGCCGCAATCCGCGCTCTCGGCAATGTCGGCATTCCCGTCCTCTGCTACAACTTTATGGCGGGACTCGGCTGGTATCGCACGAAGCTAGACGCCCCGGGCCGCGGCGGGGCGCTCATCACGGACTTCGATCTTGGCGCCGCCAGAGCGCAGGGCCTTACGCAATGGGGAGAAGTCCCCGAAGAGAAGGTCTGGGAAAATATCGCGTACTTTCTCAAAGCCGTCATTCCGGTCGCAGCGAAGTCCGGCGTTCAGATGGCACTACATCCAGACGATCCGCCGCTGTCGCCTCTCCGCGGGATCGGCCGTATCGTGACCAGCGCGGCCAATTACCGCCGCATCATGAATATCGTTCCGAGCCCGGCCAATGGCATCACCTTCTGCCAGGCGAACTTTATCGCTATGGGTGAAGACTGCGAAGCGCTTGTGCGCGAATGGGGCAAGCAGAAGAAAATTTTCTTCGTCCATTTCCGCGACATCGCAGGCACGCGCGACCACTTCCGTGAGACGTTCCATGACGAGGGTCAGACCGACATGGTGAAAATGTTGAAGACCTATCACGAGGTGGGATTTACGGGTCCCATGCGGCCGGACCACGCCCCGACGCTCGATGAGGAAGCGAACGATCGTCCTGGCTACGCGATACAAGGCAAGATCTTCGCCATCGGTTACATGAAGGGCGTGATGCAGGGCCTCGGCCTCCCCTACGCCTGATCCCGGTACGGCAGTTCCGAAAATTACAAGCTCGATTTGCCTGAGTTTTCGGCGGTTTCCGCTGGCGCTGGGCATTTTACGTGGGGCGCTCTGTTAAGTTCGCGATAGGTGAACGAACCCGGTTCCGCATCGAAACTGCGGCCGAAGTGATGGCATCAGGGCTCCATTCGGACTGACGTGGTCCTTCGCAGCCTACGGAGAGTGCCTAAAACTAGAAGGTGAAGCGCGCCTGTACCGTAATCCAGCGGTTCGTCGCTGCCGTCTGGCTGGTAACGCGTCCGAAGTTTGTGGAGAGTGGATCGGTGCTCGGGCCCGCCATCTGCGACCGGTTCTGCACGTTCAATACGTCGAGCCGGAGTTGCAGGTTCAGGCGCTCCGTCATGTGCAGATTCTTGGCGGCGTTCGCGTTCCACTGGTTCGTCATATCGGCGCGGATGCCATCGATACGCGTCGGAA
>CAYXLI010000002.1:0-326704 GCA_964464925.1 uncultured Solibacteraceae bacterium | reverse complement strand
TTCGCGTTCCACTGGTTCGTCATATCGGCGCGGATGCCATCGATACGCGTCGGAAAAATTCTGGCCTGGAACGAGGTCGGCGCCTTGGTAGCCGTACGTTCGAAATCCGCCGTATTGAACCACGTGTCGTAGGTCTTGTGGACGTTGCCGATGTTACTCGTGTCGCTGCCGTAATAAAAGGGATTACCCCAGTCCAGCAGCGGGCCGGGCTGATACTCGTAGGTCGCGCCGAACTGCCATCCGCCGACCAGCAGTTCCATTGGACGGTTCACTCCGCTCAGGAACTTGCGGCCCTTACCGAAAGGAAGTTCATAGATGCCTGTCCCGACAATCCGATGGGGACGGCCGTTGTTCGAAAGGCGTTCGGTGGGTTGCCGGTCCCATTCGTAGTAAAGAAAATCCGCATCGCGGATCTTCAGACCCGTGTAGCCGAAGCTCAGGTTGAAGCCCTTTGAGAAACGTTTGCTGAAGTTCACGTCGATTTCGTGAACCCAGTTGAAGCCTATATTCGCGGTGTTGTTGCTGATGCCGTTCATCTGCGGGTACTGGCGCAATAACTGAGAGAGACGGATCGTGCCGGAGGTGAAGAATCCGTTGTTCGCCATGTCCTGATAGATCAGCGGATTGCTCGATTGCAGTGAGGCGAAATTCTTGATGTTGAAAGGATTCGTCACATTCTGGTTCAAAAGGTTTGCGAGGGTGTCATTGCGGACCGGCGTCTTGTTCCAATACTGTTCGGGCAGGTAGTCCAGTTTGAGGCCGATCGGCAGCCGGTCGGAGTACGAGCCGGCATAGGCGACGTCGATCACCATGTCCCGGCCAATCTGTCTTTGGAAGCCGGCACGCCAACGCTGCTGGCGCGCGTGTTTTTGATTCGGGTCGGTGAAGCCGAAACCTCGGCCGGCCTTTGCCATGGAGCCAAGCTGATCCCGTGTCGGCACATCGAAGCGCGTGCCGTCGGCACGAACTGGAAATGGATCCAGCAGTGGACTCTTGCCGTTCGCCGGATTCGCCGCCGCCGGGAAATTCCAGGTTTGGCCGAAATCGTTCGTGATGATGGGATTCGTGCTTCGGCTGAACCCGGACTGATCGGGTCCGAAGTTCATCACATTAAGCGTATCGAAGAAGATGCCGTATCCAATGCGGATCACGGTCTTGCTGTTCAGTTGGTAGGCGGCGCCAAATCTGGGCAGCCACATCAGTTCGTTGTGGAAGAGGTTGCGCGGTTGGCCCCCAACGCCCGGATACAACGTCCCGCCAACGACCTTGAAGTCTGCAGGTGAGAGTTGGGCGATGGGATTGGCCGCATAGGCCGCCTGAGCCGCCGCCGTGATGGGAAGATTCAATGTCGGGTCGAAGCCGGCGATCATGCGGTTGTATCGCTCGGTTGCGCCGCCTTCCCACTCCATGCGCAGTCCAAGGTTTAGTGTCAGCTTTGGAGTGATTCGCCAGTTGTCTTGAACGAAGGCGCCATAATACGGCGTGAAGGTCGCGTACGTATCGTTGGTTGCTACGCTAATGCCGTTGGGCAGCCCAAGAATGAACGCCGCCCAGCCAAGTCCAAGATTCGTGCTTGGAGCGTTACCGTCGTCGTCCCGGCGGGTGTATGTGTTCGAGAACGTGAAGTTTCCGTCTGTGTTTCCGCCGCCGCCGCCAGTGCGGAACATGCTGCGCGCGTCGAACGCGCTCCGCACCGTGTGGTTGCCCCAGATCTTCGTCACCTCGGCTTTGCCTGTCAGGCTCCGGGTACGAGTCCAGCTACTGATGCCGCCGGGGCTGATCTGGCTATAGCCGTTTACGTTCATCAAAGGCAGAATGTGTTGCGCCCCCGCCTTCTGGTCGAGATAGGCTGGAAGCCCGATGTCGGACGGCTTGTATTCCAAGGCCTTGGGCTGCACGCTGCCCTCGCGGAACTGGTCCATGGCTACATTGAAGTCCCAGATCGTAGTGGGGTTCTGAGTCACGACCACGTCGAAGTTGCCGCCCTTGTTGTTGCGGACCAGACCGCCGACGTTCAACCCGCGTGCTGTCTCGTAGGTCCAGTCACCGCGATCCTCCGGACCGAAGTTGTTGAAGGACCAGCGGCCGTACATACGTACTTTGTCGTTGAGTTGATAGTCAACGCGATTCGAATAGGCCTTGTAGTCCCAGTTGTACGGAGTCATCGACGCCAGGTAATTGTTTACCGGCTCTTGACCCGCCGCTGGAGCGTTGTTCGGGAGCGGATACAGCTTCGAGATCGCGTCATACGAGGGATTCACGAACCGGCTCTTTGGAATAATGTTGCCGGCGAATGGCGTCCGTACGAAATGGCCGGCCCGCGCCGGGTCCGGCACTACGGTCGTCGGATCGTAAATTTGATATCGCGCTGAATTCGGCAGCGCGAGCAGATCGCTGAAGTCTCCGTTTCGCGCAGCCAGCGTAGGCACCGTGCGATTAAAGGCGGAGGCATCTTCTGTCTTGACGTCTTTGAATGCGTTGTAGGTGAAGAACCAGAACAGACGGTTCTTCCCGTTCAGGAGTTTGGGGATGATCACCGGCCCCCCGCCGGAAGCGCCCCAGTTATTAGAACGCCCCGTAGCCTGCTTGTCGGTGTTGCGGATCGAATCGGCCAATGCCTTGTTGCCGGCGGCTTCGGCCGCGGCAATCCGGCGATAGTACTGTTGCTTCACAAAGAAAGGAGTGCCTTGCCAGCGCTGCTGCCAGTGTTGCCACGTTGCTGTCCCGTGGAAATCATTCGTGCCCGACTTGCTGATCATTTGTATCGACGCGCCGGAGGTCTGGCCGATCGATGCATCGAAATTATTGGTCTCGACTTTGAATTCGGCGATCGCGTCCGTATAGGGAAGGTACGCCGCTCGCCGGCCTGGACCCTGATTCGGCGATCCGTCAATGGACCAGGAGTTCCCGCCGACATTGCCGCCGACGTTGTAGTCCGAACCGCCCGCATTCGAGTGCAGCGCGAGATAGTTGTTAACGCCTCCGGTTTGAATGCCGGGAGTGAGTTTCACAAGCAGCATGGCGCTGTTGCCCATGACCGGGAGTTCCATGACCTCTTTGTTATCGAGGACGCGGCCGGAACTTACTGCGTTCGTCTCAAGAAGAGGAGCCTCGGCGGTGACCGAAACGCTTTCCGCCATTCCGCCGAGTTCGAGCGTGAGGTCGACCTCGAGCCTCGACGAGACCGGCAGAATAAGGCCCCGCCGGTTGAGCTTCTTGAACCCGGACATCTCGGCTGTGATTTCATACGGCCCGGGCAGCAGCAGGGTGGCTTCGTAATATCCGCTCTGGTTGGATTGGTATTTGAGGGCAACGCCCGTATCCGCGTTGCGCACGATGATGGATGCCCCGGCGACGGTGCTGCCCGTCGGGTCAAGCACTCGGCCGAAAAGGCTGGAACGAGTCTCTTGCGCCAGCACCCCGGGAGCAAGTATATAGAGGGCAAATGAGACAGCGGCGAAGCGGTATGCAAGCTGATCGAACAAGGATTTCCCCTTCCCCTACAAAATTGAAGTGGGGACAGTATATCAGGATGGAGGTATTACCAATATTGAGTACGCGTGCGACCCTGTCTTTTATGGTTCCGCTTCCCGAAGACGTTATGCAATCCGCGGACGTGATCTGGCAATTCCATCAGATTCGGCACAGGCCGATTCCAGGAGACGTCATCATCGCGCTTGGGACGAACGATCTGCGAGTGGCGGATTTTGCTGCGGATCTCTTTCATCGCGGCTACGGTAAGGTGCTCGTCTGCACTGGCGGGTTCGCTCATCAGGATGATCTGCTGGCCACGTCCTGGACACGTACGGAAGCCGAAATGTACGCCGAAATCGCAGTCCGCCGGGGTGTACCGGAGGGCAATATCCTGCTCGAAACCTGCGCGACCAATACCGCGGAAAATCTGCGCTTCAGTCGCCGCTTGCTGGAAGCGCGGGGAATGAAACCGGCGAATGTCGTGCTCGCCGTCAAACCATTTATGCAGCGCCGCACCTGGGCGACAATGGCCGTGGAGTGGCCCGAGATGCCCGCGACGGTCGCGTCGCCGGAGATGACACTCGCCGAATACTTCAGCGGCGATCTTACGCCGGAGCGGATCATCAACATCATGATGGGTGATTTGCAGCGGGTTTGGATCTACGCCAAGCGCGGCTGGTCCGCTCCGCAGCGGATTCCAGACGCCGTGGCGAAGGCGTACGCGCACCTGCGAGAGGCGGGCTTCACGAAACACCTGCTTGCGGAGGAAGAGTGAATATCTGCTTTCATGGGCAATTGATCCTTCCGGATCGAATTGTCCCTGACGCTTACGTGCTCTGCACAGACGGGCGGATCGTCAGCGTTGGGCCATCGAGAGCTGACGGAGTCCCGGTGATCGATGGCCACTACATTGCGCCCGGTTACATCGATATTCACGTTCACGGGGGTGCTGGCGCCGACTACATGGACGGAAACTCGGAGGCCGTTCGAACCGTGAACCGCGCGCATGCCCGCCATGGGACTACGACGATATTTCCGACCACGACAACAGGGTCAACCGCAGAGATCGACAGTATGCTCAGCGCCTGCGCGGACGTTCGACAGCACTGGTCGCCCTCGGACGGCGCACGCATCGCCGGTGTTCACTACTACGGGCCGTACTTCGCGGAGGAGAAAGTTGGGTGCCACTCAGTGGAAGGCCGGCGCGATCCCGATGCCGCTGAGTACCTCCGCTTTCTGGCTCTCGGTCTGATTCGCATTGCAACCTGCGCGGCGGAACTCCCGGGTGCTGAGGACTTCTACGCAGCCGCCCGCCACCATGGCTGCCTCGTGACCTGCGGCCATTCGAACTCTACGTGGAGCGAGATGGCGCGGGCCTACCGGGCGGGCATGCGCCACGTCGATCATTTTTGGTGTGCGATGAGTTCCGTCCCATCGATCCGCGGGCGCTGCGGCACGCCCATGCAGGGCAGCATGGAGCAATTCGTGCTCGCTCATCCCGAGATGAGCACCGAGGTAATTGCGGACGGCTGCCACCTCGCGCCGGAGCTATTGGAGTTCGCCTTCCGAATGAAGGGAGCCGAGCGGCTTTGCCTCGTCACGGATGCGAATCGTGCGCTCGACATGGCTCCGGGCCGCTATCGCTTCGGCCCGCAGGCGACGGGTCCTTGGTTCGAGAGCGATGGCCGCGTTGGCTTCGTGCCGGGACAGGGCCTCGCGAGCGCCGTTGTCGGGATGGACACAATGGTCCGAAACATGGCCGCGTCCACCAGTGCGACCCTGCCGCAAGCCGTGCGCATGGCCAGTCTCACGCCCGCTGAGCGCGCCGGCATAGCTGCAGAAACGGGCAGCCTTGAGCCGGGTAAACTCGCAGACGTCCTCGTCCTGAACCAAGCCCTGGAGATCGAGAGAGTCTTCCTGGCGGGATCAGAGTTTCGGTAGCGCGAACGCAACATACGCTCCGCGAATCGGCCCTTGTGTTGCCGGAGTGAGCCCTACCTGCGCCGACGCGCAGAACACGACGTATTCCCGGCCGCCGACTTCATACACCGCCGGCATTCCCTCAAGCGCCGCATCCAGTTCGTGCTCCCAGAGAACTTTGCCGGTCTCGGCATCGAGCGCACGAACCTTCTTGTCGCGCGTCCCTGTGAAAATCAAGCCTCCCGCGGTCACGACGGGTCCGACTTTCGGATAATGAGAGCCAGTGTTCTTGATCCCTTTCGCCGCCAGGTCAGGCACGTCACCGAGAGGAATCTTCCACTTGATGGTTCCTTCGTTCAAGTCGTATGCGGTTAATGACGACCATGGGGGCGCGATTGGAGAAAGCCCATCGCTCGCGATCATGAATCCGAATCCCGTGTAGTAGTGTTCTCCCGCAGATGCCGCCAGGGCTTTATCCTGTTCAGGATCTTTCGCGAGCTTCAGCATCGCCGGAAGGTCCTTCGACACGACGAAAAGCAATCCCTTTGCCGCATCCACTGCCGCACCGCCCCAGTTCGCTCCGCCGTTGTTCCCGGGCATTTGAATCGTATTTCGCTGCCCCGGCGGTGTAAACAATCCTTCGTTACGTGCGCTAAGGATATCGTCGCGGAACTTGGCTCGATCCTGCTGGCTGAGATACGGACTCAGGTCGTCAACCGTAAACTTCTGCCGCGCGAATGGAGGCGGCTTCACCGGAAACGGCTGCGTAGGCCATGTCTCTTCGCCGGGCATATCGGACTTCGGCACAGGCCGCTCCTCAATCGGCCAGAGCGGCTTGCCCGTCACTCGATCGAAGACCCAAACGAAGCCTTGTTTGCTCACCTGCGCCACAATGTCCACCAACTTGCCATCGTGCCGGACTGTGAGCAGTTTGGGTGCCGTGGCATCGTCATAGTCCCAGATATCGTGGTGCACCATCTGGAAGTGCCAAAGGCGCTTCCCCGTTCGCGCATCCAGAGCGAGCAGGCAGTCGCTGAACAAGTTCGCCCCGCTCCGGTCCGCGCCGTAGAAGTTATACTTGGCGCTCGCCGTTGGCGCGTAAAGGATTCCGCGTTTCGCGTCCAGCGAAAACTCTCCCCAAACGTTCGCGCCGCCTACGCGTTTCCACGCGTCCTTCGGCCACGTTTCGTAGCCGAACTCGCCGGGCCGCGGAATCGTATGAAACGTCCAGACGAGTTTACCCGTGTGCACATCAAACGCACGGATATCGCCGGGAGCGGACCCATACCCCTGATTTGTGGCCGATCCGAGAATCAGCAGATCTTCGAATACCCGTCCCGGCGTAGTCGATTGCACGAGCTTGATGGTGGACGGGTCGCGATCCAGCCCTTGCTTCAGATCTACCAGTCCGTTGTCGCCGAACGCAGAGATCGTGCGCCCCGTACTCGCGTCGATCGCGCGCAGGTAATGATTTGCGGCATAGAGCAGGCGCCGTTCCGAACGGTCCTTGCTCTCCCAGTAATTGATCCCGCGACTCGTGATGAGCGTCGTATCGGGGTCGGCCGGATGCACCCAAATCTCTTTGCCGCTCGCAGCATCCAAGGCCACGATCGCGTTGTTCTTCGCCAGAACATACACTGTCCTGTCCACGACAACCGGATTGAAGGCGTACTTGCGGTTGTCGCCGGTCGGATAGCTCCAGGCGACCTCGAGCTTGCTCACATTGGTCCGGTTGATCTGGTTTAACGCCGAGTATTGTGCAGCATCCGCGGCTCCTCCATAGTCCCGCCATGTCTTGTGATCCTGCGAAAACAGGGACAAAGCCATGAAGAGGGCAAGGAATGCACAACGAGCCATCTAGCCATCATGCCTCACGCAAGTCCGATAATTGAGTTTCGTGTCTGTGTTCTCCCACCTCACGCGGGATGCGCGCATCCTGTTCCTGACGCGCTTCGTCCGGCTCTTCTCTTACGGGTCGCTTTCTGTTGTCCTGGTACTGTATCTGACCGGCCTGGGGCTTAGCGAGTCGCAAACCGGTTTGCTGCTGACCCTCACTCTGCTCGGCGACACGGTCGTTTCCCTATGGCTTACAACGCAGGCTGACCGGCTGGGCCGCCGGCGCATGCTGCTGATTGGGGCACTCCTGATGGCCGGCGCCGGACTCGCGTTTACCTTCACCAGAAATTTTATGTTTCTCGTGATCGCCGGCACCATCGGAGTCATCAGTCCGAGCGGAAACGAAGTCGGGCCATTCCTATCTATCGAGCAGGCTGCTCTCTCCCAGGTGACCCCGCCGCCTGTACGGACAGAAATCTTCGCATGGTATACGCTCACCGGCTCTCTCGCAACGGCGTTGGGCTCGCTCGCCGCGGGCTTCCTCACCCAGGACGTCGAGAGAGCAACGGGCGCGGCACTTACCAGCCAACGTGCGGTAATCCTGCTCTACGCCGCTCTCGGGACTCTGCTCGCCATCCTGTTCAGCCGTGTCAGCCGGGCCGCGGAGGTACAGAATACGGCAGAGACCAAACCTGCCGCCAGCTTGCTCGGTATCGGACACTCGCGCGGCGTGATCTTCAGATTGTCCGGCCTGTTCGCGCTGGATGCGTTCGGCGGCGGCTTCGTTGTGCAAAGCTTTGTCGCCTACTGGTTCTACTTGCGATTCCGTGTCGAACCTGCCACCCTAGGCGGAATTTTCTTCGGCGCCAACGTATTCGCGGGCATCTCGGCACTGCTGGCGACAAGACTGGCGAAACGGATCGGCCTGGTCAAGACGATGGTATTTACACACCTGCCTTCGAACATTCTGTTGATTCTCGTGCCGCTGATGCCAAACGTCGATCTGGCGATCCTGCTGCTGCTTGCGCGGTTCAGCATCAGCCAGATGGACGTGCCGACGCGCCAATCCTATACGATGGCCATCGTGCGGCCCGAGGAACGCTCTGCCGCCGCTGGGATCACGGGCGTATCGCGCACGACGGGGGCGGCGATCGCGCCGCTGTTTACGGGCTTACTGTTCAGCGTGCCGGCACTGATCAACTGGCCGTTTTTCATCGCCGGGTCACTGAAGATCGGTTATGACGTGCTGCTGTACCGGGCATTCGTTCGGCTACGGCCGCCCGGCGAAATGCAATAAGCAGTCTTTTTCGCATAGGGTGAAGGCCTTAGTTCTGGGTCTAGCCGACGCTCGTTTTGGTACTCGCAAGCCATTAGAGGTATATAGTTTTCCCCTCTACGGTCCGATGGTAGAAGTCTGGGGGAATTGTGCGTACTTGTCAGAGCCGATCCATGCAGGACGGTGTTCCATTAGACCCGGTTGACCCCAATGCCAGGCACAGAGGTAAGTAGACCGTGAGCGACCTCAAACCGCAAAGCCGATTCCGGCTCGCATCGAAAGAATCCCACCAGCCGACGTTTCCGGTAGCGGGACCGATCCCCAACCACGCATTCCTTGGGCCGCTGGAGGGCGGCATCTCACTCGCGTTGCAATACGAGCAGGCGCTGGCGTTCGAAGAGCGGCTCGCGCTCGGTGAGCTAGCGCAGGCCAAGCTGAGCACGACCGGCTACGACGATCCCGAACTGACGGAGATGGCGGAGCAGCAAGCCGCCGCATTCACGCCGCCGCCGGCCGCGGGTCGGCAAAAGATCAATTTAAGCCCGCTGGCGCCTCCTAATGCGAAACCGATTGCCGGTTTTGAGGCCCTGCCGGCCGTCGACCTGCCGGTGAGTTCTCCCCGCCTGGATGCCCGAACGCTGCGGACGAAAATTGCGTTCGGACCGAATCCGAACAAGCCGAAGCCCGCACCCGCCCCGGCCACTGCCAAGGCCGCACCAGTGGTGAGCAAGCCGGCAGCGGCTCCCGCACCCTCGCCCGCCAAGGTGGTGAAGCCGACCGTGCAGCCTCCTGTTCAGGCAAGGCCGGCCGCTCCGTCCATCAGCGTTAAGCCGACTGTCAAGCCGGCCAGCGCGCCCCCGCCGCCACCCCCGGCTCCGGTCCAACAGCCCGCGGCTGCTGCCGCCGCCGCCGCAACGGCGCCCGCGCCTGCCGCAAAACCTGCGCCGGAAACTCCGAAGCCGGAACAGAAGCCCGCGGCTGCCGCTCCTGAAAAGAAGGAAGAGAGGACGCCGCCTCCGGCTGAGAAACCAAAGATCAACGTCCGGCCCGCCGCGACCGCACCTGCGCGTCCGGCCGTGCCTGCGCGGAGCGGCAACGCGGTTCCCGCGGAACGGCCCGAACCCGCTGTTGCCCCGCCGCCTCCGCCTGCACCATCGGTCAAGCCGAAGGTTCAGCCCATTCGCCCCACGACGCCGGAAAAGCCGAGCGTCGCTGCGGAGACGCCGGCGGCCGTTGTTTCGTCCGACGCATCGTTCTCTCTGGGGATGGGCGCGCAGCCCACCGAAGGCCCCGGGATGGCGAAGTACGGAATCATCGCGGCGGTAGTCGTGGTGCTCGCGGGCGGCGGATACTTCCTGTTCAAGGGAGATAGTTCCAGCGGCACTAAAGTGGCGTCTTCGAATTCTTCCGGGCCGGCAGCGACGATTACCGACCAGACTCCGCCGAACATGATCATCGGCGGCGGCGGCTGGGCAACGAACTGGGGAAACCAGGAGCCCATCAACAAAAGCAAGAATATTTCGCTGTTCCGTCCGACGTTGAACATGCCGGACTACCGGATCGAATTCCGTGGCCAGGTAGAGCAAAAGGCGCTTGGCTGGGTGTTCCGGGCGAAGGATCCCAAGAATTACTACGTGATGAAGATCGAGATGATCAAGCGTGGCCTGAATCCCGTGTTTGCACTGGTCAAGTACGCGGTGCTGAACGGGAAGGAGAACACGCATACGCAGATCATGCTGGAAGGCGACTACCGTCAAGACAACGTGTGGCGCGTGCGCCAGGACGTGCGCGGCAACAAATTCACCACCTACGTTCAGGACAAACTGGCCGACTACTGGACCGATGACGAAATCAAGACCGGCGGAGCCGGATTCTACAACGACAAGGGCGAGTACGGCCAAATCAAGCTGAGCACGTTCTCATACCTGCCGGCCACTGGGAAGTAACAAGGAGTTCTGCATGCCAGAAGATAACGACGATCAATGGTTATGGGTAGTTGAAGACGAACCGGCCGATACGCCGCTGATGGTGGAGCCTGCCGCGCCGCCATCGGCCAAGGCTGTGACTTCGCCGGAGGTTGTGAAGGCTGTTTCGTTGCACCTGGCGGGCAAGCCGGACGACGCGATCAACGAGTTGAAGAAGGCGCTCACCGCGGGCGGTACGGCTTCGGAGATTTATTCCACACTGGGGCAGATTTATTTCGAGAAGGGCCGTTACCAGGAAGCTGCGGAAAGCTACACCAAACTGATCAATGCCGATCCGTATCACCGGACCGCAAACTTCAATCTGGGCGTGTGCTACGAAAAGCTCGGCAAGATGAAGGAAGCGGCCGATGCGTTTCAGAAGGCGCTCGACCAGGACAGCGGCCGGCGCGAGGCGCGGCTCGGGCTCGGGATCGCTCTGCTGCAACTGAAGCAGGCAGACCGCGCTTTGGACCAGTTCAACATTTATCTCGACGGCGATTCCGGCAACGAGGTCGCGCTGTTCGGGAAGGCCGCCAGCCTGCAGACGCTTGGGAAACTGGACGCCGCGGCGGAAGCCTACAAATCGCTCCTATCGAAGAAACCGAACTCGGCGGATGTGCTTTCGAATCTGATTGCGGTGGGACTGGGCCGCAAAGACTATACGATGGTTCGAGAGTATTCCGAGAAGCTCCTGAAAATCCGTCAGGGCGCTCCGGCAGCCGTTCAAGGCCTTGCGGCAGCAGCGCTGGCGACTTCCAAGTACGATCTCGCCGTGCAGTATTGCAGTGAGATCGCCAAGAACAACAAAAATTCCTTTGAAGCGCAGTTCAACCTGGGCGTTGCGCTCCAGAAACTCGGAAAGATCCAGGAAGCTACGAAAGCCTACACGGAAGCAATCCGGATCAAGCCGGACTCCGCGCAGGCGCAGGCGAACTTAGGGGTCGTGCTGCAGCAGGCGGGCAACGACGAGGCGGCGCGTAAGGCGTACGAGAAGGCGCTACAGAGCCAACCGGATCTGCCGACCGCGTTGTGGAACATGGCGCTGCTGGCGGATGCGCGAGGCGACTCCGAAGAGGCCGCCATTCTGTATTCTGAAGCTGTTTCGCGGAAGCCTGACTGGCAGGAAGCCTGGTTCCGGCTGGGCTACCTGCAAATGGCCCAGGGGGACTACTCGGGCAGCGCGGAAGCATTTACCGAATGCGTGAAACTACGGCCGGATTGGATTGACGCACAGGTCAACCTCGGGCTGGCTCACTGGTGGGCAGGGGATCGCCAGGCGGCGCGCAATGCCTTCGAGCGCGCTCTCTCGACAAAGCCTAATTCACTCGAATCACTGCGGTGCCTCGCGGCCGTCGCCTGCGATAGCAACGACGTCAACAAAGCCGTCGAAGTGCACAATAAACTCGCTGCCATGGGGGACAAAACACCCGAATTGAGCTACAACCTCGGCCTGCTGCTACAGGAAAGCGAGCGGTACGAGGACGCTGCGGGCGCGTACCGGAAAGCAATTGAACTCAAACCCGATTTCGCCGAGGCCTATCTGAATCTCGGTCATGCACTGAAAGCGCTTGGCCAGGACCAGGAGGCGAAGCAGAACTGGGAGCGCGCGCTAACGGCGAAGCCCGAGTTGGCGGGCAGCTACTTCTAAGAATAGCTTCGAGGGAACATTCCGCCGGCCGGAGTGTTCCCGCTTTAACGTCCGGAGCTTCCGAAGCCGCCCGCACCGCGGGCGCTCTCATTCAACTCCTGCTCTTCCCACTCAATCGCTTCGTATTTCGCAATAATCATCTGTGCGATTCTGTCGCCGGGATGAATCTCGTAGTTCTCCCTGCCTAAATTGATGAGAATCACCTTGATCTCTCCGCGGTATCCCGGATCAATGGTCCCTGGCGTGTTCACGAGCGAAATCGCGTGCTTCAGTGCGAGACCGCTACGGGGACGGATCTGTGCTTCGTAGCCCGGAGGCAGCTCGATTGCGAGGCCAGTGGGAACGGCGACGGGGACATTCGGCTCCAGTACCGCTCCTTGCACGGAGCGGAGGTCCATTCCTGCATCTTCCAGCGGTCCATGTGCGTAATGGGGCAGGTGTGCGTCGGGGTGCAGCTTATTTAGCTTGATTCTCATTCGCCAGAGGTTACAATCATAACTTCCTCGATGTCGCCTTCTACAAAACCCAGCCGCGTGATAACTGTGGCTCCGATGCCTCCGGAAAAGAGCGCTTATGCGCTGGCTCGCTATAGCCGGTCGCCCGATTCGATCCGCGACTCAATTGAATGGGTTCGCACGCACAACTCCGAGAAGTTTCTGGAGAGCTTCTATTTCCAATATGGGCACGCCTCCATTGCCGATCTAGGGCATCTGGTGATGTGCTTTGAAGGAATATCGGAGATTGCCGCAACGGAGATCGAAGACGAGCAACTCTGGGACGGGCAGGCGCGGTCGTCGCGCTATCAGGATTTTTCAAAATGCGGTGTGATCACGCCGCCTGAGTTCGATGCGGCACAGGCAACGCGCTATCAGGAAGCGGCGGCCCGGATGCTATTCGCCTATGCGCACGTGCATCAGCGTATGGTGGAGTACCTGAAGGGTACGCTCCCGAAGCCGGAGGACATGAAGACGGAGGCGTACGATCGCAACATTGCGGCGCGCGCGTACGATATCGCAAGGTACTGCCTGATCTTAGGTATTCCGACCGGAGTAGGGCAAGTGGTGAGCATTCGCACGCTGGAGAAGCAGATCCGGAGGCTGAAGGCCAGTCCGTTCCGGGAGATTCACGAGTTATCGGAAGAGATTGCGCAGGCATGTGCTTCAGAGCCCGGCTGCAACTGGGACGACCGTGCACCGGAGCCGATCGCGCCGACACTTGCAAGGTTTGTGGACACCGATGAGCACTTGCGCTCGTCTCTGGCGGATCTCCGGCAGTGGGCGAAAGAAAATGTGCCCCCGGCTTCGGTGAAGGTAGACGAGATCGACTTGATGAAGCCGGATCACACGCCTTCGGAGATTGTGGCGACACTGCTGTATCCCGTGACCACCTGCCCGTTCCGCGAACTATACGATCTGGCTTGCAGTTGGACCGATTCGCGGCGCACTGAGGTGATCGACCTGGCCCTGCGGTCGCGCACGCGGCGGGACGAACTGTCCCGGAATTTCCGCACGAGTACGTACGTGTACGACATCATGATGGACATCGGCGCCTACCGCGATCTTCACCGTCACCGGCGCTGCCAGCAATTCCGGCAGCAGTATACGTTCTCCCATGGGTATGACACGCCGGAGGCCATTGAAGCAGCGGGACTGGCGGACTTCTACCGGCAGGCTATGGCTTCGGCTCTGGATGTGTATAAGAGCCTGCCGCAACCCGCCGCCCAGTATTTATTGCCGTTCGCGGCAAGATCCCGATTCCTGTTCAAAATGGACTTCGCGGAAGCGGAATACATCACGAGGCTGCGTAGCGGTGTCAAGGGACACTTCAGTTACCGCCGCATCGCGTGGGAGATGAAAGAAAAGTTGCAGCGACTGGAACCGCAACTCGCGAACTATCTCTCTGCCACGCCTCCGTGGGTGGAAGATCCGCTCAAACGGTAATTTCTTCGCGGCAGTTCCGTAGATATTCCTGTCACCGTAACTGCGTAGAGTTGATAAGCGGCATTGTTTTCAGTGACTTGCTCATCTTTTCGGACAGTGGCACGGCGAATGCTTATTGAATGGACGAGGGCACGAGATTGGGATCCGGCCCAAGAAGTTCAATGAGGGCACGATGGCAAACATCGGGCGCCGAAACCAACATACCCGCTAAGTGAGGAGAACTAATCAATGAACCGCTTCAAAACACTTGCCATTGCCAGTTGCTTGGGCTTGGCCGCTATGATGCCGAACGCCCTAGCTGACGAGTGGAACAAAAAGACTATCCTGACTGTCAATGAACCGATCCAGGTACCCGGAGCTGTGCTGCAGCCTGGGAAATACGTGATGAAGCTGATGGACTCGCCGTCCAACCGTCACATCGTACAGATCTTCAACGATCGCGAAAACCAGCTTCAGACGACGATTCTCGCTATTCCGAACTATCGGCTACAGCCGACGGGAAATACCGAATTTCAATGGTGGGAAGTCCCGGCCGGTCAGCCGAAGGCTCTCCGCGCATGGTTCTATCCCGGTGACAACTTCGGCCAGGAGTTTGCTTATCCCAAGAACGTCTCCGTGGCAATCGCCTCTGTGAACACTGCTCCGGTGCCGACCACGTACTCCACCAGCGACCAGGATCTCGCTTCTGCCCGCGTAGGTACTGTGGACAAGAGTGGCAACGAAGCGGAACTAAGCCAGGACTACACGAAGCAGGAAAAGACGACCGAGACCGAAGTGGCGCAGGCAACGCCTCCTCCGGCCCCAGCCCCCGCCCCGGCTGCTGAACCAGCCCCGGCCCCGGCTCCTGCTCCTCAGGAAACCACTACGGTTGCCGACAGCGGTACCCGTATGCGCACGCTGCCTCACACGGCCAGCCCGTTCCCGATGGTTGGAATGGCCGGCTTCCTGGCTCTCGGAGCCAGCATGGCGGTTCGCGCGATTGCGAAACGCTCCTAAGCGTTAATTTAGAGTAGATGGGCAAGCACCTGGTTCGGCTAATTCAGCAGAGCCAGGTGCTTTCCTGCGAAAGGCGGCCTCCCGATGTTCTTGCGCCCGAATCTTCTACGAACAGTGATTGTGGTCCTCGGACTGGGCGGTGCTTTGATGGGAGCCTTGGTGCCGTTGGCCGGTGACGACTTCCAATTAGCCACTCCGCCGCCGCCGGACATGCGGACCCTGTTTCCCTTCAGCGAGGTGAAGAATCCTCTTCCCCCCATCGACCCGCGAGATATTCAACTATCGACCGGCGTTGAGATCGTGCTGTTGGATGTGAGTGTCAAGAATCCAGCCGGCGGGTTCGTCAGCGGACTGGCAAAAGAAAACTTTCAGGTTTTTGACAATAACAAGCCGCAGAAGATCAACAGCTTCGAAGCTGGAGATATTCCCGTAACTCTCGGTCTGGTGATCGACGCAAGCGGCAGCATGCGGCCGAAGCGGTCCGAGGTTGTAACCGCCGCTTTGGCGTTCGTGCAGGCGAGCAATCCAAAGGATGAACTGTTCACGGTCAACTTCAATGACCGCGTATATATGGGATTGCCTCAGGGAATGGACTTTACCGATGACCGCCAGGTCCTTCGAAATGGGCTTCTCGCTACACCTGTACAGGGGAGAACAGCGCTAAATGACGCATTGAAGATTGCGTTGGAACACCTAAACAAGGGGCGGCAGCAGAAAAAAACTCTGGTGCTGATCAGTGACGGTGGGGACAATGCCAGCCAGTTGACGGAATCTGAGACTTACAAACTGGCACAGGCATCGCCAGCGACGATTTACACTGTTGGCCTATACGACGAGTTCGACAAAGACAAGAACCCTGGATTCCTTCGGAAGCTGGCAAGTGTGACCGGGGGCGAATTTTACGAGCCGCAGAAGCTCGATCAACTGGTCGACATCTGCGTGAAGATTGCGAAGGACATTCGGAACCGGTACACGATCGGCTACATGCCAGAACAGGATCACGAGGTGCCGTTGCACAAGATCCGCGCTGTGGCCTCCGCGCCGGATAAAGGTAAGCTGCTGGTCCGAACGAGGACGCAATATCTGGATATACACGAAGCTCCTGGAGCGCCGAAAACAGCCACTAAAACAAGGACGAAAAGATAGCCATGCGTAAAACACTTCGGTGGACTGAGATCTTCTTATTGGCGATCGGATTCATTTGTCTCGGCTGGGTAGGGCTGCAGTATGCACAGAGCTACCTCCACCAGAGCTATGACAACTATGCACTGAATCAGGAGTTGCGCGGACGTATACCCAGCGTGGGCGGCTACATCGATGACATGACCACGGGGATAACAAAACAACAGGGCGAGACGGAATCGCCGGCGATGGAAGGAAGCCAGGAGCCGGCCCCGCGGACCGAGGCTCCCATACCTGTCCGTGGTTTGATTGGAAAAATCGAGATTCCGAGGCTGAAGCTTTCCGCGGTGGTCCGCGAAGGAGTGGACAACCGGACGCTCAGCCGTGCGGTGGGGCACGTGCCGCAGACTGCGCTGCCCGGAAGGCCGGGCAACGTAGGCATCGCTGCCCACCGGGATACGTTTTTCCGTCCCGTCCGCGGCATCCGCAAGGGCGACCTGATCCGCATGGTCACCCCGGACGGAACCTACGAATATCAGGTGGAGAATACGCGCGTTGTCCTGCCGACTAACGTAGAAGTGCTGAAGGCGACGCCCGAGCCTTCGATCACGCTAGTGACCTGCTATCCGTTCAACTACATCGGCTCAGCACCGAAACGCTTTATTGTGCGTGCCCGCCAGGTGGAGAGCGAAGCGCGCGTATCCAGAGAGAATCGCGGCTCCTGATCTATTCGACCCGCTTGGCTTCGAACAGGTGCGCGATTTGCGGATACCCGTTCATGGCAAGACGGCAGGATGGCCCATCACCGTACCAGCGCGGCGCGTGATAAGTGAACTTCGGCACGTACACCACGTCTCCTTCGCCCGCGATCACCACGCCCTGGCCCTCGATCGGGTAACGGATGTGGCCGGACATCACCAGCCAGTACTCGGCTGATTCGGGATGATAGTGGCCTTTCTCCGCCGGGTTGATGGGAGGAAGCGAGCTTTCCCGCCCATAGATAAAGTTGGCTGTTCCCCGGTCGTCTTCCACGATGCGTACCGTCCCTTTGAGCTTGCCGGAATCTACCTGCTTCGCCAAATCCTCATAGGTCACGTACGGCTTGTTGCCGTGATCGTAATAGCCAACTCGGCGGGCCATGCGCACCGGGATCCAATCGAAGCTGGTCAGCTTCGGGAGGCTGGACGGGTCGAGATCCTTCGAGTAGAGCGTCCGCGCATTCACGATGTTGGTCTCAAAGCGGAGTGACGGCTGATCGCCCACCGTTTCAAACGAGAAGAAGGTCTGCATCGGAACCTGCACCATGGCGCCCTTGGAGGCGACGAAAGGTTCCTGGCCTTCAATTTCGAAGCGAATCTGCCCTTCCTGAATGACCCACCACTCGCGTGTATCGGGGTGAAGCTGGCGCGGCGCCTTCGTGCCGGGAACATCCTGCACCCACTCGCTGCTCAGGTGCTCGTCCTTCACTACCTGTTGGCGCCAGGACTTCTCCTTCGCGTGCGCGGCCTTCACGTCCGCCAGTTTGGTATGCGGTTTATGCGGCGCCGTATAGGGGAACGGCTTGGACTTAGGCGCCCAGACAATGTCTGTGCTGGTCTTTTGCGACCACGCGAAACATACGGTAAGGACGGTCGCGGAAATACAGAATAGTAGCGGTTTCATCCGACGGAGCTCCCTTGTTTAGGAAAAATGGCTTGGGTGATTCTATCATTGCTAACGGAGCTAATGGCGGAAGAGAGACTAGAACTCGAACTGAAGCCGCACAGCCGCGGAACGCGGTGCATTTAAGGCCGTTCCGGAGAACAACCCGGCGAAGTTGATCACGTTCAGGCGGCCGGTGAGATTCTGCACGTCGGCCTGGAGGCGAACCGTTGCGCGTTCCCTCTTCATTAAATCGGCGCCGCCGGAGAGGTCGAACGCGAAGTTCGGCCGTACGCGGCCTCGCGAGAAGTTCACACGCTGCACAACGCGCGGCCCGTACTGTTGCGCGAGGAGATTGAAACTGGATGCGTCCACCTCTACCGGCAACCCGCTGCCGTACTGAGCACCGGCGGCCAGCCAGATGCGCGGGTGCAATTCGGCGCGGACGCGGGCTCGTGCAGTGTTGCGCTGGTCCTGTGTGATGGCGAACCGGCCTTTGCTGGTGAAGAGGTCTGCCGCGTTGTCGTCGAGGAAGAGTCCACCGACCACGGGCAACTCGCCATGACCGATCAGATTCGTGTAGCTGAGAAAGCCGGAGAAGCGGCCCCAGCGCGGAACCTCAAGCTTGGCTTCGACACCCTGAATGTCGCCGCGATCAAATGCGATCGGGAAGCTGACGCCGGTGTTGAGGAGCACGTCATCATCCGAGAAGTTGCGCATCAATCGCCGGAAGTAGCTGCCGTCGAGCCGGACGTGATTCCAGAGAGCCTTTGAAAAACCGGTCTCATAAAAGTTGCCGCGGGACGGACGCACGGCAACACTGACAGCCGCGTTATTGAGAGCGAGCAGCGCGGGCGAACTCGCCAGCAGCAGGTTCTCGATCGCAGGAGTCTGGAACGCCCGATCAAACGAGGCACGCAGCACGAATCCGGTATGCGGAATCTGCCAGGCCGCGGCCACGCGCGGGCTGACCGCTTGTTCATCCACAATCAGCCGGTAATGATCCCAACGCACGCCCGCGCTGATGGTGAGCGAGCCGAACCGCATCAAGTCCTGAGCGAATGCTCCCTGTTCGCGATTCTGCCGCCGGTCTGAGAAATGAAAGCGTGCCGGAGTGTCGCGGTCGAAAATCCGCACGCCATTCACGCGGTAGGTGGTGATCTGATAGCCGAAGTCCTCAGTCAGCGAGCGGAATAGCGCTTCGCCTCCGAATTTCAGGTCGTGTGCGCCGAGCTGGGCGGAGACGCTGCCGGTGAGATAAGCTTCGCGGAATCCTCGCTGCTGGCCCGGCGCGATAGGTGTGGAGAAGCGGTTGGACCAGAATCCCGCTGAGACATCACGAGTGAGCAAGCGCAAGTCCGAGAGCACTCGCGAAGAAAACAGGTGCGTGTGCGCGATCTGCCCGCTAGTCTCTTCGGCAGTGCGATCCTGCCGCTGCCCTGCGAGTTCCTGCAACCGCTCATTCGGAACCAGGAAGCCTGTGCGATTGTGACGGACCAGCAGGCGCGTACGATCGCCGTCGCTCCAGTCCCGGCCGAATCGTGCCGAAAAGCCGCCGCCCGAGCCATGGTTGGTATAGTTCTGCTCAACCGGCGGATCGAGGTAACGGTCTGTCCGCATGCCGTTGCCTGCGACCCCGAAGGTGTTGCGGCCGCTCACGTACTGAACGGAGGCGTAGCCGGAAACAGTGCCGAAGCTGCCAGCCTCCGTGCTTGCGTTGCCGTGCCAGCCTGGGCGCGTGTCGCGGGCGGTAGTTACCTCCACCACTCCGCCAAGCTGATGGCCATACTCGGCAGGGTAGCCGCCTGTACGAACCGTGAACGACTGAAATTCTTCTACGGACAGTGCGGGCGCGAACACAGGCGAGCGGTTATCCAACATCGGCAGACCGTCGACCACGTATTGCACGCCGTATTCGAATCCGCGCGGGTGGAGAACTCCGTTGGCTTCCAGCAGCCAGCCGGGCTGAGAATCGACGAGGCTCACGGCGGCGCGTGAAGGAAGCGCCAGAGCGCGCGTGCGTAGCGTTTCCGGACCGAGTGTCTGTTGAGCACCTGTTCTATCGGGATTCAGCAGCGTATCCGCGTCTTGCACGGTCACCGTCGTTTCCACTACGGCCACGCCGAGTGTGGCTTTGTAATTGAGCGGTACCTGCGAGCGAATTTCAATGAGCGCGCTAGCCGGAGCGAAGCCCGAGCGCTGTATCGTCAGGTGATACAAGCCGAATGGCAGCGCCGCAATCGTGTACTGTCCATTCGGATTTGTGGTGAACGCCTTGCGGACCTGCGTAGCGGCTCCGGCCAGTTCGCCGCCGGCCTGAATGGCGGCGCCGCTCGCATCTACAACCTGCAGTCGCAACTCGCCCGTTTGCTGCTGCGCGATGGCAGCGAAGCTGGAGAAAAGAAAAAGCGCAACGGAATGCCTCACTATTCGCATTGTCCCTTAGACGAGCGCTTCGCGGTCTCGTACGCCAAGCAGGAACAGAATCCCGTCAAGACCTAACGTCGAAATTGCCTGGCGCGCATTCCGGCGGACCAGAGGCTTGGCGCGAAACGCGATACCGAGCCCTGCGAGCCGCAGCATCGGCAGATCGTTCGCCCCATCCCCCACGGCGATCACTTGCTCCATGCTGAGGTTCTGTTCGCGCGCGAGGCGCTGCAGGTACTCTGCCTTTTTAGCGCCGTCCACGATCTCGGTTTTTACTTCGCCAGTGACTACTCCGTCCTGAATATCCAACTCGTTTGCATGCAGGTAATCGATGCCGAAACGCTTCTGCAACTCACGTCCCACAAATGTGAAGCCGCCCGAGAGGATGGCTGTCTTGTACCCGAGTTTCCGAAGAGTCGTCATGAGGCGCTCGGCGCCGTCCATGAGCGGAATGCGATCGAGCACTTTGTGTATCTCCGATTCCTTGAGACCGCGAAGGAGCGAAACGCGTTTGCGGAAGCTGGCTTGAAAATCGAGTTCGCCGCGCATGGCGGATTCGGTGATTGCCTGCACCTGCTCCCCGACTCCGGCAAGCTTTGCCAGTTCGTCGATGACTTCGGTCTGAATCAGCGTGGAGTCCATATCGAAGGCGACGAGGCGGCGGTTCCGGCGGTAGACATTGTCATGCTGGAAAGCGACGTCAATGCCGGAAGTGCTCGTCAATTGCATGAGCGAGGCGCGCAATGCGTCCTCATCGACGGTCTCTCCGGAAATTGCGAGTTCGACGCAGAAGCGGCTTGGGCCATCCGCATCGAGCGGCGTGCGGCCGGACAGGCGTTCGATTCTGTCAATATTCAGTCCGGCTTGTGCAACGATGCCGCTGACATCGGCCACATGGCCCGCGGTGATCTCGGGTCCCAGCATTGTGATCAGGAAGCGGTGCTTGCTTTGGCTAAGGACCCAGGATTCGTAGTCTTCCCCGGAGATTGCTTTGAAGCGAACGTGAATCCCCACTTCATGTGCCTTCAGCAGTAGTTCGGTCAGCAGGGGAGACGATTTCAGTTCGCCGGTAAACTCCACGAGCATGCCGAGGGCTAGGGAGTCATGAATGACCGCTTGGCCAATATCGAGTATGCGGGCGCCGTGCAAGGCAAGGATAGAGGTGAGGGAATGAGTAACTCCTGATTTGTCGTGGCCGCTGATGTGGATGTGAAGTACGCGCGAATCGGGAAACAAAGACATCTTTCTCGATTTTATGAAACTGGATGGCAGCAGCCGCATTTCCGCGCAAGATTCGGATATTTCGTCGCGGGCGGCAAGGGTAGATTGGAAGGGTGGAAGCAGTCCTGACAGTTCCCTCCGGCGGTGGTGATCCTGCTATGGCGCCCCGCTTAGATTGGACTTCAATCGGGGCGTCGATCGATGCGTTCGGATATGCGCATTTGCCGCGGATCCTGGGCCCTGATGAATGCGCGGGGTTGCGCGCCTCCTACGAGGACGATTCCCTATTTCGCAGTTGCATCGATATGAAGCGGTATCGCTTCGGCGAGGGGCAGTACAAATACATGCAGTACCCGTTGCCGCCCATTGTGCAGCGGCTCCGGGAAACGCTCTATCCGCAATTGGCGAGGATTGCGAACAGGTGGGATCCGCAATATCCCGGCACGCTGGCGGAGATGCTCGAGCGATGCCATGCGGCCGGGCAGCGCAAAGCCACTCCGCTCATCCTCCGCTATGAGGCTGGCGGATACAACTGTCTTCATCAGGACCTCTATGGCGAAGTCGCGTTTCCGTTGCAGGTGGTTTTTCAATTAAGCGAACCGGGGCGGGATTTTACCGGCGGAGAGTTTCTATTGGTCGAGCAAAGGCCCCGCGCGCAGTCGGCGGGCTACGTCGTACAGCCGGCCCAGGGCGAAGCCGTCGTGTTCACTACCCGCTATCGCCCGGTGCGAGGGCAGCGCGGATTCTACAGAGTGAACGTAAAGCACGGAGTCAGTATGCTCCGGTCCGGCCAACGGTACACGCTAGGAATTATCTTTCACGACGCGAAATGACGTTCTTCAGTGCCGCTTCCAGTTCCGTGGGATGGAATCCGAACGGACCCGGCAAGCTCTTATACGCTACACGCCCTTGCTGATCGATCAGGTAGAGACGGTCCGGCCAGCCTGTGTACGCATTTTCAGTGCGGTTATCGAACGTGTCGACGAGGGCAGGGAAGCGGATCCCGAGCTTGCGGACGCAACTGTTCGCTACGGTCTCGCGCTCGTTCTGATCCTTCGGACTTGCGAACACTACCTGATCGCGAATATTGCTCCCCATCTGCCAGAGGTCGCTCGGATGGGCTTCCAGAATGTAAACGGCGTAGAATTCCGCCCGATCTTTATAGCGGTCGTACAGCCCGTTGAGGGCGGGAACCTCCCGCCGGAATGGCGGTCAGGTGTAGCTTCCGAACACCAGAACGACCAGCCGCTGCCCGCGGAACGAGGAGAGCTGCACACTGCGTTGGTGATCGAGAGTGCTGAGCTGGAAATCAGGGGCGGCGTCGCCCGCCTGCAGGCGTCCGCCCCGCGCAATCTTCCACATCGGCTCAAACGGCAGGATGATCATGGCGGGCATCGGAACGTGCGCCATAATGCGTCCGAACGTCTCTAGCGGCTGATGCATGGCCCAGAAAAGTGCGGCAGCCAGGGCCACGTAGGCGACCACGAAAATCATGAGCGCCCGTTTAAGGATCCGTCTCATAGCTGCTGGCGGTGATTCAATTCGTGGCCGGCCATAATCTCCAGGACATCGCGTGCGGTCATACGGCCCCGTTCCGGGTGGTTGGCAGGCCTGTTCAGGTCGGCCGGAGAAGCCGAGCGCAGCATTCGAAGCGTGGCCGCTCGAAGCGTCTTCCAGCGCGTCATAGTTTCGGCGAGCGGCTCATTCTGCTTGCGCCAGCCGTCCATCCACTGATCCTGATCGAAGGGGACCAGCATCGGATTGTCTTCGTAAAGAATCCAGCGCAGACGTCCGGAGAAAACGAGTTCGCAGTCCGCCAGGTGCGCCAGGATTTCGTGATAGGTCCATTTGCCGGGCTTCCAGGGTTGGTTGACACGTTCCGTGTTCATTCCGGCATAGGCCGCCGGAATCGCCGTGAAGCCTTCCTCGATAACAGCCAGAGGATCTCGCGTACCGAGATGCTCAGCATAAGGATTAGCCATATTTCAAGATAGCTCGCCCAGGGAGTGCGCGCGATCGTCTTTTTGTTCTGCCAGCGCCTTCTCCCTTCGCAGGATCGCTTCGATCAGCGGCGGCAGCGGCTCTTCGGAATCGAGCGCCTCGGACGCGGTCACAACGGCGCGCTCGAACTGTCCGGAGCGGCGATAGAGGTCGATCACCATGACGTACTCCAGCAGAATATCGTCACCGAAGTTCTGGCCCGCCTGCTTGCCTCGCTGCCAGAGTGTGAGCGCAAGCTTACGGCAAGCGTTGGCGGATGGGTTGTCATTCGCGTCGTCGCATGCCCACGCGGCATGCAGGCTGGTCCACCCCGCATCCGCGAACTGCTGCACCTGCTGCAATATCAGTGCGTGGCAGAGGAACTCACGAGCCTTTTCGGGGAACGAGGAATCATTGAGCTGCCGGTGGTACATCTCATTCCCGAGCATCGCCACAGCGCCGTCATGAATCGAAGAGATGTCGGCAGCGCAATAGCCGCACTCAGGGCAGCGCTGCATCCATGCGGGCAAAGTGTCACGAACCTTGCGCCCCGGGCGAGTGTCGAAATCGGGCGGTTCTAGCTCTTGCGCGGCTTCCGCGGCAAGTTGAGAGGACTCCTTGCCGCAGAAACCGCAACGAACAGTGTGTGTCTTCAACCCCTGAGGATAACTCAGTGCGAGTATTCCGGCTTATTCCACATCTTCGCGATAGCAAGACCGGCACCGAGCAGCACGGCACCTGTCACTATTGGATGCATAGTGGCCTTTGTATAGAGGCTGCTCTCCATAGTGTGCCCTTCATAGCTCCCGCGCTCCTGCAACCCTTGGCCTGGCCTGTAAAGGTTGCTGCGCTCGTTCGGCAGCGGAGGATGATCGGTCTTCTGTGAGTCAACCATGGTCTGTTCCATGATCTTGTCCGCCACCCGCGGCATGTATTGCTCTGCGGCACTCATCACCTTCGCAGCACTGCCAATGAAAAGTTCCCGTTCGGGTCTTTCCGCGCAGTGCAGGATGGCTTCCGCCACAGCTTCCGGTGCATAAACCGGAGGAGGAAGCGTGGGGCGGCGGTCCATGTAGTTCTGCGCATGATCCGGGAAAGGAGTGTTGATGCCAGTCGGTTTGATCAGTGAGACTGAGATCGGAATGTCAGCTTCCTCCAGTTCCATGCGCAATGCGTTGGTGAAGCCTTTCACTGCGTGTTTCGCGGCGGAATAGATGCCCTGCATCGGAATCGAGCGATCGGAAACGACGCTGCCGATATTGATCAGTGCCCCGCCGCTGGGGCTCATGTGACGCACCGCCGTGCGCGATCCATAAACCACGCCCCAGAAGTCTGTGTCCATCAGCCTGTGCATGTCCTCGATGGGGACATCCATGATGCGGCCGTATACGGAAAGCCCGGCGTCGTTCACCCAAGTATCGAAGCCGCCGAACCGCGAGATGGCCGCATGCGCAATCCGGTGAACCTGGTCTTCTCTGCCGACATCCGCGACAACATGGATTGCCGCTCCTCCTTTGCTGGTTATCTCATTGCAGAGTTGCCGGAGTGCTTCTTCGTTTCGCGCGGCAAGCACCAGGCGGGCACCGCGTTCCGCTGCCATTCGTGCGGTGACGAGACCGATGCCGCTGCTGGCGCCGGTGATCACCATCGTCTGCTCGCGCAGAGGTTTCAGGTTGTAAGTCATCAGGGTCTCCTGCCCATGGGACACCCTGAGGCCGTGTATTGAGCGCTGGTTACGGTGACTGCAGGGCCGCGCCCAGCGTGAGTAGAACGCGTTCCTCCCACGGTCTGCCAACGATCTGCACTCCGATCGGAAGCCCTTCTCTATCCTTGCCATACGGCAGAGATGCGGCCGGCCAGCCAAGTGCGTTGATGGCGCGCGCGAACCGGGTGCTTGCAATTCGGGCGTCCTCCTCGAAACCGTGAATGTTGACCGTGCTTTGGCCGATCGCCGGTGCGGTTATGGGAGTTGAAGGCGTGATCAGCACATCGATCGTTTCAAACAGCCTGCGAAACGCTTCGATCTTGATCCGGCGAGCCCGCTGCGCATTCACATAGTCCACGGCGGAGACCAGCCGTCCCTGATCCAGCCGCGCGAGCACATCCGGCCCGAGATCGTCGCGACGGTCGAGAACATGCGAAAACACCGCGGTCGCTTCCGGCAACTGAATCACCATTGCGACCACATTGAATTCGGCGATATCAGGCACTCGCACCGGGATCAGGTGGGCACCGAGCGATCGCGCGTGATCGGCCGTCCTGTGAACCGCGGCGGTCACTTGTTCATCGACATGATCGAAGTAGAAATTCTGCGGTACCCCAATGCGTAATCCACGCAAGCTCGTCTCTGGCGTATAGTCCGGAACGGCACGGCGGCTGCTGGATTCATCCCGGGCATCGAATCCCGCAATCGCCTGAAGCACAAGTGCGGAATCGTCTGCTGTTCGTGAGAGCGGTCCCATGTGATCGAGGCTCTGCGCCAGGGCTTGGCATCCATAGCGGCTGACACGGCCATAGGTCGGCTTCAGTCCAAAGGTGCCGCAGTAGGAAGCAGGAATACGAATCGATCCTCCGGTATCCGTGCCAATGGCCACCGGCACGATCCCCGCCGCGACTGCCGCTCCGGACCCGCCACTCGAACCGCCCGGGATGCGATCGAGGCCATGCGGATTGTGCACCGCTCCGAAATGCGGATTCGTGGAGGTGATTCCATAGGCGCACTCATGGAGGTTGGTCTTGCCGATGATCACGGCCCCTGCTTCTTCCAGGCGCTGCACTACCGTCGCGTCCTGAGCGGGTACAAAATCCCGGAAAATTTTCGAACCCGCCGTGCTGGCCGTACCTTTCGTCCAGAAATTATCTTTGACCGCAACCGGCACGCCATGCAACGGGCCGCGGTCTTTTCCTGCGGATAGCTCCGCGTCGAGAAAGCGCGCCCGTTCCACTGCGTTTTCGTCCATGATAGTGATGAATGCGTTCAGATCCGGCTGCCGGGCATGAGCATCCCGTAAAGCCGCCTGCGCCAGTTCCACGGACGAAGTCTTGTGCGCGCGCAACGCCGCCGCCATTTCCCGGACGGTCATTCGCTGTCTCCTGCGTCTGTTTGGAACACGAGTGAAGAATCCGTGTCCGGCGGCATTGAGTCGGCAATCTCCTGAAAGCGCGCGTTTATAGGATCCTGTGCGGCCTGCGCCCGTGCGAGGGCTTCTCCGGCTAGAGTCGTTAGCGGCATAGTTCTGGCTATTGTAAAGCGAATTGACAGGGCCACAATATGCGTATATGCTCATATATGGAATGCAAGTGCGATTCATTCTAGCGGCGTTCACGGTTTGCCTCGGCCTTAGGGGGCAGGATACGCTCACGTTGCGGGACGCGGTAAACCAGGCGCTGACCCGTCATCCGGCTGTGGAGGCGGCAAACGCCAGGGTAGCCGCAGCAGCCAATCGCGTCGCCGCCGCCAAATCGGGCTGGTTTCCGAAACTCGACTACACGGAATCATACCGGCGTAGCGATAATCCAGTGTTCGTGTTTGGCAGCCTGCTGACGCAGCACCAATTCACGGCGGCAAATTTTGCGTTATCGAGCCTGAATCGTCCGGACTCACTAAACAACTTTCAATCGCAGGTGGGTGTGGAGCAGACGATCTTTGACGGCCAACGCACCCGCCTGGCTATAAACGCGGCGGAGAGCATGAAGTCGGCCGCCGACTCCGACAAGCGCGTCACGGAAATGGACCGGATCGGGTTTGTGGTGCGTGCGTATTACGGGGCCGCTCTGGCGAAGGACTCTTTGCGTACCGCACAGGAATCAGTCCGCGCCGCCGAAGCCGATCTGCAGAAGGCACGAAACGTGCGAGCCGCCGGAATGTCGACGGACGCGGATGTACTGGCCATCCAGGTGCATCTGGCGGCAATGCGCGAACAGGAGATCCGGCGCCGGTATGACCTGGACGTGGCAACGGCGGCCCTGAACGAGGCGATCGGGGCTCCGTTGAGCACCTTGCGCACCGTCGCGGGCGAATTCGACACAGTCCCGGCGGCCTCTGAACTGGAGGCGTATGCCAAACCGGCGGCGAACCATCCGTACTTGGCCATTGCCCGATCCATGGCCGACGCCGCGGAGGCGCAATCGAAGCAGGCGCGAGCCGCTCTTTTCCCCCAGGTTTCGGCGTTTGGAATGTTTGAAGCGGACCGCCAGAACTTCCTCACGAAAGGCGGAGCAAATTGGACGGCCGGAGTCTCAATGCGATGGAACCTGTTCTCGGGATATGCGGACCGTGCGCGAATCGCCGAGACGGCCGCCGCGCTGAAGGCCGCACAAGCCGGAGTGAAGCAGCGGACAGCGGAAGTGGAACTGGTGGTTCGCAGAGCATACGCGGATTGGAAATCCTCTGGCGAGCGGGTGACGGTGGCCTCATCCACCGTCGAGATGGCCGAGGAGAGCCTCCGCATTACTCGAAACCGGTTTGAGGCGGGGCTCGCGTCCGTAACGGATCTGCTGGCGAAAGAGACGGCGCTGTTGGAAGCGAAGACGCGATTGCTGGCGGCCCGCTACGACCAGAAGCTATCGGCAGTGGGATTGGAACACGCGGCCGGAACACTTTCGGAGAACTCAGATGTCCTCAAGTAAAAAGTGGTTGGCGGCCGCAGCCATGCTTCTGGCCGCCGGATGCGCGCGGATGCCGGACAAGCCGGCCGAGCAGTCCCGGCCGGCAGTCCCGGTGCGCGTGACGCCCGCGGCCGTGGAAGACGTGCCGGATGTACAGGAAGTGGCGGGTACGGTACGTGCGCGGGTTGCCGCAATTCTTGCGGCGAAGGTCACTGGGTATGTGCGCGAAGTCCGGGTTCGCCAGGGCGATCCTGTGCGTGCAGGTCAGCCTCTCATTCTCATCGAAGCCGCAGAGCTGGATGCCGCCTATCGGTCCGCGGCCGCGGCGAAGCAGGAGGTCAGCGGAGCCAGCGATGAAGTAGAGCACTCCATCGCCGCCGCAAAGGCAAACCTGGATCTGGCGGCCGCTACACACAGGCGCATGAGCATGCTGTACGAAAAGAAGTCGATTTCGGATCAGGAATTCGACGAGGCATCCAGCCGCTTGAAGGCGGCCCAGGCAAACTACGAGGCTGCCGTCAGCAAGCGGGCACAACTGGCATCGCGCTACCAGCAGGCAGACCAGGCGATCCGGACTGCCGCCATCCGCCGGGGCGATTCGTTGGTGGCCGCGCCGTTTTCAGGAATCCTGGTGGAGCGCAAAGCCGATCCGGGATCCCTGGCCATGCCGGGAACGCCGCTCGCAGTGGTGGAGCAGGCAGGAGCTTACCGGCTGGAGGCGAATGTTCCCGAGACTCTGCTGAGATTCGTGCGGCGCGGGCAAAAGCTGAGTGTGCGGCTGGACGCGCTCGAAGGCGCTCTGGAGGGAAGCATAGACGAGCTTGGGTCGATGGTCGATCCGGAATCACGATCCGCCGTAGTGAAGATTACGTTGCCTCAGCGGCCGGGAGTGAGATCGGGAATGTTCGGACGTGTTTCTATTGTGAAAGGCCAAATTAGAACGGTGGCCGTGCCGGCCGATGCCGTGCAAACGGAGGGGCAGGTGGCCTCTCTGTTTGTAGTGGAGAATGGCCACGCCCACCGCCGCATAATTTCCGCGGGCCGTGAGGTCGGCGGCCGGACGGAGATCCTGGCAGGACTGCAGGCTGGAGAGAAGGTCGTAAGCCCGGTACAGCCGTCGTTGTGTGACGGATGTGCGGTGGAGGTCCGGTAATGGGCCCTGCCGGCAGAATCGCGCAAGCGTGGGTGGATTCCAAACTCACTCCGCTCTTCATCATCGCCTCCATCGCGCTGGGTGCGTTCTCTGTGTGGCGTCTGCCGCGGGAAGAGGAACCTCAGATCGTGGTGCCCATGATCGATGTTTTCGTCGGCTTGCCGGGTGCTTCGCCGAAGGAAGTGGAGGAGCGCGTCACCCGGCCCATGGAAAGGCTCCTATGGGAGATTCCGGGCGTGGAGTATCTCTATTCGACATCCAGCCCGGGCGGTTCGCTGGCAATCGTGCGCTTCCGCGTCGGCGAGGACGAAGAGAAGAGCCTGGTCAGGTTGAACGAGAAGCTTTCGGCGAATCTGGACAAAATCCCTCCGGGTGCGACCATGCCGATGGTAAAGCCGAGGTCGATCGACAATGTGCCCATTCTTGCGCTGACGTTGTCCAGTTCCCGTTATGACAGCGTCGAGTTGAGGCGAATAGCCGCCCAAGTGCGTGAAGTGGTGCAGCAGGCGAACGACGTTTCCGAGACTACGCTGATCGGAGGACAACGTCGCGAAGTAAGGGTCACCGTGGATGAAAGCAGGCTGGCCGCTTACGGCCTCGGACCTGCGCGCGTCTGGAGCGCATTGCAGGGTGCGAACCGGAAAATTCCATCCGGCTCGTACGCGCGCATGAATCGCGAAACTCTCCTGGACACGGGCGATTTCCTGAAAAGCGCCGCAGAAGTCCGTAGAGTGGTGGTCGCGGCCGTGAATCAACGGCCGGTGTTTGTGGAGGACGTGGCGGAAGTCGCAGATACCGGCGAGGAGCCCAGCCAGTACGTGCAGTTCGCTGAGCCGGGCAAGCCGTTCGAGGCCGCCGTCACGATTTCCGTTGCCAAGCGCAAAGGGGCGAACGCGATCGATGTTGCCGACGATGTGCTGAAACGCGTGGAGGCACAGCGCGGTTCGCTGGTCCCTGGTGACGTGAAGATCACCCCCACGCGGCAATATGGCGAGACAGCGGCGGAAAAATCCAACGAACTCCTCTACCACATGGCGATTGCCGTCGTTTCGGTGAGCATTCTAATCGCACTCGCCTTGGGCCTGCGCGAATCCCTGATCGTGTTCACGGCGATTCCCGTCACGCTGGCTCTCACGTTGACCGTGTTCTATCTCTATGGCTACACGTTAAACCGGATCACACTGTTCGCCCTGATCTTCTCCATCGGCATCCTCGTGGACGATGCCATCGTTGTCGTGGAGAACATCGTGCGTCACCGCAATCTTCCAGAGAACCGCGGGAAGTCGCTATCGAGCATCGCAGTGAAAGCGGTGGATGAGGTCGGTAACCCCACAATCCTGGCGACAATGACCGTGGTGGCCGCAATTCTGCCCATGGCATTTGTACGCGGGCTGATGGGGCCTTACATGCGGCCCATCCCGATTGGTGCGTCGGCGGCGATGCTGTTCTCGCTCGCCGTAGCTTTTCTGGTGACACCCTGGGCGGCAATTCGAATCCTCAGAGCGCACGGCGGGCACGCGCAAGAACAGAAGGAAGACCGTTTAACCAGAGGCTACCGGCGCTTCATGGGAGCGCTGCTCGAGCATGGTCCCACACGCTGGACTTTCCTCGGCGGGGTCGTCGTGCTGCTGTTGGGAGCGATGGCTCTGGTGTACATCGGCTTTGTAAAAGTGAAGATGCTGCCCTTCGATAACAAGAGCGAATTCCAGGTGATCATCGACATGCCGGAGGGCACACCGCTCGAAGAAACAGCTCGCGTCGCGCAGGCGCTTGCCGAACAGACGCTCAAAATGCCCGAAGTGGTCAACGTACAGACGTATGCGGGCACGGCTTCTCCTTACAACTTCAACGGACTGGTGCGGCATTACTACCTGCGGTCCGGATCGAATGTGGCGGACATCCAGGTAAACTTGCTCGGAAAGAAAGAGCGGAGCCGGCAAAGCCACGAGATCGCGAAAGAGGTGAGGACGAAACTGCTGCCGCTGGCGCAACACTTCGGAGCGCGCATGAAGGTGGCTGAAGTGCCCCCAGGGCCGCCGGTGCTCGAAACGATCGTCGCCGAGGTGTACGGGCCTTCGCAGAAGAGGCAACTCGAAACCGCCCGGAAGATACGAAACCTCTTTCGCTCTACCGAAGGCATTGTGGACGTGGACTGGTATGTAGAGGACGACCAGCCGAAAGAGACGTTCGACGTCGACCGGGAGAAAGCTGCACTGAACGGAGTCAGCGTGGAGGACATCGCCCGCACGGTACGGATTGCATCGCACGGTGAGCCGAGCGACCTGCTGCATGTTCCAAACTCCCGCGAGGATGTGCCGATCACGGTCCGGCTCAGCAGGGCTTCGCGAACAGACGTGGGTGCGATAGAGACCCTCCGCGTCGGCCGTGTGCCGCTTTCGGAAGTGTCGCACTTGCATTCGTCGGTGGAAGAGAAGAGCATCTATCACAAGAACCTGCTTCCCGTGACATATGTGGTGGCCGATGTGGCCGGCACAATGGAAAGCCCGGTATATGCAATCTTGAAGCTCGGTCCGCAGATCGATCGGATGGGTTTGCCCCAGTTCACCGCGCGTCAGCCGGACAGCAGCGCAACCCAGTCCATCAAGTGGGATGGCGAGTGGCACATTACGTACGAAGTCTTTCGCGATCTCGGAGCCGCGTTCGCGGCAGTGCTGGTACTCATCTACATCCTTGTGGTGGGCTGGTTCGAATCGTTCAGCGTACCGCTGGTAATCATGGCTGTAATTCCCATGTCACTGGTTGGCATTCTGCCTGCGCATGGGCTGCTGCGCGGCTTCTTCACCGCAACCTCAATGATCGGCTTCATCGCGGGTGCCGGCATTGTGGTGCGCAACTCCATCATCCTCGTCGATTTTATTCAGCTCCGTGTGCGCGAAGGCATGCCGCTGAAGGACGCCGTAATCGATGCCGGGGCGGTGCGTTTCCGGCCTATGCTTCTGACCGCCGCCGCTGTTGTGGTCGGCTCGACCGTAATTCTATTCGATCCGATTTTCCAGGGACTGGCCATTTCGTTGATGGCGGGCGAGATCGCTTCGCTTGCCCTGTCGCGCATGACCGTCCCCGTTCTTTATTTCCTGTTGCGCAAGGGAGAGCAACACGTATGACCATGGAGCGCTACATTCGAATGATTGCCGGGATATTCATTCTGGCAAGTTTGGCCTTAGGCACGTGGGTGAATCCCAACTGGTATTGGTTTACCGCCTTCGTTGGAGCGAACCTGCTGCAATCCGCATTCACCAGGTGGTGCTTGATGGAAGATATCCTGGCTAAGCTGGGGATCGCACAGAAGGTCAGGAGCGCCGCTTTGTCTTCTCAGGCTGGGAAGTAACCAGCTTGGTCAGCTTCTGGCGAGCCTCTTCGCGCGCGCTTTCGCAAACGAGGTCACAAAGCCGGAAGATGACCGGATCGGAGATGGAGTACATCACGGCGGTGCCTTCCCGCCGCCGCGACACTAGGCCTGCGTCGAACAGCGCCTGAAGATGGCGTGAAATGTTCGATTGGTTGCCTTCGACCTCGTCGACAATCTGCGTGACCGACTTTTCGCCACCCTGCAACTTCTGAAGGATGCGTAGGCGCTGCGGTTCGCCCAGCATTCGGAACCGCCGGGCGACCATGTCCAATAAATCATCGGTCATCTGCATTGAGGCGGCGTGATGCATTCTTCTATGATCATACACTGGAATTGCTCCGGCGTCACGCGCGAAGGCGAGTTGCTAACCTCCAGATATGGAGCAAGAGACCGAAAGATTGCACTGCGCCCCGCGCAGAACGGTAAAAGTCCGGCGCGTGGATGAGGCCGGAAGCCTGCATGAATTGTTCATGCACTGCCTGCCAGCCTTCGGAGGCGCGTACCTGCGCCGTATATACACCATTTTGGACGAAGCGATCGGGCGCGGATGCCCGTTGACCGTATCCATCTCCGGACCCATCACGGTATCGGGACAGCATCACACCTGGCTTATCCCGCTGCTCGAGTCCGGTTGGGTCGCCTACCTCAGCACGACAGACGCGGTTTGCTATCACGACGGACACAGGAGTCTGGATCAGCACAGCCATGGGCCGATTCATGAAGTGCCGATCAACAGCGACGACGCGAAGCTTCGCGAAGAGCGCACGATTCGCGTCACCGACATGGCGTTTGACGAAGACGTGCTGCTCGATCAGGATAAGTTCCTCACCGCCGTGCTCGCCCGCCCCGAGTTCCAGCGCAAGATGACCGGCACGGAAATGCGCTATCTGCTCGGCGCTTTCTACGCGGCCCAGGAGCAGCGCAACGGCGTTACGCCGGGCCTGCTTGCCACGTGCCACCGTCTGGCAATCCCTATCTTCGTAGGCGCGCCTGCGGACGGCAGCGTGTTTCTTAATTCCATGAAGCTTTGGGCCATGCGGCGGGCGGGGCTGAGGCCGGACTACGCGTTCGACCTCGACCTGCACGCAGAGGTCTATGAAGCCTGCGCCTACCACCGCTGGGGCCTTTTTGAGAGCGATGCGAAAGCGCTCGGCACGGTCATTCTCGGCGGCGGCGTACCGAAGAATTACAATCTGCAGCCGGAGCCCGCGCTCGGCCAGGTGCTCGGCCTGCCGGATGTGCGCGGCTACGAGTTTGACGTACAGATCGTAACGGCTCCCGTCACCGACGGATCCCTGTCCTCCTGTCCGCCCGCCGAAGCGGTAACGTGGGGCAAGGTGGACAAAGATGTCTATCTGCAGACCACCGAAAGCATGCAGGCGGACTACTCGATTGTCATGCCATTCGTCGTGAAGGCGTTGCTGGAGAACCGGGCTCGTTACGAGAAGAATCCAGATCATCCGAAAGCGAAAGGCTACCTGCGTTCACGCGAAGGGTACCGTCTGTTTCAGCGGCGCGACGAACTGGTCGGACGCCTCACCGACGATGTGCGCAACAATCGTGAGTGGCTGATGGAGACGCTCGAATATCCCCTGGCGAAGTAGAAGGGAGATCCCTATGGGAACGGCAGCACAGCAGGACTTGGCCCCGCACGCGCTGACAACGCTCACTGATGAGGAGCGGATGTTTCAGGCGGCGGTCCGCAAATTCGCGCGCGAGCGGATCGGCCCGCACGTGCGCGAGATGGACGAGGCCGGCGTATTCCGGAAGGACGTCCTGAAGGAGATGTTCGAACTCGGCTTGATGGGCATCGAAATTCCCGAACAGTATGGCGGACAGGAAGGCAGCTTCTTCCAGGCTGTGCTGGCGATCGAGGAAATCGCGGCCGTCGATCCCGCCGCCTCGGTAATCTGCGATGTACAGAACACGCTGTTCATCAACGCGGTGATGAAGTGGGGCACGGAGGAGCAGAAGCGCGCCTACCTGCCCAGGCTTGCCGCGGATACGTTAGCGTCCTACGCCTTGTCCGAAGCCGGCTCCGGTTCAGATGCATTTGCGCTCCAGACTCGCGCGGTGAAAGAGGGCGAGGACTATGTGCTCACAGGCCGCAAGCTGTGGATTACCAATGCCGCGGAGGCTGGCCTGTTCCTCGTCTTTGCGAACGTGAATCCGGAAGCCGGCTACAAAGGCATCACGGGATTTCTGATCGAGCGCGACACCCCGGGCTTTCAGGTAGGTAAGAAGGAGGATAAGCTCGGCATCCGGGCCTCCTCTACCTGCGAGCTGGTTCTGGACGGTTGCCGTCTGCCCCCATCCCAGGTGCTCGGCGACGTCGGCAAGGGCTACAAGATCGCAATCGAGACGCTAAATGAGGGGCGCATCGGAATCGGTAGCCAGATGCTGGGGCTGGCGGAAGGCGCTTTCCAGCACGCCGTCGCGTATGCCAAGGAACGCAAGCAGTTCGGAAAAGCCATCGGCGAGTTCCAGGGCGTGCAGTTTGAAATTGCCGAAATGGCGGTCGAAATCGAGTCCGCGCGGCTGTTGGTCTACAACGCAGCGCGTCTCAGAGACGCGGGACAGCCGTTCGTCATGCAGGCGGCGATGGCGAAATATCATGCGTCGCAAATCGCCGAGCGGTGCGCCTCACGCGCGATCGAGGTACTCGGCGGCGTCGGTTTCACCAAGGATTACCCGGTGGAGAAGCTCTACCGCGATGCAAAGATCGGCCGCATCTACGAAGGAACCAGCAACATGCAAAAGGTGCTGATCGCGAAAAACTACCTTGGCTGAGCCCTTGCGCCGCAACCTCCCATGGCGGATCATCGTCTTTGGAGTGTAGCCATGCGCGTCCGAAGTGTAGCTCTCCTGTTCCTCTCTGGCTTGGCCGTGTTTGGGGCGACCCAAAAACCCGATCCCAGCCCGGCCGAAATCGAAAACATCATCCAAAAGTTCGCTGACAAGGAGTCGGAGTTCGCCACCGCCCGAGGCAACTACACCTACCGGCAAACCGTGAAACTTCAGGAATATGACGAGGGAGGCGCCCCCGGCGGCCGCTTCGACCTGGTCTCAGATATTATCTTCACGCCCGAAGGGAGACGCACCGAGCGTGTCGTCCGGGCGCCCGCCCCGACCCTCCGGCTGATTCTCATGTCCCCGGAAGACGAAAAGGATATCCGCGATGTTCTCCCGTTTGTGCTAACGGCAAAAGAGATCAGTAACTATAGCGTCCGTTATCTCGGCCGTGATAACGCTGATGAAATCTCCTGTTTCGTGTTCGCGGTGAAGCCGAAAACAATGGAGGCAGGGAAGCGCTACTTCACCGGAGAGATCTGGGTTGACGATCAAGACCTTCAAATCGTAAAGACTTACGGCCGTTCTAACGGCCTCCTGAAAAAGGGTACGGACCAGCAGTTCCCGAAGTTCGAGACTTACCGCGAGCAGATCGACGGCAAGTACTGGTTCCCGACGTATACAATCGCCAACAGCACGCTGCATTTCAAGGATGGTCAGTCGCCCAGGGTGCGCCAATCAGTGAAGTATGAAGACTACAAGCAGTTCAAGTCTGACGTGAAGATCACCTTCGGCGGCGAGGCTGACGACAAGCAGAAGGAACCGAAGAAACCGGAGTAGATACCGTTCGAGCCGCAATGTAACGCTTTTCCGCTATATCGCGAGACATGACTCCTAAGTTCTGGTTAGAATAGGGGCTGTATTCTTTTATGGCGGAGACCTCCTTCCGCGTCCGCAAGCGTCTCAGCAAACTGAGCCGGCGTGCGCGCGAAATCTCAATGATTCTCAAGGGTGCGATGCATAAGGATCACCCGATCCTGGTGCATCTGATTCCCATCCGCCGCTGTAACCTCTCCTGCACGTACTGTAACGAGTACGATGATTTCTCGAAGCCCGTAGACAAGGAGATCATCAAGCAACGGTTGGATCGCTTGGCTGCGTTGGGAACCGCCGTGGTTACTATGAGCGGCGGGGAACCGATCCTCCATCCCGATCTGGACGAATTGATCGCTCACGTCCGCAGCCACGGGATGATCGCCGGCATGATCACAAACGGCTATTTGCTGACGGCTGACCGGATCCAGCGCCTCAACCGCGCCGGCCTCGATCACATGCAGATCAGCATCGACAACGTAATGCCGGACGAGGTCTCGAAGAAGAGCCTTAAGGTGTTGGATAAAAAGCTCCAACTCCTGGCCGAGCACGCGCTCTTCCACGTAAACATAAACTCCGTGCTGGGTGGGGGAATTCAGAATCCGGAAGATGCCCTGGTTGTCGGCAAGCGGTCGATTGAGCTGGGCTTCACCTCGACGGTAGGAATCATTCACGACGGCGATGGCCAGCTCCGGCCCCTGGGCGAAAAGGAGCGCGAAGTCTTCCTCGCCTTGAAGCAACTCGAGAAGTCCAACTACGCACAGGTGAACTACTTCCAGGACGATATTGCCTGGGGCAGGCCGCACAACTGGCGATGCCGCGCGGGATCCCGCTATCTGTACATCTGTGAAGACGGCCTGGTGCATTACTGCTCGCAGCAGCGGGGCTATCCCGGCAAGCCGCTGGCTGAGTACACGATAGACGACATCCGCCGGGAGTATATTACCGAGAAGTCCTGCGCTCCTTTCTGCACCGTATCCTGCGTGCACCAGATTTCGTATTTTGATTTCTGGCGCGGCGAGCAGACCATCAAGAGCCCGAGCCAGGTTGCTGATCCACCCAGCCGCCTCGTCCAAATTCAGTAGGGTGCAGCCGCCGCGGCGCGATCGGAAAGGCGCTAAAAACCGTGGAGCGGCGTGTTCTGCAACTTCTCGCGATAACTGCGGCTTAATGTCAGTTGCGTGCCGTCCCGCAGCACAACCAGGTAGTCGCCGCGGAACCAGGGCTGCAGTTCTTTTATGCGGTCGAGATTCACGATGGTGGAACGGTGGATGCGAAGGAATTTGTCCCGGTCCAGGCGGCCTTCAATCGCGTTCATCGTCTCGCGGAGCAGGTGATTGTCCGTGCCGCAGTGCAGGCAAACATAGTTGTCCGCGGCCTCGATCCAATCCACTTCGTCCGCTTTCACGATGACGACGTGGCCGTTGGAACGGACGGCGATCCGGTCCGTGGTTCGCCGCCGCGTCTGCAGATCCTGAATCAAGGCGGCCAATTTTTGATTTACATCGCCGCTGCGCACGCGGCCCACCTGCGCGCGAACCCGGTCCAGCGTATCCGCGAATCGCTTGCGATCGAACGGCTTCAGGAGATAGTCGAACGCGTGTACTTCAAATGCCTTCAAGGCATATTCGTCAAACGCGGTGACAAACACTACGATCGGCATTCGATCCCGCGGAACCGCTTCCACTACGCCGAATCCGTCGAGTCCGGGCATCTGCACGTCGAGGAAAAGTACGTCAGTGGAATTGGCGGCTAGGAAGCCGGCGGCCTCATCGCCGTTGGCGCACTGGCCCACCAGTTGGAAATCGGGTTCCTCTGACAACAGCCTCTGCATTCGCTTTCGAGCGAGAGGCTCGTCATCCACGATCAATGCCTTGATTCTCTCCGTTCCTTCCATACGTACCTCTCGTCTCTTCCGTAATAAACGGCATGACGACGCGCGCCTCCACACCACCGGTGACCAGATCCCGCAGAACCAGGCTTTGCGCGCTTCCGTACATGCGCTCCAGCCGTCCCCTGGTCGCCGAAAGCCCGACGCCGGCTTTGCAGACGGTCACACCATCGGAATGTAATCCGGCGCCATTGTCGACGATCCGGATGATCAGGTTCCCATTCTGCCGCGCCGACGTGATGAAAATTTCGCCGCCTGCCATCTTCGGCGCGATTCCATGGCGGATCGCATTTTCCACTAATGGTTGTAAGACGAGATTGGGTACCAAAGCGTCCCGTGTCTGCGGATCGATATCGAACTGCACCCGCAGGCGCTCCGCGTAACGGATCTGCTCGATTGCGAGATAGAGATCCAGGAAGTGCAGCTCAGCGCTCAGCTGCACCTCGTGCATGCCGGCATTGTCGAGGGAAAAACGGAGCATTTCGCTCAACTGTGCAATCATCCGTTCGGCCGCTTCCGGATCCTCATGGACGAGAGCGGAGATGGTGTGCAGGGTGTTGAAAAGAAAGTGCGGATGCAACTGCATTTTCAAGGAATCGAGCTGAGCCTGAACCAGTTGCGTCTGCAGCCGCGACGCGTTCACCAACCCTATCTCGTAGCGTTGATAGAACTCCACTGCATAAAGCAACAGAACGACCAGCCAGTACAATCCGACGCCGTAATCAAACCCCGCATCGATGGACAGCAGCAGCTTGTTGACCGAGAACCCACCGCGAATCCACCCTTTTGACGGCTGCACGAACACATCCCACAAGATCTTGGCGGACGAAGAGAAGACCGTTGCCGCCAGGATATGAATGAGGATATTCCGCCAATGCGGCTTCCTCTCCAGACGGAACCGCTGCGCCGTGAAAAAGATAAACGGCGTTAGAATGGCGCCGCTGAGCGCGTACGTCAGCTCGATATAAAGTGAGTGTCCCCACGTGAATGGCTCCGGGCGGAAACTGCTCCGGTAATGCGTCTGTAAGGCGGAATAGGTGCCGAATGCGGCCCATAGACCAATCACAGTCGCAATCTTGCCCCAGCGGTTTTTCGCCATTGGTCCTCCTTCCCCTTATACCGGGAATATCGGCCGGTGGGAATTGGGAAGGAATCTTCAGCACGTGTTCGCGAAGATACCGCCTTACCTCGATGTCCACCTCTGACGGCTGTCCGGAGCCCACTTGAACCTCATCCGACAATGTTGGCGGGAACTCAGGGCAAGTACCGCGAGTTTTGGGGCGAGACGTGAAAAACCAGGGGCAGGATGGATGCCCGCCATGGGGAGGAACCGTAGGCACAGGAGCGAATCGCCCCTAGTGCCTGTCCGCAAATTTCCCAGGAAAGATTCTAGAGATAGGCTATGGAGGGACTTTTGTACTACATCAAATGAGTGTAGCCAAAAGGACAAACCGTCGATATGAATAAGAGAGTCTGGGCTAAAATGAAGCATTCTGCCAACAAGGGCGGACAGAGGGTCACAGCTGGTATGCGAGTACTGATCGCGGATGATAGCCTTGTTTCTCGTCATCTTCTTGAGGCCACTCTCAAGGGATGGGGCTACGACGTCTGCGTAGCATGCGACGGGGCAGAAGCCTGGCACATATTAGAACAAGACGATGCGCCAGCCTTGGCGATTCTCGATTGGATGATGCCGGGGCTGACGGGTCCCGAAGTTTGCCGGCAGGTGCGTCAGAAGGCCAAAGAGCCTTACACCTACATCCTGCTGCTCACGTCGAAGAGCCTGAAGGAAGATGTCGTGGCCGGGATGGACTCCGGCGCGGACGACTACCTGACCAAGCCTTTTGATCAGCACGAACTGAAGGTCCGGCTACGCGCGGGCACGCGCATCGTAGATCTGCAGGCGCAGTTGCTAGATACCAGGGAGGCACTGCGGCAGCAGGCCACGCACGATTACCTGACGCAACTTTGGAACCGGTCTTCGGTTCTCGAAATTCTATCCCGCGAAATGATTCGGAGCGGGCGGGAGCATGTTCCTGTCGGCGTGGTGCTGGCAGACCTGGACCATTTCAAATCCATCAACGATACCTATGGGCATCTTGCGGGCGACTTTGCATTAAAAGAATCGGCACAGCGGATGCAGCATGCCATGCGTTCGTACGATGCGATCGGCCGTTATGGCGGCGAAGAATTCCTCATCGTCCTGCCGGGCTGCGGTGAAGCCGACACGGAACATCACGCCGAGCGAATGCGTGCGGAGATTAGCCGCAGCGAACTGGAATTCGGCGGAGTCGGCATCAAACTGAGTGCCAGCTTCGGATGCACCAGTTTCTGCGGAGATCCGGGCACCATTCCTGCCGAGCGGCTCATTGCCGTCGCCGACGCGGCGCTCTACCGGGCAAAGCGGGAAGGCCGGAACCGTGTCGTGTATTCGTCTTGCGAAGTCGGTGCCCTGTCTATCCATCAGTAGACCTGGGCAATAGACGGGCTCGTCTACTTCTTCGGAGAGCCGGCGGCCGCCACCTGGAAGTGGCTCAGCGTACCCGCATACTGCGAAAGACCCTTATAAAGTGCCTCCGCTAACTTTTGCCGGTACTCCGGCCTTCGCATAGCCGACTCATCCCGCGGATTGCTGATAAATCCAATTTCCGCTAACACGGAAGGCATCGACGCGCCGATCAGAACCACGAACGGTGCCTTCTTCACGCCGCGATCTTTCGCGTGCGAATTGCCCTTGGCAGAAAACGAGAAGAGCGATGTCTGCACGCGCGCGGCGAACTCCCGGGACTCCTCTACCTTGTCCTTCAGCGCAATCTTCTGCAAGAGGTCCTTCAGGTCATACACCGTATTGGTGGAGGTGGCGTTCTCACGGGCGGCTACCTCCAAAGCGCTCTTGCTGGTCGTGAAGTTCAAGTAATAAGTCTCGACGCCGGAGGACACTTTGACAGGCGAGGAGTTGGCGTGCACGGAAAGAAACAGGTCGGCCTTGTGCTCATTGGCAATCGCAGTGCGATGTTCGAGCGGGATGAACGTGTCGTCCGAGCGTGTATAGATGACCTCACTCCCCATCCGGTTCTCGATCAGGGCCCCCAGTCGCTTCGTGACGTCAAGGACGAGTTCTTTCTCCGTCAGACCCGTCGGGCCGATCGTGCCCGTATCGTGACCGCCATGGCCGGCATCCAGGACGATCCGTCCGATTTTCAGCCCGAGCACGCGGGTCAGCGCCGGATCGCCGCTCTTTGGCAACTTGGCCGCGAGCGCTTTCTCGACGGCCTTGGACGGCTCCGGAACTTTGCCGCCCGGCTTCGCCGTATTCACCTTGGGCGCCGGCACCGTGGCCACCGGCATCGATTGAATCGCCTTGTCCGCCGATAGTGTCGGATCCGGAAGCGCATCCACACGGGAGCGGGCGGCCGTCAGCACAGGAGCGGCGACGGTGACCGGCGATTTCGCTGCGGGCTTCGCGTCGACCGCCAATGCCGGCTTCGGTTCCGGCAAGACCTCGCCGGGAACGGAATCCAGCTTCTGGACGCCCGTGACGCTCGGTGTCAGCGGCGCCGGGTTGTCCGATGCGGAGCGAAGTTCGATGATCAGGCGGCTCGGATTCGAAAGCTGCGAGGCAGTGAACTCGACGTTCGCTTCAAGGTCGAAGACGACGCGGGTGGTTCCCGGCTGGGTTTCAGCCACGCGAATCTGTTTCAGCAGATGATCCGCGACGTTGATCGTGTGCTGGCCCTTGCCGCCGATCTTCAGCGTGGCGCCTTTCAGATCGAAGAAGAGACGATCCGGATTCGGCACGCGATCGGAATGCAGCTCGAAATCCCCCGTGGTCTCTACCACGACGCGCGTCGTATCGGTTAAGGACCAGAAGCGAACCGCCGTGACCGCGTTCCGCATCACGCCTGCCGAGCAGATGGAAAACAACGTCGCTGCGACAACTCCTAGCCGGGCTGTGTTGCGAAGCGACATAACGGATTACGGAGTATCCGCCAAGGAGCGCGTGACCACATGCAGGCGGCCATCCGCATCCATAAACTGCTCCACGGGATTGTGGCGCTCTTCCGCTATCTTTTCCGGAGCGGGTTTCGGGGCAGCGGCCGCGGCCTTCTGGCGCGCCGCACGAAGCGCCTTCCCGTACCTCTCGCCGACCTTGTAAACGTATTGCTCGGTCTCCGGATAAGGAGGGATGTTGTTGTACCGAACAACGGCGCCCTCTCCGGCATTGTAGGCAGCCAGGGTCTTGCGAACGTCATCGGGAAAGAGCGTGTTCAGATATTGCAGATAGCGAACACCGCCCTCGATATTCTCTTTCGCATCGAATACGTTTCTCACGCCAAACCGGCGGGCCGTAGACGGAATCAGCTGCATCAGTCCCTGCGCGCCTTTGTTCGACATCGCGTACTGATTGTAGTTGCTCTCCACCTGAATCACCGAATGCACCAGGAGCGGATCGACGTGATACTTCGAGGCGGTCTCCTCAACCAGTTGGGAAATACCGGGATCGATATTGGCAGGCAAAGCAGCCGGCGGTTCCGCAGAAGTCTCGATCACGGGCAGCGGTTGAACGATCTTGAGCGCGACGGGCTTCGGGGGAACAACCACCGTGCGGACGAGCCGGCCGGTGCGTGTGTCTGCTCGTACCACACTGGTAGCCCGCTTCACTGTGCTCCCGGCTGCTTCGGCGCACACGCCGGTTACAGCCGCTAGCGCGGCGCACAAGAACACCGTCCGATTCCTAAAACAAAGACGCGTCACTTTGTTTTCAATCATTATACCCTTACAAGCACCGGAAGTTGCGCAATTCATTCGCGTGCCCGAGGCGGGAAACGAGGCGAATGCTATCATTCTCTCATGCAATGTGCGGGCTTCGTGTTGACCGGAGGCCGTAGCGCCCGCATGGGGAAAGACAAGTCCCTGCTGCCACTTGGCGGCGGGGTACTGCTGGATCATATCGTTCAGGTTCTTCAACAGGTCACTCCCGATGTTCAGCTTGTTGGCGGCCCCGGAGGCATTCCCGACCTATACCCCGGGTTCGGGCCGGTCGGCGGCATTCTGACCGCCCTGACTGCTTCGCGTGCCGAGTGGAATCTGGTGGTCGCCTGCGATATGCCCTGCGTTACACCTGCGGTGCTCCGCACCCTTTGCGCCGCGATTTTGCGAACCGGCGCGCATTGCATAATTCCGCGTACGCCCGATGGCCGCGAGCATCCGCTTTGCGCCGCATACAACCGGCAGGCAATCCCCGCGTTCAGCGATGCCGCCGCCAACGAGGTCCACGGGCTTAGGCAGGCCATCCGTTTGACCAGACACGAGTTCCTGGATTTTCCCGACGCAGAGCCGTTCCGCAACATCAACACTCCAGAGGACTGGGCGGCCTACCTGGAAACTACACATGCAACCTAACGAGCAGTTTCCGCACTACATAGAATTCCGGCACGTGTATAAGACGTTCGATAAACCCGTTTTAGTCGATTCGAATTTTTACGTCGACGGCGGTGAGACGGTTGCCATCATCGGGCGGAGCGGTGTCGGTAAGTCTGTGACATTGCAGCACATCATGGGATTCATGAAGGCGGACTCCGGCCAGGTGATCGTCGCCCACCAGGACATTACCGGCTACACCGAAGACCAGATGAGGTCGATCCGTAAGAAGGTCACCATGGTCTTCCAGAACGGGGCGCTCTTCGATTCCTTGACAATCGGCGAAAACATCGAGTTTTCCCTGGAGTTACGGGACGATTTCGACCAGCAGCACAAGGAAGAAATCGTCGATGGTCTGCTGAGTCTCGTGGACCTGCAGGACGCAAGGGACAAGTATCCCGGAGACCTTTCAACCGGGTATCGCCGCGCCGTCGCAATCGCCCGCGCGCTGGCCGCTGAGCCCGAGTGCGTGCTTTATGACGAGCCGACCACCATGGTGGACCCGATCATGTCCGACCATATGGGCAACCTGATGCTGCGCTTGAAGAAACACTCGAAGCTGACCTCCGTGGTGGTCACCCATGATCTGGACCTGATGCGCAAGGTGGCGGACCGGGTGGTGTTTCTTTTCGAAGGCAGAGTAATCTACTTTGGTCCTGTCGCGGAGATGGAAAAGTCGGACCATCCACACATTCTTGAGTTTCTGGCAATGGATCGCGTCGAGCTGTGACGGGATCTCTCACCTCTGGTACTACAGGGCCCTATTGCTATTGAGGCGTTTGTCCGATTAAGGCGATAAGCAAAGTTACTGATGAACCCTGAAAGGATCAGTGAAACGAGCATCCTGCTACGCGGCCGCGCACCAGAAGGTCGCGCGGGGTCTGGCCACCCTGCCCAAGACCGGAACGCGCGCATCTCGCGCGGAACGATCGCCGCATTAGTCGGCTTTCTGATCGTCTATACTGTCTGTTCTCTGCTCCTGGCCCGCGTGAAAGTACCCTGGTGCGACGAGGGCTGGTTCGGCAACCCTGCTTACAACTTTGCTTTCAGGGGCAACCTTGGAAGCAATGTGCAAGAACCAAGCGGCCACTATCTGAATGCGTATCTTCGCGGAATACAGCAACGAATCTACTATATGGTCCCGCTCCATCTTGTGACCGCGGCTGGTTGGCTCAAGGTCACAGGTTTTTCGGCATTCACAATGCGGGCGTATTCCGTATTTTGGGGAGTGGTTGCACTTACCGCCTTGTTTGTGACTTGCTGGAGGCTCACGTTCGATCAATCGCTCTCGATTTTGACCGTAGCTATAGCATCGCTCGATTTCGTGTTTCAATGGGCCGGAGCAGATGCGCGCATGGATATGATGGCTTGCGGTCTCGGCCTTTGCTCAATAGCGGCATATCTGCTGTTTCAGGAGCAGCGATTGACTCTCGCAATCGCGCTGAGTCAGTGTTTCGCCGCCGCCAGTTGTTTTACTCACCCCAACGGAATCATGGCCGTTCTTACGCTGATCGCGATCATGTGGCGCTTTGACCGGCATCGCGTGCGATTGGCTCACCTTCTGATCGCGATAGTTCCTTACGCGGTACTCGGCGCCGCTTGGCTGACTTTCATAATGCAAAGTCCTGCTGATTTTGTCGTTCAGATGAGAGCAAACGCGGCGGGGAGGTCGGAACGAATTGTTCCTCTTACACGGCCATGGTTAATTGTTATGCGGGAATTGGGAAAGTACTTAACAACGTACGGACTGGATCCGATTTGGATCGGGAAGATAACTGGATGGTTGGTGATCACACCCATCATGTACTTGATTGCGCTGGTAGGTTGTGTAGAAAGCAAAGCGATCCGCAACTCATCCGGAACTCGTGATTTGCTATGGATCAGCATGCTGTATTTGACAGGCCTCACGTTCGTCGTCGGATTCAAAGCGCAAAACTATGTCACTTATTCAGTGCCGTTCTTTGCCATTTTATTCGCTATCGGCCTGCAGCACCTCTGGCGTGCTAGACACGAACGATTAGTGGCGGGCGCCATAATGCTCGGATTCGTGACGCTCCAAATGAGCGCGTTGGTACAGAAGGTTCGGTTGCACGAGTACCAGCGCCTCTACGAACCCGTAGCAATGCAATTGAAGGAGTACCGGCAGCGAGGACTAACGATTTTTGCTTCATCGGTGTTCGGTTTCGAATTGCAGTATTCCGGGTTCATAGATGATGCTCGTCTGGGGCGCTACACAGGCGTGAAAGCAGATGTGGTCGTGCTGGATCCCTGGTTCCATCTCTGGATGGACAGGTTCTTCGTAAAGGAGGAGCCTGAGGTGCACAAGTATCTTACACGCCTTATCCAGAACGAGTACAGATTGATATCTCGCAACGACATCTATGAAATTTATGAGCGCCGATGAGCGGCGTCAGATTCTAAGCAACGCGAAAACTATTTGGAGAATCGTAACAACCCCTTAACCCTGTCCTTCCAGGACCTCTCCGGCCCCGCCTCCTGTGGCGCCGCCGCCGGAACCCCCGGAAGCGGGGCGATCGGCGTGGCGCTACTGAGGTCCAGCGGCGCGTACGGCTCCTTCTTTGCCAGCGTCACCCGGTACCCGGCAAACGCATAAGTCTTCCGGTACGTCTGGCCGTCGTCGCCTCGTACCACCATCGAGAACGTAGGATCCGTGCCCTTCCTTGCCTCGACCGGATAGTAACCCTCGATCCGGCGCTCGATGTACGCCGTCTCGTACCGGTGCTTCTTCCGGTTCCAGTTGAATACGCGGAAGCTGTCGAAATCGTAAGGCGCCGCCGTGCTGGAGTTCGTCGTCCACAGCCAGTTGTGCTTCAATCCCTTCTCCTCGTCCTGTACGTCCGCCAGGGGGAAATACGAGGTGATGCGCGCGCCTTCCGCATATTGCGCCACCTCGTCCGGAATGCTCATGCTGATCATCCGGGATAAAACCCACCCCGCGTTTCCGTTCTTTGTGCGGACCAGGCTCCAATCCTCTAAAGGAGCGTTCACCGGCGGCGGAGGCGCCGGCTCCTCTTTCTTCTCGGGCTCCTTCTCTTCTACTTCGTCCTCGAACGGAGACCTGGACAATTCCTCGTAATTCGACGGCAGCTTCGGCGCGGCTGGACGCGGAGGAGGCGGAATTCCCGGCTCCTTCTTTTCCTTCTTCATCTTCTTTTTCTTCGGGGCGGGAGGCGGGAGCTTCACCAGCGGTGCCGGCGGCGGTACCTGCGCCTGGGTCAGCCGTGGCGTCGCTTTGTGCCCGATGACTTCGACCGGAGCGCCTTCCGCAATCTGATAAAAGCTGGGCGATTGCCGGTTCGGCTCCGAGTGAATGTTCAGCACGCTGAATGCGGTCGCCGAGCCGTAAGACGGGAGCTTTGCCGCACGCTCGGAGAACTCTCGCAGGCTATCCATCTGCTCGGGCGTCATCAACTGGCGCGAATCCGTCCAGCCCTCCATGCCGCTCTTGGTCCGAATCCGGACAAATCGCCGGCGCAGCTGAATGATGTCTACCGGATCGCCGTGCTTCAGCACCGCAACCGGCTTCGACCCGGGTGTAAGCTCCTGCCGGAGGTTGAGCGTGATCGGCGCAACGAAGGCCTCCCCGATCGGCTTGGGGCGATCGGGCTCCGGCTTGCAACCGGAAAGAAGAAGCGTGAGCAGCAGACTAGAATGTAGGAGCAGAGTTCGCCTTGGAACCGACATCACAACCTGACTTCTATTGTCCCCGGTGCAATAAGCCGGTCACCAATCCGCTGGTCTGCGGAGATTGTTCGGCCGTCATCTGCCGCGAATGCGGAACCCCGCTGGAACGAGTGGATGAGCTAGGAATCGGTTAATTCCTTCCTCGCGCCCGCAGCGAACGCAGCTTTCCGCTGATCTCCACCGGGCCGGCCGACTCGGCGCGCCACACCGATCCATGCTGAGCCGCACTGCCGTTCAGAGTGCCGGCGCCTTCCAGCAGGATCATCAGGTCGCCGGCTTCCACGTCGAGCGCCCCTGGGTTCACGTTCTCTACCCGGAAGTGCTCACATTCCACCGGGAAACGTGTGAGCCCGTCGTAAGGCTCGAACCGTGAGACTGCCAGGCCCTGCTCGATGTGCAGTTCCCGCCCGCGGCCATAATCGTATAACCGGTATGTCACGTCCGAATTTTGTTGAATCTCGCAAAGCGTGATGCCCGCGCCGATTGCGTGGATCGTGCCCGCCTGCACGAAGTAGTTCTCGCCGGGATTCACAGGGACATACTGGAGAAGATCTTCCAATCGCTCTTCGTGAATCGCGCGGTCGACCTCCGTGCGCCGGTAAACATTGCCAAATCCGAGTGCGAGACGGGCGCCCGGTTCGCGGCTCAGGATATGCCACATCTCGGTCTTGCCGCGCGGCAGGCCCTCCGCCTGGGCTTGTTCGTCATTGGGGTGCACCTGCACCGACAGATCTTCCTCGGTGAAGATGAACTTCACCAGTAGATTGCCGTCGTCGGTGAACCAGACTTCGCCGATCTTCTCTTTCTGATCCGGGAACCAGGGCGACAGTTTTTTCGTCCCCCAGATCCGCTCGACGAATCTGGGGGCCAGGGAAACGAGCCTAGCTGATGAACTGCTGGAGACGGTCGAGGCCACGCTTCAATTCTTCCATGGAAGTAGCGTAGGAGATGCGAATGTGCGACTCGGTTCCGAACGCTTCACCGGGAACAACGGCGACATGCGCCTTTGCCAGCAACTGCTCTGCAAACTGCATCGGATTCTGGATACCCAGTTTGCTGAACGTGCCTGCGATGTTCGGATATGCGTAGAATGCGCCACGCGGCATCTGGGCCGAAACTCCCGGCATCGCGCGCAGCCGTTCCACTACGTAATCCCGTCGCTTGTGGTACTCGGCGAGCATCACTTTGATCCCGTCTTGCGGTCCGCGTACGGCTTCCACAGCCGCCTTCTGGGCGATGGAGGTAGGGTTCGAGGTGCTGTGGCTCTGCAGCTTGTTGATGCCGCCGATCACAGCGGCCGGGGCGAGCCCGAAGCCGATGCGCCAGCCGGTCATCGCGTAGGTCTTCGAGAGAGAGCCGGCGACCAGAACCGTATCCTTCGCCCCCTTCATCGACGCAATCGAAAACGGCTCGCTATCGTAGAGGAAGCGGCAGTAGCACTCGTCCGTCATTAGCCAGATGCCGCGCTGCGAAGTGACGTGAAAGATCTTCTCGAACTCGGCACGGTCCAGCACGGCGCCGCTCGGGTTCGACGGCGAATTGATGATCACCATCTTCGTCTTCGGCGTGATGGCGCGCTCGATCATGGCAGCCGTGAATGTGAAGCCGCTCTGCTCGTCGGTTTCGACGAACACGCACTTGCCGCCCGCGTAGTTGACCACGTCCTTGTACGTAACCCAATAAGGGACCGGGATGATCACCTCATCGCCGTTACCGATCAGCACCTGCATCAGGTTGAAGATGACGTGCTTGCCGCCCACGCTGATCACGCACTCGTTCGCAGAGTAGGCCGTGCCGTAGTCGGCCGTATGGCGCTCGATGATCGCCTGCTTCAGCTCCTGCGTACCGCCGGCCGGAGTGTACTTGGTGAAGTTTTTCTCGATCGCCGCGATCGCCGCTTTCTTGATGTTGTCGGGTGTCGGGAAATCAGGCTCGCCGGCTCCAAAGTCGACCACGTCGACGCCTTCGCGGCGCAGACGATCGGCGTCAGCGGCCACCTTCATCGTGGAAGACACGCTGATCAGCGATATTCTTTCGGCTAAATCGAGTGTAGCTTGCATCCTTCTTTATTCTCTCCAAGAAATCTATTTTTCAGGGTGGCTTCCACAATGGGAGGAACCAGTCCTGAGATGTTGCCCCCGAGGCGGATCACTTCCTTGACGATCTGCGAACTGATGAACGAATAGGCCTCGCCGGACATCAGGAAGACCGTTTCGATCTCAGGCCGCAAACGCCGGTTCATCAGCGCCATCTGGAGTTCGTATTCGTAGTCCGAGATAGCGCGGATCCCCCGGATGATGAAACTGGCTTTCTTTCGGTCCGCATAATCCACCAGCAGGCCGTCGAAGTAGTCCACCTCTACGTTCGGAAAACTGGAGGTGACCACGTTTGCCATTTCGATCCGTTCTTCCACTGAGAATAGCGGCCTTTTCTTCTCGTTCCGCAGCACCGCAACCACTAAATGGTCCACGAGGCGAGCTCCTCTTTCGATCAGGTCGAGGTGCCCGTTCGTAATGGGATCAAAAGTCCCGGGATAAATTCCGACTACTGGAGGCTTCGTGGCCACGGCGGGGGATTATCTGTTAGTGTATCGCAGCCCGATCAGGCGTCTGGGATGCCCCTCGCCCCACATCAGCATGTTCCATGGCCGGACGCCGGACTAAAGGCAAGCGTGTCAGCACACTGTCGATCCCGCCACAGCCCAATCGTGCCAGCTACGGCAACATAAAGTCACAGAAGTTGGGAATATTTTTACCGCTTCTGTAATCGATTGCTGCTTCAGCACATACTTTCGTCGAACCTCCCAAAGAGACCCTTTTCCTCGCTCGATTTTCACTCCTGGCATGCTACACCTCGAAAAGTAGAGAAGCTACAGACCAGGAGAAAATATGGAAGTCTCAGAAAAACGCCTCGCCGCGAACCGCGCAAACGCGCAGAAATCAACCGGGCCGAAAGACACATCGAAAACCAAATACAACGGAGTGAAGCATGGACTCACTGCCCTCCATGCTCTCCTGCCTTGGGAGCATAAGGAAGATCTCGACGCGATCATCGAGTCATTCGAGTCCCGTTGGAAGCCGGTCGATAACTATGAGCGCCTCCTCGTCAAACAGGCGGCCGAAGCCTACTGGCGCATGGAGCGCTCTCTGCGCATGGAAGCCAGCATGTTCGAAACGATCGTTAACGCAGAGTATGAAGCCGCCGGTGCGCAACCGGGCGACCTTCACGCCGGACACCTCGAAGCAGTCAGCTTCATGAAGGCCGGAGACTCCATTGACCGCTACCGCCGCTACGATGCCCACCTTCAGCGTACCTATGAGAAGGCCATGGCAAAGGTCGAGAAAATGGCTTCGCTTCGCACCTGTACCGAAGCGGAACCCCTGCCGCCTGCCGAACCCGTGATCGAACCACCCCGGGAAGCGTTGCAAGAGTGCTTCGTAAACGCGCCTCTTTCGAAATCGCACCGTCTTCGCGTCGTTGGCGAGCGCCTGAACACGCCGGAAGCGCCGAACACGGCGCCTCCACCGCTTTCTCAAATCGCCTGACCGTTTAGCCCAAAGGATTCCTTCGCTCTGGCCCTAGGTCTCGGCGGAACAGATCCACAGATCTTTTCCAATTGAATATTCAGCCGCGCCGGCGCACCCGGATAGCCACGCTCTTCGAGGCCGGCGTCATGCTTGTCTCGGCGTAATGCTCCATCGGGACCAGCACATTGGCCTCCGGGAAGTAAGTGGCCGCGCAGCCTCTCGGGATGGAGTACGGCACGACGGTGAAATTCGCCGCCGCCCGCTCGCGCCCTTCGTAGCTGCTCAGCAGGTCCACGCGTTCACCGGCTGTGATCTGCCGGTCCGTCATATCTTGCTCGTTCAGGAACACCACGCGGCGGCCTCCGTGAACGCCCCGGTACCTGTCGTCGAGGCCGTACACCGTGGTATTGAACTGGTCGTGGGTCCGGATCGTCATCATCAGAAGTTCGCCCGGCTCCAACCGGATCGGCCGGATCGGGTTGACCGTAAATCGCGCCTTCCCAATCGGCGTGCGGAACTCTTGCCGGCTCACTGGGTTATCCAAAACAAATCCCTTAGGCTGCCGGACACGCTCATTGAACCTCTTGAATCCGGGCACCACGCGTTCAATCTGATCGCGAATCCGGTCGTAATCATCCGTGAAAGCGCTCCAGTCCACGCCGAGCGTGGCTTGCGCGATGCCGGCAACGATAATGGGTTCGCTTCGTAATTCTGTGGAGGCCGGCTCCAGAATGCCGCGCGAGGTCGCGACGATGTTGAGCGAATTTTCCGTTGTGACGAACTGCTCTCCCGACGCCTGCACATCTTTCTCGGTGCGCCCTAAACACGGCAGAATCAGCGCCGTCTTCCCCGTGACGAGATGGCTGCGGTTCAGCTTCGTGGAGATCTGTACGGTCAGGCGGCACTTCTGGAGAGCCTCGGCCGTAAGTCCCGTGTCCGGTGTCGCGCTCAGAAAGTTCCCGCCTAGCGCGAGGAACACCTTGGCGCGTCCTTCGTGCATGGCGCGGATCGACTCTACCGTATTGAAGCCCGGCTCGCGGGGAGGGGAAAACGCGAACTCCGCTCCCAACCGGTCGAGAAACGAATCATCCATTCGCTCCCAGATCCCCATCGTCCGGTCTCCCTGCACATTGCTGTGCCCTCGGACGCAACACAGCTTAGGCGTCCCGCGAAGCAGCGCAAGATTCACCAGTTCGCGCACGTTCTCAACGCCGTTCCTATGCTGGGTCAGCCCCATAGCCCAACAGATCACCAGTGACCGGCTCTCCTGGATCATGCCGAATGCGCGTTTCAGTTTCTCCTCGGTGATGCCGGATTCTTCGTAGATCTCACTCCACGCTACTTCGTTTATGCTTGCCTGGAACTCGTCGAAGCCGCTGGTGTGCGCTGTGATAAATGCCTGGTCGATGGTGCCCGCTTCCACCAGCAATTTGCAAAGGCCCTTCAGCAGCGCGACATCACCATTGATACGGACCGGCAGATGCAGGTTCGCAATCTGAACGCCGAGGCCCATCCAACCGGAAACCCTCTGCGGATTTTGGAATCGTTTCAGTCCGGTTTCCGCAAGCGGATTGATGCTGATGATATTCGCACCGCGCATCGCGGCCTTCTGCAGTGACGTCAGCATGCGTGGATGATTCGTGCCCGGATTCTGCCCGATCACGAGAATGCAATCGGCGGCCTCGAGATCGTGCAGGCCGATGGTGCTCTTGCCCACGCCGATCGTTTCGCGCAGCCCGTACCCGCTCGACTCGTGGCACATATTCGAGCAGTCCGGCAAATTGTTGGTGCCGTACATCCGGACGAAGAGTTGCCATAGGAATGCGGCTTCGTTGCTGGTGCGGCCTGACGTATAGAAGATCGCCTCGTTCGGCGAGGAAAGGCCCTGCAACTCCTCGCCGATCATCCGGAACGCCTCATCCCAGGAAATAGGCTCATAATGCGAGCGGTCTTCCCGCAGTACCACCGGTTGAGTCAGCCGGCCTTGCTTTGTAAGCCAGTGGTCGGATTGGCGGCTTAACTCCTCCACGCTGTGCCGCGCGAAGAATTCGAGTGTCACTCGGCGCAGTGTCGCCTCTTCAGCGATCGCCTTTGCGCCGTTCTCGCAGAACTCTACGGCGTGCCGCTCGCCGGGATCGGGCCACGCGCAACTGGGGCAGTCAAATCCGCCTGCCTGGTTCGCTTCGCTCAATACGTGGAACGAGCGCCGCGCGCCCATTTCATTGAACGAAACCTCCATGGTTTTCAATACCGATGTTGGGCCGCTCGCCGCCTCGGCGGGCCGGGTGATTCTCGGATTTTGTTCTTCTTCCGGCGGCTCCGGTCGCGCGTGATGCATCGTTTCTTTATACAATCAACCACAATGAGACTGATCATTGCCGTCCTCGCCCTCTGTTGCGCGGGAAATGCAGCCGAACCCTTGCCCATCCTCGGCCTCGCACACGTCGGCTTTCAAGTGAGTGACATGGACAAGGCGAATCACTTCTACCAGGGCGTGCTCGGGTACGAGCCGGCGTTTACGCGGCAGAAGCCGGACGGCTCGGGCGTCGCGGTCGCTGTCTACAAGATCAATGAGGATCAGTACCTGGAAGTCTCGCCGGGTCTTCCGCCGGATCAGGATCGCCGGATGACGCATCTCTCGGTCTACACCGCTGATATCGGGAAGATGCACCGCAGGCTCGAAGAGCGCGGCCTGAGCCCCACACCGATTCAGAGCGGCCGCGATGGCAATCGCAATTTCAGCATCAAGGACCCGGAGGGATTCCGGTTTGAGATTACGCAGTACATGCCGGACTCGCTTCATCGAAAGTCGACAGGAAAGGCGCTGAGCGGCCGGCGGCTCTCCACACACCTGCTGCATGCTGGCATCGTCGTCACCAATTTGGAAGCGGCCCTGAAGTTCTATCGCGACACGCTCGGCTTTGAAGAGTTCTGGCGAGGTGGGCCCACCGATACGCAACTGGCTTGGATTAATCTGCGTATGCCCGGGCCGAACGGCGATTACGTCGAACTCATGATCAGCGGTCCGGCGCCGTCCCGTCAAAGCCTCGGCTCCATGCAGCACGTCTGCCTCGAAGTGCCGGATATCGGTGCGGCATATAGGAAAGCTCTTGCTCAGGGAGCCCAGCCGCCATCCGGTCCGAAGGTCGGCCGCAACAGGAAGTGGCAACTCAATCTCTTTGATCCGGACGGCAGCCGCGTGGAGCTGATGGAGCCGAAGGAAACCGACCGCCACGTGACTGTATTGAATGAGTACATGCGTGTCCTGGACGTAACGGACGCTCCGCACAAACAAGGTGCCCTGCATCGGCATCAGATGAACCGGGTGATGATCTATTTCGACGCTGGCACGCAGCGCCTCACATCGGACCAGGGCAAAGCGACCGACCTGAACTGGAAAGCCGGAGACGTTGCCTGGAGCCCCGCGGGCGGACTGCACACGAGTGAGAACACCGGGAACAAGCCCATACGCATCATCGAGGTGGAGCTGAACAACACGCCCTCGGGAGCGTATCGGATTTCGGACTTGGATCCTGTGAAGGTAGAGCCCGGTCATTACCAGGTGGTTCTCGACAACGCTCAGGTGCGCGCCTACCGCATGAAACTTGATCCGGGTTTCCAGGCCGTCACCCACGAGCATCTCGGGCCGAGGTTGACTGTGTTTCTGACCGACACAAAGGTGAAGCTCACCATGCCTGACAACACGACGCGCATCGTAGAGGCGAAAAGAGGCGATATGCTGTGGGGGACGGCGGCGAAACACGCTGAACAGAATCTGTCTGACCAGCCCTGGGAAGCCGTCATCGTAGAGCCGAAGTAAATGTATCTCTCTCTGAACAGCACGACGACCGCGGGACGTCCGCCGTGGCCGGATTTCGCAAGGCTCGCGTCGAAGGTCGGCTACCCGGCGGTCGACGTGAATATCACGGCCGCGAAGGACGCCGGGCCGGAAGCGACCTCCGCACTGCTCCGCGATCTGAAATTGCGCGCCGGCATCCTCACTTTTCCCGTCGACTTCCGCAAGGACGAAGAGACTTATAAAAAAGACCTCGCAAAACTGGAAGAGTACGCGCAGTTTGCCGTCGCCATCGGCTGCCCCCGCATGACCACGTGGCTGCTGCCCTCCTATCCCGCCCCGAAGAATGAAACGAAGAAGCTGTTGCTCGGCCGCTTCCGTCCCGCTGCCGATATCCTGGCGCGCTCGCACGTTCGGCTTGGGATCGAGTTCGTCAGCCCCGTGCACCTCCGCAAACTCCATCCTTACGAGTTCATCTGGCGAATGGACGAGATGCTGGACTTCGCGAAGCAGTGCGGGCCGAATGTCGGGCTCCTGGTGGACTCCTGGCACTGGCACCACGCGGGCGCGACGGTTGCGGATATCGTGAATGCCGGCAGCCACAACATCGTGCACGTACAGATCAACGATTCGCCCGACCTTCCGCCCGACCGCATACGCGACAACGAGAGGCTCATGCCCGGGGAAGGCGTGATCGACCTGCAGGCCTTCGTGCAGGCCTTGAGTCGTATCGGTTACCGCGATGCCGTTAGCCCCGAGGTTTTTGGCCGCGGATTGAAGGACATGACACCCGAAGAAGGTGCTAAGCTCAGCCTCCACACAGCCCAGGCCGTGATGGACAAGTACCTCCAGACTCCAGCTTAGAATTTGTGATTTACCGTTAATTTGCGGAACGCGTCTCAGATTCAGTCGTTCTGAACTAGAAGCGCACGTTCAGTGAACAACGGGAAATCACAGGAAAACGTATCCGTTCCGCTCCCTATCTCCAGAAAATTGGAGTTATCGGGATCCGCTTCTCCCCTAACTCTTGCCTTTTCATTAACCACCGCTCTGGTCTTCTTCGTGCCATGACCATACCGGCATAAGCGTAGCTGGAAGACTACGCACTTACAGCAATGAATTTACTTCCTGACCGGAGGAGAGAGACTCAGATGTTTACACACATTCAAAAGGTGGCAGTCTTGACCCTAATTCTGCTCGCCTTTGCCATGCCAATATTTCCGCAGGCAACGGACGCGAGTTTAACCGGGACGGTATTGGACGCCAGCGGCGCCGCCGTTCCCAACGCGAACCTGGAACTGATAAATGACGCCACCGGCGTTCGTTTCACCACGGCTACAACGGCCAACGGTGATTACCGGTTCCCCAACGTGCCGATCGGCACTTACACTCTGAATGCGACGGGTGCAGGCTTCGCGACTAATTCCATCAAGAACATCAATCTGCAGTTGAACCGCACTGCAACGGTGAACGTAACCATGCAGGTCAGCAATGTTTCGACGACCGTCGAAGTGACGGATGCCGGTGCCACGATCGACACCAGCACGGCCCAGGTTCAATCGACTTTCAACACATCGCAGATCGTCAACATGCCGATCATTGAATCGTCTGGCAACTCCTTTGGCGCTTTAAACCTGTCCCTACTGAGTGCGGGCGTGGCCTCGAATGGCGGCGTCGGCCAGGGAACCGGTCCTTCGATCGGCGGCCAGCGGCCGATGAACAACAACTTCAATGTGGAAGGGGTGGACAACAACAACAAAGCGGTCACTGGACCACTCGTCTACGTTCCCACGGAAGCCACTGCCGAATTCACGTTGCTGCAGAACCAGTTCTCGCCGGAGTTTGGACACTCCTCGGGCGGGCAGTTCAACCTCATTGTGAAGAGCGGCACCAACGAGGTGCATGGCTCTCTGTATGAGTATTTCCAGAATCGGAACCTGAACGCGATCGATCAGTCTACGCGCAACCAGGGTTATACGAGCAATCCTCGCTATGACCAGAACCGTTTGGGGGCGTCGATCGGCGGACCGGTCATCAAAAACAAATTGTTTTACTTCGGGAACTTCGAGTACGCGCCTTTGGGTGAAGCATTCGTACCCTCCAGTACGGTCAAGGCTCCGACGGCGGCCGGGTATGCAACATTGAGTGGCCTCTCCGGAATATCCAAGACGAACCTCGGCGTTCTCCAGCAGTTCCTGCCTGCGGCGGCGACCGGAACCAGCACGCTGAAGATCACGAACGCAAACAATCAGGCCGTCGCGAACATTCCGATCGGTCCCATCAATACCGCTGGCTCCTTCTACACGAACCAATACACTGCCGTGGCCTCGATGGACTATACGATGGGTTCCAACGATCAACTGCGCGGCCGTTTTATCACGAATAAGATCGATACGCTCGACAACGCGGCCAGCCTGCCGGCATTCTGGGTGACACAGCCGAATCGCTATTACCTGGTATCCATTGCGCAATATCATAACTTCACGCCGAACCTGACAAACGAATTGCGTCTTGCCTACAACCGTTACAACCAGACATACCCGGTTCCGAACTACCAGTTCCCGGGTTTGGATAAGTTCCCGAATATCGAATTGAACCAGGATCTGAACGTCAACCTTGGTCCCAACGGCAATGCGCCGCAGTTCACAATCCAGAACACGTATCAGGCGGTGGACAATCTGAGTTGGAACAAGGGAAGCCACAACTTCAAGTTCGGCTACGATGTGCGGAAATACATCTCGCCGCAGCGATTCATCCAAAGGGAACGCGGCGACTACAGCTACACGTCACTCAGCCTGTTCCTCTATGATCAGATTCCTGATGACATCGCCGAGCGCAACGTTGGCGACACGATCTACTACGGTGACCAGATCGCCAACTACGCGTATGCGAACGACACATGGCGCATTCGCCCCAACTTCACTTTGAACCTGGGTCTCCGCTACGAGTACACGACCGTGCCGTACACGATGCGGTTGCAGGGCCTCAATAGTGTGTCGGATGTTCCCGGCGTGATCAGCTTCAAATCGCCGCAACCGATGAAAAACGCGTGGGCTCCACGTGTCGGCTTCGCGTGGTCGCCCGGCAATAGCGGGAATACTTCGATTCGCGCCGGGTTCGGTATGGCATACGACGTAATCTTCGATAACGTCGGCAGCACTTCGTATCCTCCGCAACTCAGTTCTACGATTGACGTCGATCCGACCGTTGCTTCCGACGCGGCCCGCTACACGCCGTTCCTGGCCAAGGGGGGCATTCCGCCGAATGCGCAGGCATCCGGAGTGCTTTCACAGGCTGACGCCCGCGCAGCCACGTCCAGTTATCTCCCCGACTTCAAGCTCCCTTATTCCATTCAGTGGAACTTTGGAGTTCAGCACGTCTTCCGCCAGAACTGGACCGTCGAAGCCAGGTATCTTGGCACGCGCGGTGCTCACTTGATCGTGCAGAGCCGCTTCAACCGTGTGGCGCGCGTCGATGCGCAGCACTTCCTCCCCACCTATCTGCAGGCTCCCAGCCAAAGCACACTCGATGCATCCCAGACGACGTTGGCCGCATTGAATGCGCGCACGACAAATACCTATGCTCAATACGGCTTTACGAGCAACATTACGGGCTTCCTGCCGCAGGGCAACTCGATCTATCACGGGATGGCTTTGCAGGTGAACAGGCGCTTTGCAGGTGGATTTCAGATGGTGGGAGCTTACACATGGAGCCACAACATCGACGACAGCACGGCGACTCACTTCTCGACCATCCTGACTCCGCGTCGTCCGCAGGACTTCCAGAACATCCGTGTGGATCGCGCCAATTCGGCGCTCGACCGCCGTCATCGCGTCACTGTGAACGCGATGTATGACACGCCGTGGTTGAAAGACTCCTCCTGGTTTGCCAAGAACATCATAGGGAACTGGCGGGTGGTCGGCACGTACACTTACGAATCTCCTGAGTACGCCACCGTGCAAAGCGGTGTCGATTCCAACCTGAACGGCGATGCGTGGCCGGACCGAACCATCATTAATCCGAGTGGCGCCGAGTTCTCGTCGAGCGACGTGACGCCTCTGTGCAGCGGCGGACCGTGTTCGCAGTACACGACGTCTGCGGCGCGAAATGCACACATCGTAGGGTATCTTGCCACGACTCCGAATGCCCGCTATATCAAAGCGGGACTCGGCGCGCTGGCCAACGCGGGCCGGAATACCCTGCCGATGGAGCCGATCAACAATCTCGACATGTCGCTGGCAAAGAGCTTCAGCATGGGGGAAAGGCGCCGCCTGGAATTCCGTGCCGATGCAGCGAACGTCATGAACCATGCGCAGTTCACGCCTGGGTATGTGAACACGGTGCGGCTCACCACACAAACCAATACGCGTGCGTTCCTGCTCGCTGGAAATCCGGACTTCTACAATCTATCCCGGTTCTTCCCGAGCAACGCACGTAGCCTGCAGTTAGTAGCGAAGTTTGTATTCTAGCGGCAAATGGGGCGGTGTTACAGCCGCCCCGTCTGTTCCAGCCATGTCCGGAACATGTGCGAGCAGCCGGTTGCCAGTGGATCGGTCGCCAGTTCTTCCAGAGTAAAGCGCATTTTGTGCCGCCAGTTCGGATACTCTGCTGTGCTGCCCGGCAGATTCTGCTGATCCGTGTCCTTCAAAAGATCTTCCTGATTCAGACACATCAACTGCGACGGTGTTCTCGCCAGAAAGCCGATTGCCGCCGCATGCAAGTCCCCGACGAACTCGGGAATCTCCTCGGCCCGGCGCGGGATGTAGTCCGGCAGCAGATTCATGCGGTGCAGCAAGTCGAGCATCTTCTGCTTGTCCTGTACGCGATTTCGCAACTGCTCGTAGTACGCTCCGTCGTCCGGCAGCAACCCGGCGCTGCGGCGTGCCTCAATATCGCGGTTTTGCCAAAAACCGGCGAGCGTTGGGAGATCGTGGGTACTTACTGAGACCAGAGACTGGCGAGGATACTCGTCGGAATTCTTGAATTCTCCGCCTTCCCATCGTTCAAAATAGAGCAGCCGGTAGCTGAAGATTCCGAACTCCTGGAGTTTTTCACGGAAGCCAGGTTCTACGGTTCCCAGGTCCTCTCCGATTACAATCACCTCATTGCGCACACTCTCCAGCGCGAGAATGTGCAGCAGATCGTCGATGTGGTCGCGCACGTAAATGCCCTGGGTGGCATCCACTCCGTCCGGGATCCAGTACAAGCGGAAGAAGCGCATGACATGGTCGATGCGGAGCGCTCCGCCGTGCTGGCAGTTTTTCCGGATCGATTGTGCGAACAGTTCGTACCCGTTTTCTTTGTGGCGCGTCTTGTTCGGAGGCGGGAACGCCCAATCCTGACCTCTCGGGGAGAAGCCGTCCGGAGGGGCACCGACGCGGCAGCCTTCGATGTAAAACGGCCGGTGTGCCCAAAGGTCGGAGCCACAGCGGTCCGTCGCCAGGGCCAGATCGTGATAGAGCCCGATGGACATGCCCTTTAGGCGCGCATGCCTCTGGGCGAGCGCGAGTTGCTGGTCCACCTGCCACTGCACCCACTTGTAGAACAGGACAGACCGCCAATGGGTGCGTGCGAATTTCGCGGTCTCTTCCGAAGCGGCGTCGCGGTACTCCGCGGGCCAATCCGGCCAGATCCAGATGTTCGGATTCTGCTTGTGGATCGCTTCCTCGAGCGCACAGTAAGTGGCGTACTGATCGAGCAGCTTTCCTTCCCGCTCGATATAGCGCTCGAACTCCGCGGAGCGGCCAGTTTTCGCTTTCCAATCTTGAAGGAACGCCCGGAATAGTAGCTTCAGGAACCGGCGCTTCAGGTGCCAGACCTTCTCATACTCCACGAACGCCGCCGCCCGCAGCTCTGCGATGCAGCGTTGCATCTCGACGCTGGCGAGGGCGCGGGCAGCCTGCGGAGTGCGAGCGAACTCATCGATCCGCTCGATGTCCAGATACAGCGGGTTGCGGTAGAAGCTGCAGTTGGGTAGATAGGGACTCGTGTTGTATGGCTGGCGATTGGGAATGGCGTGCAGTGGGTTGAGCGAAACGAAAGAGCAGCCTAAGTCGTCGTGCGCCCAATCGACAAATGCCTGAAGGTCGGTGAAGTCGCCGCACCCCCAGTTCCGTCCGGAGCGCAGGCTGTACACGCTCACGGCCAGCCCGGCGGAACGCTTGAGCAGCAGATCTTCCGGATAGAATGCCCGCTCGGGACACAGGATGAGGCGGACGTCGCAGCTGACATCCTCGATCTGCACTGTCAAGCGGTGATAGCCGAGCGGGCGGCCTTGCGGTAAAGGGACGCGCTTGCGGATGAAGCCTCGCCCCCTCAGTTCGGCGTCACCTTCAGCGGCCAGAGTTTCCAGTGGCACCACCTGTGTCTCGGTATCGCCGCGCTCCCATTGATACTCGAGGTACACGACTACGTTCGCCATCTCGGCAGGGATGTTTATGGGTACGTCCCAGGTTTCAATGCTGAGGACGAGAGTTCCCGGCAGTGGGGTGGACCATTCGCGCCAGAGTGCCTCTTCCAGTTCGGCGTCGAGTTCCTCGAGTGTGCCGGCGCGGACTCCCATGGACGAGAGCACACGGCGAGCGCCCTCAGGCGTGACCACATGAGAAGTCCCCCAGATGTCCCAGAACTCCGTCACGATTCCCCAGTTCGCAAGCGCGCGATTCAGAGCAGATTCATAGCTTTCACTGGGGGAGAAGGTAACCGTGGGGGATGGCATTCGGCCTCATCCGATTGTATCGGTTCGTACGGCCACACCTGTGGGATTGGCGACCCCTCATGTCATACTGAATCTATGGAGAACAGGATCAATCTCGCGCAGAATGAAGACCTCTATTCCCGGATAGACAATGAGTGGGAAAATGCGGACTTCGCGGACTCGATCGTCCTCACGACGGTCGATAAGGCCATCAACTGGGCGAGAAAGAACTCCATCTGGCCGATGGCGTTTGGTTTGGCGTGTTGCGCGATCGAGATGATGGCCATGACGGCTTCGCGGTTTGACATCTCGCGGTTCGGCGCCGAGGTGTTTCGCGGGAGCCCACGCCAGTCGGACCTCATGATTATTGCGGGCCGCGTCTCCAATAAAATGGCTCCGGTGATCCGCCAGTTGTATCAACAGATGCCGGAACCGAAGTGGGTGATTTCCATGGGCGCGTGTGCCACATCGACCGGCGTTTTCAGCAATTATGCATTGATCCCGGTCAACCAGGTGATTCCGGTGGATGTTTACGTGCCCGGCTGTCCTCCTCGTCCGGAGCAACTAATCTACTCGATCATGCTGCTCCAGAAGAAGATTGAGGCAGAACGCGGAAGCCTGCTGAAGGTATTGAACCTGGCCTAAGCCTTCGCGGGCTCCTTTGCCGCCTCCAGAGACTTGCGCACTTCGCGCGTTTTCATGCGTTTTTGAATTTTCCGTTTCCGTTGTTTATGGTGACGGGCTTTATCCCCGTTGTGTGCCGACATAATGATTTCAGCCTATCAGACTTCCTCGTCCGCGACCGATAAGCGTCTTGTAAGAGTCCAAAAGTTTGGAGAGTTGAGTGATGGACGTTGGATCGACGCGATGGAACCTGTACGCGACGGCCTCGACTCAAGCATCCACGCCGGCAGAGCGGGTGCCTGAAGTTCGAGAAATGATAGAAGCCGTTAAAGCCATTAACAAATCGGAACTGCTCGGCAACCAGAACGAATTATCCTTCACGTTTGACCGGAAGACGAACAAGCCGGTCATACGGATTGTGGACCGGCAAACAAAGAAGGTGGTCCGTACCATTCCGCCGGAATATCTGAAGCGACTCTCGGAAGAATTGTCCGCGGGCTAGCGTTTGGAGCCGATAAGGGTTTTGTAATGCCTATGCTGCCCTTAGGTCACTATCAAAACCACCTCGAGACCGAATTGCTTTGCGCGGATCCAATCACGCTCGTGAAGATCGTGTACGAGGCCATCCTGGATGCTGTACAGTCGGCAAGGCGGTACTTACACGCGGGGCAGATCGCAGAGCGCTCCGCCGCGATATCGAAGGCCGTCGCGCTGTTACAGGAACTCGCCACGTCTTTGGACCACGAAAAGGGCGGGGAGATCAGCCGCAACTTGGTGGAACTCTACGACTATATGCAGCGTCAGTTGCTGCGGTCGAATGTGGAGCAATCCGACATCCCGCTCGCAGAGGTGAATCAGCTTCTGAACACCTTGCTGGAAGCCTGGCACGCCGTTGCCGACTCGGCGAATTCCGTTCCGGCAGGTTCGGCGCCCCCTCCTGCGGCCTGCGAAGAATCCGCGGCGGCCTATCACTCAGTCAGCTACAGCTTCTAGTCTTATCCTCACTTCTAAACGCGAAAGAGGCGCGCTCCTGAATTGGCAGCGCGCCTCTTCCGTTTGCAGGTCCCCTGTTTAGATTGGTGTAGTCAGGTGTTCCCGCACCATGCATCTACTGATTCGCGGTGCGGAGATGTGATACTCGCCGCCACCGACCTGCTTATGGAGCGCTTGTAAGCGCGGATATCCGGCCCGTTCCACGTATGATGCATACTGTCCCCGCCACGGCTGGAGCCGCACAAGAATCAAACATTTCATTTCGGATGTGTCCTTTGAATTCCTTATCGGCGAGGCTCGGGAAGTTAGGCGGTATGTGTGATTTGGAGGAGCCCGTCATTCTGATCTTCTTGCGCCATGGCGCAGATAGCATCAATCCATTTGGGATGCTCGTTGAGGCAGGGTACAAGCGTGAAGCTTTCTCCTCCGGAGGACAAAAACAGCTCCCGTCCGCGAATGCCGATTTCTTCCGTAGTCTCAAGGCAGTCGGCGACAAAGGACGGGCAGAGAACGACAAGCCTGCGTTTCCCTTCGCGGGCGAGACGGACGAGTTCCTGATCCGTGGCGGGCTTGATCCATTCGTCTCTGCCTAGCCGGGATTGGAACGCTGTCGAGTAGGTGCCGGGCTGCAAACCGGCCTTGGCGGCGAATGCTCTTACGGTCGCAAAGCAATGGGCGCGATAGCAGGTGGAGTGGGCAGGGTTTCGTGTTTCACAGCAGTTCTGCGCTTCGAGGCAGTGGGCGTTTGTTGGGTCCGTCTTGCGCAGGTGGCGCTCCGGGACGCCATGGAAACTGAACAGCACGTGATCGTAAGGATCGTTGAGGAAGGCCCGGGCGCTCGCCGCCAAGGCATCCACGTATGCGGGAGCCTCATAATACGGGCGAATCACGGAAAGCTGCATTTCAGGAGCGTTCCGCTCTACCACTTCGCGCACCCGTTCCACTGCAGTTTCGAAGCTGGACATCGCATAGTGCGGGAACAAGGGAAACACTTGCAAGTTCGTCACGCCGGCAGCGCGGAGTTTCTCAACGGCGGCCGGAATCGATGGATTTCCGTAGCGCATCGCCAACTCCACGGGGAATTCGAGCCGGCGCTGTACCAGCCGCTGCACACGGCTGCTGATGGCGACGAGGGGGGAGCCCTCTGTAGTCCAGATCTTCTCGTACGCCTCGGCCGACCTGGCAGGCCGGAAGGGCAGTACGAAGCCGTATACAATCACGGCGCGCAATGCAGTGGGCACGTCGATGACTCGCGGGTCCATCAGGAACTCGCGCAAATAGGCCCTTACATCCGCAACCGCTGTTGAGTCGGGCGAGCCGAGATTCACGAGTAGCAAACCGTTGTTCATACGTGTGCGGGTACCTGCACCGCTGCGGCAGCCGTGAAAAAATTCTTGATCTTGTCTGCAGCTTTGTGCGCGGAGGTGATCGAATCGCCGACGGAAATTCCATCACGATAGTTTCCCGCGAAAAAGACGCCGGGGAGTCTTAGCTCCACGTCGTTCAGCCAGCGTTTAAACGTGCCATAACCGCAACGGTACTGCGGAATGGCATGGTCGTAAAGGACCTTGTGAACAAAGATGGGGTCCCCGGATACATGCAGGAGCTTGCGAAGATCTTCCATCGTCACTCTCACCAGTTCCTGATCATCGAGGTACGGCAGAGCCGGCTGGCGCGTCCCGCCTATGTAATTGGTCAGCGTCACGCAATCCATGGGTGCACGGTTGGAGAACAAAGAAGAGGAAAAGAGTGTGCCGAGAATATGGAACTTCTCCACCTCAGGGATGAGCATGCCGAATCCATTCAGCGGGTGGGGGATCAGTTCTCTGCGGAACCCGAGGACCAGGCTGGATACCGGTGGATAGTGGACATCGTGAAACGGCGTGCTGTCAAACGGAGCGTCAATCTCGCTCAGCCTATGGGCAGGGGCTGTGAGCAGCACCGCAGAGTGATACTGTGCCGAGCCGTTGGCGACTACAGTGTAGCCCCGTCCAGTCGTTCCGATCCGGTCTACCCGTGCGTTCAGGTGGACTGAACCGGCAAGGGAGGAGTGCAGGGCCTCGGTCAGGGTCTGCATGCCCCGGTCGAACGAGAACATGCGTGCACTCTGCTTGGAGACCTCGCCGCGCTGTCTGCGTTCTTTTGCACCCTGAATCTGTCCTTTGATCAGGGAGCCGTATTTCTGTTCGAGTGCGAAGAGCTTGGGGAATGCTTCTGAGACGGAAAGCTCTGCGGGATCGCCGGCATAGACACCGGCCACGAAGGGGTTAATGGCATAGTCGAGAAATTCGCGGCCGAGGCGGCGCTCGACGAATTGTGCGAGAGTCTCTTCCACTTCGGGCTTCCCGCGCCGGATAAATGGTTCGGCAATCAGGCGAAGCTTCGCTGAGAGTGTGAAGAGTTTGCTGAACAGGAATGCGCGAGGCGTTACCGGCAGTTCCTCCAGCCGGCCGTTCCGCACGATGAAGCGCTTCTTCGCCGTGTCCGCCGAGTACACCTTACGTTCGGAAAGGCCGAGATCTTCCACAAGTGAGGTGATCAGCGGAGAAGTCTCCATAATCGCATTTGGGCCGAACTCCGCGAGAAAGCCATCCTGGCAAACGGTGCGCAACACACCGCCGACTCGAGGACCCGCTTCATATAGCTCGACCGGAACGCCCGCCTGTTTCAGGCGAAATGCCGTTGTAAGGCCGGTGATGCCGCCGCCTATGATCGCTACGGGATTCATACAGTTTTGGAGTAGATCTGCGGACCCTGTTTCAGGTACGCATCGAATCGCATGGCTATGTTGCGTACGAGCAGCCGTCCTACCTCCGTGACCTCGAGACCGGCTGGGGTTCGGTTCAGGAGGCCGTCGGCCTCGAGGTCGTCAAGTGTGGCGATTTCCCGTGCGAAATATTTGGTGAAGTCCAAATCGAGCAAGCGGGACATGGCCTGGTAATCGAGGCTCATATCGCACATCAAGCGCATGATGGTGACGCGGCGGACTCGGTCATCCGTGGTGAGCTGGTAGCCGTTCAGGAATGGATACTGCCCGTGATCGAGTTCGTTGTAATACTCCTGCAGATCTTTCTCGTTCTGCCAGTACATGCCGTCGGTCTGCGAAATAGAGGTGATTCCGAAGCCGTAGATATCGGCGCCCCCCCTGGTGCTGTAGCCCTGGAAATTCCGCTGCAGCGTTTTTTGCTTCTGTGCGATTGCCAACTCGTCAGCAGCTTTCGCAAAGTGATCCATGCCGATGTACACGTAACCGGCACCCGTGATCTTCTCGACGCTGAGCTTCAGGAGCTGGAACTTGGTTTCGGGGGAGGGGAGCATGTCGGTGCGGTCCAACAGCTTCTGTGCCGGCTTGATCCACGGCACGTGTGCGTAGCTGAACACGGCGAAGCGATCCGGCTGCATCGCCAGCACCTCGTCGAGTGTCTTGTCAAAGCTGCCGGGCGTCTGCAATGGCAAGCCATAGATCAGGTCAACGCTGATCGAGGGGAAGCCGGCGTCCCGGCACCAACGTACGACTCGCTCGGTGACTTCCTTAGGCTGAATGCGATTGACCGCTTTCTGCACTTCGGGATTGTGGTCTTGAATCCCGACGGACGCGCGATTGAAGCCGGCCTTTCGCAGCGCGGCCACGTGGTCGTAAGTCATGCGGCGCGGATCGATTTCGACCCCGGCTTCGACCCCGTCCGCGAAGGTGAAGTGCTTTCGGATCATACTCCCGAGCTGGCGGATTTCGTCCGGGAGGAGAAACGTCGGTGTGCCTCCGCCGAAATGGAGCTGGACCACACGGCGCTTCGGATTGATTCTGGAGGCGATCATCTCCAGTTCTTTCTCCAGGTACTGCAGGTATTCGGCGCTCTGACTCTGCTTGCGTGTGATGACGGTGTTGCATCCGCAATACCAGCAGAGAGTTTTGCAGAAGGGCAGATGGAAGTAGAGCGATAACGGCCGATCGGCGGCGTTCGTTTTCTCCATTTCGGCCAGCACCAGCTCCTTCGCCGGTAGCGCGGTAAAGTGCGGAGCCGGTGGATACGAAGTGTAGCGCGGGCCGGAAACGTTGTACTTGCGAACGAGATCGAGATCGACTTTCATGATTTGCCTTGAATCGTGCAATTGCGTTGCCGCAATTCTGCGAGAGTTTCTGAGTGGTTCCCGGACCTCATGGGTGATATCCCCCACTGATACGGATCCTGTCCGCGCCCGGTGGCGCATACCGCGCACTCTTGGGCACAAACCCCCAACTAATGCGGATGGCCAAAATCGGCTGCGTGCGGGATGAGGCGCTGGTAGATGACGCCGGGAATCGGAGTCTGCCAGTGGCCGGTGAACCTGGCGACCCCCACGAAGCCGAAGAAGAGCAGCGCCAGGCCCGCACCGATGGCCCAGGGGCGGCGCTGTTGCAGAAACAGCCGCTTGCGTCCAGCCACGGTCAGATCCAGAGCGTCTTCCGCGGGACACACGGCAACGCATTCGAGGCACCCTAGGCATTCGGCGGACCGAACCTGCACCAACTGCGCGACGGGCAAGTTTGACGGACACGCTTTATTGCACTTGTCGCAGTCGATACAGCGAGAATCATTTCGCTTGATCCAGACCGGCGAGGCTAGAGAAGCCAAGCCCATGAGAGCGCCGTAAGGGCACAGATACCGGCACCAGAAGTTCTTTACAACCAACGAACTGAATAGGAGGAACAGAAGCACTAAGGCGGCCGTCCCGCCGAGAGTGCGGAAGAACAGGAGCATCTTTACGTCGGCGACGACGCCGTACGGCGACTCGAGAAAGTTGAGGATGCCGTTCACAGGCATGGTGAGCACGGCATATAGGAAGAAGGACATGAGCAGGTACTTCAGCCCGCGTAGCGGGATGTCGGCCCATTTGGGAATCAGGTAATTGTGCTTGAACACCTTCCGGCCAAGCTTCCAGAGGTATTCAGAGATCGTGCCGACAGGGCAGAGCCAGCCGCAGAAAGCCTTACGCAGCAGCCACGAAGAGAGAAGGAACGCGGCGACCAGGAACATTGCAGCGGGGTGAATCTCCGGCACAACACCGGTGAGCAGGAAAACCTTGAGATTCATCAAGCCGGCGATCGGCAGCCATCCTTCGATGCCAGGCGGCCGGGAGATTCCCTGGGGCGCATATTGCTCATATTGACGAACGAACAGATAAAATCGCGTGCCGAGCCAGAGGTTCAACAGCAAGAAGGAGAGCTGAATGGCGAGGCGGAACCGCTGGGTCTGGTCCGCTGTCCCCCGCTTAAAGTAGGGCTTTTTCATTGGGTGTCAGCCGTGACGGTGCAATTTGTGGACCAACTTATCCACAATTGATCCCTGAAGACACCACCGATAAGAGGTGCTAGACTGGAATCGGCTGCTATGCCATTGGTGCCTTCTTACATTGCATCTCTCGAGCCCTACGCCGCGGGGCGGTCAATCGAAGAGGTTCGCGCTCTTTACGGGCTGACGAACGTTGTTAAGCTCGGGTCGAATGAAAATCATCTCGGCCCGTCGCCATTCGCATTGGATGCGTTGCGGCGTACGGTAAACGGGCTCAACATTTATCCAAACGGAGGGGCCGATCTGCGCCTGGTGCTGGCCGATGCTTACGACGTGAAGATGGAGAACGTTGTTGTGGGCAGCGGCTCGGAAGGCATTATGGCCAACATTCTGCGGACCTTCCTGTGCGATGACGATGAGGTTCTCACGTCCGAAGGTACTTTCATCGGTTTTTACATTCTGGCGCGGTCGCGCGGGGTCGCTGTTCGTACGGTGCCTCTGAAGGACTGGCGCTTCGACCTGAATGCGCTTGCCGGCGCGGTAAATGAGAAGACCAAGATCATTTATCTGGCGAATCCGAACAACCCGACCGGCACGATCTTTACCCGGCAGGAGTTCGATTCCTTTTATGAACATGTCCCGGAGCGGGTTCTCATCATTCTGGACGAGGCCTATTTCGAATACGCCAAGGACAACCCGCGTTACCCGGACTCCATGCACTACCGGTATGACAATGTGATCACACTGCGTACCTTCTCGAAGATCTACGGGCTGGCCGGGGTGAGAATCGGGTACGGGTTCGCGCATCAAGACCTGATTGCGAATGTAAACAAAGTGAAGTTGCCGTTTGAGCCGAGCACGCTCGCGCAAGCGGCGGGTATCGGTGCACTGGCGGACAAAGAATTTCTGCACCGGTCGCTCGAGTTGAACTCGCGCTCGATACGCTACCTAACCGAGTGCTTCCGTGATCTTGGGTTCGCCATGGTTCCGCCGGAAGCGAACTTCGTGATGATTCCGTTTGCCTTCGAGGAAGACGCGGTGAGATTTACGGAGGATATGCTCCGCGAGGGAATCATTGTCCGGCATTTGCGGCCGTTCGGTCTTCCGCAGTGTGTTCGAATTTCCACGGGTACCGATGAAATGAATCGTGCCTGCGTACAAGCCGCGCAGAAAGTGCTGGCTACAGTACGCGTCTGACAGATCAACAGGAGGAGATAGCCATGCCGCGATTGGAAGAACAGGTTCTGTCCCGGACGCCGGCACAGGATTTTCTGCCGCTGAACGGAATCGACCATGTTGAGTTCTATACAGGGAACGCGCGCCAGGCGGCGCACTACTATCGCAGTGCGTTCGGCTTCCGGCTGGCGGGCTATCGAGGTCCGGAGACCGGCTGCCGCGATCGCGCTTCCTACCTGCTGGAGCAGAACAAAATCCGTTTTGTACTTACCACTCCGCTGCAGCCGGACAATTCCATCGCGGAGCACATCCGGCTGCATGGAGATGGCGTAAGAGACGTTGCGATTGAGGTCGATGATGCGGAGGCTGCCTGGCGCGAAACGACGAGGCGCGGAGCAAGGAGTGTGCGTGAGCCTGAAACCATTCGCGACGGCGAAGCAGGAGAAGTTCGGATTGCGGCCATCGCGACGTATGGAGATACGGTGCATTCGTTTATCGAACGCCGGAACTACAGAGGCGCATTTCTTCCGGGCTTCCGGGCGGCGGCCGAGGCGGACCGGGTCGCGCGTCCCGCGGGTTTGAAGTACATCGACCATATAGTCGGCAACGTGGGCTGGAATTCGATGAATGCCTTCGTGAAGTTCTATGAAGATGTACTCGGGTTCCGGGTCTACCAACATTTCGATGACAAGGACATCAGCACCGAATATTCGGCGTTGATGTCCAAAGTGATGGCCAACGGCAACGGACGGATCAAGTTCCCGATCAACGAGCCGGCGGAAGGACGGCGGAAGAGCCAGATTGAAGAGTACCTGGAGTTTTACCGAGGTCCAGGGGTTCAGCACATCGCGATGGGCACAGGCGATATCGTCTCCTCCGTGACTAAGCTGCGCGGGCAGGGAGTGGATTTTCTGCGTGTACCGCATGCGTACTACCAGGAGTTGCAGGACCGAGTCGGGAAGATCGATGAGCCGGTGGATGAACTTGAAGAACTCGGGATTCTGGTGGACCGGGATGACGAGGGCTATATGCTTCAGATCTTTACGAAGCCGGTGGAGGACCGTCCAACGCTGTTCTACGAGATCATTCAGCGCAAGGGCAGCCGCAGTTTCGGCAAAGGGAATTTCAAAGCCCTCTTTGAGGCGATCGAACGTGAACAATCCCTGCGCGGCAATTTGTAACCTCTCGGGGTTACAGATTCAGTCTCTTACGAGGAAGTGGGAACCGTGTTAGCGGGCTACAAACGATTGTTAGTACCCCGGGATTCCCCTAGCGCTTACAGCGAATTTCACGGTTACTTACAAATTTTTAACCCGGAACAAACGTTTTTCTGAAACACTGTTTCATCATGAGCAGTCAACGTGATATCGTGAGCACTTTCGCAATTCCAACCGACGTTTCAGAAGAAGCGCTCCGGGCGCAACTCAAGAAGATGCTTCAGTCGGAGTCGTTTGCCCGGTCGCGACGTCTCCGCCGTTTTCTGCGCTTCTGCGTGGAGCAGACTCTGCTCGAGCAAACTGAAAACCTCAAAGAATACTCGATTGGCCTTGAGGTCTTCGAGAAGCCGGAATCCTTCGACCCTCGTATGGATTCGATCGTGCGTGTAGTGGCGCGACGCCTGCGTAGCATGGTGGACCATTACTACTCCACGGAAGGAAAGGACGACCCAATCTCGATCAAGTTCCGGTGCGGCAGTTACGTACCGACATTCGAACTCCGATCGGCTGAGCTTCAAGCGGCACAAGCGCCTGAAGCTGTTACGGTAGTCCGGCCGAATCCGACGGCGGAATACGTGGCGCAGCAATTAGGTATGCCGCTGCTCCCACTGACCCCTGAGAACGCGGAAGAGTTGTTGCACCGTGTCGCCTCCGGCGGCGCCCAGCTCTTCATTCTGAGCCCTGCAGCTCAGTCAGCCCAAGCGGCCTCGGCTACTACGAGCTCCGCCGAAGCCGGTTCTGTCGAACAACCCGCCCAGATGCCCACTATGGAGCATCAGGAGTCCTGAACCTATGTTAAAGGCGTTTCTGCTAGGCGTCTTTCTCATTCTTTTGTTCCCTATCCTGCGCGAGGTGTACTTCTTTGTCCGATGGCGCTCCCGTTTCGGGCGCCGCGATGATATCGAGTGGAGCCGTTGGCTGCAAGCCGCGCGCAGCAATGAAATTCACGGAGAGCACTCCAGGTTTTAAGCCATGGAGTGCTCCTTCGTTCCTTCCTTCCGTCCCAAGCGAATTCACTTCCTAAAACCGTTTCAAGCTGGATTGCGCCTTAACGGTTAGGGTGCGTCTACAAACAACGGCAGGCTCTGTCTAGAAGGTAAGTTCCCTGACTAAATCCTCGAAGAACCTTTCGGTTGCGGGCAGGAACTTAGATTATTCGGAGACAAAACGCTGATGGCGGAACACATTCTAATCACCGGCGGGGCGGGCTTTGTTGGATCGCACCTAGCGAACGAACTGCTGAAGCAGGGGTATCGCGTTCGTGTGCTGGACAGCCTACGGCCTCAAGTACACGGGAACCAGGGCAGGCGACCGTCCTACCTGGATCCATCGGTCGAGCTGCAGGTGGGAGATGTTCGCGACGCAGAAGCGGTGCGAAAGGCGCTGAAGGGAATCGACGCGATTTATCACTTTGTCGCGCTGGTCGGGGTAGGCCAGAGCATGTACGAAATCGCGGAGTACACGAATGTCAATAACGTGGGCACCGCGGTGCTGTTGGAGGAATTGCTCAAACATCCGATACGGCGGCTGATCGTTGCCTCGAGTATGAGCATCTACGGCGAGGGACTGTATCGGCGCGCCGATGGAAACATCACCACGGGAGAGCGCACGCTGGAACAACTTGAGGCGGGCGATTGGGAACTGCGGGACGTTAGCGGAGAGCCGCTCATCCCGATTCCGACACCCGAGTGGAAGCGGCCAACGCTGCCCTCCGTCTATGCGCTTTCGAAATTCGACCAGGAGCAGCTTTGCCTGATGATCGGGCGCGCCTACAAGATCTCGGCTGTCGGTCTGCGGTTCTTCAATATCTATGGACCGCACCAGGCGCTATCGAATCCATACACCGGCGTGCTGGCAATCTTCGCGTCGCGTCTGCTGAATAACCGCAGGCCGTTGATCAACGAAGACGGCGAGCAGAAAAGGGATTTTGTGAGCGTTTACGACGTAGCGCGCTGCTGCCGCCTGGCGCTCGAAACGGAGAAGGCGGACGGTCATGTTTTCAACGTCGGCAGCGGCCAGCAGATTCGAATATCGGAACTCGCGTGCCGGATTTCCCGCGCGCTGGGAAAACGGATCGAACCGGAGATCACGGGCAAGGCCAGGGCGGGAGATATACGGCACTGCTTCGCGGATATCAGCCTGGCGCGCCAGATCCTGAACTACGAACCGGAGGTGGAACTCGAGGCCGGACTGCTCGATCTGGCGGCGTGGCTGGATGGACAGATCGCGTATGACCGGGTAGCCGAATCAAGAGCGGAATTGGCCGCTCGAGGCCTGATGCTATGACGAACGATCCGGTGCTTATCACCGGCGGCGCTGGATTCATTGGAAGCAATCTGGCAGGCCGCCTTCTCTCCGAAGGACGGCGCGTGATCATTTTCGACAACCTGGGACGCAGCGGAGTCGAGACGAATCTCGAGTGGCTCCGCAATACGTACGGGAACAGGATTGAATTTATCCGGGGGGACGTGCGCGACGGCGCCACAGTCCGGCAGACCGTTGCGCGCTGTTCGGCCGTGTTCCACCTGGCGGCGCAGGTGGCCGTTACGAGTAGCCTCGTCACGCCTGTCGAGGACTTCGAGATTAACGCGCGGGGAACGATCAACGTGCTGGAGGCGATCCGGACACGGCCGGAGCCGATCCCTCTTGTGTTCACCTCCACGAACAAGGTGTACGGGGACCTGAATGAGGTGTGTGTGCGCCGTCTGCGAAACCGGTACGAGCCGACGGACGAAGGCCTGCGGAATCATGGCGCAAGCGAAGATACGCCGCTACAGTTCCACAGCCCGTACGGATGCTCGAAGGGGGCAGCCGACCAATACGTATTGGATTACGCAAGAAGTTACCGTTTACCCGTAACGGTCTTCCGCATGAGTTGCATCTATGGACCGCACCAGTTCGGCACGGAAGACCAGGGCTGGGTGGCACATTTTCTGATCCGCGCGTTGAACCGGCGCCCGATCACGCTCTACGGGGACGGATTACAGGTGCGGGATTTGCTTTTCGTGGAAGATCTTGTGAACGCGTTTTTGCTGGCCGTCCGACATATGGACCATCTTGCAGGCCAGGCGTTCAATATCGGCGGGGGACCCGCCAATGCGATGAGTTTGCTGGAACTCCTACATGAGATCGGCAAAGATCTTGGGGAGCATCCTTCAATACGCTTCGAAGACTGGCGTGCGGCCGACCAGAAGTATTACGTGTCGGATACCAGAAGATTCGAAGCGGCCGTGGGCTGGAGACCTCGCGTCAGCATCTCGGAGGGGTTGACGCGGCTCCGGACCTGGCTAATCGAAGAAAGCCACCTGATTGAGGCTCCTACGGAAGTCCACGGAGGGGCAGCTGCGTGAAATTCGCCCTCGTGAATCCAAACTGGTCGTTTGACGGAAGCATCTATTTCGGATGCCGCGAGCCGCATCTGCCATTGGAATACGGTTACTCACGGGCTCTTCTGGAACGAGAGGGACACGAGGTTCTGCTGGTGGACGCGCAGCTTGAGAATCTCCCGATGGCGGAAGTGAAGGCCCGGGTAGGCGATTTCCGTCCGCACTTCAGTGTGATCACGACGGCTCCGAGTTATCTGTTCTGGCGTTGTGCTCCGCCGGAATTGCGGCTCCCGATTCAGATGGTGAGTGAGTTGAGGCCCGTAGGCGGAGAGATGGTCATTGTGGGCCCGCATGCATCGACCACGCCGCGGGCGACATTGCGAAAGACGCAAGCGGACGCGGTTTTGCTGGGCGAGTGTGAGGATCTGCTGCCGAAGCTTGCGCATCCCTGGCGGAACATGCAATCGATCGCGTTCTGGGCGGGAGGGGAAGCATGGGTACAAGGCGGACTGAATGCGACCGACATGAACATGCTGCCCGCGTTGCACTGGCCCGACTCCATGGTGCGCCGGCACACGCATCAGCACCACCGGTTCGATGCCGCCCCTTTGGGGCCCGGCGCTGAAGTGGAAGCGTCTCGAGGCTGCCCGTATCACTGCACGTTTTGCGCGAAAGACAACTTCCGCGACCGGTACCGGCGCAGGCCAGTGCAGACGGTGCTGGAGGAAGTAGATGGATTGCTCGCGCAGGGTGTGGAGTACATCTATTTCATCGACGAAATCTTCTTACCGAATAAAGAGCTGCTGGAAGGTCTGGCGGAGCGGAGGGTGAAGATCGGCGTGCAAACACGCGTGGATCTTTGGCCCGAAGAGATGTTGGATTTGCTTAGCCGAGCCGGATGCGTGTCCATTGAAGCAGGCGTAGAGAGCATCACCGAAGAGGGACGCGAGGCGCTGGCAAAGAAGTGCAAGATGAGCACGGCGGAGCTGACGCAGCGGCTGATCTACGCCAAGCAGCGAGTTCCGTTCGTGCAGGCCAATCTGATTGAAATGGCGGAAGACGATCTCGACGCTGTTGCAGCGTGGCGGCACGAATTGCAGGCTTCGGGTGTGTGGGCGAACAAGCCAGTGCCGCTGTATCCCTATCCGGGTTCTCCTGATTACACGAGCCGCTGGGGAGCGCCTGATGACAGAGCGTGGGAGCGTGCACACGAATATTACCTGAGCTTGTTTCACGAGTTCAGCGATATTCAGGAGCAGCGGCCAGTGCCTCTCGAGGAACTCGAGGGAACGGCTCTGTCAAGGTCGCGGTAATGAATCGAGGCGGTGTTCCGGAACACGTGCTGATGACCTCCGATGCGGTGGGCGGCGTCTGGACGTACTGCATGGAACTGTGCCGCGCGTTTTCGAAACAGGGCACGTTCGTAACCCTGGCGAATCTGGGGCCGTATGCGACGGACGCGCAGATCGAAGAGGCGTCCGCGATACCAGGGCTGCACGTGCTGCAGCGTGCGCTGCGGCTGGAGTGGATGGACGATCCCTGGGAAGACGTGAACGCGGCAGGCGAGTGGCTGCTGGAGCTGGAATGTGACCTGCAGCCGAACGTGATCCACCTGAACGGATACTGCCATGCGGCTTTGCCGTGGAGGACACCCACGGTGGTGGTGGGACACTCTTGCGTGGCGTCCTGGTGGCATCACGTAAAACGGGAAGCATTGCCTGAGAGATACGAACGCTACCGGATGGCCGTGAGAAAGGGATTGCGGGCTGCACGGCTGGTGGTTGCACCGACGGCGGCGATGCTGCAGGCGCTCCGCGAACAATACGGAGGCGGATTCAAAGGCGCGGTGATCCCCAATGGCCGTGATTCCCACGAGTTTCAACGGAGCGAGAAAGAGCCGTTTGTGTTTTCGTGCGGGCGGCTATGGGATGAAGCGAAGAACATATCCGTTCTGGATAGCGCCGCTTCCCGTTTGAGCTGGCCGGTCTACGTTGCGGGCAATACACTGCATCCCAACGGAGAGAGATTCAAGGCCGTGAGCGTCCGAACGCTGGGCAATCTCGAAGCGCGGCAAATTAAAGATTGGTACGCGCGAGCAGCCATTTATGCGGCACCGGCGCGATACGAGCCCTTTGGGTTATCGGTTCTGGAAGCAGCAATGAGCGGCTGCGCACTCGTGCTTTCGAACATCGCAACGTTCCGCGAACTATGGAACGGGGCGGCTCTGTTCATCGACCCCGATAACGAAGAGGAGTGGGCGCGGGCGCTGGCCGATGCGGCGGAATGCCCCGCGCTGCGCAAAGAGCTGGCCGATGCGGCGTGGCGGAGGGCCGGGACGTTCTCCACCGACCGGATGGCAGAGAGCTACCTGCAGGCATATGAGAGTGTACTGGCCGAGCCGGGAAGGAAACTGGCATGCGCATCGTAATGTTTTGCCATTCCCTGATTTCGGACTGGAATCATGGAAACGCGCATTTTCTTCGCGGACTTGTGGCGGCGCTGCAGGAACAGGGGCATGAGGTAGACGTCTATGAGCCGTCGAATGCCTGGAGCGTAAACAATCTTGTGGAGCAGTACGGACAGGAACCTATCCGGCGCTTTCACGTGGCATATTCCGATCTGAACAGCACGCGGTACGACGAGGAAGCTCTCGATCTGGACCGCGTTCTGGAGCATGCGGAACTGGTTCTGGTGCACGAGTGGAATTCGCATTCTCTAGTGGCCCGAATCGGAGAGCATCGCGCATATCATCGGGGCTACCGGCTGCTTTTCCACGATACGCATCACCGGTCGGTAACAGCTCCGAGCGAAATGGCGGCTTACCGGCTGGAGAACTATGACGGTGTGCTCGCGTTCGGTGAGTCAATTTCGGAACGGTACCGCGCTAATGGGTGGGGAAGGCGGGTCTGGACGTTTCATGAGGCGGCGGACGTACGTCGGTTTTACCCGCACGCGCAGAGGCGGCTGGAAGGCCAGATGGTGTGGATCGGTAACTGGGGTGACGACGAGCGGGCGGCGGAGTTGCGGGAGTTCCTGATCGAACCAGTGCAGCAACTCGGATTGAAAGCGCGTATTCATGGTGTGCGATATCCGGCACACGCTCTGGAGCGTCTGCGCGAAGCGGGCATCGAATACTCCGGCTGGATTCCGAATTACGAAGTTCCCGCAGAATTTGCGCAATTCCGTTTCACGATACACGTGCCGCGGAGACCATATGCGGAAGCTCTGCGCGGCATCCCAACGATTCGTGTGTTCGAGGCGCTGGCGTGCGGCATTCCGCTGATTTCCGCGCCTTGGAGCGATTGTGAAAACCTGTTTACGCCGGGCGAAGACTTCCTGTTCGCGCGGAACGGAGCGGAAATGAAGTCCCTGATGCGATCCGTATTGCGGGATAACGGCCTGGCCACGGCACTCGAACAGCATGGCCTGAGCACGATCCGTGCACGCCACACGTGCCAGCACCGGGCGCAACAACTGATGGAAATCTGTGAGCAGTTGGAAATTCACACAGAAGTTCTAAGCACCCACTGATGAAGGCTTCCCTCGAGATCGCATTTTTCGGCTCCAGTTTGCTTTCGTCCTACTGGAACGGCGCCGCCACCTACTACCGCGGCATCATTCACGCACTGCACGGTTTGGGACACCGGGTCACGTTCTATGAACCAGACGCATACGGGCGACAGCAGAATCGCGACATAGAGCCGCCGGAATGGGCGGAGGTGCATGTCTATGCCGGCGAAGGGACGGAAGGGGTGGAGAGGGCTCTTGAACTCGCGCGAGGTTCGGACTGGATTATCAAAGCGAGCGGCGTGGGCGTGCATGATGCGCTGTTGGAGCGTGAAGTAGCGCTGATGGGCGGCGGCCGGACGATGGTAGCGTTTTGGGACGTGGATGCACCGGCAACACTGGACCGCATAGAACAGGACAGATCGGATCCATTCCGCGCAGTGATTCCGAAGTACGATGTGGTGTTCACTTATGGCGGCGGTGACCCGGTGGTGCGCGCCTATGAGCGGGCCGGCGCGCGTGAGTGCATCCCGATCTATAACGGCCTTGACCCAGCGACGCATCATCCGGTTCCGGCAGATGCGCGGTTTGCAGCGGACCTGAGCTTTCTGGGTAACCGCCTGCCCGACCGCGAGGCACGCGTCGAGCAGTTTTTCCTGAGCGCCGCCGAAGCGGCTCAGGAGCGCCGATTCCTGCTGGGCGGCAGCGGCTGGGGAGACCGGCAGCTTCCGCGGAACGTTCGGAATCTGGGGCACGTGGGCACCACGGATCACAACGCGTTCAACTGCAGCGCGCGCACCGTGCTGAATATCAGCCGTGAGAGCATGGCGCGCTATGGCTTCAGTCCGGCTACACGGGTCTTCGAGGCCGCGGGTGCTGGAGCCTGCCTGATCACCGATGCATGGGAAGGCATCGAGACTTTCTTCGAACCCGGGCGCGAGATTCTAGTGGCAACGAGTGGGGCGGAAGTCGCCGAGTATGTGAATACTCTCGGCTACGCAATGGCGCGCCGCATCGGCGACGCCGCGCTGCGCCGGGTGTTGGCGGACCATACCTATGCGCACCGCGCGCAGGAAGTGAATGAAGTGTTGACCGGCAGAACTCTGGCAGTGGAAAGGTAAACGTGCAACCGGCGAAACTCCGCATCGTCATTTTCGGCCTATCGATTACGTCGTCGTGGGGAAATGGACACGCAACTACTTACAGAGGGCTGGTGCGCGGGCTGGTGAAACTGGGGCATGACGTTTTGTTTCTGGAGCGTGACCAGCCCTGGTACGCGTCCAATCGCGACATGCCGAAGCCGCCTTTCGGACGCACTGTGTTGTATTCGAGCCTGGAAGAATTGAAGCAACGATTCCGCAGGGAGGTGAGGGAGGCGGATGTTGTGATCGTCGGATCCTACGTGACGGATGGCGTCGACGTTGGGGAATGGGTGCTTTCTACAGCGCTGGGGCTGACCGCTTTTTACGACATCGATACGCCGGTGACGTTGGCCAAGCTGGAGCGCGGCGATAAAGAATATCTTTCACGCGCACTCGTCATGCGCTATGACCTATACCTCTCCTTCACAGGCGGCCCGACGCTGCGCAAGCTAGAGAAAGAGTATCGGTCTCCCCGTGCGCGTGTGCTTTATTGTTCCGTGGACATCGCAGACTACTATCCAGAAAAAGGCGCGAAACTGCGCTGGGACCTGGGTTATCTGGGCACGTACAGCGCGGACCGGCAGCCGGCGCTGGAGATGCTGATGCTGGAACCTGCAGCCGCACTGCCCGATCATCGTTGCGTGGTCGCGGGACCGATGTTTCCGCAGGATATCGATTGGCCGGCGAATGTCGAGCGGATTGAACACCTTCCTCCGGCGGAGCACCGGCATTTCTACAATTCGCAGCGTTTCACTCTCAACGTCACCAGGCGCGATATGGTGCGAGCGGGCTACTCCCCGAGTGTGCGGCTGTTTGAAGCGGCGGCGTGTGGAACCCCGATTATCACGGACGCATGGCCGGGCCTGCAGGATTGCTTTGAGCCGGTCCGCGAGATTCTGGTAGCGCGATCGAGAGAGGACTCTGTCAGGATCCTGCAGGAGGTGAGTGACGAGCAGCGCTTCGCAATCGGAGAAAGGCTGCGGGACCGGGTTCTACGCGAGCATACCTGCGAACACCGTGCGTATCAGTTGCAGGAACATCTTTACGACGCGCTGGAGGAATGGAAGCGTCCGGTTGCGAACGTCATCCGTTCGCGGTAAAAGCGCTCCAGGGCGGCAAATCTCCTGGCTTCGTCCGAATCGCCCAGTGACTCCTGTGCCATGTGGACGTAGCCAATCCGGTAAGCGAGATAGGCGAGCGTGTGGAACTGCAGCCGCTTGCTCCAATCCGGTTCGGGACAGCGGGACAAATACGCGCTTGAAAAGCACTCGCCCTCTTCTTCGCTCATTTGAAATTCCACCATCGCGCCTGCGATATCCCAGGCGATATCCTGGCAACCCGGGAAGAAATGATCGTCGTGATGATCCAAGGCGTCTGTCTTCAAGTATCCTTCCGGTGTCTGGATCCACTCATGCGGGAGCATGCGGCCATCGAGCGCGACCTGGTCGGAGGGCGTGAAGTCCGGAATTGCGCGCACGCCGGTGTTGTTGCGGACCAAGTGGACCAGCGAACCGAGATCACTGCGTACCGAGGTGGTGAAGCGGCTCCGCAGGAAGGCGAGGTAACCGGCCATATGAATGAGCAACTCAGGGCTCTTATCGTCCACGGTTAAAGGTCTTCCCTCCACGAACTGCGAGATCAAAAATCCATCGCGCAGACCCTCTACATGCGGAATGCGCCCTTCGAGTATCCTCGCCCGTTCCAGTTTTTCGGTTCCGAAGCGGCTGAGGCCCGCGAACTTCAAGAGCTTGCCATTCGCGTTGAGGAATTTGCGCCGTTCGTGCTGAGGTTGAACGGCGGGCCAGATGCCGAGATGTTCGCGCCACATGCCGGCGGAGAGATCCCGTTCGGATTCCAAACGAGGCAGATAGGGGATGATGACGCGCCGGTGCGTCTGCCACTCCTGGCGAGCTGAATCCGAACTTAGCCCAGCAGCAGGCGCATCCCAGCCAGGGAAGAAGATGATGTGCGAATCCGGTACGCCGAGCCGGCGCAGTTCTCTCGAAACACTTGCAAAGGACGAGCCACTGATCCCGGGGCCTTCGTCCACGACGATCCAGATTGCGGACTTACGATTTCGAATCCAGTTCTGCAGGCCGGGAGCAAGCTTGAGATGGCGATCGAAAGGGTGGCCCCGAGGACGTACCGTAATCGACTCGGCTCCAAGCTCTTGCGCGACTACCGCGGAAAGTGTGGTGCCGATGCTGCGTACGCCGACCACAACGACCGGTCCTTCGGGCCGCAATGCGCGAGCCGCCTGACGGTACTGTTCGGGGTAAAGAGCGTAGTAGGCGAAGCCTTCCGCCGGACGAATGCGAACACTGCGGGGAAGAGGCAAATCCTTGAGGCTTCCAATGCCGGCCGGAAAGCGCACGGCCACGTCACGGAAGCGCTGAAGTGCAGGATGAATGCGATCCTCAGAGGGGCAAAGCGCATCGGCGACGCCTGCTTCGATCTGGCCGAAGCGAATCTGATCCATTTCGGCTGCCAACTCTTTTCGCGGATCTACAAACAGTTCACGCTCGGCGTAGACGATCATCCGGCGTAGCGGCGCGTCATGCGGGCGCAGAACTCGGCGAATTCATCGACGTGCCTCGGCGGGCTCGTGTGATTCGGACGCAGGCCCTTATCCTCCGGTGTGAAGCAATACGTGACTGTAACGTCGAAATCCTCCAGTGCCTTCATTTGCCGGTCGAACCAGGCGTCTGCATTAGGACGATAGCTGTCGGCCCAACTCAGTCCTGTGCGGAGGTGCCGCACCCCGAGTTTCTTCAGCCAGCAAACCGCATCCTGCAGTCTGTGATCTTCGAAATGAAACCACTGGCAGATGCCGAGTGCGGGAGTGTATTCGCTGAAGTGCCTGGCGGCCAGCTTGGGAGTGCCGTCCTCACGCAGAAGACCCATGTAGAAGTGCCGGTAGTAGGACGATCCCTCCGCCTCGCGATGACGCGTCGTGGCGGGCCAGGCGCGGGGCAGGTCATAGAGGCTATACCAGTGGATCCGTGGAACGCGTCCGATGAGCAACTCGGCAGTGCGCCTCAACCCGAACTCCTGAACCTCTTCCGCGCCGAAGGAGGAGACGCCGACCTCGGAGACCCAGATGGGCAGGTGCGTGACTGCCCGGATTTCCTCCAGTTTCTGCGGCCATTCGTGGATGGTCCAGTGGTTCCAATCGAGCGGGAAGCCGTGGACGGCGACGACGTCGAGATGATCGAGCGTGCCATACCCGTCGAGCTTAGCGATGAAGTTGGGATCGATAGGAGAGATACCGCCGAGTATACGAGGAATCGCGCTGTTCGAGGCGTGAACGGCATCTGCCGCCCGCATCACCATCTCGCCAAAGATCCGCCAGTCCTTGTCGATTTCAAAGTCCCAGTGCGACAGATTGTTCGGCTCATTCCAAAACATTACTGCTTCAATCACGCAGCTCTCCCGTCTACTTTGCAGATCAATACTTCCTCTTCAGGGTGGGCAATGATGCGAAATCCGGCACTACGGAGCATGGCTTCGGCACAAGCGAGATTCGGAATCCACCAATTTGTCGGATCGTTGGAATACTGATGCTCGACGAAATACATGACGGGGTAGCCGTCCTGTTCAAAAACCTCCCGATTCCAGAACGGGTAATTCCGCTTCAGTTCGGGGATCACCCGACTGCCGCGCAACAGCGACTGGAAGACCAGGATGTCCCGCGCGACGTGTTCGCGCAGCAGATCCAGCGCGAGCAGCGGGTGGCGGAGGTGATACAGAACGCCCATAAACAAAACGACATCGAACTTCTCCCTGAGTTGGGCGACATCATAGACGGACATCTTCCGGAATTCGATTTCGAGCTCGTTTATAGCGGCGGCGAAGCGTGCCTGCGCAAGATAATTTTCATCAAAGTCGATTCCGAGGACACGGTCCGCACCGCGGCGCTTCATCTGGATGGAATAAAATCCCGCATTGCACCCGATATCGAGCACAGTCTTGCCTTGCAGATCGTTCGGAATGGCGTTGGAGAAGTTGCGCCACTTAATCATCGGATAATCTCCGAGAAAGTGATTGGGCGCAGTCTTGACGCCGCGCAGCTCCATGTTGTGAAACCACTCGCCAAGTGCGGAGATCCTTTGACGGATCTCCTCGGTACTCATAGCCGAAACTTCAAACGTGTTCATACGTTGCTCCGAGAATTCTGATTGCCTCGCGGTAGCCGTGCAGCGTACCGACATCGACGTATGCCTCCCCTGCGTGCACACCGCGTGCCTTCCCGCCTTGCGCCAGGTACGCGTTCACCAGAGTTCCGATGTACTCGTCTTTCCGCTCGCGGTCGAGCCAAAGCTGGTACAACTCCTGAAGTGTGCGCGGCGGAATCTTGAATGCTCCCCAAACCCAGTGGGATTCAGCTGCCGCGCTTTTTACCTGGATCTCGCGGACTCCGCCGCTGTCATCGGTTACCACGGCATCGAAGAACTCCGGGTGTTCGACAGGAAACAGGAGGAAGGACAGCACATCATCATCGAGATACGTGAAGCCGTCCTTCGGGAACCAGACCGTATCCGGAAGGCCGACCAGCACGGGCTCGTCGCGGCCGACGAAGGGCAAAGCCCGGAAGACGGCGTCGCACAGGCCTTGCGCGCTGGGTTGCAGTGTGTAGCAGACGTCGGCCGAATACACGCGTCCGCCATAGTATTCGAGGATGTCCGACTTGCCGGGCGAAATCACGAAGCAGATTTTGGTCGCCCCGGCCGTTACCATTCGCTCTACCAGGTACTCGCTGACGGCGACCGGCCGCTCTGTTTCACCGATCAGTCGACTGCCCACGGGCAACAGTTCCTTGGAAAATGCGAGGGGCTGAATACGGCTCCCCACTCCTGCTGCTGGAATGATTCCCCACATAGGCGTCTCCTTTAGCGTTGCTTAGAATAGCTTCGAGTTCGTTCGCGCGGTGCGCCGACGTGTGGCAGTCCAGCGTCCGCTGACGCGCTCTGGCGCCCACTTGTTTTAGTGCGTCGCCGGACATGCCGAGCGCCTCGAGCGTATCGTCTTCGGAAGCGCAGAACAGGATCTCGCGCTGCGGTTCATAGAACTGATCCAGGCCCTCCCAGACATCAGAGACGACAGGCACTCCGCATGCCGCCGCTTCAAAGAGCCGACCGGATGGACAGTAGCCCAGACGAGCCATGGCTCCTCTGGTGACATTCAGAGTCAAACGCGAGGACGAGTAGAAGGCCGGGTGCTGATCGGGCGCGACGTGACGGGCGAAATAGATGTTCGATGTCCACGGAAAATCCTGCGGATACTGCGAACCACCGATCAGGAACTTGTATTGAGGATACTGGCGGGCGGGTGCAATGAAGAGCCGCTCCAAAGCTTCCTGGCGATCGGCGGCGTAGGTTCCCAGGTAAGACAAGTCGCAGGTGTAATCCGGATTGGGGTTGGCTGGATGGTGGGCTTCCGGATCGACACTGCCGTAGAGAGGAGCAACGGCGCGCGCGCCGAGACGGCTGCGCAACAGATCCAGCGCTTGGCCGCCCGTGTAGCTGAGGACCAGATCATAATCGCGAAGACCGCGATCGGGGTCGATATAGTCTACTGGTTCGCCGCATTCCAGACGCGTGAGCGTGACTCCGGTGTCCAGGTCATAGAACACGCGCAACGCACGAGATTGGTGGAGCAGCGCGGCAGCGTCCAACGAGTCCGGGCAATATGAAGTCACGATGCCGACTTCCGCGTCAGACATATGCGCCGTCGCGAGATGCATTACTTCGGGCCAGGAATTATAGAGGATCAGTTCGCCGCCAGGTATCTGATATGGGTCGCGGTGGCCGGCATAATAGGGCGCGTCCCGCTCGAAGAAAACGACGGTATGTCCGCGGCGATCCAACTCCCGAAATAACCCGCGCCAGAGCGTCGCATGGCCGTTGCCCCATGACGAACTCACCGACAAACCAAAAATGACAATTTTCATTTCCTATACTCGAAGGGACTGCGCTGATGCATACAACCTTTCTTTTGATTCGGCACGGAGCAACTTCATTTCTCGGCAACGCCTTGAGCGGACGGACGCCGGGTGTCCACCTGAACGAAGAGGGCTTGACCCAGGCCAAGGAACTGGCTGAACGACTCGCGAATGTGGAGATCAGCCATATCTATTCGAGTCCGCTGGAGCGCGCCACAGAGACTGCCGAGCCCTTAGCCAAATCAAGGAATCTACCTATCGAAGTGAATGAGCATCTGTCCGAGATCGACTTCGGGACATGGGCCGGTAAGACATTGCAAGAACTGGAGCCCGATCCCGCCTGGAAGCGATTCAACCGATTTCGCAGCGGAACGCGAGCGCCTGACGGCGAATCGATGCTGAGCGTCCAGTACCGGATCACGCGCGAAATGGAGCGGCTGCGCCAACAGCATCCTGGCGAGAACGTCGCTCTCTTCAGCCACAGTGATGCGATTAAAGCTGCGGTGCTGTTCTATCTAGGGATTCCGATGGATTTCTTCCTGCGCCTGGCAATCAATCCAGCCTCAGTCAGCGTGCTGACCTTAAGCGAACACGGCGTGCACGTGTTACGGCTGAACGACGACGGTCCTTTGCACCTCCCGATAGTACTTTGACATCCGGAAAGGTACAAAGGTGACCAAAGTATGCCGGTTAACGGTGAAAACGAAGACCCGCTTGACCGAAATAAATCTCATCGCCATCCCGCAGAGCGATCCCGCGTCCCGGACCGGGCGGGACAGTAAGGGGGGTACCGTCGCGGAACACACTGGTGCCGTAGGCGCTGCGGTCGTCATAGACGCGAAACTCACCCGCTTCCGGATCGAAGCGGATGTGCGCGTGTGCGCGGGAGACAGTTGCGTTGACCGGATCCGCTCCCTCGGGAAAGAAAATCTCGTTGCGACGGGTTAGGCGCTGCTGGTCGTCCACGACGTCGGGGAGTCTTCCGACGTTAATGCGTGCCCGCGCGAGGGTGTATTCGTCGCGTTCTGCCTTGCCTTTGATCACGGCGAAGTGCGCCTTGGGAAGCTCCGTGGACGCCTGGGTGCGCCTGGTGTTGGAGTAAACAACGCGGAAGCCTGCTGCGCCTGATGGAGCGATCTTGACTTGCAGGTCCTTGGGAGAGTCACATTCCTCCCCCGCCAGCGCTTCGCGGATATCGGCCAGCAACTCATCCCGCGGGGTGAGCGTTGCGTGGTCCGGCGAGAGTTCCACGGTTACCGTGTTGTAAGGGAAGGCGCGGCGGCCTCGCGGCAGTTTTTGTACATGGGCGGCTACGTCCTCGAGAACCGCGTGGTAGATTTCCAGAAATTCCTTCTTCTCCCCTTGCGCGCGCTCCGGAGAAAAGAGATGCCGCAGCCGGTTATCCAGTTCTTTTTCCACGCGCTTGAGAATGCTCACCGCGCCTCTCCCTTCTGAAACAATCCGAGCCGCTGGGCGGCGTTCACAACTTCTGCGCCGACCGGCGCGGCGGCGGTTCCGCCGTATTGCCCGTTTTCCACCAACACAGCGAAGGCTATGCGCCGTGAGTCCTGGGTAACCGGCTGCCCGTAAGGGGCGAAGCCAATGAACCAGGCGTGGGAGCGCGCATTGGCAAGTTCGGCTGTTCCTGTTTTTCCTGCGATCGGCAACGCCGAACCGGCCGCCCGTTTCCCGGTGCCCGACGTGACGACCGAACGCATATCGCGGGCGAGGATCCCGGCCAGGTTTGGCGCGAGCACCGCCTTGGGTTCCTGGACGCGAGTGTTCGTCTTATCCGTCACCCAACGGCCGAACGGCATTGTGCCTCCATTGGAGATTGTCGCGGCAACGCGCGCCATCTGGAATGGACTTGCGACCACCTGGCCTTGGCCATAAGCGGACTGCGGAAGAGCTTTCCTGAGTTGCGCTGCGGTCGCGGGGGTTGCGACCGAGATGCCGAACTGCTGAGCGGTTTCAAGGAGCGGTTCGGCGCCCAGCTTATACGCGGCAAGCTGGGCAAAGTAGGCGTTGCAGGAGACCGTGATGGCCCGGTCCAGGTTGATTGTGCCGTGCGGGACAGTATCCTGCACATCATCCCGGATAGGACGTTTCGAATTTCCGATAAAAGCACCCGTGCGGCCGTCGGGCAAGCGGGAACAGGTGAACGTCTGGTTTTCCAGTTCGGGGTTTGTGCGCAGAGCCGCAGTGGCTGTGACCACCTTGAACGTCGACCCGGGAGGATACAGCCCATATCGCGCGCGATCGAGCAGAGCCGGTTCAGGCGGATCGACTCCGGCGGGCACCGGTTCGGATACAGACGCCAGCAGATCTCCGTTTGCCGGATCCATCACCACAATTGCGCCGTTGTCCAGCCGTGCGGCTCTCAATTGCGCGTGGAGGATCCTGGAGAGTTGCACCTGCAAACGCGCATCGATGGAGAGATGCACGTCGCGGTCGCGCTCCAAGACACGGCGCACGGCGGGATGATCCGGCTCATGCCTATGGCGCAAGAGCGGCAGCAGTTCGCGATAATCATACTTGATTGTGTAAGCCGGCTTTCCGGCAGGCGTGTCCTTTACTTCCACAACGCGAGCGCGATCATCATAGCCCTGCAACTGCACCACAGAATCGCGCTCCTGCAGAGAGCTGTTCGATGCGCTCCAGTTCAGACGTGTTTTCAAGTCGCCGAGGAGATGAAACGCTGATGGGCCGAGCGGATAATGCCGTGAGTCGTTCCGGTCGCATGCCTTGTCGATGTCTATGCCCATTGCCATGAACTGATCGCGGAACTGTTCCAGGGTGGCCCAATCGCTGGTTGCGAGCGGTATGCCATGCCGGTCATAGATGGTGCCGCGTGGAATCCGGCGCGCGATCTCCATCAGGCGCGGGTTGTACTGATAACGCCGAACTTTATCCGCCTGCACGACAAGCGTGCCGGCGCCCGTAACCTCGTCCGCTCTAACAATCTGTATATAGGCCGTCTTGCCCAGGATGACGAGTGCAACAGCCGCAAGACCAAGCTGGATCCACCGCAGGCCGCTTTCGAAAGGTTGTGTTTCCTCTGAGACCGTCCGGCCGCGGGAGATGGAAAGCAGAATGCCGACGATGGCGAAGTTCGCAATCATGGCGGTGCGGCCGTAGCTGAGAAACGGAGTGACCACGCCCGACAGCGGCACCAGATCGAGAATCCCGGCGCTGATGAGGAGTAGTTCCAGCGCGAGCAGCAGCGTGAGTCCCAAAGCGAGGAAGAATTGATATGCGGTTGGCGCGAGCCTCGCGATTCGCAAGGCGAGCAACAAGAGAACTGCGTAGAGGACCGCGACAGCCAGCAGACCCGCGAATCCCCATTCTTCGCCTAGCACCGCCAAGATCAGATCCGTGTATCCCGCGGGAATAAACTGGGGCTCGCCGAGTCCCGGCCCAGCGCCCGCCGCACCTCCCGCTGACATGGCCCACAGTGACTGCACAACCTGGTCCCCACCGTGCACGGTGTTATCCCAAGGCGAGAGCCACATCTGCACACGCTCCCGTACGGTGTGCGGATGACCCAGGAAGTATCCGCCCACGAAGCCGCCGATGATCAGCAGAATGCCTGTGAGTGCGAGCGCTACCCGGTTCCGCGCGACCGCGTACAGAATCAGGAACAGGCAAGCGAAGACCAGTGCCGGACCCATATCCCGCTGCAGAAAGAAGAAGGCGAGCACGAGGATGATGGCCGCGAGGACCGGGGCTGCATACTCGAGCCGCGGAATATTGAAATGCGTGGTTACGTTGGCGAACGAGGGACTCTTCTCGCGCAGCTCACGCAGGAATTCCCAACGCCGCGCGAAGTAACCAGCGAGGAAGAAGACCAACAGGATCTTGATCAGCTCCACGGGTTGGAATCCGAGGAGGTTCACCTTGGCGTCGCTGGTGCCGGGCCCGGAGCCGAAGAGAATCAGAAGCGTGGAGAGAAGGATGGCACCCAGCAGCGGGACATAGCTGAATCCCCCCGCTAGCCGTTCCCAATCGACGCGGCCCAGCGCGGCAAGAACGATACACCCGATCAGCACGCCCTGTCCGTAGGAGACGAACGTGAGGGTATCCCGAAGCGGATCGCGAAGCGAGATCATCAGGATGAGGCCGATTCCGGTCAGCAGATGCAGCAATGGGAGAAACGCCCAGTCGCCTCCGAATCGCGTCACTACCCAGAAGGCATGCACCGCGTAGAATCCGGCAAAGAAGAGAACGCACCAGAACACCAGCCGCATGCGAAATGCCGCGAGATCCCGCACGATCAGCCGCGGTTTCAAACGGCCCAGTTGCTGAAACGTAAAAAGGGGTGCCTCTCCGCTGCGGTCGCGCAGGCGCGCGAGAGCGCCGACATTCGAAATGCTGTTCCTATGATCGGTGAGGAAATCGAACACCCGGCCGGCCGCGAACGCGCGGTCCTTCGGATTCTGGAACATGTCCAGACAGGGGAGCAGTTGTTCGCGGCGGTCGACGGTCTGGAGATTCAGCGGAGCCCGGTCCGGCCGAGGTTCTGTCGCGGTCTTGCCCATATAGACGAGCACCAGTCCGGCACACACGACGGCCGATGCGATGAGCAGCCACAACAGTTCGGGCGTTCTTGCGTCCACACGGGCGCGGGGCGGCGGCGCCGTAGTGCGTGAGCGATCCGCTACGCTACTGCGCGTTATGGCCATTATCGAGATCCCTCAGTGTTTGCTTGCGCTGCGACACGGACGTCCGATCGTTGGCGATCCGCTGCAGCATGTTCATTGAATTTCCGTAGGGCACGATGTCCCGATATAGTCCTTCGGCCCGGGCGAGGTCCGTGTCGGCGCGGCTCAACGACTCCTGCTGCTGGTTGAAGCCGGGCATGCGCGGAGCTTGCGCGAGCAGCAGTTCTCCACGGCTGCGATAGGAGTCGGCTAACTGGGCCTTGTCCCGCTTGCCAATTTTGTAGCCGTGGCGTTCCGCCTCGTGCAGCAGATCTTCCGCTTTTTCCAAATCCTTCGCGCTCGTATACAGTCGAGCCAAGCCTAGGTACGGATCCGGCGATTTCGACATCAGGTCGCGCGCTTCATCAAATTTCGCTTTCGCATCATTCCAATTGCGGCCTTGTACACTGCCTGCATTAATGCGGCTTATATGGCCTTCACACAGCCGCAGTTTGCCGCGGATTTCTTTGTCCGAGGGATCGAGTTCCAAAGCCTTCGCGAGGGCAGCCTGCGACTGCTGCCATTCCTTCTGATAAACGGTGGTGTCGCTGTCGCGATATTCGGCGATGGTGCGATTCGCGCTGGCGGTCAGACGCTCAGTAAGGGCCTTTCGCGCGTCTCCCAGTCCGAAGGGGACGTACAGTCTGCTCGCGATATCGTGATAGCGATCCCAAGCGTCGTTCAGATCGGGAACTTTGTCGGCCCGTAGGTCCTGCGCGAGTACCGTACTCTGATGGATCACGCGTCCTTGCAGATACACCACAGTGCAGAGGAAGCCAAGAAAGGCCCAGCGAATCAGCAACGGGAATTTCGTGCGCGACTTTTTGGACGGTGCTGGGGCGGGCGGCTTCGCCGGCGGCTGTTGGGGTTGAGTCCGCCGAGTCTGATCCGTTGCTGTCCCGTTCCGGGGAGAGGTGCGACGGGTGGCCTCGTCACTCTGGATGGGTGAGGTGCGGCGAGTCGCCTCCACATCTTGTGTGGCGTCGAGATATTCAGCCAAGTCCTGTTGCAGAGCTTTCGCAGATTGGTAACGGCGCTGGGGATTCGGATCGAGCGCCTTGCCCATAATGCCGCGCAACCGCCCGGGGATCCGGTCAAAGGAGTTGTTCAGGGCGGTGTAGCCGCGCACCACGTTTTCCAACTTGGATGGATTGTCGGCGCGAAAATACGGCAGCCCGACCAGCATTTCGTACAGGACCACGCCAACAGACCACACATCCGATGCTGCACCCACCTCGCCCGAATTCAGGCGCTCCGGCGAAGAGTAGGGGACGCTGCCGAATTGATTGCGAGTGAACTTTCGCGTGAGTGTGAGGGCCTTGGCGATCCCGAAATCGAGCACTTTCACCTGCGAATCCGGCGTGATGCGAATGTTTCGGGGTTTGATATCGCCGTGGACGATACCCTGGTACTCCGATTCTTCCACCTGGGCATGGAAGGTATGGGCGTTGACGAGCACACCGCAGATATCGGCGGCGATGCCCACAGCCCGCTGCGGGTCCATCGGACCGCGCTTGATGATTTCCGAGAGGTCCTGTCCGTCTACATACTCCATCACGATGTAGAGGTAGCCGTTCTGCTCGCCGATGTCGTAAATGAGAGCTACACGGGGATCGAGTGCGCAGAGGCGCGCCTGCAGCATCGCTCCGCGGCGCTCGGCTTCCAGCACTTCCTGGCTCTCTTCGTCAGGCATCTGATCGATCAGCTTCAGCGCAACCTGCCGGCCGGATTCCGTGTCCTGGGCGAGGAACACGCGTCCCATTCCGCCGCCGGAGAGCTTGGAGAGGATCCGATATTTTCCGAACTTCTCAGGATCCATGTGTTATCTGGTCACCGTATTGTTCACTTGTGTTGCTGCCGCCTGATCGTGCAGTTTCACGCCCGCACGGGAGAGTTGCGAGTGCGCGATCCGGGCATGTGCTGCGTCATAGAGCGCGATCGCTGCCTGTGGTTTGCCTGTTATCCGGCAGGCGAGAATATTCGGCGCGCTGTTGCCGCGAACTTCGATTGCCGCGATCGTCGTGCCGGCGATGTCGAGGTCTTCGAGCCGCACAGACGAGTTCCGGAGTTCGACACCGACCGCCAAGGCATGCTGGGCATCGCCCACAATCCGGAAGCCGGCGAGGCGCGCACCTTGAATGTCAGTTGCCACAACAGCGGCGTCTCCCAGGTTCGACTGCAGAACGGCGCCTCCCGGCTGCTGGCTGATGAGATCAATGCCATTGCGGAGCTTTACCTGCTCCAGATATTGGCCTGGAGCCACCATGACACGATCACCGGGCTGCGCCTTATCGAGGGCTGTGGAAATAGAGGGGAAGTCTGCGTTTTCCACCTGTCCAACCAGCCAGGTCCTCGATCCTGTTGCGAGTGGCGGCGCGGTTTCCGCCGGCGTTCGAGGCGGCCGATGGGAAAGTCCATAACCGACGATCACGCCCAACAGAATCCCGGTCACGATGAATATCCACGAACGTAGGCCGATGCGGTGTGAGGGTGCATTCCCGATGTCGATACTCTCAAAACGCTGGGGAGGAGCCGGAGAGTAACGGGAGTTTTCGACCAGAAGAGCGGTGACATTGTCCTTCCCGCCTGCCCGGTTTGCAGCATCAATCAGTCCCTGCACTGCTGTGCGCGGACTTGCCGCATTCTTCTCGACTATGCGGCGAATCTCCTCCGCCGTGATCAGATCGCTCAGTCCATCGCTGCAGATCAGGATGGCTTGATCGGGTTGAAAAGGGATGGTAAGAATCTCGATAAAGTTCGCATCGTCGGGCCGGTGCTCGGCTGAGCCGACATCGCGGAAGACTTCGTTCCGCCGTGGATGCTGCATCGCCTCGCTCTCAGTGATGTCTCCGGAATCCTCCCGTTCGCCGACCGGTGAATGGTCCGGCGTGATTTTGCGAATCGAACCCTGGCCCAACAGATAAAGCCGGGAATCACCGACGTGCCCGATGGTGACGCGGTCTTCCGCAACCAACGCAGCGGTCAGCACGCATGCCATGCCACGCCACGCCGGATTCTTTTGGGCGGCTTGAAAGATCTCGTTATTCGCCAAAGCGATGGCTTCGCGCATGCGCTCGGCGGGTGTGCCGGCATCGCGCTCGAGCCGCGCACGCATCACGTTAACCGCAAGCTCAGCCGCTGTCTCGCCGGCCGCTTCACCGCCCATCCCATCGGCGACGATGAAGATGCCGTGGTCGGCATCCGCGTAAAAGCGATCCTCATTGTTGCTACGCTTGCGCCCTGGGTCCGTTAATCCGGCACTTTGAAATCTCTGCGTCACAGGCATTGTTTCACCGCCGCAGCCGAGCGATGTTCACGTAAAGAAGGCCGAAAGCGGCTAACAGCACCATCAGTACAAAGGGGATGCGTGCCAGGACCAGATATTTCATTTGCCCTCGAACTCGATGATAACGATGCCGGCCAGACCAATGCTCGCCTTTTTAGGGAGTGCCACTTCCGTGTCCTTCGGCACGGCCGTTCCGTCGATGGTGGTGCCGAACTGGCTGGTGTCTTTCAGATAGAATTTTCCGGTAGTCACGTCACTGCGGATGCGGCAATGTTCGCGGGAAATATCCGGCAGGGTATCCAGCTTGATGTCTACCCAATACGCCTTCCCGCCTCGCCCGATCACGATCTCATTACGCGTCATTTCGTAAGTGTGCGACCCCAGGTTGTCCGAGTAGCGCAGCTCGGCAATGCCTGCGATTTCCGGGCGCGAAGCAGTGGGTGCGGTTTCAAACGATCCACCCGGGCTTTTTACGATACGCCGCGTCAGTTCCCCCGAGCCATATTCAGCCTTAGGCGGCGCTCCGAGTTCGGAATGAATTTCAATCTCGCCCCGCTGCAAAGATCCGTCCACGTCCGGCAGCAACTCGATTGTCCATTGCGGGGGGATCTTCTTGTATTCGAACCCCGAGGCCTGCTGCCCGCCGAGTTTCCGGAGGAACGCGAGGGGCTTGGGCGCATTCCCGTTCCATTCGCTGAGTTGTTCGTCCAGCGCCTTCTCGATTTCCGACGTGAGGAAGGGCAGCGCGCCGCGAAGGGGCTCGAACTCGTCCGAGTGCAGATACACCCGATAAATCGCCGGGACAATCGCCGAGCCGCGAATGCGAAACGTGCCCTCTTCCATGTTCCGAAGGATCTCGTTCAGGATGTCTTCCCCGCTGATGCGGGCGTTAGGTGAGGAGGTTCGGTCGGGCATATAGGTGCCACTACCTTCATTTTAGTGGGTGTGGAGGTTCAGAAGCTGAAATGCGGGTTACATTTGTAAGTTCATGCGCATCGTGTTCCTACTATGCCTTACGGCAGTTGTGGCCGCCGGTGTTCCAAGAACTCATCGCTGTGTAACGGGCGAGGAGCGCGACGGCGGCTGTCTGCCTGCGCTTGAGGGCGAAGGGAACCATAAGCTTACATTCGTGGAGTTCGATGATGATGGCCGGTTGCTGAGTCCCGCGCAACTCAATCAGGCCCTTTCCCTCATTACTGCGGAGGCCCGCAGGACAAGGCATCATCAGGTTGCGCTATTCGCGTTCGTTCACGGATGGAAAACCGATGCAGGCACGATTGATAAGGTCGAAGGATTTGAGCAGACTCTGGCCGGCCTTGATGCTTCGATCAATGACGGACTTCCGAAGAGGGATCGGATTCCGCTCATCGGTATCTATCTTGGTTGGCCGGGGAGCCGCACGTCGATTCCCCTGCTGAAAGAGCTGACGTTCTGGGATCGGAAGCATGCGGCTGAGCGCCTTACAGGTGGAGATTTTAATCGCGCGATCGGGGCGATCGTCAAGAAAACTCGTGAGGCGAATCCGTCGTCCTCGACGGTACTGATCGGTCATTCCTTTGGAGCGGATGTGCTGGAGCGAGCGTTCGCCACCGCCCTGATGAGCCGCCTGGCCGGCCCGGAGCGCTCGTTTGAGGCTCCGGCGGATCTGGTTCTACTCCTGAATTCGGCAGCAAATGCAATCCATAGCAAGCAGTTCATTGATGCGCTGCAGCAGGCGGATATTCATGTAGACAACGGGCCGCTGGTGTTGTCGCTCACGTCAGATGGCGACAGGGTTACCCGATTTGTTTTGCCGGTGGGGCAACTTCCGGGTCTGGTGTCGGGGATGCGAAAGAGAGACGGTGCGCGATCCCTTTACTTACGTTCCGCCGGAAATGTGCGGTTGCTGCAGAGTCACGAGTTTTGCGATTCGGCTCCCGGCTGCTTAAGCGCGTTGCCGGACAGCTACAATCATTCTCCATACTGGATCGCTCGCGCACCCAGGGAGGTACTGCCGGACCACACGACGATTTGGGGCGAAGAGTTCCAGCGCTTTCTCCGCGCCGCTGTGGAGCGGTACGGTTTACTGAAGCTGGGGCGACGGCCGCGTATGGTGCTCCGGCCCTGAGCAACCGGCACGCTGGAGACGAATCCTTTCAAGTATCTTAAGGGCGGTCGTCGATGTCAGTCTCGTCAAATACACCGGTATCGAGCGCTTCATCTTCCGCCGTATTGTTCGGGTGGGGAGAGGGATGGCTGTTAGCTTCATCGCGGTCTGTAGAGATGCCCGATCCCGCTCTGCCCGTCCCCGGAGTATGCCGCGCTTTCAGGTCGCCCGTATTGGCGCGGTCTCCACGTTTGATTCCACCATCGTTCTGCATTGCTCTCTCCTGCAGGTTGGACGGGCTTCCGGCCCCGCTATTTCGAGTTAACTGATTCGTGAGAGAATTTCCGCGGCCGATTTGGCGGCAACGTCGTAATCGCCGGGGTGCACCCAGTTCGCACGCTGGTCGAGGGCGACGGAAGGAACTCCAGGGCAGGATACGGGGACGAACAGGTGGAAGTTCGCATCGAACTGAAACGACATCTTGGCGAGGGTGCCGTTCAGGGCGGCCTTCAAGAGTGAGACGCTTACTCCCTTGTCGATCGGCTTCCCACGCGGGCCGCCCAAAGATCCGAGGTTCAGCATCCAGCACCGGGGATGCTGCGCTTCCAGGCGACGTGCCAACAAGGAGGCGCATGCCCGCACAGTTCGGAAAGTAGCGCTCGATCCAAGACACAGATGAAATCCGATAGGCTCCTGCTGATGACAGCCGCTCTGGAAGTAATGTGCTGCACGATCGTTCGTGAGCATAGAGATCGGCGGCAGAACTCCTGTCCCATCCGCGATCACGATCACAACATTTGACGGGTGCGCATACAAGGTACTCTGCTCCGGGTCGAGAGGAAAGATGCCTGCGCCGGACCACGCCAAGCCGCAGTCACTATTCACAGCCGCCATTCCCGAGGCCTTCAGGATCTTCTCGCGCCATTCCGTTCGACCCAGGTACAGCGTAGATGCCCCCTCACCGCTCCGCGCGACGAGGGAGCCGCAAAGGGGAAGAATTCCCAAATCGGGCAAATAAAATGCGGCGATGTGCGCCAGCGCGTCACGGATTTCAGGCAGAGTAACCTTCCCGGTCATGAGCGCGAACCGCGACCCGAAGCTGATCACTCTTGTTTGCCCCCGCAACTCGGTGCAATTGAATCCGGGCAGGACTGCCAACTGAAATTCGAATTCGCCATTTGCGCCGTGATTGCAGAAGTCTGGAAGACCCGCTTCGCTCAGCAGCCGGATCGTGATAGGCGTGCCAGAAGCGCTCAGCAAGCGGCATCCCGCAGTGCTCGTACGATGACTTGCGACGTATCCGTCCATCTCCGCCAAAACACGGCCGAGTTGTTCCGGAGCCAGTGTGGGGAACGCCGCTTCCCACTCCACCGAGTCCATCGCGACGGAATCACGAACAATGCACCATGCCATCGAGCATGAGCGAGCAATTCGGACGCCATTGCCCGGTCTGTTGAGCGAGGCGATAGCCGGCATGGTTGGCATGGACTGATCGGGTTCGCGCAAGCGTGGGCTAAAGCGCGCACCAATGGGGTGAATATCACGCCACTAGTACTGTGTAGTGCCGTGCCGGAATCGTGAAATCAGATCCTTACAGGAGTGGTAGCGAAGGTGCGGAATAGTACTTATATGCCGACGACTGCACCTAGGAGCGGACTGGCCGACCGGCGCTCCTCCTACTGGAACTATCCACCGCAAGTCCTGCAGACGGTTACGGTCATGGCCGTGAGTTCGGACGACGGAGATCACCGCAGGCTTCGCGGTCTATTTGACCATACGAACTGGGTGCTCCACGAAGCGGTCTCGTTAAAAAGCGCATGGGCCCATATCGAACAGGCGCCGCCGCCCGTGATTTTGGTCAGTCAGAAACTATCCGACGGACTCTGGACGGATCTATTCGACAGGCTGCCTTCCGCTCCTGAGGCCCCGAGGGTGATCGTAATCGCGCATGCGCTCGATGCGGAACTTTATGAGAGAGTGCTGGTGCATGGGGTGTTCGACGTGATCCCCAAGCCATTTCAGGCAGCCCAGTTATATGCGAGCGTAAGTGATGCCTGGCGGCAGTGGAAGATGTGCCATTGCCGCTCGCGCGCAACGCCGCTCATAGCGGCCTTCGCGTAATTTTCTCCCACCGAGTTGCCCCACACGGAAAATCAGCGAGACCGGTGTCTCTAAGTTCGCTTCCTGCTCGTCGTGCGTAGATAATCGAAGAATACAGCTAAATCTGATATATGACAGATGAAGTCGAGTAACGCTCGAACGGGCGAAATGGAAGCAATACGCACTCTGTTAGAGGCGGGTCCCCTTGCGATTGTCCGTGTGAATTCGCAAGCGACAGTAAAGCGATGGAGTCCGGGAGCAGAAAAACTGCTCGGCTGGTCTTCGGCTGAAATTCTCCAGCATCCGCTGCCGGATGGCGGCCTGCGCGATGCGTTGGATGTGGCGATCTCTTCCGGAAAGCCAGGCGACCTGGAGGTGAAACAGCAGGCGAAAGACGGATCGATCCTTCAACTGAACGTCTGGATTGCTTCTTACCAGGAAGCGGATACCCCGGCTCCCGACTATGTCCTTCTGCTGACAGACTTAACCGAGCACCATGAACTCGCCGCCAGCGAGCGAGCGGCGATTCAGAGGGCCAGGGAGGAAGCACGATTCCGTGAATTGCTGGAGGCTGCTCCCGATGCAATTCTGGAGGTGGATCGCGAAGGACGCATCGTCCTGATGAACGCTGTGACTGAGAAGATCTTCGGATACCAGCGCGAGGAACTGTTGGGAAAGTCGGTCGATATTCTCATCCCCGAAGCGCTGCGTGGCGGCCACGAGAGATACCGCGCCGCTTACTGGGCCGCACCCCAAACACGGCCGATGGGCTCCGGATTGGATCTGCTTGGGTTGCATAAGAGCGGTCGTACGATCCCGGTAGAAATCAGTTTGTCTCCCGTCCGGTCCGAAGGCGGATTACGCGTCAGCGCGATTATTCGCGATGTTACGGAACGTAAACAGGCGGAGGAGCAAATCCGCTCTATTCAGCGCCAGTTCACTGAAGAATTGCGTGTGAAGAATCAGGAACTTGCACAACGCAACCAGGAGGTGGAGCGCGCAAACCGCCTGAAGAGCGAGTTTCTGGCCAGCATGAGCCACGAACTTCGCACGCCGCTGCATACAATCATCGGCTTCTGCGAACTGCTGTTGGAAGAAATGGAAGGGCCGCTGAACGAAAAACAGAAGAGATTCCTCGGGCATATGAGGCAGGACTCGCATCATTTGCTCGAATTGATCAACGACATTCTCGACCTATCCAAGATCGAGGCCGGCCGTCTGGAATTGCGGCCGGAACTGTTCGAATTGTCGGGCGCTGTGGAAGAGGTGCTCTCCAGTATCCGCCAACTCGCCGCGAACAAAAAGATCTCTGTGCAGAATGACGTGGCCAGTCTTCTGGTGAAAGCCGATCGGGTCCGATGTAAAGAAATTCTCTATAACCTGCTTAGTAACGCGGTCAAGTTTACTCCGGAGGGTGGCAGCATCTGGACGGAATCGGCAATTGAAGATCTGTTCGTGCGAATTACCGTCGCGGATACCGGAATCGGAATCGCGGAGAGCGAGCACATTTCGGTGTTCGATACGTTTTATCAGGTCGGCAACACGACAAAAGGTGTTCGCGAAGGAACGGGGCTCGGCCTGGCGATAACGAAACGCCTGGTGGAAATGCACGGCGGGCGTATCTGGGTAGAAAGCCAGCCGGGGAAGGGAAGCCGTTTCAATTTCACACTACCTCTGCCCGAGAGCGAGCACCAGGCCAAGCGCCGCGCAGAACGTCCAGAGCGGCAGAGGACTCTCGTTCTGATCGTGGAGGACGAGGAGCCTGCGCGCGAGTTACTGGTCAATTTCCTGGAGCCGCATGGTTTTGAAACCACGACGGCAGGCTCAGCGGAAGAAGCGATTCGGAAAGCCGTTGAACTGAAGCCCGACGCCATCACGATGGACATGCTCATGCCCGGCCGGACCGGCTGGGAAGCTCTGAAGACGCTTCGCGAGTTGCCTGAGACCTCGGACATTCCGATCATTGTCGTCTCCGTGCTGGACGAGGGGCAAGCGGCTATCGCCCTTGGCGCTACCGAGTACTTGACGAAACCAGTGGCGAGAGACGTTCTGATCAATGCCGTCCGCAAGTACGTGCGGCCGCGCATTGGAGGGACGAACCGCGTTCTGGTGGTGGATGACGATCCGGGCTCCGTACAACTTGTGCGTGAGATCCTCGATGCGGCCGGCTATGCCTCGCTGTCCGCAAGCGGCGGAGCCGATGCTCTGGAAGCGCTGTCGCACATCCAGATCGACGCCATCGTTCTCGACTTGATGATGCCGCAAATGAGCGGCTTCGAATTCATCTTCAGATTGAAAGCGCACGCACAGTGGAAGAGAATTCCGATTCTGGTTTTGACCGGTAAGGACCTGAGCGCTCTCGACATGGACATACTTCGCCGGGAGACGCGCGCCGTCTTTCTAAAGGGTAAGTCGTGGCAGCAGGAACTCATAGCGCAATTGCGGGCCATCGTCGGTTCGCCAAGGACCGCCAAATGAAGCGAATTCTGATTGCAGACGATATGGTGAACGGCCGCGAGTTGATCCGCGCGGTCCTGGAGCGTGCAGGATATTTCGTCCTCGAGGCAGCCGATGGGCAGCAGGCGCTCGAGATCACACACCGGGAAAGTCCCGACCTTGTGATTCTCGATTTGCAGATGCCGATTTTGAATGGCTACGACGTTCTGGAGCGCCTCCGGCAGGATGGACGTTTTCGTTCCCTGCCGATCGTGGCCCTGACCGCCAATGCGATGCAGGGAGACCGCGAAAAAGCGCTGGCTGCGGGTTTTACAGCTTATGTTCCGAAGCCGGTGAGTCTTGCCAATTTGCGGGAGCAAATCTCGAATTTGTTAGGATAGACCCATCGCACCCGTTTCATTAATCATCATTGATGACAACCTTCATAGCCTCGAGATGCTCTCGGCCGCGCTGAGGCAGGAAGGGCTCGAGATTCTGACCGCTTCCGATCCGGAAGAAGGCATTGATCTGGTCTATAACAAGCACCCGCAGATCGTGCTGACCGATCTGGTGATGCCGAAAGTCTCCGGCATGGACGTGCTGGAGCGTGTGATCGAGTTTGATCCGAGTATTGACGTCATTCTTATGACGGCTCATTATTCGACCGAATCCGCCGTCGAGGCTATCAAGAAAGGTGCCTCGGATTATCTGAATAAGCCGGTGTCCATAGGAACGCTGCGGGAGCGGATCGGAAAGTTGGTGGAAGACGCGAGAGGGCGGCAGAAGGCGCTGGCTCTTGAAGGTGAACTGATCCGTTACAGCCAGTTCCAGAATATGGTGGGCAACAGCCCCCAAATGCTGGAGATGTTTGCACGTATTCGCCGGATCGCGCCGCACTTCCGCTCCGTTCTGATCACCGGCGAAACCGGTACGGGTAAGGATCTGGTGGCTCGCGCGCTGCACCAACTGAGTCCAGTGGCCCGTGGTAATTATGTGGTTCTGAACTGCTCGGCAGTGGTGGAAACACTGTTCGAGAGCGAACTGTTCGGCCATATGAAAGGCGCATTTACCGGTGCAACGAACGACAAAATGGGCCTGTTCGAGCACGCGAACGGCGGTGTCATTTTCCTCGATGAAATCGGTGACATGCCGCTGGCTACCCAGGCGAAGCTGCTGCGAACACTGCAAAACCAGGAAGTGCTGCGTGTTGGGTCCCTTACGCCTCGTAAAGTCGATGTGAGGGTGATCGCGGCGACACACCGGGATCTGCGCCAAGCGATTACAGACAAGCAGTTCCGCGAAGATCTTTACTACCGGCTCACCATGGTGGAGATCAAGGTTCCGAGGCTCGCTGACCGCAAGGAAGACCTCCCGCTGCTGGTGCGGGCGTTCATTGAAAAATTCGCACACCAGTACAACAAACCGATTCGGGGTTTGACCCAGAGAGCGCAACTCTCTCTACACCGTCATGATTGGCCGGGGAACGTCCGTGAATTGGAGAACGTTATCGGACACGCGGCCATGATGGTAATGGGCGAGGTGATCGATATCCAGGATCTGCCGGATTATCTCAGCCAGTCCGCCGCTGCAGGGTTCACTGTGAGCTTGCCTGAGCCGGTCCTCACCGCACCGGCGAATGCGGAATCGGGTATTCCGGGCGTTAGTCCGCTGGAGGAGCAGGAGCGCGTTCTGCTAATGCGGGCGCTCGAGCAGGCGAGCGGCAATCAATCCCAAGCCGCGCGAATTTTGCGGATCGGACGTGACGCGCTGCGCTACAAAATGAAGAAACACAATCTGGTGTAACATTCGGCTTCCATTGGCCGCCGTTTTGCGTCTGACAAGGCGGGGTAGACGAATGTTGATCGCCATTTCTTCCGAACTGGAATCGAAACTGATGGAGAAGGCTGCAGCTGCTGGGGTTTCTGTAACCGACTATGTGAATCGGCTGCTTCGCTTCGACGTGCTCGAATTGGAGTCTCACCCGGTTGAGGCGGACCAAGAGGATGCGGAGTACGAGGAGATCCGCACGTCCGTGATCTGATGGACCTGAACGAGGACAGCCTGAACTGACCACTTCGCGAATTTGATGACGGGGGCGGAGCGCTCTGTCCCCCTCATCAGATTATGCCCGAGCGGTCGACTGTTCGAAATTCCAACGGCGCCAACGGCGCTGGAAGCGCTGTTCAATTTCGCTGATGAACTGCTCATCTCCAAATGGCCTCCCGGCAAACGTGCAGCGCTTCAGAAGACGGATCTGTTTCTCAGGCAGATTTGCCTGATGGAAGTTTCGCCACGCTTCGGCGCCGCCGGATTGTCTCCAGAATTGAAGATCGAGGATTCCAAATGGATCTGCTCCGGTGACGAGGTGAGTGCTGGCGCTCGACCAGCGGTAGTCTTCCGCGCGTTCGACCATCGCTGCCCGGAGCGGATTCTGCTCGACGTATCGGAGAGCGATCCAGAGGTGATCAGCGGAAAGCGGACAGGAATAGAAGCGATTCTGCCAAAGATGGCCGGTACGGTTGCGTTGCACATTGAGAGCTTGGGCATACCGGCCGTGGACCCGCCGGAAGAGAACAGCAAGCGAATCGGAGTGTTCGGGAACGGCGACAACGTGGATGTGATTCGTCATGAGGCAATATGCGAGGACGCCCACTCCAGCGTCCGCGAGATTATCCCTAAGAAGAGACAAATAGTTCCGGCGATCCGCGACGGTGAAAAAGACTGACTGACGGTTCGTGCCGCGTTGGGTGATGTGGTAGGGCAAACCTGGTAAGACACAGCGTGCGTTTCTAGGCATTTCGTAGATAGTGGCTTCAGGGCGAAGAAATTCTCGAATGGGACGGAGCGCTCCGTCCCTTTGTGCGAATTCGTAATGCGATCAGTTCAGGCTGTCCCCATCGGGGGGGGTGCGCTATCGGGGGTGCGTGGCATTGCCCAACGTGATGCCGTGATTTCACCCAGGAGCTTGTCCGAAAACCGTGCTGATCGCCGCACTTCCGAGTGGTTCCCGAATTGCACATCTACTTGCGTCCGGACAGTCGAACCCAGCGCCGGATAAGAAGGAGAGAGGCAATGAAACTCCTGAGTGCGATTGCCGTTGCCATGCTTCTGTTCACGATTCCCACCCGCGGAGTCGATCCGAAAGAAAATAAGCTACGTACGCCCCTAATGCGCACAGTTGATCCATACAAACTCAGCGCCGGCGAACAGGTCGTCATCGTTGGAGATAACCTCGATAAGGAACGAATCGCCGAAGTTTATGTCTGCGATGGCAAAGAGAATACGCCTGTAACGATCGTGGCTCAGGAAGAAAAGAAGCTCGTGGTGAAGCTCCCGCAGACAGTCAAACCTGGCCGCTACAGTTTTGTGGTCTTGTTGGCCGACACCCCACCTATGTTTATTGAGGAGCCGGTCAAGATCACTGTTGAATAGTCTTCCTCCCAAACGGGGACGGGGCGATGCTCGCGCACTCTTCTAGCTGAGTACGCGATGGATTTCCAGCGAGCCTGAGTGTGGACTGAAGGCGGTGTCTCATGTTGCAGATGAACCGGATTCTCCTTCCGATCGATTTCTCGAACCCGTCCCATGGAACGTTGCAGTACGCTAAGGCGCTGGCGAACAGGTACTGCGCAGAGTTGACCCTTTTGCACGTGATCGACGATTCGCCAACCGTTGCGCGTACGATGGCGCTAGCGGATGTCACGATCGTTGGCCCGAATCTGGACGAGTTAGTGGCGGAAATGAAGCGCGAAGTCGAAAGGTACGAGTGCCAATACCTGCATCCTCTGCGAGTCAGACGGGAAGTTCTAGTGGGCGATCCAGCACGCATCATCGTAGAGACCGCGCATGCCGATAACTTCGACCTCGTAGTCATGCCTACGCACGGTTATGGTCCATTGCGCCGGTTCCTGATTGGCTCCGTGACGGCGAAGGTGTTGCACGATATCCACGCCCCGGTTCTGACCGGCGTACATATGGAAAACTACGTCTCGGAGGAAGATCTGGCGTTTCGACGCGTGCTCTGCGCGGTAGACCCGTGCGCTCAAGAAAATTTATGTGCATTGCAGTGGGCACGGGAATTTGCTTGCGATCACACGGCGGATTTGGCAATGGTTCATGTAATACCCTCGGTAGACTGGGCCCGAGCGCCAGAGGTGGATACCGAAACACAAGATTCGCACCGGCGCCGGGCCTTCGAGAGTATGGAGAAGCTGCAGGCTGAGGTGAAGGCGCGCGGCGCTCTGCACGTGTTCGAAGGAGCTATCACTGAGCGCGTTTGTGAGTTCGCGACGGCGTGGGATGCCGACCTGCTCATCATTGGGCGATCGGTGTCCGCAGGCATGACCGGACGCCTCCGAACCCACGCATATGCCTTGATCCGCCAATCGCCTTGTCCCGTAGTGAGCGTTTGACGCGTAATTGCGCGTCAGCTACCGCAGCACCATACTGGCTTCGGTGGTATTCTCTTCAAAGTTGTGCTGCACATCAAAACCGAGTTTGCGGCACACCTTCTGGATCGCATAATTGTCCGGCAGAATCCATCCGTACAGCCGGTGTACGCCCTCGCTCCGCCCCGCTTCGATCAGTCTCCTTAACAACTCGGTCCCGAGCCCTTTCCCTTGCGCTGAATCGCTCACCACTACAGCAAACTCAGCATCGTCGTCCAGGTGGTTCTTGATCACGCGGCCCACCGCGAGGATTCCGTTCGCACCTGTCTCACGGTTTTTTCCCTCGGCAACGAGCGCTATCTCGCGATCGTAATCGATGAAACAGACGCGAGTCAGCCGTTCGTGCGCGGTCCGCTGAGCCAAGCTCAGGCTGCCGAAATATCGCATGTATACGCTGAGTTCTGAAAGCGACTCGTGGAACGGCACCATCATCGGCTCGTCTTCAGGCCGGATGGGACGGAACACGATCGGCGTGCCGTCTCTTGTGGTCCATTCGGCGACGTAGTGATGTGGATACGGCCGGATTGCGGGCTTCGGCAATTTCTCCGCGGGAACCGAGCCATCCCACAGTGCGATCTCCACCGCACCCGCGTTGAGCAGTCCTTCCGCCGACGCTACCAGGGGGTCGATTCGAATGGACCGGATGCGCGGATGTTCTACGACCAAACGGCTGAACCGGATCAGGAGAGCCTCCAATCCGGACTGATCGACGCGTGCCTGCTGCAAGGCTTTCAGAACGCGTGTGCGTTCCATTACCCGGCGCGCCAAAGTTGTGGTCAGAGGCGGAAGGCCGTATGCGTGATCGGGAATTCCGCGCGCCAACAACCCGCCCAGGCCAAATCGCAACACGGGTCCGAACTGCGAATCCACCTCACTCGATAAAGAAAGGTCGATGCCCTTCGGCCCCGCGGTGCCGATTGAAGGGATACCGTACGCTTGCAGCACGCGCTGTGCCTCGATGTCCGTCAGTTCTGTCCGGCCTTCCTTTTGGGAGTGCAGAATGATTTCCTGCACGGCGGCAGGATGCACCGCCTGTTCACCGATCTCGGGTAACAGCGAAGGCGTTTCGTATAAAGCCCGCAAACTGGAGCTGTATTGCCACATGTAAGTAAAGAAACGCGCCGCCGTATCGGGGTAGGGAAGAGTTGGAATGCCGGCCGCATTCAGCACGTCCGTTCCTTCGCGAACTGAGTTCCCGCCCATCCAGCATGCAATCACCGGTTTGCCGGTTTTCGCGAAGGGCACCACTGCCTGGGCGACGGTAGTCGGATCGGCGATGCCTTGCGGAGTCAAAATGACCAGCAGTCCGTTCGTGTTCGGATCTTTCACCGCGATCTGGATCGCGTGCTCATACCGTGGGACGTCCGCATTGCCCAGCAGGTCAATGGGATTTCCATGACTCCATTGGGGCGGAAGCATTTCATTCAGCGCGGCATAGCTTTCCGGAGTCAACGGCGTCAGGGAACAACCACCTGCAATCAGCGCATCGGTGGCCAGAACGCCGGGCCCACCTGCGTTTGTCACGATCGTGAGATTCGGCCCCTGAGGGCGCGGTTGCTTGCTGAGGACCTCCGACATGTAGAACACGTCGGAAACACTGTTCACACGGAGTACGCCGCAACGACGCAAAACCATATCGAAAATCGCGTCGCTTCCTGTCTCGCACCCAGTATGTGAAATCGTAGCGCGCGCGGCGCCTTCGGTCCGGCCTGCTTTGATCACGATAATCGGCTTCTTCAAAGCGACCTCGCGCGCTGCGGAAACGAACGCGCGCGCGTCTCCTACCGACTCCATGTAGATCACGATGCTCCGGGTATGGGGATCGTCCCCGAAGTATTGGATGAGATCGCCCCAACCTATGTCGAGCATCGCTCCAATCGAGACGAATGCACTAAAGCCGACGTGCGCGCCGAGACTCCAGTCGAGCACGGCCGCGCATAGCGCGCCACTCTGGCTAAGGAATGCGACGCTGCCCCGGGCGGCCATAGAGCCTGCGAAGGTGGCATTCAGGCCGGACTGCGGATTCATTACGCCAAGGCAGTTCGGCCCCACGATGCGCATTCCGCCTTTGCGCGCGGTGTTGAGGATCTCAGTTTCGAGAGCTGCTCCCTCCGGGCCGATTTCGCGAAAGCCCGATGAGATGATCAACGCCGTGGAGACGCCCTTTTCCGCGCACTGCTTCACCACCTGAGGGACGACGTCAGCCGGCGTTGCAATCACAGCCAAATCCGGCCGCTCAGGCAATGCGCCGACCTCGGGATATGAGCGTAGGCCGAACATCTCCTCCTGAAAGGGATTCACAGGGTAAACGCGACCCTTAAACGCCCCACGCAGCAAGTTGACCATCAGATTGTGGCCGATCTTGCCCTTCACATCCGTTGCGCCGATGACGGCGACAACACGTGGAGCGAACAGCGCGTGAAGGGGAGGCATACGGTCTGACACGAGTCGACGGTGCTCCAAACCAGCTTGATTCATTGTAAGTTTAGTAGCTGGCAGGGAGGTCAGCTCGTCACCTCATCCGCAGGACGGCGAGGCGTCGGTTTCAGATCAGGCTTCCCGTATCCAATGCGTAGAATCATCTGCGCGTAGCCGGGGAGCGCCATCATGCGGTGTAACTCCGTCCGTGTGCGCTCCACTTCCAGAACCTGTGTGAAGAAGGACGCGTGCACGGCTTCGGAGTAAGCGCGCAGGAGCACCCGTCCGAGCGCCTGGCCAGCGGTTAGCCAATCCAGAGTATTGTCGCCGGCGGTCCAGAGAACCGCCAACTCGGGCGTCTCCATGATTTGACGCCGGTCTTCATCGGCCTGATCGAATTCGAAGTTCCGAACCAGCGACGGTGCCAGGAGACTGGTTAGGCCGCCTAAGCCCAGAGCGTAGCCGGGCATGCCGTCGTTCTTTGATGTTCGATTCGGACGCAGCCAGCGCGCCAACTCCGATCGGTACCGGCCATCATGTGCCTGGATGTGGTCGGCTTCTTCGATTGACGCCGCGATGCTGTTTCGAATCCGTTCACTTTCTACGATCATCAGCGTGGCGCCTTCAAATGCGGCGGCCGCTTCGAGCCCGGCGAGGATCGTGGCTGCAATGCGCCGGTGATCGAAATCGCCGCGATCTGTATGCCGCATGAGAATGGCCCGGAAAAGCCGATCGTCCGGCTTCCAGTGAAGCGGACCGCCAAGGCGTACCCGCGCGAGCAAGAGCGCTTCGTCAGCACTCGGCAGAAGTTTAATTTCTGAGGAGTATCCGAAGTGGTGAATCGCAATACGCAGGTTTAGCAGGGCGGCGCCGCAGCTCAAAATCAGCTCGCGATCATTCGGATCGGCCAAAGGTAAGCGGCGGGCGGGGTCGCCCCACAGCTCTATCGTATTTTCGCTTACGACGAACCGCCAGGGTTGCGTATTGTGGCCGGAAGGGGCGAGAACGGCATACCGAACAAGGAAGTGCAACTTCTCCGCTACGGATCCACTCGCCGGGAACTCAGTCTCGTCGATGGTCCAGGCTGCTAGATTCACCGGTTGCATACTCCTCTCCTTCTAAAAAGAGGCAGACGTCCTGCACCAACCGAACAAGGACGCCTGCCTGGCGCGCCTACAAACTCAGTACCGGACAAGGAGATTCGCGAATGATGGAATAGCTGTGGGTCTTCAATCGCCCCATCAGTCCGGGCGAGGCTCGACCGATCACCAAAAGATCTGCGCGATGGCTCAGCGCCGAGTGGCGGATGATCTTCGCAATCTCTCCTGCATGAACGCACACCATACCCTCCGCGCCCACCTCGCACATCATTTCTCGCAATTCCTTCTCCGCCATTTGAATCAAGCTAAGGCGGAACTCCGAATCGAGATACATATCGGGCCGGGCCTCGGTGGCCGGAATGGCATGCGCGACGACCAACCGGGCTCCGTACTCGTCGGCCAGTTCTTTTGATTCCTTGAGGAGGGTCTTCCCTTTCTCATCCAGGTCGACTGCGCAAACTACGTTGCCGACGGAATACTCCGCCACAGAAGGCAGGTCTTCTATGTGGGCCGCCGTCCACACTGCGCAATCGGCATCGTGCAATACCTTAGCCGTAACTGAACCGAGGATGAACCGGCGGAACGGGCCGTAGCCATGCGTCGGCATCATGATCAGGTCTGCGCCTTCTTGTTTGGCAAAATCCGTGATCCTCCGGGCCGGGTCGCCGACGGTCAGTACGCGCCTGACATTGGCCGCAGACAAGGAGCGCAACTGGAACGACTTCAGTTCTTCTTCCCGGATGTCTGTCTGCGCCGTCTCGAGCGGCCCGTAAACTTCCGGCGGCGGCTCAATCACATGAAAGAGCACCACTTCAGAATCGAACCGCCCGGCCACGGAAGCCACATAACGAGCGGCGGCGGCACTTCGTTCGGAGAAGTCGACCGGAAAAATGATTTTGCGGAATGTCTTCATGGCCATCCCTCCTTAGAACAGCCTTTCGGGCGGGGCAGGCGTTTGAGTCCGGCTGCTATTCCGACCAGAACGTCTTCTGGGACAACGTCCACACAGCGTATAGATACATGGTTGCCAGCCCCAGGCCGTACAGCACTTCCACGGTGGTCAGGGCTTTGCCCCACTTCTCGACCATGTCTATGCGATGTGTGGCGGCGGCCTGTTGCCCCACCATGCCGCTGTCGGCATCGACATGAAGGCTGATGTATTCCCGTTTCACCAGCATTTTGTGATATACGGCGAGCGCAATCACCACTAAGCCCAGTGCGACCCATCCAGCCAGCAGCATCTTGAATTCGTTGCTCATCCAAAGCCTCCCTAAGGCGCGGAATCTTCGCACATTCAGCTCTCCGCGCCTGCAGTTTTTTGTGCACGCTGCTATCCAAGCCCAGAGTGCTGATTTTTTAAGGCTGCGGTGACCGGCATAGTATTTTGTGCGGCTGTTCGCCCAACCTTCGGATCGCTTACGTTCGCCCTGGGCGAAATCGCGCAGCGAATGGTATTCCGGTGTGGGCTTTGTATGCGTAGAAGTGCGGACTGCACCGCCAGACAGATCGTATGGGGTGAGTCGTGTTCGAAGACGACCGAGACGATCCCTTGTTCCCAAGCCCGTTTCAATTTGGGGCTTTCATTCCGGGTCACGAGGAGGAATCGCTCTGGTTCATCCAAGGGCGAGGGAAGCGTGTCGAGCGTCTCTTCATCCAGAACGACAAGCCCTTTCCCGTGCAGATCAGGGGTTTTAACCGATATCATCTGGCAACCTCCTACCTGCCGGAGTTCTCTTTCCAGGCGGCTCGCGAACGCGATGTTGTGCACCGAAAGCTGAACGGTATCCATTCGAGATCCTCCCCGGAATGGTATTTCAGCAATCCATCAACCAGCGAAATCTTCAGCGCCTGCACGGGTTTACCCGAGTTTGGTGGTTGAAATGCCCTAAAGAGGGGCATCATGATGTGTGAAAATACGCTCCAACCGTCGGAGCGGCATCAGGCAGCGGCCCCCGACCGGATCCTGCCCGACTGGAGGAATTCGGCCATTCTCGAAGAGGTGTTTGAACGCCTTCCAGAAGCCGTTATCCTCTATGATCCGGCGCTCGTCGTCACCGGTGTAAACCGGGCGGCGGAGAAGCTGTTTGGCGTAGATGCGTCCCAACTCGTGGGCCGCCACTGCATGGATCTGTTTGGCTGCACCTCCTGTGAAGGAGAGTGTGGTGTTGCTCAAGGTCTGTCCGAATCGGTTCCGCACTGTACTTTGCGTCTGCGTACCCACCCGGGTCGGGAGCGTCTCGCGATCCTCAGCGCAACGCGGTTGACGGATGACACGGGAAACACGAAGGGCGTAATGGTTGTGATTACCGACATCTCCGAAGAAGTCAGCGCCAATCACCAGGAGATCGTGGCGGAGAGCCGCGCTATGCGGAGCGTCATGACGTTTGTACGCCGGGTGGCAATGAGCGAGGCCTCCACTATCCTTATCGAGGGCGAGAACGGAACGGGTAAGGACTTGGTAGCCAAGACGCTGCACTATCAGAGCCGGCGCCGCGAGGGGCCGTTCATCGCGATCAACTGTGCCGCGATTCCTGAAACGCTGCTCGAGAGTGAAATGTTCGGTTATGAGAAGGGCGCTTTTACGGATGCGAAGTCGCAGAAGAAGGGCCTCTTCGAACTCGCCGACGGCGGAACGCTTTTTCTCGACGAAATCGGTGAAATCCCCCTCGTGCTGCAAGCTAAGCTTCTCCGCGTACTCGAAGAACAATCGATGCGCCGGCTGGGCGGGCTGAAGGATATCGACGTCAACGTGCGCGTGGTAGCCGCCACCAATAAAGATTTGCGTGAAGCGGTAAACGAAAAAGCATTCAGGCAGGATCTTTATTTTCGTTTGAATGTGATTCAGGTAACGATCCCAGCGCTGCGCGAGCGTCCAGACGACATCATCCCACTCGCCGAGTTCTTTATCGAGCATTTCAATCGGAAGTTCAAACGCCGCATCGAAGGGCTGACGGCCGAGGCGCGTGAGGTCCTTCTGTCGCATTCCTGGCCCGGCAACGTGAGGGAACTGCGTAACGCGATGGAGCGCGCCATGATCCTGGAAGAAAGCCTGCGCCTGACTGCAGCAAGTCTTCCGATCATCGTGCAGCGGGATGTCTCGGCCTTAACTCAGGTAAACGCGACGGCCATCGCCACGGCAGATGGCGGCTCCTGGTACGAAACGGAGCGGCGGCTGCTCGTCTCAGCACTCACGAAGTCGGGAGGCAATCAGAGTGTAGCTGCCAGGCTCCTCGGCATCACGCGCGACAAGCTACGGTATCAAATGAAGAAGTTCGATATTAAGCCGCATAATAATTAGTTGGATTGCACTTTCACCCGGGCTCTACTGCTCATCTGCCTCTGCTTATCGTTGCCAGGCGCCGAGCCTGTTTCCAGCGCTCTCAATCAGGAACTCCCCGAGTGGATTCGCTTTGGGGGCGAATACCGGCTCCGTCTCGAGGATCCGCACCATATTCGTTTTCAGCAGGACTCCAACGATTTCTACGCGCTGAGCAGGCTTCGGCTGAACCTGCAGTTGACTCCCGCTCCGTACCTGAAGTTTTTCTTCCAGACGCAGGATGCGCGAATTTTCGGGAATCAGCTAGTATCCGGAGCTCCGCCGAATGCGAACACATTCGACCTGCGCGAGGCTTATGTGGAATTCGGCGATGTCGAGAAGCGGCCCGTCTCCCTCCGTGCCGGGCGCCAGGAATTGGTATACGGAGAGGAGCGGCTGGTAGGCGCCTCCAATTGGTCGAATACGGCCCGCACGTTCGACGCGGTTCGTCTGGTGCTCCGCCACAACGGGTATCGCCTCGATGCGTTTGCGGCCTCCGTTGTAGTAGCGGAACTGGACCGCTTTGATCATCACAGGCAGGGAGACAACCTGCACGGACTATACGGGAGCGCAGCCAACTGGATTCCAAAAGCGCGGGTAGAGCCGTATTTCTTTTGGCGTGTAGCGCCGCGCGTGCGATCTGAAGCTGGGGCTTCGGGCAAATTCGATATGAAGACGCCGGGTATCCGCATTGCGGGCGACCTGCCGGCCGGCGTCGATTATGTGACAGAGGTGGCTTTCCAGTTCGGGTCTTATGCCGGCGACGAAATCCGCGCGTGGGCCGGCCATTGGCGAGCCAGCCGCAAATTAGGCCTGGGAAGATGGACTCCGCGCCTGAGGCTGGAATACAATTACGCAACCGGAGATCGAGACCCGCACGATCGCAAGCGCGAGACGTTCGATGTGCTCTACCCAACCCCGCACGACAAGTATGGACTTGCGGACCAGGTTGGATGGCGTAATATCCACCATCTCGCCGCTAGTTTGGAAGCCAAGCCGAACGAGCGCTGGACTCTACAGGCCAAGTTTCACGATCGCTGGCTCGCCAGTGCCCGCGACGGCCTTTACAGCGCTTCCGGCACTCTCTTGTTCCGGGACCCTACCGGTCATTCCGGCCGCCACGTTGGCAAGGAGGTCGATCTTCAGGCGATCTGGGCTCCGAGCCGCACGGTGCAAATCGGTACGGGCATCGGCCACATCTTTCCCGGAGAGTTCGTGCGCAAAGTGTCACCTGGCCGGGGCTATACGTGGCCCTATATCGCGGTCACCTGGACGCTCTAGCCTTCAGGCGCTCGCTGCGTTTGCCAACGCTCACGGGGCATCTGACTCTTGAACCTCCCTTCCTGTTTGGGTGAATTCACTCAAATCCTGCTGTAAGTGTCTGAGAAGTTATTGGGACCTGAATTGCAAATGGATGCAGCGGAGGTACTTCATGAAGGGAAAGTATATAGCGCCTTTCGCCATCCTATTCGCAGGATTGGTAATGACATCTTCGCTCTCGTTCGCAAAGAAGGAGTATACGGCGAAGGAGAAGAAGCCTTGCACTACTTGCCACGTCGCAGCCGCCTCGAAAGAGCTGAATGAAGTGGGCAAGTACTACAAGGAAAAGAAGACGCTCGAAGGCGCTCCTTCCGTAAAGAAGTAACGTTTCGTTCGTTACCAGCTCCGTTCCGGGCTGGCACCGATCAAATCTCCGGAACACACGATGAAGGTACTAATTCTTTTCGCGGGGGCGGTGCTGTGTGGCTGGGCACAACAATCTGCCGATGGTCAGTGCGCCGGTTGCCATGACGTCGATCAAAAGGTCTCGAAGTCCGCACACCACAGCGTCGGCTGCACGACGTGCCACGCAAAACATGAAGAGTACCCTCATCCTGCCAACATACTCAAACCGGAGTGCGGCAGTTGCCATACGGATCAGGCGGAACAATACTCCACCAGTATCCACAGCGAAGCGGCAAAGGCCGGAAAGCCCGCACCGGATTGCACGGTGTGCCACGGGGCCGCGCATGAGATCATCAAGCCCGCGTCCATGGACTTCAGATCGAAAACAGTGGACACCTGCGGCATGTGCCACGACAAGATCGCCGATCAGTTCCGGGCTAGCGTGCACGGGAAAGCACTCGCCGCAGGGTTGCCGCAAGCTCCTGTATGCTCCGATTGCCACGGTGAGCATGCGATCAAGAAGCATGATAATGTGCAATCTTCCGTTTTCGGTCCTCATGTCGCCGACACGTGCGGGCGCTGTCACGGAGACGTACGGCTCGCACAAAGGCTGCGTCTGCCGAAGGACCGGATCAGCTCATTCCAGGCGTCCTTTCATGGACTGGCGCTGAAATCCGGTATGGTGCGGGTGGCGAATTGCGCGAGTTGCCACGGGGTTCACAACATTCTGCCGTCGAACGATCCGAAATCGACAATCAATGCGAAGAATCTCAGGGCCACGTGCGGGAAATGCCATAACGGCGCCGGCGAGCGGTTCGCAATCGGGCGGGTACATTCCAACGGCACAAAGGCGGAAGCGCCCGCTGTCGGCTGGATACGGCGCATTTACCTGGTGCTCATTCCTGCCGTACTTGGTTTCATGCTGCTGAACAATGGCGGCGACTGGTTTCGTAAGCTCTGGCGAAGGCGCATTCGCATCGTCGACGAACAACTGGTCGGGAGCCGCGAAGTACGCATGCCGCCGCTGGAGCGCAGAATGCACTTTCTGTTGCTGGCCTCCTTCATCGTACTCACATGGACCGGCTTTGCACTGCTTTACCCGAACGGATGGTGGGCACGCCCCTTGCTGCTCTGGGAAGCGAAATTGTCTCTGCGCAGCTATGTTCACCGTGCCGCATCGGTCGTCTTCATCTTCGTTTGCTTCTGGCACCTCTATGCGATCGCCACGAACAAACGTTTCCGCCAGAACTGGTATAGCCTGTTGCCTCAATTCCGGGACCTGCCGGACCTGATTCTCACGTTTCTCTACAACATCGGCGCTCGCAAGACGAAGCGAGTACTTCCGCGCCATACTTATGTAGCCAAGATGGAATACTGGGCTGTCGTGTGGGGAGCAGTCGTGATGGTGGGAACAGGAATACTGATGTGGGCCAACGATTTCGTGTTGCGGACGTTCAACAATACCGTCATCGAGATCGCCACCGCCGTACATTTCTACGAAGCCGTGCTGGCCGCCGCGGCGATCGTGATCTGGCATTTCTATTTTGTGATCGTGGATCCTGACGTATATCCGCTCGATACGGCCTTTCTGAATGGGATCAGCTCGAGAAGAAGGCCCGCGGCGGAAGTGGCCGCTGAGCAGGAGCAAGCTGACCAACAATACCAAGAAGAAAATCTTGAAAAGAAGGAGCCTGCCCAAACATGAGGAGTTGGCGCGAGTACCTGTCCCCCATTGTTTATTTTTCTCAGAACTGGATCAGCCTGACCGGCGTGGTGCTTGTAACCACGGCAACCGTGTTGTGGTTGTTTCTTCTGCCCTCCAGCTTTACGCTCGAGACGCATAATCCATATGTAGGAATCCTATCCTGGTTGCTTCTGCCTGCCGTATTTATCCTGGGATTGATCCTCATCCCTCTCGGCATCTTCATTCAGCGTCATCGGGAGCACGGCAGGCTTCTTCCGGACCAAATTCCCGCTCTCAACCTGAACGATCCGCGCTTGCGCCGGCTCGCAACGTTTGTTCTGGTAACTACGTTCGTGAATCTTCTCATCGCGGGACACGGCTCGTACACGGCCGTCGAGTACATGGACGGAGTGACCTTTTGCGGTCAAACCTGCCACACCGTGATGCGGCCTGAGTATACGGCCTATCAGAATTCGCCGCACTCGCGCGTGGAATGCGTGAAGTGCCATATCGGCCCGGGCGCATCCTGGTTCGTGAAAAGCAAATTGTCCGGGGCACGCCAGGTACTAGCTGTCGCTTTCAATACTTATGAGCGGCCCATCCCGACTCCCGTCCAGAACCTGCGCCCTGCGCGCGATACGTGCGAATCCTGCCATTGGCCGGACAAGTACGGCGGAGAGCGGCTTCGCTTTATCGAGAAATATACCGATGACGAACAGAACTCCAAGACGACAACCGTGCTCCTGATGCACATCGGGGGGTTGGCGAACGGCTCGCACCGAGGCATTCATGGTGCGCACGTTGGGAAGGGCGTAACGATTCGGTATCGTCCAGAGGACGAGAAGCGATCTAAGATCCCATGGATCAGCCGCGAGATCGGCGGTAAGACCACCGACTACCTCGCGGACGGCGCCAAGGACTGGCAGAAACTCCCCGAACGAGTTATGGACTGCGTAGATTGCCACAACCGGCCGACTCATATTTTCGAAATGCCGGAAGCTGGCATGGACCGGATCATGAAAGAACGGCCGGAACTGGTTTCGCTGCCCTTCCTGAAAAAACAGGGAGTCCAGGTTTTGAAGGCGAACTATGCCAGTCAGGAACAGGCGGAGAGGGAGATCGCTTCCAAACTCACTGACTTCTACAAGGCATATCCCAACGTGCAGAGAGAAAGTGTCGATGCGGCAGCGAAGGCGATCTTCTCGGTATACGGCCGCAACGTATTTCCCGAGATGAAGCTCACATGGGGCAGCTATAACAACAACATTGGGCACATGGATTTCCCGGGTTGCTTCCGATGCCATGACGAGGCTCACGCAAAGTCTGACGGCTCCGGCGCGAAGCTCACGCAGGATTGCAGCACTTGCCATGAGGTTCTGGCGATGGAGGAAAAGGATCCCAAGATCCTGGAGAGCCTCGGCCTGCAAAAAGCGGCTTCCGGCCACGCAGCGGGGCAGTAAGGCTGATAAAAAACAGAACCAATGAAAACGGCATCTCAGAATTCTGAGATGCCGTGCGTGCTTTTCGGAGGTCTGTCCGGGAAGCTGTCCAGCCCTATCGGCCGGTTGGGTGAGATGGCGCAACCTGGGCGCGGAATTGCTGGCCCGCACGCATCAGCGTTCCGCCGATAGCGGTAAGCAGCGTGAGTAGAACAACTAACTCCAAGATTCTAGTGTGGATGGTGTTCGATACAGGTCGGGCCATACGCACTCTCTAATGCATTCGCGTTACCAAATCCTCGCTATTCTCCGCTGCATGAAGGACGTATTCGATCTCGGGTGGGTGTGACAACGTATTGTGCACCAGGCATGCATGGACAGCCCGCATCAGACCTTGCCGATGGCGCTCGTCGAGATCGGGCACGTGCAAATCCAGCCGGATCTTCCCGATACGGGCGGGATGAACTGCCTTTTCCGCATTCATCCGCACCCGGATTTCCAACGGCAGCCCGCGAGCCCGCAGGTACTCCACCGCGTAATACCCGGCACACGAGCCTAAAGATGCCAATAATAGCTCTGGAGGCGTCATTCCCGTGTCCTCACCTTTGTTGGATTCCGGTTGATCAGAAACGATCCGGTGATCGCGGGCCTGGATCTCAAACTGCGTCCCGGATTTAAACTCGATAGTGACCTGCATAGAAACTCTCCGCAAAATAGAATTGCAAGAATGGTTCCCATTGTGCAGATGCTTCCCAATGGGAGGAGGTCACGATGATCCGCATTCCCATCCTCTGTAATCCTGTTCCCGGCTCGCCGGCCGAGGAACTTCTGAACCGGATGATCGGCATCGAGAGGCAGGTGGAAAAGCGTGCATACGAACTCTACCGAAAGCGCGCTGCCGCTGGTGATCCGGTGAACGATTGGAAGCAGGCCGAATCCGAATTCATCTGCAAACCTGCGATCGAATTATCGGAGACCGAGTCCGACTTCCACATTCGAGTCGCCTTGCCGGGCGTGGATGCGCGGTGCACTCGGATAGCTGCTATCGAGAACGTGCTTCTCATCGAGGCCGAGTGTAACCGGGAAAAGCTGGGCAATGTTTCGATCAATGAACTGCCTTGCAAGATGCTATACCGCAAAGTCACTCTGCCGGGTCCGATTCACGCCGAGACCGTCACGGCGGTGCTCGACCGCGGACTGCTTCATATCAAGGCTCCCAAGGCGGCGAACGTTCGCTATCCGTTGGCGGCCACGGCTTGAGCCCTATCCGTTCCCGCACTCGGCTTCTCTACGCGAGGAGCCGAGGTGCCCTTCCTGTGCCTCGCTGAATCGCATATGATGATCCGCAACCTTTTCCGGCGGTGGAACATCCCGGTAAAGAGGAAATCTGGAGGAGACAAACGGTGGCAAGAATCAAGCTGCTAAGACCCGAAGAGGTCCATCCGAACGGTCAGGAGGCGATAGACGCGACGCAAAAGCGGCTTGGGCGCGTGCCCAACATGATGCGTGCAATGGCCAACTCTCCGGCCGTACTCAATGGCTATTTACGCGTGCACGCAAGTCTCGCGGAAGGAACGCTGCCGCCGAAATTGCGGGAGATCATCGCTGTGCTCGTTGCTCATTACAACGATTGTGACTACTGCCTCGCGGCCCACACCGAGGCTGTGAAACGATTTCACTTCAGTGAGACGGACATTCTCCGCGCGTTCGACGGCAAGGCGGTTGATCCGAAGACGGAGGCCGCGATTCGATTCGTTCTCGACATTTTGCATACACATGGCGGTATCGGCCAAGAAGAACTGGATGCGGTTCGCAGCGCCGGCTACACCGACGGAGAGGTCGCAGAATTGGTCGCCGTCACGGCGGCACAGTTCTACGCGAACTTCTTTAATCGCGCTTTTGCCACCGAGCTCGATTTTCCACTCCCTGTCTTCGCAAACAGGCAAATCGTCTAATCAGTCTGCTTTCACGCGGGCGCACGATTGGCGGACGATCAGTTGGACGCTGAGCACGCGGTGCTCCGGAGGGGTCTTGGTGCGGGTCTTTGTGCGTTCGAGAAGCATCTCCATCGCCATCCGGCCGATCTCGTACTTTGGCTGTTTGACGGTAGTCAATGGAGGATGCAGTATCGACGACATCTCAAGATCATCGAACCCGACGACGGACAGGTCTTCCGGAATGCGCAGGCCGGCTTCCATGGCGGCGCGGATGAGGCCGTAAGCGATCACGTCGTTCGCGGCGAACACGGCGGTAATTTTGCGGTCTTGAGTAAGAATCTGCTTCGCCATTTGATAACCTCCGGCGAAGCTCTGATCATCGTGCAGGACGAGCGGTTCTTCCGCCTTCCCCGACTCCGCCATGGCGCGCAGGAATCCGCGTCCCCTCTCGTTGAAACTGGTATGCCGCTTGGGTCCGCTGAGGAAAGCCGTGCGCCGGTGGCCGAGTTCCAGCAGATAGTTTCCGACCATCACGCCGCCCTCATAGTTCTTCACCGAGGTGCTGGAGAACGCCTTCACACCGGAGGGACGGTTCAGCAGCACAATCGGCACGCCGGAAGTCGCCAGTTGTTCCTGCTGGCGCTTGTTGAGATCGGCGATCGAGTTGACGAGCATGCCATCGACACGTTTCTCCAGCAAAGACGATACGTAGCGCATCTGCTTGGCCGGATCGAGGTCGCTGTTGCAAAGCACCACATCGCAACCAGCCTCCCAGGCGGCGTCCTCCGCACCACGAGCCACTTCGCTGAAATACGGATTCCGAATATCACTCACTATGAGTCCCACCGTGTTGGATCGGCCGGTTGCCAATCCGCGTGCAACCCGATTCGGCCTGTAGTTCAGACGAGTCGCGACGGCGAGGACCCGTTCGCGAGTGGCTTTATTTACGCCGTAGCTTCCGCTCAGAGAACGCGAAACGGTGGAAATGTTCACGCCGGATTCGCGGGCGACATCTTTGATTGTGACGGCCATGGAAACGGTTGCATTATCTGAAATGGGCTCCGCTGTGTCAACGCGCAAACAGCAAAAAGCTTTCGATCGATGTAAATGGTTGTAAAACTGTTCGTGAACCGCCTCCCGACATGTTCCGCTAGCGTTCTCCCGGTCCGTCAGTGTACGATGCAGAGGTTTGGCCATCCAAAACATAACTGGCGTACTTTGCTGCGGGAACATCTCCTATGACATTCCGGTCTGGCCGGTGGAACGCTTTGTCTGGGGCACAACGCTGTGGGTGGAGGAGATTACACACAGCGTTGGCGGCAACGGAGCGAATACCTCCTACACGCTGGCCAAACTCGGCACGCCGGTTCGGCTGTTCGGTATGGTCGGTTCGGATGAACAGGGTGACACGGTTTTAGCTGAGTTGACCAAAGTTGGAGTGGACACGAGCGCGATCGGCAGGTGTGAGGGTCCGAGCAACAGCTCTATTTGCGTTGTCCATCCGACCGGAGATCGCCTCTTTCTTCATCGCGTCGGTGCGAGTGCCCAAGTGACTCCCACTGCTGTCGCCATCGAGGAAGCGCCCGGCGTCCCGTACTCTCACTTCCATCTGGCGAATCTGTATGCGCTTCCGAACATCCGGGCAGTAGCCGGAAGCTTGATGGCTCGAGCGAAGTCTACCGGCCGCACGACGTCTATCGATACGGCATGGGACGCGAAGGGAATCTGGTTTGCTGAACTCAAACCCTGCCTGCCCTACACTGATCTGCTCTTCGTGAACGAGAGCGAAGCACGCATGCTCTCCGGTTCGGACAATCCCGATCATGCCTGTGCCTTCTTCCGCGAACACGGGGCTTCCGACGTGGTGGTGAAACTCGGCCCTGCGGGCTGTGTGGTGTTCAGGGGAGAAGAGCGCTATACATTGCCCGGCTTCCCGATTGAAGCCAAGGACACGACAGGAGCAGGGGATTGCTTCTCCGGCGCGTTTCTGGCGGCGCTCGCGCGCGGATTTTCATGGCACGATGCAGGAAAATTCGCGAACGCCGTCGGCGCGATGAAAGTGGAACAATTGGGTGCTGTGCAGGGCGTGCGTAGTTACGAGGAAACATTGGCCTGGATGCGCCGCTGATGGATGCGTCGTTCCTGAAATTGCTTCGTGAGCGCAATCCGGCGGCGTTGACCGCCATCGTGCAAGAGCATGCACGTCCTCTTCACAGAATGGCGTGTGCCATGGGATTCACTGAAGTAGAAGCGGAAGATCTGGCGCAGGAAGTATTCGTTGTGTTCCTGTCGACGCTCGACCGTTTCGAGGGCCGTTCCCAGGTGCGGACCTGGCTATTCGGAATTCTCCTGCAGAAAATGAGGGAGCGGCGGCGGGCCTTGCAGCGCGAGCAGTCATTCGACCCGGGTGACGCCGAGTTCGATGCTCTTTTCACGGCGTACGGACATTGGAAGCATCCGCTCGAAGATCTGGAGCGGACGCTGGAATCTCGGGAGATCGGCCGCAAAGTGGGGCAGTGCCTCTCGCTACTTCCCATGCAGCAGAGAGAAGTGTTCCTCTTGAAGGAAGTCGAGGGCATTGATTCGAAAGAAATCTGTAATAATCTGCAGATCAGCGTCACTCACTTGGGAGTCCTGATGCACCGGGCGAGGCAGCGGCTGCGCGAGTGTCTCAAGAAAAAGGGATGGGGCTAGATGCACGTGATGCACTGTCGCGAAATCGCGACGCTACTCGATTCCGATGCGGTTCAGAACCTGAGCTGGGTAGACCGAGCCCAAGTGCGCGTACATCTTTGGGTTTGCTGGCACTGCCGGCTGCTGGTGCGGCAAATCGCGTGGCTGGGCCGCATCGCTCGCGAACACGCCGCCTCTGTTCCCGGTGCGGATGCCGGCCTGGAAAAACGCATTTTAGAAAAACTGTAAGAAACTGCCGCTAACCGTCACTCACCGGTACGAGGTTCCATGAGGCTTGCTTTTTTCTGTGTTGTCATCGCGTGTGTCCTGCGCGCGGACGTGCCAAGCGCGTCCGTCATCGGTACTATCACGGATTCTTCTGGTGCTGTAATCTCCGGCGCGTCCATCGTGATGCGGAATCTGGATACGCGCATCGCCCGCACGGCTACTTCGAACTCATCGGGCATTTATCAGATACTCGGGCTGCAGGCCGGCCCCTATGAATTGGAAGTCTCGAAGCCGCAGTTTACGACTGTGCGGCGCAGCCAGATTCAATTACGCGTGGGTGACGAAGTGCGGGCTGACGTCACGATTCCCGTAGGGGAGAACAAAGAAGCGATCCTCGTCACTGAGGCGGCGCCACTGGCCGATACCGAAACGAGCCGCGCCGCCACGATTATCAACGAGCACTCCATTCAGGAACTTCCGAGCGATGGCCGCCAGTTGCAGAATCTGGCTCTGCTTGCGCCGGGAGTCGATGCGGGCTGGAACGTCTCGACTGCCGCGAACCGCTACGGCAAAGCCCGGGAAAACACGGAAGGCGCATTCTCCGTAAATGGAGCCCGCAGCCGGTCCAATGACTTTCTTGTCGATGGCATGCCGATGAATTTGCGGCAGTACAGCGTCATCAACTTTGAGCCTTCGAATGAAGCCGTTCAGGAGTTCTCTGTTATCTCGGCAATTCCCGGCGCCGAGTACGGCCGCACCATGGGCGCCCAGGTAAATATCGTCACTCGCGCGGGCTCCAACGCGTTCCATGGAGCGGGATACGAGTTTTTCCGCAACGACGTGCTCAACGCAAATGACACTTTGAGCAAGCGTGCCGGGCTGCCCCGGGGTCAGGTGAGGCACCATCAATTTGGTGCCAGCCTCGGCGGACCAATTTGGAAGCAAAAGCACTTCTTCTTCGTGAATACTGAACTGATGAGGAACCTGGAGGGATCGCAGACACGCACTTCCTTCGTTCCAACATCGGCGCAGAAGAGCGGCCTCATTCAGTACACTGACGCCTCCGGCGTGCTCCGGGCGCTGGATTTGTCCAGTCGGATCACACCCCTGAGCGCTCGCCTGCTGAAGCTGTATCCCGATCCGAATTCCAGTCTCTCTTCAGGGAATTATGTTGCGCCCCTGTCCATCGGCCTGCACGATTACCAGTACACCGTCCGCACGGACCATCATTTCTCCGGTCGTGACGTACTGTCTTTGCGGACCTCCTGGAACCTCAACGATCAGATCTACATCATCGATGTGTTTGGCGGGCCGTATATTCCTGGATTCACTCTGCCCAATCCGGAGCGAACCACGAACGGCACGCTGGGCTACATGCATACGTTCAATCCTGCGGCAGTGAACGAAGCCCGTATCGGCGTGAACCGCTACGGGAATTTGCTGGCCAACGGTGACCCGAGGAGCGCTGCCGAGTTTGGAATTCCGAACGGCAGCAGCGCCAACGGAATCCCTAGCATCTCGTTTGCACAGGGCGGTTTGGCCTCCCTAGGCGGGCTCTCGTGGTACAACCGCGAGCAAAATGAGCTGACGGTCTATGCCTCGGATGCTGTGAATGTACTTCGCGGCGCGCATAGTTTGAAGTTCGGTGGCGAGGTCTCCCGCTATCAATTCAACACGCGTGGCGCAACAAACCAGCGGGGATCGCTCGTATTCGATGGCACGCGCAATGGCCTCATTCCTCAGATTTCGGCGAACGCTCTCGCCAATGTGCTTGCGGACTTGATGCTCGGGTTGCCGAGTCAGGCGTCCATCACCACGGGACAATTCGGGCGTGGATACCGGGAGAGCGCCTTCGCTGTTTTTGCTCAGGATAGCTGGCGCGCCACGCGACGTCTCACGCTGGATTACGGCGTGCGGTATGAGTACAGCGCACCTTGGAACGAAGTGAATAACAAGCTCGCAAACTTTGTGCCCGGTCAGGGGATCATCACGCCGCAAACACGGGGGTGGGACGGTTTATACCGGGCGGATCGCAACAACTTCGGCCCGCGGCTCGGTTTTGCCTATGACGTGCGCGGTGGAGGCCGAACCGTGATCCGCGGCGGGTTCGCACTCCTTCATGAAACGCTCCTGCAGGCCAGCACGGTCCAGCAGATCGAGGGCAATCCGCCTTTCTCCGCATCGGCTGTATCGTACGCGCCCGAGCCGTTTGCGAAGGACAGCAGCCCATCACTTGTCCTGTTGCATTTGAGAAATTCAGCTCTACCCTCCAGTTCGCTTTCTGCCGTGCCACGGGATCTGCGGAACCCGTATACGATGCAGTTCTCGTTTGATATTCAGCACACGATCGCTTCCAACTGGCTGGTGGAGGTCGCCTACCGCGGCACTCGCGGCGTTCACCTTCCTGTCAACTACAACATCAATCAGGTGCCCCTCAGCCGATTGAGTTCTTCGCAGCGCGCTTCCATTGCATCCTCAGTGCAAGCAGGGCAGGGCACTGCATCCGTGTTGAACGGCCTTCGGCCCTTCCCGGGCTTCGATTCCATCTCGTTATTTGATGACGTGGCCTCATCCACTTACCACGCGCTGCAATGGAAGCTGGAGCGCCGCTTTGCGCAACGATTGAACCTGCTGGCTGCGTATACCTGGTCGAAGTCGATGGATGACGCGAGTGACTTCGCATCCGGAGATCCATCTGAGCGGGTTCTCGACTCCTACAACCGCCGTGCGCAGCGAGCGGTATCGAGCTTCGACATCCCGCACCGGTTTACGCTGGCCTTCAATTATGCGATTCCGGCCAGCGTTTTGAAAACGCTACTCGGTGGCTGGCAGGTGAACGGTCTCATCACAGTGCAGTCCGGTCAGCCATTCACGCCGTATTCGGGTCAGTTCGATCCGTATCGAAACGAGAGCTTCAACAGGCTCGTTGTCGTGGGTGATCCGCACGCGAATGTCCCTGGCGGGCTCGCTTATAACCCGGCGGCCTTTGCCCTCCCGGCAGCGGGAACGTTCGGAAACAGCGGCAGAAATATCGTGAGAGGGGATGACTTCCGGACAGCGGCACTTTCGCTCTTCCGCAATATCGTTGTGAGAGAGCGCCTGCGGTTGCAGATCCGCGCTGAGGCGACGAATGCGTTCAATCAGGTGAACTATCAAGGACCTGTAGTGAATCAGTTGACGCAGCCCGGAGCTTTCGTTGCGACGGCGGTCCCCAGGACGATTCAACTCGGAGCCAAGCTCAGCTTCTGACTTCTATACCCAGACCTTCTCGATCGGAACACCCTGCTTGCACATGTCGCATGAAGCAGCATCCGTGTAATAAAGTGCGTCCAGTTTCGCAAGATAATAGAACGGCAGCGGGTCGAAAGTGGGCGTTTTCGGTGTCGGCTGGTAGATCATAACCGCCAGGCCGACCACCTCCGCCCCGTGCGACTCCACCAGGTTCTTCAATTCCGTCAGCTTGCGTCCGGTTCTGAGGATATCGTCCACCAGTAGCACTTTTTCTCCGGGGCACTGTTCCAGATACTGACGAAACCGCATCGGCTGGTTGGGTTCGTCGCGCTCACCCCAGTAGACTTGATGCGCACGAAGCGCCTCGCAAACGCCGTAGGCGACGGGCAACCCACCGGTCGCCGGCGCGACAATGGAAAGCTCCGGAATGATCGCTCTCAACTCAGAATTGGCCCGTAGCCGCCGGCTGAGCCCGACGCTCAGCATGCGCGCATGCTGGTAGTACCGCATCGCCAGTGCCACTTGCAGGTATTCATTGGAATGAAGACCGTTCGGGTAAGCGAAGTGCCCGTTGCGCAGCGCCCCGGTCTGGCGGAGCACATCCAGCACTTCCTCTTGTGTGGGTACAAGGTGCATTTGGTCAGTGGGCTCCTTTGCCCATCAAAACATTTGGTATGGTCCGGAGGATGATCTTCCAGTCGAGCGCGAGCGACCAGTTGTCGATATACTGCATATCCATTTTCATCCACGTTTCAAAGTCCAGATGATCCCGGCCGGAGATCGCCCACAGGCACGTAAGACCGGGCCGCATCCGCAACCGCCTGCGCTGCCAACGCTTGTACTTATCTACTTCCTCCGGAATAGCAGGCCTTGGCCCCACCAGCGCCATGTCTCCACGTAAAACATTCCACAGTTGTGGCCACTCGTCGATTGAGAACTTCCGGATGAAGTGACCGATGGGTGTCAGCCGCGGATCCCGCGGGATCTTGAAAACGATCTCGTCTTTCTGGTTCAGATGAGCGATGGCTGCTTTCATGTCTTCTGCGTTTTCGCACATGGAACGGAACTTGTAGAAGACGAACCTGCGCCCATTCAATCCGCACCGGATCTGCCGGAAGATCGCCGGCCCCGGACTGGTGATCTTGATTAAAATCATCACGAACAGCATGATCGGCGAGAGCAGAATAAGTGCGGCGGCAGCCAGTACGAAGTCGATGGTGCGCTTTACGAACAGCCTGATTTCGTCGTGCGGAGCGGCGGAGAACGTCAGCAGCGGCGAAGTTCCCAGCCGGTCCAGGTAGACCTCGCTGTTGACGTGCGGGAAGAAGTCCACGGCAACCCGGGTGCGCACGCCCTCTTCATCGCAGAGCAGGAACGTCTCCTCGAGTTCGCGCAGTTTCTCGCTCTCCACCGCAAAGATGATCTCGTCCACAACCTGCTCCTGCAGCAATCCGGCGAGCTTACTCATCGAGTGAAGTGGATACGATTGTTGCAGCTTAATAGAGGTTTGGCCGGGCTTGGTTTGCTCCGAAAGAAAACCAATCAGGCGAATTCCGTACATCGCCGATTGCTCGAGCAGCGCTCCGATGTGAAGCGCCCGGTCGCCCGTGCCGACGACCATGACATAATGCGGCGCGCCGAACTCCCGTCGGATAACCCCGACCAGCTTGCCCGCTTTCCATCGGAACAGACACAGCAAAATCCAGCTATAGACAGCAAATAGCAAGAGGAACGAGCGGCTTAGATCGAGGCGGAAGAGATACTCGAGCAGAACAAGACCGATCGATCCCAGGGCGCACTGACGGAACGTATCCCGTAGAATCGTCGGCAGATGCGCCGAATCCAGGCGGTCGTAGATCTCCAGCCAGTAGCCAATCGTGAGCCACAGGATCGAAGAGCAGCCGAGGAGCAGCGCCTTGATCGGGATGATGAGATAAAAGCGGTACTCGAAGTAGGACGAAAGCAGGGAACGCGTCTGATAAGCCGCTTCAAAGGCGAGAGCGGTAATCAGAACATCGGAGAGTCCGAAGAGGAGCTTAGCTTTCCTGTGATGTCTGCTGAACACCCTTCCGCAGTCAGCATACCACGGCTACAACAGGGAAGGGATCACTCGCGCGGTTCGAGCGCTGTACGCCTTGTATTCGGGATACATCTGAACGAGCTGTTGTTCTTCAAGAAGCATGCGGGCCGCCGACATGGCGGTAGCCACCAGCGCGGCCAGGAACGAGGCCGATCCCGGATGCGCTGCAACGGAGGTCCAGACAAACAGCAAAATGGCGGTGTAAATTGGGTGGCGTATGTAGCGGTAGGGGCCGGACGTTACGAGTCCTCCCCGCGTCGCGTTCGCTGTTGCGTGGAAACTGCGGAGCCCCAATGTCATCCGCGCCCATACCATCAGCAATGCGGCCGCAACTTGAAGCGCAATGGTGACCGGTCCGGTTCCGAACAGCTCTTTGCGAAAGTACAGGAGCCAGACCGTAAGCACCAGTACAGCCGTCGCAATTAGCGAGATGAACTTACCCATTGGGTCTAGTGTAGTTATTTGTCGGCTACGCGACAGCCTTCCGGAACTCAGTGAACAGATTGGTCTGTGCCGGCCGGCGCATCTCCTTTAGCGCTTCAACCTCTTCCGCGCGTGCTCCTAGCATCGCCTGCATCTGTAGCGCGTTCACTACGGCCTTGCCGCCTGCATCGTTGTTGAAGACGACGAACGTGTCCGCGGCGCAGCTACGAATTTTGTCGATGCGCTTCTTCCATGCCAGGAGTTCCTCTTCCGAATACAGATAGTCGTACCGATGCGAATTCGCTGGATCATGATTGTCCTGATACCAATTGAAGCAGTTGCGTCCGTGAAGGCGCACGTACCCGATGGAGGACGTCAGAAATGAAGTCGGCGGCATCGCTTTCGTATACGCCGGCTGGTCGATGTTGCAAAACGCGATGTGATAGTCGATCAACGTACCAACCGCTTCATCCATGCTCCAACTCACGTGCCGCGTCTCCGCCGCCAGCGGGTACTTCTGGAACGTCCGCCGGAGTTTGATAAGGAACTCACGATTCTCGCTTGTGAATCGGAACGACCAAGGGAACTGGATCAGTAGGCACCCCAAGCGCTTGGCGCGCGCAAGCGGTTCCAACCCCTCTTCGAACGCTCTGACTTCCGCTGGGTCCAAAACCCGCTCGTGTGTGAACCGCCGGTTCAGCTTGACGGTAAACCGGAACGCCGGGTTGGCCTCCACCTTCCGCGCCCACAATCGCGTCAGCTCAGGCCGAAGCGGTTGATGGAACGAAGAACTGATTTCGACTGTGTCGAACCTCTGCGCCAGATACTCCAGACCATGAAAGCCTTTCGGCTTTGGATCCGGATAGACCACAGCATCCCAATGCGGGTGAGACCAACCAGACGGACCACAATGAAGAACACTCGAGAATGGCATACAAGGCGCCCTCAATTCGCCTTATCTTCGCCATCAGAATACGCCTTTTCTTCGCCTTCGTCAAGAGAAAAATAATCCATGCAGTGAGCAAGGTAATTCTCTGGTTTGGAACGATGGCAGTGGACGATGCGGCTTTGGGTAAAGGGAAAGTCCGCTAAGATATAATGGACATTCTGTAAATCTAACTTCGGATCCGAAGTAGGAGAGCGGGCGCGTGTTTGGGTGTAGGGGTGAACGCACCCGCGTGTAACGGGGTTATCTATAAGGGCGAGCGCATCGAATCAGAAGTTACCCTCGCCCGAAATTTTTTTATTCGGTGAACATCCCCTCAAAGAGTATTGAACTCAGGTAACGCTCGCCGGCGTCAGGCAGCACCGTAACAATCGTTTTTCCCTCAAATTCAGGCAGCTTAGCCAAACGTACGGCCGCCGCGACCGCCGCGCCGCAGGAAATCCCGGAAAGAAGCCCTTCTTCCCTCGCCAGGCGCCGTGCCATTTCGATCGATTCCTCGTTCGTGACCTGTTCCACCCGGTCCACGACGGAAAGGTCAAGTGTATCCGGAATAAAGCCGGCTCCAATTCCCTGAATTTTATGCGGACCCGGCTTGATATCTTGCCCCGCCAGCGTTTGCGCAATCACCGGGCTGTGCGTTGGCTCGACCGCAACCGAGACAATCGCCTTTTTCCGCTCATTCCGGAAATACCTTGTGACACCCGTGATCGTTCCGCCGGTGCCTACGCCCGATACGAACACGTCCATGCCGCCGTTGGTATCGTTCCAGATCTCCGGTCCCGTTGTTTTGAAATGGACTTCCGGATTTGCCGGATTTTTAAATTGCTGCAGCATCACGAACCGGTCCGGGTCCGAGGCAAGGATCTGTTCGGCTTTGGCAATCGAGCCCTTCATACCCGCTGGGCCCTCTGTAAGAACCAGATTCGCGCCCAAAGCTTTCAGTACCTTACGCCGCTCCAGCGACATCGTGTCCGGCATGGTCAGGGTAACCGGATACCCACGAGCTGCCCCGACGAACGCCAGTGCGATGCCGGTGTTCCCGCTGGTGGGCTCAATCAACTCCTTGCCCTTCTTTAGCAGGCCCCGGTCTTCGGCGTCCCAGATCATCGAGGCGCCAATCCGGCACTTCACCGAATATGCCGGATTCCGTCCCTCTACCTTCGCGAGAACGGTTGCCTTTGCTCCGTCGGTCACCCGGTTCAGTTTCACCAACGGCGTACGGCCAATGCTATAGGAATTGTCTTCGTAGTACATGCGGTCCGTTTCTTTATATAGTTTTTAGATGTCCCAGTTCGGGACGTATTGGCCTTGGCGCTCTCGCCAGACCCGAACAATATCGGCAAAGGTGGTTCGGTCGATTACAGCCGACACGGCCTCGTCCACTTCGCGCCACATTCGCGAAAACGGCGATTCCCCTTTGTGTTTGCCCGTGCCGTTTGATGCCTTCGCGCCTTCCACATACCGGATGACTTGGCCGACGGTGATTCCGTCCGCGGGCCGCGCCAGCAAGTAGCCACCTTCGGCGCCTCTTCGGGATTCCACGAACCCGCCCTGCTTCAAACCGGCCAGAATCAACTCGAGAAATTTTTGCGGAATCATCTGCCGTTTCGCGATGTCTGCAATTTTCACCGGTACGCCGCGCTGGTGCATTGCCAAATCCAGGATTGCTTGCAGCGCATACTCGCCTTTGACGGATATATTCATCATTGCCCGGGAATCACCCGTTACGAACTAGAGATTACCGGATTTTCCTCGGCGGGTCAAACCGATTCGACCGGTATCAGAGAGCAGGGTCCGACGGCTTAGTATCCGATTCCCTCTCTGCCAAATAGGTGTTACCGTCGATTCCGGCTTCTACGAGGGTCAGCCGGTAATGATTCTCCCCTAGATACGGAAGTAGCCAGGATGTGCTTCGCCAGCAGTGTAAGAGGAATCGGCTGTTTTGCCTGAGGAACAATTGCGCATCCTCTATCCTCAGCGGTCGATATTGGCTCAGCAATTGGTTGTTGATGGCTGCTGAGTCGGTACCGTCGAACCGAAGAATGGCCGCGTCGTCGATGATCTCGACAAGCCTGCTTTTGAGATCTGGCGCTGCATAATGTAAAGTTTCCAGAAACTTCGTTGCTTCGCCAATGACCACAGGAACATTGGGGCGTGCCCTGCTCGCGCGGAGCAACTGAGAAGATCCGGCGGCCGGAGTGGGCCTTCCATTGAAGTCGTTTATGGCACTACGAACGTCGTGTGCGCTTCTCAACAGGAATGCCATTAAGAGAGCACCAATCAGGCAGTATGAGACTACTGGTTTCGTTCGATTGAATTGCAGCAGGGATGCACTCCCCAAGGCAAAGCCGAGGATCGCGGGCCACCCGTAACGGTCTGCATATCCGCCACCTTCTATCGTTGCGAGAGCGATCAACGCGCATGGATATAGCAGAAAAGCGCAAACCAGAACGGTTTCCGCCGGACGGAACCCGTCCATTTGCGCCTCTTCCCGTACGCGGCATCTGGTAGCCCAAAGAGTGCTGGACAGAAGAGTGAGGAGTACCAAAATGCAGACACGAGCGATATGGACGCTCAGTCCGAAGATCTCGCTGAATGTGGTCAGCGCCATCGCCGGATTGGCCCGCGCCCAGAAGTGGGTCCCGAAAACTTGCCTGAAATGGAGAAGCACCGGCAGGGTAAACAGAAACGGGATCACTGCTACGAAGCAACCCACCCACACGCCGAGTCTCAAACGGCGCGACGAATAAACAACTGCGAGTTCTGCCGCCACAAAGCACGCTACGGTCATTACCGCCAAATGGTGAACGGCGGCCGCTAGAGAGAGGAAGCAAGCGAATAAACTCCACGCCCATGGCTTCTCTTCGATCCTCTGCCAGAACACGGCTGCCATCGCGAGAAATCCAACTAGCAAGGTATAAGGACGTGCCTGCAGCGCAAAATCTCGAAAAGGTGACAAGGCAAGAAGTAACGTGGCAATCGCCGCAAATGCTGGTTGGACCCGGCGAGCCGCGAACCAATAGACTCCAAGCAGCGCCAACACATATCCGGCAATGGACGGTAAGCGAAGCACCAGTTCTGCCTTGCCCGATAGATTCCTCGCCAGGAGGATGAACGCGTAGAACGCCGGTGGCATACTATCTACCCCGGTCTGAAGGGCTTGCCAGAGCATCGCAAATGGATGCAAAGACGACGTATATACGGTAAGCAGTTCGTCGTACCAGAAGAATTGTCCCTGTGCAGTCAGGCAAAGGGCAACGCTTTCGGCGACAACGATGAAAATCAAAAGCGCTACTGTCCAATAACGGTGGAGGGGCCAGGTGAAAGAGCGCGCGGACCGGTGGGAGGGTTCGATGATTCGAAACTCTTCCTCCAGCAAGCCATCCTCGGCCGACTTCACCGTTAACTTCTCCATCTATCAAAGTATACCCGGAAAGTAAAGGCGGACCGGCACGAACGCCGCTCAGATCGTCGTATCCTGTTCATGCGGGTGACTTACAATTTCCTCGGTGACCTTTTGCGGGTTCACTCGTCTGATTCCATGTTGACTGCGAATGGGGAAGCACTAGCCGCATTGGGAACCAGATCGGCTACCGGACTGGAAGAGGCCGCGCTGATCCGCGCTGCCCAGCAAGGCGATCAGGACGCTTTCGCTCAGTTGGTCCGTGTCTACGACCAAAGTGTCCTGAGGCTGGCGTTAAATCTCCTTCGGTCGCCTGAAGATGCGGCCGACATCTATCAGGAGGCCTTCCTGCGCGTCTATCGCAACCTCAACAACTTCCGCTTCGATTGCAGCTTTCATACCTGGCTTTACCGTATCGTTACGAATCTCTGCCTCGACCATCTAAGAAAGAGGAAGGTCCGCAAGGAAGAACCAACCGTGCTGGACACTTCTGACGGACCGATTGACCGCATGGATGTTGTGCAGGAAGAGCGGGCTGAGAATAATCCTCAGCGCAAGCTGATGAGCCAGCAACTCAGCCTGCGCATTCAGACGGTTCTGGCGCAACTCACTCCGCGAGAGCGCATGGTCTTCGAGATGAGGCACTACCAGGGAATGCGGTTGAGGGCCATAGGCGAAATCCTTGGGACCACCGAAGAGGCAGCGAAGAATTGCCTGTTCCGGGCGACACAGAAGATGCGGGCCGCGCTGGGAGATTTCCTATGAAGTGTGAAGAAGTAATCCAGAATCTGCCGCTGCTGGAATACGGCGAGCTCTCGTTTGATCAAGAAGAGGCCATTCACCAGCACCTCGATCAGTGTAAGTCCTGCACGGTGGAGTTTGCCCGTCTTCAAGCTTTACAGCGCGCTCTCGATTCCGCGGAGGTTATCCCGCAACCCACGCTGCTGATGGATTGCCGGCAGCGCTTGCGAACTGGCCTGGCAGCATTGCGTGAGGCCGCTCCGGCGCGGCGCTCCGGTATGATCGGCTGGTTCAGGGACCTGATGGACGGCGGTTTGCATCTCGGGTTTTCGGCCAAACCTCTCGGTGCTGTTGCTTTGGTGGCAATGGGTTTCTTCGGAGCACACATAGTTCCTTCCAATCTGGGCGGGATGCGCCTCTTGCAAGGTGTCTCCGAGCCCATCGCCTCGCGGGTTCGTTACGTAGAACCGAATTCCGGCGGGCAAGTACAGATCGTAGTTGAAGAGGTTAGCCAGCGGACCTTATCTGGTGCTACCCAGGATGAGAAGATCCGGCATTTGCTGATGGCCGCCGCGCGCGAGGCGACGGATCCGGGACTGCGCGTCGAATCAGTAGATCTGCTGAAATCGAGCTGCAGTTCCCGGGAAGTGCGGCGCGCCCTGATTGCGGCGTTGCAGCACGACCCGAATCCGGGAGTCCGCCTGAAGGCACTGGACGGATTGCGGAACTCGGCCGGTGAACCGGAAACCCGCAAAGCGTTGGCCGCCGTTCTCCTGAATGACGATAATCCGGGAGTGCGCACCCAGGCGATCGATCTTCTGACTCAAAAGAAGGAACCGTCTATGGCGGGCGTACTGCAAGAAGTCATGCGCAAGGAGGACAACGATTACGTTCGCCTGCGCTGCCAAAAGGCCCTTCATGAGATGAAGGCATCGATCGACACTTTTTAGACATTTCTAAGAAAAGAGTGAAATGAACAAGCTGCAGTTCCTGCCCGTGCTGGCGGTAGTTGCATGGGTGGCGGGCTGTGCGCCCTCCTTCTCGGCCGCCCCGCCAACGCCTGTCCGCCAGGGCAATTTCTGGATCCAAACCAACATTGGGGAGTTCACCGCGCCTGCTTCCGGCGTGCTGCACGTCGATACGCCCGGCGATTTGGTCGTGCGCGGCGATGACTCCGGACGGGTGCGCTATATCCTGCGAGTCCGCGTGCAGGCCCGCTCGCTCGCTGAGGCGCAGCACCTTCTCCGCGGAGTGGCGCTCACGCGGGGGGCGAGCGAGGTGCGCGTCCGTAATATCAGCGCGCCGTCGGTAGTCACGTGTATGGAACTGCTCATTCCCAGGCAACTCCGCCGGGTTCTGTTGCGGACACGCGGAGGCAACGTAGAGGCGTTCGAGTTCAACGGTGCGGTCGATGCCGCCTCCGCCGGAGGCCGAATTCGAATGGATCGTATTGGCGGACCCGTACTGGCCCAGACCGGCGGCGGCGGAGTCCTATTTGGCGTCATGGCGTCCAACGTCAGGGTGCTGTCCGCCGGCGGATCCATCCAGGTGAACCACGTCACTGGAGAATCGTGGTTCGAAACTGCCGGTGGGGACATCTTCATCGGCGAGAGTTATGGGCCTGTCCACGCTGGCACGGGTGGCGGCAATATCCGGGTGGAACGAGCGGCTGCTGCGGTGACCGCTCAGACCGCCGGTGGTCGCATTGAGGTGCACCAGGCTGGAGGCGTCGTCACCGCAGAGAATTCCAGTGGCTCTATCCAGGTTGGCTCGGCTCCCGGAGTACAGTGTGAGTCGGATAGCGGACTAATCCGGTTACGTGGAGCATCCGGTTCTCTACGCGCAATCACGAATGCTGGAAGTATTCTGGCGGAACTGGTGTCCGGCAGGTCGCTGCAGGACTCGATCCTGAGCACCGGCGCAGGTGACATAAACGTCGTGATCCCGTCCAATATTGCGTTGACCGTGAGAGCACAAAGCGACAACGGACGCTTGGGACGCATCGTATCTGAGTTTGCCGAGATACCGGTCCGCGTGTCCTCGTCAGTAATGCTGGCGGAAGGGACGCTGAACGGTGGAGGCCCGGTACTTCAGGTTTCGGCGATGCGTGGGACGATTTACCTGAGGCGCCGCAAATGAGTGTGCAATCCGGTCGCAGATTTTGATTTGAGGTTTGTATGAATAACGCTTTTACTTATGTGGGTGCGGGGGTGCTGGCTGTGGCACTCTGCCCTGCTCAGGCCCTCCAGGCGGTTCCGCCGCAGCCTGCTCCGGACGGACCGAAGATCATGACGCTGGCGCGTGGGGGCAGTTTCCTCGGCGTCGGTGTGACGGAGATTGATTCCGAGCGTGCCAAGGCTCTGAATCTCCGCGAGGAGCGCGGCGTCGAAGTAACGCGGCTCGAAGAGGAGGGCCCGGCTGAGAAGGCCGGTATCAAAGTCGGCGATGTAGTGCTGGAGTACAACGGCCAGCGTGTGGATGGAACCGAACAGTTCGTCCGTCTGGTGCGCGAAACGCCGCCTGGACGCGAGGTGCGGATCGTGGTGAGCCGCAATGGCGCAAACCAGACGATTCCGGTGAAGATCGGCATGCATAAGGCGGGAGCCCTGCTTCGCACGCCGGACGGGTTTCGCCTGGAAATTCCAGAAGGTCCCATGATCCAGATCCCGGATATCCCACGGACGTTCATGAGTTGGCGAAGCACCCTGCTCGGGATTGAGGCCGAGGCATTGGAGTCGCAATTGGCCCAGTATTTCGGGGTTAAGGAAGGCGTGCTCGTTCGCTCCGTAGGAAAGGGAACTGCGGCTGAGAAGGCCGGCTTGAAAGCTGGCGATGTAATCACGAAGGTCGATGGTACGCCTACAGCGGCGCCGCGCGATATCACACGCGCCGTCCGGGCAGCCGCGAGCAAAAAAGCTGCGGCGTTGCAGATCGTGCGCGATAGGCACGAGATGACGATCAACGTTCCCATTGAAGATACGAGTGAACTGGACCGGCGCGGCTCGTCGTCCGGCACTCCGCGGCGCGCAATCTCAGTTTCCGTTCCTGAGTAGTCCTTTTCCCTCCCGCGGGTCGCAAATCCCGCGGGAGTCTCTATCCCCCTGCAGCTGTCTTTTGCACTTTCAGCAACAAGTCCACTTCGTTTCGCGGCAGCGAGAGGGCCGCTGCAATCTGTTCCGGCTGGTCTCCTCTGCGGAACATCCGTGCGGCTTGCGTGCGTTTCGTCAGGTTCAGGCCCGAGCGCGCGGTCGGTGGCGGGACCAGTTGAGCCGAACGTTCTTCTGACTCCTCCAGGCGTCTCTCCGCATCGAGCATCAGATCCTCCAGCCGCCGGCACGTCTGCTTCACGAGCGCCCAATCCTCTGCTTGTTGCCTGTTCTGTTGCCGGATCTGGCGCCGCACGGACCCGAGCCGGCCCTCCATCAGGACGAGCAGAATCGCGCTCAGAACCCACGGAACAATGGGCGAGCATAGCACCGGTACCGCAAAGCTGCACGCGATCGTCAGAATTTCCATGATCATCTCTATTTCAGTGTTCGCAGCCTCTCTTGGCGGCTGATGATCTGATCGATCCGTACGCCATAATTGCCTTCGATCACGACCACTTCTCCCCGCGCGATCACGCAATTGTTCACGATGATCTCGACAGGCTCGGTGATCGACCGGTTTAATTCCACGATCGAGCCGGTCGTGAGCTTCACAACGTCCTTCAACGGCAGTTCCGCCCGCCCGAACGATACACTGACCGGCAGTTCTACATCCAGCAGCAGGTCCATCGTTGCAGGCGGCGTCACTGCGGCTGGCCTTGGTGCGAGGACCGACACTAGCTCCGGGCTAAATACCACGAACACCGCGGAAGGCGGACCGTCCGATAGCGTTGCGGAAACCTTCAACGCCAATCCGCTCGATGGTGCGGAGTTCGTTTCCGACCCTGCACCGCATGTGACTTCCCGTCCGAGCTTCGATCCGAGTGCCGACGCAAGTCCCGACGCCGCCTGCGCCAGTGTTTCGATGTAGGTCGAGCGCACGGATGCATCGTCAGTGGTCAGGCCGATCGACTCGAGTAGAGTCCGGCTGATCCCAGTCCATGAGTCCGCTTCCGCGCCGATAAAAACGCGTGCTCCACTGGGATGCGAGAGGCCCGTCTCCCACCACAAGCCACTGACGTTGGAATAGTCGCCTTCCCTCACCGCCTGCCACGTGACGGGAAAACTCTGACCGGCCATCCCTTCGAGAGCTTTTCCGAACTGGTTCGAGAACTCCTGTGCGAGCCAGCGGATCGGGTCGGTCTCGGGCATCTTCGGATTACCGGCCTCGGCCTAACGGCCAGCGCTTCTCAATATAAGAACGGAGTCGCAGGATCGCTTGGGATTCAGTTGCGATACTCGCGACTCGTGAAGTTTCACCACCTTGGCGATCTCGCGCAGCGTAAGTTCTTCGTGATAGTAGAGGCTGAGTACCGTCCGCTCGATATACGGCATACGATCTAGCGCTTGGGCGAGCAGCTTTTCCAACTCGGAACGTTCCAGGATCCGCGACGGCCAGTTCTCTTCATCGTCCGAAATGTACTTGAGCAGATCCCGGCTCTCTTCTTCCGGCGCGCTGCACTCCAGGCTGCCGAGGTTGACGCCTCGGATCTCGATCAGCCAGTCGTGATACTCCTCGATGGTAAGGTTCAGCTCCGCCGCGATCTCTTCTTCTGTGGGAGTGCGGTGGATCTTCTGTTCGACCGCCGCGATGGCGACCTCGATCATCTTGGTGCGCTTTCGCTGCTGCCGCGGAGCCCAGTCCAATCCTCGCAGGCTGTCAAGAATTGCTCCCCGAATCTTGTACTCGGCGTATGTCTTCAGTTTGACGTTGTGACTGCTGTCGAAGCGGTCAATCGCTGCGATGAGTCCGAGGGTGCCGGTCGAGATCAGATCTTCCAGGCTGATGCCTTCCGGCAGTCTCTCGTGGATCCTTCGGGCGATCAGCCGCACCTGCGGCAGATGCTCCAGGATGAGTTGTTCCCTCTCGTCTGCGCTGATCTCCACAGCTTGATATGGATGCATGGCTTGTTCCTCAAGCAGCCGCGGCTGCGGCCTTCCTGCCCGCGGTCCCTGCGAGCAATTCAACAATCCGCGCGCGGCTGGCAGGTTCCAGGTCCTCAGGAATCTGCTGGCCGGCGCATAAAAACGAAATTGGCTTGCCGGTGCGCACCGACTCGTTCAACATCATGCCGAAGGTGCGCGTCTCGTCCAGATGTGTAAAGAGGAGCTTGTGTGCCCGGAAGCCGGAGAAAGCCTCCACCGTCCGAGTGAGGTCGGCCGGCTTCATGGTGGCGGGGACGACGAGATGTACATCGATATCGGTATGGCGCGCGAGCATCTCGACATGGCCTGTCGTATTCTCCAGATCCTTCGGCCCGTAGCCAGGCGTATCGATCAGCACCAACTCCTTATTCCGGTGCTCCTCCAGCGCCAATGCCAGCGCATTCGTGGTCTCCACCGTTTGAAAGCCAACGCCAAGAATCGCGGAGAACGAGTGAAGTTGGTCCGCGGCTGCGATTCGCTCCAGATCCATGGAAAGAATCTGGGTGGGGCGTCTCTCGGAAAGCCCATAGCGGACCGCAAGTTTCACCAGTGAGGTGGTCTTGCCGGCTCCTGGAGGCCCGATCATCGCAACCACACGTCTCGCTCCCGCGCGACGTCCCAGGTTTGGATCCGCGAGGACGAGCTGTGAGATCTCTTCCCTGACCTGTTGCCACATCTGGCCGGAGGGGTCCGCCGTGCCCCGGCTACGGACGGCCGAAACAATCGTATGCGCGAGTGAGGCATCCACCTCCGCGGCTATAAGTGAAGAGAACACGGCGGACAAACTGGGATTCGCCGTTAGGTTCGAGGCGGCAACGGATTTAGCTCGCTGCAGGTAGACGCTGATCTCCTGCATTTCGCGCCGCAGTTCCGCCAACTCACGAGCAAGCGAATCCGGCACCGGCTCCGGACGTTCCTGCGGAGTCTCTTCCATCGCCGCGGGGTAGGCAAACACGACTTCGTATTCGCCGAGATGCCGCGCCTCGGGCATCGCCTTCCGCGAATTCATCAGCATCGCGTCATGGCCAAGCTCCTTGCGGGCTGTCGCAATCGCCGCCTCGACTGTGCCTGCGAAATAGGATTTGATTCTCATGGCTACTGCACCGTCCCGAGCGATACGACCTTCACGCCTGCCGGAACCTCGCTGTGTGCCAGCACGTGAAGATTGCGAATCGAACTTTCCAGAATCTGCCGCAAGAAAAACCGCGATCCCGACGTAGTCAGAATCACCACAGCCGCTTCAGGCGCGCCCACCGTTCGCTGTATGCAATCGAGTACTTCCCGAATACGCTGCGGAGGCATATTCAAATGGCTCATCGTCTCCGAGTGCTCGACCGAAGCCTCAATCGCCTGTTCAAGTGCAGTGTTGAGAAAGTATGCGGGCAGGTCCCCCTTCGGATTCAGATATGGCTTCACGACCATACGCCGGATCGACTGGCGGACGTACTCTGTCAGCAGCACGGTATTCTTCGTCACGTTCGCCGCTTCGCCTAACGCTTCCAAAATGGAATTGCCGTCCCGGATTGAAACGCGTTCCCGCAGCAAATTCTGCAAAACTTTCTGCACAACCGCTAATGGGAGCAATTTCGGAACCAAATCCTCGACCACTTTGGCGTTCTCTTCCGCGACACGATCCAGCACCTTCTTCGCGTCTTGTCGGGAGAACAACTCGTAGGCATGCGACCGGATCAACTCACTCAGATGAGTGCCGAGAACCGTAATCGTATCTACGACTGTGTAGCCCGATCCGCGAGCTTTGTCGATTGCATGAGTAGGCACCCAGACTGCCGCGATGCCGAACGCGGGGTCTCTCGTTGGTGTGCCGCCTTCGATTTGTGGCAGGTTCCGCTGCGTTTCAATCGCGAGATTGCAGCCGTTCGGCAGTTCATATCGGGACACCTCTACTCCCTTTATGGAAATTACGTACTCACGCGCTTTCAGTGCCAGATTGTCCGTGACCCGCACCGGAGGCAGCACATAACCCAGCTCCGACGCCGTCTGCCGCCGGATCGCCGCGATGCGCTTCAACAGTGGCGAATTAGCGCCGCCCTCCACCAGCCGCACCAGGCCGAGCCCCACTTCCACTGCGAGCGGTTCCACCTTCAGCAGGCTCTCGACGGACTCCTTAGCGGGAGGAGCCGCGGCAGCCGGTGTGGTCTCGGCTTTCTCCGCTGACTTCTTCTGCCTCCATCCGGCGTAACCCGTCGCTCCGGACAGAACCAGGAACGGCACGGTCGGGAGGCCAGGGAAAATCGCCATGACGAACAGCACGCCGGAAGCCAGCAGCAGCGGCTTCGGATTGCTGAATATCTGGCGAGCCACCTCCTCCCCGATCTGCGAATCGGAACTCGCCCGTGTGACGATCAGGCCGCCCGACACTGAGATCATCAGAGCGGGAATGACGGTCACCAATCCGTCGCCGATCGTCAGTACCGTGTACGTCTGCAGCGCTCGCTGCAGTTCCATCCCATGCTGCAGCACTCCGATGAGGAAGCCGGCGATGATGTTGATCGCCGTAATAATGATGCTCGCCACCGCGTCCCTCTGGGTGAAGCGGCTGGCCCCGTCCATCGCCCCATAGAACTCCGCCTCTGCGGCAAGCATCTTCCGCCGCAACCGCGCCTCGGCTTCGTCTATCAATCCGGCATTCAAGTCCGAGTCGATAGACATCTGTTTGCCCGGCATTGCATCGAGAGTGAAGCGTGCTGTGACCTCCGAGATGCGTACCGCGCCGTGGTTGATAACCACATACTGAATGGCTATCAGCACGAGGAAGATCACAACACCGATCACGTAATTCCCACCCACGACGAAGTTTCCGAATGCTTCGATGACCTCGCCCGCCGCTGACGTCCCCCCGTTTCCATTCAGCAGGATGAGCCGCGATGAGGAAATGTTCAGCGCTAGTCGAAACAGCGTCATCAACAGGAGCGCAGTGGGAAACACACTGAAGTCCACCGGCTTCGTGATGTACATCGACACGAGCAGGACAATCACCGACAGGGTGATGTTGGTGCTGATCAGCACATCCAGCAGGAACGCCGGCAGCGGTGTAATCATCGCCATGACGATCGCCATGACCGCGATCGGCACGCCGAGTTCGCGCCATGGCGCGCCGCGCAGCATGTCCATCACACCGCCTGCAGTGGACGCCGTTGTGGGCTTCGGGACGAGTTGTGTTCCTGTCGATGCCATCTGCTAAAAGTGTCCTGGCATTCTCCCGTTCATCAGACGGTAGATGTAGGCGAGCACCTCTGCTACCGCACGGTACAGATGGGCCGGAATCTCCTGCCCAACGTCCGCAGATTTGTATAGTGCCTGCGCGAGCGCAACATTCTCCACAATTGGTACGTTATGCTCGATCGCTTTCTGCCTGATACGGAGGGCCAGATAATTCTTCCCCTTGGCAACCACAGTCGGTGCCGCCATCGAGTCCATGACGTAGCGGACCGCCACTGCGTAATGCGTAGGATTGACGATCACCGCGGATGCCTTCGGAACTTCCTTCATCATGTTGCGGCGCGCCGCATCGCGCTGCAGCCTTCGTATCTGCTGCTTGATCTGCGGGTTGCCTTCGGATTCTTTGTGCTCCTCGCGAAGCTCCTGTTTCGTCATCTTCAGATCCTGGCTATGCCGGCGGCGTTGCCGGAAGAGGTCGTAGCAGCCGAAAAGAAAGAAACAAATCGCGGCTTTCCAAAGCAGCGCCGAAAGCGAACTGCCGAGTTGTTGGATTCCCTGCTGCACGTTACCCAAAGGCAATCTGAGTAGTTGGTCCAGATTGGAACGGATCACCAGAAAAACGATGTACCCGAACAACGGAAGCAGGATCAGCGCCTGAAAAAATGCCGGCAGATTCTGTCTCCGAAGCTGCTGAACTCTCTGAAGTGGATTGAGCCGGCTGAAATCCGGACTTAGCTTGGAAGACGCGAATCCAAACTGCGTGGTGATCAAGTGAGTAGCTAACACAAGCGCCACGAGGATTGCCGCTCCCTTCAGCAGCGGCGCCAACGTCGTGAGGATTACCGACCGCGCCTCTGAGGTGATGGCGGTAACCGTAAGATCATTTCGAAATGCAAACCGGAATGCGTACCGCATCAACTGACTCGATGCGGTGATCCACTCCCTCCCAAACGAGGTGATCGCATACGCGGCAACAAGGAATTGCACGCCGGCCGTGAACTCACGGCTGACAGGAAACTGGCCGCTTTCGCGCGCCTTTTGCAGCCGCCGCTGGGAAGGTTGCTCGCTCTTCTCTCCGTTGCCGCCCGCCACGTTATCTCAGGACCTGCATCAAAGAAGCAATCATCTGTTGGGCAGTCTTCTCGTAAACCGCGGGGAACACGGCAACCGTCGCAGCAAGCGCCACGAGTGCCCCAAGCATCTTCACCGGAAATGCGAGGCTCAGAAGTTGAAGCTGGGCGTTTACTCGCCCGAGCAGTGCGAGCGAGATGTCAATCAGCAGCAGCAATGCAATCACTGGAAGAGCTAGCCGCAGGCCGGTAGAGAACATCGCAGTCCCCAGATCCGACACCACCGCGAGAATCGGTTCAGAAATCCGAAACTTGCCCGGCGGGAATACCTCCAGGCTTCTGGCAAACACACGGATGACATATCGATCCAATCCCGCCGTGAAAAAGAAGAAGCCCACCAGCAACTGCATAATCGTCTGGAAGACGGTTGTGTCGTTCTGACTGATGGGGTCGATCGTCGAAGCATAGGAATACCCGGCCTGAAGCCCGATCGCCTGCGCTCCCAGAATGAAGGCCTCGGAGAGAAAGGCCACCGTAAGCCCGACCGTCAGGCCAAAGGCCGCCTCCATGCAGAGCCAGCCCGTCAACTGGCCCATGGACTGGATCGTCACCGCCGGCCAGAACGGGAACAGGGCCAAGGTCGTAAAAACGCAGAAGGTAGCCTTCGCGGCATCTGCCACGCCCTTCACGCTGGGCATCGGCACGAATACCAGTGCTGAAGAGATCCTTGTCAGCACGAGCAGGAATCCGAACAGCGCCGGCACACCGAACGAAAGCTCAGCGGGCATAGCGCTGGAAATCTCCGAAAATGCTGACGGTATACGAGATCAATTTGGTCAGCATCCACGGCAGAAGCAAAAGTATGCCGGCCAGAAAAGCCCCGAGCCGCGGCACAGTAGAAAAGGCCGAGTCCTGCATCGACGTAACGATTTGAATCAGACTGATTGCAATGCCCGCAAAGAAACCGATTGCCAGTAGAGGCAGGCTCAGCCAGAACGTGGTCATCAGAGCTTCGCGGAATATCTGAACAACAAATTGCGGTGTCATTAGTAGAAACTTTTCACGAGTGAGCCGACTACCAGGTTCCAGCCGTCCACCAGCACGAACAGAAGAAGTTTGAACGGTGCTGAAAGCATTACCGGCGGCAGTTGCACCATGCCGGCGGACAACGTGACCGATGCGATCACAAGGTCGATAACCAGAAATGGCAGAAAGAGGACAGCTCCTATCTGAAACCCCGTCTTCAGTTCGGAGAGTACGTACGCTGGCACAAGAATTCTCATATCGAGGTCCGCTGGCTTGGGCGGCGTAGGTGTCCGTGATATCTCCAGCAGAAGCCGAATATCCTTCTCGCGCGTGAAGCGGATAAGAAAGGTCTTCAGCGGTTTGGAGCCTGCTTCCAACGCATCTCCCGGCGTTAGTTGGCCTTTTTCCATGGGCACCCAGGCCTTCGTGTAGATTTCCTCCGCTACCGGCGTCATGATCAAAATCGTCAGGAAAATCGCGAGCCCAATCAGCACCTGATTGGAAGGCGTCGTCTGCGTACCGAGCGCCTGCCTCAGGAAGTGGAGAACTACCGTGATCCGCAAAAACGGAGTCACCGACATGACCATGGCTGGTAGCAGCGTGAGAGCCGTAAGCAGAACCACGATCTGCATCGGCACGCCCAGGACCGATGCTGACTTGGCAGAACCATGAGGGTCCAGCAATACTTGTGGCGCCGTAGCAAGTGCAAGAGGTAGCTTTTCGAAAATCATGTTTTCGCCTCATCGGACAGAACGGTGCAGCCTCCAGGGTGAAGCGCGAGAAGAATCTCCCGATCTCCCGCCCGTACCCAGTGCAGACTGTGTTGAGGTGTCAGTTGCAGCCTCGCTCGCACGGTCAGGTCGTTGGCGGAACCTCCTGATCGCGTTGGCAGGTTCAGCACCAGAGCCCCTTTCTTTCTCAACAGCACCACGGCCGCCCCAAGCAGCCCGAATACTACGAACATCGCGAGCAGATCCTGGATCAAAGCTAGTCTTCTCCGTTGAAATCCGTGATGCGGACGCCCATGAGATCTTCGATGATCACGATTTCGCCGAAGCCGATCAGGCATCCGCCGATCACGATGTCGATGTTCTCTCCCGCCGAGCGGCTCATCTTGATCACGCTGCCTTGCTTCAATTGCAGGATGTCGCCCACCGATAAGACACGCCGGTCCAGTTCGACCTCGACCTTTACCGGAAGATCTGAGATGTGGGCGATATCCTGCAGGTTCATGCGCTACCTCTTGAGGTTGATGGTTTCCTGGCTCAGTTCGTCGACGGCCGTGATGACCTTCGCATTCGCCTGATACCCGCGCTGCAGCACGATCAATTGCGTGAACTCTCGGGCGATATCGACCGTGGAGTACTCAACGGCACCCCCTTGGATCGTTCCACGTCCGCCGCTGTTCGGAAGCCCCAACGCCGGCAGCGCGGTTCGCTCGCTGGTTTGATAGTTATTGTTGCCAACCGCAATCATCGATTCCGGATTGCGAATCGACGCCATTGCGAGCTGTCCTACCGTCATCTGCTGACCGTTCGAGTATTGAGCCTTCAGGCTTCCTCCGTCCCCCACGGCAACCCGAATCAACTGCGCCGCGGGATTTCCGTCCTGGGCATTCGCAGAAACTGCCGTCGTTTGGGCGAACTGAGTCAGCCGCGCGGTCGAGCCGTTATACAGGTTCCAGGTCACGTTCATGTCCGCCGCGCCATTCGCCAGGCCCGTGATGTTCAGCACCGGCATTGTCCCGTTGGCGGCTGGGCTGGAGAGCTTTCCCGTAGAATCGAACGTCAACGTTCCCGTAACAGGCGCCAGCGGAGCAGCAGTATCGGCCGTCGGCATCGTCACCGAGTAATCCCATTGGTTGGCCGTCGCGTCTTTCGTGAACGTGATGGACACTTGGTGGGAAGCCCCGAGCGAATCGAAGATCTCGATGGATGAAGAGAAAGTGTCCGGCGGCGGTCCGGCTGTCGCCGCAGCATTTAAATTCAAGTCCATCGAGAAGTTCTGCGTAGCAACCGGCGGCTTCACAGTGCCTACGGGCACTACCAGGTCGGAAATCGATCCGCTCGTGTTCAGCACATTATTTTGTGCGTTCCAGCCCTGAACTTTCTCTCCTGTTGCGGTAAGTAAATTACCTTTTTTATCGACCTGCAGGTTTCCGCCCCTCGTATAGAGCTGGGCGCCGGCCGCATCCTTCACGATCAGGAACCCGTCTCCCTGAATGGCGACATCGAGCGGCCCGGTCGATGCCTGAATGGCGCCCTGCGAGAACTGCCGGATCGTCGTTGGTCGTCCGACGCCGAAACCGACCTGTGTTTCGCCCAGGCCGGTGCCCAGTGACTGGGTCACAAGATCATGGAAGGAAACAACGTTCGACTTGAAGCCAGGCGTGTTCAAGTTGGCCAGATTGTTGCCGACCACATCCACGGCCGTTGCGTGCGCGCTCAAGGCGGATAGTGCTGTTGAGAATGAAGTGAACATGTAATACTCCAGTTAGGATTTCTTGACAGCGGAGGAATTCGCCGCCTGTGTTCCGGAACTGCCTTGGGCACCGGAATTTTCTGTATTGGCAGCCACCTTGTCGATCGACTGCTGGATACTTGTCAGTTGTTTGTTCGTTTGCATGCTCTGCTCCAGTGATGAGAACTGCGCGAGTTGGGTCAGAAACTGCACGCCGTCGCTCGGATTCATAGGATCCTGGTTCTTGATTTGGGCTACCAGGAGCTTTAGGAATGTTTCCTTGTTGGCCAACTGATCGTTCGGATTAATGGCCGTTGTCGGCGCCGCTGTGGCCGCGGCGGTCTGACTGGTGCTGCTTGTAGTGGACGAGACCATCGGTTACTCCTCTTCGTTCAATTCGTTCTCGAGTTCGGCGAGCCAATCCGGCTGTTGCCCGTGTCTGCGCCTTTCCTGCTGTTGGTTCTGCTGCTGTTGAGAATGACCTTCAGAAAAATCCGACCATTGCATTCCTGACTGCGTCGCGACTGCTTCGGGCGGGTGGCCTCCTTGCAACGGCCAGGATTCCGAAGGCGTCCACGTTTCCGTCTTGAGTCCGTGAGATTCCAACTTCTGCACCAACTGGGACAACTCGGTCCGAAGCGATGTCGTCACAGCAGGGTCAGTGCTTCGAACCGTCACGTGAACCTTGCCCGCCCGCTCCACAATGTGAACGTCGACGTGCTGTTGTGAGCCGGCCGGTATGCGAAGGACGAAATCCCGGACAGCCGCCTTGGCAGTAGCGGGCGCCGGATCCACTGCCGCAGACGCAGACACCTCCCGGGAAGCTCCCGCTGACGAGCCCTGTTCGGAGTGCTTCAGTGTGCTGTGCTGTTCTTGCCGTGGGAAAGGCCCCGGCTGCCCATCGATGTCATGCAATGCCGCGATTTTGATCGGGGGAGTTTCTTGCTTGCTTTCCGATGAAAACGGGGACGGCTTCTCAGAAGAACTCGACATCATCGGGCGGTTCGGTGTTGAGCTACTGTTCCTCTCCACGTCATAAACGTCCTTCGCAGATACGGAAGCCGGAGCAGGATCGGAACTGCCTCGTTCGTTCTCGCTCGTCGCCACCGTCGCGCCGGTAATTGGCCTGGCCGCGCCCGTCTTCGCGGGATCGGCACTGGATTTCACTTCCGCCCCGAGTTCGATTTCCGCCGCGAACGCGACTGCCTTCATCGATGCTTGAGGCTTCGGCACAGGAGCGGTCTCGAGGTCCGCGAGACTGTGGGGAGCGAGCTTGAATTCAGGTGCTGCCGTGTCCTTGGCGGACTTGCGATCTATCGTTTTCGGAGCTTCCTTGTCATAGCGGAGAGTCTGTGATGCCTGCGGCTGATCCATGCGCGCCGCGGTAGCAGTCCCAACCGGTGCTCGACCTTCAACTTCCGCCTGTTTAGGAATGCGTGCCTGCGGAGCCTGATCCGGCGCGGAGGATTCGGCCTTGTTGTCCGAACACACTTCGGGAGCTACCCGGACAACTTCGTGAAAGCCTTGATGTGGGGTCGGGACGTCCGGAACAACAGGTACACTGCTAACCTCGCCGTGGCGTTTTGATGTGATCGGCGCTTCTGTCTCGCGAACTGTTGTCGTGCGTTCTTCTTGTGTCTCGCTGGCTTGCGGCTTGCCGTTTGCGGCGAGAACAGGTTCCGGCGGGTTTTCGTCAGCAACTCCGTCGTCGATAGCCTGAACAGTCACAGGCATGTCCTGCTGCCGCGGAGAGGCGTTCCTGCTCTGAGGCCGATGAGGCCCCGAGGCCAATCGGGCAAGGGTTTGCTGCTGCGGCATTCCTTCGTCTGTGGTTGCAGGCTGGACCGAGCGGCTAATGATCGCGCGCGCAACAGCGGAGCTGTCCATCAGCGGAAGAGGATCTGAGGTGTGTGCGATATTCGCGCTCTGCCATCTGGTGAGAACCAACGGCGATGCCGGAAGGCCCTGTTGCTGCGGCTTGGTTTTGTATGTGGTCTGAGGCCGGACCGAGCGGCCGATGATCTCGCGTGCAAGGGCCGAGCTGTCCATCAGTGGTAGAGAATCTGAGGCATATGCGGTCTTCCGCTCGCCGGATGTTTCCTCCGGCAGTGAATCCGAATGATCCGTCTGCACGGGCAGCGGAGTAGCGGGCGCGGCGGCCTGGGGAAATAGCATTACGACCTGCCGCATCGCCTCAAGATGGACGGTTGCGGCGAAAGCGTCCGCACGATCCTTGTCGGATTTCGAAGCCTGCCTTTCCGGTATCGAACTCGTGTTGTGTGTAGCCCCAGACTTCGGGAGATTCGCGACGAGGTTGCCCACCAGTGCTAAGAATTGTTTCCCCGCTCCGCCGATCTCCGCTCCGCCGATCACTGGCTGAAGCGTGCTAATTGCTGCCGGCGGCATCAGCGAAATAGGGGTCAGACTCACGTTCCTGCTTATTGCAGGTTGTGCACCAAATCCCTGCAAAGTCGAGTCTCAACAACATACGCAACGAATGCGATTTCATTTCGGCGGAGCCGGTTTCAATTTGGAATACGACGTTCCGATCCGGATGCGCTGTGTCGGCGGGAGTCACGAAAACAAGGGACTTAATTACTGGATACTCGCGTGCATGAACAGGCGGCAGGTGAAACACCATGGACCGTCTCTCTGCAATGGCCGCAGCCGGGCTCCGCGCACGAATGGAGTCACTGGATTTGCTGGCCAACAATATCGCAAATGCAAGCACCTCGGGTTTCAAGGCAGACCGGGAGTTTTACAACCTCTATTCAGCAGCGGCGGCGGAAGAGCCGGACGATAATATGCCGGCAACGCAACCAGTGATTGAGAAACCCTGGACGGATTTCTCCCAAGGCGCGCTGAACTCTACGTCGAACCCTCTTGACGTTGCACTCTCCGGGCCCGGATTCTTCGCTGTGCAAGGTCCTTCCGGGGCCATGTACACACGCAGCGGGAACTTCCGACTCGGCAACACCGGTCAACTGGAAACGAACGACGGGTATCCCGTCCGGGCACAGGGCGGCGGAGCGATTCGATTGAACAGCGCGAAACCGGTCACGATCACTGCGGACGGCACCATCCAGCAGGACAATGCGGCTGTCGCCAAACTTGAGGTTGTCGATTTAGACGACCGGCAGCAGATGGCCAAAGTGGGGAATACGTATTTCCAACTGAGCAATGTGTCGGCGATCGTGAAATCCGCGGCGAATGCGAAGGTTCAGCAAGGTATTCTCGAGTCGTCCAACGGAGCTCCGGCCGAACAGGCGGTGCGGCTCGTGAGTGTGATGCGTCAGTTTGAAATGCTTCAGCGGGCCGCCTCGATTGGAAGCGACATGAATCGCAAGGCGATCGAAGACGTCGCGCGCGTGAACTAGCAGAAAGGAAGAAGAGATGATTCGGGCCCTTTACAGTGCGGGCAGTGGTATGACCGCGCAGCAGATGAACGTTGACAACATCGCACACAATCTTGCGAACGCTAACACGGTGGGCTTCAAAATGCGCCGTGCACAGTTCCAGGACCTTCTGTATCAGAGCTTCGTGCAGCCGGGCGCGGCTGCAGGTGCACAGACGGTCGTGCCCACGGGTCTGCAAATCGGCCTCGGGACGCGTACCTCTTCAAACGAAATCAGCTTCGCGCAGGGCAATTTCTCGGAGACGGGGAATCCGCTTGATCTGGTGATTCAAGGTCGCGGATTTTTCCAGGTCAGGCGTCCCAACGGGGAGCTCGCCTACACGAGAGCAGGAACCTTTCACCTGAATCGGGACGGGCAGGTCGTCACCGGAGACGGCGATACGCTCGAGCCGCAGCTCACTTTGCCGGCCGAGGCGCAGACGATCACCATCGCGGGCGACGGCGTTGTCAGCTACACGCAGCCTGGACAGACCGCGGCCCAGCAGGCCGGTCAAATCCAGTTAGCGAATTTCGTCAACCCGGCCGGACTGAACAGCATCGGACATAACCTGTTCATGCCGACGGATGCGTCCGGCGAGCCGACCCTGGGCAACCCGGGCGGGCAGGAAGGCCTCGGCACTCTGATGCAAGGCTATAGCGAAGGATCGAATGTCAGTGTAGTGGAAGAGTTCATCAACCTGATCGTCAGCCAGCGCGCTTACGAAGCAAACTCAAAAGTTGTGAAGGCTGCGGATGAGATGTACCAGCAGGTCAACAACGTGACGCGATGAGAGCCTTCCTTTTCGTGGTTCTTGCCGGGTGCGCATGGGCCGGTTGCGTCCCTGTGGAAACGGACCGCATCACGGCGGCCGATCTTGCAAAGGCCGTTCCTGGTTTTAGTGGCGTTGATCCGGAGCAGCCCCTGGCGTTTGCTCCCATTCCCGGTGCCAAGAGGATGATGGGAGGCGGCGAGATTCGCCGCATCGCCGCACACTTCGGAATCCAACTTGTCGATGCACAGGACATCTGTTTCGAATACCCCATGCAGGAACTTGGACCGGACGAGTCCCTGGCCGCGATGCGCGAGAGCCTGACCATACCGGATGTAAACATCGAAATCGTTGAGCTTAGCCGGTATGCCGTTCCAAGGGGGGCCGTAACTTTTCCGAAGTCAGGCCTGAATAGCTCGCCCAACGCAACGGACAAGTCCGTACTTCTTTGGCGTGGATCACTGGCTTATGGAAAAGGAAAGCACTTCAGTATCTGGGCGCGCGTACGAATCTGGTCCGAAGGGGAACGGATCGTCGCGAGTCGCGATATCCGCCCGGGAGAAGGGCTCTCGGAAAAGGACTTGACTGTCAGCCGCGTTCGCTATTTTCCCGGAAGTGAGGTAAGGGATGATCGTTCTGCATTAGTCGGCAGGATTGCCAAGGTCAGGCTTCCCGCAGGATCCCCGATCAGCCCGCTTGCTCTGCAGAAGAAGCGTGAAGTTGTTCGGGGTTCTCCCGTCGCTGTCGCGGTTGCAAGCGACTCAGTTCACCTGTCCTTCCGGGCGAGGGCTGAGACTGACGGCCGACTGGGCGAAGCAGTGCAGATTCTGAACCCGGCCACTGGACGGCGCTTCTCAGCAGTCGTGAATGGGCCGAATTCCGTTGTCGTGGAGGTAGCCGCAAATGAGAAATAGAACGATACCGGCCGCACTGTTCTGTGTCGTCGTGGCCAGTGGGAAGCACTCGCCAAAACCACCACAGGCCTCCCCGATCGACCAATACATTCAGTCCGCAGCTGCAAGCGGGTTCGACTCCTCTGTGGGCGCCTCGGTAGGATCCTTGTATTCGGCAACTGCTCCGCTGGCTAACAACTCCCGCGACCCGCGTGCAGCCCAGGTTGGCGACGTCGTCACCATTCTTGTACAAGACAGCGCGACCGCTCTGTCCAAGGGCTTGGTCAACAGTACTCGAAAGGCTAAGGCTCAATACGGCGTCAATGCTGCCTATGGCGTAACGAAGGCTCCGCTTGCGAATCTAGCGGGCGCTACAGGCGATCGCGAACTGCAAGGGCAGGCGGAGACTAGCCGTGAGAATAACCTCACTACGACCCTCGCAGCACGAGTGACACACGTCCTGCCTGGAGGCAACCTCGTTTTGCAGGGTTCCAAGTCGGTCACCGTCAACTCAGAGACGCAAACCGTGCGGGTACGCGGCATAGCGAGGCAAGTGGATGTAACCCCAGCGAACACACTCCGGTCAGAGCGCTTGTCGGATCTCGAGATTCAGATTGCCGGGCGGGGCGTCGTAGGAGATACGGTAAAGCGTCCATTCATTCTGTATCGCGTGCTGATGGGCCTCCTTCCGTTCTAAAGCCATGAAACACGTTCTTGTCTTGCTCTTGATTTCGCTTCAATCGTTCGCGGGATCGCGGCTGAAGGAACTGGCCACGATTGAGGGGGTGCGCGATAATCAGTTGCTCGGGTACGGGCTCGTCGTGGGTCTTGCGGGAACGGGGGACAAGAAGCAGACTTTGTTCTCGGCTCAGACACTGTCGAATACGCTGCAGAAGATGGGCGTGCAAGTATCGCCGGGCGCTTTTCAAGTCAGCAACACAGCAGCCGTGATGATCACTGCGAATCTTCCTCCCTATGCGCAGCCAGGCGGCAAGATCGACGTGACCGTTGCGGCCATAGGAGACGCAAAGAACTTGCAGGGCGGAGTCCTTTTATTGACTCCATTGCGAGCCGCTGATGGCCAGGTGTACGCCGTTGGTCAGGGCCCGCTCGTTACAGGCGGGTTCGTTGCGGGGGGCGGCGGGAATACCCAAACCGTGAATCATCCGACGACGGGCCGCATACCAGCAGGCGCGATTATCGAGAAGAGTGGGCCAACCCCCAAGCCCGGAGATACAGTCCGGCTGCAACTCCGCCATGCGGACTTCACCACTGCGGCGCGGATCGCCGCTGCGGTGAATAATCAGTTCGCCGGTGCTGCTCGTCCCGAAAACTCGGGCGCCGTCGCGGTACATGTGCCTGCGTCGTTCTCGAACCGGGAGGTCGAGTTCATAGCCGCCATCGAACGGCTTCAAGTGGACGGAGACTCGGTCTCTAAAATCGTCATCAACGAACGAACTGGCACAATCACCATGGGCAAGGAGGTCCGGATCGGGCCTGCATCCGTTCTGCACGGATCGCTCACGGTCGAGGTCCAGACTACGTTCGATGTTTCGCAACCCGAAGGTCTCTCCAAGGGAGAAACGACGGTCACACCGCGGGTGGCCGTGGATGTGAAGGAGCAGAAGGCACGAAATATTGCTCTCAAGCAAGGGGCGAGCGTGGAGGAACTCGTGAGGGCACTCCTCGCGATCGGATCGACGCCTCGTGATGTGATTGCCATTCTTCAAAGCCTCCGCTCGGCGGGAGCCCTTGACGCAGACATTGAGGTGATATGACGATCCAAGCGCTAACCGCGGAAACTCCTCCTACGGACTCGCCGCAGAAGGTGCATGACGCGGCCCGCCAGTTCGAAGCGCTGCTGCTAAGCGAGATGTTAAAGAATGCTCGTGAGACTAGCTCTGAAGACGAAGATCAGACTACGGCGAGCATCAAAGAAATGTCGGAGCAGCAACTGGCTGGAGCGATGGCCGCCGGCGGAGGACTGGGGCTCGCGAAGCTCGTTGTACAGGGAATAAAAACGAGTCAAGATAGGATTCAGTTACGTGAAGACCCGTATCCTACTCAACGCATTTCTGGCGGCGGCAAGCCTCTGCGCGGAGACGGTCTCTAAGGCTCCCGAGTTTGCCGGTGACCGCTGGATCAACAGCGCAAAACCGATCTCGCTAGCTGGGCGCAAGGGTAAGGTGACTGTCGTCCATTTCTGGACGTTTGGCTGCATCAATTGTAAGCACAACCTGGACGCCTACAACCGCTGGTTCCACAACTTTCGCGAACGGGACGTCACAGTGATCGGCATCCACACGCCCGAGTTTGAGACCGAGCGCGTAACGGCGAATGTCGAGAAGCACGTGAAGCAGTTTGGTATAGAATACCCTGTTCTGGTCGACAATGAGTACCGCAACTGGAGACTCTGGGACCAGCAGGTCTGGCCCGCCGTTTACGTTGTGGACAAAAGGGGAATGGTTCGATTCCATTGGGATGGGGAACTGAACTACCGGGGTGCAGGCGGAGAGCAAAAAATCGCGAGCATCATCGAGCAACTGCTCACAGAATGACTACCAGTCGGGTGCAAATGGGGACCCGGATGCCGGCTCGTCTCCTCCATAGCGGTAGGTTGCTACGGTGAAGTGGTGCCCGTCGGAGCGGAGGCGAATCAGACCGAAGGCGTCAGTACGCAGCACGGCGGCGTGTGCAGCCTGCAGCCGTTCTACGACCGCCGGATGAGGCAGTCGATAGAGGTTCGCTTCTCCTGCAGAGATGATTGCGAATTGAGGTTGACTGGCGTGGACCCACTCTTGCGAAGACGACGTCCGGCTGCCGTGGTGAGCGACCTTCAGGACATCGATTTTTCCGACTTGAGCTTCGGCGAGGAGCCGCGATTCGACAGGTCGCTCGATATCACCGGTAAGTAGGAACGAGTGCTCGCCGAAGCGGATCCGCAGTACGAGCGAGTCGTTGTTCTTGGGAGTGGGAGATGGCACGTAATCGGCGAAGGGAGCCAGAACCGCAACTTCGGCTCCGCCGTATTGGAAGGATTCACCAGCTACGCGAGAGCGCACGGGAACTCCCCAATCAATCGCAGGAGCATTCGCCCCGGTCCAGATCTCACGCGGATGGAAGTTGGCGATGATCGCCTTCACCCCGCCCGAGTGATCGTCATGCCAGTGAGTGATCGCAAGTACATCGATGTGCGAGAGGCCCAGTTTCCAGAGATATGGCGATACGACATCTTCTCCGATGTCGAGATTTGGCTTACGGCGCGCGCCGAAGCTGACGATTCCGCCGGTGTCCACAAGCATGTGCCGGCCATCTGGAAGCCGCACCAGTAAGCCGTCCCCTTGTCCGACGTCGATCGCGGTCAGTTCGAGGAAACGCCCGGAGGCTTGCGCCCGGAACGGCTCGTAATACAGTAAGCCGAACAACGCACAAACGACCATCGCCAAGAGGCGGCGCGCCCGCCGCCAGTCTTGCGCTAACGACAGGCAGACAAGAGCCACAACGAAGGCGGCCGACAACCAGAGCGGCGGATCTGGTACTCGCCAATTCGATTCGAACTGCACGTGCCATTTGGCAATGCTATGGGCAACCTGAAGCATAAAGCGGGCCAGAGCAGCCACCCAGTTCCAGCCGCTGAGGATCGCCCCGAATCCGACCGGCACGGCTGCGGTAAGGAGCGGCGCGACGATTATGTTTGCAGACAGGCCGGAGAATGAGACACGGTGGAAATACAGGATCATCGGCAGGGCCAGGCCGATCTGAATAATCGCCGAGGTGAGGACCGCTTCATAGATGAAGAAGCCGAACCGAAGCAGCGCCGCCCAAACAAGAGCGGCTCTTTGCAGCTTAAGGCGGAGAGCCAATGCGAACGTCTCCGCTATAAGCCGCATTTCAATACGAAACGAAGCCATTGCGGGCTCGAAGTGCAGGTCCATGCCGCCGTCCGCAAGGTGGCGGAGAGCGGCACTCCTCGGTGCCGACGTACGGTCAAACAGCGGAACTGCCAATGCGCCAATCATCAGAACCGAGAGAAACGACAGTTGAAAGCTCGCATCCCAAAGCGCATCCGGGTCGAAGAACAGATACCCGATCGCGATTGCTGCGAGGAGGTTCAGGAGCCGGCCACGACGATAGAACAGCCTGGCTATCAGGAATAGCGTAAAGGCGCCCGCAGAGCGCACTACGGGCGGCTGCCAGCCACAAACAAGTGCGTACACCCACGCAGTCGTTGTGGCGAGCGCCAGGGCTGTAGTGTGCGGGAGGAACAGGAGGCGGGCGAGTAGCAGGATCACACCGGCGAGGACGGAGACGTGGATCCCCGAGATGACCAAGGCGTGAAACGTACCCGTACGGCGGAAGTCCTCGGTCCATACCTTTTGAAGCTTCGACGATTCGCCGAGCAGCATGGCTTGCATCATGGCGGTCGTGTACTCGTCGCCCCGATAGAGCGACTCCAATTTACGAAGCGAAGCCATTCTGAGTCCGAAGAGGAAGCGCCAGAATGAGTTACCGCACTGGCCGTTTTGACGGGACACAGCGTTCGAATGGGAGGCGGACGCGGTCCAGAAGATGTCCTGACGAGCAAGGTAGCCCGCGTAGTCGAAAGATCCAGGGTTCAGAAAATTCCTAGGCGTCCTCACCTTCGCGTTCACCTTGAGCGGTGTGCCATAGGGCAGGTCGATGCCTTGCTCGCCTTCGCGGAGGTAGATACTGACGCGTGCGCGGGCGTGTTCGCCGAGTTCAAGTGTGAATTGCTCGCGTCCCTCAGAGAAAACTGAAGGCTCCGCCACGCAGCCCTGGAGTACAGCAATCTCGCCGGTAGCGACGTCGAGTTCGGGCTTTTGGTGAATGCGGTGCCGCTCTGCGGTCCAGGCGCCGGCCATAACCAAGGCCAGGAGTAAAGATGCGAAACGAACCCAACGTTTCGACAAGACCGCGAAAATACAAAACGAACCCAAAGCCCAGAGCAACTCGGGACCGTCGAACCAAACGAAGTGCGCCAGGATGATGCCGCCGGTCAGAGCCAACATCGGTGGCAGCAGCGGATTCTTCACTTAACGAAGTGGACCGGAGAGGACATTTTTCTCACGGAATCGAGGCGAGAGCGTATACAATGAGAAGTGCCCCGACAAGAAGGGGACGATACAGTCACAACTCCAGGGTCAAATCTGATTGACGCGGCAAAAGGGGTGCTCATTTGAGCACCCCTTTTCCTTTTGGAGTTGGGATTAGTGGATCAGGCCGGCGGCGTCGGGATTGCCTGGGCCGAAGTGCTTCAACATGACGAGGTTTTCCTTATCGCTCTTGTTCGTGACCACTACGCCGCGCTTTGCGGCATCGGCGCTGACGAATAGCTCGTCCTTAGTCATTTGACCGAAGCGGATGAGTGTCGGTGTTTCCACCTCGTGCTTGCCGATCGAGCCGAAGCCCTGCACCACGATCAATCCATACGCGGCGGCATCCTTGATCGTCACACTCCGGCCGGGCAGGATCGTCAGTTCTTTGGCGGAGTAGTGCGGCGTCGAGTAGACGACCCACTTCTCCGAGTACCCGCCGTCGGCCATCTCGGCTTCTTTGCGAACCGGGGCCGGGAAGAAACGATTGTGCTCGCCGAACTCTGGATCGACGTTGGCTTCCCAGTCGAGCATGCTCAGGATGAAGTCGAGGTCGTGATGATGCTCGGCCGGCACGTCCTTCACCAGCAGGTCCCACGGCACATAGCGGCCTTCGACAATGTTCTGGAACATCCCGAACACGTCGGAGTTGACCTGCGGCTCATAGGTGACCAGCGAGCCGGGAGCGTGCAGGATCCCTGCGTTGATCTGCCAGCCGGTGCCGGGCTGGAGCCTGTAGGCTTTCGACAGGTACAGGATTCCGTTGTCGCCCTCATTCCACTTCTCCAGGCATTTGCGCACCTGGTCCTTCGTGGTGCCCGGCTCCAGGCCCATGAACGTGTAAGGGAAATTGTTGTCCTTGAAGTTGTACTGCGGCGGGAAGTAGTACGCCTCAGGCTTGCCGTTGCGGCCGACCTTTTTGGCGAACTCGTCGCTCTGGTGCATGTGGTGGGGAATCGGTCCGAGATTGTCAAAGAACTTGCAGAGCAAGTTCCATCCGCCACGCTCGCGCATGACATCGGCACCGAGGAATGCGTCACCGATCTCGGCAATCGCCTCTTTCAGCAGGATGCGTTTGCCGTTAATGTCGAGGTAACTTAGGCCCTCGTCTTCCGTAGTGCCTGGGCCGTTATCCGCCTTGGTTGTGGAGGAAAACCAGCGTTCATCGATGCCGCCGCGATGGGCGCCGAAGGCATAGATATCGCGAGGATCGAGCTTCAGGCGTCCTCCAGGCATGAGGAAAGAGCGGGGTACCCAGCAAGGGGCAAGGCGCAGAATGCCCTCGTTAGCGTGGAGGGCATCGCGCAGTTCAGAGATAGTGAGTGACATACGGTCCTTTGATCAAAGTGAAAGGGCTGGAAACGGGATCATATCATTGCCGAGCCGCCTCACTGGGATAGGAGTTTCGCGGCCTCATTGATCTGGGCGGTCATGCGGCCGAGAGCTTCGGCCGCGTAGCGGATCTGTTCCTGAGCTTCCTGCCATTGACGCTCTTCAATCGCCTCGCGCACGCCGGGTATGGTCTTCACGCCGTAACCTGTGTAGTAGCCGGGCGCGTAGATCTGATGCTTATACCAAGGCCGGCGGGGCAGGCCTTCATCGCGGATGAGTTTGCGTTCAGCCTGGAGCAAGACTGCGTCCAAGGCGCGAGCCTTGTCCAGAGAGAGCGGCTTGCTTTCCAGTTTGGCAAAGGCGGCTGTGCTCGTCTCCAACTGGACGAGCGCGTTCTGCAGAGGTGCGAAGTTGATGTAGGGCACAGGCGGCTTTGGCTGCGGCGGGACGTAGGGCTTCCGAGGGTCGGCTGCGAGGACGAAGGCGTTGCTCCGGAGTTTCTCGTTCCCATCTTTTGTTTCATTGCGCATGTCGTCCGCGAGTTTTTGCAATTCGGCGACGTAGCGGCCCACGGTGCGCGTGAAGTTCTCGAAGCGGATGGGGAGCGTGTCCGCATTCGCAAGACGCAGCATCATGTGGCCGCCGAGCTTCGATGTGGCCAGCATATATTCGAAGTCGGGATCTTCAAATTTCGTGACGTGATCGTAGGAATCGTAGTTTGAGTGATAGCTGCCGATTCCGTTCCCTTCGCCGCCGAAGCCGATGTTCAGGCATGGGATGCCGAGGTGTTGGAGGAATGGCGTGTAGTCCGATCCTGAGCCGAGGGGAGAAATGGGCATATCGTCCGTGAACTTGCGGCCGAGCGTGTCAGCAACAGCACGGGCGCGATCAAGCGTGCTGGCTTTGGTTTCGGGATCGGTGAGGTCGCGGGCGACTTGGGTAACAAAATGTTCAAGCGTGTGGGAACCGCCGACACTCACGAAACCGCGGGACGTGGTGTCAGAGTTGATATACACGGCGGCGTGTTGCCGCAACTCGCCGGCATGCTGCTCGACCCATTCGGTGGATCCGAGCAGCGCGGGTTCTTCTCCGTCCCATGCGGTGTAGATCATGGTGCGCTTTGGGCGCCAGCCGGATTTCGCGAGTGTGCCGACCGCCTTTGCTTCCTCCATAACGGCAACCATCCCGGTCAATGGGTCGGAGGCGCCAAACACCCAACCATCATGGTGATTGCCGCGGATGACCCATTCATCCGGCCGCTCCGAGCCCTGGAGTTGCGCGATCACGTTATACAGCGGGGCGAGATTCCAGTTGAACTCGAGTTTCATGTGGACGGTGGCCGGACCTGGGCCAATGTGATATGTGAAAGGCAGGGCGCCACGCCAGTCGGCCGGGGCGACAGGACCGGTGAGCGCGCGGAGAAGGGGCTCGGCATCGCCATAAGAAATCGGTAAAACAGGAATTTTAGTCAATGTTTCGGCACTGCGGTAATTGGAAGGACGCTTTGCGTCCTTGGTGGCGCCGACGTTGGGAGTGAGGGGATCGCCGGGATACGTCGGCATGTCCATCACACTGCCGCGCTGTGCGGAGTAGCGCGGGCGCCATCCCCCTTTGGGGTAGACGTCGCCCTGGAAGTAGCCGTCGTCGCGCGGATCTGAATAGATGATGCAGGCGAGAGCGCCATGCTCGGCGGCAACCTTGGGCTTAATGCCGCGCCAGGATGCGCCGTAGCGGGCGATGACGATCTTCCCTTTCACATCGATGCCCATCTCGGCCAGCTTTTCGTAGTCCCGGGGGAGGCCGTAGTTCACGTACACGAGAGGAGCGGTCACATCTCCATCGATCGAATAGGCGTTGTAGACCGGGAGGCCTCCCTGCGTATTCCGGCTGGACTCATCGCCTTCGACAGCCGGTTCTTCGAGCCTCGCGACGTACTTTTCGGGCGCGGTCAGTTCGAGGACACGCGTTTTCGGCGTGGGAAACAGAGGATAAAAAGTTTCGATCCGGGTATCAAAGCCCCACGATTTGAACTGGGCTGCAATGAATTCGGCCACCTCTTTGCCATAGGGAGAACCGAGATGATGGGGGCGGGCGGAAAGGCGTTTCAACCAATCCTGCAGATCCTGACGATTGAGCGACGAGTCGAACTTGGACTCCAGCGCCTGCTGCTGCTTTGCACCCTCAGGGGAGAAGCCTGTGATGGGCTTGTCCGATTGGGCACACAGCAGCGATACGGCTGAGAACAGCGCGAAGAGTTTTCGATACATGAAGGGATTGTAGCGGGAGCGGGAGCGCGACTGCGCATGTCGTCTCCCGCAAAGGACGGTTTGTTTCGTCAGGCCTTTTCGACCTTGCACACGATAGCGTGGTCGCATGGTTTCTGACTTGGGAGGTCCACCTTCAGCCCAGCAGCGTCCTGCGTCCATTTCACATTGCCTTTGTGGCCGAGCAGCGTAACGTTGCGGACCTTGTCAGTGACTTCGGGGAAGACGATGGTGCCGGGCGCCCAGCCCATAGAAAACGCGTAAAGCGTAGAGCCCTTTTGCGTGTAGCGGACGTCCTGCGGGGTGAGGTCCTTACGGTTTCTCTCGTTGAACGCAGATGCGTTGTGGTGATCGGAAGCGCCGGGGCGGGCGGCTTGCGCGTTTCCGCTACCGGGGCCACTGCCGAACGTCTTACATGGACGAGTGGAGTATATGGCTTCGCTGTTCACGGCCATCCATTTCGTGATCTCGTCGAGGATCTTCAACTCTTCGGGATCGAGCATGCCGTTGGACGGCAAAGGGAAGTTCAGCAGCAGATTGCCGTTCCGGCTGACGATGTCGACGAGCATGTCGATCACCAGTTTGGGCGATTTATATTGGGCTTCCTTGTCGTAATGCCAGTGGCCGATACAAGTGTCGGTCTGCCAGGGCTCGTCCCAGACCTTATCGACAACGCCGCGCTCCAGGTCGAGAAGGCAGATGCCGTTCCTGCAATCCGTCTTGCTCTTGTTGGCGTAGACGGTTTCCGTTTTGCCGCCGTGCTTCTTCGCGCTCATGTTGTAGAGGTGGGCGGCAAGTCCGAGGCCCCACTCTTCAAAGAAGATCGGGCCGTCGGTGTAGAGCAGATCGGGTTCGTACTGGTCGAGCAGATCCTTCACGCGAGCGAAGTACTTTTGTTTCCATTTGAGTGGGACGCCTTCGGGATCCCATGGGTTTTTCGGTGTGTTGTGGGTCTCGTGATAATACTCGGCGTACTTGGGGTCGGCTCCATCGTAGGGAACACCTGCAAGGGACCCTTGCTTGTCGGACCCGTGGCTCGTTTGGAACCAGTGATAACTGACGGCGAGATGTTCGCTGACGCCGAACTTCAGGCCCTGCCTGGTAGCGGCTTGCTTGAAGAGTCCGACGATGTCCTTCTTCGGGCCCATGTTCACGGCGTTCCAGCGATTGTGTTTGGAATTCCAGAGATCGAAGTTATCGTGATGGACGCCCATGCTGACGAAGTACTTGGCGCCCGCCTTCTTGTAAAGCTGCATGAGATGATCGGGATCGAACTTCTCTGCCTTCCAGGTGGGAATCACGTCCTTGAAGCCGAACTTCGAAGGGTGGCCGTATTTCCCGACGTGGTACTTGTACTGCTTGTGGCCCTCGATATACATGTTGCGGGCGTACCAATCGCCGTATTCAGGCGCGGATTGCGGTCCCCAGTGCGCCCAGATGCCGAACTTGGCATCGCGGAACCACTCCGGAACGCGATACGCGCGGAGCGATTCGCGACTGGCCGTGAAAGGTCCGGAAGCGATGTCAGGGCCCTGCTGAGCAGCGGCCGGCCGAAGGGCGAGGCTGGCGGCGGCCATGGATCGGATTGCGTCTCTTCGGGTAAGCCTCATATAGGTAAAGTAACCATATAAGAGGCAGGAGCGCGAGTCAAACGCCGCGGGGCCCGGCCGGAACTCCGCAGCTCGCCGGGACGTTCTCCGGCGACCGAAAGTGTAACTTTTTCTGTTAGTTAGCGGCGCAGTTTCCATTGGAAGTTCGCCGCTCATTGTGATAGGATGCGCGCAATAGGTAATCGCCGGGCCTTCGCCTGGCATACATACAGGAGGGGGCCCAATGTTTCGCGCTACGCATGCGTTTCTGGCGCTGTTGTTCTTTCTGGTCTCATCCAGCGTTCTGCTGGGACAGACCGGAACCATTCAAGGAATTCTGGTGGATAGTTCGGGTGCTCGCATTCCGAACGCACAAATATCGGCAACAGACGTCGATAAACAGATCGTGGCCAGAGAGGCCGTGACCGACAGCGAAGGCCGGTTCTATTTGCGGAATCTGTTGCCCGGGACCTACGCGTTGAAGGGTGAGGCATCGGGATTCCGTCCGTTGGATAGGACGGGGCTGCGTCTCGACCAGAACCAGGTGATGGATCTGGGTGAAGTCACCATGCAGGTGGGGCAAACCGGCGAGGCTGTGACGGTGGAAGCGAACGCTCCGCTAGTGGAGACCTCGACGGCGAACAAGAGTTTTGTGGTGACGTCGCGGCAGGTTACCGAGCTTAGCCTGAACGGGCGGGATTTCCAGTCATTGATGCGCACGCTTCCGGGCGTTGTTTCCAATGACCGCTCAAACTTCCGGCTGGCGTTCAATAACACCGATGCGTTCAACGTGAACGGACTGCGGGGCTCCATGAACAACGTGTTCCTGGATGGCACGATCAATACGGATGTGGGCGCGAACGACGGCCAGTATACGCAGATTTCGCTGGATGCGGTCGGCGAATTCAAGATGCAGACTTCGACGTTCAATGCGGAGTATGGCCGGAACCCGGGAGTTTTCATCTCGATCAACACCAAGAGCGGAGGGCGGCAGTTCCACGGCACGGCATACGAATTCTTCCGCAACAACGCGCTGGATGCGCGGAGGCCTTTCGATACGACAGGCACGGTCGCGAAGCTACGATTCAATCAATACGGCGGCAATCTGAGCGGTCCGATTTGGCTGCCGGGCGTTTCTCCGCGTAAGGATCCGCGGCTCTTCTTCTTTTTCAACTATGAAGGCACACGCGCGTCCCGGCCGATCGGCGGGAGCTTTGTCGATCTGCCACATCCGGATCTGTTGAATGGCGACCTAAGCCGGCTGTATCGGGACCAGCCGCTGCTCACAACGTCGGGCCAGCCGACAGGATTCAAGGTCGGCCAGGTCTTCCGTCCAGGCACGGTTGTGAGGGAGGCGAACGGGCGCATCATCGGCGGCGATCCATACCCCGGGAATATCATCCCGAAATCGGAATGGGCGAAGAACGCGCAGGGGTTCATCAACGTGTTGAAGTTCTTCAACGTTGCGGGCGACCCGGGGACTCCGGGTGTGCCGGAGACAGTGCGGCACCCATACCAGCAGAACTACGGGTTTGAGAAAGACGCGAAGGTGGCGCGCATCGACTGGGCCATCAGCTCAAAGATGAACTTCTTTTTCCGGTGGGCAGATGATTCGCAGCAGGAGACGCAATCACTAGGAATTTTTGCGACTGCGCCGTCGCCGATTTTTCCGCAGTTTCGCGCCAAGCCTGGCTCATCCTGGTCCTACAACCTGGTGAACGTGATCTCGCCGACGATGACGAATGAATTCATTTTCGGCTATAACCACCTGACGCAGGTTGTAGACAACACGCAGCTCGACAATCCGGTGTGGGATAAGGACAAGCTCGGGTTTACGTACAAGGAGCTATATGACGGCGTGAACCTGCGGAACCGTTTTCCGCGATTCAACTGCGGAGTAGGGTCCTGCAACTACGGCAGTGCGTTTCCCTCGGGCTGGCTTTCGGAAGGGAAGCAGTTCGCGTTTACCGACAATTTCAGCGTCACGCGCGGTTCGCACAACATGAAGTATGGCGGGCTGTTCAACTTCAACCTGAATGGCCAACAGCCAAGCTGGACGGATGTGCCGAACCTGAACTTCGGCTCCAACGTAGAGAACACGGTCGATACCGGAACGACGTTTGCGAATATGCTGCTTGGCAACTATACGAGTGTTTCGCAATCGAATGGCAGGTTTTTTGGAACGTTCAAGTTTTACGGCTTCGAGTGGTACGCGCAGGATGCTTGGAAGGTGAGCCGCAAACTCACACTGGAATACGGCATGCGCTGGTCGTATATGGGGCCGACCTTCACGTACGGGAAGTACTTACAGAATTACTTCGATCCGAGGAAGTATGATCCGTCAAAGGCCGTGCAACTCGACACACGTCCGGGATTGCGGAATGGGTCGATTATTCCTGGTGCCGGCGATCCGTTCAACGGATTGGTTCAGGAAGGCACGAACGGGATCCCGAAGGGTTTCGCGGAGCATCGGTTCAACAACTGGGGCCCGAGATTCGGCTTCGCGTACGATGTATGCGGCGATGGCAAGACATCGATTCGCGGGGGCGGCGGCGTCTTCTACGAACGCATCCGCCAGAACGCGAATAATTTCGATGGGCTGGGGAATCCGCCGCTGTCGTACACGCCGTCTGTCTACGTGGGCAACATCGACAACCTCGGCCCACAGTTGGTAGGTCAGGGTGTTCGCTTCCCCGTTGGGCTGTCGACATTCGATTCCAGAGGGCAGATACCGACGATCTATTCGTGGTCGCTAGGTGTACAGAGGGAGCTGCCCTGGAAGATGTCGCTGGACCTTTCCTATGTAGCGAACCAGGCGCGGCATCTGCAATACCGCCGCGACATCAACATGCTGCCGCTTGGATACACGCTGCAGCCGGGCGTGCTGGCTTCGGTGAACAATACAACGAATGCTCTTCGGCCATACAAGGGCTTCACCAGCATCACCACCACGGAATACGGCGCGATCAGCAACTACAATGCGCTGCAGGTGCGATTGAGCCGGCGCTTTGCGCAAAATTTCACGGGGAATTTCAATTACACCTGGTCCAAGGCGATGAGTGAAGTGGATAGTGACACGACTGGTATCGGCTATGCTTACGATCGCAGGCGGGAGTATGGTCCGGCGAGTTTCGATCGTACTCATATCGCGACCGTTGACTTCGTCTATGAGATGCCGTTCTTCTCGCATAATTCGCAGCGCGCCGTGAAGACGCTACTCGGCGGCTGGCAGATCAACGGAATCGCGCGGTTCTGGGGAGGACCGCCGGCCGGCATCAGCTCGAACGGCAATGCGGGCGCGACAGTGGGTGGAATCCGCGCAGATTATATCGGCGGCAATCTCTATCCGACCACGCAGGACCGGTACAACTACTTCAACGTGTATGCCTTCGGCCGTCCGGTGGATGGGAGCCTTGGCAATACGGGGAAAACGGTCATCCGGCTGCCCGGCATCAACGAGTGGGATTTTTCACTGTTCAAGAATTTCCGTGTGACGGAGAGGACGAATATTCAGCTTCGGTGGGAGACGTTTAATACGTTCAATCACACGCAGTGGGCCGCGGTGAATACCGGGCTCAATCTTCCGAACCCGGGTATGGCGATGCAGCCTGCGAACAAGGGATCGTTCGGGGAAGTGTCCGATACACGCGATCCGCGAAGCATGCAGCTCGCCCTGAAGTTCCTGTTTTAAAATCGGCGGTGTGATCGCCGCTGTTTTGTTATTGTTTGTGCCGGCCGTGCCTCCGCAAGCAGGGGGTACGGCCGTTGTTTTTGAACGCGCGGCGAAAGCGCTTGGAGCGGGTGATCTGGCAGGGGCGGAGCAGGGCTTTCTCGCTGTGTTGAAGGCGGAGCCGAACAGTGTGCCCGCGCTTGGGAACCTGGGGGTGACCTATGCGCGAATGGAGCGGTATGGCGATGCGGTAAGGGTGTATGAACGTGCTCTAAAGCTCTCGCCGGATCAGCCTGGTTTGCTGCTGAACCTTTCGATTGCACACGTCAAGAACAGCGATTATCGCAAGGCGAAGGCTCTCCTGGTTCGTCTACCGGCGAATCCGCAGACGCGCGAGCTTTTGGCGACCTGTGAGTTGTTCCTCGGTGATCCGCGGAAGGCTCTGGAGTTGCTGAGCGGGCTTCCGGCAACTCCGGAGGTGCTGTTCGTGACCGGCACGGCACAGCTTCGGCTGAGGCATTCCAGTGAGGCGCGGGCCGCGTTCCGGCAGTTGCTGGAATCCGCGCCGCCGGCGCAGGCGCACCTGTTGCTGGGCCAGGCCTATGCAGACAGCACGTTGTTCGACGAAGCTCTTGTGGAGTTGCGGCAGGCCGTGGAATTGGATCCGCAGTCAGTTTCGGCGCGGCTACTTCTGGCGAAGACGTTGATCAGCCTCCGTGATAACGAGGCGGCGGAGAAGGAGCTGAGGAGGATCGTGAACGTGAGCGCGGAGGCGGGATATTACCTGGGCGCCGTGCTGGTTCAGCAGAGACGGGAGGACGAGGCGATTCCGCTGCTGGAGAAGTCAGTTGAAACGCGGCCGGAAGCGTGGGGCGGCTACTACTATCTGGGGCGCGCCTGGATGCAGAAGGAGCAGCCGGGGAGGGGAGTGCCGCTGCTGGAGAAAGCATCGCGACTCGGTCCGGAAGAGGCGGCGGTGTGGTTTCAACTCGCGCGGGCGTATCAGGCCACCGGACAGACGGAGAAAGCGAAATCAGCACGGCTTCGGTACGCTGCGCTTACGGAACAGAATCGGAAGAAAGAGAGCGGTAACTAGCTGTTTGCCTCGCAAGTAAGGAGACAGCAGATTGTTTGAAGCATCGTTCAGTAATTCAATCCGAAGGCGAGAATGGTTCCACCGCTTGCGATGCTGACGAATTGTTTCCCCGCGGTCTGATAGGTCATGGGCGATGCCTTCCAGGGCTGGCTCGTCTGGAAGCTCCACAGCAGTTTGCCGGTTCGCGCGTCCGCGGCGGCGAACGCGCCACTGTCCTCCCCGAAGAAGACGAGACCACCGTCTGTGGAGAGCACTCCACCCCAGGAATTGGCGGCTCCGATCTGTGGGTACTCCCAGACGATCTTGCCGGTATGGATGTCGATCGCGCGAAGTATCTTCTCGCCATTTTCGCCGGGCACCCGGCGGGTTCCGCCTCCGTAAAACGATTTGCCGGGTTCCCACCACGCGGACGATTTCGAATAGATGCTACAGCGCTCCAGCGACTGGACGTAGAACAGGCCGGTCGCTGCGCTGTAGGCGCTCGACATCCAATTAGCCGCACCTTCGACGGAAGGGCATGTCTTTGTGCCGGCGATCGAAGGTTCGGCGCCGGGAAGCAGCTTTGGGCGGCCGCCGGAGCCGATCCCGCTGGCCCAGGTGAGTTTCTTTACGAACGGCTCGGCCAGCAGGAACTCGCCGGTCACGCGATCGAGCACGTAGAAGAAGCCGTTGCGGTTCGCTTGCAGGAGCAGCTTGCGGGTCTTACCGCGGAAGTTCGCGTTCACCGCGAGAACAGGCTGGACGGCGTCCCAATCGTGCAGGTCGTGAGGAGTGAATTGAAAATACCAGCGGCGTTTTCCGGTTGCGGGCTCAAGCGCCAGGACGGAACTGGAGTAGAGATTGTCGCCGATGCGCTCGTCGCCATTGTAGTCGGGGCAGGGATTCCCAGTGGTCCAGTAAATAAGGTTCACGTCCGGATCATATGACCCGGTGAGCCACGGAGCGGAGCAGCCGTGCTCGATGGCGCGGCCAACCCAGGTTTCCGAGCCCGGTTCGCCGCGCGCAGGCATGGTCCAATGCTTCCAGGCTAATTCGCCATTGGAAGCCTGGAATGCAGCAATGAATCCGCGGGCGCCCTCGTCGCCGCCTGACGTGCCGATTACGACGAGATCGTTGACCACTAACGGCGCGGAGGTGGTGCCGTAGTGCTGCTTATAATCGGCAATTTCGGAGTCCCATAGTAGCTGGCCGTTGGCACGATGGAGTGCGATCAGGTGCGCATGGTCGGTGACCATGAAAATCTTGTCCGCGAGCACGGCGACTCCGCGATTGATTGCGCTGGCCGCGTCGCCGATGACGCCCTGGGTGAGCGGTTGCTGGTAATGCCAGATCTGGCGGCCTGTCCGTGCATCGAGCGCATAAGCTTCGTTCGCGGCGGTAACGTACATGACGCCATCCACCACGACCGGCGTGACCTCGAGTTGCTTGGCGTTGCGTAGGGTGAAGATCCAACGCGGTGCGAGGTGCGAAATGTTGCCGGTGTTGATCTGCTGAAGAGCGCTGTGCCGGTTGCCTCCGGGTTGTCCGTTGTAGGTGGGCCAATCGCCCGGTCCGAAGGCGGCCGGTCCGTTGCGCAGTTCCGTCGGAGCGGGGATTGCCGGCGGCCGCACGAGGAAAGCGATGAGATTCTGCAACTCCTCCCCGCTTGCGCTTACCGCGGGCATGAGCGATTGCGTTTCCCGATCGATTGCGGAGATTTGACGCTTGTCAAAAAGATGCATGACGCCGTCGAGTCCGAGGAGTTGCAGATCGAAGTTGCTCTCGTTCCTGACGAGCCCGCGAATGGTGCGGTTTTCGACCATGCGGACGGATACGACATGCATCGTTGCTGCGGGGGAAAGCAGCGACTGTTTGATTTGAGCGAGGGTACGCTGGCTGCCGAGTTTGGTGAGCTCGGGGCCGAGAATGCCGCCGCGTCCCTGGATCATGTGACACGCGGAGCAGTTGCCTTTGCCGAAGAAGAACTGCGCGCCTGCGGCGGCATCGCCAGGCACGGATTCCTCCATCGCAGGTGCGGTGAGATGGCGAATGAAGGAAAGAATGGCCCCCAACTCGGATTCGCCGAACTGGAAGGCCGGCATGCCGGCTTCGGTTATGCCTTTTGTGATGATGTCATGGAGGGCTTCAGGGGTCCTGCTGCGCTCCGCAATGTTCGGGCCGCGCTCGCCCCCTGCTCCATCGGTCCCGTGGCATGCCGCACAGTTGGCTTCAAAGAGTTTCCTGCCGGCGTCTTGTTGCGCATTGCACAGCGTTGACGTGATGGCGGCGAGGAGGAATAACGAACGGCGCATGGTCAGCGCTCCGAGCGTATCACGCATGTCCGTCCGGCGGATGTGAAGATCGGGCAGAACAAACGCGCCTGGGGGCGGACTTTTGTCGTGCCCGACGTAAACTAACTGGCCAGCAGATGGACGCCGGTCGAAGCAGGTGCGGCGAATGCTGAAGCCTGCGTGGGCGCCGTTGGCCGATCACCCGATTGCTCCAGGAAACAGCTGTTGAACGCTCTGTCGATCAAGGCGTCCGTGAGCTCGAAGGGGCGGTTCTCAAAGTGAATCAGATTGATGGCATGCGAAAGAATATCCCGGGGATGGCAGCGTCTCATCGCCTTGCTGGTGCGTGCATAGTGAGTTCTCAATAACCGCCGAGCCGCCCCCTCAGGGTAGGGAAGTTTCTTTGAATCGCAAAAACGCTCGAAGATCATTACAAACTCGTCCTCATCCGGACTGTGGAGGAACATCTTGTACTGGATGCGGCGGAGGAAAGCCTCGTCGCCCAGGTTTTCCGGATTGAGGTTTGTCGAGAAGATCAGAAACGCTTCGAAAGGTACAGTCATCTTCCCGCCGGTTATGAACGACAGGTAGTCGACTCTGCGCTCCATGGGGACGATCCAGCGATTCAGGACCTCTGCCGGGGAGACGCGCTGACGCCCAAAGTCGTCGATCAGGTAGATGCCATTGTTTGCTTTGACCTGAAACGGGGCATCGTATATCTTCGAGACCGCGTTGTAGCTGAGGTCCAGCATATTGATCATCAATTCGCCGCCGGTGACGATAAACGGCCGTTTGCATTTCACCCAGCGCTGATCAAACTCCGGTTCGGTTATGAAGATCGACGAGGTCTCCTCCGCATCGAGAGGGTGGTGATAGATCGGATCATAGACCTGAATGATCGCGCCCTGGCACTCGATCGCGTAGGGAATGAACACAGGGGCACTCTGGAGATTGAAGAGAGCTTCGGCCAGGAATGTTTTTCCGTTTCCCGGATCTCCATAGATCAGGAACGAATTACCCGAACTGACGGCAGGCCCGATTTGAGAGAGGATCCGCTCGCTGACGACCATGCCACTATAGGCTTTTTCCAGAGCCTCGGGGACCAGCCATCCGGCCTTCGGCTTTTGGTGCCTCACCATAGCAGCGTATTGTGCGATGGGCACCGGGGTGGGGCCGAAGTATTGATTATTCTCGAGGTAATCCCGTGTGACGTTGCGTCCGGCATCGCTAAGCGCGAAGACCGCACTGATATTCCCCATCCCGAGGGAACGCTTCACCTGAATGAGATATTGCTGCCGGAGCGTGTCGAGGATCCCCTCGATGACACTGAATTTCAATCCGAGGCTGGTAGCGAGGTCGCGGCCGAGGATGTCGCCGCGGAAGTGCAGGATCTTTAGTATGAGCTGTTCAATGACCGAGGAGGACAATCCGGTGTCCTCGATCGTTTGCGGAACTGGAGGGACCAAGAAAGTATCAGCGGTGTTCATATCGATAACAAATGTGCCTGCGAATCGATCACTAGTCCTGCGGAAGCTGCGGCTTAATCCAGAGCCATTCGCGACCCGTCCGTGCGGTTATGCCAGCAGGGTCCTGCTTGTGACGGGCAATGACCACGAAAGCGAGCAGACCGAAGGCGAGCATAAATATAGTGCCGGTCTCGGGTGCTGTAGTGACGTCAAAAGAGCCGAGCGATAAGGTACTCCCGCTGCTCACATTCACCACCTGCATCCAGAGATACGACTGTCCGGTGTTGACTACCGGTGTCAACGCGACAAGAGATGGGGTGGCAACCATGCTATTGGTGGCCACGGGCGCCGTGTAGTTGCCGTAGCTGTAGCCATACGCGCCGTAAGAAACCGGGTTGGAGAGGCTGACGGGCTGGCTCTGAAGGGTTGAATAATAACTGGCAACGATCTGCTGATTCAGGCTGGGAAGCGGGCTGGCAGGTGCCGTGACGGTCCCAGATGATAAATCTGTGCCCGGGGCCGCATATTGCGTGACAGTCCCGAGTAGTGGGTAGAGAGGAGCCCCGGTATCGGTAAACGTCGCCGTCTGTTGGCTGCTGACTACCGGCTGGGTCGAATATGTCGGCGGCACCACGGGCATCACTACAGACTGAACAGGAATGTCCACCACGGCTGCGGATACCGTCAAAGCGGTAAGGGCCAGGGGCGCGATCAAAGTTAAAATCCAGCGTTGGTTCATTAGGCCTCCGAAAACCTGACAAGATATTTTGAACAGTTTGCGCTCTCTTAAGTTATTGAAAAATAAGCAGAAACCAGGGCCGTATTCCTCGCGGAAACCTGATTTCGAAGAAATTAAAAACGTTTTGCGATCGCGACTGCTCCGGTAATTGCGTGCTCCTCTCTTCCGAAACCCAAAAGAATCGATTCGAGATCGGGAGAGGCAGCTTCGATCAGAAACTGTACTCTAGCACGCACTCGGTACCAGGACAAATCCTTATTGTCACTTAGCGATTTAGTACATAGGTTTATATACGATCACCACAAATGTGGGTGTATCTCTACGGTAATGACAAGAGTAGTGAAGTGTGTAAATCCATACAATGTAAGTAACTCGCCTGTTTCGAAGAGGTTGAAGTGGAACTCGGCTAGCGTTCTGCCACTAGAACTAAGTATTTATCTGCATAGTACCGGTTTTGGTAGTACCAGACAGGTAAGCGTACCTGTCTAGAGCACTCTAGATGGTCTGGGCTGTGTTTTCATAGTGTTATGGAAACGGCTCTGTTCCGGTTTCAGAACAATTTTATTTGAAAATAAAAAGCAGAGTACATCGGGGTGAACATTCTCATTTTCATACAGTACTTTAAGTATAGGATCCTGTGAATCCAGTATGCCGAGTCTAGCCCGAAACCAAATCGTCGAGAGTGCGCGGGAGCTGGAGAGCATCTGCGCTCAATGAAGAGGGTCTCAGGCGGAAATCCCGTTAGGAGCTGTGGAGAAATGCCAGTAACGACAAGGTGATAAATAACTTACAGGTTTTTAGACTAGGACGAAATGGCGAGGAGTTCAGTGGGCCGGGAGGGAGTAGCACGGGTTAGAGCGGAGTTAAGTTTGCAACGAAATGTTAAAGAAATACCATTGGAGAGCGCAAATGTGGGGAGTGATAAATGGTTCGCCGGTACCATTGCAAATGTCCACTTTCGGTCCTAAGCTCACAAAGGATAACGTAAACCCTGTCGCGCTGATTTCTTCCTGATTATTTCAGTGTTTTGTTTTCGGATGCGGCGGCGTATTCACTTCATTTGACGAGGTTTAGTAATGCAGACAAACGACCGCCGGGGCGAACCCCGGTTTGAGACCGACGGGGTTGGGAGTATGCAGATTGTTCGACCTCCAATAAAGGGGACACTCAAAGTCCGGGTTTCTGATGTATCCCGATCGGGGCTTCGGATTCACATGCACCGACGAATTGCGGAAGGTTCCGAGGTGATGATCAGACTGGGCGAAAGTCTTATCTTTGCTGAGGTACGGAATTGCAGGGGCAAGGACTCGGGCGAGTTTGACGCCGGACTGAGGATCACCAACCTGCAGGTCCGGATGAATGTCAAGTCGCGGCGCGAGCGGAGTGCCAGCCGGAGGGCGAACGGATTGAGCCCTTTCCAGGATCAGCCGGCGAGACGTACGCGCTTGGCGGCTACCGCTTCCGATCCGATTACGGGCGTGGGTACCATCTATGGCGACGGTATTACGGAGCCCATTTCCTGCGTTTACGAACTGTACACGCTGCGCCAAAGGGGGCGGACGGCTACTTCGACGGAAGTAGTGATGGGAATGGTTCGAACCCATGGAGATCCATGGATCGGAGGCACATTCATCGGTAAAAGTCTGAGCCTCCGGTTGGCCGACAACAGAGTGTGGCCGTTCCGTTTCGTAAAAGCGAGTGGGCAGGTGATGATCCTTGCGGATCACCGTGCGGCTGCATAGGTCTTAGCACGCGATCGAACCGTGAAGTAGGGCGGCAGGGGACGGCCGCCCTACAGATGTTCAGATGTGAGCGAGTAATTGCCGCTCGCGCATCTTGATATCGCCAGCGGTGTAGTACGGTTTCCACCAGTCGGACTTTGCGAGTGACAGCGGCTTGTCGTCCGTCGCCTCCTGCATGGCGACGCGGAAATGAAAATGATCGACGAGCCCCATTGCCTGCACCGCGAAAATGGACGCTACCGCTGGATCGCGAATTTCCAGAAGATTGTCTCCGTTTGCCTGCTCGCCGCCTGCCGCGAGATTGGATGAGCCAGTGTAGACAATGGGCGAATCGGTGTCGAAGTCGATCACGATAAATTTGTCATGAATCACCTGGCCGGCCCCACCGCTGACTTCCTTGTTAAAGGGTGCGGGCACGTGGGCGCTGAGGAACGCGAACGAGGTGAGGACTCCGTTGGGAGAACCTGGTTTGAACAGCGCTGTTCCCGCCTTCGTCTGAGTTACTCCATACGAGTAGACGCCGGGGCGGTTCGCGGTGAGACCGCTGATTGCGGCTAACACATCGCCTCCGCCAGTCACGTCCATGATGGCAAACAACACGGAGCTTTTCGCGTTCTTGATCGCATCCGCCACGCGGCCCAGCGACACCTCAGCGCTGGTGTGAGGCGAGAAGGCCACCGAGAAAGGGGGAAGGGCGGGATTCGCCGGCATATCGAGCCACCCCTCGGCAATTTCAGAAGTTTTGAAGTGACTCATATCCTGGAATGTCTGCTCGAACGCTTCTTCGTAGTGGGCGGCCGTAGCCGGATCATCGAAGACGAGCACGTTATTTGCCTGGACATATAATCCGCGCACCGAAAAGTTGGCCGAACCAGTGAGTACCCGAACGGCCTCCCCATTTTTATCCTTCTTGATGAAGACTTTGTTGTGGGCAAACCGTTGAAAATGGCCGGTCTTGACGTTGGCGGCTCCGGCTGAGGCGATCAGGGCCTGCTTTGCCAGAATTTCCATTGCTCCGGGCTTGGTGTGAAGAGAGGCATCGTCCAGGAAAATGCGAAGCCGATGTTTGAATTGCGCAAGCAACCGGATTACATCGGGCTCATCCAGATCGTAAGCGAAGACATCGAGCGTGCTGCCGGTGTCCTGGAGAGCGTCCCAAAGGAAATCGAACACCAGGGTGCGGGCATGGAAGCCAAGCCACGCATACTGATCTTCGAAGGGTTTGGTGTCATAGTCGATTGACTTCGGCGAAGGACGGATGTCTTTGTTGCTGAACTTGTCAACGTACGCCTGGGACGAGAGGAATCCGCGGGTGAAACCGACAGCCAAATCGCCCGATTGGTATGGGCCGAGATCCAGCGGGAGGGAGACCGTAGCGCGCGCCTCCAGATTGGCTCCATTGAAGTACATCGCGCTCACTTCATAGGTATAACGGCCCGGTCCCGCGGCCGAGGTGAAATCGATCCAACGGAACTTCTGGTAGGGAGCTTTGTCGGTGGTGGTGAGGAGTTCCTGCCCTGCGGCCGGTGTGGTTGCACTGGTGATGGCACTGTCGAAGCTGAGCCGGTTCTTGAGAAAGAAGCTTTCGCCGGTGGGCCGGGTGCATTTGACGGCAAAACCGGCAAGGCCGGCGGTGCGGTTCTCGTCCAGATCGAACGCGAGAAGTACTGAACTATCACCGCGATATGCTTTGACTCTGAGACCGCCAGAAGCAGCAAACGCGTGAACGGCTGGTGCAGGTGCGGCAGGTACTTTGGCGCGTGCGACTGCCGAGGCGGTACCTGTTGCAGAAGAAGAACGTGCGTGAGATTGATGGGGTTTCATATAAGGGCTTATCCGTTTCTTCGTGGTGGCAGTATAGGGGAACACAAGTTGAATTACCAGCCCTAAACGTTGATTAATCGCTTAGCTAAGCCGGGAGTGCGCTTACGAACAATTACGGCCTGATCTGGAGATAGCTGCCGTCATTATTGGACACCCCGGACAATCCGAACCGGCCGTTCGGCGGATCGCCGCGGATGACATGGAACAGGTCTGACAGAATCGTGCGGCTATCCCCGAAATACGAATGGTTGAGACCGAATCCGCTCAACTCCTGTTTGGGTCCCCCCCTGGATACGTCGACGAGGTCGACACCGGGTATGATTCTAGCGTCCGGGGTAGGTCGGCCGGCGCGCGGCTTGCCGTTGACCCATGACGAAATCAACAGCGCCCAGTCGTTGCTGGAGGCATAGAGCGTGATGCGCCGCGCGAAACGGCGCCATGCAGTTGCGCGCTGGAAGAATCCGGTGTAGTCGAGATCCGGTGCCATCAACATCATCTCCGAAAATTGCGGCACCCCCGTTCCGTCCTTCTCCAATTTCTGAAGCGCGGCTCCGAGCACCGCGTTGCCCATGCTATGCGCCAAGATATGGACGGGTACAGACTTCGTCGTCTGAAACAGGTCTTTAAAGAAAGCCGCCACGTGCTCGCCACTTTTGGGAGCTTGCTGCCTGTCTACCCGATAGCTGAGGACCTCACTGCGCGATGCCCAACTGAATAGGACAGCAGGACCGGGAAATGCCAGGTCGTACACCACTTGCCCCAGACGGCGCGCCGCATCTTCGAAACTCACGTTAAAGCCGTGAACAAATACGAGCACCTGCGCTCTTTCGGGCCTGCTGATCTGCTCCGCCAGGCTCTGAAAGAATGCGTCCTTATATAGCGGCTGGCAGGATTCCAGTTGAACCGTTTTGCTGTCGGCAAATCCAAGCTTTCGAACCAAAGAATCTTCCAACTCTCCGATTCTGTGATCACTCGGAATGGAGACGTCGGCGTATCCGTAGCTGAGAGCCTCCTGGGGATCCGGCATATTTGCGAAATAGCGCTCGACGTTGGTCCTCGAAGTGGGCTTCCGGTCCGTGGCGAAAAAAATCCGGACGGTTATGGTTTTCTTTGCCGGCGCGGCTGGCCTTCCCTGCTGGGGTGGTTCCATTTCTGTGAATTTGACGGATGCGTCATCGGCACCGGTATTCAAGGCGACGAAGTAGAACAGACCGTTATCCGGCGCTGCCCACGTGCCGGGCCGATCGAGCTTGTCAACGAGTGCTCCCTCTTCCGAGTGGATGAAAATCGTGAACAACTGCGGGGTTGCCGATTCGATCTGAACGGTCTGGCCCGCAACTAACGTGAGCAATGGTGTGGACGCTCGTGTGCCCCCCGCAACCTGGAGCGTGAGAAGCATTCGGGGCGGGGAGGGCGGCTGCTGAGCCGCCGCGGCACAAGAAAGAACAAGCAATAAGACGAACCGCAGCCCGCTCTTCATGGGGTGGATTATACATAAAAAGCTGTATAATGTGGCGGGATTTGTAAGAGCCATGCGCGTAGCGCTCGTACTGAGCTATGCCGCCCTCCTTTCCGGCGCCTGCTCAATTCGTGCGCAGCCGGCGCCGAAGTCAGGAAGAACGGTGCGCCCGGTCGCATTCGTGACTGGGTCGACGGGCATTGCGGAAATCCAATATGCCGGCGCCAAGACATCACTGGCGGCGCATGCGGGCGCGGCCGTTTTTGCGGACACAACAGTCAAACTGCGGGCAGTGCCGGACAAACCAGGCAATGACGGACTGGACTTACTTTTCTGCCCGATTGACGGAAAAGGAAGCATCAACGCTTACGCGGCCAGTCAGGCGGGTGCGGATTCGGTTCTCTTACTGAACAAGGTAGTGCCGGTCCGTTCCGCTACGCTCGATTTCGCGTGCAAATTTCCCGATTTGGATTTGAGCGCGTTATTAAGTGCCGAGCCGCTTTCAGGTAATCCGGGCCCGGCCGAAGGCGGGTTGACACAACTGATAACGCGCGCGGCGGCCCTCGAGACCGAGCGGAAATACGCGGAGGCGATGCTGGAGTACACGGCGTTGCTGCTGCAGTATCCCGATGCTACGTGGGTGAGCGGTGTCCTCCAGGATTTGCGGATGCGTATAGTGGATCCGAAACTCCAGGCCGGTCCGGCGAAAACGGCCGCTGTGGTGGTGGGTGTATCGGAGTTTCTCGACACGAAGATCCGGCCGTTGCTTTTTCCGGAGAGCGACGCAAAGGAAATGTGGAGCCTGATTCAATCCGGGCGGATGGGCGACCCCGGCGGCACGCCTTGCCTGCTGACGAGGCGCGCGTCCCTGCCACAGTTCCGCTATTGCCTGCAGGAGTTCGCACGCGAGCAGAGCGGATCGAGTAACACCCTGATCCTGTTCATGGCTACTCATGGATTTGTCCGCGATCCGGACCGCGCCCCGGACGACGGCTTCCTGTTACTGAGCGACAGCAGCATCGATGATGCATCGATGCAGGGCTATCCTCTGAGCGATTTGGCACGCTCCCTGATCGAGTTCTCGCACCGGTATGAGCGGGTCCTCGTCTTTCTGGATTTTTGCCATTCCGCAGTAGTGAACCAACTGCGTACGGAAGTGCGGCGTTTCGCCAGGGGCGTGTTCGCCGACTTCCCGGGATCAGCGGGAACGCTTGTGGTGTTCACCGCAAGTTCCCATGCCGAAGACAAGGAGAAGTATTTAGAAGTCGCGTTTGAGAGCGACAAATTGAAGCACGGCGTGTTCACGTATTACCTGCTGAAGGGACTCGCTGGAGATGCGGCCGAAAGTCAGACGGCGGCCATCTCCGCAAATACACTGTTCGACTATCTGCATCAGCGGGTTTTCAGCGCGACCAAACAGCAAACGCCGTCACTCGATCCGGTAAGTAAGATTCCCGTGGTGGATCATCCTGAGAAGACCTATACACCTACGCTGTTGCCGGAGCCGAAAGAAGGCTTGCAGTTTTCCAAGAGCGATGACCGCAAGGCGCGGTCGGTGACGCTGCCGAATCTTGTGATTCAGGAGCCACCGGCGAATCTGTCCGGCCCGGAACGACGAATCGCACTGGAGGAACAGGGCAACAAGATCCTGTTCAAGTACCTTCGGGGTGATCAGATTCCGCAGAAGAAAGACGAGTTCAGCAAGTGCGGCAGATATTTCGAAGAGCTCTGGTTGCAAACAAAAGCGCCGTACCATGAGGCGCGAATGCTGTTCTGCAACGGGCGCGCGCTGCTGTTTGACGGCAACCTTGAACAGGCCGTGCCACTGCTGGAACGCGCGATTCGTCTGGACTCGCAGCGGGCTTATGCATACAACGGGCTCGGAATCGGCTATCTGGAATCTATTGGAAAGCTGGCGCCGGGAGAAGGCGCAAAGGCGAGCGACTATTTTCCGCGGGCCGAGGCCGCGTTTCTCGACGCCGTCCGGTTAGCACCGATGTGGCCGTACGCGAGACACAACCTGGCCCTTACGTACGCGCAGCATGGAGACTACGATCGCGCGATCGAGGTTTACAAAGCCGCGATCCGGATCCGCCCGGATTCAAGTTACCTGGTCTACAACCTGGGGCTTCTTTACCAGAAGCTGAACATGCGAGCCGATGCGGAGCAGTGCTTCCGGCAGTCCGATCGCATCGCGAAAGAATACCGCGACACTTTGTCGAATAAGCCGCTCCAGTTTACGGAACGCGCAGCGGCATACAACGCACTTGGAACTCTTGAGATGGCGGACGGGCGGCGTCGGCAGGCACGTAAATGGTTTGAGCGAGCACTTGCGAACGGCAATGATCCGGACTACACGCCGGCTCGCCATAATCTTGCGCTGCTCCAGTCAAAAGCGGGAAAGCTGAACGATGCGATCAGGAATTGGGCCATTGTGCTACAGGCCGAGCCGAACTTCGTTGCCGCGCGCCGCAGCCTTGCCTCCGCTCTGGTTGCGGACGGCCAATACGATGAGGCTCGCAGAACGCTGGAAGAAGGAGTGCGATTGATGCCGGATCTGAAGCCTCTAAAGAAGGAACTCGATGAAGTTGTTCGCATGCAAATGCGCTAGCCGGCCGATCTGCGCCGTCCTGTTATGGGGCGCCTGCTATGCGCAGACTACCGAGGCCTTGATTACCGGCCGCGTGGTCGATTCCGTGGAGGGATCCGGGATCGCAGCGGCGGAAGTGCGAATCGCGAACGTCGCACTCCCTATTACGTTCTCGACGAAGACCGCAGAGAATGGCCAGTTCTGGTTGCCTCCCGTGGCGCCGGGTATCTACAATTTTTCCATCACTGGCGGCAACCTATCCAGGAAGTATCAGCGCCGTGAGATCAGGCAGTGGAGAGTGCCGGTATCAGCTCGCATTGATTTGACCGTTCCGCTTCGGCCGATGGATGACCTTTGGGATGAACGAACGCTGAATTCGACGTTCCTGCCCGAAGATCGGATTGTGGCCAGGTTCTATGGACCAGATGTGGACTTCTCCCGTGTTGCGTCGTTCACGCCTCCGAGGGGGCAGGAGACTCGCGCCGAAGCGACGCTGTCGGATGTGATCAGCCCGAGAGAAGTCGAAAACCTGCCCCTGCCCGGCCGCGACGTGTACGCGACGCTGGTGCTGGAGCCGGGGATCACGTCCTCGGCAGGACTCGCACGCGGATTAGGGTTTTCGGTGAACGGCCAAAGATACACTGCGTCGAGCTTTCTGCTGGACGGGGTAGAGAACAACTTATATCTGACTACGGGCCCGATGGTGATTGTAGCGCCTGAGGCGATGCAGGAATATCGCGTATCGCTGGCGAACTTCACCGCCGAATTTGGTAAGACGACGGGATTCATTGCAAACGCGGTCACGCGCTCGGGCGGAAATGCGTGGCATGGGCTGGCCTACTTCAACCTACGGAACGATCTGCTCAATGCGAATGAGATTGCACGGAGGTACGCCGGGTACGATCGCGCGCCGCTGCATGAGTTGCAGCCCGGTGTTTTTTTCGGAGGGCCGATCGTACACGATCGCCTGTTCGTGTCCGCGTCGGCGGACTACCTGCGATACCGATCTTCCAGTAATCCGCAGAAGGTGAATTTGCCTTCGCAATTTCTTGTGGATCAGGTGCTCGCAAGAAATCCCGGCAGCGAGTCCCGGCGTTTGTTTGAGAACTTTCGGCCACCGGTTGCTGCCGCTGCTCCTAACGCTCTCTTCGGGGCAGCCCGGTTCGATCCTCCGGAGTCGCTTAACCGTGGGCTGGGCCTCGTTCGCCTCGACTACGTGTCTACACACGGATCCTGGTTCATGCGTTTTGTAGGGTCCGAGCAGGATCGGCCGGACTTCTTTCCGAGCCCTTACAGAGACTTCTCCGCAGGTGTCCGGCAATCGAACGGCAATCTGGCGCTTGCCTATACGCACGCAAGTCCACGTGTTGCACAAGAGGCACGCGCTGCATTTGCAAGAGACTGGTTCACGCTGGCCCGGCCCTACGCTTCGCTGCCGGCAATCGCGGAAAGAACCGATCACGTGTCGCTTCCATCCAGCCAGCTTCTTGTGGATATGAGACAGGCAGGCAAATCCTTTGAGGGCTCTTACAATATCCAGGGGTTCCTCGCGGGCAGGCATGCGTGGAAAGCCGGGGGATCGCTGCTCGTGCGAAGCCTTCGCGTGCGTGCTGCGGATGAGGCCGGGCAGTACACGTTTGAAGGGATTGGTCGATTCAGAGACGACAAGCCAACGGCGTTCGATTTCGCTGTGAAACAGCCGCTGCCGGCCAAGTCCCTGCCAGATCAATTCGAACTGCCGATTGCGATGCGGCGATACCGGTATTCGCAAGTGTCTCTGTTCCTGCAGGACAGCTTCCGGATCACTTCCCGTCTGGTGCTGAACGCCGGTGTGCGGTTCGAGACCTTCCCGGCCCCCGTGTTATTGGATCCGAGTGCCGGGGTGTTCGTCGATCTCGGGTTCGGAGAATCGTTATCGCAGCAGGTCAATGGGGCGCGGCTAATTTCCCCGTCGAATGGCGGCGCATCGGTATACTCCTCCAGATCGGCATCCTGGGCGATTCGGCAGGGAATCTCGTGGTCACTCAATGCAAAGGCGACGACGGTTGTGCGTGCGGCTTACGGCATCTTCCACGACAGGCCGTTCGATAACGTGTGGCTGAATTCGCTCTATAACGGCTCCGTGATCGCAGACGCCGGGGTCGGAATCAAGCAGATCGATTACCTCGAGCCGGGCAGCAAGCTGCTGAACTCCGCATATATCGTCTGTAAGCCCGGCGCGAGGCTACCGGCGGACTCAACAGTCGCATGTCTGCAACCCGTCTACGACGCGCAACTCTCGAACGTTCAGCACCTCATCGGATTCGCACCGCAGTTACAGAATCCGGGAGTGCAATCGGCATACGCCGGCGTTGTGCAGCAAATTTCCAGGGAGTGGAGCGCGGAGGCATATGGATTGGGCTCGTTCGGGCGGCACGGGCTGGTGAGCGATCGTGTGAATCGTAAGATTCGCGGGCAAAGGGCCGACACGAATCTCTGGGATATTTATCTGAAGTCCGATGATGGGTGGTCACGATTCTATTCGCTGGCGAGTTCAGCCACGTTCCGGGGACGAAAGCTTTTCCTGCGCGGCATGTACACATGGAGCCGGTCCTTCGATAACCAGTCCGATCCGCTTGCAGGAGATTTCGACCTCCTTTTTGCCAGTGCTGTCGATCCTTCGACGAACCTGGGATTCGCGGCATTTACCCAGAGCTACGACTTCCGCATCGACCGCGCTGCATCCGACTTCGATCAGCGTCACTCAGCCGTGCTGTATTCCATCTGGTCGCCGTCAGGCCTCGGCACGAACCGCTTTCTTGCCGTGCTCACCCATGGCTGGAATCTGTCGCAGACAGGCGTCTGGCGTTCGGGAAGACCCTACACAGTGTATGGTGACGGGAGGTCAGGCGTGTTCCTGAACAATCGAGCCAATCAGATTTGCGGATCCGGTTATGCCATCGATGAGCCGGAGCCGGGCTTTGGCCGGCGCCTTCTTCGTCGTGATTGCTTTGCGGTGACTGGGAATGGCAACGAACTGGGGTCTGTGGGACGGAATGCGATATACGGTCCTGGCACCAGGTACCTGGACGTCTCCATTGCGCGGTCATTTGCAATTCCAAAATGGCGCGAATCCGCGCGGTTGGTTCTCCGTGCGGATTCGTATAACGTGCTGAATCACGCGAACCTGAACAACCCGGAAAATAAACGCTTCTGCCCGGAATTCAGTGCCATGATCGTCGCGCCTTCGAGTTGTGTTGCAGGATTTGGCGTAGCGCGATATGGCCGAATGGAGCAGACAAGCTTCCTTGGAAACGTGAAGCCGTTTGTCGAATCCGCGCGACAGGTGCAGATCATCTTAAGGCTCGAGTTTTGATTCTCACCGCGGCTGCGATTCCACCACGCTGAACGACCCTGCGATCTGCAGAAGAAACGCACACACTCCGGCGCCTGTGCTGTCGATGTCGATGCTTCCGCGCTTGCCTTCCACCTTGCCTGTGAACAGCGACGAAAATGCACCATTGGGATATGTGAGCAGATTTTGATACAGGTTCCCGGCCGGAACTTTGAACGCAATAGGCGGCAGTGAAGTGCCATTGTCGTAATGAATGGTTACAGTCCCGTTCGCATCGAAGGTTGACGGATTCAGCACAATGATGGCGGGTTCCTGTTGTCCGGCAGTCATATCAAACGCTACGGAGGAGTGCGGCAAGCAGCGGCGGAACAGCAGCACTGCCTCGCGGGTAAGGTTCTCGCCCGGCCGGAAATCGTTCAGAATCTGCTGAACCACCGCGTAGCCAAATACATCTCCCTTGGTCAGTTCGACAAACCCGTTGTTCAGCTTTCCACCTTGCGATTGCAGTGTGAGGGTCTGGCCCGGTGTCATGTTGATACGGAAGCCGGTGCCTGGCGCTATGGAGACTCCGGGCGGACCGGCAACGCGAAACGGAACGGCTTCAGGGCTGCCGTCGAAGGCTCTGTAACGAACCTCTACCGCTTGCAGAGTGCCGGTGCGGTTTGTCAGCACCAGCTTGCTCACCCATGCGCTATGCGTGTCCACCGATCCGAATTCGATGTATGGAACCACATACGTTGTCCCTGCGGGGACCGCGATTGTGACCACGTTATGAGCCGGAAATGTGGTGGTTTTTCGAGGGTCTCCGGATAACGCAATCAGCCGTTCTTCGGTAGGCGGCGAGTTCAGGGATGCCTGCGCGGCCGGATTTTCCACGATACTCATTTGCGCGTAGTAGGTGTCATACCCAGGAGGCATTTTCGTCGCATCAAAACGCACCGTGATCTTCCCATCGGTCCGGCCCATAGCAGGCTTATCCACGCTGATCCAATCCGCTCCGTCATTCGTGGTGACATCTACCTGGAAACCAGCACTGGTGGCCCCGGCATAGGAAACAATCAACCCGCGATTCACATTGGGACCCTCGATCGGGATGCCGTTCGTCCCGGAAATGAGGTCGCCTTCGGGATCGAGACGCAAGAAGAATTGATCGTTGTCCGAGTTGACGACCAGCTTAAAGCTGACGCTTTGGCCCTGGTCAGTACCCGTGTCTGCCGCCAACCCGGCGCCCACGGGGATTACCGGAATAATCGCTACATAACTTCCATGCGACAGGTATCCAATCGCATCCGGGCGAACCGAAACGCTAAACGTGTTCTTGCCAGTAACCTGTGCTGTCAGCCAAGGGATCTGTCTTCCGGAAGCAGTCGGACCTCCATTCGCATTGGCAAAAGGCCCACCGAAATAACGGATATTGCCGATCTGGAATCCGGCTGCCGGAACTCCCGTGACGGTGAAGCTCGCGGTGACGGTCGCGCACCCGAATGGAAGGCCTGTAGTGACGCCGACATTTGCTGCAAATATCGGACACTCGTTGATGGATGCCGTCTGATGACCGGGCGTGACCCGCAGTTGAGCCGCCCCTGAGGCGGAAAGAAGGGCAAAGAGCGCCAAGAGGCGGGATACAGGAGCGTTCATCGGGACCTCCCTTTTGGGCCTCATTATAGAACGAATAATCGGGAAAGGAAGCCCTATTTGGAGGATAAGTAAGCAGCTGTTCAGCCGTTGCATCCCGGGCACCGGACCATTCACACAAACTTCAGAACTTTTGACTTCCCTCTTTTTCATCACTGCCAGCGGCGCGGCCACTAACGCGCGAGTCATACTTGCGCGCAGTGTTCCAATAGAAGGTTATGGTGATCCCGACGAAACAAACCCTCGCGGGCCGTGATGTCGCGGTGCCGCTCAGTGAGAATACCCATCTCATCCGATGGGTGGAAAAAATGGCTACTCTCACCAAGCCCGCCGCCATTCATTGGGTTGACGGATCGAAAGAAGAAAACGAGGTCCTCTGTGCGCAGATGGTGGAGAGCGGAACGTTCATCAAGCTGAATGAGGACCTCTGGCCGGGCTGCTATTACGCGCGGTCGGATGCCGGCGACGTTGCTCGCGTGGAGGACCGCACTTTCATCTGCTCCTTGTCGAAGGATGCAGCCGGACCTACCAACAACTGGATCGATCCGTTTCAGATGCGGAAGACTCTGAAAGCGTTGTTCAACGGCTGCATGCGTGGCCGCACCATGTATGTGCTGCCGTTCAGCATGGGCCCGGTCGGCAGCCCCATGTCGCAAATTGGCGTGCAGTTGACCGATTCGCCATACGTCGTCGTGAACATGCGCATCATGGCGCGCATCGGTCGGCCCGTCTTTCAGGAGATCGATAAGGATCAGAAGCGCGTTGTGCCTTGTATGCACAGCGTCGGTATGCCTCTGGCTCCGGGCGAGGCCGATGTGACTTGGCCGTGCAATCCGCAGAAGTACATCGTTCACTTTCCCGAGACGCGCGAGATCTGGTCGTTCGGATCCGGATACGGTGGCAACGCTCTGCTAGGCAAGAAATGCTTCGCGCTTCGCATCGCTTCCAACATTGCGCGCGACGAAGGCTGGATGGCCGAACACATGCTGATCGTCGGCATCGAAGATCCGAATGGCGAAAAGACATATGTAGCGGCGGCATTTCCCAGTGCGTGCGGCAAAACAAATCTTGCCATGATGATTCCGCCGAAAGGCTTCGAAGGCTGGAAGGTCTGGACCGTCGGCGACGACATTGCCTGGATTAAGCCGGACGCAAACGGGCAATTGCGAGCCATCAATCCCGAGGCCGGTTTCTTCGGCGTCGCGCCCGGCACTTCCGCCAAAACGAACCCCAATGCGATGGCGACGCTGGCGCGCAACACAATCTTCACGAACACCGCGCTCACTCCCGATGGAGGCGTCTGGTGGGAAGGCATGACCGAGCATCCGCCCGCCGAATGCCTGGACTGGCAGGGCAAGCGCTGGACTCCCGCAATCGGCCAGCAGACTGGAGCGAAGGCGGCACACCCCAACGCACGCTTCACCGCACCGGCTTCGCAGTGCCCTTGCATCGACCCCGATTGGGAAAATCCAGAAGGTGTGCCGATCAGCGCCTTCGTCTTCGGCGGCCGGCGCGCGACCACCATGCCTTTGGTTTATCAGGCATTCAACTGGAGTTCCGGCGTTTACACCGGCGCCACCATGGGCTCGGAGACAACCGCTGCGGCAGCGGGAAACGTCGGCAAGGTGCGTCGCGATCCCATGGCCATGCTGCCGTTCTGCGGTTATCACATGGGCGACTATTTCCGTCACTGGATCAAGATGCAGCGGTCGCTTTCAAAGACGCCCCGTATCTTCCATGTGAACTGGTTCCGCAAGAGTGCGGATGGCAGATTCCTCTGGCCTGGATTCAGTGAAAACCTGCGAGTGCTCAAATGGATCGTCGATCGCGCCCACGGCAGGGCTCTCAGTAAGGAATCGCCGATCGGCTGGATGCCCGACTACGACAGCATCGAGTGGAACGGTCTCGAATTTTCGCGGGAGCAGTTTGAAGAGTTGCAGTCCTTCGATCGCGCGGCCTGGCGCGCCGAGGTGATCGACCACGAACAGCTTTTCATCGATATCCACGACCACCTGCCGCCCGAGATGATCTACGAGCGTGAGCTACTGATTTGCCGTTTGTAACCGGAGTGCTTCCTCCGGAGTGATCCGGAGGAAACTGCCGTGTTTGCAGTCGGCAGGGAAAATCATCAGTTCGTTAATGGGCATCCATTCTTTTAGATCCGTAGAGGCGATCGCTTCGTATCTTCGCGGCGCCTTATAGTGGTCGTAATAGATCACATACCGCGATCCCAGATCCAACACTGACGGACCTTCCGACCACGATTCCGTCAGCCCTTCGCTAATGTTCGTCCATGGTCCATTCAACGTCGGCCCTTCGGCGATCCTGATCTCTTTGTGGAGGGGCTCCGGCCTTTCGTCCTTGAAGATTAGCCGGTATGTGCCTCTCGTCTGCAGGATCGTCGCGTCGATCACCTGATAGCCAGGATCGAAAAAGATCTCCGGTTTGGTGAAGGTGCGGAAGTCTTTTGTGAACGCGTGGTAGATCCTGTTCGTGTCGTTCCGCCTGTCCACCACGCTCGACCAGATCACCAGCCAGCTTGCTTTCGTCCAGTCCCAGTAAATTTCCGGCGCCCAGGTATTCTTCGCCTCGGGAAACAGCCGCACCTCTTGCTGATCGCTCCAATGAATCAGGTCCTTTGAGTGCGCGTAGCCGATCGACTGCGCGCGCCACTCCCACGTCCACACCATGTGGAACTCGCCGTCGGGTCCGCGCGTGAGGAACGGATCTCGCATCAACTCGCCATGGCGTTGCGGTGGGACCCAGGGCTTACCGCCGTTCAGCGGTTCGAAGCGGTAGCCATCCTCGCTGAGCGCGAAGTAGACGCCAGTCTTCGCTGGTTCTTTGAAGTAGGCGAACAGTATGGGATCCGCACCGAAGCTGTTCAGCGACGCAGCCAAAAGGATGACAGCATAATGGAGCTTACCCATGGCTAACAGACTATCGCGTAGAGAACTCATGGCGGCAGGACTCTCACTCCCGTCGCTATTGCGAAGTGCCTCCGCTCTGGTCGAGAAATGGGGCATTTTCGAGGCGTCCTGGCCCGGACCCGCCAATGCCCTCCTCTCGGCGACTTTCCAGCACGAGCATCACCGCATTACGGTCGCTGGCTTCTACGATGGTTCCGGAACGCACAGGATTCGCTTCATGCCCGATGCGGAAGGAGAGTGGTCCTATATGACGGCGAGCGAAAGCCCGGACCTCAACGGCAAGTCAGGCCAATTCGTCTGCGCGAAGCCATCCCAGGGAAATCACGGACCTGTTCTCACGCGCAACACTTACGGGTTCGGGTACGCGGACGGCACGCCCTTTTACCAGTTTGGAACCACTTGTTACGCATGGACCCATCAGGGCGAGGAGTTGGAGCAACAGACACTCGCCTCGCTGCGCATCTCGCCGTTCAATAAAATCCGCATGTGCGTCTTTCCGAAGTGGTATGAGTACAACCGCGGCGAGCCGGACCTGCACCCCTTCCTGAAGCCGGACTTCGAAACCTTCAACCCCTCGTTTTTTCAACACCTGGAAAAACGTATCGCCCAACTTGGCGCGATGGGCATCGAAGCCGACGTGATCCTGTTCCACCCATATGACAAATGGGGCTACTCGAAGATGCCACCGGATGTCGACGATCGCTACCTGCGGCACGTCATCGCGCGCCTCAGCGCCCATAGAAATGTCTGGTGGTCGGTCGCGAACGAATGGGACCTGGTAAAGACCAAGACACCTTCAGACTGGGACCGCTACTTCCGCATCATTCAGGAAGCCGATCCGTACCGCCGTTTGTGCTCCATCCACCACAGCCGCGTCATGTACGACCACTCAAAACCCCGGGTCACGCACGCCAGCATCCAAGGCGATGAGTTTGAAAAGATCACCGAATGGCGCGAGCAGTGGAAAAAGCCGATCCTCTTCGATGAATGCAAGTACGAGGGCAACATACCCAAACGATGGGGTGATATTAGCGCGCGCGAGATGGTCCATCGTTTTTGGCTCGGCACGGCAATGGGCGCTTGGGTGGGACACGGCGAGACGTATCTGGACAGGAACGACGTCCTTTGGTGGTCCAAGGGTGGGTTGCTCCACGGTGAAAGCCCATCGCGGATCGCTTTCCTGCGCCGCGTGATCGAGCAGGCCGGACCCATGGATCCGTTCCCGAACGCATACTACCCGACACTCAAGGGCGACGGCTATCTGGTCTATTTCAGTTACCACCAGCCGGCGGAATTCAACATCGATCTCGGTACTGCCACCTACCGGGCAGAGTTGATCGATCCCTGGGAGATGAAGTCCACCACACTGCCTGGAACTTACACAGCGAAGGTGAAACTCAGCCTGCCCGGCCGGCCGTACATGGCTTTGCGATTCGTGAAGCTTTGATCAGGCGCCCTGTTGAGCCACAACAAGAGGCTCTCCGCCGCGGCGCTTCTGGCGCCCCGACCAGACTAGAAATGCCAGCGCCGTCAGATGGAAACAGCCCATGGTCAGGAAGACCGGTGAGTAGCCGAAGTGCTGGACCACATAGCCCGGGATGATCGCGGAGAAGAGAAATCCTCCCAACCCGCCCAGGCACCCGCCGATGCCCGTAACCGATGCAACGGCTGACTTCGGGAACGAGTCCGATACCGTCGTGTACAGGTTCGCGGACCAACCCTGATGCGCGGAGGTAGCAAGACTCACCAAAGCGATGGCATAGATCGGGTTCGCGACCAGCACGGAAAGAGCCGCGATCGGCATCAACGATGCGAAGATCGCCAGCGCGGTCATACGCGCATTCCGCTGGGGCCATCCGAGCCTCATGAAATATCCGGATAGCCAACCGCCCGCCACGCTGCCTATGTCCGCCATCAGGTAGATAACCGGGAGCGCCCAGCCGATCTGCTTGAGGTCGAACTTTCGTACGTCGTAGAAGTACGGCGGAAGCCAGTACAGGTAAAACCACCAAACCGGATCCGTGAAGAACTTCGCGATCGCAAATCCCCACGTCGCCGGATAAGTCAGAGCTTCGGACCAGCCGACTTTCCGCTGATCCGCCGCTGTGTCATCCGTCGGCACATTGCGATATCCGGTGAGCCATAGAGCCAGCCAGACCAGGCAGAGCGCCGGAGTTAAAAGGAAGCACGTTCGCCACCCGACCCGCATGACCAGATACGCAAAGACCGGCGGCCCGATCATCGAAGCCACGTTGCTGCCCGCATTGAAAATGCCTGTCGCGAACGCCCGGTCTTTCGGAGGAAACCACTCGGCTACCGCCTTGATCGCGGACGGAAAATTTCCGGCCTCACCGAATCCAAGCAGCGCCCGGAAAGCGCCAAGGCTGACAGGGGTGGTCGCCAGTGAATGCAGCGCGGCGGAAACGGACCACCACGTCAGTGATACGGCGTAACCAATCCGGGTGCCATACCGGTCTACGAACTTCCCCATCGCGAGAAACCCGACCGTGTACGTGATTTGGAATGCACCCGTGATGAAGCCGTACTGCTCGGTGCCGAAATGGAGTTGCTCCCGCATGATGGGCATGAGCACTGCGAAGACGATGCGATCCAGATAGTTGATCGTCGTCGCGAAGAAGAGGAGAGCGAGGATGTACCAACGCCGCCTGGATAACGATGCCGCAATCATTGAATGCAACTCTATCGCATCCGCGGCATCCAATTACTTGGATTCGAGTTTCTTCTTCGCTGCCGTTGCGTCCTTGCCGCCGGGTTCGACTTCCAGGTACTTTTTGTAAGCGGCCTTGGCCGCTTCCTTGTCGTGAAGCTTTTCTTTCGCTTCGGCCAGCCGGTAGTAAGCTTCCGCCAACCCTGGGTTCCACTTGGTTGCCTCTTCGAAGCGGTTGGATGCGGCCCGGTAGTTCTTCTTCTTGAAGTAGAACTCTCCGATCCTCATCTCCTTGGTCGCCTGCAACGGATTGAAGCTATATTCTTTCGGGGCGTTGGTAGTGTCTTCTTCCGGAGGCTCCTGCACTTCGACCCTGGGATTCTGAGGTGCTTTCTTTGGCTGTTCCTGAGAGAAGGCGAGAGCGGCGCCAAGCGCTAGGAAAAGCGCATGGCGCAAGAACTTCCGTGTCACACTTAAAGTATAGCTGCCGGTTTGTAATCTGATGGACCTCCGTGAAAAAGTAGCGCAGTTGCCGGTTTTGCCCGGAGTGTATCTCTATAAAGACGGGCACGGGACAGTCATCTACGTCGGAAAAGCCAAGAACCTGCGCGCGCGGGTGCGCAGTTACTTCAATGAGGACCGGCTCGCCGAGCCTAAGACCGGCACGCTGATCAGCGAAGCACGAGACGTTCAGTTCATCCAGGTCGACAACAACAAGGAAGCGCTGGCGCTTGAGAACAACCTCATCAAGCAGTACAAGCCGCGCTTCAACGTGCTGCTCCGGGATGACAAGACGTATCCCTACATCAAGCTAACAGCCGAGAAGTACCCGCGCGTTTACGTCACCCGCAGGCTTCGGAAAGACGGCTCCACTTACTACGGACCATACTTTCCGGGTAACCTCGCGCACCGGCTCGTGCACTTTATCCATCGCTATTTCAAAGTGCCTTCGTGCAATGTGGACTTCGGACGCAAGCATACGCATCCCTGCCTGCAGTACCACATTCATCGCTGCCTGGGGCCTTGTGTCGAGGGGTTGGTGGATGATACGACTTACGCCGAGGCAGTCGGGAATGTGCGCATGTTTCTCGAAGGCCGCCATCGCGATCTGACCTCCAGGCTCCGCACGCGTATGGAATCCGCCTCGCAGGACCTGCGTTTCGAAGAAGCAGGAAATCTGAGGGATTTGATTCACACCGTCGAAGAGATGGAAGAGAAGCAAAAGATGGCAGCCGCCGAAGGCGACAACAGCGATATCTTCGCGTATTACGCAGAGCCGCCGCTGATCGCGGTGAACCTGTTCCATCTCCGCAATGGACGGATTGTGGACCGGCGCGAAATGTTTTGGGAAGACCAGTTCGAATTCGAGCCGCACGAGTTTTTCGATTCGTTGATCAAGCAGGTCTACCTGAACCAGCAGTACATTCCGGCCCAGATTCATCTGCCCGTGGAGATCGAGGACCGCGACGAACTGGAGGAATTCCTCTCCGAACGGCGGGGCCGAAAAGTCGAAATCCACACTCCGCAGCGAGGGCAGAAGAAGGCAATGATCGGGCTTGTGGAAACAAATGCGAAGCACAGCTTCGATGCGCGATTCCGCGTCCTGAAGCCTTCGTCCACCGCGATTCAAGAAGCTTTGCAGGAGACTTTGAACCTGGCGGAAGCGCCGAAGCGCATTGAGTGCTTCGACATCTCACACATACAAGGAACGGACAAGGTCGCGTCCATGGTGGTGTGGGAAGACGGGCGAATGAAGAAGTCCGATTACCGCAAATTCATCATCCGCACAGTAGTGGGAAACGACGACTTCGCCAGCATGCGCGAGGTGGTAACACGGCGGTACAGCCGGCTGCAGGAGGAGAAACTGCCCATGCCCGGGCTGATTCTCATCGACGGCGGCCTTGGGCAGTTGCATGCGGCGGCGGAGGCGCTGGAGGCGATCGGAATCATCAACCAGCCGCTCGCATCCATCGCCAAGAGGGAAGAGATCATCTACGTGTACGGGCAGGAGGACGAGCCGATCCAACTCGACCGCTACTCGCCAGTGCTGCACCTCATCCAGAGTGTCCGTGATGAAGCCCACAGGTTCGCGGTGACGTTTCACCGAACGCGCCGCAACATGACGCGCCTGCGCTCGGAACTCGAGCAGGCACCGGGCGTCGGCGCGAAGACAGTGGAGAAGCTCCTGCGGGAATTCGGAAGTTCGGAGCGGGTGAAGAACGCCTCGGAAGAGGATCTGGCGAAGGTAGTCGGGAAGGCGGCCGCACGCAAGGTGCGCGAGTATTACGAAGCGCCGGTGACCTTGCGCGTGCTGCCTACTCCGAGTACAGATTGATGGCGCCGATGCCGCCCTTCACATCCAGGTGGATGCGGACCTGGGCGTCTTTGTCGGATTCGTTTTCGTATCGGCCGTTCTTCTGGTTGAAGCCGTGCACCTGGATGCCTCCGATGCCGCCAGAGGCTTCTGCCGTTACACGCGCAGATTTAGGAACCCAAATGGTGGCTTCGCCCACTCCGCCGCGGACGGTCACGTCGTAGTCATGCTTAGGATTGCCGCGAAGGTCCAGCTTCACCTCTCCCGCTCCTAACTTCACTTCCACGCTCCGTAAATTCAACTTTCCAAAATCCAGGCGGGATTGGCCGGCGCCCATCTCGACTTGGACATCCAGCGGAACCTCTTCATTCAGGCGTACATCCCACTTGCTTTCGGATTTGCCGGTAGAAGCCATGTGCGCCCGCTGTTCGAGGTGGAGGACACTGCGGAAGCTGCTGTTGTTATAGCGGACTTGCGGTTCGAATGCGGGATCGTTGAACGTGAAGTCGCCCTCCATCAACTCATTGGTGCCACTGCTGACGTGCAACTCACCGGCAGGCATGGTGAACTCCGCACGGGTCATTTCCGACTTGTCACGTGCGATCTTTTGGTGTTCTGTCCTGGTAGGATATTCACGGTCGGTCCGGACCGTGCAGTTCGTGAGACTTACAACAAAGCTCAACGCAAGGAAGATGGCCGGACGCATAGGAACGCTCTTTTGCATTGTACGCATCTTTTCCCGCAAATGTTCCTGAGAGAATAAGAGTATGCCTCTCTCGGAATCGTTTTTCGGACAGAAGTTCGGAATCACCGAAAACGATCTTCAGTCCTACTTGTCCGAAGCTCTGTCGAATGGCGGCGACTACGCGGACCTCTATTTTGAGTACGTTGCAACGAGTTCGATCACCATTGACGAATCCATTGTGAAGAGCGCCACCCAGGGCGTCTCGCTCGGTGTCGGGATTCGCGTGATCTCAGGCGAGCGCACTGGCTACGCGTACAGCGACGATCTCTCGCCTGAGAAGATTCGGAAAGCCGCCAAGGTAGCCGCCTGCATCGCTGCCGGGCCCTCGAAGGTGGAGAAGACGGGACTCGAGGAGGGGCCGAAGCGGAATCTGTATCCCGTACTGACCGCACCCTCAGACACGTCGCTGCTTGAACGTGTGGAACTCGTCAAGCGTGCCGACCGGGCCGCGAGGGCAGAGGACCATAGGGTCATTCAGGTCCAGGCAAGCTATGTCGATAATCTGCGGCATGTGCTGGTGGCCAACAGCGACGGCATTCTGACGTTCGACCGGCAGCCGATGGCCCGCATGGGTGTTGCAGCCCTTGCCCGGGAGGGGCAGGGCGTACCGCAGAGGGGCTATTCCGGCGGCGGCGGGCGCGTGAGCCTGGACTTCTTCCTGAATGAGAAGACGCCGGAGTATTTCGCTGAAGAGGCAGTGCGCCAGGCAATCGTTCAACTGGATGCTGTGCCGGCGCCCGCAGGTGAGATGACCGTCGTGCTGGGGCCTGGCTGGCCGGGCATTCTGCTCCACGAGGCAGTGGGACACGGACTGGAGGCCGATTTCAACCGCAAAGGTGTGTCGGCGTTTAGCAATCGCATCGGACAGCAGGTGGCAAGCCCGCTCTGCACGGTGATAGATGACGGCACGATCCAGAGCCGCCGCGGCTCCCTGAACATGGACGATGAGGGCAACCCTACCCAGCAGAATGTGCTGATCGAAAACGGTGTGTTGCGCGGGTATTTGCAGGATAAACTCTCAAGCCGCATCATGCGGTCCTCTTCCACCGGCAGCGGGCGCCGCGAAAGCTATCAGCACATTCCCATGCCGCGCATGACGAACACATACATGCTGGCCGGCGAGAGCGATCCGGAAGAAATTATCCGCTCCGTGCCGAAGGGCCTGTACTGCGCGAACTTTGGCGGCGGGCAGGTGGATATCACAAGCGGCAACTTCGTGTTCTCGGCTTCGGAAAGCTACTTGATCGAAGACGGTAAGATCGGGCGGCCGGTGCGCGGAGCGACGCTGATCGGCAATGGCCCGGAAGCGCTGAAGTACGTGAGCATGGTGGGCAACGACCTGCAACTGGACCAGGGCATCGGAATCTGCGGCAAAGAGGGTCAGAGCGTGCCGGTTGGCGTGGGAATCCCGACAGTGAAAGTGGACAAGATGACGGTGGGAGGCACGGCTTAAGGATGGTCAACGGAGATCTGCAGGAGATCGCGAGCCGCGTAGTGAAGATGGCGCTCGACGGCGGCGCAACGGATGCCGAATGCACGGTTGCAGAGGGCGAGGAGTTCTCGGTCAGCATGCACATGGGCGACATTGAGAAGCTGACCGACGCGGGCTCGCGCGGCGTTGGAATTCGTGTGCTGGTGGGACGGCATACAGGAGCGGCGTACACATCCGATTTGACCAAGGACGGAATTCAGCTGATGGTGCGCAGCGCGCTGGATTTGGCGAAGATCACTACTGAGGATCCACACGCCGGACTGCCGGACGACAGCGACTTCGGCAAGATTGAGAGCGATCTCGAACTGTACTTCGATTCCGTTGCAAAGCTGGAAACAGGGTACAAGATCGATGCGGCCCGGCGTGCCGAAAAGGCTGCAATCGAGGCAGACCCCCGTATCTTCAATTCTGAAGGTACATCGTTCGACACGCACGTGGGCGGGCATGTGTTTGCAAATTCGCGTGGCTTCCTCGGCAGCTACCAGCACAGCAGTTGTTCGCTTTCGGCGGTGCCGGTTGCACGGGAAGGCGACTCGATGGAACGCGACTATTGGTACTCAGCGGCCCGGAATGCGGAACGGCTGGAGAGTCCGGAGCATGTCGGCACGGTCGCCGCACAAAGGGTTCTCCGGCGGCTGGGGGCTCGCAAGGTGAGCACGCAAAAGGTGCCGGTGATTTTCGAACCGCGTACGGCCCGCACGTTGATCGGGCATATTTTTGAAGCAGTCAGCGGCGATTCAATCTACCGGAACGAATCGTTCCTGGCGGACCGCCTGGATAAGAAGATCGCCGATTCGAAGTTGACCATCATTGACGATGCGACTATCCCTGGCCTGTTCGGTTCATCTCCGTTTGACGACGAAGGAGTGCGGTCGCGGCGCACGGTCGTGATTGAACGCGGAGTACTGAAGAGCTATCTTCTAAACAGCTATACGGCCAGGAAACTAGGGTTGAAAACGACCGGGAACGCTTCGCGCGGACTGACGGGTAATGCCTCGGTGGGACACGGAAATCTGTACATGGAACCCGGCGAGAAAACCGCGGAAGAGATGATTCGCTCCTTGAAGCATGGTTTTTACGTGACTGAATTGATGGGCGATGGAGCCAACGTGGTAACCGGCGATTACTCGCGGGGGGCGGCTGGATTGTGGATTGAGAATGGAGAACTCGCGTATCCGGTTTCCGAAGTGACGATCGCGAGTACGCTGCAGGAAATGTTGGCTGGACTGGATCAGATCGGCTCGGACCTGGAGTTCCGGACTTCGGTCGCCGCGCCGACTATTCTGATCGGGGAGATGACGGTCAGTGGTCAGTAACGTACAACACAAGACGAATCTGGTGCTGCCGGCGGTGTTGATCGCGATCCTGATCCCGCTGGCCGTCGGAGCCTGGTGGTATCTGGAACGCGACAGCGGGAGGAAAGAGCCGCAACCGGTCCTCACCAGCGAGGCGAAATTATATACCCGGAACCTGAAACTCGGCGGCGTGCAGATGAAGGGCACGCAGAATTTTACCGGTGCTCCGCTGATCGAGATCACGGGACAGATTACGAATGCTGGAGACAAAACGCTGGATCGCGTGGAGTTGAACTGCGTCTTTTACGACGTGGCGGGACAGGTGGTCCTCCGTGAGCGGGTGCCGATTGTGAAAGCGACCATGAAGCCCGGTGAGACGCGCGCGTTTCGTATGCCGTTTGAAGGCATTCCAGAGAGCTGGAATCGTGTGATGCCGCAACTGGTGATCGCCGAGATCAGGTTCGCGAGCTAGATGAACAGAGTACTTCTTCTCACCGGCGCAATGCTTGCGCTTCCATCCTTAGGCGCCGCAGCGAGCCGGCAATATTCGTACACCGTTGACGAACCAGGCGAGGTGATCGCATCGCTGCGCATGCGGTCGCCCGGCGCGGATTGGGCAGTCGAGGGCAGGGAAGCGGCGCTGGTGACGGTTACGGTGGATGGGCAGTCGCGGCAGAACGTCATGCTGTTCGCAGGCGACCAGCCGTTCGACTACAAAATCTTTTTAGGCGCGAACGGCGCGGGCAAACACACGATCGAGATCAGCCGCAAACTCGAGGGTTCGGCGCACGAGGCCGAGGCGGAGGTTCTCGCTGTGGAAGTGAAGACGATCGGCACACACGATCCCTATTACCCTATCGTGGCGAATGCGCCAGTCTTATTTGCCCGTTTGAACACGATCGGCAAGTTCACGGATGTGCCTATGCTGCAGTTCTGCGAGAAGCTCACTGAAGCGGGCCTGACAGTACTGCAATATTCGGTGATCTTCACAAATGAGGATGGTGGTACGTCAACCCGCCGCTTGATGGCGCGCTGGGGTAGAACGACCGACATAGAGTACGTTTACAAGCTGTTCCTGAACGAGCAAGGATCGGCGGTGAAGCGGACTATTCAGGCCAAGGATCACAAGGAAGTGCCTTTTGAAGGAGCATATTTCGGCGGTCATCCGCTCCTGATTCCGGTGACGGACAACAACATGGTTGGCCCGGGACAGGATTCTCCGGTGCATTATCAGATGCAGCCGATGCTTGTGGACTTGCGCGCGCATTCCCGCGAGTGGGTGATGGACCAGCTCCCGCTCACATATCAAGTGATGAGGAAGGAATTGATTCGCGAGGGTAAGCTGCGTGAGTACGGCATCACGGATGGCGAAAAGATCTCCGACCCTGTGAACTACGTGTACATCGAATACAAGCTCCGCAACAAGGACAGCCGAACGGCGGTGGCGGTCCGGAAGAAGGGTGGGAAGGTCTGGTTCTCTTCTCACTTGGGCCGGCTCGATTCCGCAATCGAGCGCGATGGATGGGCCCGCATTGCAATCGAAGTTCCGCCAGGAACCAGGTCCCGGGACCTTGCCGAGATCGGATTCGAGTGCTTCAGCGAAGGCAATGCGAATGGCCGTTGCGCCGTGGAACAGGGTTCGCTGCTGTTCATGCTGCAGCCGGACGGCAAGCCCGGACCGACTGTGCCTCTGCTGCTGCCCGAGACCGAGGTTCCAGCCGGGCAGATGGTGACGTTTCCAATTTCGCAATGACGCTGGATGACCTACGCGAGCAGTTGCGCAGAGACGGCCGGCTGAGCCTGACCGTGAAGGTGATTCCGAAGAGTTCGCGGAATGAGATTGCCGGCTTCCTGGAGGACGGCACGTTGAAGCTGAAGATTACGGCGGCGCCGGAGAAAGGCAAGGCCAACGCGGAGATCTGCTCGTTCCTGGCGGAGGAGTTCGGCCTGAGTAAACGGCAGGTGAATATCGCGCGCGGCGAGACATCCCCTTTGAAGCAGATTGTTCTTGGGCCGATCCGCTAACAAAGATCGCCGATTACTTCGGCTTCCGGGCCTCGTCAATGTCAGCCAGCAATTGCTTCACGATCTTGTCCGCGACGTCCGCGTTCGAACCCCGAAATTTGGCCCCGGTGCTCTCCTTGGTTGTAGACCAGAGCACATCGCCATCCTTATTCACGAGACGGACCGTAGCGAGAGATTGGTGCTTGCGCTCGTTGAAGTTCGTGCTTTCGTTTTCGCCGACGCTCATGTCGGCAGGAACACGGCCGGAGTTGTTGTTCTTGCTGTAGCTGCTGCCGGAACCTACAAACGCGCGAGCGTTGATGCTCTCGGTCGAATGGAATACTTCGGTAAACACATCCTCGTTCGCGGTACCTCGCAGGTAGACGTCAGCGCGCTCGGCGTTCTCAGTGATCTGGAAACGCCTGGTGTTTTGAAGTGCGGTGATCAGCAGATCACGCATTTCGGTTGCCGCGCCGTTCCCGTTCAGATTGTCCACGAAAACGCGGCGAATCTGGAGAATCGGCTCCTCCGCGAAGCATCCGACACACAGGAGCAATAGCGAGAACACGCGCATGGGTCACCCCTTCCCCGCTTTGCGCGCTTCGCTATCCTGATACTGCACCTTCAGGCCGGTCCGTGCTTCGAGAGCAACTAAAACGGATCGGATATCGCCTTTCGAGACGCGCAGAACCAGCGCCTGCTGCTTCCCTTGCGCGTCGGTATAGCCGAGCGTCAGGAAATGCTGGCGCGACTTGCTGAGCAGGAAGACGGGCGAAACCAGTACCGCCATTGCATAGCGGCGGTCAGCTTTCTGCCCGTACTCCAGCAGGTTGACCTTGTCATATGGAACATTCAGGTGGAAGCGTCCTGCGTCGAACACTAAGAAATCCGGGTTAACCGTTCGAATACGGCCGTCCACCTTCCTGGACAGCGAATCCAGCGTGCCGCCGACGTATGCCACAGAGACAGCGTCGCTGGCCGATATCAGCCTGGAGGGTAGCGCAAGAGCAATGACCAGCAGAGTGAGGGTGAGCCCAAGGACTCTCATGACTATGAAGTGAGAGCCGGGCGGAAAAATTCTCTACAGAGATTTCTTACCGAAGATGCAGCCCCAGGCGCACGTTGAATGTCAGCCTGTTGCCGCCATCGGTGAGGGCCGGGCCCACACCGAAGTTCAGCATCAGGTTTTCATCGAAGTTGTATTCGAAGCCGGGAGAGCAAGACGAGTACCCGCATCTAGTATTCGAACTGGATCATGAATTGCACTTGTCTCGCATTGGAAGCTTCCACAAATTCTTTGTAAGAACTGAGGGGGCGTCCCAGAGCGGAGTAGAAGTTACTCACACGGATTGGATTTGAATGGTTCGTGACGTTGAATGCTTCTACGCCAAGCTGCAGGCGCGAGCGATTCTCATGGAAGGGAAATGTTTTCATCACGCGGACATCGAAGTTCGCCGTGCCGCGGGAGAAATCCGGATTGCGGGAGAAACCGGCGGGCCGGGCGGAGAGGGGATATGCACCTGTGCGGTAAAGGTCGGTTGTTTCCAGTGCATTGACCGGACGTCCCGAACCGTAGACGAACATGGGGGCGATGCTGAGATCATCGAGCGGCTCGCGAACCCATCCGGGCATTCCTTTTACCGGGACGTCGAACAGGGCGGAAGCGGTGAAACGATGCGCCTGGTGCTGCCGTGAGCGAGCCCAATCCACGCGCAGGTTCTTGGGGTTGAGCGGGAACTCATCGAAGTCCGAAGCGTCGTCGTTGGTGATGCCTCCGGTATAGGCAAACAAATATGTGAGCTCCTTCGTGAGCCTGCGATGAAGCGAAACGGAGACGCCCTGATAGTCAGACGTCGCGCTTTGCTCGAGATAGTAGTCCGTCAGTTTGCGAGTGCGGGGCAGGTGCATACCGCGTACCCAGCTATATTCCGCGGTGAGAGTGGTGTTGGCGTCCAGCGAGTGTTCCACTCCAGTGGTGAGCTTGCGCCCGTAGGTGGACGGAAAGGAGCCGGAGAGATGATAGGCGAAATGCGGAAGAAGCGGATCGACGCTTCCGGAACCCATGTAGGAAAGAAAAGCCTGCTGCGCGGCGGCTCCGGTAGCGAAGACATCATAGCCATGAACACCGTCCTTCTGGATAGCATCGTTCAAGAAGGCCAGCGGGTAGCGATCATAGAACAAACCGAAACCCGCGCGAATGACGGTCTGGGCGTTCCTGCCGGGGCGCCACGCGATACCAAGACGCGGCGAGTAGTTGGAATTCGACGCGGCCTGCAGACTGGTGTCGAAGAATTGATGATCGAATCGAAGGCCGGCTTCCACGGTGACTCCCGGCGCGATCTGCCAGCGGTCCTGCACCCAAAGTCCCAAGGGTGTGGTGCGGAGCGAAGTAAAAGGATCCCCGAACGATTGCGTGTAGATATCGGGGCGGCCGGCGTAGAAATCCTCGATTGATGGGAAGACGTATATACCGGCGAAGCGGTTCGCGAGGCGAGCATCCAGATTGACCACGTGGACGCTGCCGCCGATGGAGAGTTGGTGTTTGCGAAACCCGAGGTTTACCGAATCGACGATCTCGTAGTGATCTTCGCGGCGGTTGGAATCGAGACGAAAGCCTTGTCCGAGCGTCACTACGCCGGGAATGTCGAGCATGGGGCCACGCGAGTTGGGCGTGAGATCCATATCGCGGCGGGCGAACTGGGCGCGCAGATCATTTACGAATCTCGGGCCGGGCACCCATATCCAAGTGCCTACAAAGGACTGGTCGTCCGTCAGGCTGGTGCCGCGCGCCGAGACATCGGTGAAGTTGTCCACGTCCTGCACATCGCGAGTGGTGCGACCGCGTGACCAGGCCGCCCTTGCTGAAACGGAATTCTTCGAGTCGACATGGTGATCCGCTTTGAAAGAAAAGACGCTTTGAGAAGAGTCTGTGGGAAACAGTCCAGGCGATGGGATGCGCACACCTGAGCGAGCGAACAGCGGGCTGGCGAGGGTTTGTCCGATCTGCTGGTTATAGCGCTGCGGCACCTCAGACCATTCTTCACTCCTCTCCCATTCCTGTTCGAAGGCGGTTGAGAAGAACGTCTTGTCCCTAATCACGGGACCCATCACGGAAGCCCCGGGCTGGTGGCGGCGGAAGAGTGGATTCAGGCCGCGGCGCACTTCGGGGTTACGTGCGTCAGCGAATTCGTTTTGGTCGAAATATGTGAAGTCGCCGTGCCAGAGATTGGTGCCCGGGCGCGTGACCATGTTGACCGATCCACCCGCGGCACCGCCGTACTCAGCTCCCACTACTGTGCCAGAGACGCGGAACTCCTCTACCATCTCGAGTCCGATGGAGACGCGATTACCGCCGGTAGTCTCGTCACGATTGTCCACGCCATCGATCAAGAGGCTGTTATTGCGCGGCCGAATTCCGGAGAAGCTGAATCCACTGTCGACACGGACGCTGCGCACTCCGGCGAGATTGCGCTGGGCGTTGGAACCGGCGGATGACGCGACGCTCGGGGCGAGAAGGACGAAGTTCAGATAATTACGATTCTGCGCGGGAGATTCTTCGATGCGCTCGCCGCCCAACGCTGCGCCGGCGGTCGTGGCGGTGTAGTCGATGGCTTCGGCCTGATCCAGCACCTCGAGCTTTTCGATAACGCTGGCGGGACTGAGCTCAATGCGGCGTACAGATACCTGTCCGATGGAGATCGAGAACGGTTTCAGCAAGGCCGGCGTGAATCCTTCGTGGTCCACGCGCAGAGTGTACTCGCCGGATGAAAGTCCGGGGAAGCGGAAGCGTCCTTCAGTGTCAGCTTCCGCTTGACGGGAGGCGCCGGACTTTGTGGAACTCACCTGCACGTGAGCGCCGGCGATGGCTGCGCCGGTAGGATCCAGCACAACACCTTCAATAACGGCCGTGGGGCGCGCAGATTGTGCCATCAGCGCGCCGCAGAACAATACAAATATGCAGCAGTGGCGCGCTAATGGGAGACGTTTCGCTATTGAAGCCACAATGCTCTTATTGTATGAGCATTGTGGCTCAGGTTCTTTCAGGCTACTGCGGCTTTTCCGACTGCTGTTCCGCTTCGATAGCGGCTGCAGGGCCCGCGGCCTGCGCCTCTGCAATCGCCGCTTCGGCTTTTGCGCGGTCTTCTTTCGGCACACGAACCTCAAAGCCGAGATTCGGGAACACGCTGTCCCCGACGACGAGAGCCTTGATCCCGTTGGCATCGAGGATGCTGCGGATGCTGGTGGCTTCCATTTCTCCCATTGCGCCATCGGTGTGCGCGACGGTCACAAGATCCATGTCGTGAGACGGATCTTCACCATCATCTTCGAAATCGCCCTCATTGAAATCATGGAAGCTGATATTTTCGGCGGCAGCTTCGGCCTGCGGACCTTCCGATGCAGGAACGCGCACTTCCCACGTTCCTTGCACCACCCCGGGCGTTTTGTCATCCACGGCAACAGCATGGAAGCCCTGCGCGCAGAGTAGTTCGGCTACGCCCCAAGCATCATCTTCTGCGTTCTCATCGGCGGAGCGAAAAATTGTGGCATACCCGGTGGAGTCACTCATGTTTTCAGCGTATCCCATCCCTCACGTTATGGATGTGAGTATGGCCCAGGTTGTTTCTAACACGAAGTGGTGCGTTACCTTAGAGTTTGGAGGCCACTGAGATCATGGCTGCAGATTCTACCCGGAATGCCGGCTGGTTTTTGGCGGGATTTTCTATTGGCGTGGGGTTGGCCGTTGTGCTCGCTCCCGCGTCCGGAAATGATACGCGGCGGTACCTGCGAGAAAAAACCCGCGGATCCGGACAGGAGTTGATGAAGACCAGCCGAGAACTGTTCGATAAGGGAAGGCAGTTGGCCGATGAAGCAGCGGAACTGTTCGAAGAGGGCCGCAAACTAATGGAGGGATGATGAGGGAGATTCCGCCGTTCCGGAACGAGCCGTACACCGACTTTACGGTGCCGGCGAATCGCGAAGCGATGCAGCAGGCGGTGAAAACCGCGCGCGCCGAGGTGGGCAAAGAATATCCGCTGCTGATTGCGGGCGAGCGCGCCACCACAGGCGATCTGTTGAAGAGCGTGAATCCCTCGAATCCGGACGAAGTGGCCGGCCTGCATCACAGCGCAACCGCGGATCTGGCGAAGAAGGCTATCGAGAAAGCGTACGCCTATTTCCCGAAATGGAAGGCAACACCCGCCGAGCAGCGCATCGAGATGACTCTACGCGCCGCCGACATCATCCGGAAGCGCAAGAATCAGTTCAATGCCTGGCTGGTGCTGGAAGCGGGCAAGACTTTCGCCGAAGCAGAGCCGGAAACATGCGAGGCAATCGATTTCTGCGAATACTATGCCCGCCAAATGGTGCGCTGGGCCAGACCGGACGAACCCGTTCAACTACCTGGGGAAAAAGACCGCCTGGAGTACCTGCCGCTCGGCGTGGGCGTGATTATTCCGCCATGGAATTTTCCGCTCGCCATTCTTGCCGGGATGACGGTGGCTGCACTGGTGACAGGCAATACGGTGGTGATCAAGCCATCGAGCGATACGCCGACCATAGCGCAGAAATTCGCCGACGTGCTGCTGGAAGCAGGCTTTCCACCGGAGTCCTTTTCGCTCCTGACGGGCAGTGGAGCTACGGTTGGCGACGTTCTGGTAGAGCATCCGAAGACCCGTTTCGTTTCTTTCACAGGGTCGCGCGACGTGGGGCTGCGCATCAATGAACTGGCAGCGAAGCCGCGAAAGGGACAGATCTGGATCAAGCGGGTGGTTGCGGAGATGGGCGGCAAGGATGCCATCGTGGTGGACCGGGAGGCGGATCTGGAGAGCGCCGTGACGGGTGTGGTGCAGTCTGCTTTCGGGTATCAGGGACAGAAGTGCTCGGCGTGTTCGCGCGCGATCGTGGATGAAGCGGTGTACGACCAATTCCTGGAGAAGCTGAAGGCCAAGGTATCGGAGATCAAGGTGGGCAGCACGGACGAGCCGTCGAACTACATGGGCCCGGTGATCAACGAAGGCGCGAAGAATACGATTCTGTCGTACATCGAGAAGGGCAAGAGCGAGGGCCGCCTGCTGACCGGCGGCAATGCGGGCGAGGGCAAAGGCTATTTCATCCAGCCGACGGTGATTGTGGACATCGACAAAGATGCGCGACTCTTCCAGGAAGAAGTCTTCGGACCGGTGCTGGCCGTGAGCAAGGCGCGGGACTTCGACCACGCGATGGAACTTGCGAACGCAACGGAGTACGGTCTGACGGGCGCCGTTTACACGAACAATCGCGAGAAGATCAAGCGCGCGAGCGACGAGTTCTTCGTCGGCAATCTCTACATCAACCGTAAGTGTACCGGGGCGATGGTGGGGGCGCATCCGTTTGGCGGCTTCAATATGTCCGGTACGGACTCAAAAGCGGGCGGGCCGGATTATTTGCTGCAGTTCCTGCAGGCCAAATCGATTGCCGAAAAGGTCGGATGAAGATCACTGCGATCGAGACGGTGTATCTGTCCCGGGGCATTACGGTGCATGCCGGACCGATCCAGTGGCTGTGGGTTCGCGTGCACACCGACGCGGGCATCACCGGCCTGGGGGAAACGTATCCATGGCCGGAAGCTGAGGCAGCCGTGGTGCGCAATGCGCTGGCGCCCGTGCTGCTGGGACGGGATCCGCTGCAGATCGACCGTTTGTGGGCGGACATGTTCGAGAAGATCAGCTACAGCGGCTGGGCGGGTGCGGAGATGCGCGCCATCAGCGCAGTGGACCTCGCACTCTGGGACATTGCGGGAAAAGCGGCGAACGTGCCTGTCTACCAACTGCTGGGCGGGCGTTCGAGGGATTCCATCCGAACGTACAACACCTGCTACGACCATATCGACTTCCTCACTGAACCGGTACGCCTCGCGCACAGCCTGCTGGACAACGGCATTCGCGCGATGAAGATCTGGCCGTTCGATCCGGTCGCACGAGAGACCCGCGGGCAGTACATCACGCGGGACCAGATGCAACGGGGAATCTTGCCTTTGAGAAAAATCAAGGAACAGTTCGGCGATGAGATGGAAGTCGCCATGGAATTTCACGGTTTCTGGAATCTGCATTGTGCGATTCAGATCGCGCAGGAGTGCGAGCAGTACTCGCCGATGTGGTTGGAAGAAATGCTGCCGCAGGATAACCTGTCCGCCTACGCCGAACTGGCCGCGCAAACCAGTCTTCCGCTCTGCGTGAGCGAACGGCTGATGACGCGTTGGGGCTTCCGTGAATTGCTTGAGAACGATGCGGCGCGAATCGTGATGCCGGACATCTGCTGGTGCGGAGGTATCTCGGAGGCGCGCAAGATCGCGGCGATGGCGGAGGTCAACTATCGTCCGATCGCTCCTCACAACTGCGGCGGTCCGGTGCTGCACGCGGCTTCCCTTCATCTCGCCGCGAACGTCACAAACCTGTACATTCTGGAAACAGTGCGCCGCCACTATGCGGACGAGTATCGCGGGATCGTGGACCGTACCTATCCGGCGGTCGAAGGGGTGCTGCCGATTCCTGAAGGCCCGGGACTAGGGATTGAGTTGACGCCTGAGACGCTATCGCGCCCCGACATCACGATTCAGCGAATTTCCTAATCAATCAGGCCATTTCGAACCGCGAACCGAACCAGTTCGCCTGTGCTGTGGAGATTCAGCTTCTCCATGATCCGCCCGCGATGGGCATCCACGGTGTATACGCTCAGTTTCAGTTCGCCCGCGATCTCTTTGTTGGTTTTGCCGCTGGCGATCATCTGCAGCACTTCGCGCTCGCGCCCGGTCAGCAAATCCAGAGGAGCGGTCACATGCCGCCGGTAATCGGAAAGCACCGCTTCCGACACCGCAGGACTAAGATAACCCTCGCCCTTCGCAACCGCACGGACAGCCGCGACCAGATCGTGATCGATCGAATCCTTCAGCAGATATCCTTTCGCGCCGGCGCGGAGGATCTCACGCACGTAGACCGAATCCTTGTGCATGCTTAGCGCCAGAATACGGGTGCGCGGCACCGACGCCATGATCTTGCGGGTCGCCTCGATTCCGTTTAGCTCCGGCATCGCTACGTCCATGACAACGACGTCCGGCTGCAGTTTCTCGGTCAGTTCCAGGGCTTCTCTGCCGTTGCCGGCTTCTCCGATGATCTCCAGGTCCTGCTGACCACCGAGTATCAGGCCGAAGCCCTTACGGACCATCGCGTGGTCATCCACCAACAAGATGCGAATCATGTTCGGTTTGCTCGCTATGGCAAGGAATAGATACGCGGATGCTGACTCCGCTGCCCGAGCTTTCAACCCGGAAATCGCCGCCGGCGCTACGCGCCCTCGCCCTCATCCCGATCATCCCTAAGCCTGTAGAGGTCGCCTCCTCTGAGCGCAGCCCCCTCCCATTGTCCCGCAACGTCAGTTGGATCCGGTCTTGCTCCCGCCGTAGATCCATCGAAACGTGCGTTGCGCCTGAATGGCGTGCGATATTCGTGAGCGCCTCCTGCGCAATCCGGAAGAGGTGCGTTTCCGTCTCGTCCTGAAGGCGCTCGTCGAAGGTGGATCTGTATTCCACTTCAATGCCTGTTCGCTGAGTGAAACCCTCGGCGAGCGAGCGGAGGCCAGCATCCAAGCCGAGGTCATCCAGGATGACCGGACGCAGAAGCTGAGATAATTCCCTGACGTTTCGAACTGCTTCATCCACCAGTTGCCGGGTGTCCCTCAACCGGCGGCTATCCATAGAGGTGCCATTCTCCAGGGCTACGAGATTCGCCTTCACGGCGGTGAGGCTCTGCCCCAATTCATCGTGGAGCTCGTGGGAAAACCTGCGCGCCGTTGTTTCCTGATTCTCCAGGAGGTGCCAGGAAACGCGGCTGAGCTCGTTCGACTGCCGCTCCATCTGGCGGTACATACGCGTGCTCAACCGTACCGTGTACAAAGCGCAGCCCAGCGCGCACGCCAGAGAGAGGCCGAGCAATAATACAGACTCGCGCACCAGTTCCGCCGATCGCGTCTCAATCTGCCGCTGCGCCTGGGATGCCTTCACGTAGCCGCTTCCCAGCAGTCTGGCCGTAAGTGAGACGACTTCCTGATGCCGCAGCAGCAGGTTTTCCGATGCGTGAACCTCTGGTTGCTTTTCATCGAGCAGGTGGCGCACCTCACTGGAAAATGCCAGCGCGGCGTTCTGTAAGGCGAGCCAGTCACCTCCGCCGCCCGCCCCCCTTGCCTGCTCAACGATATCCTGCATGGTGCGATCCGAGGCATCGAGCTGTGCACGTATCGTCGTGGGGTCGAAGCGGTCCGGCGTACTCGCCAGATCGTAGAACACTGTATTCAGGGTCTTCTGCTCGCGTTGCAGACCGTCGATCAGTTGCGCGGTCAGCAGTTGTTCATTTACCAGGCCGGCCGCGTTCTCTTCAATTGAACGTACGTTCTGCACGCCCATGAAGCCTGCTGCGAGCAGACAGGCGATCACGAGACTGAAGCCTGCTACAAGGACGAATAGCAGGTTGCGGTACCCGGTCTGGTCTGGACGCATATCGCCAATTCTACTTTTGCTCATTCGCAATCAAGCTCCCATCGCACGGTTGCGGGATTCTGGAGACCCAAACAGAATTATCAACCGGCGCATCCTGTTCCCGAATGGAGTGGTACCCGGAATTTGGGCCGGGGCCTTCACGCAAACAGGCTATTGTATTTTCCCGCAACGAGGTGCAAGCTGAAGCTGGCACATTCGGGGCAATCCCTTGCCAAACCTGTCTTTTGCCTGCTGCTCTTCGCGCGCGAAGCAACAGCAGGCAACTTCTTGTCAATATCCTATCCGGTCTCATCCTATTCGGGGCACGTTGTTTGCTTCTCCGGTCCCCACGCTGGAGCACAACTACTCGCTTCTGCTGCCCATATGGTGGTTTTCCGCTGTCACGATCGCTGCTATGATCATCCAAACTGTTCGACTTCAGATTTAAGAGAGGTCTCTAATGCCAGCACGTACGCCCGCGGAGATTCACACCCAATTCGTGGAAGCCTTCAACGCCGCTGACCTCGACGGCCTTCTGCAACTTTACGAGCCCTCGGCTGTCCTGCTTGCGAATGGCGAACCTGTAACCGGTCATGAGGCAATCAGAGAGGCACTCAGCGGGTGGCTGGAAATGAAGGGACAAATGACCATGAAGACTCGCATTGTGCTGGAATCGGGCGACGGTCTGGCGTTATTGCACGGAGGTTGGCTGATTGAAGCCGGTGGTCCGGGCAGGGGAGTGGCGCTGCGAGGGATGAGCAGTGAAGTGGTGCGCCGCCAACCGAACGGCACATGGCTCTTCGTGCTCGATAACCCGTTTACGCCGGAACTCTAGGCGATTCCGTACTCTCGGAGAATCTGTGCGACTACGTTCCTCAAGTCGAAATTCTCTTCCGCTTTCCGGCGGCTCGCCGACCCCATCCGAGCCCGCAGCGCCGGATCGGCCAACAGCCGCAGAAGCCGGTTCGCGATGGCCTTCGGATCGCGCTTCGGAACCAGGTATCCGGTCACTCCATCCTCAACCAGTTCCGGAATGCCTCCCACGGTAGTCGCCACGATCGGCCGGCAGAACGACATCGCTTCGCTGATCGAGATGCCGAAGGCCTCGGTCCATCGCGAAACCTGGCACACAATGTCGGCCGCCGCGAAGGCGCCGTCTTCCAGCGGATTCTGCAAGAGGCCGGTAAAGGTAACGTGTCCGGCGATTCCCAACTGGTCCGCCTTCCGCTGATACTCCGGAAGCGATTTGCCGTCGCCGCCAAAGACAAACTGTACGTCTGTCCGTTGCTGCAGCACCTCCGCGGCAGCCTCCAGCAGATCGTCAATGCCTTTCTCTCGAATCATCGAACTGACCTGCAGCACCACGCGCCGTTCTGCCGGTATGGAGAAGCGCTGCTTGAAGCGCGCCGCCATCGCGTCCGCCGGCCCATGATTCAGGTAATTGCCGTTGTAGATGCGAGTGATGCGGCTGGACGGGAGAATCCCTCGAGTCTCCAGAATTTGGCGGTTGCTGTCGCTCACGCAAATCACCCGGTCCAGGTGTGCGTTGATGACACGTCCCGCGATGCGCTTCCAAACGGGCGCGGGATATGCTTCATAACCCTCTTCGTGGGAGCCCTGATCCGTAAACAGCACCCGCTTGACTCCGGACAGCTTTGCCAGCCAGGGATACGGACCGAGGAATCCTGTGTAGAGGAAATGGAGAACCTCGGGCCGGTAACGTGTCAGGAGCGCCCGCACCGCACTCAGGGTGCTGCCATTGACGGCCCACGGGTGTTCCACAACTTCCAGTGTCAAATTCGGATGAGTGAGGTATTCCTTTGCGGCCGGTGAAGGAGGGCCGGAGAACGCGGCTACATGCCGCCAACCGTGCTCAGCGAGTTGGAGCGTGGTCTCCAGGACCAGTGCTTCCATGCCGCCTACTCGCTTTGGCTCCAGGCCATACAGAGACAGAACGGTCTTCATTCGCTGTGTCAGACAGAGATCGTGGTCAGCGAGAGGGTTTCCTTCTCTGCATCGGTACATCGCCGTGACAGGCAGCAGCCCTCATTCCACCACTTAGGACGGTTCTCCCAGATTTCGCGAATCGGAGTCGTTTTGATATTGCCGATCGCGGGCTGGCCGTAGCAGGCCAGCACGTCCCCGTTCGGCATGAACTGCAAGCTGGTGAGGGCGGCGCACAGGGCGCGATGCTCGTGAGCCTGGTGGGATTGCATTTGAATGCGGAATGCGTCCGGATTCTGGAAGTAAGGAATCATCGCTTCCAACTGATCGTAGCTGTTCGCAATCGGCAGCCCCTCCCGCTTCAAGCGGATCAGGTCAGTGACGGCGGCGATTACCTTGTTCGTGTCGCGCGGCCAGTTCGGGCTCTTCTCAAACCAGCGGGGATCTTCCGGCGTATTGTAGTTCTGCTCCACTGCCTGATAGAAGACCTCGACGTTTTCGTGCTGACCGGCGAACTTTGCGACGTTTGAAATATCGTGCAGATTATGCGACATCACCACGGTCTTGAACCGCACTCGCGTCGCATAGCCCTTTTCCTTTCGAACCCGTTTCACCGTCTCGAAAGACTTCATCGTCTTTTCGAAGAAACCCGGCTTGCCTCGCACGATGGAGTGCGCTTCACCAATGCCGTCGAGTGACATCGTGATGCGCCAGAGATTCGCGTTGGCCAACGCTTCGATGCGGGTCTGGTCTTCCCAATACCCATGGGTGAGAAACTCTACGAGCAGCCCCACTTTGGCCCCGTGAGCGGCCATATCCGTAGACCAAACGCGCAGAAGGGCCTCGCCTCCGCTGAAGTAGAAGTGCACGGGACCCAACCAGTTACGCAGATCAGTGAGCATCTTCTTCCACTGATCGAGCGTGGGCGTTTCCTCTTGCCCGCGGTTCTTCCAGATATCGCAATGAACGCACTTGGCATTGCAACGGTCCGTCACCATCATTCCGATCGAGGTCGGCCTGCAATGGTCGGCAAACCGTCCCCCGGCGAAGGTCCGTAGCCGATAGTTCACACCCTCGTAAACTCTTCGGTATAAATGATTTACTGAGGGAATTGAAGCGCTCATAAATGATACTCGTCCTGGCCTTTCCGATTGCTAAAGAAAGTAGGACTGGCTTTCAATTATACCTGTTTCATCCTCAGCCAAGAATGAACGTTTGCTAACGATTAGTACTATGTCACGGATGCAAGAGGGGCATACCTACCCTCTCGCGTCCTACAATCACCATAGTGACGCTTGCCACCGAACCTCACCGACGTTTTAACCCCCTCACCCGCGAATGGGTTCTGGTTTCTCCACACCGCACGCAGCGGCCGTGGCAGGGCCAGATCGAGAAGACTGCGGCGCCCGTACAGCCCACCTACGACCCGGAATGCTATCTATGCCCGGGCAATGCGCGCGCCGGAGGAGCGAGAAATCCGAACTACACGAGCACTTTCGTCTTCGATAACGACTACGCGGCCCTGAAACCAGAAATTCCGGCGGTTTCGGAGAACGAACGGGATCTGCTGATAGCCGAGTCGGAACGCGGCATCTGCCGGGTCGTCTGCTTTGACCCGAACCACAGCCTAACGGTCGCCCGTATGCCGGTCGAAGGGATCCGCCGTGTGATTGATACGTGGGTCGAACAGTATCGTGAACTTGCGAGCCATAACTTCATCCGCTACGTCCAGATCTTCGAAAACCGCGGCGAAATGATGGGCGCCAGTAATCCGCATCCGCATTGCCAGATCTGGTCCACCGAGACGCTCCCGAACGAGGTCGCCAAGGAGAGCGCCTCGCAAGCGGCCTACCTGCAGACCAAGGGGCACTGCCTTCTTTGTGATTACGCGCGTATCGAGGAAAGGGAGCGCATCCGCATCGTTTGCGAAAACGATTCGTTTCTGGCGGTGGTGCCGTTCTGGGCGGTCTGGCCGTTTGAAACCATGCTGATTTCACGCGGGCACGCCGGGGCTTTCCCGGATCTTTCCGACAAGCAGCGAACGGATCTGGCCGGGATCATGAAGCAGCTTACGACGCGCTACGACAATCTCTTCCAGGTCTCGTTCCCGTACACCATGGGCTTCCACCAGACCCCGACGGATGGCCAATCACACCCGGAGTGGCACTTTCACGCGCATTATTATCCACCGTTGCTGCGTTCGGCCACCGTCCGTAAGTTTATGGTGGGTTTTGAAATGCTTGGCATGCCCCAGCGGGACATTACCCCGGAATCGGCCGCCGAGCGCCTGAAGCAGGTTTGACAATTCAAGCCAGCAACTCGCGAACGACGTGCCCGTGCACATCGGTCAGGCGGAAGTCCCGCCCCGCGTAGCGATACGTGAACTTCTCATGATCGAACCCGAGCAGGTGCAGCAGGGTCGCGTGCAGGTCATGAACGTGCACCTTGTCCTCCGCGGCCGCAAACCCGAACTCATCCGTGGCGCCGTACACCAGACCTTTTTTCAGTCCCGCTCCGGCAAGCCACATGCTGAAGCCGTATGGATTGTGATCGCGGCCATTCACCATGCCGGAGTTAGCTCCTAAGTCGGGCAATTCCACCGTCGGTGTACGCCCGAACTCTCCGCCCCAGATAACGAGGGTGTCCTCCAACATACCGCGCTGCTTCAGGTCCTTGATCAGCGCGGCTATGGGTTGATCGCACTCCTTCGCCAACCGGCCGTGATTCTTGCGGATATCGTCATGGCTGTCCCACGGCTGTCCGGCGCCATGCCACACCTGGACGAACCGGACGCCGCGCTCCAGCAGGCGGCGTGCGATCATCATCTGCCGCGCCTGTAGCCCGTCGCCGTACATCTTACGGATGTGTTCGGGCTCTTTGGACAAATCGAACGCGTCATCGGCCTCCATTTGCATCCGGTAGGCCAGCTCAAACGATTGCACGCGCGCCTCCAGGAGCGCATCGTTTTGCCTTTTCTCCTGATAGCCCCGATTCAGTTCGGTCAGCAGATCCAGTTGCCGGCGCTGTTCCTTGGAGGTGGTGAAGCTGTTCCGTATGTTCTCGATCAGTTTTTCAATCTGGGTTTCACGCGTATCGATATGCGTCGCCTGGTAGGCTCCCGGCAGAAACGCGGAGCGCCAGTTCTGATTTCCTTGGGTCGGCAGTCCATCCGGGCAGAGGACCATGAACCCCGGCAGATTCTGATTTTCGGAGCCGAGGCCATACGTCACCCAGGATCCGAAGCTGGGCCTCACCTGGCGAACGTCACCGCAGTTCATCATCATCAGCGACGGTTCATGATTGGGAATGTCGGTATGCATGGAGCGGATGATGCAAAGGTCGTCGGCACAGGCTCCGACATTCGAGAAGATCTCGCTGACCTCCGCACCGCTCTGGCCGAATTTCCGGAACTGGAAAGGAGAGGGGAATGCGGCCCCGGTCCGGCGCTCCGTCTTCAACGTGATCGGAATCGGCTTCCCGGCGTACTTCGCCAGCGAAGGTTTGGGATCGAACGTGTCCACATGGGATGCGCCGCCGTTCATGAACAGATGCACTACGCGTTTGGCCTTGGCAGGCATGGGCGGCTCCTTGGGAGCCAAGGGATTCGTAGCGGCCGTCGCCCCCTGCAGAACGGACGTGAGGGCCACCATGCCCATCCCCATACCGCAACGCGACAGCATCTCCCGCCGGGTCACGAACAAATCGGTATTCTTCATTGCCGCCTCACTCAATCCACGAATGCGAATTCATTAGTCTCCAGCAGGACCTGTGCGTAGCGCGCCCAAACACCGAGAGGCTGCGGAGCCGGCCCGGCGAATTCGTTCTTCGCGTTCCAGGTTCGCTCGCCCACGGCGATCACCGGCGCCCAGGCAAACGCATCATTCTCCGGATCCTTCCGCCCGTCCACGATGAACTCGATGATGTCGCCTTTCTCCACCTGCAAGCCGCTCAGCTTCGTTTCGGCACTGGACCCGTTGACTACCCAGGACGCCAACTCGCCCAGGCGGCTGGACACGATGCGCCCTCTGACGCCATCTCCAAAGGCCACCGCGTTCTGGTTGTGCCGCAAAGTGCCTTCTATGCTCATCGTGCCGGATAACGGACTCACCCAGCGGCGCACGACGGCTTGATTCGGCCCCTCGCCCGGTTCGCCGCCCACCGCTCGCATCACGGCTTTGCCGAAGCTGGATGAGGGCAGCACCGAGCCTCCCTGCCACCGGCCGTCGACGAACACCGGAAAGGGCCGGAACGCCTCACCACTGCCGATACCGTATTGCCACGCGGAGCCGCCCACTGGCTCCGGTACAGGCTCCTCGCCTTGCGATATGAACGTCACGCCAGACTGAACTTCCTGCTCCTGCGGCGTGCGTCCGAAGACCAGGAGGTACAGTTGTCGAATTTTATCTGTGGGATTCTTCGCGTTGACCACTTCGGGACGCGCGACCAAGGCGCGGCTCTGCTCCGCGACAAACGGGCTGTTCAGAAAAAACAGAGCTTGCTGTGGCACGGTGGTGGTGTACCGCATGGGCGCATGCTGGTCGGGCGAAGCAAAATCGAACGCACTCAGCAGGGCTGGAACACGGCCGCGCTCGATGAATCCGTAGACCGAGCGCCGCGGCACTGAAGGCTCCGCCGTCAGGGAGAAGGGAACGCCGCCCAAGTTGAGATCGAGGCGTCCTGCCGCCGCCAGCATGGAATCCCGCAAACTCTCGATCTCCAGGCGCTTCCGGTTCATCCGCCACAGCAGTAGATTTTCAGGATCGACGGCGCGCGCTGCCGGGTTGTCGGAACTCGCCTGCCGGTACGTGGCCGACATGAGAATCATCTTGTGAAGCTTCTTCAAGGACCATCCGGATTCGACAAACTTCGCCGCGAGATAGTCGAGCAACTCAGGATGAGTGGGCGGGTCGCCGCGGAACCCGAAATCGCTTGGCGTGCGCACCAGTCCCGCCCCGAAATGGTGCATCCAGACGCGGTTTACCATGACGCGGGCGGTCAGGGGGTTTTGCGGATCGATAATTGCCTTCGCTAATTCGAGACGTCCGCTACCGTCCCGGAAGGGTTTGTCCTCTCCGCCGCCGAGGCAAGAGAGGAAGTGAGCGGGCGCCAGCGCTCCCGGATTGTTCGGATTGCCGCGCACGAAGACGTGTGTAGGCACCGGGTGCGGAACGTCCTCCACCGCCATCGCTCGCGGAGGGGCTCCATCGTAGGCTGAAAGCGCCAGCATGCTGTTGTAACGATTCAGAATCGATCGGGTGTTATTGCTGTCGCCTTCGGTGTAGATCAACTCGAACTGATCGAGCGGCACATCGGCAGGCGAATTAGGCCCGTGCATCACGGCCCGCAGCCGCTCGGCTTCTGGTTCGGAGTAGGGCTCCGCGCGATCGTGTTTTGCCAGCACAGCTGCGTACGCCGCCGCCAGATCGCGGAGAGACCGCGCCGCAGTCACATCGCAGACGGCTCCGGTCTTGTCGATGGCCGGCCACTTTGCCGCAAACTCCTTGTCCGGAATGGTTGCGGCTTTGTGCCACAGGCGGAAGACCGGCTCATCGGCGGCCTTCGATTCACGAAGGAACTTTCTCCAGCGGCTCAGGACGTGCTGATTGAGTTGGCGCTCGCGCACCAGGTCCTCGATTTCGGGATTACTCAATGACTCGGCATCGCGGGATGCGACGAGATACTCCGCCGTTTGCGTTTTGAAGAATGCGACCATCTCGGCATTGCGGCGGACACGGTATGCCTGATAGTCCTTCTCGATACGATCGAGTCGCTCCTGGTACAGAGCCTGGCGCGGCGACGGAGCGCCTGGCTTGCCGAGCAAGGGAAGACCCTTCGGGGCACGAATGTTGGAGAAGATCGAGTACATCGAATAGTAGTCGCGCGTCGGGATCGGATCAAATTTATGGTCGTGGCAACGGGCGCACGCGACCGTCAGTCCAAGGAACCCTCTTGCGACGGCGTCGATGCGATCGTCGACGGTTTCCGGGAAGCTTTTCGGAAACTCCCGTCCCAGGCTCAGATAACCGAGCGCCGCCAAATGCCTGGGCTCCACCTTGGGTACCCGGTCGGCGGCGAGTTGATAGAGCACGAAACGGTCGTACGGCAGGTCTTCGTTGAACGCCTGGATTACCCAATCGCGGTAGGTATACGACCACGGATAGCGCTGGCCGGAGTTTACAGCATCGTTTACGGAATCGGAATAGCGCGCGACATCGAGCCAGTGCCTCGCCCACCTCTCGCCGTAATGGGGGGACGCGAGCAGCCGATCGACCAGCGCCTCATACGCGTTCGGGGCGTCATCGTGCACGAAGCGGTCGATGTCTTCGGCCGAAGGCGGCAAACCGGTCAGGTCATAGGTGAGCCTGCGGATCAGCGTGCGCCTGCCGGCCTCCGGAGATGGTGACAGGTCTTTGGCTTCCAGGCGGCTCAGAATGAAATTATCAACGTCGTTGCGGCGCCACTCCTCGTTTCGGACGTGTGGCAGTTCGGGCAGGTTCGGCTTCTGCAGCGACCAGAGCTTCGGGCCCTGCTTCTCGACTGGTTTGAAATCGTCCGGAATCGGCGCTCCATTGCGAATCCAGAGCTCGAAGTCCGCGACGGTGTCGGGGGGCAGCGGCGCTCCGGGCGGCATCTTTAGCTTCTTGTCGGTGTGGCGGATGGCGCGCAGGAGCAGGCTTTGTTCGGGATCGCCCGGCAGAATGAGCGGCCCGGAGTTGCCGCCTTTCCGGATGCCCTGCGCAGAATCGAGCCGCAACCCGCCTTGGGGCGTAGCGGCCGCGGGTCCGTGGCACGCGTAGCAGCGGGAGGCCAGCACCGGCCGGATCTTCTTCTCGAAGTGCTCGAGCGCCGCGGTTTGCGCGGCAGCCGCTATCGTAAGAGCCAAAGACAAGGTTCCCAGCCGGAATAGCATCCGCAATCGCCTCGACTAGAGATTAAATCAGAATTGGAGCGCGCGTGCAGAGGCCCCGGGGGCTCAGGGTAAAATCGGAGCAGTCCTACCCCAGTCCCACATGAAGAACCCTGTTTTTGCGATCCTTGGCCTTCTCTTTGCTTTCCAGACTGCCCCAGCACAGACGGTGCGGTTTGCAACCAGTCTCGGCAATATTGACGTGAAGCTGATGCCCGATGTGGCTCCGGCCACCGTGCAGAACTTCCTCAGCTACATGAATAGGGGGTTATATAACAGCTCCTTCTTTCACCGGTCTGTCGCCGGGTTTATTATCCAGGGCGGGGGATACCGGTTCACGAATAATAATGTCAGCGAGATTCCCTCCGACCCGCCAGTGCGCAACGAATACAAGGTTTCGAATACGCGCGGCACGCTGGCAATGGCGAAGCTGGGCAATGATCCGAACAGTGCGACCAACCAGTGGTTCTTCAACCTGGCGAATAACTCGAGCAATCTGGACAACCAGAACGGAGGCTTCACGGTCTTCGGGCAGGTGGTGGACGCGGCTGGTCTTGCCGTTATGGACCGAATCGCAGCCGTGCCGTTATCCCCTGTACCTTTAGGGTCGCCATTTGATCAATTGCCCTTACAGAACTACCACGGCGGAACGATCACGGCCTCGAATCTGGTGATGGTCAACTCTATCAAGGTGTTGGATGACAATCCGGCGATTACGCAGAGCGGCGTTATATCCGCATCGGGCTTTGGAGGATTCGCGTCCGCCGCCGCAGGTTCTTACATCGAGATTTATGGCGTGCGGTTGGCCGGCAGCACCAAGACCTGGGGGACTAACGATTTTAGCGAGGGCCGTGCGCCGACATCGCTTGACGGAGTGACGGTCACGGTGGATGGCAAGCCGGCGTATGTGTATTCGATCAGTCCGGCTCAAGTCAATGTCCAGGTGCCTGCGAATGTGACTGTGGGAGGGGCGGTGCCTGTGGTGGTGACATACAACGGCAAATCCAGCCCGGCGGTTAATCTCACGATTCGGTCTACAGCAGGAGGCCTGCTCGCTCCGGCATCGTTCAAGGTGAACGGGAAGCAATACGCGGCGGCCGTGCATGCCTCGACTGGGGCCTTTGTCAAAGACACACCTGCGGTAGCCGGTGAAACTCTGACGTTCTATGGCATCGGATTCGGCCCTGTGACTCCGGGAGAAGTGGCAGGTCAGGTGGCCGCTGGTACAACTACTGTTACGAATCAGGTGGACTTCCAGTTTGGGGATTTGCCGGCGCAAGTGCTCTATGCCGGGCTGGTTCCGGGGCAGGTAGGTGTGTATCAGTTCAACGTGGTGGTGCCTGCCGGGGTGCCCTCGGGCGATGTGCAACTGAAGGTGCTATCGGCCGGGGAGCCGATTCCGCAGAGTCTTTTCGTTCCTGTGCAGTAAGGAAGGCGGCCTATCCGGCCGCCTGTTCGAAGTACCCTTGGGCCAATTCAGGCTTCACGTCGAGCGCCTGCTTCCAGCAGTTCCGCGCCTCATCCGCGTTGCCCTGCGACTTGAGGGCGTGCCCGAGGTTCAGTAGCGCTTCCGCAAAGTTCGGACGCTGGGCGATGGCCTCACGGTAGAGCCGAATCGCATCGTCTACCTTGCCGCTCTTCTGGAGCAGCAGCCCGGTGTTGTAAAAGAGTTCCGGAGTGCGCTCGCCCTGATCGATCAATTTGGCCTGCAACTCCAGGGCGCGCGGATAGTCTTCCTTTTCCACCGCAAGCGCAGCGAGTCCTCGCAGGGCGTCCAGTGACTTCGGCTCAATCTGAAGAACCTGTTCGAAGGCTTTCACGGCCTGGTCGCGCTCATTCAAGCGCCAGTACGCGATACCGAGGTTGACGTGCGCTTCCGGCCAGTTCTGCCGCTTCTTTACACAGGCCTGGAAAGCCTCAATGGCGCCGCGGAAGTCGCCCTTTTGCAGCCGCAGGTAGCCAAGCCGGAACCATGCATCTTCGGCATCGCCCTTCTGGGCCGTGAGCTTGGCGTACAGCTTTTCGGCATCTTCCTTCGATCCCTGTTGTTCCAGGATGGAGGCGAGGTTGTAGAACACTTCCGGCAGGTCCGGATTGATCTGCAGCGCACGCTCGTAAGATTCGCGAGCGCCCTTGAGATCGCCCATCTCCTGGCGGACCATGCCGAGGTTCACATGCGCCTGCTTGCCGTCCGGACGAATCCGGATGGCATCCATATAGGCTTTGCCGGCCTTGTCAAGATGTCCTAACTTCTGGTTCGCGACGCCGAGGTTGAAGCAGCGCTCGAAATGATCCGGAGTGGCTTCCACCAGCTTTTCACAGTACCGTGCGGCAGCTTCGTAATCTTCGTCCGCGAACGCAACCGTCGCCATTCCTTCCAACGCCGTCTGTGAATGGGGACGCAGCTTGACCAGCTTTTCCGAATGGTCCCGGATCATCGGAACGTCCTTGCGGGCGATCCCGATCGTGATCAGATTGACGAGTGCTTCCTCAGAACCGGCATTGCCGGAGAGGACCTTCTCATAAATTGCCGTTGCCTCATCGAAGCGCCACAGCAATTGAAGACCGACGGCTTTGCCGAACAGGGCGGTTTCGTTCTCCGGATCCTCGCTCAGCACACGGTCGAAGTTTTCCAAAGCCTGTTCTGATTTTTCTTGGTGAAGCAGGCAGATGGCCAGGCCGAGCCGGGCTTCCGAGCGGTTCGGATTCAGTTCCAACGCCTTGTTGAACCGTTCCGCAGCCTCATTCCAACGCCCGAGCTTTTCAAAGCACACCGCGATATTGAAGTTGCCAGCGGCGTGCTTCGGATCCATGCTCAAAAGCTTGGTGTAGCTCTTGGCGGCATCCTCGTACTGCTCTAATTCGAACTGAATGTGTCCGATGGCCGAAAACAACTCAGCGGATTCTCCGCCACTGGAGATCGCAGTCTTGAGCTCCTGCAAGGCTTCTTTACGCTTGCCTTCCAGGTGCAACGATACGGCGCGCGCGAGTGCGGCAGCGCCGGAGTTCTGCGCGGGTGTCCCAGTTGCTACGGCGGAACCTCCCTTGGCTTCGTCAACCTTCCGGGTTTTCGGATTCATGCTTGAGGAAACTCCCTAATTCTTTTTGCCGGTTTCCGGTGCGACCATCGCGAACATCTTGCCTAATGCGTCGTCACGATACGAAACACGAACTTTGTGCAGCCGGGCATGCTCGCCGGCAGGGCTGAAGAAGCCTACGCCACCGGAATGAAATCGGCCGTCTTGCCAGAAATCGACAACATGGTCCTGAACCATTAGGGTGTAGAACTGACCTTTTACGTCCATGACGACCCGCCACACAGTTTTGGGGTCCGCCGGCAGGGGGATTTCGGTCGTTTTCTTCCGGACTTCTTTTCCGTCGACCACCGCGTAGCGGACGATGCTAAACCGGGGCTGCGGCCCGGATGTGGTCTGGACGATCTGGAGAGCGTAATAATTGCGTGCATCGCGCGCACGCACGGCCCAACCCAACGCAGACCGGCCGATCGAGCCTGAAAACTCCACGTGGTAATCGGTCATGTCCACGGAATCGCGGAGCACGGCGAGACTACCTGTGAGGACTCCCCCAAGCTGGTCATAGCTCCAGGTTTTGGCCCAGTTCGGGCCGCCGTCCCAACGATTCAAACCGCCTGTGAAATCGTCCTCGAGATCGATAGCTGCGTGATTGGCGATATTGCGCTGAATAGTCGGCCAATTCTCCGTAATTACGGATTCGATCGGTGGAATAGGATTTCCGGCAATATCGGCACGCTCGATGTTGCTGCTCAGTTTATGCGGACCCGCCATGAAATGGGAGTGGACGAAAACACCGAACAGGAGGGCGGCAGAGGTGCCGATCCAAACCATATCTCTCGACAAGGTGTTCCACTTCCCGAAGAGGCCGCCGAACCAGCGGTGCTTCAGGTCGTTCCAGAATGCCGTCCGAGCGGTTTCGCGCAGACTCCCGGCCACTGCAGGCTGGAATAGCGGGGTTTCCACCGTTAGTTCCGTCTCGGCGAACTCGACTACGGATTGCTTTAGCAGAGGCGCGACCGGCTGGACTTCGCTGCACGGCAGAATGTTATGCGCGGGCATTGCCGGAGCCTTTGGTAATTGAACGAACGCTGCGAGCGAATGCGGAGAGGGTAGGGCAATGACGGCAGTCTCTTCCAGCCGGGCCGGTTCCAGGCGCAGAACAAAGGGCGTCGTTTTCGGATTGCGAGGCCGGGGCCGGAACAGGTTGGAAAACGCCGGCGGAATTCCGCGCACGGACACCACATCAGTGGCCGGGTGCACAGCAGACAACGAGGCCGGCAGCGGGCCGGAGACAGGAATCTGCAAAGCGAGCGCGCCAGCCACGGCGATGGCGGGCAGCTCGGTTTGCGGCCTGCCGAGGAAGGGCAGAACCGCGGTACCGATTGCGCCGGCCGGAAGTGCCATGCAGGAGGCTTCCCGAACCTTCTTCTTGTCCTGAGCAACCGGTTCGATCTTCTCGAAATTCGACGTTCCGCCGGGCTTCGGCCCGCGAGGTCTCATCTGTAGAGGCCGTTCGCGGAAGACCATTTGAGCCTGACGCATCAAGACCGGCGGCATGCCGGGGGTGATGATGTCTGGCAGAATGATTTCGATCGCACCGACGTCCACCGCCCAATACCCCCGCACTGCCTTATCCAATACACCAGCGCGCGGCCGGGCTTTGTAGAGTTTATCCAGGAATGCGGGCTCGTAATCGGGTTCCGGAATCGCCTTGCTCGCGGGCCATTGCATCGCAGACGCAGTCAGTTCGATCGGCAATGCCGTGAACCGCTGGAAGGCTGTGAGATTGCGGCTCGCGACAGGACCACGAGGCCTCATGTGGAACAGGTGGTCAAGGAATTTAGGTTCGCACGAGGCAGCCGGCGCGAGCCCGGCGACAGCGGGATGCGTCTCGCCGCTAAAGGCAGCCGGCAACCCGATATCCACGTGCTCGAACGATGAGATCGCCTGGTCTGAAACCGGACCACGGGGCCGCATGTGGAATGGTCTCTGGACGGTTCGGGGAGTTCTCCCGGCCGGCTCGGTCGCCGGAAGGTCTGCCCTCACCGGGGGTGAAACCAACGCTTCGGCCGGTCCAGTAGCCACTCGCCCGAATGCGGCGAGTGCGTGGTCCATGACACCGGCGCGAGGGCGCATGCGGAATGGCCGATCCAAATGATTCGGAGCGCACTCGGCCAAAATGCCGTCCGGCAGTGTGAGCGTGAGAGCAGGGCGCTCCACGAACGCAACCGCGTTGAAGTCCAATTGTTCGAAGGCGGCGAGGTGTGCATCACGAACCCCAGCCTTGGGCCGCATACGGAACTGATGATCCAGCGCGTTCGGGGCGCACTGCCCGATCAGTTCGGCGGGCAGGGTCCCGTGCATCGGCGTCAGGACAAAGTCTGCCGCTGTGATTGCCGATTGGGCCAGATCCGCTGTGAGTTCGTTGCTGACCGGACCGCGGGGACGCATGCGGAGTGGCGTTTGCGCTTGCCGCAGCGTGAATTCCGCGGATTCGAGCTCCGGCAGTGCGGAGATGGCCGGATGCTGCTCCGCGATCTCCGCCTGGGCTTCCAGATGCTCAAAGGCGCGTATGTCCGCAGCCTGCACCCCGCCTCGCGGGCGCATATGGTACAGCTTCTGGCAGAGATTAGGAGCAAATTCCCCGGACGCAACCGACAGGTATGGATGCGAGTGCGCGGGTACGGTGGATTCGACTTCGAGCGAACCGGCGAGCAGCGCCGGAACCTTCTGATCCGCAAGCGGGCCGCGCGGCCGGCTACGGAACAGACGGGTGAGCACCGATGGAGCCAGGTCGCGCGCCGTGTCCACGAATGCAGGCTTCTGTGGGCTTCCTGCTGACGCAACGGCTTCGGTACCGGCGACGTGCATCGCGGCCAGCGTGGAATCGGCAACGGGTCCCCTCGGCCGCATCCGGAATGGATTTGCGGACGCAACCGGGGCCAACCCGGATGCGGAAGGCTTCCACTGGGGAGAAACCGCGCCGGAAGCGCCGCCGTGCGCGATGTCCGGCTCTTTCGCAAGCATTGAGGGGAGGGCGGCGTCCTGTACGGGTTCATCGGATAAAAAGCTGAGCGGACGCTCGACTGATCCAGGGACCAGAGAGACGGCTTCAGGGGTGAACCCAGGTCGTGCAGGCTTGCTTAGAAGTGCGTCGGCGACAGCGTCGATCGGAAGGGAGTCCGACAGACCGGAATCCTGTATCCCACCCTTTGGACGGAACCGGAACGCCTTGGCGACCATCGGCAACTGGGATCCGGCCGAGTACTCCTGCGGCCGAACCGCAGCCGTGCTTTCCGTGTGTGCCGGTGCGAGGTTTCCATGAAGCGCCGGGGAGTCCATTCTCGGGTCTGGCCCCGGGATGCCCACCATGGAACGCGAAAGCGACACGCCGTTAGCGTCCACGTCCGCGCCGGAACCCGGAACGTGGGGTTCTGCGGTGAACGCCCCTGCTCGAAAGGCAGCGGCTTCGAATGGGCGGAGGTGCTCAGCGTTGACGCCTTGAGGCCGCACAGAAATGGGAGCCCCTGCCGGCACCCTGTTCTGGGTGCCGAAGAGTGACAGGTTCGTCAGGATTGCCCGGGAGGGCGAAGGCGGCAGGAATTCCAGACTTATGGCCACGGCGCGGGCTTTCCGCGAGAAGACCGGGAGGGGGAAGTCGGGCAGAATGCCAGGAGTTCCCATTGTCTTCTTCGATCGCGCAAAGTCCTTTGTCTCCAATCCGGGGGGCGAGAGAAGGAGTTCCGAGGGCTCAAACTCCAGAAACTGCAGGTAACCGGGGCCGCTGACAGGGATATCGAGGGTGGGATGCAGAAAAGGCGCAAACGGGGGAAGCGCGCTTTGCCTGTCCAGCTTCTGCCGGTATGCGCGCAGACGAAGGGCGTTCCCCTGCAGCCGCTCAATGATGAGCCGCTGTTGGTTGTCGTAGAACTCAGTACGGTGCTCTGGCGAGCAAAACTCACTGTCGGTGAGCTTCTTTAGCAACGCCAGTTCGCGCCCGCACAGCAGGCAACGCATAGAAAGCCCTCTTCCCTGTTACTATGTTCGGCGTTCTGGCGGCAGAAGAATAGCCGGGTAAGCCCTTAAGTTTCCGATCTCAAGGTAAAAACTTAAAAGGAATCTAAGGCAAAGGGCCTACCTTGGGCTTACCCAGCCGAACCTGCTACCCCGTTTTTGTGAGGGGAACTAGCGGTTGCACCGTACCGGAGCGGCAGTTCGAGATGTAGCTTGTCTAACTAGTCGTAGGACCTTTAACTCAGTATCAGCTAGTACTCGGCATTGGAGTACTTGTTAGGAATGCCAGCGCATCGATTCCAAAAGGAAGATAGGAACACGGGCGGAAAGAACCTTAGAAGCGGGGCACAACCGAGGGGATGAACAGGGAACGCCAGCGGATAGAGCGTTCCCCAGAGAGCAAACCAATTTCCTAGAGAGGATCCGGCCAGCGCAGTCCTGATTTAGAGACCGCCTTAGTAAGCACATCCACAGAATCAATCTCGGACAATCCGCGACAGATGGAAAGTTCGGTGATGAGCATGTGGCGCGCCCGGTCCAACATCTTTTTCTCCCGGAAGGATAACGGCTTTTCCGACTGCACCAGGAGCAGCATCTTGAGTACCTCGGCGGTCTCGAATAGTCCGCCGACTCGCATTCTTTCGGAGTTCTCTTTGAACCGGTTCTTCCAATCGGCGGTCAGTTTGACCTTCCCGTTTGCCAAGTACACCAGGACGCGCGCGATATCGCTAGTCTTGGTGACGCGGCGGAGGCCAACTTGCTCGACGTGGGAGAAGGGAACCATTACCGTGAGGCTCTGGTAAGAGAGGCGAAGAAGATAGAAGCGTTCTGTCTGTGAACCGAAGGCCCGGGTACTGATATTTTCGATCGTCCCAACGCCATGATTCGGATAGACGACTTTTTCACCAACTTGAAAGGTCATGCTTGGACCCCTTATACACCTTTATGAAGTTGTTACTTGCGTTTGCGGAGAACTGAAACAGAATAGTAAATCTAAGTTACCCTAATGTCAATAGATATTTTGGTGTATGGTTCCTGCCCGGTGGCTTGCAAAGGCATGCATCGAAACGGAAAACCACACTAACCACCGATTAGAGGTGGCTAAGCACGCGATCGAGGTGTTTACCTCCTTACGAATTCGCGTTCGGGCACTTCACCTTAGTGCGTTTCCTGAATGACGCGGCGTACATAACTGAGATTCTTGCGCATATCTGCTTCCACGGACCGGGAAGGTGACTCCGTTTCCAGGTTTGCGTAACCCTCCCACCCGATCTGAGAAATCGTCTGAGCTATTTTCGGGAAGTCGATTTTGCCTTCACCGAGGTAACCCGGATTGTCTTTGAAGTGGAACTGACAGATCCGCTTTTTCCCCAGCCAGTCGATTTCCCGAGAGACATTGAAACCGTTAATTGTCGAATTGCCGATGTCGTAGTAGACCAGGACTGCTTTCGATCCGGCCCGATCCATGATGCGAACATTGTCTTCGGCGGAGATCGTATCTTCGAGGCCGAGGATCACACCGGCCTGCTCAGCCGCAGGCGCAAGCTCGCGAAGTACATCTCCAACGTAGTTCATCTCTTCCCTGGCGGTGAGCGCCCCTTTGCCGAAGAAAGGCAAAAGCATTATTTTTGCCCCTAATTTACGGGTGATATCGATACCATCATTGACCCACTTTTGCCCCAGTTTGTCGTTCTTCAGGTAGTTCACGTGCAGAATGTCCAAGCACGTTCCATCCAGGGGAATATTCTGTTTGCGGGATTCAGCGACGTACTGCCGGATGAGATCTTCGTTATCGAGAGGGAGTTTGTTGCCGGCCGGATTGCGCCCCAGGCTAACTTGAACGCCGTCAAAGCCAAGACTCTTAGCCAAGGCGACTGCTTCCAGCTTCGCGGTTTGTTTCAGATTCCAGTCGGTAACACCGACCTTAAGGCCCCGGAGTCCTCGGGCCGCAGCGGCACTGCCAAATGCGGCAGTCGCCGTAGCCGCGAATAGTTCACGCCGCGAAAGGTGCATAGCTAAGTTGGCTACCTTAGTATAAGCCAAGAAGGTGTCCACTGCGCAAGCGGTTGCAAAAAGACCGCCGGGGGAATGAAACCATTGTCCCTCGTGGATGTCCAATTGAATTCCGATGGAAGAACAAGAGCAACGGCCCGGACGGGCCAGCGGCCTGCGTGCCGATTTGTCGCATGCGCTGAAAACGTACAAAGGATGTGTCGAGGCCCTGCGCGCGTACCTGCTCACGCTGCCAGATGAGCCGAGTGCGGAACAACTCGCCGCGATTTCGCAAAGACAAGCGGACATCATCTCGGCCCTGGCGGTTTACGACTCTTTGAAGACCAAACATCGTCACCATCTTTTGGCCAAGCGCCAGGACTAGAAAATCGTTACGGGCGATCCGCCCACCCGACGATCCGTAATAGAGATAGACTAGCTTCCGTGAACCTCCGGATGTCTTTCCGTGCACTGGCCTGGTGTTGCTTGACTGCGTGCGTCTCGGCAGGCCCGGCTGTCGAGTTCAATCGTGATGTTCGGCCCATCCTGTCCGATAAATGCTACCAGTGCCATGGTCCGGATGCGGTCGCAAAGAAGATCCCGTTGCGCCTGGACTCTGAGGCTGCCGTGAAGCAAAAGGTGATTGTTCCAGGCAAGCCGGAGGAGAGTGAACTGATCCGCCGCATTACTGCCACATCCGCGGCGAAGCGGATGCCCCCGGCGTACGCAGGTGTGAAATTGACGGAGCCGGAAATCGCGACTCTAACGGAATGGGTCGCGCAGGGTGCACCTTGGCAGAAGCACTGGTCTTTTCTGCCTCCGCTTCGGGCGGATGTCCCCGAAGGTGTGCATCCGGTCGACTACTTCGTACAGAAACAACTCAAAAAGCAAGGGCTGGCACCTTCGCCTGAGGCTTCGCGCGAGACGTTGATCCGGCGGGTATCTCTTGATCTGACGGGCATCCCTCCAACTCCGGCGGAAGTGGATGCGTTCGTGCGCGACCAATCGCCGACCGCGTACGAAAAGATAGTGAACCGCCTGCTTGCCTCTCCGCGCTATGCAGAGAGAATGGCCGCACGGTGGCTGGACGCGGCACGCTATGCGGATTCGAACGGCTACCAATATGACGGCGAGCGGGTGATGTGGCGCTGGCGCGATTGGGTGATCAATGCATTCGATCGCAATCAGCCGTTCGATCAGTTTGCGCTGGAGCAGATTGCTGGGGATCTGTTGCCGAACGCCACGCGCGAACAGAAGATCGCTACCGGTTTCAACCGGAACCACCGGTCCAACACAGAAGACGGCATCATTCCGGAAGAGTATGCAGTCGAGTATGTGGCAGACCGGGTGGAGACCACTTCCACGGTGTTTCTCGGGTTAACGCTTGGATGTGCGCGTTGCCACAATCACAAGTACGACCCGTTCACGCAGAAAGAGTTCTACCAGGTGTTTGCGTATTTCAATAATATTCCGGAATTGGGCCGCGCGATGAAGTATGGCAATTCGCCGCCGGTGGTGCAGGCGCCGACGCCGGAACAGCAAGCGAAGTTGGCCGAGATGCAAAAGAGAATCGACATTCTGCAGGAGAGTTTTACCGCGAAACGAGACCGTTTGGATGGCGAACTCGGGGCATGGCGTAAGCAGTTGTCTGCCGGTGATGAAGCGCACTGGGCACCGCGGGCAGGACTTAACGCAGAGTTCCGTGGACCGGCGAATCCGACGACCGCCGCGGGGAAGGGCGCTTTCGATATCGAGGAGCGGTTTACGCTGAGTGCGTGGATCTACTCGGATGACACGCCGGACGGAAGCATCGTGACGAGGATGGCCGACAAGCCGCAGGGGAAGGGCTACGGGCTGCATGCGGACAAGGGGCGCGTGCACGTCAATTTCACGAGCAATTATGCCGACGATGCGATTCGCATTGAAAGTGAAGACGTCCTCGCTCCTCACCAGTGGCACCATGTCGCGATGAGCTACACGGGTTCGCGGATGGCGGACGGCATTACGCTGTACATCGACGGCAAGCCCGCCCGCACTAAGGTTCTGCTGGACACACTCTACCGGCCATTCCGCAATGCCGGATCGAAGTTCCAGGAACCGCTGCGTGTTGGAGCGGGATGGGGGCCGGGGCGGCATTTCACAGGCAAGATTGAGGACGTGCTGGTGTACAGCCGGGTGCTGAGCGCGGACGAGATTGAAACCCTGGCGCTGCGGGAGAGTGTGGGAGAGATCGCGGCGAAGGCACAGCCGTCAAAGGCCGAGACCAATGCGTTGCGCTGGTATTATCTGACCCATGCAGCCGCCCGGGAAGTCCGCGAAGATTGGACACGCCTGCAGAACTTGCAGTTTGAAAAAGAAGCGTTCGAGCGCACGTTCCCGACCGTGATGGTGATGGCGGAGCGGAATCCGCCTAAGGATACGTTTCTGCTGGTAAGGGGAGCGTACGACAAGCCCGGGGAGAAAGTCACGCCGGGTGTGCCGGCTGTGTTGCCCCATTTGCCAGAGGACGCGCCGAGCAACCGGCTAGGGTTTGCGAGATGGCTGGTTGGCCCGAACAATCCGCTGCTGGCGCGAGTGACGATGAACCGGTTCTGGCAGATGTATTTCGGCACAGGCCTCGTGAAGACGACCGAGGACTTCGGATCACAGGGTGAGTGGCCCTCGAATCCGGAACTGCTCGACTGGCTGGCGACTGAGTTCGTGCGAACCGGCTGGGATGTAAAGGCGATGCAGAAGCTGATTGTGACCAGCGCGACGTACAGGCAATCGGCGAAGGCGGCTCCGGAGTTGCTGCAGCACGATCCGGAAAACCGGTTGCTGGCGCGCGGCCCGAGATTCCGGCTCTCTGCTGAGATGGTGCGGGACCAGGCGCTTGCCGCCGCGGGCTTACTGGTGGAGAAAGCCGGGGGCCCGAGCGTGAAGCCCTATCAGCCCGCGGGTCTCTGGAAAGAGACGAGCATGCAGGACATGGATTACGTACAGAGCCATGGTCCGGACCTCTACCGGCGAAGCATGTACACGTTCTGGAAGCGCACGATCGCACCGCCGATGATGGTGAATTTCGATGCTGCGAACCGCGAGTCGTGCGTGGTGCGGGAGGCGCGGACGAATACGCCGCTGCAGGCGCTGAATCTGATGAACGACGTCACGTTCCTGGAGGCGGCGCGGTTCATTGGACAGCGGATGATTCAGGAAGGCGGGGCGGACGCGGATGCGCGGCTCCGATATGGATACAAGCTGGTGCTGGCACGGGAGCCGGATGCGCGGGAACTGGAAGTACTCCGAGCCAGTCTGCAGTATCATCGCGATTACTTCGCGGACGAGGCCCGCGCGGTGCATTACCTGGAACCGGGAGAAACGCGTCCTGATCCGTCGCTGGCGCCGCGCGAACTGGCCGCTTACGCAGCGGTCGGCAGCCTGATTCTCAATCTGGACGAAGCGGTGACGAAGCCATGAACGAACTCACACGGAGGCATTTTTTCAGCAAGACCGGCACGGGCGTTGGAGTGGCCGCCCTGGCGAGTCTTCTGCGCGCGGACACACCGCGGGGAACAGACTTCGCGCCGAAAGCCAAGCGCGTTATTTACCTGTTCCAGCACGGAGCCCCTTCGCAACTGGACCTGTTCGACTACAAGCCGAAGCTGACGAAGGTGCGGGGCCAAAATTTGCCCGAGTCCGTCCGGATGGGGCAACGGCTCACGGGCATGACCGCGTATCAGGCGAATTTCCCCACTGCGCCGTCAATCTTTCCATTCGCACAGCATGGACAGAGCGGGGTGTGGCTGAGCGAACTGCTGCCGCATACTTCCAAGGTGGTGGATGATTTGTGTTTCGTTCGTTCGTTGCAGACGGAGGCGATCAATCACGACCCGGCCGTGACGTTCTTCCAGACCGGATTCCAGATCGCCGGGCGGCCGAGCGTAGGGGCATGGATCGCGTATGGCCTGGGCAGCGAGAATAAGGATCTACCCGCGTTCGTGGTCATGGTCTCACAGGGCGCAGGCAACTCCCAGGCGCTGGCGGACCGGCAGTGGGGCAGCGGTTTCCTGCCGACGCGCTACCAGGGCGTGAAGTTTCGATCCGGGGCTGATCCTGTTCTTTATCTCTCCGATCCGGCCGGGTATTCCCGAGACGCGCGGCGGCATTTTCTGGACGATCTGGCCAAGCTGAATCAGAAAGAACTCGCGGATACACAGGACCCGGAGATTGCGACCCGCATTTCGCAATATGAAATGGCGTTCCGGATGCAAACGTCCGTACCGGAATTGACCGATTTATCAAAAGAGCCGGAATCGACGTTCGAGCTGTACGGTCCGGATGCGCGAAAGCCCGGCACGTATGCGGCAAACTGCATTCTGGCGCGAAGGCTGGCCGAGCGTGGCGTTCGCTTCATTCAACTGTTTCACCGCGGCTGGGATCAGCATAATAATTTGCCGAAAGAGATTCGTGCGCAATGTTTGCAGACGGACCAGGCCTCGGCGGCGCTGATTCAGGATTTGAAACAGCGAGGCATGCTGGAGGATACGCTCGTGATCTGGGCCGGTGAGTTCGGGCGAACCGTGTACTCGCAAGGTACGCTAACGGAAACGAATTACGGACGCGATCATCATCCCCGCTGCTTCACGATCTGGATGGCGGGAGGAGGGATCAAGAGCGGAGTCTCTTACGGGGAGACAGACGACTTCAGCTACAACGTAGTGACCGATCCGATGGACGTGCATGACCTGCACGCGACGATGCTGCACTGCCTGGGCGTGGACCATACAAAGCTCACATACAAGTTTCAGGGCAGGCACTTCCGCCTGACCGACGTGAAAGGGCGGGTTATCAAAGAGCTACTGGCTTGATCAGGCGGAGGTCCGGTGGATGCCGCCGAGAGCCGTTTGATTTTGATACAGTTCGCTGGCGGATCAGAGCCATTCACTAATGCTCACGTAGCCTATTTAGGGGGCGTACGAGATGGTCACTTTGCAATCGCCTTGACCGCCTTGACAAATGGGTTGGGCGTCTCCGCCATCCACTTTCACGCTGGCGCTCGAGACCTTGCCGCTATTAGCCAGCACCCATCTGTTGTTGTCCGATGTGTTGTAGGTGGTGAAATCCGCTCCACTCTCGATGACCATCCCTTGCTTTTTCTTTGTATAAACGTGAAGGGTTGCGCCGGTGTTGAAGGTCAGCTGAACGTCACATGGGCCTTGATTACACGTGTAAGGAGTAGATGAGGCGCCATAGTCGACCCTGATGGTGCTCCACTTCCGCTTGCCGTCGGGATGGACAATAATCTTGCCGGTGACGGCGGTAAATTCCGGCAGGGCGACATTGGATTCAATGACGGCCGAGCCGTAATCCCCAACCACCACAGGCGTGTCAGCCGTGAGGGGGCGAACTTCCTTGTTGCAGCCTCCCATCAAAATGAATCCGGCTATTGCTGCCGCGAGTAAAAAACGATTCATCGCACTACCTTCCTAGTTTGAAAATGCGTTGAATGTCGGGGCGACTGCGATACCGGCTAAAATCCTCCGGTGCCCATGCTTTCTCCATTTGCGCGAAATTTGTTTGTGCCTGAATTGCTGCCTCCTTATCGCGATGCAGCCTGACGAGTAACAGACTGGCCCGCCATTGCGATTCGAGAGCGCCCATTCGAGTGAACTGCGTGAGTACCTCCCGCACCAGCGTTTCCGCATCTTTCGATTGGCCGGTAGCTAGTGCAATTTCGGCACAGACAAGTGACGACTGCGAAATATACCACGGATCGCCTGTTTTTACAGCGTTCATTCTGAGGTTTTTGCACGCAGATTGGGCCTGTGGGAGACGTCTGAGATGGAGTTGGGCGGCGGCGCGAACGACCCCCGTTTGGATCTGGACGGTAGGGGAGTTTTCGACACGGATGGCGCGATCTGCTGCCGCGATGGCTTCGGGGAACCGGCCGAGACTGAGGAACTGCTCGGCCGAATCCACATCGAGAGCCGCGCGCAGATCTGCGAGGCCACCGTTCCTGGCGTCCTCCCCGGCGCGATCACGCAGCTGTCGCGCTGAGTCGTAATCACCGAGCCGCCATAGCATGGCAGCGCGGTTCAGTAACGCGTAACCGAGGATTGCCTTGGCACCGGAAGCTACCTGAGCCTCGTAAGACGCTTCGAAATGGTTCAGGGCCTCGCGGTATCGCTCGCGGCGGACCAGGACGGAAGCGAGCCCTTCATGAGCGAGTGCCAGATCACGCTGGTCGCCATCGGCGCGGGCGGACTCGAGAAGCTGCTGGAAGTTTTGCATTGCCTGGTCATAATCGCCGAGATTGCGATGAGCCCGGGCGAGGAACAGGAGGGCCGTGAATTCCTGCCGTTTGTATCCTCCCTGATGGTAGAAGGATTGCGCTTTCGCGGCATTCTCCATGGCGCTCTTCGCGTCGCCTTCGCTCAGCTGCAGGCTAGCGAGGTTGGCGAGGACCTGGGCCTCATTGCGGGTTGCTTTGTTACGCCGTGCAATGTCGAGCGCCTCATCGTAGTAGCGGCGCGCCTGTTTGGCGTCTTCCTTTACAAGAAATGCATTGCCGATTTCGACGAGCGCGCGGGTGGTCAGGCTCTCAATGCCGCTCGATCTTGCCAATTGCAGAGCGAATGTTGCCATTTCGCTCGCCTGCCCGGTATCGCCGCGGTTGACGGCAAGACTGCTGAGCCGCATCAGAATTTTGATTTGCTGTTGTTCGTTGGCCCCGGCCCGGGCGGAGGCGAGCGCCTCTTCGAGGATCTTGCGTGCTTCATCAGGCTGGCCTGCTCGCAGCGATGCGAGCTGATACTCGACTTCCGTTACGCCTTCCAGATTGCTGGCCATCTGATAGAGCTTCGCCGCCTGTTGGAGGTCCGATTCCGCGGTGCTATCGCGGGTACGGCCGCGTAGCGTTCCCCGGCGAAGAAAGCAGGCGGCACATTGCGAATCGAGCTGAAGAGCGGTTGAGTAGGCTCGAATTGCCGAAACCCAATCCTCTTTGCGCTCGTAGGCGCGTCCGAGATCGAGATTCATGCGGGAGCGATTGATTCCCGAAGTGGATTTCTCCATATCGCGGTAGCGTGCTATGCTCTGGTCCCAATCGCCCGTGACTGCATAATGGATGGCTTCGATGTTTTTTGCATCCTCGCTGCTGATTCGTTCGGCACGCATGCCCGGGGCGGTTGCGCGCAGCATCTCTTCCTTCGCGCGTTCGGGCGATTCCAATTCGATCCACGCTTCCGCAAGCCGCGCGTGGGCGAGTCCGAAATCGGGTTGGAGGGCAACTGCCTGTGCCAGGGCTTTGCTCGCTTTAAAGTAGCAGCCGTCGCCCAGGGCATCTGTTCCTTGCTCGAACCAATGCAGGGCGGCTTCGGAAACTTTTGGCGGCTTGCGCAGGAACCAACTGGCGAGCGCGGCCACGATCATCAGCGCCGCCGCGGCCCCCCACCACAACCGGCGCCGGCGCGCCTGACGGACGATGTTGACGGTCATCTGCACGGTGCTGGGATCGGTTGTGGAAGGATGTACGCCCGAGGCGGCGATCCGCAGATCGCGGAGTACCTCGCTTGCGGTCTGATATCGCGAGGCGGGGTTCTTCTGCAGGAGCTTGCGCACGATCAGATCCACATGCGGCGGAGTTGCGGGGTTGAGCGAAGAGGGTGCGGGCGGGTCCTGGTGTAGGACGTGGGAAACGATGTCGGCCTGGGAAGGGCCCTCAAAGGCGCGCCGCCGCGTGAGACATTCGAACAGCACGGCGCCCAGGGCGAAGAGATCGGTCCGGCCATCGATCTCCTGTCCACGGGCTTGTTCCGGAGACATGTAGGCTGGCGTTCCCTTGACGCTTCCGATGAGGGTGGGGGGCGAGGAGCCGTCCGCTTCGCCTAGGCTGATGGCGATGTTCTTGGCGAGTCCGAAGTCCAAGACTTTTACGTCGCCGCGGAAGTTCGTGCGCACATTTCCGGGTTTGATGTCGCGATGAATGATGCCATGACGATGGGCTTCGGTGAGGGCATCCGCAACAGCGGCGGCGATTCCGAGACTCTCCGAGACGCTGAGAGAGCGCGACGCAATCAACTCGGAGAGCGGCTGCCCTCCTACCAGTTCCATTGCGATGAACGGCTGGCCGGATTCATCCTCGCCGTATTCGTAGATATGCGCGATGTTGGGGTGAGAGAGTGCAGAGGCCGCCCGCGCTTCGGCGGCGAGGCGCTGTTTGCCGGTAGCATCGTTGGATGCGGGAGCGCAAAACTTCAGCGCGACCCGCCGGCCAAGATGCACATCGCGCGCGGCATAGACCACGCCCATGCCGCCCCGTCCCAATTCCTCAAGGATCTCGTAATGGGATACGGTGCGGCCTTGCATACGCTATGCTCCACAACGCAGGTACCTATAAAGCCAGCGTAAGTGTAGCAAAAAGGCGCTTGCCGCGAAATCATTCAAACAGAGGAAGGCAGTCGGGTGTGCGCTCACTTCTCCCGTTTCACAGCCAATTGGGCTGTGTCGGTCTGGCCTTCCCGTTCCCGGGTGACACCGCCCTTAATTTCGTCCCCGTCCTGTTTCAGCGTGAATTTCATGACGGCGTTTTCGGTCGGCAGTTCGAAAGTGATATCGCCATTCTCTGCTTTCCCGTTTTCGATTGCGTGCTGTTCGTCCGCATTCGGTCCCGCTGTTCCGGTCAACTTCGATCCTTCCTGCTTCAGAACGAGATGAGCGGGGCCGGGTTTGTCGGTCCCATCCGGTTTGCGAATTGTGAGTGTTCCTTTCCATTCGCCGGTGGCATCTGCGGCCAACAGGCTGACAGCCGCAAGTGTGGCTAAGAGGATGAATCTCATGTAGCATCAGGCTCCTTGGTCCTTATTACGAAGACGGTGGTGGAGAAGTTCACATGAACAGCGGAGTTGACGGGCCGGGGTAGTAACGGCAACAGGGCGGGAGAAGGATTGGTATTGGTCAGGAATTAAGAGACAGACCTTATGGTAAGGAGCGTCACAGTGTGAATACAATGTGAGGGCGGCGCTCGCCAGCGCCGCGCAGAAATTCATTTGACATGTTGTCTTCAAATATAAAGTGCGTTCGCTTATTGAGCTGCGCGATGATTTTAACGGCCTCCGCGTTTGCAGAGGGGTTCAATACCTGCACCATTGCCCAGAGCGATATCGGTACAAAGGCAGGTATTGAGCTGCCTCTGAACAGGGCATATCAAAACGTGTGTATCGCGGTGCTGCCGCCCACGTGCGGGAACTACACGGTCGAGCACAAGCCATGCGCGTACCGCGCGTGTCTGGTTCCCGATAACGTAAAGCGCTGCCCAAATGGAGAGCCTCCTTCCTACACGGCCGCCACGATCGAGCCTTATGTCGCAAAACCGGTCAAGCCCTTGAGCCCTGGGGAACTCGCGGAAATGAACCGCAAGGTGGATGCTGAAGCGCGCCGGCTAGCTGCGAAATGGACGGACAATGGGCGCGTGCCGTTGGCCCCAGCGGCGCTTACGGCCCTGCAGAACATGTCCTGTCAGTTGATTGCGGCAAGCAACCCGGATGTACGCTGCGTACCCCGGTAAAAGCTGTTCTACTTCCGGTACTCGAGAACCTGACCGTCCGCGAGCAAACGCGCCCGCAGTTTCTCATAGGGTACGTCCTGCACTGCCATGCCGCCGTCTATGGCGAGAACCGCCGCGGTCGCGGCCGACTGGCCCAGGATCATAAACACCGGTTCCATGCGAATCGAGCCGTAGGCAATATGGGAGCTGGAAAGGCACACCGGCACTAGCAGGTTCGCCGCCTGGCCCTTCTTCGGAACGAGTGCCCCATAAGCAATCTGGTAAGGTCCATTGGTGCTGACGCCGATATCGCCTTCGTTCTGTACATAGCCCTCCGGCGTGATGTAGCGCTGGACGTTGTGCGAGTCTATTCCGTACGACCCCATGCCGACCGATTCCGGCGTGGGCCGCTTCTTCGTCAGTTCGTTCTCCGTCATCACATACTTGCCGATCATGCGGCGAGCTTCGCGCACGTAGATTTGATGAGGCCAGTTTTGCGTATCCTGGAACTCATCCTTTGCAAGCCCCCAATTCGCCATTGCCGTGCGGACGTCTTCCGGCACTCGCGGATCGTTCGCGATGAAATACAGCCAGCCCTGCTGGTAGTTGATATGTTCCTGAATGATCTCTCGCCGGCGTGCGTAGCTGGCTTCCGGGTAATCCCAGTTGCGTCCGATGTTATCCGTGCTGAAAGGGCCGTGGTTATTCGTGTCCGTCTTACCGTTCGGGATCGGATCGAATTTGGCGAATGTTTCGCGCCAGCCCGCGTTGAAGATGCGCAGCAGCAATTCGTATTGCCCCGGGTCATACCCGACGGGCTTGGGGAAGGGAACGCGATTCGCAGGCACCTGGGTCAGGCACATACGGAAGCAATAGGCTTGGATCCTATTATCTGCGTCGCCGTAGTTGCCCGGCGGCTCTGCATTGATACGCGGGAGCACTCCGCTGGTTCGATCCCCCGGGACGCGGTAAGGGGAGATGGGCGTTTTGACCGCGCCGAAATGGTGCCGGTGATGAAGCACGCCAGTCTGGATGCCGTTCCACTTCTCTCCGTAGGTGCGGGTGGATTCGCGCCCGACATGGTAGGCTACGCCCGCTGCCGCCATTAAGTCGCCCTCGTATGTGGCATCGATGAACATTTTCGCCGCGTAGGTTTTGCCATCGAGAGTGGCGATCGATACTACGCGATCACCGTTTTTACGCACACCCTTCTCACGGTCGAGCCACGCATCACGAATGACAAGGATCTTTGCTTCTTTAATCCAGGCCTCATACACCGCTTCGGCTACGTGCGGCTCAAAGATCCACATTGTGCGGCTGGTCTTGTCGACTGCCTCGGTGCCTTGCCCCTTGTTGCCGTACTCTTCGCGCTTCTGCCAACGCCATGCGTCCGGCTGTTCATAGTGCTGCCAGACGCGGTGATAGAACTCGCGGGACAAGCCGCCAATCACTGCTTTGTCGCCGGAATCCGTCCAGCCCAGTCCGCCTGCGGTGAGACCTCCAAGATGCCGTTCGGGACAAACCATGACGACAGACTTGCCCATCCGCCGGGCTTGCAGTGCTGCCGTGATGCCGCCGGAGGTACAGCCGTAAACAAGAAGATCAGAAGTTTGCGCAGCAGTGCATACGCTTGCAACGGCGAGCGCCAGCGCCGGAATGGGAAGACGAGAAAAGGCCGGGATCATTGTGTTTACACACTACTTTATGCGATCCGGGCCGCATGATTTCGCGGGTGGCAAACATTACTTCTAGTTCATCCTGGAACCTGGCCAGTGCGGCGACCATCATTGTCAGTGAGGTTACAGAGCATGATAAACCGACTGAAGTGGACGCGGACCGGACTCGCAAGTCTTCTGGCTATTTTTCTTTTAGGTGTGCCGCAGATGGCTACGGCGGCCGAACACTGCAACCGGAATCAGTACAACGACCAAGGTTATGGATATCGTAGCTATCGTGGCGATGATGGCGATGACTACAGAGATAACCGGTACCGCGATGGCGGATATAGATACAACGGCTACGGAAATAATAGCTACCGCGATCAAGGGTATGGCAACAACGGCTACTATTCCGATTCCTATGGCTACAATGACTACCGGCCGAGACGGTCAGCCGGCCGCTCCGCAGCAATCATTGGCGGCAGTGCCGCTGCCGGCGCGGTTGTCGGCGGACTCGCAAAGGGCGGCAAAGGTGCCGCAGTTGGTGCCGCAGTGGGCGGGATCGGGGGCCTCATCTACGATCGCGCCACGAAGGACCGCGGACGCCGCTGGTAACGCTTGACAGTGTATGTGTGAAAGGAGATCCATCCTGAGGTCAGGGTGGATCTTTTCTTGTGAAACTCAAACGATTCTCTTCCTCCGTCTCGTCTCTCCTCCGGGCTAAATTTGCCCGCGATTCACGCACGTAATGCTGTGAGGGAAGATCGGGAAGATCGGGGACAGCGACCTCATTCCCGGCTTTTCCCTACACAGTTTGGTCGATTTGGAACGTGGGGCAGGGCGTCTCCCACGATATTCGTGTGGTCCTGCTGACAGCCGGAAGGAATTAGGGAATTCAGGTCGCTGTCCCCGGTCTACGCCGCCCGGTTTACGCCGTCTACCGTCTATTTTCCCGGTCTATCCCGTCTATCGAGCGATTCTCTCCCCTGCTAAATCCGGCCGCGATTCACGCAGGTGCCAGTGGCTGCAAGCGTAGCCGAAAATCGTCGTGAATCGGGGCGGTCGCGCCTAGGCAGAACGCCTCGAAATCTTGCTTTCCGTTTGCTGGTGTGGCCTGCGTCAATTCGCCCAAGAAAATGAGGCATTCCACCCGCGTTCGCTGTTTTTCCCTACAATAACTTGACGTACGCGGCGAACCCACCGGTGGCATGTCACTTGCACTTGCAAAACCGGAATGTCGCCAGGAGGCCACATGCTCCCTAGACTCTTTACCACAAAGACGGGGAAACTACTATTTCTATTTGGGGTGGTTCTTACCGCCGCTCTCTTAGTTAGCTCACCCGGACCCGGCTACAGCGTGCACTCAAAGGCCGCGTATCTGGACCCGAACACAGCCAACTTCGTACGACCAGGGCTGGTCATCAAGATTACAAGTGCCGCCATCGCAGATGACGGTACGATCACGACCAGGTTCAAGCTTACAGACCCGAAAGGTCTGCCGATCGATAAGGACGGAATCCAAACGCCCGGCGTGGTATCGCTAGGGATGGTTGCCGCGTATATTCCAAAGGGCCAAACGCAGTACGTTGCTTACACGACGCGTATCGAGACAAGTCCCATCACCAACAAGTCGGCTACCCAGGCCAGTGCCGACAGCGGCGGTGTGTTTACCAAGAACGCCGATGGCGATTACACATATACCTTCAAGACGAAGGCGGCATCGGGGTTCGATAAGACAGCGACCCACACCATAGGAATTTATGGGAATCGAAATCTGAGCGAATTTGACCTCGGGATCCAGAAGACGGACAACACGTTCGATTTCGTGCCGGATGGCTCACAAGTAACGCAGGTGCGCGAGGTGGCGCTGACCTCAAGCTGCAACAAGTGCCACAATCCGTTGAGCGCACATGGAGAGACGGGACGTACTTCCGTTCCGATGTGTATTCTTTGCCATACGCCGCAAACTACCGACGCGGATACAGGAAATACGGTCGATTTTCCGGTCATGATCCACAAGATTCATGACGGGGCCAACCTGCCAAGCGTGAAAGCCGGGACGCCGTATCAGATTATCGGGTTCGCGCAATCTGTGAATGATTTCTCTACTGTGGTGTTTCCCGCAGACGTGCGGAACTGTACTGCGTGTCATTCGCCGACAGCCAAGCAGAATACAGCCTACTTCAAGCCGAACCGTGCAGCCTGCGGAGCATGCCATGATGATGTGAACTTCGCCACGGGAGATAAGCACGTGAATCTGCCCCAGGTGAGCGATAACCAGTGCAGCCAGTGCCACACCCCTCAGGGCGAACTGGAATTCGATGCCTCCATCCTGGGCGCACACACGATTCCGCGCTTCTCTCGGGATCTGCAGGGCCTTGTTGTCGATATCGTCAGCGTCGAGAACGCAGTGAGCGGCAAAGCTCCGACTGTGACGTTCACGGCGAAGAATAAGGCCGGCAGTCCGGTCGCGATGAGCGACATCGCGAGGTTAGGCATTACGTGGGCAGGTCCGACCACGGACTACGGCACCGTTGTTCAGGAGGACGGAACCAAGGCTACCGGTTCAAATGGGACTTACACGTATACGTTCACCCAGCCCATTCCCGCCGACGCCAAGGGTACGTACACCATCGAACTGGAAGGCTACAGGAATGGGGTCCTGCTGGCCGGCACGACAAAACAGATGACTGTGCGTGACGCGGTCGTAAACAAGGTGATGAACGTTTCGGTGGATGGTACGCCGATCGCGCCCCGTCGCCAGATCGTCTCTCTGGACAAGTGTAACAACTGCCACTCCAGCCTGAGCCTGCACGGCGACAATCGCAACCGGATTGAAGCCTGCGTGCTCTGCCATAATCCGAACGGGAATGACGCGGCTCGCCGCCCGGCGTCTGCAGGACCTCCGCAAACAATCGATTTCCGTACGATGATTCATAAAATCCACACCGGTGAGACTTTGACCGGCGAAATGACCATCTACGGATTTGGCGGTTCCAAGAACGACTTCACCGATGTGAGATTCCCGGGTGATCGTCGCGATTGCAGTACCTGCCACGTCAACAACTCTCAACAACTGCCTCTCAAGGACAACCTGCTGCCAGTGCAAGACGCGCGCGGCGTGGTGAATCCTGTGATGCCGACAGCGGCGGCCTGCCGCGGCTGTCATGATGATCTGGCAACTGCCTCGCACACGGTCTCCAATACGAATAACCTTGGCGAAAGCTGTGCGGTGTGTCATGGTCCGACTGCCGATTTCTCAGTCGACAAGGAACATGCCAGATAACAATGGTCAACCCGTCGCATCGGGCCCAGGCAGATTTGCCTGGGCCGGGCGGGATGCTGATCCTCTCAGGTGGATCGCATCGTTTCGAGTCTCTCCCACGGCCAGGTATGGTGGCCTCGCCTGGCTGTCCCGGATTGCTCCGCTCGCCCTGTTCCTTCTGGGACAGGGCGGCGGGCAAGCCGCTCCTCAGGGGCTGCAGCAGACCCTTGCTCCGCAGCCTGCCGCCCAGACGCAGGCACCGGCCGGACCCGCGACTTATGTGGGTTCCGACACGTGCCAGATGTGCCACGAAGACATTTATAAAGCATTCTTTCAGAAGAACGTTCATAAAGTAGTACAAACGGACACGAAACGCGGTTGGGAGACCAAGGCATGCGAATCGTGTCACGGTCCAGCCAGCAAGCATACCGAAAGCACCAGCGCGGCCGACATTTTCAACCCCTCCAAGGGCAAGGCAGTACAGACCGACAAGACTTGCCTGAAGTGCCACCTGAATCAACCCACGCATGTGGGGCGCATCCAGAGCAGTCACGCTCACAACCAGGTGAGTTGCACGGAGTGCCATTCCATCCACGGTCCCCAGCCCACACGCCGGGCCATGGTTACGGACAAGTGCACCAGTTGTCACACGAATGTCTGGGGACAGTTTCAGCGTCCTTATGCCCACAAGCTACGGGAAGGCGCGATGAGCTGCGTGGACTGCCACAATCCGCACGGAAGCGTGCTGGCCAGGAGCATGCAGACGGTGCTGGGAAATGAGCCGAATTGCTTCCGCTGCCACGGCGATAAGCGCGGGCCCTTTACCTTCGAACATGCGCCAGTGAAGTTCGATGGCTGCGGCACCTGCCACGAACCGCACGGCTCAGCGAATCCGCGCATGCTGAATCGGCATGAGGTTCGCTTCCAGTGTCTCGAGTGCCATTCGAATCTGGCGAATCTGACAACGAAGCCATCCGATGTGCTCGGCGGCGTTCCGCCGGCGATCCACGATCTGCGGAGTCCGAGGTACCGGAACTGCACCACGTGCCATCAGAAGATCCACGGCTCACAGATCAACAGGCTCCTACTGCGATGAGACATCTATTGAACCCATCCGCCGTACTGCTGCTCGCTCTCGCGCTGCCGTTGAGAGCGCAGGAGGCTCAGGAGAAGAAAGAGCCGGTGCCGGAAGCTGCTGCTGCTCCCGCCGCGGAGATCGCACCTGCGGAGACTTCCTGGAAGCTCAGCCTTGAGGCCGGCTATCGTTGGAATCAGGGCGTTCAGGGCAACTTCAATATCTATCGCAGTGTGGTGAACTTGGGCGAAGGGCCGCGCGTCACCTCTCTCGATCTTACATACCAGGGCAAGCCGAACGGCTGGCTTGACCAGATGAACATCCGGGCGACCGGCTGGGGCGGCGATCCCTACAACTGGGCGCATTTCGATGCCGTTCGCGAGAAACTGTATCGACTCAACATCGATTACCGCAACATCGCGTATTTCAACAATCTTCCTTCATTCGCGAATCCGCAATTGACGAATGGGATTTTCTATAGTCAGCGCGCGATGGACATCCATCGCCGAATGGCGGAGACCGAACTGGAATTGCGGCCTGGGACGCGTGTGATTCCGTATCTCGCCTGGTCTCATAACTCCGGCTTCGGTACCGGGATCACTGATTACATCGCTACTCAAAACGAGTACCCGGTTTCCAATTCGCTACGCGACAAGACGGATCTGTTCCGCGGCGGCGTTCACATTGAGATGAATCGATGGCACGTCACGCTCGAAGAGGGCGGCACACTGTTCAAGGACGATCAGCGTGTCTTCACGAACGATCGTAACCTGGGCAATCGCGCCACGCCGTACTTCGGGCAGAGTTTGTTCGTCACAAACCTCAACGAAGCCTATGGCGTGCGCGGAAGCAGCCTGTACAGCAAGGCGCTGCTCACCGCGAGTCCGTTCTCCTGGCTTGACGTCAATGCTCAGTTTCTCTTCAGTGAGCCGAAGACGGACACTAACTTCAACCTGGCAGCGCTTGGTAAATTCGCGACAGCGGTGCCTGGTGTGGTGGTGGATGTACAGAACTCGATTATTGCGGCACAGGCCAGCCAGCCTCACACGACTGCGACAGCCGGATTCGAGATGCGTCCGCTGAACCGGGTGCGAATCCTGGAATCCTTCACGACCGACCGGTTTCATGACGCGTCTGCACTCCTACTCGCGGGAACAGTCGATCGCCTCGAGGTGAACTATAACCGCCAGGAGTTCGATGTGCTGGTAGATCTCACCGGAAGGGTCACGGTGCGTGGCGGACATCGTTATACCTGGGGTGACGGACGCACGGCCGCGCCACTGCTCTCTGCCACCGGTGGCTTCGAGACGGGCGAGCTTCGCAATAATGCCGCGCTCGCTGGTTTGAATTTTCGCGTCACGCAGAAGTTCACCTTCAACGTGGATGCGGAGGTTCAACGTGGCAACAGGGCGTGGTTCCGGACCAGCCTTTTGAATTACGAAAAGGTCCGGGGCCGCGCGCAATATCAACTCACGTCCTTCCTGAATCTCGGCGCGACATTTGGCGTGCTTCAGAACGAATATCCGAAGGGAGCCACCAACGGCAACTTCAATATGGACAGCCACACCTTCTTCATGTCCGTGCTGGTGACACCCAAGGGTGGGAATCGGTTCCGACTGTTCGGGGAATACGGCAGGTCGACGTTCTTCTCGCAACTCGGCTACATCCTGCCGACCGACTTCACACAGCAGCTTTCCCGCTATCAGGACAACGGGCATGCCGCCACGGCGCTGCTTGATTTCGTGCCCGTGAAAACTGCGAAATTTAGTCCGCGAATCAGCGTTGGCGGCTCGCTCTTTACATCGAACGGCAGCCGCCCAACGAACTTCTACCAGCCGCTTGCGCGCGTTATCATTCCCATCAATAAGCACCTGGAATGGAATGCGGATTGGCGCTGGTACGGGATGTCGGAAGCCTTCTATCAATACGAAGGTTTCCGCGGCCATCAAGGCCTGGTCGGCTTCCGGGTCTTCTAGGATCCGTTCAGGCCGAGTTCCTCCGCTCGCGCCTGCATGGCCTTGATACAGAACTCGATGTGTTCTTCCAGATCGACACCGAGAGCTGACGCGCCGCCGGTAATGTCATCCCGGCTGACGGAGCGCGCGAATGCCTTGTCCTTGAGCTTCTTGCGGACGGATTTCGCTTCCACTTCGCGAATGCTGCGGCTGGGCTTTACATAGGAGCAAGCAGTGAGAAATCCGGCGAGTTCGTCACAGGCGAACAGCGTCTTTTCAAGCTGAGAGACGCGGGGCACGCCGCTGTAGTTCGCGTGCGAAAGAATGGCCCGGCGAACCTCCTCGTCGACGCCACGCTCGGCAAGAATCGGCTCGCCTTTCATGGGATGATCTGGCGCGTCCGGGTGCATTTCGTAATCAAAGTCGTGCAGAAGGGCGGTTACGGACCATTTCGTCTCATCTTCGCCGAATTTTTTGGCGTATGCGGCCACGCAGGCCTCTACGGCAAGTGCATGTTTCCGAAGGCTTTCTGATTTCGTGTATTCATAAAGAAGATCGAGAGCTTGCTCACGCGTCATCCTTCTGTGTTAGCATGAAAGAGATCCGACGGGCGGGCCTGTGGCGCAGTTGGGAGCGCGCTTCCATGGCATGGAAGAGGTCGAGAGTTCGAATCTCTCCAGGTCCACCAAAACCCTCCTTATTCAACTTTCTACACCGCTTACAATGAAGGTTCCTCTTCGTGAACGGCGCTGAAGTTCTCTTAAGAACACTGACCGCCAGCGGCATCGACGTTTGTTTCATGAACCCTGGCACATCTGAAATGCAGTTTGTGGCTGCATTGGATCGGGTTTCGGAATTGCGCGGCGTGCTTTGCCTGTTTGAAGGTGTGTGCTCCGGTGCCGCCGATGGCTACGCGCGCATGACCGGGCGGCCCGCCGCTACGTTGCTGCACTTAGGCCCCGGTCTGGCGAACGGACTCTCGAATTTCCACAACGCGCGGAAAGCAAAGTCTCCTGTCGTTAGCATCGTGGGTGAACACTCGACGCAGCATATGCGCTATGACGCTCCTCTCAGTGCGGATATTGAGTTGTTCGCCAGGTCCGTGTCTGATGACGTGAGAACGGTGCGCAGTGCTGACGAGATCGGCGAGGCCGCGGCCGCCACGGTGGCTGCCGCGCGACGGGCGCCTGGACAAGTGGCGCACCTGATCGTGCCCGCGGATCTCTCTTGGAGTGCAGCAGGCGAGCCTGCTGCACTGCGTGAGTTTGCTGCGCGATCCATGTCCTCGACCTCACAGATCGAAGCAGCGCGAGTTGCACTGTCTCACGGATTGGAAACTGCCATTGTGCTCGGAGGGACGGCACTGACCGCGAATGGGCCAGAACTGGCCGGGCGTCTTGCGCGCTCGTTCGGAAACCGAGTTTTCGCTCATCGGAACGCGGGACGAGTTGAATCCGGGCGAGGCCGGTTTCATCCGCAGCGCATCGCGTATTTCCCGGAGGCCGCGGAGGAAATGCTGGCAGGGACAAAGCACCTGATTCTGGTTGAGTGTCAGGCTCCGGTATCATTCTTCGGGTACCCGGGCCAGCGCAGTTATCTGGCTCCAGACGATGCCGCTGTTCACGTGCTTGCTTCGGCGGACCAGGATGGGCTCGCGGCACTGGAAGAGCTCGTACGTTACTCGAAAGCGGGAGAACTACAGATCGGGGACCCGCCCATTGATTGCCAACAGCCGGCAGACGCAGATTTGTTGACGGCTGATGTGCTCGGGCGCACGATCGGTCCGCTGATTCCCGAGCACGCCATGATCAGTGATGAGATGGTTTCTTCCGGAGAGGCCGTCTGGCCGCATCTGCTTCGTGCGGCTCCTCACGATTTCATGCCGGTGGCGGGCGGGTCCATTGGCCAAGGTCTGCCGCTTGCAGCCGGAGCTGCTATCGCTCACCCGGACCGGAAGGCAATTGCCTTGGAGGCCGATGGGAGCGCTCTATATACACCGCAGGCGTTATGGACCATGGCTCGCGAGAAGCTGGATGTCACGGTTCTTGTTTTCGCGAACCGCAGGTATCGGATCCTGGACGTAGAGATGAAACGAACCGGGGCGACGGGATTCGGGCAGCTCGCTAGCAACATGATCGATATCGGCCGTCCGGATCTGGATTTCGTCCGCCTTGCTGAATCGATGGGCGTTCCGGCGTGCAGAGCGAGGACTGCCGGTGAACTGGGCGCGCAATTCAGCGAGGCCGTCCGGCATAGAGGGCCCATGGTGATTGAAGCCGTCATGCCGTAGGCTGTCTCACATTGGGGCAGGGCTGCGTCCTACCAGGGTAGGTACGCATGCGCTGTTACATCATCTCCTTGCTCATTCTCTTCCCCACCTTCGCCACACAGGCGCAGAATACAGGGGCTACTCCGCGAGTTTTCGGCATTCTGCCGAATTACCGGACTGTACCAGATGCGTCTGGGCAAGCTCCTCCGCTAACTACTGCAGCGAAATTTCGCTTGGCCACTCGCGACTCTTTCGATTGGTCGACGCTTCTGGTAGCTGGCTACTTTGCGGGAATGGCGCAGGTGACGGATCACTATCCAGCATGGGGACAGGGCGGGAAGGGATTCGCGAAACGATACGCGGCGTCCTATGCAGACCAGGCGATCGGCAACTACTTGAGTGAAGGTATATTCCCCAGCATATTTCATCAGGACCCGCGCTACTTCCGACTGGCAAAGGGCAGCGCTTTGCAGCGAATCGGCTATGCAATCAGTCGCATAGCCATTACCCGGAATGACTCGGGAGGGGCGATGTTCAATTACTCCGAGTTTGCAGGAAACGCCGCGGCCGCGGGCATCGGATCGCTTTACTATCCCGCCGAGAATCGTACCGCTTCGGACATCCGGCAGAAATTTGTGCTGCAGGTTGGGACGGACGCCGGCTTCAACGTACTGAAAGAATTCTGGCCGGACATTTACCGCAAAATCTGGAAAAAACAGTAGGTTTATCCCTGCTTGTCGCCCGCAGCCAAAATGGTGGAGAAGTTCGGCGCCTCGCGGGCGCGGTCCACGATAGACGTGTGGACGTTCTGAAATCCGCTGTCCCGCAGGAAGCTGTCTAATTCGACCTCTGTGAAGCCGAGCCAGACGTCGGCATACATTTCCCGCGCTTCCTCAAACTGATGACGCAGCAGGTCGAGGACGATGATACGGCCGCCCGGACGCAGGATCCTCCAGGCCTGCGCGACTGCGACCCGGGGGTGCTGCGCATGGTGGAGAGATTGGCTAAAGAGTGCGATGTCCACGGACGAATCGTCGATCGGCAATGATTCGAGATCGCCTTTCCGGTACTGGAGGTTCGTGAGGCCGTGCTCCGCCGCGAGGGCTTTCCCGAAGTCGACCATTTTTTCCGAATTGTCTACGGCGATCACCTGTTTTGCCCGCCGCGCCATCAATTGCGCCGTAGTGCCTTCGCCCGCCCCGAGGTCCGCGATGACCAAAGGGGGGAGGAACTGCAGAAGACCTTCGGCCAAGGCCTTCCAGGAGCGGCCCGGAACGTAGTGTCTGCCAAACTTGCCTGCCAGTTCATCGAAATAGGACCGCATCTTGTCCTGCCGCTTCTGTAAGACAAGGTCAAGCGCGCGCTGGTCGGAATCGGCTTCTGGAATCTCCGCGGCGCCTTGGCGCAGAACGTCCATTAGGCCGCTGGCAGGAGTTTTGAGGCTGTAGAGGATGTTCTTGCCGGTGCGGCGATCCTCTACCAGGTCGGCCTTCTTCAGGTGAGCGAGGTGCGTGGATAGGGTGCTTTGGCCCATGGCGAGGATTTCCTGCAATTCGGCGACGGACAATTCTTCGCGTTCGAGCAAAAGAATGATGCGGAGGCGGGTGGCGTCACCCAGGAGCCGCAGAGATCGCAGGATTGACATAAGGTCAGCTCCTACGGTACCATGTTTTGGAAAGTATATATCGTCATATCGCGATATATCGATTCTTGGTGACTGAGGAGATCACAGTGGGTACTGCCACGTTGAATGCCACCGCGCTCGACTATAAGGTCGCAGACATGTCCCTCGCGGACTGGGGCCGCAAAGAAATTACCATTGCCGAACAGGAAATGCCGGGTCTGATGTCGATCCGGAAGAACTACGCCGCGGAGAAGCCTTTGGCTGGCGTGCGGGTCACCGGATCGCTTCATATGACGATCCAGACGGCCGTGCTGATCGAGACGTTGAAGGATCTCGGCGCGGACGTGCGCTGGGCGAGCTGCAATATCTTCTCCACGCAGGACCATGCCGCGTCGGCGATTGCCGCCTCGGGGACGCCGGTGTTCGCATGGAAGGGCGAGACCTTGGAAGAATACTGGTGGTGCACCTACCAGGCAATTAGCTTCCCGAACGGCAACGGCCCCCAGTTGGTGGTTGACGACGGCGGTGACGTGACTCTGCTGATCCACAAGGGCTATGAACTCGAGCACGGTAGTGATTGGGTCAACACTGCGTCCGGCAGCCACGAAGAGCAGGTGATCAAAGACCTGCTGAAGGAAGTGCACAAGCAGGATCCGAAGCGCTGGACTAACCTGGTGAAGGAATGGCGCGGTGTCTCGGAAGAGACCACAACCGGTGTTCACCGCCTGTACAAGATGATGGAGCAGGGCAAACTGCTGGTACCTGCGATCAACGTGAACGACTCGGTCACGAAGTCGAAGTTTGACAACCTTTATGGCTGCCGCGAATCGCTGGCCGATGGTATCAAGCGCGCGACGGACGTGATGGTCGCGGGCAAGGTGGCGGTTGTTTGTGGGTACGGAGACGTGGGCAAGGGCTCGGCGCATTCGCTACGCGGAATGGGCGCTCGCGTGATCGTCACCGAAATTGACCCGATCAACGCATTGCAGGCCGCGATGGAAGGCTTCGAAGTCACTACGATCGAAGACACCCTGGGCCGCGGCGATATTTACGTGACCACGACGGGCAACTGCGACATCATCACGCTGGAACACATGCAGAAGATGAAGGACCAGGCGATCGTTTGCAACATCGGTCATTTCGACAATGAGATCCAGATTGATCGGCTGAACTCCGCTCCGGGTGTGAAGAAGCTGAACATCAAGCCCCAGGTCGACCAGTACACGTTCCCGAGCGGCAGCAGCATCTTTATGCTTGCGGAAGGACGGCTGGTGAACCTTGGCTGCGCCACGGGGCACCCGAGCTTCGTGATGAGCAACAGCTTCTCCAACCAGACGCTGGCGCAGATCGATCTCTGGAAGAACAAGGACACGTACAAGGTAGGTGTCTACACGCTTCCGAAGAAGCTGGACGAGGAAGTAGCGCGGCTGCATCTGGAGAAGATCGGGGTGAAGCTGACGACTCTCACCCAGAAGCAGGCGGATTATCTTGGCGTGCCGGTGGAAGGTCCGTACAAGCCGGATCACTACCGCTACTAAGTTCTGTTACAAACTGTAAGCCAGCCAGTGGGGGCTGACCCCATTTGCTGGCTTACTTTTTTAGGAGGGCGTCGATGGCGGCTTGGCTGATGGCTTCGTCTACATCCGACGCCGCACCGCTGGCGGCGAAAGAGCCGATCGTCACGCCATCCACCTGGATTGGCAGCCCGCCCTGATTGGGGAACGCGTCCGGATACACCAGGACGCCGAGATCGCCGTTCTTCAGCGAATCGGCCCCCGCTTTGGACGGACGGCGCCAAAGGGCGGCGTACCGAGCCTTCTTCTGCGCCATTTGGATCGTGTTCAGGCCGGTTCCATCTCCCCGCTGGAGAAACAGGATGTTGCCGCTCTCATCCATTACGCATAGGGTCACTCGCACATTGCGCTTGCCGGCTTCGGCTTCCGCCGCGGCAACCATCGTCTTGATGGCGGCAAGATTCAGGTATTTCTTCGTAGGCAGTTCGGCAGCACTCATAAGGCTTCCCACCGATAGTAACAGCGCCAGGGCTCGGATCATGCGCCTTATCCTAGCGCAAGCGCATCAATCGAGGTGGAACACTTCGGCCAACGTTTCCATTTGCTGATCCGCATGGCGGCTGGGCTCCCCTTCAAAAAATTCAGCCATCCAGGTCTGCCATTGCGCATTTACCGCTCGCGCTGCCATGCCCGAGAGAGCTTTTTCAAAGTCGGGTGTCTCCAAATACCCGACAAGCAGGCCGTCATCACGCAGGAACAGGGAGTAATTGTGCCAGCCGGTCTCGCGTAATGCCTCCAGCATGTCTACCCACACTGCTTCGTGCCGGCGTTTGTACTCCTCGAGAAGATGCTTCTTGACTCTCAACAGGAAACAGACTCTCTTCACGATCTGCCTTTCAGTACGGGTTCCAGATATCGCCCTGCGGATTTCTTCGTAGTGGCCCAAGCTATCACGATGCGTTCAGGAGCGCTTCCGCGCGACGATAGGCAGGCTCCAAGGGTGTTTCCAATGAATGCCGAAGGGTAGATAGTCGTCTTGCTGGACGGCGGCGTCCAGTCCCGCAAGGTCCAGGTTCGCGAGCAGATCCGGGATGCCGAACATTCGCATCTCGATCGTGTCGCCGATTCCGCCGTGCCACTCGAAGCGGTTGAACACTTCGTATTGCCCATCGGCCCGTCGATTCACCAGAACCTTTAGTCCATCGATCTCCGTCCAAACGTAGCGATACAGGGTAGGGAAGTGTTCGATGGTGCCGCCGCCCACCTGGTACGGCACTGTGAGGATCAGGACGCCATTCGGCTTCAACAGGGAAGCCAGCCCATTCATTGCCGGTTGAATGGGAGGAGGCACGTGCTCCAGCACTTCGCTGCAGATGGCGAAATCATATAAACCACGCTGGTGTTCCGGCACGCGGTGCAGGTCGATGGTGGGCTCCTGGTGCAGGTACGTGTTCCGGTAGCCCGTTGTTTTCGCAAGAGGCCTGGCGAACCCGGGCCAGTCGCTGAAGCCGACTCCGAGCAGGGACCGGCTTCCGTGGAAATCGGTCAATTTGCGGCTCTCTCCGAACAGCGCGACCGAGAGGTGATGAATAATCGCCCGGTAGCGCACATTGGAGCCGCACTTGGAACAACTCGGTCTTTCGCGGTCCAGCAGTTCCTGTTCTACGGATTGTCCCCTGCCGCAGATATTGCACGTGAAGGTCATTTCAAAACCTCGAACAAGCTGCTGTAGTCATCCGTCCAAGCACGCACCTTCTCAGTGTGCAACGGCCGCTCCTGCGGCTTAAGTCTGCGGAGGGCCTCTGTGTTATTCGTAAGCAACACCCAATCGGCGGGGTAGATCTGCTGGTCCTCATCCCGGCCGCTGTGGATCCAGACCGGGGTGAGGTGCATTTCCGACGCAGCCTCTTGCAGGACCGGCATTAGATCAAGATAGCGATTGGTGACATGAATCCCTAGAATGCCGTCCGGCACGATGTGCTGCTTCCACACGCGGAATGCTTCGCGGGTTAGGAGATGAACCGGAATGGAATCGCCGGAAAAGGCGTCGATCAGCAGTATATGAAACTTTGTGGGATCCTGCTGCAGCGAGATGCGCGCATCGCCCAACACGATGTCGGCCGGAACTGCCGACTCTTTCAGGAAGCTGAAGTACGTGCGGGCCAAATGCAGAACCAACGGGTTGATTTCATAGAAACGGTATGTGTCGCCGGGTTCGGCGTAAGTAGACAGCGTCCCGGCGCCGAGCCCAATGATTCCCACGCGTGCGGGTTTCCAGAGACGCAACTTCAGCGCCCGGCCCGCTCCGGATTCTGGGCCGTAATACGCAGTCGGTTGACGGCTCTTCCGGGCAGAAAGAATCTGGCATCCGTGCTGCGTGGTGCCATGGTAGACCTGCCGGATTTGCTCGCCGTTGCGGGTGTTATCTACCACCTGCAGCGCTCCATAAAAGTTGCGCGCACGATACAGACTGGGTGCTCCGGTTGCGAGGGCCACCACAACGCCGGCGCACGCTGTCAGTGCAAGGCGCTGCATCCGCTTTGACGAGGTGCCGTAGAGCAGCCCGAAGGCGAGTACAAAATTCGCGATCAACAGCAGAGGCAGTTCCAGCAGTTCGTTGAACAAACGAGGAGCAATGAGACCAACGAAGATTCCACCGAGCGCGCCGCCGCTCGCGATCACGAGATAGAAGCGGGTGAGTTGGGCAGCCGGAGGCTTGCGTGCCGCGAGTTCGCCATGGCAGAACATACAGCAGAGGAACAGGGCTCCGGAGAACATCGAAATTAGTAGGAGCAGCTTCCCATCTCCAGTGCCACCGAGCGCGACTCCTACTCCGATTGCGGCCCAAGCTACCGGCATCAACCAGCGGAAGACGCGCGGCCGGTACCAGCGGTCGCTTTCAAATGTGAGCACGAAACTAAACAAATAAAGGGCCAGCGGCAGAAGCCAGAGGAAAGGAACTGCGGCTACGTCCTGGCTCAAATGATTAGCCACAGCCATCCAGAGTCCCGAAGCGCATGCGGACAGAGCCAGCCAGGTCCATTGAGCGCTTCTGTCCGGCGTGGATGGCCCGGTAGGCCGAGCCGGTGCGGTGGCGCGCCACGCAATCGCCGAAAGCAGCAGCGCGTCCAGTGCGTAGAGCAACGACCACGCCGTCATCTGTGTCCTTAAAGGAACAGCCGGCTCCAGCACGAAGGGATACAGTGCCAGAGCAGCCAGCGAACCCGCGTTCGAAGCTGCATAAAGGCGATACGGCACAGCGCCTGGGTACCACTCCTGCAGCAACGGACTCGTGGCTGCCAGGGCGACGTACGGCATTCCGGCTGTGACGGTCAGAATTCCGAGAATGCGCAGGACGGGATCCATGGAATTGGCCGCGAACGTAGGTTCTGTAAGAGGCAATACGATGAGGCTCGCCAGCAGGATCAGTACATGCAGGCGCTGGCGTCCGCGCGAAGCGACATAGTGGGCGTACGCATAGCCAGCCAACAGGGAGAGCTGGAAGAAGAGCATGGACGTTGTCCATACGCCGGCGGAACCGCCGAAGAGCGGCAGTAGTGCTTTCGAAATGATTGGCTGCACCAGAAACAACAGCAGTGCGCTGAGAAACACCGTGGTCGCGTAAAGCAGGCGCATTCGGGAAGTAAAACGATATCAGATCGTTTTCTTCGCGGCCTTTATTGAGGGTCTTTCGGCGGCTCCGGTTCGTCCGGATCAGGCGTCGGCGGAGTAGGTTGTGGAATGGGAGGTGTGGCGTGCGGCATATATCCAGTATGGCGCTCCGCGATAACCTGAAGTTTGACACAAGTATCGGGTCCACGCGTTGTAGCGGTGATTGGGTGTATCGTGGCTGCACTGGCCGGCTCACTCATCTGGTATGCCAAGCCAAAACCAAAGCCGCCACGGCCGGAAGTGATCCAGACAGAGACCGGCCCTATGCTGCTGATTCCGGCAGGCCGTTTCCTTTATGGTGCGGATAAGCGCGTGACCATCGTGCCCGATTTCTATATCGATGCCAACGAGGTCTCGAACGCCACGTATGCGAAATTCAGCAAGGCGACCGGACACCCGCTGCCGTCGGGATTTCCAGCGGACCAGCCGAACCTGCCGGTGGTCAACGTCACGTACATGGACGCCCAGGCATTTGCGAAATGGGCCGGAAAGCGGCTTCCGATTGCGCAGGAATGGGAGAAGGCCGCTCGCGGGACGGAAGGCGCATTGTACCCATGGGGGAACGATGCAGACCCTTCCCGCGCGAATGTGGCGGATAACCCTCAGGGTCCGCACGGGCTGGTTCCGGTTACCGCATTCACCAAGAGCGCGAGCCCGTTCCGTGTGGTGAACATGACTGGAAACGTCGCGGAATGGATCGATGAGAATGCGACGCCCAGTCCCGACGCGATCGCCCGGTTTGTCGCTCTTATGAATCCACCCGCGACGTTGGATGAGAAGTGGACCGTAAGGAAGGGCGGATCGTTCAAGACCGAATTGAAAGATGCGATTCCACAGGCCTGGTCTCCGGCGCCGGCGCGCTATGCGGCTGAGGATCTCGGCTTCCGGTGCATTCGAAATCCGCAGTAATCCAATCGCAGACGTACAGAATCCAGGTTACTTGCAACGGAGATACAATACTAGGCAACAAAGGCCTCTGTTCTGAGGAGGGCAGCAGCAAATGTTTCGTCTAGATGCGGACCGCGCCGTTCAATTTTGTGACGGATCGAGGCGCCGGGATTTTCTCCATGCAGGCTCCCTGTCGGCGCTGGGGCTTGGCTTATCCCACTTGTTCGGCCTGAAGGCGCTTGGGGCAGTTGAGAACAACGACATTAACTGCATTTTTCTGATGCTGGTTGGCGCTCCCTCGCAACTGGATACGTGGGACATGAAGCCCAACGCACCGGCCGAGATTCGCGGGCCATTTAAGGCAATCAAGACGAACGTCCCCGGGATAGAAATTTCTGAGAACTTCCCGCGCATGGCAAAGCATGCAGACAAGTACTCCATCGTGCGCAGCGTCTACCACACCGCCGCGGCGGTACATGACACCGGCCATCAGATGATGCAAACGGGCCGCCTGTTCCAGGCGGGCGTCGAGTATCCTCACGTCGGTTGTGTCCTCAGCAAGCTGAAAGGCCCCAAGGGTGATGTTCCCGCGCACGTGCTGATGCCGAGGCCGATCGGCAATACAGGAGGCAACATGCCTCATGGGCAGAACGCTGGGTTCCTCGGCAAGGCGTTTGACCCGTTCGTGCTGAACGCAGATCCGGCCGATCCGAATTTCCGCGTGCCGGACCTGCTGCCGCCCGATTATCTGACCGCATTGCGCGTGGACCGGCGCAGGAACTGGCGGCAAGCCGTGGACGCCTCCGTAAGCAAATTCGAGACCAGCCAGGATGCGCGTCTGCTCGATTCCAGCTTCCAGCAGGCGTACACTCTCATGTCTTCCCAGAAGGCGCGTGAAGCCTTCGAACTGCACAAGGAGCCGGAGAAGGTTCGCGAGAAATACGGCAACAATCGTTTTGGGCAGAGCTGTCTGCTAGCGAGGCGCATGATTGAAGCGGGCGTGCGGTTTGTCACTGTGAACATGTTCGAGACGGTTTTTGACGAGATCACCTGGGACATCCACGGATCAAAGCCATTTAGCCCGATCTCCTGCTACAAGGACCTGGTTGGTCCGATGTTCGACAACGCATATTCTTCGCTGGTGGAAGAGTTGCAGGATCGCGGCCTTTATAAGAACACAATGGTTGTTGCGATGGGCGAGTTCGGCCGCACGCCTAAGGTGAATCCTGCCGGCGGACGCGATCACTGGCCGCAGTGCTGGTCCATCATCATGGGCGGCGGACCGTTGAAGGGCGGAACCATCGTGGGGGCTTCCGATGAGATCGGCGGCGCCCCGAAAGATCGTCCGGTGAATCCTGCCGAAGTGGCCGCGACACTCTTTCAGGGACTCGGGATCGATCTGCACACCGAACTTCCCGGTGTGCAGGGCCGGCCGATCCCGATTGTGGAACGAGGCGTTGAACCGATTCACGAGTTGTTTACATGAATATGAAGTTGGCTTGTCTGCTCCCATTCGCGCTGGCGATGTCTCTGCCGGCTCAAACGCTATCTCTCTATCCTGCCCAAGTGGAACTCGGCACGACTGAATCGCGCCAGCAGTTGTTGGCGGAGGCGACCGTAGCCGGCTATCAGGAAGACTGGACCCGCAAGGTGACATGGACCAGTTCCAATCCATCTATCGCGAAGGTGGATGGTACCGGAATGGTTTTGCCCGTTGCCGATGGAGATGCCATGATCACCGCGGAACGCGACGGGCACAAGGCCTCCGCGCGCGTCCACGTGAAGAATAGCAAGGCTCCGTTCCAGTGGAGTTTTCGCAATCATGTGGTGCCTGTGTTGACGAAAGCGGGCTGCAATCAGGGTGCGTGTCACGGAGCGCTTGCCGGTAAGAACGGATTCAAACTGACATTGCGCGGGTATGATCCGGATCTCGACTATGACATGTTGACCCGGCAGTCCGTTGGGCGGCGGGTGTCGATGGCCGATCCGTCCGCGAGCCTGATGCTCCAAAAGCCGACGATGGGCATTCCTCACGGCGGCGGCAAGCGGTTCGCGACAAATTCATTGGAGTATCGCGTCATTGCGGAGTGGATCGCGAATGGCGCTCCTCCGCCGAGCCCTAAAGATAAAGAGATCACTGGGCTAGAAGTCTTCCCCAAGAATTCCATCGCGAAGCCCGGAAACGAGCAGCAGTTGATCGTGCGCGCAAAATTCAGCGACGGCTCGACTGATGACGTGACTCGCTGGGTAAAGTATTCGTCAAATAATGACGGCGTAGCCAGCGTAGACGATAGCGGGCTCGTAAAAGTGAATGGAGCGGGTGAAGCAGCGATTACCTTGTGGTACTCAAGCAAAGTGCTCTATGCCCGCATGACTTCGCCGTATGACAACAAAGTGGATGCGAAGGTGTACGAGCAGTTCCGCCGCGCCAACTACATCGATGACCTTGTGGTCAAGAAGCTTCGAGAATTGAATATCGCTCCTTCGCGACTCTCGACGGATTCCGAGTTCATACGCCGCGCCTATTTGGACGCAGCGGGTATCCTGCCGACGGCTGAAGAAGTGGAACAGTTCCTCAATGACAAATCGCCCGAGAAGCGGGCGAAGCTGATCGATGCGCTGCTGGAGCGTGACGAGTACGTCGATTATTGGGCCTACAAGTGGTCCGATTTGTTGCTGGTGTCAAGCCGTAAACTGCGCCCCAACGCCATGTACGCGTTCTATTCGTGGATCCGCGACAGCGTCAAAGAGAACAAGCACTGGGATCAGTTCGCGCGCGATATCTTCACCGGCACGGGCAGCACCCGGCAGAACGGCGCACTGAACTATTTCGTTCTACACAAGGACGTCATCGATCTCAGCGAGACGACCACGCAGGCATTTCTGGGACAGCGCCTCACGTGCGCGCGCTGCCACAATCATCCGCTAGAGAAGTGGACGCAGAAGCAGTATTACCAGTTCGCGAATCTGTTCTCGCGCGTAGGCGTCAAAAACGGCGATATGGGAGATAACGTTATCTTCGCGAAAACAGCCGGAGACATCAACCATCCGCGCCTGCTCCGGCCGCTTCCTCCCACACCGCTCGATGGTCAGCCGCTTGCACTTGCATCCAATGAGGATCGGCGGATTGCATTCGCCAATTGGCTCACCAATCCAGGCAACACGATGTTCTCGCGCAATATCGTTAACCGCGTTTTCGGAAATTTCATGGGACGCGGCCTGACGGATCCCGTCGATGACACACGCGCTACGAACGCAGCTTCTAATGAGGAATTGTTCCAGGCGCTCACGAAGGACTTCGTCGATCATCAGTTTGACGTGAAGCACCTGATCCGCACCATCATGAACTCGACGACATACCAGTTATCGAGCCAGACGAACGCGACCAATCAGGCGGATAAGATGTTCTACTCGAAGTACATCATCAAACGCCTGCCCGCTGAAGTGCTGCTCGATGCGATGTCGCAGGTAACCGGTGTGCCGACTGCGTTCAACGGCTATCCCGCGGGCACACGCGCCCTCCAGTTGCCCGATACGCAGGTGGTCTCGCAATTCCTGAATATCTTCGGCAGGCCGGCTCGAAACCTTTGTGACGTGTCAGAGCGGTCCGTAGATCCGACAATCGGCCAGGCTCTGCACGTGATTAATGGCGACACGCTGAACAAGAAACTCGCCGCGCCGGACGGCTACATTTCGCTTCTGCTGAGATTAGGTCTTTCGGATAGCCGTATTCTGGAGCACATGACGCTCTCCGCGTTCAGCCGTTATCCTTCGGACGAAGAAAAGCGCAAGTTTGGCGAACTGCTGGCGAGTGCCCGGGAAGTGAAAGGCACACCCGAGCGTGTGAAAGAGGCGCGCCGTCAAGCCTTGGAAGATATGGTGTGGGCTCTGCTCACAAGCAAAGAGTTTTTCTTCAATAACTAAAATGCGCAACGTTGTTCTTCTGCTAGCCACCTTCTGTGTCGCGAACGCGCAATCGTACAAGGATGTGGCCCCGATATTCGCGAAGTATTGCTCTGGATGCCACGTTTCCACGGTGAAGATGGGCTCCCTTGATATTGAAACGGAGCAGGGATTAAAGGCCGGCGGCAATCATGGCACTATCATCGTTCCTGGCAAGCCGGAAGAAAGCCGGCTGTATCTCATGATCACCGGGAAGATGAAGCCGTACATGCCGATGGACGGAACCAAGCTGAGCGCGCAGGAACTCGATACAGTCAAGCGTTGGATCGACGCCGGTGCGAAATGGGAACCGGTTACGCTGACGAAGACGGAAGCTCCCAAGATTCAGCCGTCGAAGGCACTCAAGCCGCAGGTGTTCAGCCTGGCTTACCGCTCAGACGGGAAATTGCTGGCTCTTGCTGGCTTTAAGGAGGTCCGCCTTGTCGACGCCTCCGGTAAACTCCAAGGCGCTCTGCAAGGTCATGCGGAAGACGTTCGTGCCGTCGCGTTCAGTAAAGATGGCAAACTCCTGGCTGCGGCGGGCGGCTGGCCAGCCCGCAAAGGCGAAGTGAAAATCTGGGACGTGGATCAGCGCAGCGTCGTGCAGACGATCCAGGGCCACGCAGATTGCATCTATGCCGTTGCCTTCTCCCCTGACGGCAGGACTCTCGCTACGTCAAGTTATGACAAGCTCATCAAGCTGTGGGATGTCGCCACAGGCAAAGAAATCAGAACGCTAAAAGATCATATCGACGCCGTGTACGCGCTGGCGTTCACGCCAGACGGTAAACGCCTGGTTTCCGGCGCCGCAGACCGGACCGTGAAGATCTGGAATCCCGAAACAGGAGAGCGGCTGTATACTTTCGGCGAGCCGTCTGACGGAATCAATACTCTCGTTATCTCACCAGACGGCAAGATGGTGGCGGCCGCCGGTCAGGACAAGACAATCCGCATCTGGGCTCTCGGAGAAAAGTCCGGCCGTTTGCTAAACACGTTGATCGCACATGAGGACGCGATCCTGAAGCTTGCATGGTCGCCGGATGGCAAGATGCTGGTTTCCGCATCGGCGGATCGGACCATCAAAGTCTTTCAGGCATCGGACCTCACAGAACTGAAAAGTATTGCGCCGCAATCCGATTGGATCTACGGCCTCGAATTCGCTCCGGACGGCAAGAGCTTTGCCGCCGCCCGCTTCGATGGTTCCTTGAGCATCTATGATGCGGAAAGATTTGTCGACCACGCTGAAGTTCGTACCGCTTTGAGGTGATCTATGAAACGCGTTGTTCTGCTTGCCGTACTTCTAATGCCCTTGGCTCTACCACAACAGGCAAACCAGTCGCCCTCCGGCACGCGTATCACGCCGCCTATCGTCAACGTTGTCACTCCACGTGGCATCTCGCGTGGGACCACGGCGGAGATCACTATCGAAGGGTTGAATCTTGCGAAGGCGGAGAAGATTTTCTTCGATCAGCCTGGTGTCACAGGCAAGATTGTCCGGGTGAAGGAACTGCCGGACCTTACGGAAGTGCGTCTCGGCTCGAATGGGGGCGTTTCGTCCATCGATCTTGGCCCGCTGCCTCCGCGCAATCAGGTCACTGTGGAAGTGGAGGTAAGTCCGGATGCCGAAGTTGGCCCTGTGAATTTCCGCCTTCAAAATCCACTAGGCACCAGTCCGGAGGGCCGTCTTCTGATTGAGCCGTATTACGGAGAGAGCCCCGACCGCGAGCCAAACAACACGCTGGATCAGGCATTCGAGACCTACCTGCCCACTATCCTGGTCGGAGAGATCAGCCGCCCGGGTGACGTCGACCACTTTAAAATCCACGTCACAGACGGCGAGCAACTCGTGTTCGAGAACGCTGGTGCGATGATCGGCTCCACCTTACAGCCTGTCGTCACTATCCTTCGAGAAGACCAAAGCATCGTAAAGGAGTTCGGGACGGATGGCGGTGTTACGACAACCTGGTTCTCCCACAAGTTCGACAAAGGCGGCACTTACTACATCCGCATTTCGGATTTTCAGCAAAGCGGCCGCCCCAGCCACACCTATCGAATCAAGGTCGGCAACTTCCCGCTCACCACGTCAGTATTTCCGCTGGGCGTGCAGGCCGGTAAGACAGCAGAACTCAATGTCAACGGATACGGTCTGAAGAAGCCGAAGATCACGGTCAAAGGAGAGCCGAACAACGGCAGCGAGGATACTGCGACGCTCCGTCCTGAAGAGTCGTTTAATCAGGTGAAGGTCGCTATTGGACGCGACCCCGAGGTGCTCTCATCCGGTAAGAATCTGACCGCCGCCGCTGCGCAACCCGTCACCATTCCAGTTACCATCAACGGGCGCATCGATGCCGCAAAAGAGAACTACTTCCGTTTCTCGGCCAAAAAGGGCGAGAAGCTGATGCTCGAGGTGGATGCGCGCCGCCTCGGTTCGGAACTCGATTCCTTGATCGAGGTGCTCGATGCGAAAGGCAATCCAATTGAGACGGCCACGGTGCGCTCAATAGTCGAGAGCAACGTAACTCTGCGCGATCACGATTCGGTCGGCCGGGGTATCCGGCTCGGCTCGTGGACCAGCATGGCTGTGGGCGACTACCTCATGGTGGGTAACGAAATTGTTCGTATTGAGGCGCTGCCGCGAGGCCCCGATGACGATACGGTCATGGAGGCGTTCGGTGGTCAGCGGATTGCATACTTCGGCACCAGCACCGAGGCACATGCACTCGATCAGCAGGTCTACAAGATCCAAATGTATCCTCCGGGCAAGCAGTTCACGCCGAATGGCCTTCCGGTCGTACGTCTGTATGCCCGAAATGATGATGGCGGCCCCGGTTTCGGAAAGGATTCGTTTCTCACCTTCACCGCGCCGGCCGATGGCGAGTACCTCGCGCGTATTAAAGACGTCCGCAATCTTGGTGGCCAGGATTACGGCTACCGCTTGAACATCCGCCCGCCAAGACCGGACTTCCGTCTCGCTGTGAATCCGCGCAATGCCAATGTCCCCGCCGGCGGTAGTATTCCTGTGACAGTCACCGCATTACGGCTGGACGGGTTCGAAGGCAAGATCGACGTGAAGCTGGAAGATCTGCCGGCTGGTTTCACTGGAACTCCCGGCGTGATCCAATCCGGCCAGGTTTCCACCACGCTCTTGCTGAGCGCTGCCGAAGACACGAAGCTCGCGTCCGCCGCGCCGTTGAAGGTGGCCGGCACGGCGAACAGCATTACCAGGTACGCCGATCCTGATGACAAACTGAAATTGATAGCGCTCATGCCGAAGGCTGACATTCTCCTGAAGAGCGAAACGAAGGTAGTGGAACTGGAGCCGGGCGGAACCGCCGAAGTGTCGGTCAGTCTCACGCGCCAAAACGGATTCGGTGGACGCGTGCCGGTCGAAGTGCGAAATCTTCCGCCCCGAGTGCGCGTGTTGGATGTCGGGCTCAATGGCGTCCTTTTGAACGAGGATGAGACGAAGCGCAGCTTCACATTGGAAGCACTTCCCTCGGCTGAGCCCATGGAGCAACTCATCTATCTGTCCGGTACGGTCGAGACGCGATCTCCGCTCCAGAACTCCTACGCCGCCGGGACGCCGATTCTACTTCGAGTGAAGCCGCGTGCGGTTGCCCGGAATTCCGGCCTCAAGTAGCGTTGCTATCTTGAGAACGTGCCCCCACCGATTCTGGAGAAAGTCGAGGCGCTGCCTCTCTGCTCGCGCACGCCGCTCGCGTGGGGGCGCTCCGTCCTTCGGGATCCCGTAAACCTTCTGATCGACCACGCATTTCTGGAGAAAAAGGCAGCGAACAATGCCATGGAACTTCTCACCCGGTGGCCGAACGACTGGGTGCCCGGCTGGGTGGAGACCATGACGACCGTGGCACGCGATGAAGCTGCCCATCTCGCGCAGGTCACGCGCCTCATTGTACGCCGCGGAGGCCGGCTGGACCGAATTCACAAGAACCCGTACGCAAATGCTCTGCGCCTCATGGTGCGCAAAGGCCAGGCAGGAGAGATTCTCGACCGGCTCTTCGTTTCCGCGCTCATCGAGGCGCGATCCTGCGAGCGCTTCTCTGTTCTGGCCGCCACAGCGGAAGACCCGGAACTCGCGGCATTCTACAAGGCGCTCTTCTCCTCGGAGTTGGGTCATTACAAGGTTTTTCTGAAACTTGCCAACAAAATCGCAGATAAGGCCGTGGCGGAAATACGCTGGAAGCAGATGCTGGAGGCTGAAGCTCAGATTCTGGCGGAGCAAGCTCCCGGTCCCCGGATTCATTCCGGCTGTGCTCCAGTACATTCGATGGAAACCTCACATGCGTAAGCCTTGAGTGAGCCTCGGCCAGCCCGCAACCGCAACGCACACCGCCGCGACAACCACGAGTGATCGCCTGATAGTCTTTGGAATTCGCGAGCCAGATGCCGGCACTCTTCCATCGTGGGCTTCGATCCCACGCCGCCAGGCTCGTGAAGTGCGCACAGCATCGCATTCTCTGCCGCAAGTGGGACAGGGCTGGACTCGACTGATGCCCCTGTTAAGTTGGATGCAGGAATATGCTGCCTCTGAATTCCCGGTTCGATCTGAAGTACCCGATCATCCAGGCGCCGATGGCAGGTGGTGGCGATACCCCCGAACTTGTCGCAGCGGTTAGCGAGGCCGGAGGAATCGGCTGTATTGGCGCAGCCTACTTGCAATCTGCCCAGATTCTGGAGGCATCGGCAGCGGTTCGGCGTCTCACCGCCAGGCCTTTCGGAGTGAACCTTTTTATGCCAGTGCCTCCGGAGGGCCTTCGGGTTGACGCGTCTGCCCTGGATCGCGTCGCAGGGTTCTATCAGGAACTCGGTCTGCCTGCGCCAGACGTGCCCCAAATGCCTCCAGATCTATTTCCCACGCAGCTTGCGGCTTGTCTGGATAGCTCTGCATCGTTCCTGAGTTTTACGTTCGGTATCCCGCTGTCGGAGCATGTACGAGCCATCCGGAATCGCGGGCTCTTTTGTATGGCCACAGCCAGCACGGTGGAAGAAGCGATTTCCATTGAAAAAGCCGGCATGAATGCTGTAATCGCCCAAGGGAGTGAGGCAGGAGGTCACCGCTCTACTTTCGCTCGTGCTTTTGAAAGTTCGATGATCGGCACAATCGCGCTGGTGCCGCAAGTTGTGGATGCCGTCTCCATTCCCGTCATCGCGTCCGGCGGCATTATGGATGGACGTGGCATCATCGCCGCCCTGGCACTCGGCGCAAGTGCTGTCCAGATGGGAACAGCGTTTCTTATGTGCAGTGAGTCGGGCGTGTCCGAAGCCTGCCGGCTCGCAATTCTGAACGCGCGCGAAGACCAGACCCGAGTCACGCGCGCCTTTTCAGGCCGTCCCGCACGCGGCATCGTAAACCGGTTCATGGAGGAAATCGACGCAGGGCCAATCCTGCCATTCCCCTTGCAGAACGCCCTCACTCGGCCGCTCCGAACGGCCGCTGCCCGGCAGCAACGGGCCGAGTTTCTCTCACTTTGGGCTGGGCAGGGCATCCGCATGGCACGCCGTCAAACCGCTTCGGAATTGATCGCGCGTCTCGCGGAGGAAATGGAAGCGACGCAGACACGTCTGCGAGGATATTCGACAGATACAAAGTGAAGATCGCAACCTGGAATATCAACTCAATCCGCCGGCGCATGCCCATTCTCCTGGACTGGCTGCAAAACCATCAGCCGGACGTCTTATGTCTGCAGGAAACTAAAGTGCAGGACAGCGAGTTCCCTGCTGAACCGTTCCGCGCCGCCGGATATTACCCCACTTTTCGCGGAATGAAAGGTTATAACGGAGTGGCTACTCTTAGCCGCATCGCCCCTGAGTTCGTCCGGCACGGCTTTTGCGAAGGCCCGGACAGCGAGGATGCTCGCGTCCTGCTGACCGTAATCGACGATGTTCCCATCCTGAATACTTACGTCCCTCAGGGCTATCAGATCACTTCGGAGAAGTACGCTTTCAAGTTGGAATGGTTCACGCGCCTTCGCAGCTACTTCCACGAATACCTGGACGCGGCAGGCCCAGCCATTTGGTTAGGAGACATCAACGTCGCGCCGGAGCCCATTGATGTCTACCATCCCGACAAACGTGTCAACGACGTGGATTTTCACATCGACGCACGGAACGCATTTAAGGCCGCGGCGGCTTGGGGATTCAGGGATGTCTTCCGCCAGATCCACCCCGATCGCGTTCAGTACACTTACTGGGATTATTTTCGAAATGCCTTCGAACGCAATTGGGGCTGGCGCATCGATCATATTCTTGCCACACCCCTGCTTGCGGAGCGCTGCACTGCCGCGGATGTAGATATGGATCCACGCAAAGCGGCAGGTGCTTCCGATCACACTGTCCTTTGGGCCGAGTTCGACTTCTGAAACGGATTCTTCCCGCTGGCGTCCCACCCTCCAGTCAAGGAGAAGCAAATGGACCAATTCGCTCTGCTTGCCCGCCTGGAAGCCAAGCCCGGCAAAGAAGATCAAGTCGCGGAATTTCTGCGCAGTGCGGTCCCGATTGTCGAAGCTGAGCCCGGCACACATCTCTGGTTCGCCGTTCGCATGGGGCCCTCCACATTCGGGATCTTCGATACATTTTCGGATGAATCGGGCCGGCAGGCGCATCTCTCGGGAATGGTAGCAGCCGCTTTGAAAGAGAAGGCCGCGGAGTTGTTCGCGCAACCTCCCGATATTCAGAAGCTCGAAATCCTCGCGTCCAAAACTCCCCCATAGCCGTGCAAGATAGGCTGCCGGTTCAGTCCACTCCGAAGACGTAGAGTGAGTTTCCCATCGCGACGGCGACTTGCTGTTTGCCGTCGACGGCGTAACTGATCGGGTTCGACCGCGCAGCGCCACCCGCTTGGAATTTCCAGAGTGCTTTGCCCGTTGCGGCGTGCAGCGCGAAGACTTGGCCTTCGTTGGTGCTCCCGAAGATGAGGTTACCTGCAGTCGACAGCAATCCGGCCCAAGGCGGCGTAAATAGTTTGTGCTCCCATTTGAGCGCTCCTGTGGAAGGCTCAAATGCTCGGACTGCGCCGAACTCCTGTTCCTCGGGAACGCTCCGGAATCCGCCGCCGTTAAACTGCTCGCCTTCCTTATATTCAGGATCTCCGATGAAATAAACCGAGCCGGACTCCCTCGCCGCCACATAGAATAGTCCGGTTTGCGGGCTGTAGGTCGGGCTGTACCAGTTATTGCCGCCTGCGACCCCTGGCCACACCGCAGTGCCCTCCATAGTGGGAAACGTGTTTGGAAGACGCACGGGCCGTCCATTATCGTCGAGTCCTTTGGCCCACGTTTGTTTGACATAAGGTGTGCCGAGTAGGAATTCGCCGGTTATGCGATCAAGAACGTAGAAGAAGGCATTCCGGTTTGCGAACAGCAACAGCTTCCGTTGCCTGCCGCGTACCTCCCCGTCCATCAATATGGGCACTTCGGTCGAGTCCCAATCATGCACATCATGTGGCGTGAACTGGAAGTGCCACTTCAGCTTGCCGCTATCGGCGTCTAAAGCGAGCAAACAATCTGAATACAGGTTGTCGCCTTGCCGCACGTCACCATTCCAATCAGGTCCTGGATTGCCCGTCCCCCAATACACGAGATTCGTCTGCGGATCGAATGCGCCCGTCACCCATGTTGTTGCCGAGCCGGTCTTCCAACTATCGCCCTTCCACGTCTCTACACCTTTTTCACCAGCCGCCGGAACCGTCCAGAAGCGCCAGGCCCGCTTGCCGCTCTTGCTTTCGTATGCGTCCAGAAAACCGCGAATTCCGTACTCGCCGCCCGCAACGCCGACCACCACCTTGTCCTTCACGGCAAGCGGAGCAACCGTGATCGAGTGGCCAGTCTTGTAATCGGCTACTGTCGCATCCCACATCACCGCTCCGGTCTTCGCGCTCAGGGCCACCAGATGTGCATCGATCGTGCCGACGTAGACAAGATCACCAAGAATCGCAACGCCTCGATTCACCTGCCCGCAGCAAACGCGCACATCGTCAGGCAACGTGCGGCGGTATTTCCACAGCGGGCGTCCGGTGCGCGTGTCCAGCGCGGTCACATTGCTTGGCGGCTCGGAGACATACATGATGCCGTCCACCACCAGCGGCGTCGCCTCGAACTTATGCATGGAAGTGACCTGGTAAGACCACAAAGGCTTCAACGCAGCCACGTTCGTGTCGTTGATCTGCTTCAACGGCGAGAAGCGGTGTCCTGCATAGTTACCCGAATACGTTAGCCAGTTCTCGCTCTCCGGTTTGAGAATCCGCTCATAACTCACCTGCGCGTATGTCGAAGCGGCCAGGATCAACCCGATTGCCAGCTTCATCGCAGACCTCCCATAAAGGCAACCACGTCGTTCATTTCCTGTTCCGTGAGCTGCCCCTTGTAGGAGGGCATCAATGTACGGCGCTCCACCACCAACTCAACCAAATCCTGCTTCCAAAACGAGCGCAGCCGCGTGCTGTTTTCCAAAAGCTGAATGGAATATGTATCCTCGTTCAGCCGCACGCCGGTTATCTTGTTCCCATCGCGAGTGGTGAGCTTCACCGTGCTGAAGTCGCTCCCGATATCCTTGCCCGGATCCATCAGCTTGGTCCGCAGATAAGATGGGCTCCGCCGCCGTCCAATGTCACTGAGCGCTGGTCCCGTCATGCCGCCCTCTCCTTCCAGCAAATGGCACTGCAGACATCCGCCCTTGCCGCGTACCAGCGCCGATCCGTTCCGGGCGTCGCCGTGAATTGCCTCTCCGCCACTCGTCCCCAGCGTTCGCACGTACGCCGCCATCTGCCAGATCTCCCGCTGCGTCAGGTTGTGCGACGGCATTTCGGTTTCCGGAATCCCGTACCGGATAGTTCGATACAGCGCCAGGTCCGTCTGGCCGCGTGACAGCATCGGTGAGGCGAGATTCGCTCCTTTACCGCCGTCGCCTGCCGGGCCATGGCAGCCCGCGCATCGTCCTGCGTAGAGCTTCTTTCCCTGATCCAGGTCCGCCGCGCTGGTGTACGGATTCTTGTCTACAGCCGGCAAATCCGGAAGAAGAATGTGCTGAAAGAACAGCAGCGCTGCAAGTAGCATCGTCAGCTCCTTACAATTTGTGGGATCAGTTCTCCATAGACATCGGTCAACCGCATGTCGCGTCCATTGAATCGATACGTTAACCTCGTATGATCCAGCCCGAGCAGATGCAGAATCGTCGCATGCAAATCGTGCACGGAGATCGGCTGCTCCGCCGCTTTATATCCAAATTCGTCGCTCGACCCAATCACCTGTCCGCCCTGTATGTGCGCTCCGGCCATCCACATGCTCATTGCCCCGGGATTGTGATCGCGCCCCACGCCCCTCTGTGAGATAGGCATGCGTCCGAATTCGCCATGCCACGTTACCAGCGTTTGATCCAGCAAGCCGCGAGCGCGTAAGTCGGTCAGCAGGCCCGAAATGGGCAGATCCACCTCGGCCGCATGTTTCGTGTGATTCGAGTAAACGTCCTCGTGTGCATCCCACGTGTCGGTGTTTTGGTTTCCGAGGCCCCCGTGATAGAGCTGCACGAATCGCACTCCGCGTTCTACCAGGCGGCGCGCCATCAGGCACTGGCGGCCGAACGGTTCCGTCACTGAATTGTCTAACCCATAGAGTTTTTGCGTCGCCGCGGATTCCGATCGAAGGTCCACCACTTCAGGCGCACACCCCTGCATGCGGTACGCGAGTTCGTACGATTCGATGCGTGCTCCGAGTTCCGAATTTCCCGGGTTTCTCTCCAGGTCGATCCGGTTCAGCTTTTCGAGAAGATCCAGCCGCGCCCTCTGCTCGTCTTGCGACACGCGCGATGGCGGTTGAAGATCCAGAATAGGAGCCCCGGATGGGCGGAAAACCGTTCCCTGATAGGCGGCCGGCATGAATCCTGCGCTCCAGTTGGAAGGCCCACCGAACGGAGCTCCGCGGCCGTCGTAAATCACCACGAATGCCGGCAGACTCTGCGATTCCGAACCTAATCCGTACGTCACCCACGAGCCAATGCTTGGGAAGCCCATCCGAATCATGCCGGAGGAGAGCGCGTAAAAAGCCTGCACGTGATCGTTGGACTTGCTGAAGACGGAACGCATCACGGCGAGTTCATCAGCATGCGAACCGATGTTGGGAAAGATCTCCGATACGTCGAGCCCGCTCTGCCCATACTTCTTGAACGTGAAGGGGCTCGGCATCAGCGGCCCCGGATGGCCCTGGCGCACAACCACGTCGCCTTTGCCCGTCAGCGGCTGTCCGGCGTACTTGTTCAGCGCAGGCTTCGGATCGAACGTGTCCACATGGCTTACGCCGCCGCTCATGAAGAGCGAAATGACACTTTTGGCCCGCGGTGCGAAATGCGGTTTCTTCGCTGCCGGCGTCGTGCCGCACTCTCCGGCTAGTAGGGAGTCCTGTTGTAGCAGAGACGCCAGTCCCAGCCCGGCAATTCCGCCGCACGATTCAAATAAGAAATCCCTCCTGGTCCGGAAGCGCCGCATCGTTACCTCAGGTAGACAAATTCATTCAGGTTCAGCAGCACGTGTGTAAACCCCGCCAGCGAGTGTTTCTGCAGGTACGCCTGCGCAGCTTCGCGCTCGATCACATCGGGCACGCGGCCGACCGCGATCCGATAAGCCAGCTCGATCTGTTGCTGCGGGTCCCTTGGTGCCGCCTCTTGCACGCGCTGCGCGAACAGTTCCGCCTGCTTCACCACAAACTCGTCATTCAGCAGCATCAGCGCCTGCGTCGGGACTGTCGATACCGAGCGCGCCCCGCAGGAAATATTCTGGTCCGGTAGGTCGAAAGACTCGAGCATAGGAAACGGCAGGCCACGCTTCCGGTAAATGTAGACGCTGCGGCGCCACGTCGACGGGCCGTCAGGCTGCTTATTCCAAATGCCATGGGTCATTTGCTGCAGCACTTCACCGGAGAGAGCAGGGAAGACCGGCGGACCGCCAACCTCCCGGTTCAGTCCGCCGCTAGTGGCCAGAATCGCATCGCGAACGATCTCAGCCTCCAGCCGCCGGGAACGGAATCGCCAACCATACTTGTTTTGTGGGTCGCGCTGCACGTTACTTTCGTCAGTGAATTGCGATGACATCTGATAGGCCTCCGATGTCATCAGCAGGCGGTGCATCTGCTTCACGCTCCAACCGCGATCCATGAACTCCAGTGCCAGCCAGTCGAGCAATTCAGGATGCGTGGGCAACTCGCCCATCTTGCCGAAATTATCCAGCGTCGCCACGATACCGCGTCCAAAGTGGTGATGCCAGATCCGGTTCACAATCACGCGTGCCGTCAGCGGATTATCCGGTGAGACCAGCCATTCGGCGAGCGCCCGTCTCCGCCCGGACGTGTGCCCGTTCGCGGGCGGCAGTTCTACGGGCGGATTACCATACGTAGCCACCGTGAGGAAGCCCGGCTGCATCTGGGAACCGCGGCTATTCACGTCGCCGCGAATCAAAAAATAAGATGGCGGCGCAATGTACTTTTCAGGCCCTTTGTGTAGAAAAGATCCCTCGAAGGCCTCGGTCTTCACTCTTTTGCCCGGAGCAGGCTCGTCCCCCGGACCGTCGGGCGTGAAGCGATAATCGCCATCCGTGATTCCTGCCGCGACCGGAATTGGGGCTGGGCGCTCCTTCTCTATAGCGCTCAATTGCGCGTTCAAGTCCTTCTTGCGCGCCAGGTCCTCTGGCTTCATGAGGCGGTCAATCTCACCGCTGCCTACCGACACAGTGCGGATCACCTGGTTTGCAAGCAGCACCTGGCCTGGTGTGCGCTGTGCTTCCGGAGTCGCAATCGCGGTCTGCACGTTCGCTGGGAATTTCTTGTACTTCTGTGCGAGCAGAACCTCCCGGTATGGCTGCTCCAATGCGCGTATCTGCATGCGGACCGCGTTCGCACGTGCCGTCACCGACGCCAGCGTTTTCTCGTATGCCTCGGCTTCCGCCTGTGTCGTCAGCGGATGATCCACCTCTACATAACCGAACAGCGATGCCTGTAGCCGGTAATAATCTTTCTGCGGAATCGGATCGAACTTGTGATTATGGCAGCGCGCACATTGAACGGTCATGCCCAGGATGCCTCGGCCCACCGTAGCGATCATGTCATCGAGATACTCGTAGCGAAACTCCGGGTTGTCCTTCTCACGGAAGCCGACCTTTGCGTAACTCCGAAGAAATCCCGTTGCGATGAGACTGTCCTTCGAAACCCAATCGAGCTCGTCACCGGCGATCTGCTCCCTTAGGAACACGTTCCACGGCGTATCGCGATTGAAAGACTGGATAACGTAGTCGCGGTAGCGCCACGCATTGGGGCGGTCGAAGTCATGCTCGTAACCGTTCGAATCGGCATAGCGGGCGACGTCGAGCCAGTGGCGCCCCCAGCGTTCGCCATAGTGCGGGGAAGCGAGCAAACGATCGATCAATTTCTCCCAGGCATCGGGTGAGCGGTCACTCACGAAATCGACAACCTCGGCGGGTGTCGGCGGAAGACCGGTCAGATCCAGGTAAGCGCGGCGCACGAGTGTCACAGCGTCGGCGCGAGGAGCCGGTTTCAGCCCTTTCTCCTGCATCGCCTTTAATAGGAACGCGTCAACAGGATGGCGGGCTGCTTGTGGAACTGGCCGGCGTACGGGTCTCTGAAAAGCCCAATATTGGCGTGCTTCGTCGGGCACTTCACCGGCTTCCAGATCCGGCTTTGCAGAGTTGTTCGTTTGCGAGACGGCTTCCCACGGCGCGCCTGCTTCAATCCAGCGGCGGACCGCATTCACTTGTTCCGTTGTCAGCTTGCCATCTAGCGGCATGGCGGGCTTCTCCGCGCCCGAAATCATGCGGAACAGTTTGCTGGCTTGCGGGTTGCCCGGCGTAATGGCCGCTCCGTGCTGGCCTCCTCGCAGCGCACCCTCACGCGTGCGGAGATCCAGTTTGGAAAGCTGTACGGCGGTACCGTGACACTTCCAGCAGGACGCTTCGAAAATAGGCTGGATCTCCTTGGAAAAGGAGACTGCCTGTGCCGTCGCACAATCACTGCCTAGAGTAGCTGCGGCAACGGCGAGCGCGAGAAGGCGAAGCATAGCAACGAGGCCTGTGCCAAATTGTACACCGTACGGCGACTATTGGGGTCAAGCCCTCACGAACGAAAGTACCGCAACGCCTCGCGCGTGCCTCGCTCATAGCTTTCTATTAATTTGTCGTAAGCCGCATCAGCTTCTTTGTCGATCTCTCTGCGCCCGGGGTCCGCGTCGAACCAGGCAAGAGTGCGGCGGATTCCTTGTCCAAACGGTGTTGTCGCACAAAATCCGGGTACGAACCTTTTGATCTTGGTGTTGTCGAACACTACGCTTACGGCCTTGTCTCCCAGTAATCCGCCGATCTTATCCGGAAGGCACGCGCTAATGAAGTCGGATGCAACATGGATTAGGTTCGCCTCCACGCCCGCCGCCTCGCCAACGATGCGATAAAACTGGTCCCAGCACATCACTTCATCGCTTGTGATGTGGAACGCATGTCCGATCGCCTGTTCATTGCCGAGCAGTCCCACCAATCCCTTCGCGAAATCCGTGTTATGCGTGATCACCCAGAGCGAGGATCCGTCACCCGGCACGATCACCTTCTTACCGCGGCGCATCCGGTCCACCACCGTGTACGATTTCGCCCAACTGTTTACTGCGAGAGCGACCTGCGTATCGCCATATGTGAGCGATGGCCGCACGATTGTGATTGGGAAGCCCTCCTCCCGATAAGCGTTCATTAGCCGCTCTTCGCACGCGATCTTATTGCGCGAGTAATCCCAATACGGATTGCTCAGCGGCGTCGACTCAGTAATCAGATAGTGAGTCACCGGCTTCTGATACGCACTTGCAGAGCTGATGAAAATGTACTGCCGAGTTTTACCCCGAAAGAGTTCCAGGTCACGCTCGATATGCTCCGGCGTGAACGCGATCCAGTCCACCACCACATCGAAAGACTCGGACCTGAGCAGTCGTGCCGCCGCGGCAGAGTCATCAATATCTACCCTTAACGTGCGGACTCCAGCCGGGAGTGACGGCGCGTGATGACCACGAGTCAATAGCGTAAGATCGATCCCGCGCTCTGCCGCGAGTTGCGCAGACGCGGTACTGATAATGCCTGTACCGCCGATGAAGAGAACTTTCATGAGGTTGCTTTCTATCGGAACAATAGCGGTGCGAACTCGCCCAGATATTGCCGCCACACCGTGTACGTGTGTGCTCCCGGGCTCGGCCGGAACGTGTGGGGAATTCCGTGCTGCGTCAACAGCGTGTCCAGATCTTCCGATCTCTTAAAGAGGGAATCGGCCGTGCCGCAGCCAAACCACAGGATCTTGAGCTTGTTCTTCGACAATCTATCGAATTGAGCCTCCAGGCCTTGAGGCACGGCCGCGCTGAATGCACCAACGGCGCTGAAGAGATCGGGATGGCTCAGTCCGATGGAGAGCGATTGTCCGCCACCCATGGAAAGGCCCGCGATTGCGCGATTGCCGCGGTCCGTGCGCACGCGGTATTTCGTTTCAATCAACGGCATCACATCCTGGAGTAGATATTGTTCAAACATCGCCGTATTCGTGGATTGTATTTCGCGCGGTGAGCCGAAGGGCACCGCATGGCCAAATGGCATCACCACAATCATCGGAACCATCTTCTGGTCGGCAAGCAGATTGTCGAGAATGTAGTTGGCCTGTCCTGCCAATACCCAGCCACCTGCTGTGTCATTCGAGCCGTGGAATAAATAGAGAACGGGATAGCGGCGGACGCGATCTTTGTCATACCCGGGCGGAGTATAAACCCAGAAGGATCGTGTCTCGCCGGTGAGCGCTTTCGAGTTCTGATAATTGATCTCCACGGATCCATGCGGAACGTCACGCGCATCCCACGGGGCCGGACTGTCTCCCTTTACTTCCACCAGGCTGGCCGAAGTCCTGGCCCTCAGTTTGACTCGCGGATTTACCGGATCCGCTATCGTCAGACCGTCGATTGTGAACGAGTAAATGTAGATGCCCGGCGGAAGCGGCGCGGTTGTGATACCCCAGATTCCGTCAGAACCTTTGGCCATTGGCTGCATGGTGCCGGCAGGCATCCAGTCACCGTAGAATCCAACCTCGGTTGCCTTCGGAGCGTAAACACGAAAGGTCACCGTTCGATCAGCGTGTACATCCGGCGAGACCACGGATGGAGTCTGAGCTGAAATGCTCAACACGGCACACAGTGAGAGAAGCGTGGCGAGTTTCGACATAAATGATCTATTTATCATGGCCGAAGTGCTGCGTCAGGTAATCCGCAATCGCTTTGATCTCGGAATCGGTTGCGGATGCGCCCCTTGTCACCATGCTGTCGATCATCGCCGACCACTCGGCGCGGGACCTTCGCTGGCTCGTGACTGTACCGATCCCATGACATTGACTGCCGCACGTCCGTTGCACGAGATCACGCCCTGGCCCGTTCGGTAGTGTCGCTGGAGCCGTTTTCGCGGACTCTCTCACCAAGGGTCGCGGCGGCATGGCCGTGACCCTTGGGGCCGCTCCGCTCTCCGCCAGTGCGAACGCCATTAAGCTGTCGGACGGCGTACCGCCGAAAAAACCTCCGCCGCCCGCGGCCATGATCACGACATACTGTTTCCTGTTTTTGCCCATGTAGGTGATCGGAATGGAATGACCGTTGGCGTCGATCGGGTGCTCCCATAACAGCTTGCCTGTTTTCGATTCGAATGCCCGGAACATACTGTCATTCGTAGCGCCAATGAACAGAATCCCTCCGGCCGTGGTGATACTCCCACCCAGGTTCATTGTCCCCGTGTTTTTGATTCCTTTTGCCTCCAACTCCGGCACCCTGCCGAGTGGCACCTTCCACGCGATATCCCCCGTATTCGCGTTGACGGCCACCAGTTCGCCAAAAGGCGGCTTCGTACACGGAATGCGGCTCGCCGGATTCCAGAAACGGGCATACGTGCCGAACGGCGACGTGCGCACGTAGTTCACCGCGCCCGTCTTTGGATCCTCGCGTTTCTCCATATGTCCCCACTGGCCAACATTGATCACGTTCGTGAAGATGTAGCCGAGAGCCGGATCGTACGAGAATCCGCCCCAGTTGCCGCCACCGAGCGTGCTCGGGAACAGCAGCGCATTGCCGTCCAGCGGCATGGGCGTGTAAGGTCCGTCGGTGAACATGTGATTCTTCGTGAAGAGTTCCTGACAGAACGCCGCATGCTCTGGCGTGAGGTTGTACATGTCTTCCTTTGTGAAGGTGTTCTTCGAGAGCGGCGGCGGCTTCACCGGAAACGGTTGCGTCGGCCAGGATGCCTCTCCCGGAACCACGCTCTTCGGCACAGGCCGCTCTTCTACACCAAAGATCGGCTCTCCGGTCCGGCGATCAAAGATAAATGCGAGCCCCATCTTGGTGATCTGCGCCACTGCCGGAATGCGGTGTCCATTTCGATTCACGTCTATCAGGATCGGTGCGGCGGCGAGATCGTAATCCCACAGGTCATGATGAACCAGTTGCTGGTACCACTTCACCTTGCCGGTTGTTGCCTCTACAGCTACCAGGCTGTTGCCATAGAGGCCTTTCCCATGGCGGTCGGCGCCATAGAAATCAGACGTTGGCGAGCCGAGCGGTATGAATACCAGTCCTCGTTCTAAATCTACAGTCAGGAACCCCCATGCGTTCGTTCCTGAACGGTTCTTCCATCCATCGCCGGCCCATGTCTCAACGCCCGGTTCGCCGTCGCGCGGCACCGTGTGGAATGACCAAAGTAGCTTGCCGGTACGCGCATCCCACCCGCGAATATCCCCGTAGGCGCCTCGGCTTGGCTGTCCTTCGTTAGGGACGCTGCCTGTGATCACGATGTCTTTGAAAATGACCGGTGGCGACTGCAGCGACATGATCGCATTTTCCAAATCGCCCAGTACGTCCTGCTTCAGGTCTACGAACCCTTCGTTCCCGAACCCTGTTGCCGGCTTGCCGGTCGTGACATCAATCGCGGCGAGAGTGCTTCCGATGCCTGTAAACACGCGAGCATGAGTACTGCGGTTGCCCGGCCAGTACGCCAGTCCACGGAGACTCACTTTCGTGGCCTCATACCTCCAAAGTTCTTTCCCCGTATCCGGATCTAATGCGAACACGCCGTTGGGAGAGTTCACATACATCACCCCGCCGGTAACAATCGGGATTGCTTCAGAGCCCGCTTTGCCGCTGTGGAATGTCCACGCCCTTTGCAGACGCGCGACATTGCGCACGTCGATCTGTTTCAGCGGAGAGTAACGAGTGGCGCCGGGGTCGTGGCCGAAGATGGGCCAATCCGTTTGAGCTATAAGGCACGGCGCGCCAAACGAAGCGACGAAAACGAAGCGTGCAATCGCCTGATGCATGGATAACAGCATCATGTCACACCAGGTCTAGGAAGGCTGAGTCCTACTCGCAACGGGGCAAAGCTGGAATCGCAGTTGGCGGGCCCAAATTTGCATTTTTGAAATGCCCGAATTATGCTATCCTGTCGCCACCGGGATTTGGGGGAACGTCTCTCGTATGGAAGGGGTAGGGGCGTATCCGTCAGTTCCTTATTCTGCTCAGCACAGTGCTCGCCATCGCCTGTGCGGTCTATTCACAATCCACAACTGGAGACATCCTCGGCATCGTTCAGGATTCCAGCGGAGCGGTGATCTCGGATGCCCGGGTGGAAGTTCGAAATCTTGACACGAATGCCAAGAAGGAGATGGCAACCTCCGGCGAGGGCGCGTTCCGGTTTCCTCTATTGCCCGCGGGACCCTATGAGATAGCGGTTGAAAAGAGTGGATTTGCTAAGTACCGGCAAGGTCCGATTGTTCTCCAGCTGAATCAGAGTGCAGACTTGAAGGTCACTCTCCAGGTTTCCAGCACCGCAGAAACCGTTGATGTGGTGAGTGACGCACCGCTGGTGAACACGACCAATGCGGAGATCGGTGTCAATTTTGATGCGAAGCGAATTACCGAACTGCCTCTTTCCACGAACCGAAATCTGCTGAACCTTGCGTCGTCTGTTCCCGGTGTCAGCCAGATTTCCAACGGAAATGCACAATTCGGAAGCAGCGGCAATCAAGGTACTGAGAGTTCCGGCTTGCAGTTTGCTGCAAACGGCATGCGGACCCGGTCCAACGCCTTCATCATCGACGGGCAGGATTCGTATGGCCCCAGTACAGGCGGCATCGTTCAGTCGTTGAACAATCCCGATATCGTTGCCGAAGTGCGTATCATCACGAACCAGTTTGCACCCGAGTACGGCCGCGCAGCCGGCTCCGTGGTCAACGTGATTACCAAGAGTGGAACCAACGCTCTGCACGGCAGCGCCTTTTGGTTCCACAACGACAATCACTTCAATACTCTCAGCAATACCGACAAGAGCGCCGGCTTCAAATCGGCTCCGTTCCGCATCGAGAATCAGTTCGGCGGCACCTTTGGCGGACCTGTCATCAAGGACAGAACATTCTTCTTTGGTTCCCTTCTGCGCTGGACTGACCGCCGGCTCGGATCGGGAACTACAATCAACGGCGCTCCTACTGCCGAAGGACGCGCTCTGTTAAATGACTTGGCGGGAACTCGCCCTACGGTGAAAGCGTTTCTGGAAAATATTCCCGTGGGAACGGCGAACGGAATTACGAAGACCGTCACAGTCAATGGCCGGACCGCCGTAATTCCCCTCGGTGACGTCACTGGCTCCGCTTCGCAGAAATTCGACGACTGGCAATCTTCCATTCGTGTGGACCACCGCTTCACCCAAAAACATTTGCTCACGGGCCGGTATCTGGATGACGATTCGCTCAGCTCCGGAACCGGCCAGGTCACTCCGCCTGGATTGACGAACGTCTCGCCCTCGCGCATCCGTTCGCTCAGCGTAGCGCTGAACAGCACGATCAAGCCGACAGTATTCAACGAACTCCGCGCGTCATATTGGCGGAATAAGTCCGAAACAAATGCGCAGAACCCGGAAGTGGCGGAAAGAATTCCCTCGTTCCAGGTCACGGACCTGGGCTTGATCGGATTCAATGCGGGCACCACGCGCACTGCGCTCGGCCTTGCTACGAACAACCCGCAGTTCAGCACACTGAACAACTATCAGTTGCAGGATTCCTTCAGCATACTGGCGGGATCGCACTCCATGAAATTCGGCATCGACTTCCGCCGGCAGGAGCAGTTCGCCTTCTTCAACCCGAACATCCGCGGACGTCTCGAATACGCCAGCCTGCAGCGCATGATAGACGATCAGGCGACCGTCGCGCAGATTAACGCGCCTCTCCCCGGAGCAAGTGTAATCACGTACTTCAAGTACTACGATTACTTCTTTTTTGCGCAGGATGAATGGAGGATTCGACCGAACTTCACCATCACATATGGCCTCCGCTACGAATCACCCGGCAACCCTCTACAGAATCTGGCGGACGCGAATAAGGCCGTCGTTGCGGCATTTAAGGGAGACGAGCGGTACCGCTACACGCCGGTTCCCGGCCGCGACACAAACAACTGGGCTCCTCGCTTCGGCTTCAATTACCGGTTCGGCCGAGGGCCCGGGTTCCTCGGCTGGCTGACGGGAGATGAGAGACTCGTCCTTCGCGGCGGGTACTCACGCACCTATGACGTTGCGTTCAATAACATCGCCCTGAACGTTGGAACTGCGTTTCCGTTCCGTCTGGTAGTCGATATTCCCCTCGATCCGTCTCTGCCCGGTCTGCGCCCGAACGCGTTCACCATCATGGACCAGGTGCGCAAAGGCAATGTCCCGCCTCCTTCCAATCCGAACCTGATCACCCGCACGATCACGTCAAAGGATTTCCGGGCGCCTTTTGCCGAGCAGGTTTCCATGCAGTTCCAGCGCGAGTTGCCGAAGAATTTCGCGCTTTCCGTTGGCTATGTCGGAACAAAAGGCACCGCCCTGTTCCAATCGATCGATGGCAATCCGCCGATTCGCGGCACGAACGGAACGCTGAGAGTCGATCCGGCCAGGGGCATCATACGCGAACGGTGCAACTGCACCTCGTCCACTTACCACTCTCTCCAAACAAGCCTGGAGAAGCGGCTCTCGAACAACTTCAGCATGGCCATGCACTACACCTGGAGTTCGTTCATCGATGGCGCCTCTGAAGTATTCAACCCGTCGTCCAGCGAGATTGCGTTTCCGCAGGATCCTACGAACCGCCGGGCGGAGCGTGCCCGCTCCACTTACGACCGGCCGCAACGCTTCAGCACGAACGGCGTCTTCGAACTGCCGCTGATGCGCAATCAAACTGGGGTGCTCGGCAAAATTCTGGGCGGTTGGCAGTTGAATGGCTTTCTCACGCTGCAATCCGGCGCTCCGTTCACCGTCCTGAACGGTAGCGACCCGGGCGGTATCGTCACGGGCAATCTGGTGGGTACGTCCATTCGTCCGTTCCTCAACACGACGCTGGACCTGTCACGCATGACCGTGCGCGAGATTCAACAAGCCGGTGGCGGTAGCCTGTTCCGCGGCGTAACGGCGGCCAATCCGGTCGGCAATGCAGGACGGAATATCCTCCGGGCCGACGGCATCAACCGACTGGATTTCGGACTCATCAAGAACACCAGAATCCGCGAAGGACATCTGTTCCAGCTCCACGCCAATTTCTTCAATGCGACCAACACGCGGGACTGGGGTATTCCGGAGGGCACTTACAATTCGCCGGCGTTTCTGAAGGAAGGCGCTGTCGAGGCGCAGAACCGGCGGATTCAGGTCGGCATGCGTTACACATTCTGATTAGTAGCTCGACGGACTCTATCCGTCCTCGCCGCGCAGGAAAATGTTCGGCCGGAACTGGTTCGCCAGCCGGGCTCGTCATCGCGCCTCCTCTGCTGAGTTCCTCGCAGCAACAGCCCTTGGGGCGGTCTACTCGCACGACGGCCGCTACTACATGCGATTTGTTGTCTACGAACTTGCGTGATTGGAAATCCGACGGTCTTCTGATCGGGCGCGACCTCCAGGCAAATTCGCGCGCTGCAACATCGCGCTGAATTGGATCGTTCGGAAAAACAACATCCTCTCGGAAGGCCGTCTGGAGAAAATTCGCGAGTGCTATCTCTCGTCCGCTCAACCGCTGACGAATGTCAAGGATTGTAAGGAAACGGGCGAAACACTGGGCGCGTCTGCACGCCTTGCCTCAGAATAGGGCAAGAGGAGAAGCTCAATTTTGATTCGATTGTGGATGGCCGGTTGTTGCGCAGCCGCGTTGGCCGTTGCACAGGTGCCTGCTTCGTATACGATCTCGACAATCGCCGGCACCGGCACCACCGGTTTTTCCGGAGACGGTTCTACTCCCACCTACGCGCAACTCGCAGGCCCTTCGCGCATAGCAATTGACGGTTCGCGAAAGTTGTATGTCGCCGATCAGTTCAATCACCGCATTCGCCAATTCACAGTGGGTGGCAGTATCAGCACCACCGCAGGCAGCGGGACGGCTGGTTACAAGGGCGATGGCAGCGGCGCGTCCAGCGCGCAATTGAACACTCCTTCCGGCGTCGCAGTGGATTCCTCGGGCAACTATTACATCGCGGATACTGCGAACTACGTCATCCGCAAAGTCACTTCCGGGGGCACTATCAGCACGGTCGCGGGCAACAACGCGAATGGCGCAGGCTACTACGGTGACGGCTCAACAGCGACGAATGCGCTCCTTTATAATCCTGGCGATGTTGCCGTGGATAATGCCGGCAATCTCTACATTGCTGATACATCGAACAACGTCATCCGCAAAGTCGCCTCCGGCAATATCTCCACCTATGCCGGCACTGGCCTTGCCGGTTCCGCGGGCGATGGCAGCGTCGCCGCCAGCGCACGTCTGAACAACCCCACAGGAATCGCTGTGGACGCCGCGGGCACTCTCTACATTGCTGACAGCGGGAATCACAAGATTCGCAAAGTGACCATCGATGGCATCATCACTACGGTTGCGGGCACCGGTTCCGCGGGCTTTTCCGGAGATGGTGGCCGCGCCGTGAATGCGCAGCTCTTCCGTCCGCTCGACGTCGCAGTCGATGCTTCGGGAAATTTGTACATTACGGATTCAAACAACAATCGGGTTCGCCGCATCACTGCGGACGGACTCATCGCCACGATCGCAGGTAGCAGCAAAGTCGGTTATTCGGGAGACGGCGGCTCCGGGTCCGGAGCTACGCTGAATACTCCGACGGGCATCGCGGTAGACACTGCGGGAAACGTTTACTTCTCTGATACGCAGAACAATGTGATCCGCATGCTGACTCCCATCGCCGGCCCGTCGGTCGCCCGGCCCGCAATCCGCACCGGCGGTGTCGCCACTGCGGGCAGTTATGGCGGATCCACTACGATTGCACCTGGGACCTGGATCGAGATCTACGGCTCGAATCTCGCCGGTACTACCCGTGAATGGGGCAGGGCAGACTTCAACGGAGTGAACGCGCCGGCTGTGCTGGACGGCACTAGCGTGACTGTCGGTAACCAGTCTGCATTCGTGTCCTACGTCAGCCCCACGCAGGTAAACGTGCAGGTGCCTTCGAATGTCGGTCTCGGCACCCAGCAGGTGGTCGTCACCACGGTGGGTGGCGATAGCGCCGGCTATTCAATTACCGTCGCGACCACGCAGCCCGCGCTGCTGGCTCCGGATTCGTTCATATTGGACGCGAAGCGATATGCAGTCGCGTTGTTCCCTGATGGAACTTACGTTCTCCCGGCGAATGGAATCCCTGGCATCAACTCGCGGCCCGCCAAACCCGGCGAGACCATTTTGCTGTTCGGAATCGGGTTCGGAACCACCGACCCCAGCACTCCGGCCGGACAGGTTACCGGTCAGACCAATGCCTTGAATCTCCCTATGCAAATCCTGTTCGGCCAGACTCCGGGCACCTTGAGCTACTCCGGCCTGGCGCCCAACATCGTCGGACTCTACCAGTTCAATGTGACCGTGCCGAATGTGGCTTCCAGCAGCGCCGTCCCGCTCACGTTTACACTCGGCGGAGTTGCCGCACAGCAAACGCTCTATATTCCGATCCAGAACTAGACACCGGCTCCTGTTGCTTCTCGGAAGTTAAAATACTAATTCACTGGCACAGGGGTGCCGCAAGCGACAGCATTCACCTAACTCGCTCTGGAAGAACTCGCCAGGTCTCGCAACTTTTCTCAATTTGTCTCGTCCGCGGCCGCAGTCCTAATTTCGTTGGCAGCGTTGGGACAAACAGGACAAACAGGGACAAACAGGGGACAGCGACCTTGACAAACAGGACAAACAGGGGACAGCGACCTTAATTCCTCCGAATTTTCCGACTCCTGGGACTCTGCAGCAACGCGTTACGCCCCGCTCACCTGCACCAACGCGGGCCGTTCGAAAGTGTCCGCTTCTCCGTTGAAAATGGGCGATCCATCTGAGTAAGCAGCAGTCTTTCTCTTCTTGGAAGCGGTGATAGGGCTGGATTTATGGGGGTTCGAGCACATCTTGGGATTGCGGCAGGGAGAAAGCGAGCACGCCACGGTGGTTGGCGAACTGCTCTCGGATCTGCAGAGCCGTGGGCTGAGCTTAGACGCTCCGAGGCTTTACGTGCTGGATGGCAGCAAAGCTTTGCGGCAGGCCCTGGATCGGTACGAGCTGCAGCGGTATGCTGGTCAGCTTCACATGGAAGCAGCATTCCGGGACGCTTACGACGAGGTGCGACACGATCCCTGCTGCAGGTGCAAGAGCGGGTTGCGGTAATTCTTGGCCGAAGGGATGGAGGATACCCTTTGCTGAGGAGTCCCAGGAGGCGGAAAAATCGGAGGAATTGAGGTCGCTGTCCCCTCTTAAAAGACGAAACCCCGGTTCGTTTGGGAACCGGGGCTCAAGGCGCGGTGACAGGGGTATCCAGCGGTTATTTGCAGGTTAGGTTCGTTTGGGGTTCGATACTGCGGGGATTTAGCGGGGCCGTCATTCCTTGAGCCTTTTCGTCGTTCCTCACGCATTTTCGTTAAGCAACCGCAGTGCCAAATGTCTATAGTTTTAAATTCAATCACTTACGAAAAGTGTGTTCCAGAAGGTATGTACTTCTTGCCGAATTGGATTCCTTTACTCGATGATGGCAGCGATCAGTGCACCCTTGGCGGTCGCGATCATTGGATCCTGCGCCTGCCTGACTTCGGAGACCGCAATGGGGAAATCGCTGGCAAGCAACTTCTTCTCAAAGCGATCGCGGAAGCCCTTGGGCATGGTGCTGCCGCCGCTTAGAACCACAGGGATCGGCCGTTTCAATTTGGGAAGGCTCTTCGATGCCAGGAACGCTTCCTTCATTGCGGCTACCAGGGAGCCGATTACATCGTCGTAATACACGCTCAATGCCTGAAGGGTCTTGTCGGAGAAGTGGCCATTGAAGTGGAAGCCGTCCTCCTTGGTAATGCGAATGCGGTTCGCCAGTTCCCCGGTTGCCGTCGCGGCATTCTGATCGATGTAATCGCCCGCCTTGCCAACGCTGAAGCTGAGGACGGGCACCGACAGGTAAGAGAGGCAAACGTTGCAGAGGCCTCCTCCGCAGCTAACACCGATCCCCGTATAGTTCGATGATTCGAGTTCCGAATACACAACCGCAAGCCCCTCGTTGATGCTGCGGACGTTGTAGCCGAGGCCGCTGAGCATCTGCCGGATGCTGGTCTCGTGATACGTGATGCTCTCTTCGGCGCCTTGCACAGCGGCCGGCACGCTAAAACACAGCTTCTGTCCTTCCGACTTCGCGGGACCGACCATCGCTTCGAGCATGCGTTGCATCTGGACCAGCCCCTCCGGCTCATCCGGATTCAACACGCCACGGTTCATGGGACGGCGAGTCTCGATCCCGAGCAGGTCAGCGAATCGTTCCGACTCGTTGCCATGAACCACAATGCGATCGCTCTGCAACGAATGCAGAACGCTCTCGTATTGCAGAACGCTCTGGGTCATCTTCGAGAATGGCAGCTCTACGAAGGCGTTCAGTTCGGTGCGAAAGCGGTAATCATCGTCTAAGCGATGAGCTGTGACGATGCGGCTGGTGCCGACATCGACACCGATGGGAGTGGAGGAGGTCTGTGACATGGTTAGGATTTCCCTTCTTAGCAAAAGAGTGCGAGATTAGGGCAAATCCTCTCCAAAAATCTGAACTGAGACTTTAGCGGTTTAAATTGGTTGCATCGCCGGGCTCGTCGAGCGCTCCGGTGGACTTGTACGCAGTATAGAGATGGCGGTAGCGCTGCTGCAGTGCGGCCCTATGGTCTTCCGGCGACCGGCGAAGCCGAATTGCATCGCGGACCACCTGATCCTCAGACAGCTCGAGGCCCCGCCATACCTTCGGCCCGACGGCTTTCCGGAACAACGAATCGTACTCGAAGCCGAAGTCCCGAAGACTCGCCAAGGGCAGATCGTAATTGTTAGCCAACCCTATTTCACTGAACGGGAAGCCGCTGGCCCAATCCGTGTGCCAGCCGATCCGCATGTTGGAAGGGTTCACAGATACCTGCGCGTGAGTGACACAGTTCTTACCAGGGATCTTGTACTTCGCGCGCAGCATTTCGGTCAGAATCCGGCCCGAATGCATTTGCGCCTTGTTAATGGGCGGGAGGCCGTCGCTCGATTGGGTCTGCGCTTCGAAGGCAATTCCGAGAAAGCTGTTGTTCAGGTTGATGTACGCCCATTGCTCATCGGACCAGACGCTATTTCCTGAGTGATTTGCGGCGCTGGTCTCCTCGACTACGCGGAATACACGGCCAAAGCGGTCAATGACGAAGTTGTACGAGCGGTTCTCACTGAGGTGCTGGACGAGCGAATGGGAAAGCCGTTGGAGGTTCTCGTTCTGCTCGGGATCGAAGGGGACGATGCTGCTTTCGGTGGTGTGATAGACGATGCCGACCGGCTCGGAGCGCCATTCCGGCAGCGGCTGCAATCCGTTGGCACGGTCCAGGACCTGATAGAAGCGCTTCTGGTTCGCCACGGCATATGTCCGGTCGATCCTGAGGCCGTTGCTGTACGTTTCAAACTCGGGGGTTTTTTCCACCAGCCAGACGTCGCTGAACCTTTCGGGCCGGCTGCGTTCGTGGCCCGGGAAGGGTTGAATTGGGCTGTATGCGGTGGCGATATCCGATGTGACGTGCGGGGCGGGCAGGAAGAACGGGAAGGCGAGGATGACAACGAGTGCAAACCAAGCCCGATTGCGCCCGGTACGTGGGAAAGCAGATTCCCGGCTTCCCATCTCGGCCTGCAGATAACGCAGGCGTGCGAGAGGGTCTTCGATCCGCCCGGCTTGCCAGCGGACCAAGGGCTCCGGTTTCCAACCCATCGGCTTCCTATTCACCATGTGCGAAAGGCAGACGAATCCTCTCTATCCTTCTTCATCGGCCATCTAGTACGCGGGCATTATGGACCTAAAGGCGGGGCCGTAACCGGGTGATCTTCGTAGGCGGGTACTAGGGGATTACTTTGCCGTTATGGGATGGATTGTCGATTCCACCTGGAATTTCTTGTAGTTAGACGTGGTCTGTTCGATCTCGGCGCGTTTATGCGAGATCAGGAGACGCGCGTCCACCTGAACCAGGGTGCGCTTTGGAAGCCAGACCTCTCCGTTTACACGAGTTTGTTCGAAATAGATATGCGCTCCCTTGTTCAGCTTTGCCAGGAGCAGGCCGCATGAGACCGGCTCGATCGATTCGCAGTCCACTTTGACCCACAGATAGTCGGTCTTATCGATCCAGAATTTCCCTTTGAATTTACTAAGCAAGTTCGCGCGTAAGGACTTGAACTTGTAACCCGGCCGCGGTGTCGCCTCGATGACCCACATCGGTCGGCCATCGATAGCTTCATCCGGCAGGAGTGTGAAATTGTATGCTTCGGGAATTTCTTGGAGAAACGCGCGTTGCCGCTCACGCCGCTTTGCTTTTTCCGCTTCGCTCAGCCGGCCGCGGTCCGCGGCGACTTTCTCCTGCCTGGTCTGTTCTCTCTTTCGCTCGGCTTCGGAGAGCGGTTGGTCGTTTCTGGCTATCAGGCGGCGATAGGGCTCTCCGCCAACCACGACCATTTCTTCCGTCCTGGACTCGGTCTTCTCCGCTTTCCCCGCCGCGTCGAGTTCTTTTTGAACGGTGTACTGGGTCCAGGCGTAGTTCCGTGCGCGCTCCGCATTCGCTTTGTCGAGCGCCACGGACTTGCGGACGATATCCCGCGGGTCAGGTTGTGCGATTGCCAATAGTACGAAGCAAGTGAATACGACAACCAGACGCATACAATTCTCAACGCGCCCAATCGGGCCGGCCCGAGAGTTCCTGGTCGATCATTGCATAAAGACTGAGCACCGGGTGACCGGAGTTCACCAATACCTGCAGCCACTGGTCGCGCTCCGATGGCTTTTGCGACCGGATCATGGAGAGCAAACTCTCGACGGCTGCAAACCATTCGGCGGGCTTCTCCTTTTGGAACGACGATCCTTGCAAGAACTCCACGTACTGCAGAAACGTCCGATCCCGCTCCGGACCGGAAGGTGCGGCTATTAGGAGCATTTGAAGCGAGCCGCCTTTTCGGAAGAAGAAAGCGCCCTCGGATTCACCGGGATTCGGCTTCATTCCGGCCACTTCGTTCAGCAAATCCGAGAATGACTGCTTCCACTCGCTGGCGGATTTCTGGTCCGCATTCAAAGAGCGATTTCCGGTTCCGAACATCAGAGCTTGATAACGTGCTCGTTGTGCAGCGATAAAGTCCGGGTCGAGAAGTTGTTCGGGCTTATAGGCGTCGCCTTTGCCGGTGGCTTGGGCATCGTCCGGAGGGATTGCGGATTCTCCGGCAAAGCGATTGAGTGCAGCGACCGCGTCCGCTGCGGCCGAAGCGTTCGCATCGAGGTCCAGGCTCTCCGCGCAACGTGTCGCGTGCAGGTTCTGCACCAGATATTGACGATAGGCGGCAATCAGGACCGGATTTCCCGGAGCGAGCCTATCCATTTCCCGTTTGATCTCCGGCAAGGATGCAGTGAACGAGCGGTCATCGCCGGAAACACGCTGCAAATCCGCTGCGAAGCCCGCCAGATTTGAGGATCCGAGTATCCGGGCGGCAGGGGCGAGCTGGGAAGCGGAAGTAATCCGGGAAACGAGATCGTTCACGAAGCGTACGGACTCATCTCCCTTGAGTTGCTGGGCGATGCGCGCCGCCGCAGCGTAGTACACGGAGTAGTCCTCCACCAAACCGTCCTGACAGCGCAGCTTGGCCGGAGCGGGAAGGATGATCATCTCGAACAACATGCGCGCGCGCCTCGGATCGATGGCGGCCATGTTGAGGACTGCTCGCGATTGCAATGAAACGTTATCCAGCCCGAGCCGCGAAGACTCGGACGTGATGCCTGCGCTGCTGCCGGGGCGTGCCGATCCCTGGATACTCTTTAGGCCGATGGGCAACGACCCGTGGCTGGCTCTTTCGAAGGCCTGCTGGACCAGTTCCTCGCGATAGAGCTTGTCGGTCAGCTTTTCAGATTCGGCAAGGCGAAGGAGAGCGTGGGCGGCGAATTCAGCCGGCGCCGATTGTGCCCTCTCCTCCAACTGAACAAGGGCAGGGAAACGGTCGCGCCTGTCCTTTAGCACATCTGATCTGGAGGGCTCCGCAGGGCAAATTGCGGTACTTAGGATCAGAAGATAGGGAGTCATCCGCATCTCTTTCGATTGTAAACGGCCCGCACGAGGGCGCGGCAGTGTAAACTCAACAGATATAAAGAGAAATCACGTGCACGGGACCGGAGAGCCCTGGGAGGGGAAGGAGATCTCGAAGTACCGCATAAGCGGTCCGTTAGGGGCCGGAGGGATGGGTATTGTCTTCCGGGCACAAGACACGAAACTGGGGCGGTCCGTCGCCTTGAAGTTTCTGCCGTCGAACGTACATGTAAGCGCAAGTCAAAAAGATCGCTTCCTGCAGGAAGCGAAGGCAGCATCGGCGCTCGATCACGTAAATATTGGAACGATTTACGGGATCGAAGAGACAGGCGATGGACAGATGTTCATCGTCATGGCGTATTACGCCGGCGAGACGCTGACCGAGAAGATTCAGCGCGGGGGTTTGCCGCAAGCTCAGGCCATCGATATTGCAGTTCAGGTTCTTACGGGTCTTTCGGATGCGCACGCGAAGGGCATCATCCACCGGGACATCAAGCCGAGCAACGTGATCGTGACGCACCAGGCCGTGGTGAAGATTGTGGATTTTGGGTTGGCGAAGATTGCGGGCGGAGGCCAACTGACCCAGACGGGTGCGACGCTGGGAACCGCCGGTTACATGTCACCGGAGCAGGCAATGGGCCGGCCGGTCGATCAGCGTAGCGATCTCTGGTCGGTCGGGATCGTTCTCTACGAAATGCTGATGGGGCGATCGCCATTCGTGGCCGACAGCTTTGCGGGACTGCTGTTCTCGGTGGTGAACAATGCTCCGTTACCGATGGATGGAGTGCCGGAATACCTGCAGCACGTGGTGCTGAAGGCGCTGTCAAAAGCTCCGGAGTTCCGTTATCAGACTGCTGACGAAATGCTGGAGGATTTGAAGCCGCTGTTGAGGGCCGGCGGCGATGCCAAGACGCAGTCGTTTGGTCCGGCCGAAGGCGCGCTTGTGCACCAGCGGGCCTCGCAGTCGATGATGAGACCGGCACTGCCTCCTCCTTTTCCGGGAGTGAACGAGCCGTTCTACAGCAAGCCATGGTTCCTGGCGTTTGCGGGCGTGCTCTGCATAATTCTCGTGACGCTGGTGCCCGCTGTGCGCAATATGGTGGGCCGTGGTATTTCGGGCGAGAAGCACATTGTGGTGCTGCCATTTACGAATGTCGGCAACGACGCCGCGAATCAGGAAGTCTGCGACGGATTGATGGAGACGCTCAGCAGCGCGCTTTCTGAACTGGAAGCGGACGGAAAGTCGCTGTGGGTCGTGCCCGCGAGCGAAATACGGCGGCGCAAACTGGCAGACCCGGCGGATGCCGCAAGACAATTCGGCGCGAACATGGCGGTGACCGGGAGCGTGCAGAGGAACGGAAGGGCGGTCCGGCTTACGGTCAATCTGATCGACACGAAGGATCTGCGGCAACTGGGCTCGGCAGTAGTGGACAACAGCGCCGGCGACTTTTCCGCATTGCAGGATAGCGTGATTCTGAAGCTTGCTAAGATTATGGCGGTTCAGAATCCGAGAGCAAGGGGCCAAAGGTCTTCCGATCCGATCGCGTACGAGGATTATCTGAAGGCCATCGGTTACTTGCAGCGTTGGGACAGGCAAGGCAATCTGGATAAATCGATCGGAATGCTGAATGGCGTGGTGCAACGTGATCCCAAGTTTGCACTGGCATACGCAAACCTCGGCGAAGCGTACCGGCTGAAGAACGGAATCGATAAAAACCCGAAGTGGACTGAGCAGGCGCAGGAAGCCTGCAAACGCGCAGCCGCCCTGAATCCGCAACTTGGCGCAACTTACGTGACGCTTGGGCGAATTCATGACTCCGCCGGCCAGCAGGATCTGGCGCTGCAGGAATTCCAGAAGGCGCTGGACCTGGAGCCGCGGAATCCCGAAGCTTTACAAGGAATGGCGAGGACTTATGAGTCCCTGGGGCGTGTGAAGGAAGCGGAGACGATCTTCAAGAGGGCCACCGTGATGCGGCCGGATTACTGGGATGGCTACAACAAGTTGGCCGCCTTCTACTTCAGACAACGCAATCTTAAAGAGGCGGAGGCTCAGTTCCGGAGGGTGTTGGAACTCACCCCCGATAACGCGCCGGTGTACAGCAATCTTGGAGTTGTGCTCAAGCAGCAGGAAAAGGTGGACGAGGCGGCCACTATGTTCCGCAAAGCGATCGAGCTGAATCCGACCTATAGCTCCTATAACAACCTGGCCAACTTGCTTTTTAACCAGCAGAGATACAGCGAGGCGGCCGGGATGTATGAGAAGGCCCTGAGTTTGAACGACCAGGATTATCATTTGTGGGGAAACCTGGCAAATGCCTATCGCTGGGTCCCCGGGATGGAGGACAAATCGAAGCCTGCATTGCAGAAGGCGATTCACTTAGCAGAGGAAATCGCGAAGCAAACGCCGAATGACGAATTAGTACACTCGGATCTCAGCCTTTACTACGCCCGGGCCGGGGACCGGCAAAAGGCGGAGATGCGTATCCAGTCCACGTTAGCGCTTGCTCCCGAGAATGCAGGCGTGCTGGCTTCGTCGGGAGAAGCATACGAGACGCTTGGGGAGCGGAAAAAAGCTGTAGACTTGCTGAATCGAGCTTTGAAGCTTGGCCTGCCTCCTGTTGAGTTGAGGCGGAATCCAGCCTTCAAGAAGCTGATTCAAGATCGAGCACTCGCAACACCACTCTAGATGTAAGCGATAGGAGACATACTCGTGCCAACAAAGATCCAGATTCCCAGCAGCGGGAATCCACCAGCGACTCATGTGAAGAAAGGCAAACAGTGTTTTTGGTCTGCCAATGGAAATAATACCTACAATCTCGATCTGCCTGCCGGAGCGTTCGACGAGTTTCCGAACGGAGGAACCATTCAGGCTGCGAACGGCGGAGATTCGCAGACCGTGACCGTGTCTCTATCGAACCAAACGGGTTCGACGATCAGCGTAACATTCACGCAGGTGAGTACGGCGGCCGCTGGTGCAGGTTTCGCTGCTACGACGACCACCACCACGACCTCAGGACAGTCGGACATCATCGTCGATCCGGTCGTATAGAGCGGACGCTGGATTGGCAACGAATCAGCCAGAGTGCAGCGCGTACAACGATCCCACGTCAATTCGCGCGCCGAGCTGTCCGAAGATCACAGAAACTTGACCACAGCGGAGGGCGCGAAGATTCGTCCTCCGCGGTTCTTCTTGTAACTCGCTCATGCGAAAATAACTACATCACATGGTGGCTGACGGCATTTACTATGGACTCGGGCTGTCGGCTGCGGGCGCAGTTGTGTGGTTTTTCATAGGCCCGTGGCTCGCTGCGCCGTTGTTCGTTCTGGCTGCATTTTGTCTTTACTTTTTTCGCGACCCCAATCGCGAGGTTCCTGCGGGCCCCGTTGCAGTGTCACCGGCCGACGGCAGGGTAGTGGCCGTGAAGCCGATCTCCTCAAACGCAACGCGCATCAGCATTTTCCTGAATATTTTTGATGTTCATGTGAACCGGTCACCAATTGCGGGAACTATCAAAGAAGTCACCTACCATAAGGGCGCTTTCCTGGTGGCCAGCAAAGAAGAAGCCTCCTCGCAGAACGAACAAAATACAGTCACGGTGCAGGGAGACGGCACGGTTGTCACGTTCAGCCAGATTGCAGGATTGATCGCCCGCCGTATTGTCTTCAATAAGAGAGTGGGCGAGCATGTAAGTGCGGGTGAGCGGATTGGCCTTATTAAGTTCGGGTCGCGCGTCGATGTGGTGTTTGGCCCGGAGTGGCAGATTACGGCAGCGCCCGGTCACCGCGTGAAAGCGGGAAGTAGCATTCTGGCGGTTCGGAAGTAAGAGGTCCTTTGGGAATTAACATACGCCTTCGTCCGGAACATCGCGTAGACCGGCGGCCGAGCCGTGTGGCGTACGCTCTCCCGTCGCTATTCACGGCAGGTAACATCTTTCTAGGCTTTCTGGCGATTCTCAAGACTTTCGAGGGCGCACTCGCCGCGCAGAACGGGCATCTGGGGGCAAATCCATCGTTCGAAGCCGCAGCCAAGGCGATCGGCTCAGCAGTCGTGCTCGATGGATTGGACGGGCGCATCGCCCGAATGACCAATACGGTGTCGGACTTCGGCAGAGAAATGGATTCGCTGGCTGACGCGATTACGTTCGGCTTGGCGCCGGCCATTCTGGCATATGCCTGGGGAATTCTCTTCGTGGATCCGACGGGAAACAAGTTTCTTCAGGATCACCTGCTCCGGCTTGGTGTGTTCCTGAGCTTCATGTTCCTGATCTGCGGCGTTGCGCGGCTGGCGCGGTTCAATGTCCAGGTGAACCCGATCCCCAAAAATCCGGGACGTCCGGATCGCAAATATTTCGTCGGTCTACCGATTCCGGCCGCTGCCGGCTGCGTGTGCGCGGTCGTGTATGCGGCCGATAGCGCCCCGATCCTGTCGTGGCCGCTCGCGGTCTGCTGGCTGGCATTCCTGGGATTGCTTTCTTTCCTCATGGTCAGCACATGGCGCTACTACAGCTTTAAGGATCTGAACCTCATGCGCCCCCGCAGTCCGATTCTGTTCGTGCTGGTGGCCGGGTTTATTTACCTGATCTGGAATTACGCGCAGCCGGTGCTGCTAGCGATTTCCATTGCCTATGTAGGAGCGGGAATTGCTATCCGGATCGGCGGGATCATCCGCCGATTAGTGCGCCGTTCCGAGCCCAGGGTGAGTCAAACATAACGGATGAAGAAGTTCAATCAGGTTTCCATCGTCGGGGGAGAAACCCTCATCGGCCGTGAACTGCGCGACCAGTTGGAGGAGCGCAAATACCCGCTAGTGGTGAAGTTGCTCGGCTCCGAAGAGGACGCGTTCACCAACATTGTCACGATCAAAGATGGCGAGCCGGCAATCATGCCGAAGATGGACGCGACGGCGTTGGCGGAATCGAGCGTGGTGTTCCTTGCCGGCGACGCCGAATCCACCGGTGAAGCATGGGACATTCTCTCGCGGTTGAGTCCGCGGCCAGCGCTTGTCGACGTGTCCGGACATCTTCCCGAGACTGTGGACCTGGCGAAGAAGGTTTTACATCCGGCGGCGAGAGTGATCATCACGTTGATGGCCCGTATTGTGCGGCAGCAACGCGTGCGTGAAGCGGTCATCCACATCTTCGAACCGGCGAGCGAAATGGGTCAGGCCGGCATGGACGAACTACAGCAACAGACTACCAGCCTGCTAAACCTACGCCCGCAAAATAAGGAAGTCTTCGATGCGCAGCTTGCATTCACCATGCTACCCCGGTACGGCACTGCCGCGACCCGAACGTTGCACGATGTGGAGCAGCGGATCTATCGCGAGGTGGCTGCTTCTGGTGTCCACCCTGTGCCTTCGGTGCGCCTGATCCAGGCCCCCGTGTTTCATGGATATAGCTTCTCCGCCTGGATTCAGTTTGAAGAGAATCCTGGCGCGCAACGTGTCCGCGAGATGCTGGCCAGCGCGCAGATAGAGGTGCGTGAGGAGAGCCTTGAGCCACCAACAAACACAGGCGTCGTTGGACAGCCAGGCGTCACGATAGGGTTGATCGAAGCCGATCGGAACGATCCAAAGGCATGCTGGCTATGGGCCGCGGCTGACAATTTCCGTATCCTGGCCGATGAGGCAATCGACTCCGTGCGCGAGGTGCTCTCCGGAGAAGGCGAATGAGAATTCTGCTTCTGCTTACGAGCGTTCTTCTAGTGAATTCCTGCGGATATCACGTCTCCAATCACATGGACGCGCTTCCGAAGAAGATACGGACGATCGCGATTCCCGCCTTTGAGAATCTGACAACGCGGTACAAGCTCTCCGATCAACTGCCGGCCAATTTGACGCGCGAGTTCATCAGCCGCACGCGTTATCAGGTCGTGTCCGATCCGGATAACGCCGATGCAATTCTGCGCGGCGCGGTGACGAATTACATTTATTATCCGACGACTACTGACCAGACGACAGGCCGAGCGAGCAGCGTGCAGATGAGCGTGTTTCTGCAACTCAACCTCATCGATCGCCAGACCGGAGCCGTGCTGTTTACACGGCCAAGCATGGAAGTGAGGCAACGGTACGAGATCAGCGTGGACCAGGCTGCTTACTTTGAAGAAAGCGACATCGGATTGGATCGCTTGAGCCGGGACGTGGCGAAAACCGTGGTCAGCGCGATTCTGGAGGCGTTCTAAGTGACGGCGGATGAGTTCCTGCGATCGCTGCAGAAGCAGTTGGCACCGGTGTACCTGTTCATCGGTCCGGAGAACTTCGACCGGGAGCGGTGCCGGAAGGCGCTGCTGGACAAAGCGTTGGCGGCGGAAGATCGAGCGGAGGGGCTGACGCGTTACGATCTGGATGAAACGGATCTGGATACAGTGCTGGACGACGCGCAATCCATGTCGCTGTTCGCTAGCAACCGGGTGATCTGGGCAGGGTCGGCGGAAGGTGCGCTTCCGCGCGGACGTGCGGCGGCTGCTGTGTCCGATGATGAAGACGATGGCGGGACGCCGGCCACCGCGGCGGGACGCCTAGCCGCATACGTAAAGAATCCCTCGCCCGGGATCACGCTGGTATTCGATTGTTCGCGGTACGAGTTCGAGGGCGACGACAAGGCGAAGATTCAGCGCGTGCAGAAGTTCTACGGTGCCGTCCCGGTACAGGTGGAATTGCAGCCCTACGCGCCGGCTGCCGCGCGGAAACTGGTGCAGGCCGAAGCGAAGCGGCTGGGCCTCAGCATTGGTGAATCAGAAGTCGAAATGCTGATCGAGGTGTTGAGCGCCGACGCATCCCGCATTCTGACAGAGATGGAGAAACTCACGCTTTTCCTGAACGGCGAGCGCGCCGTGACCGAGCAGGACATCATCAACCTGGTCCCAAACGCACGTGCGAGCACGATATTCTCGCTGGTTTCCGCACTGGGACGGAACGACCGCACAGCTTCCCTGGATTCGTTGGATGTGCTGGTGCGCGAAGGCGAATATCTGCCGATGGCGCTCACGTTCCTCGGTACGCAGTTCCGGCTCGCACTGGTGGCAAAGGAAGCGGGTCTGACGAATGCAGGGCAGATTCAGGCGTATTTCTCGAAGCAGGGAACGCCGATGTGGCGCTCCCGGGCCGAGCAGGTGCAGCAGACGCTGTCATCGTTCTCGCGAGAGAAATTGCGGGAGGCGATCCGCAAGATTTATGAGACAGACAAGTCACTTCGCGATACGCGCCCGGACGACCGGACCGTCATGGAGCAACTTGTATTGACGCTGACGTAGCCGCACACGGCTGCAAAACATCGAAGCCGCCGGGCGGACACACCTCAAGTGAGGCGTGCCGGAGCACGGCGGCTTCGCAGACTCTGGGGAGATCCTAAACTAGGCGCTGAGCGCTTTGAGGCGCAGCGTCAGGCGGGACTTATAGCGGGCAGCGGTATTTTTCTTGATGATGCCCCATTTCGCAGCCCGGTCCACTAAAGAGAAGGTCGCTGGCAGCGCAGCAGTTGCGCCAGTTACATCCTTGCTCTGGACCAGCGACCGAAACGTCCGGATCTGGTGACGCAGGCGGGATTTACGGGCGCGGTTGATAGTCGTCCGGCGCTCCGTCATACGCACCCGCTTCAGCGCGGAAACATGATTTGCCATCTACTCAAATAACCCTTTACGCAAGATTTGCTCCATAACAGGATAGCGCATTTGGGGGAAGCAGGCAATTCGGCCGTTTAAGGCACTGGAGCGATCAGTTCGTCGATCCGGCTGATCTTCCCGTCGCGAAAGTTGAACCATTGCACCGCGCGAGCGGCGTATGGCTGGCCATTTGCGTTCGCAATGCCTGTTTCACGGAGCATCACTGCAATTGCGTTTGCACTTTCCAGGATACCCTCCAGTTCCGGCTTCTGTTCCGAGACCATGCTGAAATTACGCCGGATTATGGGAATGACTTCCTGCCGTCCTTTCCAGTGTCCGTCGAATCCCAGGCCGCCGCCGCATATATCCAGTACAACGTCTTCCGTGAGGTGGTCATGAACCGAATCGAAATCGTGTTTCAGAAGCGCGCCGTACACGTCAACGAGCAACTGCCGACGTCCAACATCCTGAAAGTAATGGCTACGCAACTTCGCGAGAAACGCCGCGCTGTACTGCGGGTCCATTGCCCTAGCATAGCCTTGCGCGCGGCCACCTTGAATGACAAACTTGGGGCACTCCTATGCGGAAAGTCCTGATTGCCGCCTGTGCTCTCATCGCCGTCTCCGCCGCGCTCGCAACCGCGCTTTTCCTTTTTGTCGACGTAAACCAGTTTCGCGGCCAAATCCAAGCCGCGTTGCAGAAACAAATTGGGCGCCAAGTGGCTCTGGGGCAAATGAATCTTCAGGTCATTCCGCTCGCGATCCGAGTTGCGGATGTGCGTATCGAGGAAGATCCAAATTTCGCCACTGGCCGCCCGTTCGCGACCGCGAAGGGGATCCGTGTTCGAATCGCTCTGCTGCCTCTGCTGAGGAGAGAACTGCAAGTGCAGTCTCTCACGCTCGGCGAGCCCTCGATCGAACTGGTGCGTAACGCGAACAGGCACTGGAACTACGAGACAATCGTTACATTGAAGACCGGCGGATCTTCCGACAGCCTGCAACTGAGCACCTTTGCAATTGAGAACGGGAAAGTGTCGGTGAGCGACATCGGTGTGAAGAACTCACGAACAGAGTATGACCACATCGACATGCTGCTTCGCCAATCCGCGCCCGGCAAGCCGTTTCACGGCAAGTTGACTGCCCACCTGGACGGTTCGCGCAAACACGCGATCGAATTGGAAGGTGACGGCGGGCCCTTGCAAGACAAGAATACGGTTTTCAAAGGACGGCTGACGATTGAAGACGCCTCTGCCGGCGCGGTGCAGCGTTTTTTGAATCAGGGGCGGCCGGCTACTTTGGATGGCGTCCTTGGCGCCGTTGCGGATGTCGTGCTAAGCGGTTCCGTCATGAACGTGCGCGGCCGCATGGAAATGAAGAAAGTCCGCCTGCAAGGGAAAGAACTGAGCACGCCGGTCCGCGTGGAGTACGACGTGCAGGATAATCTCACGTCCGGCGAACTGCGCATCCACAACGTTCAACTCGGCGTGGACAGAATGCCGGTGACAGCCTCGGGCGAAGTGAACACCAGGACGAATGCGCTGAAGGCTGCGATTCGTACGAATGGCGCCGATCTTGCAGATGTCTTTACGCTTGCGCACCTTTTCGGTTGGAACGAGATGAGTGGGGCTGGGCAGATCGCGCTGGATGTGCAGGTTGCCGGTACAACGGAGTCGCCCACGTACTCAGGCAGTGGACGTCTGCAGAAAGCGGTACTGCACCTGAGTTCGCTGGCGAAGCCCGTGCACGTTCACTCCGCTTCGCTCAGGTTCGACGGGAATACGGTAAGCCTGGGTGACCTTGCGCTTACGTTGGGTAGCACGAATGCAAAGGGTCAATTGAGCATTCATGATTTCCATTCCCCGGAGATTTCATTCCGGTTGGATGCAGATAAGGTGAACGGGGCTGAGTTGCAGGCGTTGAATGCCCAGAACAAGCAGCAGCCGGAACATTTATCCACGGTGACTGGCAAGGGTGCCATTCACATAGGAACGCTCACTTACAACGATTTTGTGTTTCAGAACGTGCAGGCAGAGTGTACATTGAACGGCCGGTCGATTACTCTTGCGCCTGTCACGGCAGACCTGTTCGGTGGCAAGCAAACCGGAAGTATTACGGTGGATGGCCGCACCCAGCCACCTACGCTGAACCTGAATACGAAACTCGAGAGAGTGGACGCGAACCAGATTCTGTCCGCTACTACCTCGCTGAAGAGAATGCTGTACGGCTTGCTTGCTGCACAAGGAAACGCGAGTATGCGTCTCGCCTCTACGGAGAAGGACGTTGCTCGCGGGCTGAATGGCAAACTGAATCTGAATCTGACGAACGGCCGGCTTGCAGGTATCAACCTGCTGAACGAGGCTGCGTCGATCGCGAAGTTTCTGGGCTATGCGAGAAGCAATGAGGGGTTTACGAATATTGTGCAGTTGTTCGGGGAGGTGGCGATTCGCGACGGAGTTGCCGGTACGGATAATCTGCGGTTGATCCTCGAATCGGGGACTGTGTCGGCAACGGGGACTGTGGATCTGGTGGATCAAACGTTGAATATGCACCTGACTACGATTTTGGATCGCGATACGAGCGAGAAGTCGGGCGGATCGAGAATCGGCGGATTTCTGAGTACCGCGCTAGCGAATGCAAAAGGCGAGTTGGTGATTCCCGCGATTGTGACCGGAACGCTCGCGCAGCCACGGTTTGCTCCGGATGTGGGGCGTGTCGCCGAGATGAAGCTCAAGGGCGGCCCGGGCATAGGATTGGTCAAGCCGGGGACTGGCCGCGCTGTAATCGATGCGATTACGGGGAAGAACCCGGACACCGGCCAGACGCCCGCAGGCGGGATTCTCGATATCCTGAACTCCCTGAAGAAAAAGAAAGCCGAGCAGAAGTAGGGCGCCTCCCTTACCATCGGGCGCCGGGTGAGAGAATAGGCCCAGTCTATGAGAGTTACGTGTCTGCTGCTGGCGCTTTGCGCAGTTGCCGGAGCCCAGACCTTCAACGCCCGTATCACCGGCACCATCACAGATCCCAGCGGCGCCCCTGTTCCGGGTGCGACCGTCACAGCCGTCCAGGTTTCGACGAATGCATCGCGCAAAGCAGGCACGAACGAATCGGGTGTCTACGATGTGCCGTTGCTGCTGCCGGGCACTTATGAAGTGAAGATCGATGCGCCGGGCTTCCAATCGCAAGTTCGCAAGGATGTAGAACTCGGCCTGAACCAAACGGCGACACTCGATTTCTCGCTCGGCGTGGCGCAGGTGACCACCGCGGTGGACGTCACGGCCGAGGTGCCGCTGCTGCAAAGCGAAACATCGAGCGTAGCGGGGACCTTGGATACTAAGACGATCGAAGACTTCCCGCTGCAACAGCGCGATGTGATGAGCCTGGTCCGCAGCATGCCGGGCGTCGCGGCCAAGTCGCAGGTGGGCGACGCGCGCGGCGGGCGCAATGTGTTCGATTCGAACTTTAGCGTGGGCGGCGGGCGCACGTCGACAAATGAAGTGCTGCTCGACGGAGCCGCGAATACGATCGGCGATTTCAACGGCGTGGTGGTCGTGCCTCCGCCGGATTCGGTGCAGGAGTTTCGTGTAGAGACAAACAGCTTCTCCGCGGAATTTGGGCGCACAGGAGGCGGAGCCGTGAACATTGTTACGAAGGCCGGCACGAATGCGTATCACGGCACGTCGTATTACTACCATCAGAATGACGCGTTCAATGCCAACAGCTTCAGCAACAATCGATTCGGCACTCCGAAATCGATCCTGCGCAGGCACCAATACGGCTTCACGCTGGGAGGACCCGTATGGATTCCGAAGATGTACAAGGGCACGAACAAGACGTTTTTCTTCGCCGCTTTCGAAGGCCGCCGGGAAAAGGATCCGGTGAATCTGGTCACCAGCGTTCCGACAGCGCTGGAGCGCGCCGGCGACTTCTCGAAAACTGTGTTCTTGAGCGGATCCACCCCCACGCAGATTCGCATCTATGATCCGTTCACCAGCAGGGTTGTGAATGGTGCGCGAACGCGCGACCAGTTTCCTGGCAATGTGATTCCGGCGAGCCGTATCAATCCGGTCTCGAAGAACTTTGTGGGCCAATATCCGCAGCCGAACCGGGAGGGCAGTCCGGTCACGGGCCGCAACAACTACCTTTTCAGCGACCGCCGCAGCTACTCACGGGACATCTTCACGATTCGTGTGGATCAGTTCGTCAGCGAGAAGCACCGAATTTTCGGCCGCATCTCTTCCCAGGAGAATGCGGACACACAGCCCTCGAAATTCGTCCGCTTCACCAATTCCAATTCGCTGCATGACACGTTTGGGAATGCGGCACTTGACGACACGTATCAGATCTCGCCCAGCGTGAACAACGTGCTCCGCTACAGCTATGCGCGGTTCCATGCGCGTCAGATTCCGAACGTGCTCGGGTTCGATCCGACGCAGTTGGGGCTGCCGGATTACATCCGCGCGAACGCAAATGTTCTGTTCTTTCCAAATGTCGACTACGGTTCGAACGCGGGCGATTTTGCTTCTCTCGGCGGGACGGCGTATAACGATCAGCCGCGCGACACGCAAGGCGTCCAAGACAACATCGTCTGGGTGAAGGGCCGGCACAACCTGCGCATCGGCGGCGAGTATCGTCTCTACCGCTTTTATCCATTCCAGGTATTCAACCCGACGGGCAGCTACAGTTTCAGCAAGAATTTCACCGCCATCGATCAACAGGCAGCGGCACGGCCGGAACTCGGATTCGGCTTTGCCAGCATGTTGCTCGGGACGGGGAATTTTTCCTACGAACACGTGGAGCCGCTCACGGGCATTCATCACTATATGGGGGCGTACGTCCAGGACGACTTCAAGGTAAATCAGCGGCTGACGCTCAATCTTGGCCTCCGGTGGGAGACTGAAACGGGTACGGAAGAGGCGCACGACCGCATCAGTTATTTCGACCCGAATTACGCCGCTCCTATCCCAGCCAAGCCCAAAGGCGCGATGCTGTTCGCCGGCAACGGCAATCCACGAACGATTCGCGCGGCCAATCTGGCGAACTTCGGGCCGCGCGTCGGGCTGGCATATCGCACCACCCCGAAGACGGCGATCCGGGCTGGTTATGGAATTTTCTATTTGCCTCTTGGTCTTGAACCGACCATTACCACGACGCCCTATAACTACACGCTCAGCGCGGACGTGGTGGATCCGGCCGGCATGCCGAAGACGACCCTCAGCGATCCCTTCGTGGGCGGGATTCAGAAACCGGCGTCCGCTGTTCCGCCAGCGGACGGATCGTACCGGCTCGGCACGAACAACAATATCGTCCTACGGGACCAGCTGCCGGGGTACATGCAGCAGTGGAATTTTGCTATCGGTCGGCAGATCGCGCGAACGACTGTGGTGGATGTGACTTACTACGGAAGCCGCGGCGTGCACCTGCCGATTCCGTCGATGGAACTGAACCAGATCGATCCGAAAGTTTTGGCGAACGGGGGCGCTTATCTAAACCAGCTTGTGCCCAACCCGTATTTCGGTCAGTTCAGCAGCGGGCTGCTGGCGCAGCGAATGATTCCGCGCATGCAGTTGCTGAAGCCGTTCCCGCAGTTTGCCAACCCCAGCACGGCAAATGCCTATGGAGGCAGCCTGGCCTATTACCGGCCGCCCGTGGGAGACAGCATCTATCACGCCGTGACGTTCCGGTACGAGCGCCGCTTCATGAAAGGGTTCAGTCTCGCGGCGCACTACACCATCTCGAAGCTGATCGATACGGGTGGCGTCGGAAATGGAAATGCGTTTAACGATCCGTCGGCTCTGCGCGACATCTACAACACTCGCCTGGAACGCTCGGTGGGCTCCTTCGATATCCCTCAACGGCTGGTGATCTATTACGGAGTGGATATTCCGTTCGGCAAAGGCAAAAAGTTCCTGAACACCGGAGGACTGACGAATCGGATCGCCGGCGGATGGAGGGTATTTGCGTTTCACACTTATCAGAAAGGGCTTCCCGTGGCGATTGGCGGTCCGGACACGTCGCGTATTGCCGGGGCAGGACCCAGCCGGGCGAGCGTTGTGGCCGGCCAGGATCCGCGGTTGCCGTACGAGACCTCTATTGCGAACGCGCGCGATTTCAATCCGAATTGCGGCTGTACCAAACCTTGGATCAATACGGCCGCCTTCTACACCACGCCGGAGTTTCAGATTCCGAACGGACCCCGGTTCCTGCCGAATGTTCGCGAAGGCAATCTTCGGCAGGTCGACATGACGCTCTCGAAGTCCCTTGCGATTACGGAGAAGATCCGTGCCAGCCTGCAGGGGCGAGCGTTCAACGTCTTCAACCAGGTGACCTTCGCGGGTCCGTCGATTACTACGGTCAATTCGGCAAACTTCGGATCGGCAGGCGGTACGCTCGACAATGCAAGGCGCCTCGAAGTGGGAGCTAAGATCACGTTCTAGACATGGAGCGCAGAATACTTGGCAACACCGGACTCGCATTGTCGATCCTCGGCTTCGGGGCCTCGCCTCTCGGCGATGAGTTCGGAGCAGCGGACCCGGCGGAAGCGGCGCGAGCCGTCCATCTCGCGATCGACAAAGGCATCAATCTGTTCGATACATCTCCGTACTATGGGCGAACATCGTCCGAGCAGCGCCTCGGCGCGGCGCTGAAAGGCCGGCGTGATGAAGTGATTCTTGCTACAAAGTGCGGGCGGTACGGCAAGGCGGAATTCGACTTCTCCGCGGCGCGTATCCGGCGGAGCATTGATGAATCCCTGCAGCGCCTACAGACCGATTACATCGACATCTTCCAGGTACACGACATCGAGTTCGGAGACCGGCGGCAGATCATCGGCGAGACGCTTCCCGAGATGCTCCGCATTCAGGAAAGCGGCAAGGCACGGTTCATCGGAATCACGGGTCTGCCGGTGAAGATGTTGCGCGCTGTGGCGGAGGTGGCGGAAGTGGACACCATTCTTTCGTATTGCCGTTACAACCTGTTGAACGTGGATCTTAAGAGCGTACTCGTTCCCTTCGTGCGGGAGAAGGGAATCGGCTTGATTAATGCTTCTCCCCTGCATATGCGCCTGCTGACGGACGAGCAGCCGCCCGATTGGCATCCCGCGCCGGAGGAAGTAAAGGCCGCGGGCAAGCGCATGGCGGAGCTTTGCAGAAGCCGCGGCGCACGAATCGCCGATGCGGCGCTGCAATTTGCCGTGGCGGATCCGGCGTGCGCGTCCACACTGGTGGGGCTCGCCACCCGGGCGCACGTGGAGGAGAACTGCGCTGCTGTGGAGAAGCCGGTCGATAGAGATCTTCTTCTGGAACTGGAGGAGATTGCCGCGCCGGTTCGGAATGTGATCTGGCCAAGCGGAAAAGAAAAGAACTGGGATTAAACGCCGCCCAGGTCTTCTGCAGCAGCCTCGAGCATGCGCATAAACTAGGAGCAATGTCCGTCACTCACATCGAAATGACCGAAGCTCTTTCTGCGTACCTCAGACGCGTTTCGCTTAGGGATACGGACCTGCTCCGCAGGTTGAGGGAAGAGACGGCGCCGCTCCCGGCTGCCCGTATGCAGATTACTCCGGAGCAGGGGCAGTTCATGGGCCTGCTGATCCAATTAATGCAGGCGAAAAAGGCGCTGGAAGTTGGAGTCTTCACGGGCTATAGCGCGTTGAGCGTGGCGCTTGCGCTACCACCGGATGGCCAACTGGTTGCGTGTGACGTCAGCGACGAGTGGACATCGATCGGGCGGCGCTACTGGAAAGAAGCTGGGGTAGTGAATAAGATCCAACTGCATCTCGCGCCCGCTGTAGAGACGCTAGATAAACTCATCGCCGAACGGCAGGCCGGTACATTCGACTTCGCCTTCATCGATGCGGACAAGCAGAACTATGACAACTACTACGAACGCGCACTCGTCCTGCTACGCAAAGGCGGGCTGATCGCGATCGACAACGTCCTGTGGCACGGGGATGTGATCGACCCTTCCATCACCGATGACGACACAAACGCAATCCGCCGCATTAATGACAAGATTCATGCGGACGAGCGCGTGAGCATGTGTATGCTTCCGCTCGGTGATGGACTTACGCTGGCCATGAAACGGTGAGCAGAGACACTACTGGCTTGGAACTTCAGAGAGACGCGATGTGGATTACTTCGCCGCGGGCGCAGTCTTCTTGCGCGCTCGAGTGGTCTTCTTCTCGACGGGAGGCTGGCGATCGCTCTTCTTCAAGCCCGGCAGGACAATGGAGGTAACGAATTTCTTCTCTCCGTGCTCGTCGAACTTGATTACAATGTAGTCATCTCCGCAAGAGACCACGGAGCCTAGCCCGAACTTCTGATGCTCCACTTGGGCGCCCTGCGCGAATGCTGGTTTATTCGCCATGTAAATAGAAACCCTCTAAGTTATTGTAGCAGAAAGACGGCTGTGTGTTTTTGATGGTTCGTAACCCGCTTTGCTCCTCGCAAAGTGTTGCAACTTTACAAATCTTAGGAGCGTCTCGATTCACGTGAAGAAAGCCCGTTTGGCTGTTCTCCTGCTCGGTTTGAGCGCTTTGCTCCATGCCGAGGGGCGCCCGGTTCGTTACGCCCTCATTTTGAAAGACCCTCCCCTGGCTGAGCAGACAGCATCGCGAAAAGATCTGAACAAAGGTGCCGCCGTCGACCGTCGTGCACGGATTGAGTCCGCGCAACGTAACACCGCTGAGCAATTGGAGAGCCGCGGGTTTCATCTGCTTGGTTCTAATCAGGTGCTCTTGAACGCGGTTTACGTTCTCGCCCCCGAGAACCAACTGGATAATTTGCGTGCCCTCCCGGGTGTTGCGAATGTGGTGCGCCTGCGGCCCATCAAACGGAAATTGAACGCCGCGCTCGACCTCGCGAATGTGCCCGCCGCCTGGAACGTACTTGGAGGGTCCTCGAACGCGGGTGCGGGAGTCAAGATAGGAGTGCTCGATTCCGGCATCGATCAAAATCACGCCGGCTTTCAGGATCCATCCCTTGCGCCTCCGGCCGGATTTCCAAAATGCCAGCAGGGCAATGGCGACTGCAATTACACCAACAACAAGGTGATTGTTGCGCGCTCCTACGTCGACAAGCTCAATTACGAATACAGCGATAATCCTGCCGACACGCGGCCCGACGATACTTCTCCGCGCGATCGGGTGGGCCATGGTACGGCTGTGGCGATGATTGCAGCGGGCGTCCGCAACAGCGGTCCTATCGCCACGATCACCGGCGTCGCTCCGAAGGCCTGGCTAGGCAATTACAAGATCTTCGGCTCTCCCGGCGTGAATGACGTGACGTTCCCGGATGTGGTCAACCAGGCGCTGGAAGATGCGTTGAATGACGGTATGGACATCGTTAGCCTCTCGCTCGGCCAGCCTGCGTTATGCGGCCCGAATACGCCTCAGAGCATCTGCGGGAACGATGTGGACGTGCAGGTGCCGGCTGTCGAAAATGCTGTACGGCTTGGTCTCACGGTAGTGGTCGCTGCGGGGAACGATGGCGACCTCGGCACAAAGACTCCGGACAACTCGATTCAATCTCCTGGAACCGCGCCTTCTGCGATTACGGTAGGCGCCTCGGAGAATGGGCACATTCACTACCAGACAGTTAGTGCCTCGGGATCCGGGGTCACGTCCGATCTGCAAACAATCAACGCTTATTTCGGGAACGGTCCGAAGCCGGGGGCGCCATTGACCGCTCCTTTGCGGGACGTAGCCAAGTCGGGCGACGATCAGTTCGCTTGCACTCCACTGACCAACGGCTCTCTGAACGGAGCGATCGCATTGGTTCGCCGCGGAAATTGCGCGCGCGCCACGAAAGCGATCAACGCGCAGAATGCCGGAGCCGTTGGGATGATCCTGTATCAGGATAGCGGCGAATATCTGTTCCGCATGCTGGCAATGGAGAACACGGGCATTCCGTCGGTACTCATTGGCAACAAGGCAGGGCAGGCGCTGAAGGATTTGCTCAATGCAGGCAACGCGATCAATGTGACCCTCGATCCGGCGTTCAGGGAAGTGAAGGATCCGGATTACGATCTCATTGCACTCAGCTCGTCGCAGGGTCCGTCCATCGGCGAGAGCGCGATCAAGCCCGAGATCGTCGCGCCTGGCACGAACCTGTATACGGCTACCCAGACTTATGATCCGAACGGAGATATGTATGACCCGACGGGGTACGTCTCCGCGGACGGAACGAGTTTTGCTGCTCCTCTGGTCGCGGGTGCCGCAGCGCTGGTTAAGCAAAAAAATCCAGGCTTCTCGCCAGCGCAGATCAAGTCGGCGCTGGTGAATACGGCGAACTGGAACATCGGCGATTTCGATTCGAGCGGCAAGGAGTTCCGGGCGCGAATTCTGAGTGTCGGCAATGGGAAGCTGGATGCCGCCGCCGCCCTCAACACCTCTGTCACGGCGGAGCCTGCCACGCTTTCCTTCGGCGTTGCCGGATCGAATCTGCCATCGAAGGCGTTGGTGTTTCGCAATTCGGGTTCCGGATCAGTCACGATCCGGCTCACGATTCAACCGACCGATCAGGATACCCGGGCGCAGGTCCAACTCAGTAACACGCAGTTCTCGCTTGGTGGCGGGCAGTCCACGCAAATTACGGCGCGGCTGTCAGGCTCCACTCCGAATCCTGGGATCTATGAAGGTTACATTCTTGCCGATACAGGCCAGCAGCAGTTGCGCATTCCGTATCTTTATCTCGTTGGAGACGGAGTGCCGTTCAATATTCTGCCGCTTGCCGGTTACGAATTCGTTGGAGTGACCGGCAGCCGCCTGACCTTGGCAGTCAAAGTGACCGATCAGTATGGAGTCCCTGTAGCGGGAGCACCGGTTCGGTTCCGCGCTACCCTGGGCGGGGGCAGCATCTCGGTAGCGAATGCTACGACGGACGAGTTGGGGATCGCAGAAACCAAGCAGGCCACGCTCGGCAGACAGATCGGAGAGCAGGCGTTCGCGGTAGATGTGGCGAACCTGTCCTACACCTTCAATGGGGTCGCGCGGCCTGAGCCGGCAATCAATACGGGCGGAGTGGTGAATGCTGCTAGTGTGCAACTGGGACAGGGGATCGCTCCCGGGTCCTATGTGTCGATCTTCGGCCGCGGCCTGAGCGACTCATACCGCGTCGCGAACACACCGTATCTGCCCATTGCTCTCGGAAACGTAAGCGTCAGCTTTGACGTGCAATCCAAGAAGATCAGCGTGCCGGGGCGCCTGCAGTTCGCTACCGATGGCCAGGTGAACGTGCAGGTGCCATGGGAACTGCAGGGCGTGAGCTCCGTGTCTGTAAAGGTCAGTGCTGGGGCGTTCTCCACATCGGTGGTAGACATTCCAATCCTCGATGCCGCCCCAGCGGCATTCGAGTACACGGACCCAGCGAGCGGGCGAATGTTGGCTGCGGCTTTGGATGAAGGTTTCAAACTCATTTCAGGATCCAATCCGGCGGCCCGCGGAAGAGTCGCGCAAATCTACGTCAACGGCCTGGGACCGACCGACACGCCGGTCGCCTCGGGTGAAGTGACGCCGTCCGGCCGGCTCTACCGCACGAAGATCATGCCCAGCGTTACTATTGCCGGCCAGGATGCACAGGTGATCTTCAGCGGACTCGCGCCGGGAAACGTTGGCTTATATCAGATCAACGTCGTCGTACCCGCGAACGCTCCCACCGGCATCCAACCAGTGGTGATCACCTCGAACGGGATCGCGTCCAAACAGACCAATTTAGCTATTCAGTGAGGCGTCATCGCTGCGCCCGCATTTTTTCTGCTTAGGAAGTCCATTGCGGTTCACGATTTGTAACGTGGTATTCGCGGCGATCTTCGGCGCCGCTCTCCTGCCCGGGCAAACTTTGCCCGGGCGTTTCATTGTGGAGTTGGCCGGCACACCGGCGGCGAAAGGGAAACCCGCCGGCAAGCTCGCCCGGCGCGCCGCAGTCCGCCAGCAACACCGGCAAGTGCGTGCATCTATCGAAGCAAAACACGGTCACGTTCTGGATACGGTGGAGATCGTCGCGAATGCGCTGATTGTCCAGTCAAGTGATCCAGCCGGATTAAGTTCCATACCCGGAGTAATGCGTGTTCATCCCGTTCGGCTGTATCACAAGACGCTGGACCGAGCGGTCGGGATCGAAAAGATCTCTGACGCATGGGCCCAAATCGGCGGCTCCGATCATGCTGGTTCCGGTATTAAGATCGGCATCATTGATACCGGCATCGATTCGCAGCACCCCGCTTTTCAAGATCCGTCGTTGACAGTTCCGGACGGCTTCCCGAAGGTGAATCGCGACTCGGATCTGCAGTACACGAACAGCAAGATCATAGTCGCCCGCAGCTATGATTACAACGGCAAGGCCGGAGATGCTCATGATAGCGACGGGCACGGCACCGGAGTTGCGATGATCGCGGCGGGCGGAACGTATGCGAGCGGGCTGGGCAACATCACCGGTGTGGCGCCAAAGGCCTGGCTCGGTAATTACAAAGTTTTCCCCGATTCTGCAGGCGGCGCCCCCACGGATCAAATCCTGAAGGCACTCGATGACGCTGTGAACGACGGAATGGACGTAGTGAATCTCAGTCTCGGCAGCGTCGTCGCAGAGGATCCCTCAACGGATGTTCTGGTACAGGCGGTCGCACGCGCCACACAGGCGGGAATCGTTGTAGTCATTGCCGCCGGCAATGACGGGCCGGATGCGAATACGATCAGTTCTCCCGGCACTTCGCCTTCAGCGATCACCGTCGGCGCTTCGGAGAATGATCGCTTTTTTGCCGCGCATGCGAACGTAAGCGGCGGACCTTCTTACACCGCGTTCGCTTCTTCCACAGCGGCATCTACTCCCGAGTTGGACGGACCTATCGTGGATGTGAGTGCTCAAGATCCCACCGGATTGGCTTGTGATCCTCTGCCACCGGACAGTCTTAGCGGCAAGCTCGTGCTGATCCTGCGAGGTACATGCACGTTCCAGACCAAGCTGAACAATGCCCAATCCGCGGGGGCTACGGGAGCCATCGTCTACACTGACCCGGCGCGTCCGCCGGTGCCTATGGACGCCGGAAGTGCGACTCTGCCCGCGATGATGATCGCGAACGCTGATGGTGTCGACCTAAAGCAGCGTCTGACCGTCGCGCCCATTCAGATTCAGCTCGATTTCGTCTCCACACCAGTGGCGATGAACTACCACGCATCTGCTTCTTACTCCGGGCGGGGGCCTAGCGTCGACTTCGCGATCAAGCCGGATCTCGTTGCGGTCGGCTCCAACATTCTCACCGCGGCTCCTACTGCGGGACATTCCTTCACGGTCGGCAGCGGGACTAGTTTCTCCTCGCCGATGGTCACCGGGGCTGCTGCGATTCTCAAGGCTGCGCGCCCCGGCTTGACCGTGGACCAGTACCGGTCATTGCTTATCAATAGTGCTGCGGAGCTTACTCCAGATACGGCTCCGTCGGATGTCGAGTTCGCGGGCGCCGGTCTGCTCAATGTATCTTCTGCCCTGAACAATACATTGGCGATCACACCCAGCTCACTCGCTTATGGCACATCATCCGGGACGATCGATCTTTCCAGGCCCCTCACAATCACAAACATCGGCGGGGCACCGGATACGTTCACCGTCACCGTCCGGAGCGCAAACGGATCTCTGACGCCTGTGATCTCCGCCGACAGCTTCGACCTGGCTCCTGGCGACAGCCGGAACATCACGGTCCGGCTGCAAGGCACAGCCGTTACCCCAGGCAGCTATGAAGGGATCATCTCAGTTCGTGGCGCGCAGACCGGAAGCGAATCCCGAGTTCCTTATTGGTTCGCGGTCCCTGGTACCGACGTAAACGCCATAACGATCCTTTACACCCCGGACGCGGCGAAGGCCAACTCAACCGGCCTCATCCTTTTCCGCCTGACCGATACTGCCGGTGTTCCGCTGCACATGCCCGTTCAGGTCAGCACATCAATTGGAATGAGCCGCGTCATATCGGTGGTTCCGGACGACGCCGACGCCCCGGGAAGCTACGCAGCCAAGGTCCGCTTTGCAGCCGGGACGAACGTATTCCAGATTGAAGCGGGCGGTAAGACTGCACCCGTCTCCGTGACGGTCCACTAGGGTTCTTCGGACGAAACGCCCGTGCAAACCTTATAATGGTGCGAGGGGAGTCCTGTCCGCCCTTTCATGGAAGACCTTAAGAAAAAACTGCAAGAGGAAATCACAGCTCTCGAGTACGAACTTAGAAATGAGCTACCCAAGGAAATCCTGAAAGCGCGGGCGCACGGCGACCTGCGTGAGAATGCCGAATTCCACGCCGCCAAAGAGCGCCAGCGTTATGTGGATGCACGTCTCGCCCAGCTCAAGGCAAGACTGGCCGAATATTCGCTGGTAGACCTGACGAAGATTCCAAGGGATCGGGTCGGCCTGGGCTCTCGCGTGACGGTGCTCGACCTGAAGAAGGAAGAGGAGATCACGTACAAGCTCGTCACCAGTGAGGAGTCCGATGTGGCCAAGGGACTGATTTCTACCAGTTCGCCCATTGGTCGCGGTCTGCTGGGCAAACGGGTCGGGGATGAAGTGAAGATTCCAATCCCAGGTGGCGTACGGGAGTTGGAAATCCTCGAACTGATTACGATTCACGACGCCAGCTAGAGGTTTTGTAAATGACGTTAACGGGCGGCATCGGCGGCGGGGCCAATAAAATCATCCGCCTCATCGTGCGCGGCTTAGCTTTGTCCCGCATTCATCCCAACGTGCTCACGTTTGTGGGATTGATGATCAATATCGTCGCGGCTGTACTGCTGGCGGCGGGTCAATTCCGGACTGCCGGATTCGTAATGCTTGGCGGCGGATTGTTTGACATGGTCGATGGACGCGTCGCCCGCGCTACGAATCAAGTCACTCGCTTCGGCGGCTTTTTCGATTCTGTACTGGATCGTTATTCCGATCTTGCGCTTCTGATGGGGCTGCTGGTCTACTACGGAACGATCAATCGGCCGTTTTATGTGGTGCTTACCGCGATTGTGATGACGGCTTCTGTGATGGTCAGCTATACGCGCGCTCGCGCCGAGAACATCATCCCGACGTGCAAAGTCGGCTTTATGGAGCGTCCCGAGCGAGTTGTACTGGTGATTATCGGTGCCCTCTTTGACCGGATGGCTCCCGTGCTCTGGGTGATCGCGGTTCTCGGCAACCTTACCGTCCTCACTCGCATGGTCTTTACGTACCAGGAGGCGCGGCGGTTGGAAGAAGCCCAACTTCGCCCGGCGGCTAGCATCAAAGATCGCGTTCTGTAATCCGACGAAAAAATGAAATTTACCTATTGTCTTGCCAGCTTTGTATTTCTGGTACCCTTGTCTGCCCAGACGGTGGCCGGCATTCATGGAGACCGTATCCGTGCGGATGTGAAATTCCTGGCGAGCGACCTTCTCGAAGGCCGCGGGGTGGGTACGCGCGGAGGAGATCTAGCGACCGAGTACATCGCGGCACAACTGGCAATCGCGGGAGCGAAACCGGCCGGGGACAACGGTACCTACTTCCAGCGTGTCCCTCTCGTCGGAGTAACGACGCAGCCCGATTCTGAATTGAAGGTCAACAAGGGCGGAAAGTCCATCAGCTTCAAATGGCAGGACGAGTATGTTGCATCGTCCCACCGGCAGAAAGAGCGTGAGAATGTCGACGGAGAGTTGATCTTCGTCGGGCATGGCATCACGGCGCCGGAATTCAATTGGAACGACTTCAAAGACGTAGATGTGCGAGGCAAGATTCTCGTGCTCTTTACGAACGAGCCGCAGCCCGACAATCCGGAAGTGTTCAAGGGAAAAACGCTTACCTATTACGGCCGCTGGATTTATAAATACGAAGAGGCGGCGCGAAAGGGTGCGTTGGGCGCGATTATTATCCACACACCGCAGACTGCCGGCTACGGCTGGCAGGTAGTCCGCAATTCGTGGAGTAAAGAGGATCCTCAGGTGCAAGTTGCTCCGGGGAAGCCGGCACTAGCGCTGGCCGGCTGGCTGACGCAAGATGCGGGAGAGAAACTCCTGCAGCTATCCGGTCACACAGTAGACGAGTTGCTGAAGGCTGCCGACTCGCGCGACTTCCGGCCAATTCCGCTCGGCATCCGTCTTCAAGCAAAGCTGAACGCCAAGGTGCGGCCGATTGAATCGCGCAATGTTGCCGGAATCATTCCTGGTAGTGATCCAGCGAAGAAGGACGAATATGTCGTTTTCAGCGCGCACTGGGATCACCTCGGTATGGCCATGGCGGTGAACGGAGACAAGATTTACAACGGCGCCATCGACAACGGAACGGGCTGCGGCATTCTGCTGGAGACTGCGCGGGCGTGGGGCGCTCTGCAGAACAAGCCGGGAAGATCCGCATTGTTTATCTCGTTTACGGCTGAAGAGGCGGGGTTGCGCGGGGCCGAGTACTACGCGCAGCATCCCATCGTGCCACCCTCAAGAACGGCGGTCGATCTGAACTACGATGCGTTATTCCCGTATGGTCCGACGAGCGATATTTTAACGACCGGAGCCGAGCGGACGACGCTCTGGCCGTTGGTGCAGGAAGCCGCACAGCGCATGAATTATGCAATCGCGCCGGATCCGCGGCCGGAGCAGGGAAGCTACTACCGCTCAGATAATTTCATGCTGGCGCGCGTAGGCATTCCGGCATTCCGGATCGGGCAAGGCACGCAGGTAATGGGCAAAGGCGCCGCATACGGTGCGGAATCGTTTCAGGAATACAACACGCTTCACTATCACCAGCCCTCGGACGAGTACAAAGAATCGTGGGACTTCTCAGGGATTGAAAAGGCCGCGCGGTTCGGATTCCTGGTCGGCTTGAACACTGCGAATATGGACTCCATGCCGCACTGGAACAAGGGAGATGAGTTTTACCGCGACTACTCGAAGTAGAATGGCGGTTTGACTTCACGCCACTCACGCTGGTTGGCAGTTCTACTGCCCACATTTCTCGTCTACCTCTTTCCGATACCCGGATTCAACGAAACGCAACGGCATCTGCTGGCCGTTTTTCTTGGGACCATCGTCGCTCTGGTAGCGCAACCGGTACCAATGGGTGTTTCGGTGCTGGTCGCGATGACTGCTCTGGCGATCACGCGAACGCTGCCCGGATCCAAGGTTTTGTCCGGTTTCGCGAATCCCACAGTGTGGCTCATCTTCACCGCATTCCTGTTTGCACGCGCCGTCATCGCAACGGGCTTCGGGATGCGAGTCGCTTACCTGTTTATCCGCAGATTCGGAAAGAACGCGCTGACGCTGGGCTATTCGGTAGCGGCGTCTGATCTCGTGCTTGCCCCTTTCGTTCCTTCCGACACCGCGCGGGGCGGAGGCATCATTTTCCCGATCACCCGAAGCTTGTCGCTCGCGTTTGGCTCGGAACCCGGGGCGACCGCGAATCGCCTTGGCGCTTATCTGATGCTGGTCGGATTCCATGCCACTTACACTGCTTCCGGCATGTTCCTCACCAGCATGGCCGCGAATCCCTTGATTGCCGAATTTGCAAAGAAGATTGCCAACGTCGATCTGACCTGGGGGCGGTGGGCCGCGGCCGCTTCCGTACCCGGACTGCTAACCATGCTGATCATGCCTTTCGTGTTGTACAAACTCATCCCTCCGCAGGTGAAGGATACCCAGGCGGCTCGGGATCTGGCTACGCAGGAACTGGATCGCATGGGGAAGATGGGGCGGCGCGAGTCGACTCTCGTTGTGATTCTCCTCGGCGTGATGGCTGGATGGGTGACGTCGCCCTGGCACGGGTTGCACAACGCATTTGTCGCCCTGGCCGGTGTGTCGGCTGTATTAGTTCTGAACGTACTCACTTGGGACGAACTGCTGACGGAGAAGAAGGCCTGGGACGCCCTCATCTGGTTCGCTCCGCTCGTCATGATGGCGGATTCGTTAAACGAACTAGGCGCTGTTAAGGTGATCTCGGATGCGATGTTTCGAAACCTGCACGGATGGCCATGGCCCCTCGCCGCACTGACCATCGCGCTTGCGTATCTGTATGTGCACTACATCTTCGCTTCCATGACAGCCCACGTGACGGCTCTGTACCCTGGTTTTCTTACGGCTGGTCTGGCAGCCGGAGCACCGCCGCTGCTGATGTCGCTCGTGCTGGCGTTTTTCTCGAATCTCGACGCTGCCATGACGCACTACGGAACTGGATCGGCCCCGGTGTACTTCGGTGCAGGATATGTGTCCCAGGCGAAATGGTGGAAGATCGGCTTCCTCGTTTCGCTGCTGGATTGCGTGATCTGGCTGGGTGTCGGTTCCGTGTGGTGGAAGGTGCTCGGGTTGTGGTGATTCCTTGGCTTCAAAGGAAAAGCCCGGAGGATTCAGAAGAGGGATGTCAGCGGGTTTCGATTCGCATCCGCATTCCGTACCGCGTCCGTAGAGTAAGTTGCGGCAAGGTCTGCACCTTGTGTCCCGGCTCCAAACGCAACCGCCAGTTCTGTGCATAGGTCGCCAGCACCAGCATCCCTTCCATCCACGCAAACCGTTCTCCGATGCAGATGCGCGGTCCTGCGCCAAACGGAAAATAAGCGAGCTTCGGACGCGAATCGCGCGCTTCGGCCGTCCAGCGATCCGGATTGAACCGTTCCGGGTCGGGCCAGAATCGCGCATTGCGATGCATCGCATAAGGCGAAAGAATCACGATCGACTGCGCCGGAATCCGATACCCGTCCACCTCATGATCCTCGATACTCATGCGTCCTATTGCCCACGCCGGGGAATATAGCCGCATGGACTCGGCGAATACCATCTCGGTGTAGCGCAGTTGCGGCAGATCCTCGAATTGCGGAGTCCGCCCGTTCAGAACTGTCTGCAACTCCTCATGGAGCTTTTGCTCCACGTCCGGATGTTGTGACAACAGATACCAGGTCCAGGTGAGCGCGTTGGATGTGGTCTCGTGCCCTGCAAGGAACAGCGTCAGAGCTTCGTCTCGCACCTGCTTGTCCGTCATTACTCCGCCATCGTCTTCATCCTGGGCCAGCAGCAGCATCGAGAGTAAGTCGCCACGATCGACGCCCGCCTCGCGATGCTCCCGGATCAGTCCGTAGATGATCCGGTCCAACTGGTCGCGTGCCTTCTCGAACCTTTGCATCTGAGGAATCGGCAGTTTCTGCAGCAGGTCGGCCCAGGGAAGCAGCAGCGTGTCGAACATGCTCATTACGTGGTCAAGCGCTTCTCCGACCGATTGTGCATCCTTGTCGACATCGGCGCTGAACAGCGTCTGAGCCACCACGGCCAGCGTCAGGCGCATCATGTCGCGAGAGATGTCTCGTGTCTCCCCCGCGCGCCATCGCATCGAATGCCGCACAGCGATCTCGCTCATTGACCGTGAGTAGCCGATCAGCCGCTCACGATGAAACGCGGGCTGCGCGAGACGCCGTTGGCGAAGATGAAATTGGCCCTCACTGGTCAGCAGGCCTTCGCCCAGCAGTACTTTCGAGCGCTGCAGCATGCGGCTCTTTATGAACTTGTGCTGGTTGGTGACCAGGATGTCCTGCACGAATTCGGGGCGGTTCAGAAAGTAGATCTTCTGGCTGCCGAGCGTGAAATAGACAAGGTCGCCGTACTCCTGTGAAAGCTTCAACAGGAAAGCGGCAGGATCTTTTCGGAAATATGGATAGATCCCGATGATCGGGGGGCCTTTAGGCCCCGGCGGTTTATCGCTTCGATTTAACGTTGAATCCTGAATTGAGGTGCTCGACATCGAGAGTGACTCCAAGGAACGCTAAACACATCTCATCCTCGGTGCCTTCGCCCCAGCCGACGGTCTTGAGCGGATTGCTTGGGTTTCGTGGATTGTCCGCAGTGTTGTTGAAATCGCAGGTCAGTTTAATCCTGGAGAGAAACGGAAGCGCAACAGGATCCTTGTAGTTATAGAAGCCTTGCCAGTTAAAATCCCAATCATCGATCAGGATCAGATCCTGAGGATCGCTATTGCGCGCCTGCAATTCCACCTTGATCTTCGTGCCTAACAAGTGCATATGCGGAGCAATCTGAACCAGGTGCGCGCCGAGCGGTATCGGCGCCTCGGCCGTAACCACCTTGTCCGCTTCCCCGGGTTGAATCTTGAATTGCGTATTGACGAGAGGCAGGTAGCGAAGGCGCTTGTCCACTGGTTTCTTCGCGAAATACAGGCCGAGTTTCGTCTGATCCGGTCCCGGGCGGCCATTCGGGAAGTAGTGCACCTGCATCACGATCTTCGCCTCTTTTGGCAGCAGAATACCCACATCGTCGGGCAGCGGAAAAATCTGTGTGCCCGGAACCCAGCCACCGAGTCCAAACGATCCGTTGAGAACCTGTTCCAGAGTGTTGATGCCAATATCGAACCCAGGCCCTCCCCAGCAAGGGTACCCCGGGTAGCCATCTTTGCCATCCAAATTTTCCGCTTGGCCGCTAGTATCAAGAAACAGGATTACGTGGTGAACAATTTGCTTGTTGCCTGGCAGCACCTGGACGGCGTTCACATACTTGTCGGCATCCAAGCCGGTGGGGATTACGAAACAGCGGTAGGTGTCCTTGGTTCTGGGAACGTCGAACATCTGAGGCATCTGTAAGACAAGATCGGGATAACCGAGTTGCCATTCCCCGGTGTCCGGCAGCGGATCCGGCATTTGGGCCGGATCGCCCAGGGGAGCACCGGCATCAATCCAATTCAGGATTGTCTGGCGTTCGTCATCCGTCAGCCCGTACGAGCCCTGAAACTCACCATGACCGGGGACTGGTTTCCACGGCGGCATGATCTTCTGGCTGATTACGCGCTTGATGTCCTCGGCCCAGGTACTGGCGTCGTCGTAGGTGAGCAGCGCCATTGGCGCGATATCGTTCGGTCGGTGGCATCGCTGGCATTTCGCCTGCATGATGCGGGAAACTTCGTTTGAGAACGTGGGCTGCGCGGAGGCGGGCAACGCAACAGCGGCGAGGACGGCGGCTAATAAACTCGGACGCATGGCTCTTCGTGCCTCTCGAATAGATTATCCACCACGTGTGGCGGACTGAAGATTTACTTCAACAGCGTTACCACGGCCTGGGCTTCCGCCGAGCGGCCTTCCCCAACTGGTCCAACCTTTTCGGAAGTCTTGAACTTCACTGAAACGCGATCCACATTTAAGTTCATAGCTCCCGCAAGCTGCTCCCGGATCGTCAACCGGTAGTCCTTCAGCTTCGGCCGTTCTAGAATGACGGTCGAATCCACGTTCACAATCTGAAAGCCTGCTTCAGCAGCCAGTTTACATGCGTGTTTTAAGAACAGCAGGCTGCCCGCTCCCTTCCATTGCGGATCGGTATCCGGAAAATGCATCCCTATGTCGCCCAATGCCGCAGCACCCAGAATTGCGTCAGTGATCGCGTGCGAAAGGACGTCCGCATCAGAATGACCTTCCAGCCCGAAGTCCGATGGTATGGTGACTCCACCGAGAATCAACGGGCGCGCGGACGCAATCCGATGATTGTCCCAGCCGAGTCCGGTTCGGTACTCGCTCAAGAGGCCTTCCGCCCGGCAGCTTCTTCAGAGAGGAACAGGCGCGCCAGTTCCATATCGGACTGTTTTGTGATCTTGATGTTCCGTTCGCTACCCGGAACTACACTGACTTCCACTTGTTCCAGCCGCTCGACGAGACTGGATTCGTCCGTACCGACAAACCCGTCTTCCCGTGCCTTCTGAAACGCGAGCTTCAGAAGATCATAACGAAATACCTGGGGTGTCTGCGCCAGGATCAACCGTTCCCGGAGAAGCGTCTGGCGAATCTTATGCAGATGAACTTGTTTTACGGTATCCACGGGTACAATTCCGGGAATGGCGGCGCCGCTTTCGGAAGCTTCCCGAACGACACTCTCAATTAGAGCCGTGTCGATAAACGGGCGAACCGCGTCATGAACTGCCACCAGGTCCGTATCGGGAGCCAGGCTGTCCAGTGCATTCTGTACGGAGCCCTGGCGCGTTTCCCCGCCTTCTACCACGCGAATCGGCTTCAAGCGAGCTTCCGTCTCCACCAGTTCTTTTGCCCATTCCATATCTTCAGGACGGATCGCGATCACGATTTCCGAGACCGACGGAGCAGCTTGAAACTTTCGAATTGTATGGATGAGGATCGGAAGGCCGTCCAGCATCATGAACTGCTTACGGCTGGTGCCTGCCCTTTCCGCGGAAGAACGGCTCATCCGGGTTCCGAGTCCGGCGGCGGGCAGAATCACGGAGACTTTCATGGTCGGACCTTGATTGTACCCTAAAAAGCCCTTATTCCTGATGCCCAAGGTGGTTTACGCTTGGAGCGTGGGTGAGCTAAGCCGGATTGGGGTAGCGATCGACAGCGATCTGCTGGATAAATTCGATCAATTGATTGCGCAAAGAGGGTACACGAACCGCTCCGAGGCGTTCCGGGACTTGATCCGGGATGAACTCGTCCGAAAGGAGTGGGAGCGCCCGGACAGTGATGTGGTCGGTACCGTCACGCTCGTGTACGATCATCACGTCCGGATGCTCAGCGATAAGCTGATGGATGTACAGCACGAACATCATCACAATGTGGTCTCCACGATGCATGTACATCTGGATCACGACAACTGCCTGGAGGTTCTCATTGTCAAGGGGAAGGCTGATGCCGTGCGCCGGATCTCAGATGCCTTGATCAGTACCAAAGGCGTGAAACTCGGCCGCCTGACAATCGCCAGTACCGGGGAGCACATATGATCCTCGGAACCGGGGTGGACCTGGCTGAGGTGCCGAGAATTCGCGCATCGGTAGAACGCTTCGGAACGAAGTTCATCGAGCGAATCTACACAGCGCGAGAGATCGCCTACGTGGAACGAAAGGCAAACCGATTTGAGCGCTACGCGGCGCGGTTTGCCGCGAAAGAAGCCGGCATGAAGGCCCTTGGTACCGGCTGGAGACGCGGAGTCCGCTGGCGAGATTTTGAAGTGATTAACTTGCCCTCAGGCAGGCCTACCCTCAGTCTGCATGGCGCCGCGGGCATCATTGCAGAACAGCTCGGGGTGCGACAGATCAGTCTCTCCCTTACCCACACCTCCGAATCGGGCCTCGCGTACGTGATCTTTGAAGGCTAAGGCAAACACCCCAATCCCGATGGACAATATGGTAAGCTAAGGGTTCGCATGGCTGTAACAACCCTCGCCCCTGAGCTCGAGCGCAGCGCCCTGACCCATCTTCGCGCGCTTGAGGCGGAAAGTATCCACATTATCCGGGAAGTCGCCGCCGAGTTCGCGAATCCCGTGATGTTGTATTCGATTGGGAAAGATTCGAGCGTGATGTTGCGTCTGGCCCAAAAGGCCTTTCATCCGGCTCCGATCCCTTTTCCTCTCCTGCACATCGACACGACCTATAAGTTTCGGGAAATGATCCAGTTCCGCGATACCTATCCTGCGAGCATCGGGGCAAAGCTACTGGTCCACATAAATCAGAAGGCGATCGACGAGGGTGCGAATCCGTTCCGCCTCGGAACGCAGAAGTGCTGCGGTCTGCTGAAGACCCGGTCGCTTCTGGACGGCCTGGCGGAGGGTGGCTACGATGCTGCGTTCGGCGGCGCGAGGCGCGACGAGGAAAAGTCCCGAGCCAAAGAGCGAATTTATTCCTTCCGCGATTCGTTCGGCCAATGGGACCCGAAGAACCAACGTCCGGAACTGTGGAATATCTACAATTCCCGGATCGATAAAGGCGAATCGATCCGTGTTTTTCCGCTTTCCAACTGGACGGAACTCGATGTCTGGCAATACATCCATCTGGAAAACATCCCGATCGTTCCCCTTTACTTTGCCAAGGAACGCGAGATGATCGTGCGCGGCGATACTCTGATTCCTGTCGAGCACAATCCGCCGCTCTTGCCTGGAGAGAAAACGCAGATGGTGATGAGCCGCATGCGGTCGCTCGGTTGCAGCTATTGCACGGGAGCGATGCGCTCGACGGCCACGACCGTACCTGAGATTATCGAAGAACTGTTCCTCTCGAGAAAATCCGAGCGCGAAAACCGCGTCATCGACCACGACCAGGAAGGATCTATGGAGATCAAGAAGCGCGAGGGCTATTTCTAGTGAATGCCGTCGCCGCGAGTTCCATCGAGCAGTTTCTCGAGCAGGAAGAGTCGAAAGAGCTTCTCCGGTTCACCACGGCCGGAAGTGTCGATGACGGGAAGAGCACGCTGATTGGCCGTCTGCTTTACGATTCGAAGGGCGTTTACGAAGATCAGCTTGCGTCTGTGAAAAAGGCATCGGCCAACCGCAATGCGGGCCCGATCGACTTCTCCCTGCTGACTGACGGCCTGAAGGCGGAGCGGGAGCAGGGCATCACTATCGACGTTGCGTACCGATATTTTGCGACGCCCAAACGCAAGTTCATCATCGCGGACACGCCGGGCCACGAACAGTACACGCGTAACATGGCGACCGGCGCGTCCACGGCGCAACTCGCGATCGTGCTGGTAGACGCTCGTAAAGGAGTACTGCCGCAATCCCGCCGTCACGCGTACATTGCGAGTCTGCTGGGAATTCCGCATATCGTAGTCGCTGTGAATAAGATGGATCTGGTCGATTACTCGCAAGATGTCTTCGATCAAATCTGCCAGGATTTCCGCGAGTTCGCACGTGACCTTCGAATTGCGCATTTGTACTTCCTCCCGATCAGTGCGCTCGAAGGCGACAACGTGGTGGCCAGGAGCAATCGCACGCCCTGGTACAAGGGAGCGAGCCTTTTGGAGTTGTTGGAGACGGTTCCGGTAGAAACCGAAACGCTGGGCGAGCTTCGTTTCCCGGTTCAGTACGTGATCCGGCCGACTCTGGATTTCCGCGGTTACGCAGGTCAGATCGCATCGGGAATCGTGCGACGAGGCGATCCGATTATGGTTCTTCCGTCGGGCCGCACGAGCCGAGTGAAGTCTATTGTGACGTACGATGGCGACCTCGAGGAGGCGCGCACCCCTCAGTCGGTGACGATCTGTCTCGAAGATGAGATCGACATCAGCCGCGGCGACATGCTGGTGAGCGTCAAATCGATGCCGCATGTGTCGCGTCGTTTTGCGGCGACGATCGTATGGATGCACTCCGAACCGCTGGATCCTGAGAAGGATTACTTGCTCAAGCATTCATCCCAGACGGTCCGGGCGAATATTCGCAACATCCAATACCGGACCGATGTAAATACGCTGGCCCGGGTGGATGCCGGCCAACTGCAGTTGAATGAAATCGGCTCGGTCATCCTGGAAACGCATCGCCCTCTGTATTTTGATGCGTATCGTAAGAATCGCGTCACTGGCAGCCTGATTCTGATTGATCCGCTCACCAACTTAACGATGGGCGCGGGAATGATTCAGGAAACAGAGCAGGAACGCCACTCGAAGTCGGCACTGTTCGGCGTCGAATTTGAGAAGAGCCGCGTGACGCCGGCTGAGCGCTACGCACGCGCGGGACACTGGCCGGCGGTGATCTGGATGACCGCGCGACTTGATCTCGCTTATCGGCTGGAGCGCGAGTTGTTCGACCGTGGCTGTCTTGTGCATGTCTTGTCGGATGACGTGGACAGTCACTCGCTTCCAGACTTGGCGAAACTGTCCAGTTCCGCGGGCTTGATCACGATTTGCAGCATCGCCTCGGCCCAGGAGGAAGACCGCGACAGGGCGCGCGATCTCATCGGCGACGAGCGCTTCATCGACATCGATCCAGAGTCCGTATCTCCGAAGGACAGCGAAGCCGTTGCACAGATCTGCTTGCAACTCGAGCGCCGCGGTCTGATCCAGGCTGACGAGCGCGGCCTCTCCGGCGACGGCATCTAAGATTTCCCCTAATTCGGGGACAGCGACCTCAATCCCGGAGTTCTCTGAGCCGAACGAGGCTCTAAATGATTGAGGTCTGGATTTGTCTGATCCGCGCCGGACCGAATTAGGGAATTGAGGTCGCTGTCCCCTCACTAAGTGTGGAGCAGGAAACTCCGCAGATCGCTTTCCTTCATGAGCGGCTCGCCGGGAGCGACACTATTTAGTCGCCCCTCTCTCATCCACTTCTCCAGCCGGTCTACCAGTTCGAAAAGATGGTCGAAGCCTTCCACTACAAATAGCAGCGGCTGAAAGTGATCGATCTCGAACGCCTGGTTAATCGCCCATTCAAGCTGGATCGGAAACCGCTGCACCTCTGCAGATTCGATTGAGTGCTCCAACTCGCCGTACGAACTGAGTAATCCGCTCCCATACGCTTTCAACGACCCGCCCGGCCCCCTCATCAGCCCGAACTCCACAGTAAACCAAAAGAACCGCGCCATGGCCTTGATGACGCTGTTCAACCGCTGTAGCTTCTGCTGCTCATTACGAACCGAAGCCACCATGTCCGCAGCGGTATGGGCACACTCACCAAACCGGACCAACGCGTCCGCGAACCGCCGATCTGTGTGCATCGGAACATGTCCCGCAATGTCATGGAAGATATCCGGCTCAGGCAGATAATCGAGTGCCTCATGCGATCGAATGGTTATCGTTGTCGGAAATGCCCGGTTCCTCAAGCAATCGAAGAATAAGAATGCCGGCACATAGCCACTCACCGCTTTCGCCTGGAACCCAGTCAGCGGAGAGAGGAACTGATTCACCTCAGAAAGCCGGGGCACCCGATCGGGCGGCAGGCTTAGACATGCCACCCCGTTCAGAAATGCTTCATTCGCATAGCGCTCCCACTTCGGTACGATCCGGGAGTACAATCGTCGCCACGCCTCATGATTTTGCGGAGAGTACAACTCATACGGCTGGTGGATGTAGAGTTGGCCGCTCCGCTGCGCCTCTTCAATGAAAGGAGCCTGTGTGGTTGTCAGCCCTTCGTGAACGGCGTCGGGCAAGTGAGGCATAGCAGACCTCCATCTGAATCGTATCATGTTTCACACCACAAAAACGTGGTGCTATATTGATGGAAAGGGAAGGTACCTCTATGTATCCGCTGAAAAAGGGCAAGTTCGCAGGTCAGGCGCATGTTGGTCTTCCGGAAGGTACTTATGAGGAAGAGCATGGCCGGAAAGGGTTTTACGGACGTGCTGCTCATCTGTATCACGCCCACCCGCCTACCGGTTGGGTTCGTTTCGAAGGAAAGCTCCGGCCCCATCTTTTCGACCTGAATAAACTGCAGCCTTCTGACCTGACCGAAGCGGATGGCGCACCAGCAGCGTTCCTCGGCAACAATGATGTCACTCTCTTGGTTTCGCGCCGGGCCGCGCCCATGCCTTTCTACTTCCGGAATGCAGATGGTGACGAGCTCTATTTCGTCCACAAGGGGGAAGGGATCATCGAAACCGATTTCGGCCCGCTTACCTTCGAAAAGGGAGACTACATCGTCCTGCCCCGCGCCGTCACGTATCGCATTGTTCCAGCGACGAGCGACAATTTCTTCCTGATCATCGAATCCAAGTCGGAATTCGAGCCTCCCGAGAAAGGCCTGCTCGGGCAACACGCGCTATATGATCCCGCCATGGTCACTACGCCTGAGCCTGAGCCTATCCTCGACGATTCGCGAGAATTCGAAGTCCGTATCAAGTGCGATAACGAGTTCTCGAAAGTTTTCTACCCCTTCAATCCGCTGGACGTCGTGGGCTGGAAAGGTGACCTGACCGCCTGGAAGATCAACTTGCGCGACATACGCCCGGTAATGAGTCACCGTGCTCACCTCCCACCGAGCGCGCATACCAGCTTCGTTACGCAGGGCGCTGTGGTGTGCAGCTTCCTGCCTCGGCCGCTCGAACAGGATGCGGAGGCTTTGAAAGTGCCGTTCTTCCATCGCAACACCGATTACGATGAGTTCCTCTTCTATCACGATGGCGATTTTTTTAGTAAGGACAACATCAAACCCGGATACGCGACGCTGCACCCGCGCGGAATCCACCATGGACCGCATCCGAAAGCACTCGCGAATCAGAACAAGAAGACGCACACCGATGAATACGCTGTCATGCTCGATGGGCTGAACCCGATTCATGTGTTGCCGGCCGGAGAACAAGTGGAGTGGAAGGAATATTGGGCGAGCTGGCAAGCACCCCAACCGGCAGGCGCCAGGTGATCGTCGATCCACAGAACACCTCAGCGCAGGATGTCTATAAGCTCATGGTGGGTGTCATCGTGCCGCGGCCCATCGCGTTTGTCTCCTCGCTCAGCCCTGACGGTGTTCGTAATCTCGCGCCTTTCAGCTTCTTCACCGCGGTCAGCGCGAACCCGCCGGTGATCTGCTTCTCGCCGATGATTCGTGGACGCGACGGGGCCCGCAAGGATACCCTGAACAACATCGAACAGACCGGCGAGTTCGTAGTAAACATCGTCAGCGAGGACTTTGCGCAACAGATGAATATCGCGTCGACGGAGTTCGATCCACACATTGATGAGTTCACCGAATCGGGCCTGACCGCAATCCCGAGCGATCTGGTGAAGCCGCCTCGAGTCGGCGAATCGAAGGTGAACATGGAGTGCCGTCTGGTCCAGATTGTCCATGTCAGCCCAAAGCCGCTCGGAGGGAGTCTCGTGCTCGGCGAAGTTTTGAGATTCCACGTTGCGGACGAGATCTTTAGCAATTACAAAATCGATCCGGACGGGTTGCGTGCGATTGGCCGTATGGGCGGCCCGACGTATACGCGTGTAACGGACCGCTTCGATTTGGAGCGCCCCGTACCCAAATGACCTGGATCTACGAACCGGCACAAGATCAGATCGAGCGCACCAATGTTTGGCGGTTCCTGAGAAGACAAGGTTGCGCGGACCGAGAGTCCTTTCTCAGGTGGTCAGTCGAAGATAGCGAAGGGTTCTGGCGCGCGATCAGCGAGGAGATGCGCATCGACTGGTTCCAGCCCTACAGCGGTGTGCTTGACGCGAGCCGAGGTCCGGAGTGGTCGCGCTGGTTCATCGATGGCAAGCTCAATATTGCGCACAATTGCCTCGACCGGCACGTCTCTCGCAGCAATCCCGCGATCATCGCCGAAGACGAAGACGGCAATATCAGGACCATCCCGTTCGCCGAGCTGCACCGTGATGCAAACCGACTCGCGAATGCCCTGATCGAGCTTGGGCTCCGCCAGGGGGACCGCATTGCTCTGGTCATGCCAATGGTTCCGGAAGTGGTGACAATCCTTTACGCGGCGTTCAAAGCGGGGCTTGTCGTTGTTCCCATCTTCGCGGGCTTCGGTGCCGGGGCAATTGCAACCCGCCTGGACAATTCCGGTGCCCGAGTTGTCTTTACAGCAGACGGACTAAAGCGCCGCGGCAAGCGAATTCCATTGCGCGAAAAGATTCAGTATCCCGTGGAGCACGTGATCGTGCTCCGCTATCAGGATGCCGCCAGAGGTCGCGACCTCGATTGGCACGAATTACTGACCGGTTCGCGGGATACTTTCCAAACCGAAGCCCTGGATTCGGAGGCGCCGGCATTCATCCTCTACACCTCGGGCACTACGGGCAAGCCGAAAGGTGTGGTCCACACTCACGCAGGCTCGCTCGTTCAGACCGCGAAGGAGATTTATCTCGGGTTCGATCACAAGGAGAACGACAGATTCTGGTGGCTCTCGGATATCGGCTGGATGATGGGGCCGTGGACCGTCCTCGGCAATCACAACTTTGGCGGAACCATCTTTCTCTATGATGGAGCGCCTGATTATCCTGGCCCGAACCGCTTATGGGAGATGATCGACCGTCATCGCATCACAACATTTGGAGTGTCGCCAACGGCCATCCGTTTGCTGATGCGAACCAGCCATCCGGAAATCTGTTCCTTGGATTCACTGCGGCTTTTGGGCTCGACCGGCGAGCCCTGGGACGATACATCTTACGTTTGGTTCTTCGAAAGGATCGGCAAAGGTCGCTGCCCGATCATCAACATTTCGGGTGGAACCGAGATCATCGGCTGCTTTTTGATCGCCCTACCGATTCAAAAGCTCAAGGTCTCTACGTTGGGTGCGCCTGCTCCCGGAATGGCGACCGAAGTCGTCGACGAAGAAGGCCGGCCTGTTCGCGGCAAGACGGGCTACCTCGTTTGCACCAAACCTGCGCCCAGTATGGCGCGGGGAATCTGGGGCGACCCGGAACGCTATGTTACGACCTACTGGTCGCGATGGCCCGGGATCTGGGACCACGGCGACTGGGCCAGCGTAGACGCCGACGGCTGCTGGTTTCTTCACGGCCGCGCAGACGAATCGATGAACGTTGCTGGGCGTAAGGTTGGCCCGGCCGAAGTGGAAGACTGCCTGATCCAATATCCCGCAGTCTCGGAAGCTGCGGTCATCGGCGTTCCCGATGAGATCAAGGGAGAAGGAATCGTGGCGTTCGTGGTACTCCGGAGGGAGGCGGGGACTGAGGAGCTATCACGACATCTCATCCGTGAAATGGGTCCCACGTTCAAGCCGAATGCGATTCACGTAGTGGCCGAGCTGCCGAAAACGCAAAGCGGTAAGATCGTTCGCCGGCTGATTCGCCGCAGGTATCTGAACGAGGAATTAGGGGACACCTCCACCGTGGCGAACCCCGAGTCACTGGCCCACTTTGCGCGCAAGTGATCCTGCATGCTGTAACGTTAACTTACGATGAAACTTGATGCGCCGCACGAGGCGCAGCGTCCAAGTTATGGGTAAGCCCCCGTATGGCTGACACTTCGCATCCTCGATTTGTTTTTTATGATCCGACCGGCCGCCGCTGGAAGCGGTTCCGCCGATTCCTGCAGACGGCGGGCATCTTCGCCGCGATGTTGGTGCTGTTGTTGGTCCTTGCGGCATTTTCGAATCCACAGCTCCCTCAACTTGGTTTACCCCAGGTTCAGCGATTAACTGCGTTTGCCGAGGTCCGTAGCATCATCCGGGGTGAGACGGCCGCGAGAAACGTACCGTTTAGGAAGGCCTCGAAAGACGTGAAGTATGTACGTTCCGCGTCGCCTGTCATTCACCCCCGCACGGCGGCGAAGGCAGGGGAGGGCCAACCGGTCGTTTTCGGCTTCTACGTGAATTGGGATCGATCGAGCATCGTTTCGCTGAGACTCAATCTTCATCACATGACCCACCTGGTTCCGGAATGGCTGATGCTGCAGAACGGCAATGGAGATCTGGAGGATCAAACAGACCCCACGGTCCTCGCCATTGCGCAGCAGGCGAACCTGCCCGTTCTGGTGATGGTCACGAATTACAAGGACGGCTGGCGGCCCGAAAACGTCCGCGCCATCCTACGCGATAAAGACCGGCGAGCCACGCTGATCGGAAACATTCTCAGCAACGTGCAGGAACACAAGTTCGCCGGCGTGAATATCGACTTCGAACAACTCGAGCGGCGCGATCGTGCGCTCCTTGTGCAATTCATGACAGAGTTGCGCGAGGAATTCCAGCCTCGCGGTCTCCTGGTTAGCGAGAGCGTACCGGTTGAGGATCCCGGCTACGACCTGAAGCGCCTCGCCGAAATGAATGACTTCATCGTGCCGATGGTCTATGACGAACACTATCAATCGGGTTCGCCGGGACCTGTAGCCTCACAGGACTGGTTCGATGGCCAGTTGGAGAAACTGGCCAAAGAGGTGCCGCCCGAAAAGACCATCATAGGCTTTGGTGCTTATGGCTACGACTGGATTATCGGCCAATCGGGCGGCTCGGAAGTGGCGTTCGGGGACGTGATGGCTGCGGCCGTGCAACACAAGGCCAAGGTCGGTTGGGATAACGATCAGGAGAACCCAGTCCTTCGGTATACCTCTGAGGGCAGCGAACAGCATGAGATCTGGTTCCTGGATGCTGTCACCGCGCTGAATCAGGTTTCGGACGTGGCGGACTACGGATTCCGCGGAGTCGCAGTGTGGAGGCTGGGTGCTGAGGACCCGTCTCTATGGAGTGTGTTGAAGCGCGAGACGTGGCCCGCGGCAGCCAAATACGACCCGACGCAGCTTTGGAAGCTAACGCCGAACAAATCCGTCAGCCAGTATGGGGAAGGCGAAGTGATCCGGATCACTGACACGCCGAGGGAAGGCAAGCGCAATGTTTGGAAGCGGGAAGACAATGATTTTGCCGAAGATTACGAGACTCTACCTTCGTACTACGTTGTAGAACTCACGGGAAAACCTGCGGACAACAAGGTCATTAACCTCAGCTTTGACGATGGGCCGGATGAGAACTATACTCCCGAGATTCTCGATATTCTGAAGCGCTACAACGTGCCGGCCACGTTCTTTGTGGTCGGTGTGAACGCGGAGCGCTACCCCTGGCTCGTGAAACGGATTTACAGCGAAGGTCACGAGATCGGGAACCATACGTATTCGCACCCGAACATTGCGACTACTTCGGAAGAGCGTACGCGGCTGGAGCTGACCGCGACCCAGCGGATCATCGAAAACCAGGTTGGTGTCTCCACGATTCTGTTCCGCCCGCCGTATAACGCCGATAGCGAGCCGCAAACGCCGGAAGAGATCATTCCGATCTGGCGCGCCCAGCAGTCCGGATATATAGCAATCGGTGAGCGTATTGACCCTCGCGACTGGCAGAAAGACATCACGGCCGATGCGATCGTGCACGAGGTGATCGAGGAACAGGATAACGGTCATATCGTACTGCTGCACGACGGCGGAGGCACCCGCACGGCGACGATTGAGGCACTGCCGCGCATCATCGAGCACTTCCGGTCGGCCGGTTACCGCTTCGTCAGCCTGGGCGAGTTGATGAACAAATCGCGTGCGGAAATGATGCCGGTTCCCTCCGAGGAGGAGATGCGTTGGGCGCGGATTGAGGGCAGGGCATTCGATACGAAGAGCAACTTCGTGAAGGCCGTCGGCATTCTCTTCCTGGTCGCCATTTATCTGACGCTGCTACGGACTCTGGTGTTCGGCGTGCTCGCATGCGTGCAGAAATTGCGTCTCCGGAAGCAGCACTTCGACCGGTCCTTCCGGCCACCGGTGAGTGTGGTGATCGCGGCTTACAACGAGGAGAAAGTCATTGCGCGAACGATCGGGTCCATTCTCGGGAACGGCTACGAGGATCTGGAGATCGTCGTTGTGGACGACGGCTCGAAGGACGGGACTTTGAAGGTCTTGCGCGAACAGTTTGGCAGTCATCCGCACGTGCAGATCCTGACTCAGGCGAATGGAGGAAAATCGGCTGCTCTTAACAACGCAATCGCACATGCAACCAACGAAATCCTGATCGCGGTGGATGCGGATACGATCTTCCGGCCGGGCACGATCGCATACCTTACGCGCCACTTCTCCGATCCGAAGGTGGGGGCAGTGTCCGGAAACGCGCGCGTCGGTAACAGGCAGAAGTGGATCACGCGTTTCCAATCGATTGAGTACATCTATGGATTTAACCTGGACCGCCGCGCGCTCGATCTGCTGAACGCGATTACCGTGGTGCCGGGAGCGGTGGGTGCGTGGCGAAAAGAACTGATTCTCAAGGCGGGCGGATTCGGGCACGACACGCTGGCCGAGGACACCGACCTGACGCTGGCGATCCGGCGGGAGGGCTACCGAATCCGGTATGAAGAAAATGCAATTGCTTACACGGAGGCTCCGCAGGATACACGCAGCCTGGCCAAGCAGCGGTTCCGGTGGGCGTTCGGCACATTGCAGGCTGCCTGGAAGCATCGGGACGCCATCTTCGATCCCGAATACGGGTCGCTTGGATTTGTGGCTCTTCCTTCGATTTGGATATTCCAGGTGATGCTCTCGGCGTTGTCACCGTTTGCCGAAATTGCGATGATCATTGCGCTGTTCTCCGGGAATTGGCCGCTTGTGCTTGCGTACTACATGGCGTTTTTTGGCTTGGAGCTACTGGCCGGCTTTGTTGCGTTTGGCTTAGAGGGCGAGAAGCCGTGGGATCTCTCACTTCTGTTCTTCCAACGCATTTACTATCGCCAACTCATGCATTATGTGTTGCTAAAGTCGCTGGTCTACGCGATGAAAGGCCGGCTCGTGGGTTGGGGCAAGTTGGAGCGCCACGCTACTGTGCAGGGCACATAGAAGTTCTCCGGCATTTTGCAGTTAGGCGCTCACGTGCTATCCTATTGCTGATCCGAAACGTGTGCTCGCGCGGTGCCCTGTTTGACAGGTGGTAACCGCTCGCGTACACTGGTAAGGTTTGGCGAGTTATCTTCTGCTCCCAGGCTACCCTTCCCAGTGCTTAGCGGTTTAAGGGCGGCTGATCGGGACCTCTCTTAGGTTACCCGGGATGCTATGGGAACCCGGCTGGGGGCCGGCCCCGCTGCTTTTCCGGACACTCCGGTAAAGGCAAGGGCCAGTCCGAAGTAGTTCCTCGCGTATATGGCGCCTGGATATTTTTGGCGCATCTTGTTTTGGGTCGGTGACTAAAACTATACCGATTCCTCATGGCGGTTCGCTGTAGTCCCTCGGGGCTGCGGTTTGTCTGATTTACAACAGTTTCAACGTTTAGAGAGGAAATTCGTGCCGACGTTTAACCAACTCGTGCGAAAAGGCCGGAAGACGCCCCGTTACAAGACGGCGAGCCCGGCACTGCAAGCCTGCCCCCAGCGGCGCGGCGTGTGTACGCGTGTTTATACCACCACGCCCAAGAAGCCGAATTCGGCGCTCCGGAAGGTGGCCCGTGTTCGTTTGACCAACGGCATTGAGGTGACCACGTATATCCCAGGCGTAGGCCACAACTTGCAGGAGCACTCGATCGTGCTGATCCGCGGCGGCCGCGTGAAGGATCTCCCGGGCGTTCGTTACCACGTCGTTCGTGGCACGCTGGATACCGCCGGCGTTGCGAATCGTAAGCAGGGCCGTTCAAAGTACGGCGCAAAGCGCCCGAAGTCGTAAGCAGGAGAGTTTGAGCAGATATGTCTCGCAGAAGAAGAGCTGACGTTCGCGATATCTTGCCGGATCCGGTCTATAACTCGACCCTGGCGGAGAAGTTTGTGAATTCCATGATGTGGGACGGCAAGAAGACCGTTGCCCAGGGGATCTTCTACCAGGCCATGGACCTGTTGAAGGAGCGTAGCGGTGATGATCCGTTGAAGCTGTTCAAGAAGGCCGTCGAGAATGCCAAGCCGCTGCTGGAAGTGAAGACCCGCCGGGTCGGCGGCGCCAACTACCAGGTGCCCGTGGAAGTTTCACAGAATCGCCGCACCAGCCTGGCGATTCGCTGGATTCTGACCAATGCCCGGGGCCGCGCTGACAAGGGTATGGCCGACAAGTTGGCGAACGAGTTGAACGATGCCGCGAACATGCGCGGCGGGGCGATCAAAAAGAAAGACGATGTCCACCGTATGGCTGAGGCCAATAAGGCCTTTGCGCATTACCGTTGGTAAGGGTTTGTTGAGGATTAACCAGTAAGTTTTTATGCCACGCACGGTTCCACTGCAAAAAATGAGAAATATCGGCATCATGGCGCACATCGATGCCGGTAAGACCACCACCACCGAGCGAATTCTGTATTACACCGGCCGGACCTACAAGATCGGCGAAGTGCACGAAGGCACAGCCACGATGGACTGGATGGAGCAGGAGCAGGAGCGTGGTATCACCATCACCTCGGCTGCCACAACCTGCCAATGGCAGGACTACACCATCAACATCATCGATACCCCCGGCCACGTGGACTTCACTGCTGAAGTGGAGCGCAGCCTTCGCGTGCTCGACGGTGCGGTTGCCGTGTTTGACGCAGTGGCCGGCGTTCAGCCGCAGTCGGAAACAGTCTGGCGGCAGGCGGACAAGTACCGTGTTCCACGTATTTGCTTTATCAATAAGATGGACCGCGTCGGAGCGGATTTCTTCCGCTCGGTCGAGACGATTGTGGAGCGCTTGAAGGCGCGTCCGGTGCCGATTCAGATTCCGGTGGGCGCCGAAGATCGCTTCAAGGGTATTGTCGATCTGGTCACGATGAAGGCGCGCATCTGGCGCGACGAGTCCCTCGGTGCTAAGTACGACGACGTGGACATCCCCGAGGATCTGCAGGATCAGGCCAAAGCCTATCGCGAGCAGATGATCGAGGCGGTGGCCGAGAGCGACGACGCGCTGTTTGAAAAGTTTGTAGAAGGCAAGGCAATCAGCAACGAAGAAATCGTTGCCGGTATCCGCAAAGCGACGATTGCCCAGAAGATCTTCCCTGTCATCTGCGGTTCGTCCTTCAAGAACAAGGGCGTGCAGAACATGCTCGATGCGGTCGTGGCGTATCTGCCGTCGCCGCTCGATGTTCCGCCGGTTGAAGGGGCGTCGCCTGATAACGCCGAGGTCAAAATGGTCCGGCATTCGGATGACAACGAGCCGTTCGCCGCACTGATCTTCAAGATTATGACCGATCCGTTCGTCGGTCAGCTTTGCTTCCTCCGTGTGTACTCGGGCAAGCTGAACTCGGGCGACACGGTTCTGAACCCGGGTAAGAACAAGAAGGAACGTATCGGCCGCCTGGTGAAGATGCATGCCAACAAGCGTGAGGAGATCAGTGAAATCCTTGCGGGCGACATCTGCGCCGCAGTCGGTTTGAAAACGACGCAGACCGGCGACACGATCTGCACGGATTCGGCTCCGATCGTTCTCGAATCGATCGACTTCCCGGCACCGGTTATCCAGCTCGCGGTCGAGCCGAAGACGAAGGCCGACCAGGAGAAACTGGGCGTCGCGATCAACAAGCTGGTCAATGAGGATCCGACTCTGAAGGTTTCCACCGATCCCGACACGGGCCAGACGATTTTGGCCGGTATGGGTGAGTTGCACCTGGAAATTATCGTCGACCGCATGAAGCGTGAGTTCAACGTCGAGGCGAACGTCGGCAAGCCGCAGGTGGCTTATCGCGAAACGATTCGCAACAAGGCCGAGAACGAATACACCCACAAGAAGCAGACGGGCGGCAGCGGCCAGTACGCCAAGGTCAAACTGCGCGTCGAGCCGATCGAAGGCGCCGAATTTGAATTCGAGAACGACGTTGTGGGCGGCGCGATTCCGAAGGAATTTATCTCCGCGGTGGAAAAGGGTGTCAAGGAATCGCTCGAGAGCGGGGTCCTGGCGGGCTATCCACTGAGCGGCGTGAAGGTTGCGGTGTTCGACGGCGACTACCACGATGTCGACTCTTCGGAAATGGCGTTCAAGATCTGTTCCTCTATCTGTGCCAAGGAAGCCTTCAGGAAGGCGAAGCCGGTTCTTCTGGAGCCGGTGATGCGCGTGGAAGTTGTGGTGCCCGATGAATACATGGGCGCGGTAAACGGCGACCTGATTTCGCGCCGCGGCCGGCTCGAAGGCACCGAGATCCTGGGCGGAACACAGATCATCAAGTCAATGGTTCCGCTGTCGGAAATGTTCGGCTACGCGACCGAGTTGCGGTCCCGCACACAGGGACGCGGCGCCTTCACGATGCACTTTGGCCAATACGAAGAAGTGCCGCGCAGCATTGCGGAAGAGATCGTGAACAAGTCGCAGGGCAAGGTAACGAAGTAAAGATTTTTTGAGGAGAAGAGAGCGAAATGGCGAAGGAAAAATTTGATCGTAGTAAGCCGCACGTAAACATCGGCACCAT
>CAYXLI010000001.1:118278-388161 GCA_964464925.1 uncultured Solibacteraceae bacterium | reverse complement strand
CGAGGCCCTTACCTGTTTCGAGAAGTAGCATGCGAAGGACGAAAAACGAGCTGTGCGGGGGGGAAATTCGAAGCGTACGAGGGGACCGTTAGAGGCTATTAGTCATTAAGTTAGAGAGTGCCGGAAGAATATTTCCAAGTGTTGTGACGACCAGTGTACCGGTTCAGTTGAAAGTGGAGAAGGCGTTCTCCCAGTAAGGTAAAGGAGAGAACGCATGAAAAAGCAACGAAAACACTATGCGCCGGAAGAGAAGGTCGCCGTCCTGAGGCGCCATTTGCCGGAGAAGGAGCCCATCTCGGATCTCTGCGATGAATTGGGTTTGCAACCGACGGTCTTCTACCGATGGCAGAAGGAGTTCTTCGAGAACGGAGCGGCCGCCTTCGAGCAGAAGGCGCGACCGAACCACTCAGCCGACCAGGAGCGGATCGCCTACCTGGAGAAGAAGATCCAGACCAAGGACGAGGTTCTGGCCGAACTGATGGCGGAGCATGTGGCCCTAAAAAAAACGCTTGGGAACTCTGACCGGGGTCTGGGTTCCGCACGATACGCGGGATCAGATCGTGGATTTCGTCCGGCGCTGGTCCGAGAAGACCGAGATCGGCGCCGGGCGGTTCATTGAGTGGCTCGACATCACCGCCAGCAAGTTCTACGACTGGGTAGAACGCTACGGCAAGGTGAACGAGCACAACGGCTGGGTTCCCCGCGATTTCTGGTTGGAGGAGTGGGAGAAGCAGGCCATCGTCGCGTTCCACCTGAAAAACCCACTGGAAGGCTACCGGCGCTGACGTTCATGATGCTGGATGGCGACGTCGTGGCGGTCAGCCCGTCCAGCGTTTGGCGGGTGCTCAGCCAGGCGGGACTCTTGTCGAAGTGGAACGGCAGGCCGTCGAAGAAGGGCACAGGCTTTGCGCAGCCGCTGGTCGCGCATGAGCACTGGCACATCGACGTTTCCTACCTCAACATCGGCGGGACGTTCTACTACCTGTGCAGCATCCTGGACGGCTTCAGCCGGTACATCATGAACTGGGATCTGCGGGAGTCGATGACCGAGGCGGACATCGAGATCATCTTACAGGGAGCCAGGGAGAAGTACCCGGAGGCGCGGCCCCGGATCATCTCGGACAACGGTCCGCAGTTCATAGCCAAAGACTTCAAAGAGTTCATTCGGATCTCGGGCATGACCCACGTCCGAACCTCGCCGTTTTACCCGCAATCGAACGGGAAGATCGAGCGCTGGCACAAATCGCTCAAAGGGGAGTGCATCCGACCGGGCACGCCGCTGTCGCTGGAAGATGCCCGGCGTCTGGTAAGCGGATACGTGGACCACTACAACAACGTCCGCCTGAACAGCGCCACAGGTTACGTCACGCCGAAGGACATGCTGGCCGGGCGACAACTGGAGATCCACGCGGAGCGGTACCGGAAGTTGGAGGAGGCACGAAAACAGCGGCAGATTCGTCGGCAGCAGGCCGCGTGAAGAAGAGGCCGATAAGCCCATTCTCGGGTTAAGTGGCGGACACTGGCACTACGCCGTTGATCGGGAGTAATCGGTGGCGGCGTTCCTGCCCACTACCAATATCGCCGTATCACTGCGGTCATTGAAAATCCGTTTCGCGACGGATGACGCCTTCGGCGAACACGAATTTGGCATATGATGACTCCGGGGTGGCCGCAAAGTACCGCCTTTCGCTGCCTTCCACGAAAGATTGGGTAGCACTTGGCTGGACAGCCACACCCGCACCCTGGGTTTGCCCTGTAGGTGTGGAAAAGGGGAACTCTATGAAACGCCGGGATCTCTTTCGGTTTGGCCGTCAGGCGGCGCTGTCTGCGGTTACGGCTACGGCGATCAACCGTCACGCGGTGTTTGCACAGAACGAATCCCACTTGGCTCCCGACGCACTGGAGGAACGCGTCGCCGGCGTCTTGCAGGCATATGACGCACAAGGCAACCACCGAACCGGGACGGAGGTGGACAACGCATCCGCCCGGTGGCTCGCGCATCAGGCGCGCCAGGCTGGCGTAAGTGCTTCCCTTGAGCCGTTCTCGTTCAGTCGCGTCGATCCTCAATCATGTTACCTCCGCATTGGCGAGCATCGTATTGACGCTGTACCGCTCTTTGACGCCGGCTTCACTGGCCCGGCGGGAGTAGAAGGAAAGATCGGTCCCCTCGGCACGGATGCGGATATCGCTTTAGTCGAATCGCAAGCGGCCGAGCTTGGCGAACCCGGAACTGAAGAACGCGACGAGGTCGCGGAGGCGCGGCGCAGCCGGCATAAAGCGGTTGTCGTGCTAACGCGTGGCGTCAGACCGGGACTTTACCTGCTCAATGCTTCCGATTTCCGCAAACCTTTCGGTCCACCGATGTTGCAGGTATCCGGTGCACAGAGCGAATGGCTTCGAGAGCGTGCGGCAGCACGGGCCAAGGCAACGCTTGTAGCCCACGTAAAAAGGACAACGCTACAAGCTTTCAACGTGACAGCGAAAGTTGCGGGGAGCGCACCTGGACTCGGGCCGATCGTTATAATGGCTCCGCGGAGCGCCTGGTGGCAATGCGTAAGTGAGCAAGGCAGCCGCCTTGTCTGTTGGCTTGAAGCGATCCGGGTGCTCGCTGCTGGCAGGCCGGCGCGGGACTGCCTCTTCGTCGCTTTGACCGGCCATGAGCTTGGATTTCTGGGAATCGAACCATACATCAACCGTCGGCCTGACCAGATAAAGCGCGTCCACGCGTGGATTTTCTACGGCTCTGATATCGGTTCGCCACGTCAGCGGAACCGCATCCACGCCTCCGACGATGCGCTTGAGCGTTGGGCAGTAGAGGCAATGGAGAAAGAAGGGCTCGTGGTAGACACCAAAGTCCCGCACGATGCGAAGGCTCGTGGGGAGGCCGGCACAATTCAGCGACTCGGAGGGCGCTTTTTTACGGTAGTGTGCGGGAGCGATGTTTACCACAGCCCTTTCGACCGATGGCCCGATGCGGTCGATGTTAGTCTGCTGGCCCAGTACGCCAAAGCGTTTGCGAAGGGAGCGCTCAAGTTAGCGAACGAACCTCGTATGCCGGCTTAGGACCGGCGCGCCGAAGTGAGTTCAGCCGAAACATAGAACGAGTCCGGGGCCAGCCGCTTTTCGTGCAGGCGAAGCGAAAGCTCGCTGAATATATTTTCTATCGGAAGTCGGTTACTGAAATCTGGCCACCAGTCCCTTTGCCGGCGTTGATCCTCTCTTGTCGCCTACGCGTTTATCCAACACTATCGGCCGCAGCCTGCGGAATCGAGTTGTGATTGATTCCTTTTCCTAGCCAGTCTCATGTGGCGGCGCCAATGGGGTATGAATCCGGGGGACCAGCGAACCTGATTTCTTTTGAAACCAGTTGCAGGTTCAGCAGTGTGGCTTGCCCCGACACTACGTTGGGCGGTGTCGTCCAAACTGGGCTGTCGAAAATGGCTTTATACTCGCTAACAGGGAACGCCCGCTCTCTATTTCACGCTGAACCAGCACACCAGCTTCCAGGTGATTACGTAGGAGGCGGCTGGGTCGGGTGCAATTATGCGGCGAAGTCAAGGGTGTTTAGCAATATTAATCCGGCCCGAGCGAAGCTACGGCCTCAATTAATGCGTTTTCAGCGTCACCGCAGGACATACTGGTGGTATGCTTCCCGTCAACTTGACTTCACGAACAACAGCTTCCGCAAGGATGCTCAAACGACCTAGAAGCTGATTCTCCTGGCTCTGTCAGCTTTGATATTTGCCAACAGCTGTCGGCGCTCGTGCTTGTAGTCGAAGAAACTGTCTATGCCCGCAAGGAACCTCGATCCCAAGAAATACGAGTTCATTGAGGAGCCGTCAGAATCTACCAGCCAATCGCCAGCAACGTAGCTAGGAACGCTATGTAGTAGCAATGCCAACGATGCCGCGTAGCCTCTTGAAACCAGCCTATCGAGATCGGCTATTTCCTGTGGACTCTCGTAACCAACAGTTCTGCCCGCATCGACAGCTGCGATTCGCTCGATTATTTGCCTTGGCGTCAGATGCACATACCCGGAGGTTTCGCCGTACAATCGACCAATCTCCTCACTAAACGCATCCCGCAATTCTTGCGGCATCATGTCAATCTCGAGATCGCGCTTTATCGAAATGCTAGGTGAACTAAGAGTCCTATCAAACTCGCTCACCTTATCAGCTATCAATCTCGAATAACTCTTCTGCTGAATATAGCAAATCTTGACCGAAGACTCGATTACGAATCTCAGTTCGCGCTTCGCGGGCCTGAGCAATCCCTGGCTGGCCAGGGACGTGATCGCAATAGCTGATTCGATGAAGTCCTGCGCCAAGTACGAGAGCAGGTGGTTGGCCGCAAACTCCGGGTCACGTTCGGATTCGGCGACGACAAACCTGAGCGCGGCCAGGTATTCATGTGTAATCTGTCCGATCATCATTGCTCACAATTTAATCACGCGTCACTGGAGCTCTCTGAGGCCGCCGCTATCCCGGTTTCTGAGCGTTGCTGCCGATCCTGGGCCAGTCACCTTGACGGATATCGCCGGCCGTTCACGGCACCGGCTACCAAGGCTCGCGGCCGGCTAACTGGTGGGATGGGCGTCATGCGCGAGAGTACCGGTTCGGCGTCGAAACCTTCCGGTGTTTTCAAGGCAATCGAAAAGCTCGGCGGACGTGCGCATGTTATCGTCAAAATCTGTGGCTCGAAAGAAGAGAGTCGCGCGCTGCGTAAATCAAAGAAGCCGAGAGAAGCGCACGTCATGTCTAACGGGTGCATCATCCCGCCTCAAGTCAGGGATGAAGCTCAGAATCACTTCAAGTTCGACGCCGGGCGATTCGTCCAGTGACGCCAGGGGGCTGCCAAGCACCGAGTTGGGATGGAGCTTGGCAACAAGACAGAAACTATACGCGATGTGTTTGGAACCGGGTGTTAAACGGACTATTGTCCTGTGATTCCTCCCGAATAGGCGTGCGGCTAGCGAACGAGGGCGGCGAGTATGGTAGCGTCATCGGTTTGGTTGTCGCCTGAAAACTCGTCGAGAGCCGCAAACGCGGCATCGATAATGCTCTCGGGCTGACGCGTCCGGCAACGTTGCACGGCGGCAAGAAGACCTTCGACTCCCCACTCTTCGCTGGCCGTGTTTGTGGCTTCGACGATCCCGTCGGTATACGCGACGAGGAGATCTCCCGGATACAGATGAACCACCTCCGCCTGGTAGACGGTTTCGGCGAAGAATCCGACGGGGGGCGCGGAGGCATCCAGCCATGTGACCGCACCGCCGGGACGGATCACCACGGCGGGATTATGGCCTGCATTTACATAGTGCAGTGTCCGCGTATTTTCGTCGAAGACGCCGTAGAATAAGGTCGCGAAGCGATCGACAGGCGAGCATGCGTGCAACTGACGGTTCACTGCGGTCACGACGACGGACGGGTCTTCGGGGGCGAACCAAGCGGCGGTGCGAAGAGAAGACTGGACGTTCGCCATGATGAGCGCCGCGGGAAGGCCTTTGCCAGACGCATCGGCGACGGTGAGCGCGACGCGTTGGCCGGGCAGAGGCAGGAATTGGAAGCAGTCACCGCCGAGGGCCCGCATCTGCCGGCAGCGGGCATTGCAGGTGAGCGTTTGTGCTTTAGGGCACGGGATCTCCATGAATCGTTCCTGCAGACCGGAGGCCACCACCCAATCCTGGCTGACGTCCACTACCATGGGTTCGGTAATCATTTTTTGCCCCTCCGTAGATAGGTCGTCACAACAGACCCGAAATCGACATCGGAACGCCAACTTTTTTTATAGGAAATTTTCCGGAGCATGTCGAGAACCGGGGAGGCGGCTCCGACTACCCTATGAACGCGCCAAGAGGCAGCGTGAAAAAGAAAGGGAGAAGATATGAAATACATTTTGCTGATGTCAGGAAGCAAGGCGGGCGTGGATACATACCGTGCATGGTCGAAGAACGACATTGATGCCCATATGGCCGTGTTGACCAGGCTCAGCCGCGATCTCTCGGAATCGGGTGAGTTCGTCGCAACCCAAGGTTTGGCGGCTCCGCATGAAGCTAAAGTGGTGCGTGGATTGAAAGAAGGGCTGCCAATCACGGACGGCATTTTCCCCGAATCCAAGGAGTTTCTGCTCGGCTACTGGATTGTAGACGTAGCGACGCCGGAGAGGGCCTACGAGATTGCCGGCCGAATTTCAGCCGCACCTGGTCCAGGCGGAGTACCGACGAACATGCCTATCGAAGTGAGGCAGTTCGCGAACAAGGCTTCGTGATTGTAGAGACTGCACAAAGCCGAGAGCGGGCTGGGGAGATTTATGAAATACATTTTGATGATGCATGGCAAAAAGGGGGCCTGGGATGAGTACGCCAGGTGGTCGAAAGAAGATCTGCGGCGCAACGTCGAGTTTATGCAGCGATTCAACAAGGAGCTTCACGATTCGGGTGTTTTTGTGGACACGAAGGGGCTGGCGTGGCCGCAAGAGGCGAAGATCGTTTGCGCAGGCAATCACGGAGAGCTTGTTACGGACGGGGTGTTCCCGGAATCGAAGGAGTTTCTTGCCGGATACTGGGTTATCGACGTAGACAGTCCAGAAGAGGCGTACAAGATCGCCGCTCGGGCATCGGCCGCGCCCGGCCCGGGCGGAAAACCAGCGAATATGCCGATTGAAGTACGGCAGGTGCTCGGCAGTCATACCGATTTGGGATTCTGATACCGGAGAAGAGAATCGTGGATTGGGGGGAACCATCATCCGATCTTCCGATCGGAGATCTGTTGCGGGAACTGACGCCAAAGGTGCTCGGGCTTTTGGTGCGAAGATTTCGTGACTTCGACGCGGCCGAGGATGCTGTCCAGGAAGCGTCGATAGCTGCTGTCATGCAATGGCCGCGCGACGGAGTTCCCGACAATCCACACGCATGGCTGACTCAGATTGCATTTCGCAAGATGGCGGACCGCGTTCGCAGCGAGTCCGCCCGGAGGCGGCGGCAGACCGAACTGGCGGAGGAGGCGGCGCGGATGTCCGAAACCGGTCTGGATGCCGCGCCGGTCGAGGACGACTCGCTGGTCCTCCTCTTTCTGTGCTGCCATACGGCTCTCACGCCATCCTCCGCCATCGGATTGACGCTGCGCGCCGTTGCCGGTCTAACGACGGCTGAAATCGCCAATGCTTTCCTGGTTCCGGAAGCAACTATGGCGCAGCGAATCAGCCGGGCGAAGCAGACCATCAAAGCGTCAGGGATTCCATTCCAAATGCCTGATGCCGAAGAGCGCGAGGGGCGTCTGCGCTCGGTGCTCCACGTTCTGTACTTGATCTTCAACGAGGGATATACGGCTACATCCGGACCACACCTGCGGCGGGCCGATCTTTCCCAGGAGGGGATACGCCTGACGCGCATGGCCCTGCGGCTGCAGCCGGAAAATACGGAGGTTGCCGGCCTGCTTGCCCTGATGCTGTTGACGGACGCGCGGCGGCATGCCCGTACCGGCCCAAACGATGAATTGATTCCGCTCGCGCAGCAGAACCGGGCGCTTTGGGACCGGGAACAGATTGCCGAAGGGGTCGCACTGCTTTCGGCCGCACTGCCGAAAGGCCCGGTCGGACCCTATCAATTGCAAGCAACGATAGCGGCGGTTCACGATGAAGCCGAACGCCCCGAAGATACGGATTGGGCTCAGATCCTGGCCGTATACGAGTTGCTGAAGCGTCTGTCGGACAACCCAATGGTGATCTTGAATCATGCAATCGCGGCAGCAATGGTGCATGGCCCAAAAGAGGGTTTGCATTTACTGGACGCGCTCAACGGGGACCGGCGAATTGCTGAACACCACCGCATGGATGCCGTTCGCGCACATCTGCTGGAAATGGATGGAGATTCGCAAGCAGCAGCGAGATACTACCGCGCGGCCGCAGGCAAAACGGTGAATCTCCCTGAGCGCAATTACCTTCTGATGCAGGCCGCGCGGCTGGCTACCGTGACGCCCTGATACTGACAAAGCTCAGGCGCTAACTGCTTTCTTCACGAGTGCCGCGATCTTTGCTTCTTCGGCCGCGGTCAGCTCTTTCAGCGCGAAGGCGGTCGGCCACATGTGGCCTTCGTCGAGGTTCGCTTTGTCGCTGAAGCCGAGCGTTGCGTACCTCGTCTTGAACTTCTGGGCACTTTGGAAGAAGCAGACGACGTTGCCGTCCTTCGCATACGCGGGCATCCCATACCAGGTTTTCGGCGAGAGGGCCGGCGCGTTGGCTTTGATGATCGCATGGAGACGCTCGGCCATGGTGCGATCCGGCGGGGGCAGTCCGGCGATCTTCGCCAGGACAGCGCTTTCCCCACCGGCCTCTTCCGTGCGGCGCCCGCTGCGCGCATCCGCCTTTAATTCCTGGAGGCGCTCCGTCATCGCGACCCGTTCCTCGTCCGTGAATCCGCTGGGCTTCTTTGGGGTCGCCGTAGTGCTCTTGGGGGATTTCTGGGTGCTCTTCTTTGCAGCTTTCATAGCGCTTTCCTTTCCACAACGAGGGTAGCAACGTTGCGGTGGTTTGCCTACCCAGTGCGACATTCATCTTGCGGAACTGCCAGGTTCTCAAGTGCCTCTCCCGTGAGCCGGAATTTTGTCCACCCGTCCATCGGAACGGCCCCCAGCTTTTTGTAGAACTGGATCGCCGGTTCGTTCCAATTGAGTACTCCCCAATCCAGCCTGCCGCAGCCGCGCCCGATCGCGATTCTTGCCAACTGTTTCAGCATCTCCAACCCAATTCCCTTGCCACGGAGGTGAGGCTTCACGTACAGGTCTTCCAAATAGAAGCCGCGCTGGGCGAGAAAGGTGGAATAGGTCGGGAAGAATACTGCAAATCCCGCGCATTCCTCATCCCAATACGCCAACAGCACCTCAGCCGCAGGCTTGGGGCCGAACAATGCTTCGCGCAGCCGTGCCTCAGTGGCGGTAACAAGATATGCAAGCTTCTCGTACTCCGCGAGTGCGCGAATCAGGTCCAGTATCACTGGAATGTCCTGTTCGGCCGCCGGGACGATCCGTAAGTTCGCCATGCTCTTACAAGTCTAAGGAACGTTGTTACGGTATGAGGGTGAGCACGTTTCGAGTCGCACTCGCAAATATCCGGTTCCCGGCGACTCCCGAGGACTCGGTTCTGTTGGCCGAACAAGCCATCGGTCAGGCGTCCATCGAGCGCGCGGGCATTATCTGCTTTCCGGAATGCTACGTTCCCGGCTACCGAGGAATTGGAAAGCAGGTGCCGCCTCCTGACCTCGCCTTCCTTGAACGCGCATGGTCCGCGCTTGCCGCGGCCGCAGCGAAGGCAAACCTGGCGGTTGTTCTGGGCACCGAGCGCATCGTGAATGGAGCTCTGTTAGCCACGGCACTGGTTATCAAACGAGACGGAACGATCGCCGGTTTCCAGGACAAAGTGCAAATCGATCCCTCAGAGGAGGGTATTTATTCACCCGGTTCCGGTAGGCGTGTTTTTCAAACCGGGCCGCTGACATTTGGTATAGCGATTTGTCATGAGGGTTGGCGCTATCCCGAAACAGTGCGGTGGGCCGTCCGGCACGGCGCACAAATCGTGTTTCACCCGCACTTCCACGAAGCCGAGCCCGGTGGGTACGTGCCTTCGAGTTTCGCTGATCCCGCAAACTCTTTCCATGAAAAAGCAGCTCTATGCCGCGCCGCGGAGAACACGTGCTATTTCGCTACGACAAACTTTGCAAGCGCCGGATCGCCGACGACTTCGGCGATGGTGCGGCCGGATGGAACGCTGCTCAGCTATCAGCCGTACGGGAAAGAAGGGCTGCTCATCGCGGATATCGACATCAATGCGGCTACAGGTCTCCTCGCGGCGCGCTACAAATCCGTTTAGAGGCTCCCCCGGGACAGATGTAAACTGAATGACAGGGTCTTGACCCTGGCCGCACTTTTCTGCTGGCCCTCTTAGCATGGGTGCGCCGGTACAGTTATGGCGCACCATACACAACCGCCTTCTTCTCTCGAAAATTCGGATGTCTTTCGCCAAATGGTGAAGGAGCTGAGAGGCTGTGCCCTCTTCCTGATCGATGCCGAGAGACGCATCGCAAGCTGGAACGCGGGCGTTGAACAGATTTTGGGCTATTCGGAGCCGGACTTCGCCGGCAAGCCGGCCGAAATCCTTTTCACCCAGGAAGATGTTGTCCGGAATGTGCCTCAGCAGGAACTGGACCGCGCCGCACGAGAGGGCCGGGCGCCGGGTGAGCGCTGGCACGTGCGTGAGGACGGCAGTCCTGTCTACTGCGAAAGCATTCTCACCGCGCTGAAGGACGAGCAGAGCAAGTTACTCGGCTACTCGGTGTTTATACGCGACATCACCGAGGAACAGAGTGTCCGGGAAAAGTCCGATGCCCTCGCGCATGCGTTGGACCTGACGCCTACGGTGATTCGCGAGCCGGATGGCACGATCCTGACCTGGAGCACTGGCGCCGCCGCCCTCTACGGCTGGAGCAAGCAGGAGGCTGAGGGGAAACGCTCGCACGACCTGTTTTCGACTGAGTTTCCAGAGCCGCTGGAAAGGATTGAGGCCAAACTACAACGCGACGGCCATTGGGAGGGCGAACTACGTCACCTCCGCAAGGACGGAACTTCGCTGGTGGTCGCGAGCCACTGGGTATTCCGCCGCGACCATGACGGTGAGCCAATCAACGTCATCGAGGTGAACAACGATGTCACTGAACGCATTCGCGTTGGGGCCGAACGGCAGGGACTGCTCGTGGAACGGGAACAGCGCGCGGCCGAACTCGACGCCATCCTCCGCAGCATTCCCGACGCCGTGTATGTCGGCGACGAGAACGGCATTCGGGAAAGCAATGAACTCGGAGTGCGTATGCTCGGTTTTCGCGGTATCGAAGATTTGCAGCAGCACATAGGTGTTCTCGCCGAGCGGATTCAGACTCGATTGGTGAGGACGGGGGAAATCATTGGATTCGAAGACCAGCCCTTTACGCGGGCTTTGCGGGGGGAACCCTGTGTGGAGGAGGTCATCACACGCCGCGTGGACACAGGAGAGGAGGTCATTGTCCGCTGTGCCGCTGCCCCGATCCGCCACAACGGGCGAATCCGGGGAGCCGTCGCGATCAATACCGACATCACGCAGCAGAAGAGAATCGAACACGAGCGAGAAAGACTGCTGGCTGCACTCCAGCGGTCGAACGAGGAACTCTCGCAGTTTGCACATGTGGTGAGCCACGACCTGCAGACCCCCTTGCGGATGGTCAATAACTACGCTCAACTTCTCGAACGCCGCTATAAGGGAAAACTGGATGAGACAGGCAACGAGTTTATTCGCACCATCACGGATGGGGCGGCTACTATGGCAGAGTTGATCCGCGGACTCCTGCAGATTGCCCAGGTAGGCGAAGGCTCGAACGAGCGCACGCCTATTCGCGTGAGGACGGTCGTTGATGGAGTACTGGCTACGCTCCGGGCCGACATTGAAGAGACTGGCGCCGAGGTGAGTTGTGGCGAGCTGCCGACGGTAGACGCTGACCGGCTGCTGTTATTGCAGTTGTTCCAGAACCTGATTGGCAATGCACTGAAGTACCGGGACCCAAAGCGCGCGCCCCGGATCCAGATCACCTCTGAACGGCTCGCCACAGAGTACTTGTTTAGCGTCGCAGATAATGGTTTAGGCATTCCGGAACGCCAACTGAATCGCATCTTCGCCCCATTCAAGCGACTTCACGGCGCGGAGATTGCCGGAACCGGTTTAGGGCTCGCAGTGTGCAAGAGGATTGTGGAACGGCACGGCGGCCGCATCTGGGCGGAATCTGAACCAGGCAAGGGCTCGCGATTCTGCTTCACCATTCCTCGCAGAATTTGAACCGGTAGCTTCGGGTGTGCAGGTTGCGATAGACTGCCGACTGCACCAAATCTATGAATTCCGGAGTGCTTTCATGCGTCTGCATCTGTCCTTTGCTCTTGTTGTACTCTCAGCGGTACCTGTGAGGGCCGCATCGGGGAAAACGGAAAGTGCGGGGCTCTCTGAGGAGAGGCTGCTTCGTATCCACGACACCATCCAGCGCCACATCGAAGCGCATCAGATCTCGGGGGCAGTGACGCTGGTCGCACGAAAGGGCCGCATTGCGCATCTGGAGGCCCACGGTCTGATGGATGTTGACTCGAAAAAAGGGATGGAAAAGAATGCGATCTTCCGCATCTGGTCAATGTCGAAGCCAGTCGCAGGCGTTGCGATTCTGATGCTGATGGAAGAAGGCAAGGTGCGGCTGAACGATCCGGTTTCGACTTTTATCCCGGAGTTCAAGGGAATGAAAGTAGCAGTTGCACAGGAACATCCAGCCGAGCCTTCGGCGAAGCCGCAGTATTATGCGATTCCGGCAGCACGTGAGATTACAATTCAGGATCTTCTGACGCACGTCTCCGGTCTCGGCAGCGGTCCCGCGAGCAGCGCCGAGATGCCGCGGATTGCGAGAAAAGACGCCGAGACACTGGCCGACTACATCCCGCGGTTGGGGACGACGCCTCTGGACTTCCAACCCGGCTCGCGCTGGACGTATAGTCCGGGTGCGGCGTTCGATACTCTAGGGCGCGTTGTCGAGGTAGTTTCTGGTGAGAGGTTCGATCAGTACTTGCGACAGCATATCTTCGAGCCCCTGGGGATGAAAGAGACGTTCTTCCACCCGGGCGAGGATCGCTGGCCGCGCGTGGTGACGGCCTATCATCGCAACGGAGGTACGCTGCAGAAAGTGGAGAACCCGAACCGGCTAGTCAGCAAGACGTATTTCTCCGGTGCGGGAGGCCTGATGTCGACAGCGACGGATTATGCGCAGTTTGCGATGATGCTGGCGCAAGGCGGGCAGTTGAATGGGAAGCGGCTGCTGAGTCCGAAAACTGTAGAGTTGATGTCCTCCGTTTTTGTGCCCGATACTTTGCCGGGCAGGCAACCGGGCCGGGGATACGGATTGAGTGTTCAAGTGGTGAATGACCCAATTGCCGCCGGCCACCGCGTCTCCCCCGGCAGCTATGGATGGGACGGCGCCTATGGAACACATTTCTGGGTGGACCCGAAGGAAAAGATCGTGGGAATTCTGATGATCCAAACGGATAACCCGAACCGGCAGTTGGACCGCGATTTTGAAAATTCGGCGATGCAGGCGATTGTCGAGTGATCCGATCACAGGGATAGCACTCTTACCCAGGCGGTAGCCTGGCTCGCATCCACAAACCGGACAGGAGCCAGGCAGAAATTGGGAGATTACTTGGGTTGCGGCACAACGCGGAGGTAGGGCTTCAAGGTCTTGAACCCGCCAGGATACGTTTTCTTTGCCTCTTCGTCAGAAACAGCAGTCACAATGATCACATCGTCGCCGTTCTTCCAGTTCACGGGCGTGGCCACTTTGTGCTGCGAGGTGAGTTGGATGGAATCGAGAACCCGCAGGATCTCGTCGAAGTTGCGGCCAGTGCCCATTGGGTAACTGATCATCAATTTGATCTTCTTGTCGGGACCAATGAGAAACACGGTTCGCACTGTGGCGTTGTTGGCAGCGGTACGGCCTTCCGACGTTGTCCCCTCATCGGCCGGCAGCATGTCATAGAGCTTGGCGACCTGCAGTTGGGGATCTCCGATCATCGGGTAATTGACCTTATACCCCTGAGTTTCTTCGATATCTCCCGCCCACCTGGCATGACTCGTGACAGGGTCCACGCTGAGACCGATGATCTTGCAATTGCGCTTGGTAAATTCCGGCTGGAGGCGTGCCATGTAACCCAGTTCCGTGGTGCAGACCGGAGTGAAATCCTTCGGGTGCGAAAACAGAATCGCCCATCCGTCGCCGATCCATTCGTGGAAGTTAATCGGGCCTTGGGTGGTTTCGGCAGTAAAGTTCGGAGCAGTGTCGTTAATTCGTAGGGACATTTGCTTTTAGAGTACTCGACTTGATCCATAGGCTCAAGGGGGATCGAGGCACACACGAGCGCCGGCCAGCAGCCCAAAACGACGCTGAATGCGAAGCAGTTACGCAGGGACAACGGGCAGACCCGCGAGCGCCATTGCAAGTTCGGATTCGTCGTATTCGAGGTCGACCAGTTTGCCGGCAAAATAGTCAGAGTAGGCCTGCATGTCGAAATGGCCGTGACCGCAAAGATTGAACAGGATTACGCGCGATACACCTTCCCGCTTACAGCGGAGCGCTTCTTCGATGGCACCGCGAACGGCGTGGTTAGCTTCCGGAGTGGGGACGATTCCTTCCGCACGAGCGAATTGAACACCAGCAGCGAAACAACTGTTCTGAGTGTACGCCTGAACTTCGAGGAGGCCGAGTTCCCTCACATGGCTGACCAGAGGCGCCATGCCGTGATAGCGCAAGCCCCCTGCATGGAAACCCGGTGGCGTGAACGTAGACCCCAAGGTGTGCATCTTCGTCAGCGGCGTAAGGTGCGCGGTATCGCCGAAATCGTATGCATACTTCCCGCGCGACATACTTGGGCAGGCGGACGGTTCTACGGCAACGAGGCGCACGTCGCGTCCTCCGCGCAGTTTGGCTCCGAGAAACGGGAATGCGATACCGGCGAAATTGGATCCGCCACCGGTGCAGCCCACCACTACATCCGGGTAATCGCCGGCCATCTCCAGTTGCTCGATCGCTTCCTGGCCGATCACCGTCTGATGCAGCAGCACATGATTCAGGACGGACCCGAGCGCGTACTTTGCGTCTCCGCTCTGCGCGGCCACTTCCACTGCTTCTGAAATCGCGATACCGAGGCTGCCCGGATGCTCAGGTTTCTTGGCCAGAATGGCGCGGCCGGACTGGGTCTCCAATGACGGTGAAGCCACGCAACGGGCGCCGTAGGTCTCCATCAGCGCGCGGCGGTAGGGCTTCTGGTTGTAGGATACGCGGACCATAAAGACCTGTACCTCGATGCCGAACAGCGCTCCCGCATAAGCCAAGGACGAACCCCACTGACCGGCTCCGGTCTCAGTAATGTGCGGCGGACGCCGGCGTCGCGGTTGTAGAACGCTTGCGCGACGGCGGTGTTCGGCTTATGACTGCCCGCAGGGCTGACGCCTTCGTATTTGTAATAGATCCTGGCGGGCGTGTCGAGCGCGCTTTCCAGACGCCGGGCGCGGAGCAAGGGGGTAGGCCGCCACTGCTTATAGACGTCGCGAACAGGATCGGGAATCCCGATTTCGCGGTCGGTGCTGCCCTCCTGGGCAATTAAGGACATGGGGAACAACGGCGCAAGATCGTCCGGACCTATGGGTTGCAGCGTACCCGGATGCAGCACTGGCGGTAGCGGAGCCGGCAGCTCGGGGACGAGATTGTACCAGGATCTTGGGATCCGGCTCTCATCGAGCACGTACTTCACAGAGTCAGTCATTGCTGAAAGCGATAGTCTAACAGCGTCGTGCCGCGATCGGGAGGCTGGAGCCGCAAGACCAGAGCGAAATAAAACGGTTACAACGAAACCTTAGCACTTGTAACGCCCGGCACACTCCTAGTAGTACTCCCGGTCCAGAAGGCTTTCCACATCTTAATGTCTTGTTTTCAGTTCGATAACGAAATTTAAGAGCCGTGTTTTGGCTTTTACACCTCCATTTCTCCGGTGGTCGCGATGTCCAGTACTTTTCTAGGTTAAGACTATTAACATGACCTTAAAAACGCCTTAGACTAAACGACGCATGAGGGCACCTGTCTCAACTCAATTGTGTGTGCTCCGGTTGAATCGTCAACGTAAAGGAGGCGCACTGGTCGAGCTGGCTATTATTTTCCCAGTGCTCCTGCTGATGTGCTGCGGCGCGATGGACTTTGCTCGGGTTGTGTACGCTGGAATCGCGGTTTCGAATGCGGCACGAGCCGGCGTGCAGTACGGCACATTCAGTCCTGGGAACGCCGGGAACACGGGCGGAATGCAGCAGGCGGCGCTGGACGACGCGGCAGGCCAGGGACTAACGGGGATCACGGCATCAGCCAGCACGTTTTGCCTCTGCAGCGGGAGCTCGACTGCGGTCTCCTGCACGAGCAGCACATCGTGCGGCTCGACGACACCGAACGGCTACGCCCAAGTGACCGTAAGCTACACCTTCAATACAATGCTGAACTATCCGGGCATTCCGAGCAGCATCGTGCTGAACCGTACGGCAAAGATGAGGGTGCAATGAGACGGCGGAACAGACAGAGGGGCTCCTCGATCGTAGAGCTGTCCATCTCCTTGTTGGTATTCATGGTGACGCTGATCGGGATCATGGATTTCGGCCGCATCGCCGGTGCGTATAACATCCTGGCCGGGGCAACAAAGGAAGCCGCCCGATACGCCATAGTGCACGGCAGCATGAGCGGCTCGGCGGCAACGAACAGCGATATTCAGAGCATCGTGCAGCATTGGGCGATCGGCCTGGACCCGGGCAGCCTGAATGTGACCACAACCTGGGCTCCGGGTAATACTCCGGGCTCGACGGTTCAGGTAGTGGCCACCTACACAATAACGCCAATACTGATCTGGATTTCCGGCAGTTCGTTCACGATATCCAGCCAGTCGAAAATGATCATCTCTCAGTAAAGGAGCAGCCAGATGAAAGCCGTGATCAGAAGGCGACGCGAGACCGGGATAATCGTGATTCTGGCGGCGCTATCGATGTTCGTGTTAATGGCGTTCATGGGACTCGCACTGGATGCCTCATTCCTGTACTTCCAGAAGCGGCGTATGCAAACTGCGGCCGATGCAGCAGCCTATGCAGGAGCGCTGGAGAAGTTGCGCGGGAACAGCAACACGGCGGCAACGTCAGCAGCGATGAATGACTCGAGTCTGAATGGATTTACCGATCAGACGGACAGTGTTGCGGTGACGGTCAATATTCCGCCGGCCTCCGGATCGAAAGCCGGGAATAGCAACTTTATCGAGGTGATCATCAGCCAGCCGCAGCCCACGTGGTTCATGCGTGCGATGAACTTCACTTCGGCGACAGTGAATGCGCGAGCGGTGGCAGGATTGGGCAGCACGAACAATGGTTGTGTGTATGCTTTGAACCGGGATACCAGCCAAAACACGAATGGCTTCTTCTTCAATGGAACTGCAACCGCCACATTTTCCTGTGGCGTTTTCTCGAACGCGAACTTCAAATCGAACAGTTCATCTGCTTGTATCTCCACGCCAACGGTTAGCTACACGGGCACATATTCAGACGGGTCCACAACGGCTGGGTGCGGTCCGACAGGAATCTCGGCCGGAGTGCCGATCGTGGATCCTCTCATGAATAAGTACAGTATTCCGTCCTACAGCGGCTGCGATTATACGAAACTGAAGATAAATAACACCGGGACCACGACCCTGAATCCGGGGGTCTACTGCGGGGGTATTACGATTGGCGGCAGCGCTACGCAGGTGAACTTCAATCCCGGAAGTTACATCCTTGTCGGCGGAGGGTTGAGCGTGACCAGTTCGGCGACCCTGTCTGGAATAGGAGTAACCTTTTTCAACACTTATGATGCCAGCAATCATTACTCCGGCATCACGATCAATGGATCCGGCACGGTCACGTTCAAGGCGCCCACAAGTGGAACCTATAAAGGATTGCTCTTTTACCAAGACCCTACGGTGACGTGGTCTGCCAATAATGGCAGCATTATCGCAGGCGGCGCCAACTCAGTCTACGACGGAATCCTTTATTTCCCGACTACTGACCTCCAATATACCGGCAATAGCTCGAGTTCCCCAGGCGGAACCGATGGCTACACGATGCTAATCGGCTATAACATCAAAGTCGTCGGGACGGCCACAGTGAATTCCGATTTCAGCAGCATCGGCGGGACGAATCCTCTTCAGGACGCCGTCTTCGCCGAGTAGCAAACGACCTGTACCACCCCTCCCCTCCGGACCGGTTCGCAAAGCGATTCCTCCAAAATTACTGGCGAGCCGGAACCGGATGGGCGGCCTCCTGCTAGGCTGGTCGTAGTGGAGCAAATCCTTCTTCAATGGGAACCGCAGCGGCGGCTCTACAGCGTCTCCGAGATCAATGCGCGCATCCGCGGGATGCTGGATGAGGCGTTCGGCGATGTGTGGGTCTCCGGAGAAATTTCGGGTGTTCGACTGGCCTCCAGCGGCCATTACTATTTCACGTTGAAGGATGAATCTTCCCAACTGAAATGCGCCTGTTTCCGCATGAGCGCGCGCTACCTGAAGTTCAAGCCGCAGGATGGAGTAGCCGTGCTGGCGCGCGGACGCGTGGACGTATATGAGGCGCGGGGCGAATACCAACTGCTCGTAGAGGCCCTGGAGCCGCAGGGTTATGGAGCGCTGCAGTTCGCATTCGAACAACTGAAGAAGCGGCTGGAACTGGAGGGGCTGTTCGCGAAGGAGCGCAAGCGTGCGCTGCCGAAATATCCAGCCCGCATCGGGCTGATCACGTCCCCCGCCGGGGCGGTAATTCAGGACATGCTGCGAGTGCTGGAGCGGAGATTCCCTGGAATGCACCTGCGGCTGTTCCCTGCCCTGGTGCAAGGCGAAGGTTCCGTGGACGCAGTGTGCAAGGGGCTGCGGCATTTTTCCGGATCGGGCTGGGCAGAGGTTGTCATCCTTGCGCGAGGAGGGGGCTCGCTCGAGGACCTTTGGACCTTCAATGAGGAAGAGGTAGCGCGGGCGATCGCGGATTGCAGCGTGCCGGTGATTTCGGCCATCGGACACGAGACCGACTTCACGATCGCCGATTTCGTGGCCGATCTGCGAGCGCCGACTCCTTCGGCCGCGGCGGAACTGGTGATCTGCACGCGGGAAGAACTGCTGCAGCAGATCAGCGCGCATCAAAAGCATCTCGAGCAGGCGATCCGCTATAAGCTCAGCCAATCCTCCCGCCGGCTGCACGAGCAAGGTGCCGACCGCACCATCGCGCTACTGCACCGCAATATCGGGCGGGCGCAACAGCGAATCGACGAGTTGAATTATTGCGGGCGTGACAACACACGACGGCGGCTGACGCAGGCCCGGCAGGAATGGAAGTCGCTGGATGAGCGGTTACAGAAGATGGACTTGCGGCTGCGCTTTGCCGAGTTCCGGCGCCGGCTGGAAGCAGCAACCACACAGGCTGAGCGCTGGATGCACCTGAGGCTCAGCCGCATGCAGGGACAACTCGCGCCGCTGCAGGCGCACCTGACGCAACTCAGCCCGGTGAAAATTCTGGAACGCGGCTACGCCATCGTACTGGACGCGGAAGGCCACGTCATCAAGAGTGCGGAACAGGCGCCCCCGGGAACGGTCGTGCGGCTCCGTTTGGCCAAAGGCGAGCGGCGGGCCAAGATCACGAAGTGAGACTACTGTAAGACTTTCGCGGTCTTGATGTAATCGAGTTGCGGGAAGTTTCGAACCAGGTACTCATTGCCCATAGCCATGATTTTTGACTGTTCCGGGCCATTGCCATTAGGAATTCCCTCACCGTACTGGTTGTAGAGCTTGTCTACAACCTGCATGCCTTCCTCAGAGACCTTGCAGATCGGTGCGAAGCCCTGGCTATTCAGCATCGGATTGTCCTTCAGGTTGATGAAGAGCTGGGTGGTGCGCGTGTTCGGGCCGCGCTTGGCGAAAACTACGTAGCCGCGGTTGTTCGGCTGCCGGGATGGATCGTCAAGAATCTGCATCTGCGCCCAGAGTTGATTCTGCTGCGGATCCTTGTTCAATCCGAACTGTGCGACGAAGCCTTTGATGACGCGGAAGAACCGGGCCTCATCATAGAAACCTTTCCCGACCAGTTCATAGAAACGGTCCACACCGATGGGCGCCCATTCCCGTGTGCACTCCATGTCGAACGCGCCCTTGGTGGTATCGAACCGCACTTTGAACTGGGCTGGAGTGGGCTTCATCACGCCCGATTTCGGAGCTTCCGCGGTCTCTTTCTTTTCCGAAGAGCATCCCGCCAGAATCATGCACGCCAGAACAAACAAGCCTTTTCGCAAACGAATTTCGCCTCCCTATTTCGCGTCCCGCCAGTTATCCCCGACACCGACATCCACTACCAGCGGCACTTCGAGTTTATAAACGGTCTCCATCTCTCGCTTCACCAGTGCCTTCACGCCGGAGACCTCTTCCGGCGGGGCCTCCAGAACGAGTTCGTCGTGCACCTGCAACAGCATTCGGCTCTGCTGTTTCCCGAGCAGGTCGCGGTCGATCCGGATCATCGCAATCTTGATGAGATCCGCGGCGGTGCCCTGCAGCGGCGTATTCACGGCGGTGCGCTCCGCAAACGACCGCATATTCGGATTGCGGGTATGCATGTCCGGAATGGGCCGTTCACGACCGAATAGCGTCTTGGCCACACCGGTTCGCCTTACCTCTTCAATCGTCTCTTGAATAAACTTCTTTACACCCGAATAAAGCTCGAAATAGCTTTTAATGTATTCTTCAGCTTCCTTCCGGCTGATGCCGAGCTGCGCTGCGAGACCGAATGGGGTTTGTCCATAGACTATGCCAAAATTGACCGCCTTGGCCATACGGCGCATATCGGATGTGACCATCAGCGGCGCGACGCCAAAGACCTCGGCGGCGGTGCGCGTGTGGATGTCCTCGCCGTTGCGGAAGGCCTCAACCAGCACCTTGTCTCGGGACATGTGCGCCAGCAGGCGCAGCTCAATCTGGGAATAATCCGCAACAATCAGCTTCCAACCTGGCTCCGGGACGAACGCGGCACGGATGTCGCGTCCCATCTCCGTGCGGATTGGGATGTTTTGAAGATTGGGGTTGGATGAGGAGAGCCGCCCGGTTGCCGCGCCGGTTTGGTTAAAGGTGGTGTGCACACGCCCCGTGTCCTGCCTGATAAGGGCCGGCAGCGCATCTACGTAGGTGCCCTTGAGTTTGGCAAGCTGGCGGAAGTCGAGCACCAGCCGAGCGATCTGATGCTCCCCCGCAAGCTGTTCCAGAATGTCTGCGGCGGTGGAAAGTGTTTTGCCCTTTCCATACTTGACCGGAGCGGGGAGCTTCAGATCCTCATAGAGAACCTTCCCGAGTTGCTGCGGAGAATTGATATTGAAAGTGGAACCCGCGATGCCGTAGATCTCCAGCCCCAGCCGCTGCATCTCCGCATCCATATGCTTAGAGAGGACTTCGAGCTGTCTGGGTTCGATCCGTATTCCGACCCGTTCCATCCGGGCCAGGACACCGATCAGCGGCAGATCGATCTCGTCGTAGACCTGGCGCAACCCGCGGTTTTTCAGATCTTCAGCGATCCGCTCATACAATTCGAGTGCGCAGTCGGCCCGTGCCTCGACGGCACCGCCGAGTTTGCGATCGAGAAATTTCTCGGATAACACATCACACGCCACCGCGCCCGGATCGGCTAGCAGCAGGAAGGCATGAAGCATGATGTCTTCCTGGAACGTGCAACCATCGATGCCGTAGTGCGCCAAATCGAGCGCCGTCTGCTTCGCGTCGTGCACCACTTTTACGCGGGTGCAGTCCTCCAGGAGAGGCCGCAAACGAGGAAGAAGGTCGCAGGGAATCGCTCGCGCGTGCCCTACCTGCCATGCCAGTCCGATCTCGTTCTTGCCAACGACAAACGCCAGAGGCTTACCTGGCGGGATCTCCGCGAGAAAGGCGTCGACCGCCTCAGCAGTTTCCAGTTTTTTGTAGTCCCGATTGGCAGGCGCTTCCGAGGGCCCCATCTCGCGCAACAGGCTGTAGAATTCCAATTCGCGATAGAGCTGTTTGAGTGCCTCGGAGTCCGGTTCCTGTGCCTTCAGTTCCTGTACGTTCCACTCGATCGGTACGGCTGTATCGATGGTCGCCAGTTTCTTGCTGAGCAGGATCTGATCGCGGTTGTTTTGGAGACTCTCGCGGTACATCTTGCGCTCCACTTCGGCCGCGTGTTCGAGCGCGTTCTCGACCGAGCCGAAGCGGAGGATCAGGTCTTTTGCTCCCTTATCTCCGATACCGGGAGCGCCAGGAATGTTGTCCACGGCGTCCCCCTTGAGCGCCAACAGGTCGGCAACGGCGGAAGGAGGCACTCCCATGAACTCCTGCGTGGTCTTCGGATCGTACCAGACGTCTTCCTTTACCGGATTGAACATAGATACGTGCGCGGAGACGAGCTGGAGCATGTCCTTGTCGCTGGAGACGATGACCACGTCGAGGTCGCCGGACTGCCCGGTTTTGTGCGCCATAGTTCCGATCACGTCGTCCGCTTCCATTCCGGGGAACTGGAGAACGGGAATACGGAACGCATCCAGCACCTTACGCACGTAAGGGATCTGCTCGCCCAGATCGGGGGGAGCCTCCGCACGATTCGCTTTGTAGTCGGCGAAGTGCTCGGAACGGAAGGTCGGCCCGAGGCTCTCAAAGACGGCCGCGATATACTCCGGCTTGTAGGTCGCCAGCAGTTTGCGAAGCATGTTGTGGAAGATGTAAACCGCTTCGGTGGAGAGGCCCTTGCTGGTGCGCATGGGAGGTGCGCCGGACCGCGCGCGAGCGTGATAAGCCCGGAAGATAAACCCATACGAGTCAATCAGAAATAAACGGGGGCGCATTTACTCAGATCATGATAACGTATGGCCCTAGCGAGATACGCCCAATGACGCAGATCAGCCACATCGGAGCCCCGATGTGTGGCCAAAATGCCACAGTTTGCAAAACTTAACACTAATCTTTAGAATCACTTAGGTACAGGATAGTAGAATGCTAATCTAAAAGCTTGGACTATTTTGAGGACCGCGCCGGAGCTGTCCGTAGAGGAGTCTTATTTGCGTTTTGAAACCACAATCCACCGGCCTGTTGAGGCGAAAGGCATAGGGTTACATCATGGCGTGCCTGTCTCGATTCGGATTCTTCCCGCCCCTCCCTCGTCCGGCATTGTATTTCACCGAACAGACTTAAATCACTTTATTGTCCCAGCAAGTTGGCGCCACGTGGCTCGGGTGAGCTATGCAACGAGCCTGATGCGGCAAGGCGTTCTGATCTCTACGACCGAGCATCTGCTGAGCGTGCTTTACAGCATGGGAATCGACAACGCAATCATAGAGATCGACAACCTGGAAGTTCCGATTCTGGATGGCAGCGGCGAACCGTTCGTGCAGTTGATCCAGGAGGCAGGGATCAAGACATACCGGCGGAGAAAGCGCTATTTGAGAATTCGCCGCCCTGTGTCGGTGGAAGCGCCGGGCAAGCGCATCACGATTCTGCCCTCGGACCGATTTTTGTTGAACTGCGACATTTTCTTCGATCATCCGGCAGTCGGGCGACAGACGGTAGAGATGGAAGTGACGCCTGACCGGTACGCGTTGGAAATCGCACCCGCACGCACCTTCGGATTCTCGTGGGAACTCGATCAGATGCGCGATATGGGACTGATCCGCGGCGCGTCGCTCGAGAACGCGATCTGCTTCGATCAGGAAGGCCCAATGAATCCGGGCGGCCTGCGATTCGCTGACGAGTGCTGCCGGCACAAGGTACTCGACCTGATCGGCGACCTGGCGCTGATTGGGAAGCCCCTACTGGGGCACGTGATCGCCGAGCGCGCGGGCCATGCGATGCACGCGGCGCTGGTGGCGAAGGTCATGTCCGATCCGTCCCTGTATGAGATTCTGAGCTTCGATCAGTTGGCTACCCGCGTGGTGCACGCGCTGGTATCCTAGCCATTGCTGACGCTTCCCAACCTACTCACCTCGCTGCGGATTGCGCTTACACCGGTGATCGTACTTACGATGCTGGCGGAAGATTACCGCCGCGCGTTCTGGTATGTGATGGCGGCGGGTTTGACGGATGCATTTGACGGCTTGCTCGCGCGGCGCTTCGGCTGGCAGACGCGAACTGGCGCGTACCTTGACCCGATCGCGGATAAGCTGCTGCTGACCTCTTTATATTTGTGTTTCTGGATTGTGGAACGTGTGCCAGGGTGGCTCGTGGCGGTAATTGCGGGGCGCGATGTGCTGATTCTGTCCATGGTCGGCTTCGCGCTGGCCTTCACGCGCTTCCGCGACTTTCCGCCGTCGATCTGGGGCAAGCTGAATACGGCCCTTCAGATCCTGCTTGCACTGGTGCTGATTGTGGCAATGGCGTTCCCTGAGACAGAGCGCCACGCGCTGATTTCCACGCTGATCTGGCTGACAGGGGCATCGACGGCCTGGAGCGGAATCCATTACGCGGGACGGGGCGTCCGGATGTTGATCATGCGCCACCGATTCATGGCAGCGGACCGGAGAGGTGCGCGGGGGTAAGTCTGGAATTGCACGGGATCGCGGGAATCCGGAGGCGCTTAAAGATTGCAAAGGAGCGCGATGGGGCCCAACTGGAATTAGATTTTCTGACCTGCGCATGGAAAGAGGGTCTCAGACCCGAAATCCTCGATACGCCGGATTGCCGCGTATGGGTGAGCGGGCGGCCAGTCTATGTGGAAATCCGCTACAGACGTCATCCAATTACAATGCGCATCCTGGAACAGGAAGCGCGGCAACTCGCGCGGGCCGCGGCCGAGCACGAGCCTGCTCTGATCGTACTTGGAGGGCCGGGCTTGGCTCCGCTCCACATTGTTCAAGAAGGCCTGAAGAAAATCCCGTCGCTGGCAGCGATCGTACTTTGGGATCAGCCGCTGACGGTGGTGAGCCGCGCCGCTACGCTTCGTGGATTGCCGCTCCGGACAGCGCTCCGCGCAGCCCTCGACGCGTAAAACTCACAGACGGGAGCGGCAGGGTGACACGGTTTCGCATTGACATTCCTCTCATCGATGGCGATGAATCAGTGAGACTGCCGAGTCGCGATTTCGCAAATTGACGCGGAACCTGCTCGGGGGTAGTCTAGAGTGTAGTGGGACACGGAATATGACCTGTTACTCACCTTCGCGGAACTACCTCTCTGCCGGGCTAATCGCAATCGGCCTGGCGGCGTTCTCCGGGTGGGTAGCGATGCAATGGTTTCCGGCCTCTATTGCGGCATTTCTTTTCCTCGCCAGCGCTATCCTGCTGATTTTTCTTGGACTACAACCTCCGATTGAAGTGTACGAGCATCATTTAGCGATCGGCAAGAAGATCATTCCGTGGAATGAGATTCTGCGACTCGACCGGACTTCCTGGATTTCGCCACTTGTGGTACGGCTGACGCTGACCGGAGACAGGCGGGTGGTGCTTCTCTATGCGGGCGATATCGATGCGGGCAAGAGTCTGCTGAGGCACTTGCGCCGGTGCGCCAAAGACGCACTGATCGATGGTATTCCATACAAACAGTTTTGGGGTGAATTGTTGCCTGCCGGAACTGAGCGCCGGCAACTTACATCGCCCCGTTACCCACTGCTTCGTGCAGAGGATGAGGCCGAAGTGGAACGCCTGTTTCAGCGCCTGAAAACGGTCGGGCATCTGGACCGGGACGACAAGTAGCCGTTGCTCCGCGGCTGCCTCACACTCCTTCTCGTTGTTGTTCTGATCCTCTTTTCCGCTCCCTATGTGATTCGTGCGACCGGAGATTTTCTGGTCGAGGATCGTCCTCCCACCAAGGCCGATGCCGCCGTAGTGTTAGCGGGTGACTGGACCGGAGAGCGCGTTCTGAAGGCTGCGGAACTGGTAAAGAACGGTTATGCGCCGGTCGCTCTGGTCAGTGGCCCGACCGGGATGTACGGCGTGAATGAAGCAGACCTGGCAATCTCATACGGCGTATCGAAGGGCTATCCGCGGGAGTCATTCGCAGCCGTCAAATCCACGGCGTTTTCGACTCGCGACGAAGCCGGCGTATTCTATGAAGAGTTGAAGCGGCGCGGGATCCACCGGATCCTGCTGGTTACGAGCAATTTCCATACCCATCGCGCCGCGATTCTGTTCCGGAGAAAGTTCCGGAACGAAATCGCGCTCATTCCGATCGCCGCAGATTCCCCGTACTTTCACCCGGACCGCTGGTGGAAGGAGCGCGAAGGCCAAAAAGTCGTGTTCTACGAATGGTCAAAGATGCTGGCCACGCCCTTGGGGCTGTGAGCCGTCACCCATCAAAAGCTGTAGCGGAGGCTTAGCTGACCGGTCCGCGCGCTTCCCGCAGGCGGGAAGATATGCGTGCTGGTGATGGTGCCTCCCTGCGCGACGTTCACGTTCATATTCGGCTGTCCGAGATTGACGTGATTCAACAGATTCTGGAATGAGGCGCCGAGTTGGAGCGTGCCGAACCGTTCCAGCGTGAAGTTCTTGGCCGCTCCCAGGTTGAAGACTATATAACCGGGGCCGACGACACTGTTCCGCGCCGCATTGCCGAAGACACCCTGCGCGGGAAGGGCGAAGGATGACTTGTCATACCAGTTCGCAATGGTCGACGGATATTTGACCGGACCCACAAGGTCCGGACGCCCGGCAGTCGTGTTGGTGTTGGACGGATCCGCGCCGCTCCAAACGGGATTGAGGAAGTTGCCGGTGCTGAGGTTCAACAGGCCATTGATCTGAAATCCCCAAGCCAGATTGTAGAGCACCTGGTTCGTCCACTGATGACGCGGGACGGCATACACGTCTCCGCGATCGCGGCGTCGATCGTAGCTGTTCTCTATGACGGTGTTCAACTCGGCGTTGCCCGTGTCATCGACTTCGCTCAGGTACTTGGCCCACGTCCAGGCCGAGGTGAACATGAGGCCGTGACTGAATCGTTTTTGAACCTGCGTCTGCAAGCCGCTGTATTGGCTGTTTGCTCCGTTATCGGCATAAAGGATGTTGTTGAACAGCGGATAGGGGCGGCGGCTCTGCGCGAAGCGCGCCGTCGAGGCCACGGGCTGGTTGAGGTTCCGCTGATAGGGCAACTGCGACCCATGAGAGCCGATATAGCTGACTCGCAGGCCAATATCCTTGGTGAGAGCGCGTTCCACCGTGAGGCTGTATTGAGTGGTCAGCGAGTTCCGCAGGTTAGGTGTTACTCCATTCACGTTCAATGAACCTGGCGAAGCAGGCGACGCAAACGGATTCTCAAACGTGAACAGGGGCTGGCCATTTACAAATGAATTGTTCGCCGTGGTGCTGACCGCATAGGGTCCGGAGGCAAGGTAAGCGGCCACCGCGGCGGAATAGTGTCCATAGTAGATTCCGGTTCCTCCGCGAATCACGGTCTTGTCATTCAATTGGTAGGAGAAGCCGAAGCGCGGAGCAAAGTTATTCCTGTCCGCTTTCCGGAGGGAGGAATCAAGGCCGAGTTTACCGGCGTTGATCACGGGCAGGTTCGACGGGAAGTATTGACTGAAGAGGCTGCGCGCTTTTTCATTCGGAACCACCACGGAGCCGCTGGCCGGATCGAACGAGTACAGGTTGTCGTTGTTGGCATGTACCGGGCCGTTGTATTCATAACGGAGCCCGTAGCTCAAAGTCAGTTTCGGCGTGACCTTATAATCGTCCTGCGCGTAGGTGTTCCAATCACTGAAACGATTGTACTGCGTGGGATAAGGATCGACACGAGCGACCGAGGTCGGCAACCCGAGCAGGAAATCGGCGTAGGCGTTTCCGGTGAAAGAGCCGGCGAAGTTGAAATTACCGAAGAGGCCGGTGTCGGTCGGCAGGTAACGATTCACAAACCAGTTGATGTACTCGACGCCGAACTTCATGGTGTGCTTTCCGGCTACCCAAGTGAGGTTGTCTCCCGCCTGGGCGTGGCCGTCGTTCACGGGATTCAGCAGGCTTTGCGTGTAGGTGCTATATCCGGCGATGTTGAAATTCGGCAGGCCCTTGATTCCGGCCCGCGCCGGGAGCCCCTGAAATCCGATCCTGTCGACGATCGCCTGGCCTCGCAGATCGGCATCGGATTGAGAGACGAGGATCGGCACGCCGGCGCGAAATTCGTTGTAGATATTGGGGCTGATAGCAGTGACATCACCGACAGTGAAGAAGTTCACGCGCCGGATGTTGGTGGATGTTCCGACTGAGGATGGCGGCAAAGCACTGCGCGCGCCGGGGATCTCATAATCGTCCTTTTTGTTCTGATAACGAATGAAGAGCGAGTGGGAGTTTGTGAAGTTGTGATCGATTCGGAGCTCGAAGATGTGGTGTGCCTCGGGCCCATTGAACGCAGCGCGATAGTTGCCGGCGGTGAGATTTGCCGGACCGAAGTTCGGGCCCGGAAACAGAAGACTCTGCGCACGTTGGGCGTGGGGGCTGATGTACTGCGGCAGGATGCGGTTGCCATCGAACGGGCTGAAACCGGAAAACGGATTCTTGAGCGCGGCGGAGCCGGTGAAGTCCCCTGCCCTCTGCGCGAGGCTGGGCACGTTGGACGTGAATAGGTAGGCGCGGGAACCACGCGTGCCGTCAAATGTGGTGAACAGGAAAGTTTTATCCTTCCTCAGAGGACCACCGCCGGACAAGCCGTAGTTGTGGATGTTCTGATAAGGCCTGACCGAGGCGAAGGTGTTACGCGCATCGAGAGCACTGTTTCGGACGTACCAGAACAGATTCCCGTGATATTGGTTTGTGCCTGCGCGCGTCACCGTGGTGATTGCACCGAGGCCGCCGAATTCCGCGCGATTGGAAAGAATGTTCGCGGTGAACTCCTCGACCGATTCGAACGAGGGCTGAGAGACGGTGTCCGGACTGCCGAAGTTGCCGAACGTGGTCTCGATGCCATCCACCTTCATTCGCACGCCGTTCGCACCGCTGCCGGGCACCAGCCACGCCGCACCCGCTCCGACCTGTACAACGCCGGGAACAGTCAGCGGCATCATGATGAACACCAGACCACTATCTCCGGAATTGTTGTAGATGCTGCGAAGATTCGTGGGAAGTTCGATGATTTGCCTGCTTGTCAGACGGTTGTTGATGTTCGGGGACTCCGTTTGCAGGAGGGGGGAAACCGTGTCCGACACGCTTACCTCAGTGGTCGCGGATTCGACCTCAAATCGCAGATCCCTGCGGACCGTCTGGTATGCCGCCACGGAAAATTCGGATGACTGAAGGGGGCGGAACCCTTTCGCATTCGCGTCGATCTGATAGTGGCCGGTGCGAAGGTTCGGGAAGGAATACACGCCACTATCATTCGTGGTGGCTTCCATTTGAATCCCGGTATCGATGCTGGTGAGTTTCACCGCAACGCCCGGAACCGGCGCCGCGGTTGGATCGGAGGCGATACCGGTCACGGTACCGAGGGGCGACTGCGCCAAACAGGCAACCGCCATAATTAAGAACACACTGAGAGCCCTGAAGCGATACATGGATTAACCACTATGATGACACACGAGTGTTAGAGGCGAGCACAATATCCGTGCTTCAGTCGAGTGCAGTGTTTGGCAAGTAGTATTCGAGAATCTCGCGAAAGGATCGGCCTTCCCGGGCGAGTCCGATTGCCCCTCGCTGGCATAAACCGACGCCATGACCCTCGCCCCGTCCGTGCAGAAGGATTCCTGACGTATCGTTTTCCACAACGAAGAAATTGCTGGGCAGGTGATTCAGGTGCAGGTGTCGCTCCGGCACGGACTTTACGCGTCTGTCCCATTGCTTCGCATCCCTTTTGCAGATAGGGCATTCGACCGAGAAATAAGGATACGGCTCTTCGCTAAGCGCCAACTCGGAACCTGCAAAGGTCCTCCCGCCGCAACTCGCCGAGTAGAGCGGAGCCATTCGTTTTCCCTGATAACGAAGGGCCATGCCGCTGGTCTCCTCAGCGGCGCGAAGTGCAAGGGATCCGGATGCAGCCGGTCCGCGAATAAACTGGCAATGCGTGGTGTCACAGAAACGGCCGCGATGCCTTGGGCCCGCTGCGTAGTAAGAGCGCGCCAGAATCGCCTGCGCTTTGGCGGCCTCGATGGGAACATCGGACGGCAACTCCGCTGCGACGACAGCGGCTGTTGCCGACTCAAGGGGCATGCTGACTACTGCCACCAGTTCGCTCCCTTCGCGATTGACAGTCAGGCCCCCGCAGAAACGCCGCTCGATTTTGTGCGGGACACTCAAGAGGAAGCAACCGGGAGAGAGTTCCAGGCGGGGTGACTCAATAGTAAGTTCATACACCCGATCCGCTTTCACCTGCAGCCTGGACGGGTGAAACAGGCCGAACACACTGATGAGCACCAGGGCGTTCACTATTTCCTCACAACGCGCAGGATTTCGCCTGCAGTGATCGCAGCGTTGGCGCCCGTAGTGTTGTGAACCCTAACGAGCACGGCCCAATCCGGCGACCAGAGTAGCGCAAAGCCGTCGCCTTGCCCGCGCTTTTCATGCCTACATTGGGAAGTTCCTGTTTTGCCCAACACGCCGGAGACCGCAGCGCCACTTGCCGTGCCGGATCGTACGGCGAGTTCGAGACCTTCCTTCAGTTCCTCCGCCACCCCTGCGAAGGCGCTTATCAGAGTTTCCGGTCGAACCTGGTACTTGCCGTCGAGCCCTATGAACGTTCTGGCGGCAGCATCCGGAGGGAATGGGGGCAGACCCAGCCGCTGCATACCAGGATTGAGATCATCGGAGGAGGTATCCTGCAGCAGGCGCAAGAAATAGGAATTGCACGAATATGCGAGGGCCTCCGTCAATCCGATGCGCCCGTGCCGCTTCCAGCATTGCGAGCCGTCACATCGCAGCATCGGATAAGGTCCCTTGCGGGCCGCCACAACGAACGGCTTCAACAGCGAACCGATGGGAACCGGAGTTTCGAGCGAGGACCACTTTGTCGCCGCGACCTTGCCCTCCCTTACGTCGACCAGCACGTATTCGGCCGGGATAGAGTGAGAGGCCAGGGCCGCGGCCGCGGACTGCCTGTAGAGTGCAGCCGCACCATATGCGCAACCCGCGGCCATAAGTGCAGCAACCAGCCTCATTGCACCATCCGGTAAACAACCGTCTGCGGCACTCGGGCGCCGTCGTCGTGCATGACGATCGAAGCCGCCGTGAATCGCTTCATTGTGGTGCCGAGGCTCGCCACGTTGCGAGAGAAAAAGTCGGGCTCGCCACCGTCCCCCTGGGCGCCGCGGCGAGCGGTATCCAAGGACCTCATCATCTTGCTGAACAGAGGCAATTCCTTTTGGATTTCAAACGCGGCGGCGTACGCCGCAGACTGGGAGGTTCCCGGTGCTGCAATCCGGGCGAGAACGGAATCCAGCATAGGCTGACTTGTGGCAGCGACCAGAACGTTGCCGCGCACTTGCACCAGCGCCCCGCTTAGCGCCGCGCGGGCCTCCGCTCCGTTCCAGGTTCCTCCTGAAACAGTTACCAGCACGGCGCAGGGAGTTTCGACGAATACGCCTTGCGGAGCCGCCGATTGCAGTTGCAATACGGCATCGATAGTCTTGCCCGCGAGCAACGTACTAATTGCAGATAGGGATGGATGCAATGCGCTAGTGTCCAGGGAAGGCTCATCGATGCGAACCTCCAAATCGCCCGCGTTGCCCACCTGCCGATCCGGGTCAGCCGCATTGGGCGCGATCTGGGACTCCGCCATGGCAGGACCCGGCGCGACCAGCTTCCTGTAAAGCAGATCGTGAACCTGGAACACACCGGGCGAAGCCCATACCCGATAAAAGCCGGCGTTTGGGGGGACGAACGACACAAGCCGGCCCGCTGCGGCTTCGTTGACATTGCGCGGCACCTGCTGGTTCCGGATCAGGATACGCTCCTCCCGAATCTGATCCTGTTCGCGGAACAGATCGATTACACCGGAGCGGAAAGGCTTCAATTCCGAGGCGTTTCGCTGAACCCAATAGGAGCGAAACTGCGGCGACTTCACTAGCGCGTCCATGTTCAGCACCATGCGAATCTCGCCCGGCGCTTTCCCGGCCTGCGTGGCCTCGGCAAACCAGGGATCTCCGTTCAGCCCTTGGCCAGGAGCAGCGAGCAGAGCCAGTGCGCCTGCAATCAGATCCTCGCGCGTAGACAGAAGCACGAGTTCCTTCGTCGTGGCGAAGGCGGCAACCCGCTTCGAATCACCATCAGTGCGAACGTAGAACTCCACACCGCCTGCCTGACGTGTCTGGTAGCTGGTACGAGCCTTCCAGAGCGCGGTCTCGAGTGCCTTTGCGCCCGGCATGCGCGTGATGTACAGGAATTCAAGCTTGCCGATGTCGTAGATGGCAAGTGCCGATTGTCCTCCTGCAAATGCATTCAGCAGAGACATATCGGGCGCGACGATCAATGCCTTCTGAAACTCTTCCTGTGCAGTCCCGAGCCGCTGAAACAGCCGGGAGCGAGAGAAGACCTCATAGTTGTCACTTTTCAGCCAGTCGACCTTCTCGGGCGACGCACTCCAGTCGCTCAACAGCTTGGCAAGATCCGGAGTCTCGATATAGAAGACGGCGTCATTGGGAAAGTACACGGACAGCGTAGACGGGCCGCCTGTATTCTGCGCAACCAGCCATGCAAGTGTTCCCGCCGTTGCAATCAGAGCGGCGATTCGCTTCTTCACTGCGCACCTCCACGCAGCGGTGTGACCAGTCGTGGCCGGACCGGCCAATCCTGCTCCAATTGTTCTCTGATCAAAGGCTTTCTTCGCTGGTTCGCAAGGGCGACTTGCAACTGCGCCTGTATCGATTGAACTTCCGCATCGCTGACTGATTTGGGATCGAGTTGCCTTGCGATGCCGTAGAGCAACAGGGCGCTATTCGGCCGGCCCAGTCTGCGCAGCACAGACCCTAGACCACGCGCGATATCCGCCCTGTCTTGTATGCCTAGTGCCGTCTGCCACAGGAAGCCGTTTGCCATCCAATCGATTCGAGCGTCGGCATTGTCCTGCGGCGCTTCACTCATTCCGTCTTGCCCGATGCGTTGCCAAATGCCGTTCGCCTGGAGATAAAGCTGCAGAGCGGCCAGAGCGATGGAAATCCGGTTCAGAGGAAAGCCAGCACGGAACAGTGGTATGCGGGGTTCCTGTTTGTTCGGACTGATCCCGATAGCTCCGCGGAGCAGGTCAAACTTCGCCTCATTTGCCGCGGCCTGATCCGCCGCACGCAATCGCGCGAAATAAAAATACGGCTGCGCCGCCGCGGCAGGAGAAATATTGGTCTGGGCTATGACATCCAATTCGCCGGCACCGAGCCCCTTCGCTCCCGGCTGCAGCTTCCGGACAGCGTCTGCGCCGGCGACTCGCGCTTCATATGCGATCGTATTGTCCTTCACGAGCCGAAGGACGGCAGTTGTATCATCGTGCGCAACCGCCAGACGCAGCGCATTCTGTTTATCCCATGGAGCCGCTTTTCCTAACTGCTCGCGGAACTCCGTTGCTTCCTTCGCGTGACCAGTCTTTTCGAGCAAGGCGGCGCTCGCATCCAGATTTTCAAAGGCTTCACCGGCTACCAGATTCAACCGGCGTAGCAGCGCGACTGCCGCGGAAACGTCTCCTTCTTCGAGACGCACTTCCGCAAGCCCCAGGAAATTCGTTGCCGATAGCCGGAACTCATCGAGTTCGGTGGAGCAAGCAAACGCCAGAACCTTACGCGCAGATGCCATATCGCCGCTCTTGCGGAGGTCCGCCGCTACTTGCAGCAGGGACTCCAGAGCAGGTTTCTTCTCCCGTACGGTGCGATAGCGCGCAAACAGATCCTCCAGCTTGCCGGATTCCGCGGATGCGCGGATCTCGAGCGGAACGATCTGGTACGTCAATTCGACGCGCGATGCTGAATCCAGGCGGTCCAGAACGGCCAGCGCTTTCGCACCTTGCTTCGCGTCCACCAGCGACGACGCATATTCCATCCGCACACGCGCCAACGCCCGCCTGGCTTCCTCCTGCGCAGCCCCGCGAGTTTTCAACACTTGGTTATCCGCCATCGTCAGCAAGCGCTCATAAAGGCGATCGCGATGTCCAGACGGAAACCAGTCAAATCCCGCCACCATGCTGAGGAACTGCACCGGATCGGACGAGACGCTGGCGAGATCTATGATCCACTCCGTCCCGGCGCGATCGCCAGCCGCGCCGAGTAGGCCGCGCAAAAGCGGCCCGACGCGATAAGAGCCGTTGCGCCGGATATAAGTGCGGATCAGTTTGTCGATATCGGCTCTGGCGCCTTGCAGCGCGCCGTGCGTCCCGGCATTCTCGAGTGTCAACTGCAAATCTTTCCAAAATGTCTCGGGGACGCGTCCGCGCTCCTGCTCTTCATGAAACGTCTGAATAGCGAGTTGCCAGCGCGCTCTCGCCTCGGCCTGTTTCCCTTGCGCCCAAAGCGCCTCGGCTACACTGCCCTGCACCTCACCCCGATACGGCTGGAACTGCAGGGCGTGCTCATAGTCGGCAATCGCGCGGTCCCAAGCGCCCGCCTCTCTGTAGTAATCCGCGAGTGTGATGTACGCATCCGCGTTGCCAGCAGCTTCTTCCAGGACGGCCGGCAGGTAGTCCTCAGCGGCGGCATCCTTGGACAATCCCAAATATTCGCCATACCGCGAACCGTAGTAGAACCAATTCGCGCCTGCCAATTGCTGCTCGCGATCGACGGGCCTTCCAAGTTGATCCCCGATAACCGCCGATCCGAGCATTGCTTGAAATGCGGAGTTGCCTTCCGGCGAGGGTCTGCCGAACCAGAGAGCCGCCAGCGCCGTGTACGCCTTGGTCCACACCGGAGTCAGTCCCGCACCCCTGGCGGAGATGACCCGGAATGCCAGAACCGGGCTATTGCCCTCCACCGCTGCGCGCGCGGCGGCATTTCTCTCTTCCTTCCACTGCGCCTGAGCCCGTGTGACCAACTGTTCCGGCGCGCGTGTCAGCACCAGCTGCGAGACGCGGTCCAGCGCCGCCGGAGAGATCGAACCCGGTGTGCTGAGGACGCGCATCTCCTGCGCCGTCAGACCAGCTTCGCGATACAACTGAGCCGCCTGCTCGAGTAACGAAGACCGATCCTCCGCATTTACGGGCGTAGCCCTCCAGACTTCTTCCACCTGCTGAGCGGCTTCTTCAAAATGAAGTCTTCTGCGCTGCTTCTCAACCAGCCGCGTCAGGATGCCGCGATTCCGCGGATTGCGTGCAAGGGCGCCCGCCAGCGTCCGCACAGCTACGTCTTCGAGGCCCGCGATCTCCGCCGCCGTCGCCTGATCCGCCGCACCAACTAGCGACTTGGGCAGGAACGCAGCGAATGCGGTCTTTTCTTCCGGAGTATAGTATTCCGCCGCGACCTTTGCGATTTCGTTTAACAGCGACACACGAACGGCGGGTTCGACAACCTTCTCAGCCGCGATGTATGACGATTCATAGCTGCGTACCCGCGCCGCCACGTAAACGTAGAACTGGGCACTGGCGTTGTTCTCAGGATCGCGGCCTGCAAGCCGTTTGAACCCCTGCCCGGCAAAATCCAGCGCCTGCGGCAACATGCCCCACGCTTCGAGCTTTCTTGCTACCTCGAAGTAATCCGCGGCTTTCGGTGCGCGTCCGTCCAGGAGAGCCTGCTTCAACGCCGCGACAGCCGCCTCCGTCTGCCCTTGACGGGCCTTCGTCGCGGCCAGCTTCACCATCCATTGTGGATTCCGGTAAGTCAGTTGATAAAGCTTCTCGTATCCCTGTCCGGCGGCATCAAATCGAAACAGGCGTTCCTGCAGACTCGCCAGCGAGGTCCGTACATCCACACGATCCGGCCGGATTGACGAGGCTCGAGTGTATGCATCCACCGCGGCTGGGAGGTCCTCAAATGCAGTCTGTACGCGAGCGAGAATCAAGGGCCAACGGAAATCTCTTGGCGAATCGGCAGACGCCTTGGCATAAAATGCGCGGAGTTGATCCGTACGTCCGTTGTTTCGCGCAAATGCCGCAGCCTCCTGAGCCAGCGCGGCATCTTCCGGATACGCATTGAGCACCTGGATATACTGCTCCACCGCGCCTGCGAAATCCTTCTGACGAGTGAGCACAGGAATCATGCCGCGACGCAATGCCGCCATTTTCTCCGTCTTCTCTTCCTGAGAGAGCGGCGCCTGCCGGAGTTCGTTCAGCTTGTCTGTATAAAAAGTGCGAAGCCCCGCATCCTTTCCTTCGCGTAAGTAGGTCCCGGCCATAGCGGCGACCAGATCGCTCGCTAATGGCTCGGCAGCGAGGAGCGAATCGAGATCCCGGCGTGCACGGCGGAAATCACCCAACTCAGTCGCTTTGCGGGCGGCTTCCAGACGGAAGCTCCGCTTGTATGTTGAGTTAGCATCCGCTGCTGCCCTCTCGAGAACATCGATAGCGCGGATCCCGTTTTTCGTTCGCCAATAGAAGTCTGCCGTTTCGCGCACCACACCCAGAATGCGCGGCTGAGCCTGGTACAAGGCTTGCATGGTCCGGGCCGCTGCGGGGAGATCCGGCCGGTTCTCCTGAAACTTCGCCAACTCCAACAGGAAGCGCGTCTTCTCCACCGGATCCGCGGCCAGGTCCACGCGCCGTTGCAGCACACTCTCGCGTACGGCTGCGAATCCCTGCCTGGAGGCGATCTCGTCGACTTGGTTCAACATTTCCGCGGATCCGCGCGCCACTATCGGCCGCAGGGCCGTTTCCAGATCGGAAAGGCGGTTCTGCGATTCCAGCAGCGCAGCGCGTAGCGCGAGACCGTTCGGTGTGGAGACCTCGCTTGCTGTGAGTGCCTCAATCCTATCCCTCAGAGCCGGGCGCCGAGCCAAACGAATCAGTCGAGCCCTTTCCGGTGCCGGCCCGGAATTCACGACGGCGCCCTTCCTATACTCCGTCAATGCCTGCTCGTAATCGCGGCGGTTTTCGTGAATCGCGGCGGCCTCAAACGCAAAGAGTGCGGGGTTGTTCAGTCTCTGCCGGGCCTCGTGAATCATTCGCAGCGCGTCATCAAACTGGAAGTAATCCCAATAAACAGTGGCAGCCTTCAGATATCCATCCGATTTGCCGGGTTCCGCGGCAGGAATCTTATCCCACACCGCCCTTGCTTTGGCGAACTGCTCCTTCTCCGCATAGACCTCTCCGGCGCGCTCCAACAGACCCGTATCGCGGGGGCTCGCGCTCGCAAGCCGCATTTCAATAGAAGCAGCGACCTCTGGATTTTCAATCGAACGGAACAGCGATGCCGCGCGCCTTCCCAGGTCCTGATCCGCCGGGTAGTTCGCCGAGAGAATTCGCATCACCGGAGCGGCGGTTTCAAAGCGCGATGCCCAGATCTGCGCCTCAGCCAACATCTGCGCCCCCGCACGATCGCCCAGCACTACGGGGTTCGCTGTCAGTGATCTGATCTCCGCGTCCAGCAGCTTCGTGCGGGAAAGGTGCTCGAAGAATCGGGATCGCAAGTCGTTGTCGTAGTACCAATAGCTGCGGACCAACTGCTCCCATGCGGCCTCGTCGTAGGTCTCTTTCCTCCGGTATACGACAAGCAGATTTTTTACGAAGACCAGATCGTGCGGGAACTTCTGGTGCGCATATAGGTTCACCTGCCGATAGAGTTGCGGATCGAGATTCCGTCCTTCCACGACTTCCCGGAAGTAGGTTTCGAGTTCCGTTCCGGTGAAAACACTTACCACGTCGCGCGTGATGGCATCGACTTTTGCCGTTTGCTTCTGGCGGAGATACCACCGGGCCAACTTGTGATACCAGCTCCGGTCGTCGAACTGTTGCGCCGCGCGCAGGTAGAGTTGCTCCAAATCCGCGGCGAGTTTGTTCTGATTCAGGAATTGCGCGAGCCGCTCATAGAGCCCAGGATCCTGCGGATTCCGATCGATTTCTTTCCGGTAGACCGCCAGCGCCTCCCGGACCTTCTTGTCCGAGACAAGACGCGATATGTACCGTTCCAACACCTGCTGGTATTGCATAGAACGGGCAGGCAATGGCCGGGAAGGCGGTTCCGAACGTTGCTCCTGCGCATTCGGCATGGGCAGATCCGGCTGCCGTGGGAAAGGTCCAAGAGGCATACCCTCGGCCGCGTTCGCCAGTTCCTGCAGCATCGAATCGTAGAGTGCATATTCCTGCTGGCTCTGACCCTTTCGCGCATGGGAATCCGCCATATTCATGGCAACGGCGACACGCTGCTCCGCTTTTGGGAACGCTGCCAGAAAGACGCGGCCCTCGCGCAGCACTCCATCATCCTCACCGTACGCGCTGTACGCGCCGATCAACTCTGCATGCAATTCCGCGCGCTGTGCCGAGCTTGGGTATTTGCGGTCGAACTCCGCCAGCAGTTCCACTGCTTTGGCCCGGTGGAAGTAAGCTGCCGATAAGGCATCCTGTTGCGCAAACTTCTCCCGAGGGTAGGTGGAATTGAACAGCAGCGACAGTAAGCCGTTCCACGCACCCGGATACGGATCTGCCGTGGCCACATCCTGGTAGTAGGACAGATCGCCCGCGCCGAGCCGAATACTCTGATGCGAAGCCGTAAACAGCACGTGGATGGTGCTAGCCAAAGCACGCTCGGTTCCAACGCCCGAGTACAACTCCACGGCATCTCCATAGGCCTGCATGCTTTCGAACAATTGCGCCAGCACAAGGGCTTCCTCGCTGGTGAGGGCCGAATTCTTCTGCCGCTTCCGCAAACGGTATTCCTGTAAAGCACGCTGCGCCCCGGCAACGTTCCCCTGCTGCTGGTAGTAATAAAAGAGTCTCGACGCGGAACCGACATCGAGCGGATTCGTCTCAACCGCTGCACGCGCATTCGCCAGGTATTGGCGAAGACCCTGTGTGTCTTTAAGCAGCGCGAAGTAGGAGGCCACGATCTGCGGCGGCCATAACGGCTGGAAACTGCTCTCGTAGATTCCGATTGCCTGCCCGGTGCCGGTCTGTGATCGCGCCAGCGCGGCCCTGGTTGTCAACACGTAGTGAGTCTGATCCGGATACTTCTTCTCATACTCCGCGAGCGCTGCCGCAGCCTCCGCGTAACGTCCTTGACGGCGTAGAAATTCGATCAGGCCCGTATTCCGGGGATAACGGTTCGCCCACTCGCGATACACGGCAATCGACTGCTCGGCCGGGAGCCCCTGTGCCTCGATCAGAGCCACGGAGCGCTGAAACATTTTCCAGCTTCTTTGTTCGACTTCAGGGGTGAACTTCCCGGTTGCCGGAGACGGTAGCGCGCGGGCTGACGCCAGTGCCTGCAACTCCTCCCGCACCTGAAGACGGCGGTGATGGTAATCGGCGAGCGCTACGAGTCCTTCGAATTTGTCGGCTGCCACGTCCGCATATTTCTTCCAGTCAGCTTCTGCTGCCGGATAGTCCATTGCCTGCTCGTTCTCGCGCGCACGCAGATAGAACAGCTCCGCCTGTGGATTCGCGCCTATGGCTTTCGACAATTCGGCGACGGTTTCCCTAGGAGGCCTGCGCGATGGCACGGCACCGGCGGGCAGAGTCACAGTCTTAAAGAAGATGCCCTGATACGGACTTCCCGCTGTGAGGTGCTGCAGATACTGTGAAAGTTCGCCGTGCAGGGCAACGGCAGCGATGACCGCAAAGAAGGCGCTACGGGACCACTTCAAGAGACACCTCCTGCGACCCGATATTGTGCGCGAAGTCTTCCGCCGTGACCACCAGCGCATATCTGCCCGCCGGCAGACGTCCAGGAATTGTGAGCGTGCCCGTGCTCGCCTGCGCCTGTGCGTTCCAGCGGAGACTTACCGTGTCGACACCGTGCATGCGCGCCATCACGGTGCGGGAACTCGCCGATGCCAGAGCCCGCACCAGCACCGTGTCTCCAGGCTTGTACCTGGCTTTGTCGAGCCTCACTTTCACTTCAGGAGGCTTGCTCACAATTACGAAGGACTTGCTTTCGCGATAGACGCGGCCGTCCTTATCGCGCATTACCAATCGCACTGTGTGGGAGCCATCCGGCAGGTCCGCCGGCGCAAGGAACCGCGTCTGCCAGATGTCTTCCTCCTTCAGGTAACGCAGCGGTTTCACGAGTCCGAACGGGAACATAGCTACGACCGACGCGATCGAGGCATCCGTGCGCACGCGCAAAACCGGATCGCCGGGACGGATGACGCGCGGGCGCAGCAACGCACGCGGAGCCGCGAGGAATGACGTATACGGCGTCACGAATTTGTATTTGCGCGAGAGGCGGATGATTTCGTCAATAGCCGCACTGTCCTCGCCGTGGCGCTCGATCTGTTGCAGCAACGCATCGACACGCGCCTTCGCCCAAGTGAGTGGCAATTGCGGATGGCCGGTCTCTTGTACAGGCAGGTTTACTGCAGCCTTCAAATTCAGCGGAGGAATGGTCATGGTGGTCCGCCCGGGAGCTTTGTACTGCCCCACCCAAGCGGCCACGGAACCAGGAAACACGGCCGGTTCCAGCGGATACACCATATCGAGCGCCGGTGCCGCCGTTAGCCGAAGCCCGTCTATAGGACGCCGGCCAATCTTTGCGAGAAAAGAGTCGAGCTTGAACTCGGCGGGCTCAGTGGACCGCACCCACTCAAGAACACCGTTGTTCTTTGCCAACATCTTCAGCAGCGCCAGATTTGCGTCGTCTCCAACCGCCCAAATATAGGTACGCGGCCTCTGAGCGGCGGGCTTTGCATTCCAAAGCGCCGCATAGCGCTCAGCGATTCGAGCGTTTCGCAGTTGCAGGCCGCGGGTCGCCTCGCCATCGGACATGAGGACGATGTATGGATCCGGTCCGGATTGTTGCAACCCGGCTTCCAATGCCGCTTGAAGGGCCGTACCGCCGCGCAGCCGGCTGGTCTTCACAAACTGCAGTGCCTTGTCGATCGCACCCGGTTCGGCCTTCACCGGCGACTCTGAAAATCTGGTCAGTTCGGAATGGAACAGGATCAGGTTGAATTGATCTACCGAACGCAGTGAATGCAGCAACCTCTCCAAAGCGAGATAGTTGCGCTCCAGCTTTTCCCACTGCATCGACAGAGACACATCAAACAAAGCAATGATGGTTCGCGGCCCCGAACTCGTTGCTCCGGATGCTGGAGGAATGATCGCTGCCGCCTCGAAAAACCCAGGCTCCGATGTTAGTTCCCGGTGCGTGATGATATCGAGCCCAATCCTCGCAGCGTCCAGACTGTACGCGAATGCGAAGTCTTCCGTGAATGCAACGTTGCGCGCATCAAACTCCAGCAACACGCGATTAGCTGTCTTCTCGCGCACCTGAACCGGATAGGCTTTGCTGGTCACCTCGAAATCCTTCAGAGGCATGGTGGACCGAAGCTCCACCGAGACATGCATGTGCGCCGCCGAATATCCGCGATACATATCCGGCCGGAGTGGCAAGGCGAATTGCGATTGCAACTGCTGCACCGAGAGACGCTCCTGATATTCCATTTCGAGCCGCTTTGTGCCGTATGCCGGAATCGGCACGATCTTGGCCGTAAAGACCGCGGACCGTTTCGCTTCCTCTGGTTCCCGCTCGCCGGCCTGCAGCAGACCGGGATCGATGGCCTGCATCCGCGCGTTCTGATACACCTCTTCCGCGCGGCGCCGCTCCAGAATCACGCCCGGAATACGCGTCACGTCATCCCAGACTGCAAAATCGGAAATCAACGCCCTGCTTGGCAATGCGAACGTATAAGTGCCCTCCAGAATGGTGCCGGTATGATTGGCGAAGATCTGCCGCGACTCGACGCGCGCGTGCCCGTTGTCAATCACTACGCGCACATCCATGTCGTCGAGCGACAAGACAGCAGCGTCCGGCTGTGTCTTGCCGGACGGAATTAAGACACCCGCCTCTGCGAACATCAGCGCGGGCGCAAGCGCGCACAGCCAACCCCATCTCACAAGACACTCTCCTCGATCCGCACTAACCCGTTGTCCGTCCCAACGAAAATAAAACTTCCGAGCGCACACAGCGCCGTCACGTTGACCGAGGGAAGTCCCGCCGTGAGATTCGACCACCTCGCATTTGCACGTTCGTACACCAGCAGTCCATGCGAGAGGGTACCGGCCAGAACGTGCTCGCGCGTTACCAGCAGCGCGTTCGGATTCACTTCCACCCGGCCTGGAATGGCTGTGAACGGAACGAATACCCCAGCACCCGTCCACTGGGCTACTCCACTTCCATACGTTCCCAGAAACCAGTCTTTCCCTGCAGGCGCGATTGCGGTAATCCAGTTTTGCTGAAGGCCCGAGTTGGCCATATTGTAGTTCGCCTTCACCAATCCGTTTTCGAGGACTGACAGCCCACCCAGCGTGCCCACCAGCACACGGCCTTCCTTCACGCCCAGCGCGTATACGTGGTTGTTCACCAGCCCGTGGAATGCGTAGAGGCTGCGCATCCCTCCGCGATCCGCGAACGTCACGCCCGATGGAGTACCCACCAACATCCCGCCGGGCATCACCGCCACGTCCGTCACGTGGTTTGCGATCAATCCCTCTTGCCGCCCGATCACCTGCCGTCTCTCCCCCGCGCCATCGAACATGACCAGCCCGTTCGCTGTTCCCACCATGGTCAGGTCGCGAGCCTTATCCTGAACAATGCGGTTCACACAGAAAATATTCTGATCCTCTTTATGACTGGCGCGAACCAGGTCCGGATCTAGCACATCGAGCCCGCGATCGAAGTATCCGATCCACAGCCGGCCGCTCTCTTCGACAGACAAAGCTGAGATATTCCGGTCCGTCAGCAGTGCGTCCGGACGACGCAATACGGCCTTCCAGCCACGCCCGATCTCGTATAACGCGCCGGCAGTCAACGCATACATCACGCCGTCCACTGCGGTGATTCGCTCCACGGCTCCGGGAGTAGCCTCCTCAGAGAATTGCACGGGCCTCGGCCGCTGCGCATCCCGGTTCACCTCGTATAAGCCATCTTCCATCGTGCCGATCAAGAGCTTGTCCGCTGTTGCGTACAATGCTTTGGCGAACACGCCTTCGGCCAGTTTCCTCGAGAAACGTCCACCGCGAAACTCGGCTACACCGGTCGCCGTACCTGCATAGACTGCGTCCTGAGCGACTGCCAAACTCAGCACCTGCTTATCGGGCATGCCCTGTTCTTCGCTAAAAGCATCCAACTGGCCACCGTGCCAGTGCAGCACTCCACGATCTAGCGTGCCAATCCATAAATCCGCCTCACTACCCGCCAGAGCAGTCACCGGGAGCTTCGCAAGGGACGTGTGGAAGGGCGCCAGCGTCCGCCCGTCGTAGACCAACACACCCGCCTTGCTGGTTCCCACGAGAAGCCGCCCTGTAGCAAGCGGCAGGAGTGTGGTCGAATTACGGTGCTCGGCTGCGTCCGGCCGGATATGTCGAAACGTTTTGCCATTAAAAGCGACCAGTCCCTCGCCGGCTGTCGCAAGCCACAGTTCCGGGCCATCCACGCTGCCTACAGCCATAGCGGTCACCGGCGAGGCAGGCAGATCAATTCCGACGCGATAAACCGCGTCCGGCTTGCCGCTTGCATCGAAGGCAAACAGGCCGGCGGGGCCGCACAGGTACAACTTTCCCCCGAACGCCGTTACATCGGTATAAGAAAGCGGAGTGTTCAGATACTCGATCCCATTACGCTGCACGCGATCGAACCGCGCGGCGCGGAATCCGAAATGATGTTCGGCGGCAACCTGCCTCTCCGTCTCCTCCAGCGTGCGGGACGCGCGCCAGAAGGAGAACAGCGCAAAGCAGACACCGATCCCGCCGATCGCGGCGGCCGCCGCTCCCCAAAACCTGTACTTCTGGAACACTCTCACAAATATAGAGCAAATGTGGATATCATGCCCTGCATGGATCGCCGATTGTTTTTAATGGCAGGCGTGGGAACCGTCGCATCCGCGTTCGCAGGTGAGGTGAAAATCACAGGCGTTGAAACGGACGTCCTTCGTTTCCCGCCCGGCAAACCGTTTTCCGATGCTATCCATGATTTCGGTCCTGACCGCGGCGGCGTTGTTCTTCGTATCCTGACCAACGCCGGCATAACCGGGTGGGCTTATTCATCCTTCGGAATGATGGGCGGCGGGCCGAAGGTGGTCGAGACGATCCTGCAGCAGGAGATCAAGCCTGTCCTGACCGGCAAGGACCCAGCGTTCCCGAAACGGTTGCGAGCGGAGCTCTACAGCGCGCTTGAGTACCACGGCGTGCAAGGCGTCACGCAATTTGCTCTTGCCGCAACGGACATCGCACTCTGGGACATCATCGGGAAGATTGCCAGGCAACCCGTGTACAAGATCCTCGGCGCCTATCGTGAGCGTATGCCGGCGTATGCGATGAACGGCTGGTATTACCCCAACGATGCGGACTTGTCCCAATTCAAGCGCTCCATTCAATCCGCGCTGGAAGAAGGCTTTCGCGCCGTTAAGATCAAGGTCGGCCGGGGCTCGATTGACGAAGATATCAATCGGATCAAAGCCGCGAAAGAACTCTGCGGCAAAGATCGCCGCGTCATGGTGGATGCGAACCAGGCATTCAACCGCAACGAAGCGCTGCGCCGCGGGCGTGTCTATCAGGACCTTGGCTGCTTCTGGTATGAGGAGCCGCTTCCTCCCCATGAACGCGACGGCTACGCCGACCTGGCACATGCGCTAGACATTCGAATCGCTACCGGTGAAAACGAATACACCAAGCACCCGTTTCTTGACCTGCTGCAGCGGAAGGCCGTGGATGTTGTGCAACCGGACAACCGGCGGGCAGGCGGCGTGACGGAGTGGATGGAGATCTCGGCGCTGGCCGATTCGTTCGGTGTCGAACTGGCAAGCCATGGCGGAGGACCGACCAACATGCATATGCTGCTCGCAATGCCGAATGCGATCTACATGGAGACGGGCAGCCTCAAGGGCGACTCTGCGAATGTGGAGAAATTGCGCATGACCGATGGCGAAATCCTCGCTCCGGAAACAGCGGGGATGGGTAGCGAACTGCGCAAAGATTATATTCAGAAGTACAAGGTATGAGACTTTCGTTCCTGTTTGCTTTGGCAGTCTGCGCCATGGCTGCTGCTCCCGTAAAAGACAAGATCCAGGATCGTTTTACGCCTGCGCCGTATCAGTCACAGCAGGTAGAAGGCTTTTTGGGCGACCGGATGCGCATCAACTTGGAGCAACGCCTGTTAAAGGTCGATGAGCCTGGACTCCTGAACGGCTTTCGCAAGCGGCCGGGCAGCCATCCCTGGATCGGGGAACATATCGGTAAGTTCCTTCACGCCGCTTCGAACACGTGGCTCTACACGCACGACGAAAAGCTGAAAACCATGATGGATCACATGGCGAAGGAACTGATTTCGGCGCAACTCCCGGACGGTTATCTGGGTACTTACACGGACGACCAGCGCTGGACCAGTTGGGATGTCTGGGTCCACAAGTACGATCTGATCGGACTTCTCAGCTACTATGACGCGACCGGCTATGTACCGGCACTGGCAGCATCCAAGAAGATCGGCGACCTTCTTGTCCAAACGTTTGGCAATGAGCCGGGCAAGCGCGACATCATAGCGGCGGGCACTCACGTCGGCATGGCGGCCACCAGTGTGCTCGAGCCGATGGCCCAACTCTACCGTCACACAGGTGATCCAAAGTACCTGGAGTTTTGCAATTATCTCGTCCGCTCCTGGGGCCAGCCGAATGGTCCCAACATCCTTAATACGATTTTGGAAACCGGAAGTGTTTACAAGACTGCAAACGGCAAGGCGTATGAGATGCTCTCGAATTTGGTCGGGCTGCTGGAAATGCACCGGCTCACCGGTGACCCGCGCTTCCTGAAGGCCGGCCAGCTCGCGTTCGACGACATCACGACGAAGAGGCTCTACATCACGGGAACCGCGAGTTCGCATGAGCACTTCACGCCGGACAATCACCTGCCCGGGCTTACGGCCGACGACGTGGGCGAAGGCTGCGTGACCGTCACGTGGCTGCAATTGAACTGGCACCTGTTACGGCTGACCGGAGAGCCGAAATACGCCGACGAACTGGAGCGAACCGTCTACAATCAGTTGCTCAGCGCCCAGGACCCGTCCAACGGAAACATCTGCTACTTCACTCCTCTGATCGGCCGGAAGAATCCCACGCCCGGCATAAACTGCTGCGTTTCGAGCGAACCGCGTGGAATCTCGATGATTCCGGAACTGGCGTGGGGCACGCGCGAGGGCGGCCCGGCCCTCCTGTTCTACACACCTGGCAAGTTTCAATCCGAGGACGTTGAGATCATCTCCCAGACAAATTTCCCCGAATCCGGCAAAGTAATCCTGTTCATTCAGCCCAAGACGAAGACCGCGAAGTTCCCGCTGCAATTACGTGTACCTTACTGGACACAGCGGTTTACGGCAAAAGTGAATGGGCACGAGTTCGATGGCAAACCGGGCGAGTTCGTCATCATCGACCGGCAGTGGTCACGCGGAGACAAGGTCGATATCGATATGGATATGACGGTGCGGGAAATCCCAGGTGGTTCCGATTATCCGGACCGGATCGCCCTTCAGCGCGGCCCGCAGGTGCTTGTTTTGGATTCTGCCGCGAATCCCTCAGCCGAGTTCCTGCATGGCGTAGCACTGAAATCCACAAAGTTGACGGCTGCGGGCTTTCGCAGGTTCACTGCGGATGGAGTGGTCCTGTCGCGAGATGGCAACCATCACGACGAGAAGCTCATGTTGATCCCGTTCACGGAAGCTATGAACTATAGGACCTGGATCGCGAAGCCCGAAGCGCTCCCGCATGGCCCGATCAATGTAGCCGCGTATGGGAAGGAGTCAACCTCAATGCGCGCGGACGGCGGCTCGATAGCCGACGAGAACGTGGAAACGATTCGCACCACGCGAGGACGTTCCAAGGATCAGGATGACTGGTTTGCTGTGGAACTGAATAAGCCCGAGGAGATTACGAAGGTCGTATTCCGGCATGGCAAGTCGACAGGGGACAAGGGGTGGTTTGAAAGCACTCCGAAGGTGCAGATTAAGCGCTCCGGCGCCGCGAATTGGGAAACGGTGGCCGAGTTGACCGACTACAAGGCCGCATCGCTAACCGACGGTCAGGCATTCGAGACTAAGCTGAAGGCGCCGATGAAGGCCTTCGCGATTCGGGTGATTGGCCGCGCTGCACCGGGTGGTGTGAGTTGCTCGGAGCTGGCGGCGTATTAGGCAATAGCGGCGTGTTTCTCCAAGTTGTGCCTCGCGCAGAGAAGTTGTACGTTCTCGGCCTTCAGCGAAGTGCCTCCGAGAGAGTAAGGCACCACGTGATCAAAGTGAAGCTCATCTACCGCACCACACATCACACACTTGCCCTCATCGCGCTTCCAAACTTCCTGCTTGACTGAGGAGGGGATCAATCGGCTTCGAGCTGTGAGGATTCGTTGTTCGAGATTACCGGACAGCTCTTCAGTGCTGATCATGCGGAACTTGAAAACGAAGCGCCTTCCGTCGAACTCGCGCCAGCAATCTACCAGATCGAAACATCCGTTGTACGCCCAAATTCCGTCGCGCACCTTCTCATACACTCGCACCTTGCGAGCGGGCTGAAGACCAGACTTGTACAGTTCCACGGCTCGCGCGAATTTGCCGTTTTCGGTCAGTCTACCTGTTTTGTTGACCTCTGGTTGATCAATGCTTTTCGGATCGACGTCAGAAGAGCTCTTTGGCGTATTATGGCCTTCGTAGATCAACGTCGTGCCCTCATTCTCAAATCGGTCACGATACGGAGCGTTCTTGCGTACCGACATGAGCACGATAGAGAATGTTGCCATCGGTCGGAAATTCATTCCGCGCTGTAGACTTAATTTTTCTCTGTGACACATCTCTTGATGTGAGATGATTTCGTTGGCCATGTTACTGGCGCATTGTACCAACAGCGTCCCGTCACTTTAACGTCGCGCCACAATCAACTGCTGGATCTCACCGCAGTTCTTTAGATTCGCCGCGATCCTCGTCGCCTTCTGGCCAGGCTTCAGTTCCGGAGCCTTGGCCAGAATTGCACGTACCGTATCCGTCTGGCACTTGCCCGCGGTGAAGTTATCAATATCCGTAATGCCGAAGATCGCCGAATCCAAGGCGTTGATGCCGTCTTCATCCGCGAGGCGCGGATCCGCTCCACGGTCGAGGAGCAGTTGCACGATTTCGGTGAATCCGTTTCCAGCGGCCCAGCGTAACGCTGTTCTTTGATGTGAATCTATTTGGTTCACCGGTGCTCCCGCGTCGAGCAGTGCGCGGATGCTCGGAGCCTGCCGTTTATGCACGGCATGTTCCAATGGGGTCCAGTCATTCACACCAGAGGGCCTTGTCAGCACGGCGCCTGCTTTGACGAGTACAGGAATGACCGCGGCATTTCCATTGCGGGCAGCAGCGATCAACGCCCCTTGTACGTCTTCGTTAGACGCACCTTCTAACGCTTGGTTCACCTGGTCCACGGATCCTTTCGCAGCGGCGCGAGTTAAAGGAGTCTCCGGGCACATATAGCATCCGGCGAGCAGCAAGGCCATGCAAACAGCCAGTCTCATGGCCAAAGCATACACCCGTCTACTTGTCAGTGTAAAGTACTTTAATGAAAATCATGCGAGGGCACCGGAATCGCATTTACATCCAGTTCCTCGGCATGTTGCGCGCGGATTGAGATTGCTCCCTGCTGATTCTGTAGTGTCCCTTCAAACACCAGGAAGGCATTGCTGAGCAGTGTCCACCGGTACTCCTCGAATTTCTCCGGATGGACAATGATGTTCGAGATGCCGGTTTCGTCCTCCAGGCTGACGAAGAAGAAGCCCTTCGCCGTACCAGGCCGCTGCCGGACGATGACGGCGCCCGCTACCCGAACCCAGGATCCATCGCGCAAGTGGTGCAAATCCACTGCGCGCTTGACTCCCTGTTCATCCAACCCAGGACGATAGAATGCCATCGGATGCCGGCCCACCGTTAGCCCTACCCCTGAAAAATCGGCGTGCAAGCGCTCTTTGCAGTTCATCTGCTCCAGCGGAGAGCGTGCCTCCACCGCTTCCAATTGCTCAAACAAAGGACCCGCCGGACGCGTAGCCAGTTCCACCTGCCACAACGCATCACGACGGTACACATCGGCGATCCGGTTCAGCGCCCCCACTATAGCGAGTGTCCGCAACTCATCGCGCCGCAACTCCGGCACGCGCCGCACTAAATTCTCAATGCTCGTGAACGCGCCATTTTTCCGAGCTCGCGCAATTGCCTGCCCGGCCTCTGCCCGCAATCCGCGCACATAACGTAGCCCCAGCCGCAGACACATATTTTCGATGGTGCACAGCCACTCGGAACAGGTCACATCCACAGGCAGTACCCGCAATCCATGCCGCTGCGCATCCTTCACCAACGTGGCCGGATGATAGAATCCCATCGGCTGGTTGTTCAGCATCGCCGCCGTGAACGCTGCCAGAAAGTGGCATTTCAGGTACGCACTGGCATACGCAATCAGGGCAAAACTCGCCGCATGCGATTCTGGGAATCCATACAGCGCGAATGACGTGATCGACTGGATAATCGTATCCTGCAACTGCCCCCTGATTCCGTTCTTTTCCATGCCCGCGCGCAGCCGCACTTCCACCTCGCGCATTCGCTTCTCCGATCGTTTGAAGCCGAAGGCGCGCCGCAGGTCTTCGGCCTCGCCTCCCGAGAATCCCGCGACGACCATGGCCATTCTCAGCAACTGCTCCTGGAATAGCGGCACTCCGAGGGTCCTATCCAGCACCGGCGCGAGCGACGGGTGCAAGCTCTCGGCCTGTTCCAATCCCTGCCTGCGCCGCAGGTAGGGATGCAGCATCTTCCCGACAATCGGTCCCGGCCGTATGATGGCCACCTGCACAACAATGTCGTAGAACTTCACAGGCTTCATGCGCGGCAGCGTAGCCATCTGCGCACGGCTCTCTACCTGAAACAGTCCAATGGTGTCGGCGCGCTGCAGGGCGTCATAAACCTTCTCGTCATCCTGGGGCAGATGCGCAAGATCAACCTCCTCACCGTATGCCTCGCGCACCAGTTGAATGGAATCTTCCAGCACGGCCATCATCCCGAGCCCGAGCAGATCGATCTTCAAGATGCCCATATCGGCGCAGTCTTCCTTGTCCCACTGCACCACCACGCGCCCGGGCATCGAGGCAGGCTCCAGCGGCACCACTTGATCGAGTTGCCCCTGGCAGATCACCATACCGCCCGAATGCTGCCCCAAATGCCGCGGCAGGTCCTGTACAGCCACATACAGGTCGAAAAACTTCCGGATCCGCGGATCTTCTAAGTCAAGCCCTGCCTCTCGAAATGTCTTTTCATCCGTATCGTTGGGATCCTTCCACTCCCATTTGCGGATCAGGCTGGAGAGCTTGCCGATCTCCTCATCCGGAAACCCGAGCACCTTTCCGATATCGCGCGCCGCCGAGCGTCCCCGATATGTGATGACATTGGCGGTCATTGCGGCGCCGAGTTGCCCGTAGCGGTAATACACGTATTGGATCGCCTTCTCCCGTTTCTCCCCGCTCGGCAGGTCGAGATCTATATCCGGCCACTCACCGCGCTCTTCCGAAAGGAATCGCTCAAATAGCAGATCCATGCCCACCGGATCCACTGCTGTAATCCCGAGCGAATAGCAGACCGCGCTGTTCGCCGCCGACCCGCGCCCCTGCACCAGAATGTTGTTCCGCCTGCAGTACTCGACAATGTCCCACACGATCAGGAAATAGCCTTCGAGTTTCAGCTTTTCGATCAGTTCCAATTCGCGTTCGATCTGCTTCCGCGCTTTCTCGTGATATGGCCGGTAGCGGTTCCGTGCACCTTCATCGACGCGCTTGCGTAGGAAGGTGGTCATGTTGTCACCCGGCGGAACCGGATACTTCGGGAACTCATATCCCAAGTTGTCCAGTGTGAAATCGAGCCTCGCCGAAAGTTCTCCTGTGTTGCCGATCGCTTCCGGCAAATCGGCAAAAAGCCGCCTCATCTGCGCTGGAGATTTCAGATAACTCTCGGCATTGCGCGCCAGCAGCCGCCCGGCTTCTTCAATCCTGACCTTCTCGCGCACGCACGTCAGCGCATCCATCAACTCGCGCCTCTGCGGACCCGCATACGAAACGCCGTTTGTCGCCAGCAACGGCACGCCGAGCCGCCTGGCCATTTCGATTGTCCTTTGATTTCGCGCTTCCTGCAGGCGGTGATAATGGCGCTGCAATTCGGCATAGACACGATCCTTGCCGAAGATGAGGAACGCCTTGTCCACGTCCGGCGCGCCCTCTATCCCGGCGAGGCAGATCAAGCCGTCGGCATACTCCGCAATCTCCTCCGGAGAAGCCGCGCCCTCACCCTTCTTCGCCCTCAGCTTTAGTTTCGTAATCAGCCGGCAGAGATTTTGATACCCTTTGCGATTCTCCGCCAGCAACGGATACCGCGCGCCGTCCGTACAGCTGACCTCCGAACCGATGTGCGCTCTGACTCCAACCTTCTTAGCGGCAAAGTGAAATCGCGGTGAGCCGTACACGCCGTCGCTGTCCAGCAGAGCCATCGCCGGCATGTTCAACTCCGCGCACATGCCTGCCAGTTCCTCCGGCAAAGATGCGCCCCGGAGGAAGCTGAATGCAGAACGGGCATGCAGTTCGACGTAGGTTCCCACGCATCCATTTTCGCCTATTCTTCGCCCTAGTTCACGGCAAAGGAAATCAGTGCGGCGCCCGAAGGCATAGTGACATATTGTTTGCCATCGACCAGGTAAGTGACCGGAGCCGTTACCAATCGGGACCCTGTATAGAAGTGCCAGAGATTCTTGCCCGTCTTCGCATCGAAGGCCATGACGTAGCCGTCCTCGTCGCCCGCAAAAACGACTCCGCCGGACGTCGCCAGCGTGCCGGCCCAGGGAGCCTTCTCATACCGGAACGACCATTTGGATTCGCCTGTCGAAGGATCCAGCGCGCGCAATTCCCCCCATTCTTTTTCATCCGTAGCGCCGCGGAATACGCTGCCCCAATACGGCTTGCCTTCAATAAAAGACGGAGGCGAGGAGAAGTAGACGTCGCACGACTCGCGAACCGGGAAATAGAACCAACCCGTCTGCGGATTGTAGGACGGCGCCATCCAGTTCGCGGACCCAGCCAACCCCGGACACTGGCGATTGCCTTCCGGCGTAGGATCGCTCACGCCCGCAAGGACGGGACGGCCCTTGTCATCGATCTGCTTCGCCCAGGTCTGGCGCGAGAAGGGTTTGGCCATCAGAAATTCGCCCGTCACGCGGTCCAGCACATAGAAGAAGCCATTGCGATTGGCCTGCACCACCACTTTGCGAGGCTTGCCGCGCCAGTTCAGATCCAGCAGCATCGGCGTCTCACACGCGTCCCAATCGTGCGTATCGTGCGGCGTGAACTGAAAATGCCACTTCAGCTTGCCCGTATCGCCATCCAGCGCAATCAGCGCCGCCGTGTAGAGGTTGTCCCCTCTGCGCGTTTCTCCATAGAGATCCGGACCCGGATTTCCCACGCCCCAATAGACGGTGTTCGTAGCTGGATCGTAAGTCCCTGTCATCCAGGTAGCGCCGCCGCCACGCATCCACGACTCGGCCAGCCACGTGTCCCCGCCCGGCTCGTCCTTAGAAGGCACCGTGTAGAAGCGCCAGGCTCGCTTGCCGGTCTTTGCGTCGAAGGCATCTACGAAGCCCCGAATGCCGAACTCACCGCCGGATACACCCGCCAGCACTTTGTCTTTGACCACCAGGGGAGCGAGTGTCGCGCCGTAGCCCTTGCGGTAGTCGGCCATCTCCGCGTCCCATAGTTGCTTGCCCGTTCGGATATCAAGAGCCACAACATGCGCATCCGGAGTGGCCATAAACAATCGGTCTTCCAGAACGGCAAGCCCTCGATTCACTGTCCCGCAGCAGAGCTTCATGTCAGGCCGCATCGCATATTTGTAGCGCCATAGCTCACGGCCCGTTTTTCCGTCCACAGCGAACGCCGTGCCCTCTCCACCCGTGATGTAAAGGATTCCGTCGATCACAATGGGCGTTGTCTCGAACGCTCCGCCGCGGAGGCCGGTTTGAAACATCCAGTTCACGCGCAGATCTTTCACATTGGAAGTGTTGATCTGATTCAGGTCGCGATAGCGCACTGCTCCGTAATCGCCCCAATAGGTGAGCCAGTTCTGCGGCTCCTTGGCCGCGTTGACAATCCGCTGAAACGTGACCGGGCCGGATGACTGCCCGAAAGCCGAGAGTGCCAGCAGGAACAAGGCGGTACGCTTCATTGAATGCCCTTCACTTTTTTGGTATCCGCGCCGCTCTGCACGTTTCCGCGTAGCGTTTTCAGATACGCCAACAGATCATTCAGGTCGTCCTTCGAGAGGTTCGCATAGGCGGGCATGAGCGAATCCTTTGCGGGAGCGACTTGCTGCACCTCATCCTTCCGGAAGGACCGGAACTGCTGGTTCGGCAGTCGCATCTGCACGGAGAATGTGTCCTCATTGATGCGCACGCCGGTGAGTTTCCGGCCATCGCGCAGCACGACGCTCACTCCTGCATATCCTTCGGCGATGTCGGCCGACGGTTTCATAATCGACTCTTCCAAATAGTGCAGCGAACGCGCACTACCGACGCGGGAGAGATCCGGTCCGTAGACGCTGCCTTTCTCCCCGATCTGGTGGCAACCGGCGCACCCGAGTTTTCCATATACCGCGATGCCCTTTGCCGGATCGCCCGCGGCCGTCTCAGCGGGCACACCGGAGCTCGATAGGTGCCTCACGAAAGCCGCAACAGCATTCAGTTCGTCCTCATCGAAGCTGCCGAAAGCCGGCATCGTGCTGCCGGGAACGCCGTTCTTCACAACGCGTTTGACTTCCTCGGCGGATTTCGGCTCGCCGGCAACCAGGTTCGGGCCGCGTCCGCCCAATCCGGTAAGTCCGTGGCAGAAGGCGCAGTTGCTTCTATACAGGGCTCGGCCCTTTTCTGTCTCGTCGGATGCGCCGAACACAGAGGCCCCCAGTAGCAGAATCGGGAATAGAAATTTCATAAGCACGGTCCAGATAGGACTCAGGGTACGGCTATTCTATCTTGCCTCGTGCGGGAACAAGCAACTGAACTTCACGCGCCGTCAGCTTGCGCCATTTACCGATCTCGAGCTTCTCGATTCGCAGCGGACCGATGCCGGTGCGCACAAGTTTACGCACGCGGCTGTTTACCGCTTCCAGCATGCGCCGCACCTGCCGGTTGCGCCCTTCGGTGATGATCATCTCGATAGAGCCCTTCCCCTCCCCTTCATCGAGGCGCCGAACCAATGCAGGACGCGTCGGCCCATCGCTCAACGTGACCCCCTGGCGGAGCATCTGCAACTGTTCATCGCTAAGCGGCGTAGACGCCTTCACCAGGTATGTCTTCGGCACTTTGTGATCCGGATTCATAACACGCTCGGCAAACTGCGTGTCATTCGTCATCAGCAGCAACCCGCTGGTGTCCTGGTCCAGCCTGCCGACCGGAACCACCCATTGCCCAAGATCCTGAATCAGGTCATAGACTGTCGGCCGGCCTTCAGGATCGCCGTAGCTTGTAATGTAGCCCTTCGGCTTATAAAGCAGGAGGTAGAGTTTCTCCGCCGCACGAACCGGTTTGCCGTCGAAGGCAACTCGATCCCGCTCCATGTCGATCCACTGGTCCGGGTTGCGAACGGGCTTGCCGTTCACCTGCACGCGCCCGTCCGCGATCCATTTGCGAGCTTCCGTGCGAGATCCGAGGCCAGCCTTGGAAAGCACGCGTTCGAGCGTCTTCAGCTGTTTCTGGCTGCCCGCTGCTTTCTTCGGGAGCGGCATGTCAGGGCCGTACGCCGACAGCGGTTAGTGCAATGCGATAAACCTCAGAGCCGCCCGTGATGTACAGCGTAGTTGCGTATTCTTCCGACGCCATTGCGGAAGCGGTTGTTGTGTCGGCATACTTGCCCCATCCTATATTCGTAGCTGGCTGAGGCGTTTGCAAAGTTCCCAGATGCTTACCCTCCGAAGAGAGGACAAACACTCCGCCCGGTCCGGCCACGTAGACATTCCCGCTGGTATCGAGTTTCACACCACCAGGAACACCCGCGTCCTTTTCCTTTGAGAAATCAAAAAAGACAGACTTCGCTTCGATGGTGCCGTCCTTCCGGACTTCGTATCGCATCAGGACGCGATGCTCCGCATCTGCATTGGTCACAAACAGATATTTCTCATCGTGTGACAGAGCGATGCCGATTGGCCGTGACAGTTCACCCGTCAGCAACTTGATCTTTCCGTCCGGCTCCATGCGGTACACGCCATTCAGCTTCAACTCCTTTGCTGGGTCTTTATCCTGTCCCGCAAGGCCGAAGGGGGGATCGGTGAAATACAGCGTGCCATCGGAAGAAAACACCAGGTCCTGCGGACTGTTCAGGCGCTTGCCTTCGAACCTGTCCACCAGAGTCTTAGTGTTTCCGAGGCGATCCGTGCCACTGATACGGCGATTCCCTGCCTCGCAGACCAGCAATTGGCCCTGCTTGTCGACCGTAATGCCGCGCGGACCGATCAGCGCGGCGGGTGCATCCTTGCCGTCATAGCCGCCGGGTTTTCGGAACTCGGCAACCGTACCGTCAGGAGTCCATTTGTAAATCGTGTTGCGCTTTACATCGCTGAATAGAAGATAGCCCTCGCGACTGTAAAAGGGAGCGTCCGTGAGATCATACCCCCCGGCAATTTTCTGAATCTGGGCGCTCTCTGTTGCTATCGAGCTAAAAGCCCGATCGAGGCGCGCGATGTTCCCGACCCCTAGGGGTGGAGGCGGTTCGGCCTTCTGCTCTGTCGAAGGTGTCCGGCTGCAGGAGACTAGAAATACCAGAACCGTCAACATGACGGCATTCAACCGCAACCTCTTCCGTTTAAAAGGATCGGACATTTTCAGGATTAGATCTCTTTCGTATGTGCTATTTGTACCATAGCCGTCGCATGGCCCAGCCGAAAACGGTATCATCAACTCCATATATGGGGCAGGCGTACACCGCTGTTGGTATTGTTCTCCTTCTCGCATGAGAGTCCAGAGAAAATTGGATCTCACCGGACAGATCTATTCCGGCGATATGAGGAAAAAATCGGATGCTATCTTGCATCAGTCCGGTTTCAGGTCCGGTAAGCATGGAATTCGGATAGTGATGAAGCACGAGCCTTTCACATGCCCCAACGGCTGTTACATCGGCAGGGAAAACCTCGTCGTGTTTCGATAGATGGCTTCCAAACTGCTGGTTCGAGGAGCGCGGCAACTCCTCACGCTGCAAGGCCCGCGTGGGCCGCGGCGAGGCGCCCAGATGCGCGCCATCGGCCTGATCACCGATGGCGCGGTTCTGATGTCCAACGGTGTGATCACGGCCGTCGGTCCTTCCAGAAGAATCGAGAACCTGGCGGACGCGCGGTACGCGCATGAGATTAGCGCATCCGGCAGGGTAGTTATGCCCGCCTTCGTCGATTCCTATGCCTATCCTTTTCGCGCTCCCGCCGGCGAGGGCCGGAATCCGCACGGCAGTCCGGAACAACAGTTGCGCCGCATGGTTCGCCATTGCATAGCTCATGGAACAGGCACGCTGGAAGCGAAAATTCCGCTCATGGAAGACGAAGCGGCACAATTGCGTTTGCTCCGGCTGATTAATGGCCTGCAGGAACAGATCTCGGTGCTTTGCTCTGTTGTCATAAACCGTCCGATGAAAGGTCTCACTGAGAGCGCCGAAATCATCCGCCAAAAACTCGTCGCAATACTGACGCGGATTCGAGGAAGGAACCTGGCACAATCCGTCGATGTGGTTTGCGACTCCAATCACTTCCGTGCCGCGGAAGCCAAGGCAATCCTGGAGGCGGCACAGAGGACCGGCTTTCGCCGCAAGATTTATGCAGGTGATGCCAGCATCGAGGCTTGCATCACTATGGCGGCCGCGAGCGGAGTCACCTCCATTGAAGGATTGAACCTCGCAACGGAGTCAGAGGCCCAAGCGCTTGCCGGCACCAATACCATCGGCACTCTGCTTGCCTCCGACGCTTACCAGAGCACGGCTCCGATGCCCCCGGCAAGGATGCTCGTGGATTCGGGTGTGGCTGTCGCCATTGCGACCGGGACGAATCGGTCCGCGCCAAGCACCTTCAGCATGCAGACCGCGATCTTCCTTGCCGTCCATGAGCTCAGGCTGACGGAAGAGGAAGCCATCAATGCGGCCACAATGAATGCGGCCCATGCCGTTGGCGAGGCCCAGCACGCCGGATCGATCGAGTTCGGCAAAACGGCAGATCTCCTGCTGCTCGATACCAGCGATTACAGGGATCTGACGCATTACCATGGGGTGAACCTCACCGGCATGTGTATTAAGGGCGGCGAGGTGGTTTATAGGAGACAGGAGCTTTCTTGGCCATGAAGATCGTCGAATGCGTCGCGAATTTTTCGGAGGGAAGAAATGAGGCGACGGTCACGGCAATCGTCCAGGAGATCGGCGCAATTGGCGGAATCAGCCTTCTGCATCGGACTATGGATCCCGACCACAACCGGTGCGTCATTACATTTGCGGGAAGACCGGACGATGTCGCCGAAGCTGCGTTTCGGGCTGTTCGGATCGCCGCGGCCCTGATTGATCTGACCCAACACGAGGGCGTGCATCCACGCGTGGGCGCAGCCGATGTGGTTCCCTTCGTCCCGATCGAAGACGTCACTTTGGAAGACTGTGCCCATCTGGCGCGCGAGACGGGACGGAGAATCTGGGATGAGTTGCGGATTCCGGTTTACCTCTACGAGGCGGCAGCCAAAAGCGCCGGCCGTACGCGACTGGAGAATGTGCGCAGAGAAATTCGCGTCAATCCACTGGCCGTACCCGATTATGGAGATCGCCCTACCCACCCAACCGCCGGAGCCACGGTGATCGGCGCACGCAAATTGCTTGTCGCGTACAATATCAATCTCAACACAGAGGATGTGGGCGTGGCGCGAAACATTGCAACATCGATCCGAGCATCCTCAGGCGGTCTGCCGCACGTGAAGGCGCTGGGCCTCCATTTGCGCACACGAGGACTGGCACAAGTCTCGATGAACCTGACCGATATCGACATCACGCCCGTACACGTTGTGTATGAAGCAGTGCGCCGTGAAGCAGAATCCTACGGTATTGAGATTCAGAGCAGCGAGATTATCGGTCTTATTCCGCGGCGCGCATTGGAACAAGCTGCGCAATACTTCCTGAAGATCGAAAACTATGCTCCCAGTGCCGTGCTCGAGCAAAGACTTGAGAAGCACTGAGACCGCCTACCCCTGATAATCCAGCGCTACGTTCACTCGCATGTACGCGAGTTGAAATCCGCACCGTTCATAGTTCCGGTGAGAACCGCTGCCCGGAAGCACGGAAGCCATTGCGAGATCACACCCCTGTTGGACGGCATCGACGAGTCGTTGTTGAATGAGGGCCTGTTGAATGCCCCGGCCGCGCTTCGTGATAAGAGTGGAATCGCCGAAGAAGTCCGCGACTCGCTCATGGATCGCCATCGCACAACCTGCCGCCACCCGTTCTTCACTGAACGCCAGGTAACAGGAGCCGATGTGGCACGTTGGCCCCATCATCTTCAGCATCCCGGCCGTAATCGGTTCATCCCCCATGAAACCCTGCAGAATGGTGCGCGCCCAGAGTTCGCCTTCATCCGGGCGGGTCAAACGGATCTTTGCTTCTCTGGAAGAGGACTGGAACGTCTCGCCGGCCGCCAAACGCCGAACCATCACATTATTGAATTCGACGATGCGATATTTCCGGTCGATTACCGCGCCGGTCACCGCTGAGTCCGCCATGGCGCACAAGTCGATCAGACACGCGCTGCCCCTGGAATGAAAGAACTGCTCCAACCGGTTCATTTCCTGCAAAGTCACCGGACCGTTCATCCCGATTCCCAGCGCACGTGTCAACGGTGATCCGGCACCCGCGTAGAGCGCCACTCCGCCCGCGATAGGCTCTGCAATCACATCCTGCTCGAACCCTGCCCGGACGAAGGCATCGGCGGTTAAGCGGGCCACTGCGGCTTCTGCCATCTCGAGCCGGTGGGCGAGTGCGAAGTTTGAACTGAGCACGTTACTCTTAACTCTTACCGCACATGTTAGATGCCTTGGAGCAATACTTTCAGTTCCACGAGCTTGGAACCAACTGGCGAACCGAAATTCTGGCGGGCTTCACCACGTTCGTAACCATGGCCTACATCATTTTCGTGAATCCCGCCATTTTGTCCAAGACCGGAATGCCGTTGACCGCCGTAGTCACGGCCACGTGCATATCCGCGGCGTTCGGCAGCATACTGATGGGAGTACTGGCGCGCTATCCCATCGCACTCGCTCCCGGTATGGGATTAAACGCGTACTTCACTTACACGGTGGTTCTGAAGATGGGTGTGGCTTGGGAGGTCGCACTCGCCGCTGTATTTGTATCAGGGGTCGCCTTCCTGGTCCTCACGGCTGTCGGCGTACGGCAACTGATCGTGTCCGCCGTCCCGCATGAACTCTACGGCGCAGTTGCCGCTGGGATCGGTTTGTTCATCGCTCTGATCGGGTTCCGGAACTCCGGGATGATTGTGCCCGACGCGGCCACTACCGTCAGCCTTGGCAATCTGCGCGACCCGAACACCCTTCTGGCTCTCTTCGGGCTACTGCTGATTTCCGCGCTGCTAGGCTGGGGCGTCAGGTCTGCCATGCTCCTCGGCATCCTCGGCACCACGGCGGCCGGCATCGCGGCGGGCCTCGTATATTGGCAGCCAAAGGCATACAGCCTCACCGGTATCCGCGCGACTGCCTTTCACCTGAACCTGCCCGGCCTCATGAACCTCGGTGTACTGGAGATCGTGTTCGTTTTTCTGTTCGTCGATATGTTCGACAATCTCGGCACGCTAGTAGCAGTCGGAAAAAAGGCCGGTCTCTTCACGCGCGAGAACCAGATTCCCCGCATTAACCGGATTCTGTTCGCCGATGCGGCAGCTACAGTCGCGGGATCCCTCATGGGGACATCGACCGTGGTCAGCTATATCGAGAGCGCCGCGGGTGTCGTGGCGGGCGGACGATCCGGCGTGGTGAGCATTGTAGTCGGTTTGCTCTTTCTGGCGTCAGTCTTCGTTGCGCCGCTTGTCGGTGTCATCCCGGCCGCGGCCACAGCACCGGCGCTGATCGTCGTCGGCTCCATGATGATGTCTCACGTCAGCGAAATCCGCTGGAATGACCCGGTCATCGCCATTCCCTCCTTTCTCACGATTCTTACTATTCCCCTCACGTTCAGCATTGCCAACGGTCTGGCATTCGGGTTCACGGCCTATGTGCTTCTCCGCATCAGCCGAGGCGAGTTCCGTCAGGTGAACTGGCTTATGTACGGGCTGGCCGTAATCTTTGTGCTCCGGTTTGTGTATCTGAGCGGCCACTAAGAGCAGTACGACTGATCCATCGAAACCCTAAGGGATTAGCGCTAGCTTGCTTGAGCCTTTCTCTCTATGCCAATCGCAAGGACTTTAGTGAAAAATGAGTTTGGTACTAGAACTTACCAGAACTTTATGTCTACATGGCCACTAAACCATCCGGTCCATGGGGTCAGACCCCATCCCGTCACAGAACCCGCGAGCGTCCTGGAAGCCGCCCCCACGCGCGAGAGCCGGCGGGGGATCCTTTACGGATTGGCATTCTCTCTCCTGGCGGCCAACGTATTCGTCGCGGTCCAGTTCGGATCCTACGTCACGCAACTCGACCGGCTGCGGGGTGAATTCAGTGATTACCGCCGCCGGACCAGCGAGCACCTGGAACGTCTTGGGTTCCAGACAACGGCCACCAGCAAGTCGGCGAATAAAACGCTCAGTTCTCTGCAGAGCGAGTTGGACCTCGCGAGGCGGGAGTTCGAATCCCAAGCGGGTGAGTTCGGCCAGGAAGCGATGCGCCGTGTGGAACTGATCGCCACCCGCTTTGCGCAGGAGCAGCAAAGGCAGAGCCATGTCGAGCAACAGTTGCGCTCTGAGCTTTCGCGTGTGAAGGACGAGACGCAGAGCCGCATCGGTGAGGTGAGTTCCGAAGTGGGAACGGTGAAGTCCCAAGTGGCAGCCAGCCGGCTCGCCATGGAGCGGAGTGTCGCGGCTTTGCGCAGAGTAAACGGAGAACTCGGGATCCAGAGCGGCCTGATCGCGACAAATCATCGCGAACTCGAGGCTTTGAAAACGGTTGAGGAAAGAAACTACTTCGAATTCAACGTGCCCCGGACCAAGCGGCCCATCAAGGTCTCCGACGTCTCCCTTCTGCTAAAGAAGACCGATGCGAAACGAAGCCAATTCACTATGGAAATTCTCAGTGGCGACAAGCGTTTGGAAAAGCGGGATCGCGGGCTGAACGAGCCGTTGCAGTTCTATGTCTCAAAGGTGAAAGGGCCATACGAGAAGGTTGAGGACGAACTCTATGAGGTCATCGTCAATGAAGTTCGCCGCGACCGTGTGATCGGCTATCTGGCTACGCCGAAAAGCCGATAAGCCTCTTTGGGGGGCGATCCCCCGCAAAGGGACTTTGCCAGTAAGACTGCTTACGAAATTGATTCAGTGCTTTCGCTTAGTGCACTAGATCCAACCGGATCCGAAAGTAGACATTAGGGTCTATGTCTAGTTGGCCAGTTCACGATTCGCGCGACCGTTCTCAACGAAAACCGGAACTTGTCCCCATAGCGCGCCCAGCAAGCAGTGCGGGCCGTGCGGTGTTATACGGTTTGGCGCTTGCCATGCTCGCGGTGAATGCATTTGTCGCCGTCCAGTTCGGCTCCTATGTATCGCGGCTGAACAGCTTGCGGGCAGAGTTCGATGCTTACAAGCAGCAAACAAACGAACAGATGGGCCGTATCGGGGCCCAATCCAACAGCCATTCCAAATCGACTAACAAGACACTAGCCAGCCTGCAAGCCGAACTCGATCAGGCCCGGAAGCAATTGGAATCACAGACCGGCGAGGTGAAGGCGGAAGCGTTGCGGCGCGTCGACCAGATCTCCACCCGCCTTGCCCAGGAACGGCAGCGCCAGAGCCAGACCGAAGACACGCTTCGCACCGAGCTGTTCAAGGTGAAGCAGGAAACGCACAGCCAGATCGGTGTAGTAGCTGAGGAAGTCGGAACTGTGAAGTCCCAGATGCAGGAAAGCCGTCTCGCGCTGGATCGAACGGTTGCGGCGCTCCGCCGGGTGAACGGAGAACTCGGCGTCCAGAGCGGGTTGATCGCCACAAACCGGCGCGAGCTGGAAGCACTAAAAGCAGTAGGCGAGAAGAACTACTTCGAGCTCAACCTGCCCCGTACTAAGCAGCCGGTGCGAATTGCGGACATCATGGTCGCATTGAAGAAGACGGACCTCAAGAAGAATCACTTCACGCTCGAGATCACCAGCGGCGATAAAAAGACCGAGAAGCGCGACCGTAACCTGAATGAGCCGTTGCAGTTCTACGTCTCTAAGGTGAAAGGTCCTTACGAGAAAGTGGAAGAAGAACTTTACGAATTGGTCGTCAATGAAATCCGGCGCGACCGTGTGATCGGCTATCTCGCCACTCCGAAAAAGTGATTCGCCGCTAATCTACAAAACCTTAAACGAACTACCTCTAGAATCAGTAGTAATGAGCAAAGTTCTGATGGTGGCTTCCGAGGCCATCCCGTTTGCCAAAACTGGAGGCTTGGCGGACGTGGTCGGCGCCTTGCCAAAGGCCCTCAGAGAACAAGGTGATGACGTACGCGTTCTTTTGCCCCTGTACCCAAACGCGACGCCGTATCTGCGGGACACCATCAAGGCGTATGAAAATTTTCGCTTTCGGATGGGTGGAGTTGATTACTCGGCTGACATTCTCGCGTTGAGTTGGGAAGGCGTACCCATCTACTTGCTGGATTGCCCCGCCCTCTATGCGCGCGAGAGCCTCTACAATACGCGCGATGGAGATTATCCAGACAATCACATCCGCTTCGCCGCATTGTGCCGTGCGGCTTTCGTTGTAGCCCGGTGGATTTTCCGCCCGAATTTGTTTCATTGCCATGACTGGCAGGCATCCTTGCTCGGCCCTATTTTGAAAACCGAGTTGCGCGGCGATCCGACATTCATCGGCATGAAGGTTCTGCTCACCATCCACAACCTCGGTTACCAGGGACTTTTCCCCGCTTCTGCCCTAAATGATATCGGGCTCAGCCGGACGTTGCTTCGCCCCGATTTATTGGAATTTTGGGGCGCTGTGAATTACCTGAAGGGGGGCATTGTTTTCGCCGACTGGATCACCACCGTTAGCCAGGCGTATGTACGCGAGATCCAGACCCCTGAGTACGGCTTCGGGCTCGACGGGCTGCTGCGCGCCCGCTCCTCAGTGCTTTCCGGAATCGTGAACGGAGTCGATTACGACGAGTGGAGTCCGGAGAAGGATCGGTTCATCCGCTGCAACTACTCCTTGCAGGATCTTTCTGGCAAGCGGGCTTGCAAGGCCGATCTGTTGCGGGAATTCGGATTGCCTGATTCGAACATGCATCGGCCTCTATTCGGGATTGTTTCCAGATTCGCGGATCAAAAAGGGTTCGACCTCATTGAACAGATTGCATACGATTTGATTCAGGAGGATTTGAGCTTGGTGGTCATCGGCAGCGGCGAGCCCCGTTATGAGGCTTTGTTCCACGGCATTGCGGAGGCTTGTCCGGACCGGGTCGGTGTACAGGTGACATACGACAACGCCCTGGCGCATAAGATCGAGGCGGGTTCAGACATGTTCCTGATGCCGAGCCGGTACGAACCCTGCGGACTAAATCAAATCTACAGTTTGCGTTACGGTTCCGTCCCTGTCGTCCGCGCAACGGGCGGCCTGGATGATACCATCGATAAGGAGACGGGCTTCAAGTTCCAGGAGTATGCTGGAACGGCCCTGCTCGGCGCGATCCGCGAGGCGCTGGCAGTTTACCGTGATCCGGTCCGATGGATGCGGATGGTGAGGAAAGGAATGGCAAAGGACTTTTCCTGGCAGGCATCCGCGGCCGAGTACAGCGCGCTTTACAGGCGACTGGTCGGGTGAATCCTTTGGCCCGGATAAACCATCTTTACAACTACGGAGACGAATTCATGGCAGGCGATAACACTTTGAACTTTTCTGATCAGGATTTTGATAAAGAGGTCCTGAGCTCGGACGTGCCCGTCCTTGTGGACTTTTGGGCAGAATGGTGCGGCCCTTGCCGCCAGATGACGCCCACTGTGGACGCAATCGCGACCGAATACAAGGGCAAGGTGAAGGTTGGCAAGCTCAACGTGGACCACAACAGCGGCGTTGCTGCGCGTTATGGAATCCGCAGCATTCCCACCCTGATGGTATTCAAGGGCGGCAAAGTGGTGAGCCAGCACGTTGGGACAATGGGCAAGAGCCAGTTGTCTTCTTTGCTGGACCAGCACACGACGGTAGCAAGCTAACGCGTCATTCGAGTTTTTTTTGGCCGTCTGCCCTTTATGGGCAGACGGCCATTCATATTTGTACACCTATAATTTTGGCTCGTCAGAAGAAATTGTGGGTGGATTCGGGTTCGGGCAGCTTGCCAAGTGAGTGATAGAGGGCGAGTTCGAGGCAGCGGAAGGTGCGGAACCCGTAGGATTTTCTCATGGTGACTTTGGCTTTGTTGTTTAAGCCCTCCACAACGCCGCTGGAAAGCAGCTTTTGGGCGTGGAAATAGTTGAGGATCAGCTCGCGGTGTTGACGTAGTGAGCGGGCGATCTTCTTCATGGGTTCGATGCGGGAGCGCATCACCTGACGACACCATTCATCGAGGAACTTTCCGGCCCAGGCGGGGGAGTTGTAGTCCCAGAGCTGCTGAAAGGCTTCCTTAAGAAGGTAAGCGCGGACGGTCTTCAGGTTGTAGCGGAGCAGATCGCGGAGCCGGAAGCGCTGTTCGGTTTTCAGATTCTCTTCGCGCTTCAGCAGCAGCCAGCGCGACTTCTTCAGCACGGGCATCCGGCCTTCGCTGGTAATGCGGCGCGATTCGCCGGCGCGGATTTCGTCGAGCGCCTTGTTCATTTTGGCCACGATATGGAAACGGTCCAGGATATGGAGAGCCTCGGAGCACTTCTCGCGGATGATTTTCAGGTAAGGCTCCCACATGTCGGAACAAACGAAGGCGATCTTCGAAGCCACTTCGGCGCCGATGAGGGTGAAGAATCCCTGAAAGGATTCGATCGTTCTTTCCTTGCCCACCCAGAGCAGGCGTGTGACGTCAAGATCGATCTGGTAAACCAGCGTCGGGTACTTGTGCCCTTTGGCGTACTGGATCTCGTCGACTCCAATGGCGTCGATCTGGCCCAGGGCCCGATGTTTGAGCCCAAAGGTGACGACATGCTCGACGGCGTCAAAAACCTTTTCCCATGAAGTATGAAAAGCTTCGGCCGTTTCTTTCCACGACAGCCGACGCGCCCAGCGGGCCAGAAACAACATGTAGGCACGGGTCAGCGTGCGCTTGCCGTCGCTCCACGGAACTTCCTCGACGATGACGGCCTGACAACGCTGGCAGTCCACGCGCCGCATGGTATAAAGCAGAAAAACCAGGAATCCCCAGAAAGGGATGAACTCGAAGCGCCGTTCGGCGAGTTGATCGTAACCGGGCGCGGGCTGATGGCAGCGCGAACAGATCGCCGTCGAACCCTTGCGCGGACGTACGGCGATTTCAATGCTCTTGTGATCCGAACTGAAGCGGGCCCGGTGATAAACGAAACCGGGAAAACGGTGACCGCGATTTAAAATCGTGATGAGCTGCAGCATGAAGTGGAAATGGGCACCGGCGAGAACCGCTACAATAAACCGCGCCCGGCAGAGCGGCCGGGGGGCTGATCAACACGCTGGTAACGCTGTGGTCGATTCGTTGGCTATCGGTCGAGCCCGCCGTAGTAGTCGGCGAGCGCGTTGAACGCGGCCTTGGGCTCCCACGGCATGTCGGGGTAGCGCTGACCACAGCGTCCCTCGTCGAGAACTCTAACTAGGCCGGCGCTTGCCATGTCGAAGTCATCGTGCGATGGGCTGCGGTCCGCCAGATCATATCGCGCGAACGTGTACACGAACGCGCTGTCAACGCCCTCCGTATGAAAGACGTCCAGCAATTCGCTAATATACCGGGCCTGCTCATCCTCGTCGCGCATGTATTCGCCCTTCAACCGGACCGGCCGGGCGCGATCATCCCACTCGACGACATCTGATATCCCCCGGCTTGCCTGCTCGGCCGCGCCCCGGAAGGCGGCGCACCCGAATTCCGTGATCGCTACAGGCTTGCCCTGTGCTCTTCCCTGCGCGACATATGCGCGGATGTCGTCGCGGAAGCGCGCGGCCATCTGGGCCGTTCGATAACCAGCGTCCGTCGAAATGATGTCGAACGGCCCCCAATCCACTCCATCGAGCGGAACCGAGGCGTAGCTCAGTTTCCCGCCGAAACGCGCGCGGACCACCTCCACCGCGTTCCCTAGCAACTCCTTCATGCGGGCACGGATCTCTGGGATCAGTGGGCGCAGGCGCTGCGGGTCAGCCAAGGACGCTGCCCGGTCTGCGAGCGTGTCTCCAGGCAGGATGCCGGCAGTCATCAGGCTAAGCTCCGAGCCCGTGAGCAAAACGATCTCCGCACCCCGCTTGCGCAGGCGTTCGGCGCGATCGGCGCAGTCGGCCAGCAGATCGAGGACTTCTTCACTCGTCAGGTTGTTCGTGAACGGGCAGAACCACACTTCGAGACCCGCCTCGGCGGCGTGGGCCGCGGCACTCCCGAGCCGTTCTGGATACCCGCCGGTTATGCGAACTGCGTTGCAATGCAGGTCATCGTGGATGATCTGCATCTCTCGTTTCACGACGTGTGGGTCAAATGGTTCGCGCGTGGTAGTCCCCGCGCTGATGAAGCCTGTATCGTAGTTTATTCCTTTGAAACGCATAGTTCGTGCCTCCCTGGCCTGCATTTGTTGATGAACGGAACCCGCAGTCTGTAGTGCGGGATTGATGACTACTTGGCGGTTTTCGCCTTATTCTCCGGAAAGCCGGTCGCAACCAGTTCGAATGCCTTGTGCAGGAGAGGAATGATGGGACCGGAGGGGCCGTCTCGCAACCAGCGGTCCACAACAGTTCCGACAACCGCTGTCACGACAGCCGCCGCCACTTGGGGGTAGAGATCGTTCACGCGCCGTGCGCCGACGCGCTCGGCGATGACCTCAGCCAATTCAACTTGTGCCACTGCGGATGCCTTAAGAACCTCGCCGTGAATCGCTGGTTCAGTGAGAATAAACCGAATCCGCTCCAGCCAACTGTTGACGTCCCGTACCGCTTCACTCTTCTGCGCTGGCGGCTCAAACTGCGCTGCCACGGAGTTCGCGATCGCGGCCCAAAGCGGTTCACTGGCGGGACGAGTGCGTAACTCATCGGCAATGCGCAGCATGCGCTCCAGGTGTCCGGCGGCGACCGCCTCCGCTTTGGTGGAAAAGTAGTTCCGAAAGGTCCGGGGGGATACGTTCGCAGCCGCTGCGATGTCGTCTACTGTCACACTTTCCCACCCACGCTGAACGCACAGCCGAATCGCTGCAAGGCTTAGAGTGGCTCGGGTTTCGCGTCGCTTTCGCTCCCTCAACCCGGCCTCTAACCCCGAACTAGTATCCACACCTGATAGTCTCACAAATGTGCCGATATGGCAATATTTCCATATTGGCACTTTTCAGGGGGACACTAACGTCGTGCGCCCTTTTAGCAGATTGATTCTCCCCGTGACGGCGTAACGCTTACCATGGAGGTCAAATTGGTTCGAAAGGTAACTGGCTACGAAAGAAGCCGACGCGCCACGATCGGCAGCGGGTTCGCCGGCTACGCGAGCCGAGTTTCCCGACACCATTGACCGGATCAGTGACCCACAGATTCCTCTGACGAGGCATAATTTTTAGGTGCCCTCTTCCATTTGGATTCAGCGCATCACAGTCGTGATCGGCGCGGTCCTCCTCCTAGGCCTTTTCTCCCAGCAAAGTGCAGACCCGGACTTCTGGTGGCACCTGAAGACCGGCGAATATGTGGCGGTCCAGCACAAGCTGCCCGTTCCGGACCCGTTTTCCTATACGACCAATACCGGTGCTCCTGCCTATCCCGGCGAGGAGCGCGTTCGCCATTTCAATCTTACGCACGAATGGCTGGCACAGGTATTGATGTGGTTCGTGTATTCCGCCGCGGGGTTTGCCGGTGTGGTGCTGGCGCGTGCGACGTTATTGGCGGCAATGTGTTTCGTGGTTAGTCGGATCGCGTTCCACAGAACACAGCAATTCTGGTGGGCCGTGCTGGCCGCGGCAGGAACCGCGAGTATCGCGATGTGGTTCACGGCCGACCGTCCCGCGTTGATTACGTTCTTCATGATTCCGGTGTTTCTTCTGATCCTGGAGACAGGACGAGGCCTGCTTTGGCTTCCGGTGCTGGCCTTGATCTGGGCCAATTGCCATGGCGGCTTCTTTCTTGGATGGGTGGTGCTCGGTGCATATTGGCTGGTTGACAGGCGCATCCGATGGATCGCTCCAATTGCAGTGCTCGCATCAGGACTGAATCCGAACTTCTTCGGCGTCGTGCGAACTCTGGTCGACTACCGGTCCAGCTATCTCACCTCTACCTTGACCGAGTGGAAGATGCCCTATTTTTGGGGACCTCCCTACACGTTCGATCTGCTGCTCTATCTCGGGGCAGCGGTGATGCTCTGGTCGCGCAGAAAAGTTCGATTGGTGGACTGTATCCTATTCGTGGCCTTTGCTGTCGCGGCGCTCACCGCATTCCGGAATATCATCCTGATCGGCATCGTGGCACCGGTGTTGATCGCCACTTACTTTCCGTGGCCTCTTCCATCCATCGCTGCGGCGTCCCTCGCCACCGCAGGCGCGGCCGCGTGTCTCCTGCATGGAGGCATGTTCCGGCTCTCGGCCGCCGAGTGGGCTTATCCAGCGCGCGCAGCGGAGTTCCTCCAATCGCACCCAGTGAGTGGGAATCTTTGGAATACCTATGAATATGGCGGCTATCTCATCTGGCGCCTATGGCCGCAACAGAAGGTCTTCATCGATGGGCGCGCGCTGAATGAATCCGTGTATCAGGATTACCAGAAGATCCTGTATAGCCCGGAGCGGGACGCGCTGTTGTCCAAATATGCGGCCGGAACAATCGTGCTGAACGGATTCGAATATGGAAGCGGCACGCTGTACCCGATTGTGCTGGCGCTAGGGAATCCCGCCAACACGGATTGGAAGCTGGTGTATGAGGACGCGCAGGCGCTTGTGTTTATGCGCCAAGTGCCTGCCGGTGTTCAGGAGATCCCGAAGGGGCAGCGCGTCATCGACCACTTGGAAGCCGAATGCGCTACCCACATCGAACATGACCCGGGATTGCCGAACTGCGCACGCTCGCTCGCCGATCTATCCCTCAAAGCTGGAGATACAGACCGGGCCCGGCGCATGCTGGCTCTGTACGGCACCGCACAAACAAAGTGACAGTACCCTAATCAGGCACCTGTTTTCGCTGCCTGGGGCGGGCGGGACGTTACCGCGCCTTCCGAGCTGCTGGACACCAGTGCCACATACTTCGCAAATACACCGGTCTCATACCTGGGAGCCGGCGGCGTCCACTTCTTCATGCGCTCGGTAACAACTTCCGGTGCAACCTCGAGATCGATCTTGCAATTCTCGATGTCGATGAGGATCGTGTCGCCTTCCTGCACGGCTGCGATCGGGCCACCGTTGGCAGCTTCGGGCGCAACGTGTCCCACCATGAAGCCGCGGGTCGCGCCGCTGAACCGGCCGTCCGTTAACAACGCTACGCTCTCGCTTAAACCCGCTCCGACAATCGCGCCCGTCACACCGAGCATCTCGCGCATGCCTGGGCCGCCTCGGGGTCCTTCATAACGGATCACCACGATATCGCCGGCCTTAATCTCGCCGCGCAAGACCGCCTGCATCGCAGATTCTTCGTTGTTGAACACGCGAGCCGGACCGCGCTGGCTCTTCCTGGCGATGCCGGTGACCTTAATTACGCAGCCCTCCGGTGCCAGCGAACCCTTCAAAATCACCAGGCCGCCGCTCTTTTTGATCGGGTTGCTCAGCGGCCGGATCACCGGCTGATTCGGGGTCTCCTTCGCTTCGTTTGCTTCCTCAGCGAAGGTGCGGCCCGTGATGGTCTTCACCGAGCCGTCCACAAAACCGCCGTCAAGAAGCCGCTTGCAGATTACCGGGATGCCGCCGGCCTTGTGCACATCGACCGCCACGTACTGTCCGGCGGGCTTCAGATCGACCAGCAACGGAGTGCTCTGGCTGATCTTCTGGAAATCGTCGATCTTCAGTTCCACTTCAGCTTCGCGAGCCATCGCGAGCAGATGCAGAACGGCATTCGTGGAACCGCCGGTCGCAGCGACCGAGGCGATTGCGTTTTCGAATGCTTTGCGGTTCACGATATCGCGCGCCTTCAGATCATTCTTCACCGCTTCCACAATGATGCGCCCGCACCGGCGAGCCACCTCGTGCTTGCCTTCATCCACCTGCGGAACCGCCGCGGTGCCCATCGGCGAAAGGCCAATCGCTTCCATAACCGTCGCCATGGTATTCGCCGTGAACTGGCCTCCGCACGCACCGGCTCCCGGACATGCCGCGTTCTCGATCGCGAGCAGTTCGTCGTCGGTGATCTTGCCCGCCGCATTCGCGCCGACGGCCTCGAAGACTTCCTGGATCGTAATGTCCTTGCCCTTGTAGTGGCCGGGCAGAATGGAACCGCCGTACAACACGAGACCCGGAATGTTCAGGCGCAGAAGCGCCATCGCACCCGCCGGGATCGTCTTATCGCAGGCAACCAAGGCGATCACACCGTCGAACATATGACCGCGCGCAACCAGTTCGATGGAATCGGCAATCAGGTCGCGGCTGACCAGCGACGCCTTCATGCCTTCGGTACCCATGGTCACCCCATCACTGATGGCAATTGTGTTGAATTCCATTGGAGTACCGCCCGCTTCACGGATTCCCTGCTTCACGTACTCCGCCAATTCGCGAAGATTGAAATTGCAGGGCATGGTCTCAATCCAGGTATTGGCAATACCGATGATGGGCTTTCGCAGATCCTCGTCGGTGAAGCCGATCGCCTTCAACATGGCGCGAGCGGGAGCGCGATCCCGTCCCTGGCTGATGGTGTAACTGTGGAGTTCTTTCATGGTGAACTCACTAGTTTATCGCCACTCGATAAAATACTTCGCATGGACTTATCCAGCCGGCAATTCGGCAGATCAGCGGCCGCGGATCCCCTCGCAACCGCAGCCATGGAGGCACAAGGACCTCTGCCGACGCAGTGCCCCGGTAACATCAACTTCCAGCCAACCATCCCCAATGCGACGCGAGGTCCGGTCGCATGAAGGTTCTGGCAATCCACGCCCATCCGGACGACGTAGAGATTCTGGCGGGCGGAACGGCAGCGCTCCTGGCCGCGCGCGGACATGAACTGACGCTTTCGACCATGACACCCGGAGACTGCGGCACCGCAGATCTGGGCCCGGAGAAGATCTCTTCCATTCGCCGCTCGGAAGCGGCGGCGGCGGCCAAACTGATAGGAGCCGCCTACGTCTGCGTGGAACTGCGCGACATGGCTGTGTTTAATGACGATGCCTCGAGGCGCAAAGTCACCGAGGTGGTCCGGCAGGTGCGGCCCGAACTAGTCCTCACCGCATCTCCCGTGGATTATCATCCGGACCATGAGGCAGCCAGTTCACTGGTTCGCGATGCGTGTTTCGCTGCCGGTTGTCCGAACTACATTACGGGAACGGCCGCTGCGCTCGACTGGATTCCGCACCTCTACTTCATGGATCCCGTCGAAGGAGTCGATCGCGACCGGAACCTAGTGAGGCCGGATTTTCTGGTGAACGTAGGCGAGACGTTCGCGACCAAGCGCGAAATGCTGGCATGTCACGCGAGCCAGCGCGAATGGCTGCGCCGTCATCACGGAATGGACGATTATCTCCACACCATGGAGCAGTGGACACGAATGCGGGGTCAGTTGCTCGGCGTGGACTTCGCGGAAGGATTCCGCCGGTATCATTGCCATCCTTATCCGCAGACCGCTCTCCTGGAGGACCTGTTGGCATGAAGGTGGTGCCCTCCCCATTAACGGTCATCCTGATGTTCGTCGCGGCCGGTGTCTTCGCGTTCAATTCCGTGATCGCATTCCGGGTTCACTCATACGGGCGAGCCGGATTCTACCTCTTCATGGCGTTGCTTTGGGCGATTCTCGGATGGCTGCTGAATGTACGTAGAACCGCGAGATGACCCGTATCAAAACATTCGGCGCGTGAGGCGTGCGATGTTGAACTTTGCGGTCTCGGCGATGGCCATCACCGTCATGACGCCGGCCTGAACCGGATCGGTCACCACGAGGTCGGCGGCTTCCGGCACGCTACCGGCCATGTTGAGGCTGACCACAAGCAGACCTTGTTCACGCACCTCGCGCACGGCCTTTTCGATCTCGCCCCCCATGATCGATCCCGCCAGCACGAGAGCGCGCGCTCGCGGGAGATTCGGCACTGCCCGCACCGCTTCGGCGAGCGGTTGTTCGCCGACCAGCGGAATCGTATCCACAGAGATGTGCTCGCCGCGAATATTGTGGCGATCCGCTTCGGAGATGGCTCCAATGGCCACCTGCCCTACCTGCGCGCCCCCGCCGATGATGATGATGCGCTTGCCGTAAATCTGCGTAAGACTGCGCCGCACATTCGCCGTCCGCACAATCGGGAGTGCCTGCAGGTCGGAAAGCAATTGATCGGCCCCCCCGGGCAGTTCGATCTCGAAGTAGATTCGGGACTGCGGCTTGCTCTCCAGGATGTCCACCGAAACGATGTCACCGTGATGCTGCGCCATCACTCCGGTGAGCCGATGCAGAATGCCCGGCCCGGACTCAGCGTGCACGACCAGCCCGATCCGCTCCGGCATTTAGGACACCTCGTACTTTTTCAACAATTCGGGCCAGTAGCCCTGCGCATCCAGAATCAGTTCGATTACTTCCCGAACGGCCCCCTGGCCTCCCCGCGCCTTCGTGGTCAGATGCGCGACTTTTTTCACCTCGTCGCGCGCGTTCGCCGGAGCGATAGAGAAACCGATGCGGCGCATAATCACGACGTCTGTCAGATCGTCGCCGATGTACGCCACGTGCTCCGGCGCGATGCCTGCGTTAGCCAGGATCTCCTCGAGAATCGGAATTTTCTCGATATGCCCTTGATAAACGTAAGTCATCTTCACCTGCTTTGCGCGCTCGACGGTTGCCGGTGAAACCCGTCCGCTGATCACACCGGTTTTGATACCGTACCAGTTCAGCCACTGAAGCGCGATGCCATCCTGCGCATTGAAGCCTTTGGTTTCCACCATGTTGCCCTGCGTGTCCGGCACGTTGAAGAGCAAGCCATCGGTCAGGACGCCGTCCACATCCATGAGCAGAAGCCTCACATTGCGAGCGAGTTCGCGCAGATTCAAAAAGAGTTCTCCTTTGTGGTTGGGTTGAACTCTCGTTATAGCACGGCCATACAGGTCATCCGGCTGCAATCGCTATAGTGAAAACATCAGATGCTAGATCCCAAGCCAATCCCGGATCTGATAGAAGCCGTCCGCTCCACGCTGGATCGGCACCAGATGCTTTCTCACGGTCAAAGTGTAGGAGTAGCGGTGTCAGGCGGGGCGGATTCCGTGTGCCTCCTTCGTGTTTTCCACGAGATAGCCCCCGTGTTCGGCCTTCGGCTCACCGTTCTCCATTTGAACCATGGCCTAAGGGGAGACGAAGCGAATGCCGATGAGGAGTTTGTGCGGTGTTTGGCCGCATCTTTGGGGCTTGCCTGCGTGTTGGATCGGGCAGAGCTCCGCTTGATGGACCAAAATGTCGAACAGGCGGGCCGGAAGGCGCGATATGAGTTCTTCGCGCGGGTAAGGGACGCCGAAAGGCTGGATCGAATAGCAACCGGGCATACAAAATCAGACCAAGCCGAGACCGTACTCTACCGGCTGCTTCGAGGCTCGGGAACGGCAGGTTTGTCTGGAATTCGGCCGGTGAAGGAGGGTTTTGTCATCCGCCCTCTGATTGAGGTGGAGCGTCCGGACATTGAGGCGTGGCTTCGCGCGCGAGGGCTTACCTGGCGAGAGGACGCCACAAACCAGTCTGCGAATTTCGTTCGAAACCGGATCCGGCACGAGGTGCTCCCCTGGCTGAGCCGCGAGTTGAATCCGGCCGTTACAACGGTGCTTGCCAGGACCGCACAGGTCGCGTTGGATGAAGAGGTGTACTGGCGCGCCATCGTGGACGAGGCGGCACGTAAGTTATTCATAAAGGACGCCTCGGGGCTGGTGGTAGAAGTGGATCAGCTTCTTGCGGAACCTGTAGCGGTAGTCAGGCGGGTTCTTAGACGGGCGATCGAACTGGTGAAGGGCGATACACGTGGATTCGATGCTGCGCACATCGAGCGAATTCTCACGCTGGCCCGGTCCGGGACGGGCAGTGGCCGCGCGATCCTCCCCGGGGTGGACGTATTCCGGTCGTTCGAGTGGCTGCGAATCGGGCCGATTCGGGAGGGTTCCCGGCAGGATCGGGACTATGAGTTTCCGGCCGAAGTCCCGGGCAGTTATCGATTGCCGGGCCAGAACCGCCGTATCACATTGGAAAAGCGCGAGATGCAACCAGGACTACGGCGACAGGGGTATACTGAAAATGGATCTCAAATTGATTACGCAAAGATCCACGAAAGGCTCGTGGTCCGGAATTGGCAGCCGGGAGATCATTTTGCACGTGCAGGCCATTCCGATGAGCGAGTCAAACAGATGTTCCAGCATGCACGTATACCAATTTGGGAACGTCAGGGCTGGCCAATCATGACGAGCGGCGACCGGATCGTCTGGGCCAGAAAATTTGGTCCGGCTGCCGACTTTGCCACAGGACCTGAGACGATCAGCGTCCTTCTAGTCTCGGAAACCGAGAATATAGAGGATGCGTGAATCGAACAGGGATCGATCGGCGTCTCTACAATAGAGCCGTGGCCGTGGCCGCGAGCATGACCGGGGAGAAAGAATGAATTCAAATGTACGCAACGCAGTTCTTTGGGCAGCCTTAGTCTGCGTCGCAATTATCCTGTATGTCGTTGTGAAGACCGGACGGGCTCCCACCGAGACCTCCCTCACCTTCACCCAGTTCATCGACCATGTGGAACAGGGAAGAGTGAAGTCCGTTGCCATAAGCGGCACGGACGTGAAGGGAATGTACAACAACGGGGATAAGTTCCACACGACGGCTCCCGTCAACTACACCGACTACTACAAGACCCTCCGTGAGAAGAACGTCAACCTGGAGTTCCACGAGGCTAGCTCCAGCACCTGGATCTCGGTTGTGATCAACGCCGTGCCCTTCGTGCTGCTGCTGGCATTCTGGATCTTCATGATGAGGCAGATGCAGAGTGGGGGCAATAAAGCCTTGAGCTTCGGCAAGAGCCGGGCGAGGCTGCACTCATCGCAGCAAAAGAAGGTCACGTTCAAAGACGTGGCCGGAGTAGAAGAAGCGAAGGAAGAGTTGCAGGAGATTATCGAGTTTCTCCGTGAGCCGCAGAAGTTTCAGAAGTTGGGCGGCCGCATTCCGAAGGGCGTCCTGCTGATCGGACCTCCGGGCACGGGTAAGACGCTCCTAGCACGCGCCATCGCTGGTGAGGCGAACGTTCCCTTCTTCTCCATCTCGGGTTCGGACTTCGTGGAAATGTTCGTTGGCGTCGGTGCAAGCCGTGTCCGCGACCTGTTCGAGCAGGGTAAAAAGAACGCTCCCTGCATCATCTTCATCGATGAAATCGACGCTGTCGGCCGGCACCGTGGCGCGGGTCTTGGCGGCGGCCACGACGAACGTGAACAGACACTGAACCAGTTGCTGGTTGAAATGGACGGCTTCGAATCGAACGAAGGCGTGATCCTGGTAGCGGCGACAAACCGCCCTGACGTTTTGGATCCCGCACTGCTCCGCCCCGGCCGTTTCGATCGCCGCGTGGTAGTAGGCCGGCCGGACGTGAAAGGCCGCGAACTGATCCTGCGTGTCCACACGAAGAAGACTCCGCTCTCCGACGACGTGGACCTTGCGGTTATCGCCAGGGGAACGCCCGGCTTCGCGGGCGCAGACCTGGCCAACCTGGTGAATGAAGCGGCGCTGATCGCGGCGCGGCAGAATCGCAAGGTGGTTACTCAGATCGACTTCGAACTCGCCAAGGATAAGGTGCTGATGGGCGTGGAGCGGAAGTCGCTGATGATCAGTGACGAAGAAAAGAAGAACACCGCGTACCACGAAGCGGGTCACGCGCTGGTGGCTCTGATGATGCCCCAGGCGGATCCGCTGCACAAGGTCACCATCATCCCGCGCGGAATGGCACTGGGCTTGACCATGCAGTTGCCGGAGGACGACAAACACTGCTACAGCAAAGAATATCTGCAAGCGCAATTGGCCATTCTGATGGGCGGCCGTGTGGCGGAAGAGAAGTTCATGAAGCACATCACAACGGGTGCGGGAAATGACATCGAACGCGCTACGGACATGGCTCGCAAAATGGTCTGTGAGTGGGGCATGAGCGACCTCGGTCCGATGAGCTTCGGCAAGAAAGAAGAGCAGATCTTCCTCGGCCGCGAAATTGCTCAACATCGCGATTACAGCGAAGCGACCGCCATCCGCATCGATGAGCAGGTGAACAGCTTTGTGCAGTGGGGTTACAAGCAGGCGACCGAGATTCTCGAGAAGTACGCGGAAGCTTTGGTTCGCATCGCCGAAGCGTTGCTGGAACGCGAAGTTCTGGACGGCGCTGAAGTGAGACTGCTGGTAGAAGGTGGAACGCTGAGCGCGATCGACAAGCCCAAGAGCACGGATGACAACAAGACCCAGCAGGTGGTTCGACCTGAAGGGAACATCCGGGTCCCCGGGCTGACAGAAGGACATCCCCCGCTTCCCGCGTGATTCCGGCCTTTCCTCTTTACCTGTTCGACGTTGACGGCACACTGGTTGACTCCGCAGCAGACATCTGCGGAGCCATCCAGGAGGTGCTCAAATCCACTCCCCGCAACGACGTCGATGATTCCCTCCTTCGCCGCTACATCGGTTACCACCTGAAAGACCTGTTCGCCGATCTGTTCCCCGGCATCACAGAAGAAGGCATAGAGAAACTCGTCGTGGAATACCGGTGCGTTTACCCGGCGCGCAACCACTCGAGCACCCGGCCGTACCCTGGCGTTCTCGAGATGCTCTCCTCCCTCGGCGGGAGAAAATCTACCGCGACCACAAAGGGCACCCCGACGACGCGAATCGTACTCGAAAAATTCGAGATGCTTCCATACTTCGATCATGTACAAGGCACCGACGGCTTCCCGGCGAAGCCCGATCCGGATGTGATCTTCCGCTCCCTGGAGATTTTCGGCGTCGATCCGCAGGACTGCTTGTTTGTCGGCGACTCCGCTGCGGACATGGAAGCCGGGAGACGTGCAGGGGTGAAGACCTGCGGCGTGCGATATGGGTACGGCAACCTGGAGCATATGGCGCGTTGGCAGCCGGACTATTGGATTGACGATCCACGCGAATTGCTCAACGGTTCGCCATTCGGCGTTCCAGAGTCCGCGGCAAGGCCCCGCTTATAATGGAAGTTTGGATCTAGAAAAGACACTTCTGCACAAGGTCGGCGAGGCTATTCGTCGCTTCCGCATGATCCGCGAAGGAGATCGCGTGGCCGTTGGTCTTTCCGGCGGCAAAGATTCCGTTACCTTGCTGGAAGCCCTCACGCTCCTGCAGAAGCGAGCCCCCATTCGATTCTCAGTCTGCGCCTTCACGGTGGAGCAAGGCAAGTTCCTCGCTCCTATCGCTCCCTTTGGAGAGTATCTGAAGGATCGTGGGATCGATTGGACCTACAAGGTCGATTCACCGTCTCTGCGCCTGATAGAGGACGAGCCCGACCACGGCTGCGACCGTTGCAGCCGGTTCCGGCGCCGCGCCGTGTACGACATTGCGCGGGAGCTGGGCGCGAACGTGATCGCCCTGGGCCACACCCAAGACGATTTCTGCGAATCGTTTTTGCGCAATGCGATGTTCACCGGACGAATCAGCGCGCTTCCTCCGGTCACCTGGTCCAGCAAAGGCGATTTCCGGCTCATCCGGCCTCTAGTGTTCGTTACCGAAGATATTACGCGGCAGTACGCCGCATCGCTCGGAGCTCCGGTCATTCCCTGCGGCTGCTCGCAAAAGACCGGCACGGTCCGCCGCTCTCTGCGTGACATTTTTAGCGACCTGGAGAAGGACTATCCGCATTTGAAGGAAAGCCTGATTACTGCGATGGGTAATATCGACCACGACCGTCTGCTCGATGGCCGGTATCTGCCCTTGGACGGACCAGCAGCCGAAGCAGAGAGCTCGCATCTGCTTCCGATATTTACAGAATCGTAACCAGATTGCAGTTGACCTCCTCCGATTGCCATTGAGAAGATTGATGTTCCACTGTCAGATTTGTGACCGTATGCCGGGACGCCTGCACGTATGAATCTACTTCCTCGCGAAGAGAAGTTCTATAAGTCGCTGAACAAGCAGGTCGAGTATATCTCTGAAGCGGCCTATTTGCTGCTTGAGGGGGCGAAGTCGGGTAACGCCCGAATGGTGGCGAATGCTTTGAAGATCAAGGATCTGGAGGAGCGCGGGGATGAGGTCATCCACGAGATCTACACCAAGCTGAACCAGACGTTTATTACGCCACTCGACCCGGAAGACATCCACTCCCTTGCCACTCACCTCGATGACATTTTGGACGGGATCGAAGAAGTAGCTTACCGGATTCCGGCCTATCAGATCGATCCCATTCCGTGCGTGGCCGTCACGGTCTGCCAGGCGATTGTGTCCTGTGCCGATCAGCTCAAGACGGCCTTTGAAGCTCTCAGCCAGGACCGGAAGCTGCTGGAGCCGTGCATTGAGATCAATCGCATCGAAGACGATGTGGACAACATCGTTCGCAACGCCGTCAAGGAACTATTCGAACGAGAAACCAACCCGATTCAGATCATGAAGCTCAAAGAAATCTTCGAGCTCCTCGAGCAGACCACGGATTACTGCGAGGATGTAGCCGACGCGCTGCAGAACGTGATCGTCAAGAACAGCTAGCAACGCATGGACACAACACTCCTGTTTGTTGTCGTCATCATTCTGGTTGCGCTGACCTTCGATTTTATTAACGGGTTCCATGACGCTGCGAATTCGGTCGCCACGATCGTAGCCACTCGCGTGCTTTCGCCGATGCAGGCCGTAATGTGGGCGGCGTTCTTCAACTTCGTCGCCGCGTTCGCATTCGGCACCAGCGTAGCCAAAACCGTGGGGAACGGGATGGTGGACCTGAGCATAGTCACGCCTCTGGTCATACTGGCCGGGCTCATCGGTGCGATCGTCTGGGATCTCCTTACCTGGTGGTTTGGGTTGCCCACCAGTTCCACTCACGCGCTGCTTGGCGGGTATGCTGGCGCCGCGATTGCCAAAGTATCACTCACACGCGGAATCGGGCATGCCTTTGAAGCCATAGTTCCGGCGGGCTGGTGGGAAACGATCATCTTTATCGTCCTGGCGCCTGTCATCGGCGTTCTGCTGGCGTATTTCCTCATGATCGCCATTTACTGGCTGTTCCGGGGCGCATCGCCCGCCCGCATGGATGTCTATTTCCGTAAGCTGCAGCTCGTGTCTGCCGCCTGGTTCAGCTATGCGCATGGCACCAACGATGCCCAGAAAACGATGGGTATCATCACGGGCGTTCTGGTGACCTCTGGTTATCTGAAGACCTTCGCCGTGCCGGTCTGGGTAATTTTCGCGGCACACACGGCCATTGGCCTGGGCACGCTCTTCGGCGGGTGGCGCATCATTCACACCATGGGCGGCCGCCTCACGAAGCTGAAGCCCCGGAGCGGTTTCTGCGCAGAAACGGCTGCGGCCATCTCGATTCTGTTCTCAAGCTATTTAGGCAAACCGGTGTCCACCACGCACGTCATCGCGGGTGCAATCGTCGGCGTCGGATCCATCAATCGCCTGAAGGCCGTCCGGTGGGGCCTGGCTACCAACATCCTCTGGGCCTGGATTCTTACCATCCCGGCGTCGGCCGCCGTGGGTGCGCTGGCGATGCTGCTGATCCGGGTTCTAACCCCCGCCATCTAAGCGCACTCCTGTTACACCCTGATACACTAAGAGCACTTCGCGAACGGAGGAATAGCATCATGAACGCCACGCGGCGCACCTTTCTCACGGGCCTCGGAGCCCCTCTCATTCTCGGAGCCGCCAACAAGTCCGGCTCGGCCAATCCGATCTTCGGCGAGGGCGCCCACAAGTATGAAGTGATTCATGACTGGGGCGAACTCCCGAAGAATATCGCCTACGGAAACACGCACGGAGTCTGCGAGGATTCGCACGGCCGCATCTACATCCACCACACGGTCAATGCTTCGAGTGAAAGCAACGACACGATGGTGATCTTCGACGACAAGGGCAAATTCGTCAAGAGCTGGGGCAAGGATTTCAAGGGAGGCGCCCACGGCCTGCACATCCGAAAAGAGGGCAAGGACGAGTTCCTTTACCTCTGCGACACCAAACGCGCGTTGGTCGTGAAGACAGATCTGGACGGACGCGAAGTTTGGACTATCGGATACCCCGATCAATCCGAAGCCTATAAACCCGGCGCCGATGGCAAGAAGAAGAAATACAGCCCCACGAATCTAGCCATCGCCGCAAACGGCGATATCTACGTGGGCGACGGCTACGGCTCCAGCTACATCAATCAGTACAACTCGAAGGGCGAATACATCCGCACGTTTGGCGGTCCGGGAAAGGAAGCAGGCCAGCTCAATTGCCCGCACGGCTTGATCGTGGACGACCGCAACAGGCAGAATCCGACATTGCTGGTAGCGGACCGGGGCAACAACCGCCTGCAGCGGTTCACGCTGGAAGGAAAGCACATCGAGTTTGTCCCCGGCACAACACTGCCCTGCCATTTCAATTTCTACAAGAACGGCGACGCGGTTGTCCCGGATCTCGGTGCAAAAGTCACGCTGCTCGATAAGGACAGCAAGGTAATCACGCACCTCGGCGACGACAGTGCGGCAAACAACTGGCGCGACGTCCGCAAGCTGCCGCGTGAGAAGTTCACGCCTGGCAAATTCGTATGCCCTCACGGAGCCTGTTTCGACCACAAGGGAGATATCTTCGTGGTTGAGTGGGTGGAGGTGGGAAGAGTGACAAAGCTAAGGAAAGTCTAAGGCAGGAAAAAGGGCCCGCTGAGGATTGGCGGGCCCCTCGTGTCTCTATCGGGCCACGGGAGAGAGTTCGCGGCTGGTAATGATCCGGTCGATCATACCGTATTCCAGCGCCTGCTCCGGTTCCATGATGTAGTCGCGGTCTACGTCGCGCGCCACGCGCTCAACCGGCTGATTCGTTGCATCGGCCAGAATCTGGTTCAGCGTTTCCCGCATTCGCAGAATCTCCTTCGCATAAATGTCGATATCGGCGGCCTGTCCAGCCAACCCGCTCATAGAGGGCTGGTGAATCAGAATCCGCGAGTGCGGCAGACTATACCGCTTACCCTTGCTTCCGGCGGCCAGCAGCACGGCGCCCATGGACGCAGCCTGCCCCACGCAGTAGGTCACGATGTCCGGTTCCACAAGACGCATCGTATCCAGAATCGCCAAACCGGCCGTGATAGAGCCGCCGGGCGAATTGATGTACAGCGAGATATCCTTCTCCGGATCCTCGGCAGCAAGGAATAGCATCTGCGCGATGATGAGATTCGCGACATTATCATCAATGGGAGTGCCCAGAAAGATGATGTTTTCTCTCAGCAGACGTGAGTAAATATCGTACGCGCGCTCACCACGCGAGGTCTGCTCTACTACCATTGGAACCAGCATAGAGTTCTCCATTTCACCTCAAGCCACCATGATAGCAATTCACCTGATGCATGCCTGTTAAACTGAAACTCCATGAAGCTTGTCTGGCGTGTCGTTTGGGCGGCTCTGGCCGTCCTTGCGGCCTATAGTTTAGCGCTGATCGCAACGGAACGGGGCGAACCGGTCAACAGCATGTGGCTGGTGGTTGCGTCTGTCTGCACATACGCAATCGGCTATCGCTTCTACGCCGCCTTTGTTGCCGCGCGCGTCATGGCGCTCGACGACACGCGCGCCACTCCGGCGGAGCGCCTTCGCAACGGGCACGACTTCGAGCCGACAAATAAATGGATCGTCTTCGGGCACCACTTTGCCGCCATTGCCGGCCCCGGCCCTCTCGTCGGACCAACGCTCGCCGCGCAGTTCGGCTACCTGCCCGGCACCATCTGGATCATCCTCGGCGCCGTGCTCGGCGGGGCCGTGCAGGATTTCGTAATTCTGTTTTGCTCCATGCGACGCAATGGCAAGAGCCTGGGCGCGATGGCGCGCGAGGAAATCGGCAAAGTCGGTGGCTTCGTGGCACTCATCACTGTCCTGCTGATCATGGTGATTCTTCTGGCCGTCGTGGCCCTCGTAGTCGTAAATGCGCTGCGGGACAGCCCCTGGGGTACATTCACCATCGCGGCAACGATGCCGATCGCCGTCTTTATGGGTCTGTATCTGCGATACATTCGGCCCGGTAAAGTACTCGAGTGTTCCGCCATCGGTTTTGTACTGGTCATGGCCAGCATCTTCGGTGGGCAGGCCATTGCCGAATCCGTGTACGCACCCTGGTTCACCTTCGGAGGCATCAGTCTCACCCTGGCCATCATCGCGTATGGCTTCCTGGCGAGTGCCCTGCCCGTGTGGCTGTTGCTCGCACCACGCGATTACCTGAGCACCTTCGTGAAACTCGGCGTCGTGCTGTTGCTCGCCGCCGGCATTCTCTTCGTCCGTCCGCAACTGCAACTTCCCGCATTTACGCGATTCGTCGACGGAACCGGTCCCATCTTCGCGGGCAAGATCTTCCCGTTCTGTTTCATCACCATCGCCTGTGGGGCCATGTCCGGCTTCCACTCGCTGATCTCCTCTGGAACCACGCCGAAAATGATCGCTCGCGAAGGACATGCATTGCCGGTCGGCTACGGCTCCATGTTGCTTGAGAGCTTCGTTGCCATCATGGCGCTTATCGCCGCCTGTTCATTGCAACCCGGCGTTTACTTCGCGGTGAACTCTCCAGGTGGAATAGTGGGGACCACGGCGGACGCAGCCGTCGCCACAATCAGCGGCTGGGGCTACCCGGTCACGGTGGCACAGATGAGTTCCCTGGCCCAGGACGTCGGAGAAAGAACTCTCTTCTACCGGACCGGTGGTGCCCCCTCTCTGGCGTTGGGAATGGCCCATATATTCTCCAGCAGCGCAGGCGGCCGCGCCATCATCGCTTTCTGGTATCACTTCGCCATCATGTTCGAAGCGCTCTTCATCCTCACCATCATCGACGCCGGAACGCGCGTCGGCCGGTTCATGCTGCAGGACTTACTCGGGCAGATATACGAGCCGCTCGGCCGCACCAGTTGGATGCCTGGCGTAATTGGCGCCAGCGCGGCTGTAGTGGGAGCATGGGGTTACTTCCTCTATCAGGGCGTGGTCGACCCGTTAGGGGGCATCAACTCGCTGTGGCCTTTATTTGGAATCGCGAACCAGTTGCTCGCCGCGATCGCGCTATGCGTTGCCACCACGGTGCTGGTGAAGATGCACGGCTCCAAATTCATGTTGATCACTGCAGGACCGCTGGCCTGGCTGGTGACCGTCACCTTCACCGCCGGCTGGCAGAAGATTTTCTCAGATGCGCCGCGAATCGGCTTCCTGGCCCAGGCGGATCAGCAGCAGGCATTGCTGGACGCCGGGAAAGTCGCCGCATCGAACATTGCAGCGATGAAAACCCAGATCTTCAACGCTCGCCTCGATGCAGCCCTCACCGGCATCTTTATGGTGCTGGTCACAATCATCCTGGCCGATTCCGTTCGCCTGTGGCTGAGCATCTTGAGCGGTGCGCGTAAGACCGTAGTGACCGAGTCGCCCTACGTGATCTCGCAGCTTCGTCCGGAGGAGATATGAGGCAATTCCTCCGAACCGTGCTTGCCATTCTCCGCGAGATCGGTGACGAGAATGCATACGCCCGCCATTTGCGGGTCCATGGACGTAAGCACTCCGCCGAAGAGTGGCGCCTCTTCAGCGAAGAACGCCTCCGCGCGAAGTATCAGCGCGCTAAATGCTGCTGAAATACGCTGACGGTCAAGCTATTTCAGACGCGCAGGTCGTAGCCTAGCCCGCGCATGCCGTCGATGATCTTCTGACGGACGGCCCCGACTTCCTCGCTGGACAAGGTACGATCCGTCGCAGACACCGTCAGCCGGTACGATACGCTCTTCTTGCCCTCAGGCAGCGGAGGCCCCTCGTACTGTCGCACAAACTCAATGGCATCCAAGGCGGAACCCGCGAATTCCGTGATCTGCCTTTGGATATCTCCCACCAGCGCGCGAGCGTCCGCCACAACCGAAAGGTCGAATGCGCTGGAGGGGAACCGGCGTAGCGGCTGATATCGCCGATCCTTTTTCTGCAAGGGATACAGTTGCTCCAGGTTCAAATCCAGCACTCCCACGCGCCCGCCTTCCACAAAGTTCGGATGAAACTCGAAAAGGCGCCCCAGGAGTTTGCCATTCAGGAACACCTCGCCCGTACGCGCGGGGTGCTCATAATGCCGGGCCACACCGGGCCTCACCTCACAACCCGGAGCAAGACACTCCGCAAGCCGCTTCATTTCGAACAGATGCTCGATTGTGGCGCTCTTGGCATAAAACGCCGCGGCGAGATGCGTGACTTCGTCCGGCAGGTCGTCACCCTTCTTATGAATCTCGCGGCCGATCTCAAACAGACGGAAGTTGTCCGAGTACCGGCTATTCTCGACCACGTTCTTCCAGATGCCGGGCACCAGCGACGGCCGCAATACATTTTGATCCGCGGCAATCGGATTCAACACCGTGACCAGATCCGCAGGATCAAAGCGAAACCGGCGTGCCGTTTCTTCGCTGAGAAACGAATAGTTATACACTTCGTGGAACCCTTGGGCAGCCGTAAGCTCGCGGATCGCGTGATGAAACGTGCGCTCTTCGTTCATCGGGGGCACACGCACGGGCAGTGAAGGAGCCTCCGGAGTGATCGAACCGTAACCGATCATCCGGCCAACTTCTTCCACCAAATCGTCCTTGATCGAGATGTCCTTCGTTGCGCGCCAGCTCGGCACGCTGACGGACAGCACGCCTGGCCGCTTTACTGCAACGCCGAACTGCAATGCCTCCAGGATCTTCCACACCTCCTGCTCGCCCACGGCCCGCCCCAGCTTACGCACGAGCCACTCCAGCGGCAGTTCAATCGGGTCCGGCACCTTCCGTTCGGCGTGAGCATCCGCCAGCCCGCCCGCTAACCGGATTCCCGGCGAGACCTCCATCAATAACTCAATCGCACGCGCGAGGCCGCGCACGGTATTCGCCGGATCCTGCGCTTTTTCAAACCGCATCGACGCGTCGGTACGCAGCTTCAGAGCGGAAGAAGTTTTGCGAATGCTGGCCGCCTGAAAGTTCGCACTTTCAAAGACGATGCGCGTGGTCTCCTCCCAAATCGCGCTTTCCAATCCGCCAATGACGCCCGCAATTGCAACTGGTCCTGCAACATCGGCAATCACCAGGTTCGACCGCTTCAGCGTATAGGTCTCATCATTCAGCGCCTTGATGGTTTCTCCGTCCCGCGCAGGCCGGACGAAGATAGTATTCCCGTGCAGCTTGTCGCGATCGAAAGCATGCATCGGCTGTGCCAGCTCGGCCATCACGAGGTTCGTCACATCGACGATGTTGTTGATCGGATTCAGGCCGATCGATTGCAGCCGGTACTGCAGCCATAGCGGTGAAGGCTGCACTGTGACGTTGTCGAACACAAGCGCGCTATACCGCGGGCACAACGTGTAGTCTTCAATCTCTACGCCGATGCTGTTGCCTTCCAGCGGCAGCAACGCTGCATTCACAGGATCTCTAAGGCGCTTGCCCGTAATCGCCGAAACTTCCCGCGCCATCCCATAATGTCCCCACAGGTCGGGACGATGCGTCAGCGATTTATTATCGATCTCAATGATGCTGTCCGGCTTGCAAGGCAGAGGCGTACCCGGTTCAAGATCCAACTCCAGAATTCCGGCGTGATCGCGATTCAGGCCGATTTCGACGCCTGCCGCCAGCATTCCATCGCTCTCCACGCCGTTGATCACGGCCTTGTGGATCTCACGGCCTTCGATCTTCGTGCCCGGAGGTACCCACGCCGTTACAATGCCCGCCCGGCAGTTCGGAGCGCCGCACACCACAGTGCGCTTACCCGCTTTGCCGGCATCGATGACAGCCATCACGTTCTTGGAATTCGGGATCGGCTCGGCGGATAGGACGCGCGCGGCGATTACGGTCGCCAAGCACTCGCCGGCAGTCTCGACTCCCTCGCTTTCCGCCGTCTTCATCGTGATCAGGCGGCTCAGTTCTTGTGCGTCTGCCTCGATGCCGTCTACAAGTTCCGTAAGCCAGTTGTAGGAGAATTTCACTTCGACAAAACCTCTAGAATTGTTTCGCGAATCGCAGGTCGCCGCTCTGCAGAAGACGAATATCGTCAATGGCGTACCGCATCATCACCAGACGCGTCAACCCAAGGCCGAACGCAAAACCGTTCCAGACCTCGGGGTCGATTCCGCTCATCTTCAGCACATTCGGGTGTACAAGTCCGCATGGCAACAGTTCTACCCAGCCGCTTTGCTTGCACACCGGGCAACCACTGCCGCCGCAGATGAGGCACTGAATATCCAGTTCAAAACCAGGTTCGACGAACGGGAAATACCCGGGACGCAACCGCACGGTCACCTCACGCTTGAACACCGCGCTTAGCAGTGTCTTCATGAAGTAAATCAGGTGCGCAACGGAGACGTTGCGATCGACCATCATTCCCTCGAGCTGATAAAACGTATGCTCGTGGGACGCGTCCACTTCCTCGTTACGGAACACGCGGCCCGGCGCGATCATGCGCAGGGGCGGCCCCAAACGTTGCATGCCGCGCACCTGAACAGGTGAAGTGTGTGTCCGCAGCAAATGCCCCTCCCCCAGCCAGAACGTGTCCTGCATGTCTCTTGCCGGATGATCCGGAGGAATATTGAGCGCGTCGAAATTGTTATGCTCCGTCTCGACCTCCGGCCCATCGAGCACGGTGAAACCCATCGAGAGGAACAGCTCTTCGATTTCAGCCTGGATCTGCGTGATGGGATGCAAGCTGCCCGGGCGTACCCCCGGAGCCGGAAGTGTGAGGTCTACCCACTCGCCATCCAGCTTCATCGCGAGCTGCGCCTGATCAAAACCGGCCTTCTTCGTTTCAAACGCAGCTTCCAGCTTTTGTTTGGCCGCATTCAGCAGCTTGCCGACGCTCGCCTTTTCTTCCGGCGTCAGCTTGCCCATATCCTTGCTGATCTGGCTCAAGATGCCCTTGCGTCCGAGCACTTGCACGCGCACCGCTTCCAGCGAGTCGGCCGATGTGGCGCCCTCGATACGCGCGAGCGCGTCAGAAGAAAGCTTTTCCAGATCCATGGATTATGCCTGTACCGGAGCCGGCTGGAAGACCTGTTCGGCCTGAGCCAATTCGAGCCCGAGATGGTTGATGTAGAACACCAACAGAGGCTCGGGATATTTGGCGCGAAACTGCTCGAATACCCTCTGCTCCCAGCCTTCGGTCAGCTTGCCGGCCGGATCCAGATCCTTCGCGAAGAACCCGTCCTCATGCGGGATTTGTAGAAAATCCAGAACATCGCGAATCATATCCAGATGCGACACAAGAATCGTCTGTGCCACGTCCGTGGCGAACTCGTTATCGGGCTCGTTGATGCGCGTAAACAGCCGCGGAGCCGCCTTCCGAAGCGTTTCCGAATTCAGTTTCGTCATGTGAAAACGCAGCTTCACTCGCTCATAGAGCTGGAAGGTTTTCAACTTTCCCATGGACACTGTGCGGAGAATCTGCTCGAAAGCAGGCTCCCCGAGTGCCACAAAAATATCGGAGATCTGCATTTCTTCGAGGTTATCACAGTGAGTTACTCCGGACCTCATGCGGTACACTAGATAGTTTCGGGCAAACATGAAGATCTTGTGCGGGATGGGCTCGTTATGAGCAACGTTGTAATCCTAGGTGCGCAGTGGGGCGATGAAGGCAAGGGGAAGATGGTTGACCTCTTCTCGGAAAAGTTCGACATAGTCGTCCGTTATCAGGGAGGCCATAACGCTGGCCACACTGTCTACATCGGCGAAAAGAAGTACGTACTCAAGCTGATCCCGAGCGGCATCCTGCGTGAAGGAGTGAAGGCCGTCATTGGAAATGGCGTTGTCATCGATCCGGCCGCGCTACTGCAGGAGATTGACACGCTGAAGCAGGCCGGCATTGAGGTAGAAAAGAATCTCGCCGTCAGCAACCGCGCCCACCTGATTTTCCCGTTCCACCGGCTCGCAGAGAAGCTGTCCGAAAGCCGGGAAGGCCGCGTTGCCATCGGTACGACGTCCCGCGGTATCGGGCCCTGCTACGAGGACAAGATTGGCCGCCGCGGAATCCGCATAGCCGACCTGATGGATGGACGCAACTTCGAAGAGTTGTACGACAACCTCGCGGATGACAAGGCGACCATCGCCAAAGCGTTCCACATTCCGAACGATATCGATTTCCGTGGCATCCGCGCGCAGTACGAGCACTTCGCCGAGCGCCTTCGCCCCATGGTGTGCGACACGGCGAAGCTGTTGAACAACGCGATCGCCGCCGGAAAGAGCCTGCTATTTGAGGGCGCGCAGGGCACCATGCTCGATATCGATCACGGAACGTACCCGTTCGTGACGTCTTCGAGCGCCATCGCCGGCGGTGCTTCTGTCGGCAGCGGAGTTCCGCCCACCAAGCTCTCCGCGATATTGGGAGTCTGTAAGGCCTACATTACGCGCGTGGGAAGCGGTCCGTTCCCGTCTGAAGACCTAACTGAGATGGGCGAGAACATCAGGAAACGCGGAAACGAATTTGGCGCAGTTACGGGCCGTCCGCGCCGCTGCGGCTGGTTCGACGTACCTCTGCTGAAGTACACCGCAATGGTAAACGGCTTCGACAGTCTGGTCGTCACCAAACTAGATGTGCTGGATGATCTCGACGAGGTTCCCGTGTGCGTCGCTTACGAGCTCGACGGCAAAGTCGTGACAGACATGCCCGCCACGAATCGCGAACTCGATGAACTAAAGCCCGTCTTCGAACGGCTGCCAGGATGGAAAAGCACGACGCGCGGCCTTTCGCAATATTCACAGCTTCCTGACGCCGCGAAGAGCTACCTGAAGCGACTGGAAGAACTGTGCGGCATTGAAGTCGGCTGCATCTCCACCGGTCCTGAGCGCAACGAGACAATTATCGTTCCTGGCTCCAAGCTCGAAAAGCTTCTTAGCTAACGGTTTCAAGGCGCGGCCGTTGGTCCTTTATGTGCTCATCCGGACGGCGGAGGAGCCATTATGAGGCGAGCAATTCTTTCTTTCTTATTATTTGCGACACCGGCCGCCATGTTCGCGGACACGGTAATTATGAAAGATGGTACGCGTTACACAGGTACTTTCGTGCGGGGAACCTCGCGCATGGTTACCATCACCGATGATTCCGGCAGCCGCCGCAACCTCGATTTGACCGATGTCCAGCAGATCTCCTTCGGAGAGGGATACGCCAGTAACGACAACGGATACTCGAACCAAAACGGAAATTCCACCTATGGAAATTCCAGCAGTCGTGATGTAAACGACGCGGTTGGCCGGCTGCGCGATGACATCCGGACGACATTGAACACCAGTAACCTCAACACATCTCAGCGCGATACATTGCAGCGGGCGAGCGATCGCCTGGGGAACGCACTGAACGATTACAGGTCGGGGAACCGGGTGGACATGCAGGAGGTCCGCGGCGCCCTGAGTGACGTGCGCTATGTCGTAGACAATAGCAGCATAAATTATGACGACCGCCAGCGGCTGAGCGACGACTTGCAGCAGATCAACCAGCTTCGCGTGTCAAACGGAAACTGGTCGAACGGCACGGGCACGCGCAGCCGCCGGTATGATTACAACAACCGCTAACGCCGCACCACGGTGAACGATCGCGAGCCGACATTTCCCGCTTCGTCCTTGGCCTTGATAGTGACAATGTTGTCGCCGGTCAGCAGCGGGATGCTGCCGGTGGTCCAAGCAGTAGTTCCTGCAGCCACACCAGAGTAGTTGAAATTCGTGCTCCAGCGGATTTCGGTAACGCCGACATTGTCGGATGCGACCCCGGAAGCAGTGATCGTTGATGCCGTTGTACGTACGATGGTCGACATCGGACTCGTGATCACCACGGAAGGCGGGGTCGTGTCTGGAGCGGTTGACTTTACGTAATTGAACATTACAACGATGTGCGCACTCGTGCCATTGTTTGCGTAAGCGGTGAAGTCCAGCGAGTTCTGCCCTTCCTGCAAAACCACCTTTGCATTCCAGTTTGCAGTGCCGGTCGCGTCCCCCTGCCCTCCCTTTGAATTCGTCCATCTCACCCGAGCAATGCCTGAAGGGTGACTCGCCGTCCCGGTGATGGTCAGTAGCGGCTGTGCAACGTTGCCTGTACTTGGAGAAGAGATTGTGATCAGCGGGGCTGCAATATCGGTTCGCGTTACGACAATGGATCGAGACACAGTGCTGTTTGCGGCATCTTGAACGCTGAGTGTGATGTTGTTTGCGCCTACGAGAAGCGGTATGCCCGAAATTTGCCATGTTCTGGTACCGGTCGCCACGCCGTTGTGGCTGTGTGTATCGGACCAGCTTACACGCACATCGCCTACGCCGCCGGCCACCGATCCAGACAGATCAACCGTAGCTGCGGCCACGGTACCCGGGTCCTCGATCGTGAGTGTCAATGGCCCCGGCGAGGCGCTTGTTCCCCCCGGCTCTGCGTAGAGCGTGAGCACCGTACTGATATCCTCAGCGGTCAGGCCGCTTACGCGCTTGTAGTACGGATACATCACGGCCGCAGGCTTGTCCGAGTGGCCCAAGCCAAGCGCATGCCCCAACTCATGCAACACAACCGAGTACACATCGATGTCCGCGCCGATATTCCAGTTCTCGTCAGCGTCGAAATGCAAGTCTCCCGCCAGTGGCTCCGGATTCGGAGGCGCCGGATAGAACGTGTGTGCCAGCACCTTACCCGGACCATCAAACGGATATCCGTCTCCATGATCCCCCGAAGCGAACAGGATATTCAGGTTCCGCGCTGCGTTCGGCTGCATGCCGGGCGTGAACGTGACCGCCGCTGCCTTGCTCCATTCACCAAGAGCCTTCTCGATGTTCGCGGTCACCAGTGCTCTCGATTGCTTGGTGGTCAATGCACTGTACGTGTAGGTCAGGGCTGCGGCATTTCTTCCCGGCCCGCCCCATCCGTTCCCGACCGTCGCGATGTATTGGCCTACCATTCCAGTTGTGCTCGCGAAACCTGCACATGGGATGACAGGTGTTCCTGTTGCCAAATCCGGCGATGCCTCGAAAACATACGCCACTTCGTCCCAATCGGCCAGCGTGATGGCAACCGAATAAGATCCTTCTACGAGGAGGTGATTCGGAGCGAGGTCCGGGTTGTCATGAAGCGTCAAACCGGCGTTGAGTACAATCGTCGCGGCATCTGCGAGATCCACGTCCGGATGAAACTCCACCAACAGGAAACCTTCCTTGTCGCTATTTGCCGAGACATCTGGAGCGAGCTTGTTAGGCGAGGTCAGTTCCTGTGTATCGGCCAGGGCCGGGTCCGGAGTAGCGTCTGCGGGAAGCACAGCCAAGAGCGTGTCGCCGGGCAGCACCCCGACGCTGCGGCCGCTTATTGAATCCAGCCATTCCGATAGTTGTCCGCCCTGGCCGTCTCGCGCAGTCAGCAGAACGTGCCGCCACGACGGATTTAGCGTCCTGGTCTGGAGCGCCCGGCGGGCAGCCTCCTGTCCGATCTGTTTGCCTTCTGCAATGCCGCCCTTCAAGTGCAGAACACTCTGAGCCATTAGCCCAAGGCTCATCATTTGCATGAGTACTGAGTACCGAATTAGAACGTCCACACTGGACTTATCGGGTAAGGATGAGAAAAATCCTTGCTGAAATGCACATCTTTATTGGTGCGACTACACACCTCTCTTCGAAGCAGGGCCGGGGTCACCACCCTGTGGATCTTGGCTGCCGCGTTGCCGGCATTTTCGCAAACTTTCAAGACCGTCTATACGATTCAGACCTTTGCAGGTGGAAACTGGGTCGGCGATGGCGGTCCGGCGCTTCAGGCACTTCTCACTCAGCCCGAGGGCATCGCCGTAGACACACGAGGCTTCGTCTATGTTGCAGACCCAGCAGATCATCGCGTCCGTAGGATTAGCCCTGAGGGGATAATCCAGACAATCGCCGGCAATGGTAGCCCCGGATTTTCCGGGGACAATGGGCCCGCCGAGTCGGCTACACTGAACGCTCCCTATGGACTTTGCTTCGACAGGGCTGGCAATTTATACATCGCTGACCTGGGCAACGCGCGTGTGCGGCGTATCTCTGCCGATGGCCGTATCGCCACGATTGCCGGCGGCGGGAGTATCGTGCCCGGCGGCGATGGTGACGGCGGCATGTCAACCGAAGCTAAGCTCAGCGCTCCGCGCAACGTTGCCGCCGATGCGAACGGCAATCTGTTCATATCGGATTTCTCGGCGCAGCGCGTGTTCCAAGTCAACGCTGCCGGCGTGATCACCACGGTAGCGGGATCGGGAACGGCCGGCTTCAGTGGTGACGGCGCCGCGGCCAAGCTCGCCCAGCTTGCCTACCCGGCTGGTCTCGCCATTGACGCCCAAGGCGTGCTCTATATCGCAGACAGCGGGAACCGGCGCGTCCGGCGTGTTGCGCAGGGTGTGATCAGTACGGTCACCACAGGCGCTCTAAACTCGCCCACAGGGCTCGCCGTCGACGGCGCAGGCAATCTGTATGTGCAGGACGGGCGCGCTACTACCCTGCGGCTCGGGAGCTTTGGCAGCTTGACGAATCTTCCGCTCGGCGGAGGTGACATCGCCATCAGTGCCGTTGATCAGGTTTACGCGACCGGTTCCAGAGTCGTCAAAAAGCTCGCGGGCAACAATGCGCAAACAATCGCAGGAGTGGGTACCAGTCTATTCGGCGGCGATGGAGGCCCTCCCGCCAACGCGCGCCTGAACGGCCCTGCGGGTCTGTACCGCGATTATCTCGGCAATTTTTATATCGTCGATTCCAAGAACCTCCGCGTACGGAAGATCAATACGCTTGGACTGGTGAGCACATTCGCCGGGGACGGCCAGGCCACTGGCTTAAACGGTTCGCTAGCCACCTCGGTGCATCTGGTTTCACCGCTATCGGTCGCCGCCGACAATCGCGGAAACTTCTATGTCTCGGACCCTGGTGCAAACCGCATACGCCGCATCGCACCGGATGGTTCGTCGTCCACGCTCGCGGGATCCGATACGCCGGGCTTCAGCGGAGACGGATGGCTGGCTCTTTATGCACAGGTCAGCAAACCGGCAGGGCTGACGGTCGACCAGAACGACAACATTTACTTCGCGGATTCAGGCAACAACCGCGTCCGTAAGATTACGCCCGAGGGCCTTATCTACACGATCGCGGGCGGCAGCCTGCTCGAATCACTCGGCGATGGCGGCCCCGCAACACAGGCGCGCCTCTTGAACCCGACCGCCGTCGCGCTCGACACAGCGGGTAACCTCTTCATCTCGGATACAGGGAATGGACGCATTCGTAGGATCGATGCGAAAGGCATCATCACCAGCTACGGAAACAAGTTCGTGGATCCGCGCGGACTGCGCGCTCTTCCCGGAGGTGACCTGCTGGTCGCCGATGCAGGCGACCACACTATCCGGCGAATCAGCACGTCCGGGAAGGTCAGCATACTGGCCGGAACTGGTGCGCGCGGCTTCTCTGGCGATGGTGGTCCTGCGGAATCTGCAGCACTCGATACGCCTCTCGATATTTGGATCGATCGGGAGGGTGCCATCTTCATCTCAGACTCCGGGAATAACCGGGTCCGAAAGATTACGGCGGAAATGACCGTCGTCGCCCAAGCTTTAACCGCTCTCTCCATCGTGCATAGCGCCACTTTGAGAGAGCAGCCGATCGCCGCCGGACAACTCGTGACGATCTTCGGCAGTGGGTTCGGTTCGAAAGATGGGGTAACCGGCAGGCCGCAGGCCGATGGCATCCTTCCAAACATACTTGGAGGGGTTCAGGTCCTGTTCGACGGCCGTCCCGCTCCCCTGCTGTACGTGCAGGACTCGCAAATCAATCTCCAGGTGCCTTATGGACTTGCAGGCCGAAGCCAGACGGATGTCACGGTACTTTCCGGGTCCGGCGTGAATGGCCGGGCCACCGTACCCGTTCAGCCGGTCTCACTTGGCCTCTTTACTCTGGCCACCGGATCGGGCCAGGCGATCGCGCTCAATGAGGACGGCTCCGCCAACGCCACCGATCGCCCCGCTCATCCGGGTTCGATCATCGTGCTTTACGCCACAGGCGACGGAGTGCTGCTAAGTGACTCAATCGACGGGCGTGCGGGCGGAGTGGGTTCGTTTCGTACAACGTTGTCGGTCGACGTTGGGGGGCTTGCAGCGGAGGTGCTCTATGCGGGCCGCGCACCAGGTTTGCTCGGGGTCATGCAGATTAATGCGAAGTTACCACTCAGCACTACTTTAACCGGGGTGCAAGAGGTTGTAGTCACCTTGAATGGGGGGCGCAGCCAGCCCGGAGTGACGCTGGCGTTAAATTAGCCACCTGTAACGAGGCGGAATCAGGAAAGCGCTGCCTGCAAATCCCGCTGGAAGCGGCGTAGCTGCTCGACTTGCTCTGGTTCGGCCCGAATTTCATAGCCTTTGGTGACAAACACCGCGTGCCCATTCTTCACGATGAGCGGAGCGACACCGTGTTCGGTAAGCAGGCCTGCGGTGCCGACCGCTCCGAAGCTGTCATCGCGCCGTTCTACGAGGGCAACGAATCCGTCACGTTCAAAAACCAGGTGGGACGTAATTTCAAAGGCAGGCAATAGTTGTATTCCCGCGGCGACCAGACGTTCAAATTTCTCCGTCATTTACATCTTGTAGCGGCCGAGATCCTCGTCATTGAGTCCCTCCAGCCACTTGCGCAGTTCCTCGCTCTGCACTTTATCGTTGACGGCATTGGTTGCTTTCGAGGTCTTCAGGACACTGTCTTCGACAAAGATGGGACAATCGAGGCGAAGCGCTAGTGCTAGCGCGTCACTCGGCCGCGAATCGACACTGATCAATTCACCATCCTTCTCCAGCCAGATGAGCGCGTAGAACGTATCATCCTTAAGTTCGCTCACAACCACCTTCTTGACTCCCGCATTGAGACCCATCAGAACAGTCTTGATAAGGTCATGCGTCATAGGCCGCGGCGTAGAAACTTTTTCGATTTCGAGGGCGATGGCGTTCGCTTCGAAAATCCCGACCCAGATTGGGAGCACGGACCCACCATTTACATCTTTGAGGACGACGATCGGCATGTTCGTGACCGGATCCATCGTCAGTCCGCGGATTTTCATTTCGACTTCCATGTGTATCCCTCTTTCTCCATGATAGCTCCCGGTACGCTGTCTCCGCCGGAAGTCTTGGCTCACGTCCATGCCATTAGCGCCGATGAGGTATTTGCGGGTCCATTCACGCAGGATTCGCGCAGGAAGCACGCATTCAGAGGGAAGGGGCATTCAGAACTATGACAGCCGGGAAGAAGATCTCATTGGCATTCAGCGCACTGATTTCATTCACGATCTTGGTCGGGGCGGTCTCGCTTGCCGGCATCAGTCGCATGAATCGATACCAGGAAGCAACTGTCACGGATGCGCTGCCGGGTATCTACTACATTGGCCGGGCCGAAAGTGTGACGAAGGATCTTCAAGCGCAAATGCTGAGGCACATCGCCTCCGCCAACGACGAGCAGAGGGCTCAGTGTGAATCCCAAATGGCAATGCTGCGGGAGCAGTTCAAGAGCCTTCTTAAAGATTACGAAAAAACCATCTCCCGCTCGATCGACCGCGAGATGTTCAGCAAGATCGAACCTGCTTTCGACCGGTATTTCGGGGCTTGGGAGGCCGCTCGTTTGCTGAGCAGGGAGCAGAAGACCCAGGAAGCACTGGCAGCTTTTCAGCAAAGGCTCATACCGGCCTCTCAAGACCTGCAGAAAACGATTGGCGACGAGATAGAGCAGAACAAATCATACGGAGATGACATGGCCCGCCAATCGGCTCACGCGGCTTCGACGGCGACTTGGTCGGTTTGTTCGAGCGTGCTGTGCTCACTCCTGATCGGGGGGGCGATGGCATTCTGGATCGTGCGCGGCATCAATGGAGCGCTGAGGCAATCGGCGACGGAGCTTGCAGAAGGTGCTTCACAGATAGCCAATGCCGCGTCGCAAGTGGCATCATCCAGCCAAACACTCGCGCAAGGCGCCTCCGAGCAGGCCGCCTCACTTGAGGAGACTTCCGCATCAAGCGAGGAGATCACTTCCATGACCCGCAAGAACGCCGAGAATTCACGGACAGCCGCCGATGTCATGGCGACGGTCGACCGGCAGATCAAGGAAGGAAACCAAACGCTCGAACAAATGGTGGTATCGATGAAGGAGATCAACTCCTCCAGCGATAAGATTTCGAAGATCATCAAAGTGATCGATGAGATCGCATTTCAAACCAACATTCTCGCATTGAACGCAGCAGTGGAGGCGGCGCGAGCCGGTGAGGCCGGCATGGGGTTTGCAGTGGTCGCCGATGAAGTTCGAAACCTGGCGCAGCGTTCAGCCCAGGCGGCGAAAGACACGGCCATACTCATTCAAGAATCGATCGGCAGATCCAACGAAGGCAACACCAAGCTGCAACAGGTGGCACAGGTGATCCGCAGTATCACCGAAAGCGCGGCCAAAGTGAAGATGCTAGTGGACGAGTTGAGCTTGGGCAGCCAAGAGCAGGCGCGCGGCATCGAGCAGATCGGCAAGGCAGTGGCTCAGATGGATCAGCTCACGCAAGACACGGCGGCGAACGCGGAAGAGAGTGCTTCAGCCAGCGAAGAGTTGTCCGCGCAGGCCCAGGCGTTGAATCAGATCGTGCAGCGGCTCGGAGCGCTGGTTGGCGGCGAGACCTCTGGCCAGGCGGCTTCCGATCGAAAGGCGGTGCCGGTGTGAGCCGCTGATCTTGCTCCTATTCGGAGCTGCTTGACCGCCGGGCGAGCTGACACCTGGAATCCTCGAGTGCTGCGAGGAACAGATGGGGCGTCGCTGTGTTTCATTAAAACGGACGCGGCAAGGCACAGGTTCCGACGCAACTCACAATCAGCAGCAGTTACGAACTCGAAGCGGCGCGCCCCTGGTGAGAGGGGATCCAGCGATCGAGGATGGCGGCCAGTTCATCGGACCGAATCGGCTTGCTGATGTAGTCATCCATGCCGGCCTGCAGGCAACGGTCACGATCTCCCTTCATGGCATGCGCGGTCATCGCAACGATCGGAATGCGATGGCCCTTCTTTTCCTCTTCGCGAATCGCCGCAGTCGCCTCGAAGCCATCCATCTCCGGCATCTGGCAGTCCATCAGCACCAGCGAGTAACCGCCAGCGCGTATCGCGTCCATGACCTCAACTCCGTTCGCAACGACGTCGGCCGTGTAACCGAGCCGCTCCACCATTTTTCTGGCTACTCGCTGGTTGATCATGTTGTCTTCCGCTACGAGAATGCGTAATGGCGCGCAGGGTTGAGATTCCGGAAGAATCACCTGAGAGGGCGATGACGGAACACGCACAACACCGCAGAACAAATTCTTCAACAGATCCGAGCGAATCGGCTTCGTAAGAACGCCGAGTATGTTCGGATCAGTAGCGGCACACGGCAGTTTGCGCTGGCCGTAATTTGTCATCAAGATGATAGGAACACGAACGTGAGCGATGAGATCTGCATCGACGCCCGGCATCTGGCAATCGATCAGGAGGAAGTCCGCTTGCGGTTGAGACTCTTGAAATGCGCGCACCTCGCGAAACGTGGTCACGTGCATGTCCCAGCCTCGCAAGTGCTCTTCGAGCACTCTCGACGCCCCGGCGCTGTCCTCCACGATCGTCACCCGCTTCCCTCGAACCGCATCGTTCGTCAGCGGCGGATGACTGGAGGACTGGAATTGAAATGAAGCGTCGAAGGAGAAAGTGGATCCACGGCCTGGGATGCTGAACACGCTGATCTTGCCGCCCATCATCTCGACGATGCGTCGCGAGATGCTCAGGCCCAGCCCAGTCCCTCCGTACCGGCGCGTGGTAGAGCCATCACCCTGATGAAACGGCTCGAAGATTCTGCTCATTTGCGCCGGAGTGATGCCAATGCCGGTGTCCATCACCTCGAACAAAAGTGTGACGCGAGTCCCGGAGACCTGCTTGACACGAATGTTCACAGCGACTTCACCGCGCTCGGTGAACTTGAGAGCATTCCCGACCAGGTTCATCAACACCTGGCGGAGGCGGCCTGGATCGCCGGACAAACGATCAGGCAAATCATCCTGTATATTGCAGATGAGTTCAAGACCCCGCGATTCGGCAATGTCCGCAAGCAGTTCCAGAACTTCTTCAACAGAAGGGCGGAGACGGAATTCGACGTTCTCGAGTTCCAGCTTACCGGCTTCGATTTTGGAGAAATCAAGAATGTCGTTGATGATGTCGAGCAGGAAGCTGGATGATCGCCTTACGGAGGTTGCAAATTCGCGCTGTTCCGGGCTTAGATCCGTATCGAGCAGCAGGTTCGTCATGCCGATGATCCCATTCATCGGAGTCCGGATTTCGTGGCTCACGTTGGCAAGAAAGCGCGATTTCAGATGCGACGCGTGGATGGCTTCGTCGCGGGCATTTGCGAGTTCCTGTTCGAACTTTTTGCGGTCCGTAATGTCGATCAGAGTTCCCTCGTAATATCGCGTGTGGCCGGATGAATCGCGCACAATACGCGCATTATCGAGGACAACAATAGGCGTTCCGTCTTTACGCCGAAGAACCACCTCTTTGTTGCGAAGTAGACCTTGCTGCTCGAGCAGATCGATACAAGTGCGGCGCACGCCCGGGTGGAAGTAGTGATCCTGCACAAATTCCACGCTGCGCAGGTCCTCCTCCGAATCGAAGCCCAACATGCTGACCAACGCCGAGTTGGCGGCAATGATCTTGCCTTCGAGACTCACCTGGTAAATGCCTTCGTTTACGTTCTCGAAGAGTCCGCGGAAACGTGCTTCGGATTCCCGGAGCGCCTGTTCCGCATGCTGCCGCTGCGTGATGTCGCGGCGCTCCTTGTAGAGTTGCAGGGCGCTGATGCTGGCCAATGTAGCCAGCCCGAGGGTCAGACCAATCAGGTAGCGGTAGCGAAGTGACACGAATTCGGAATCTTCGCTGCGGCTGTCGCTAAGAACGCCTTGCGCGGCCAGGATCAGCGTTTGTCCGTCGCTCTTAGCCTGGACAAGCCGTTCGAGCAGGCGGATTTTGTCCGGTTCCGTCCGCGTTTGATGCAATTCCGTTTCGAGCGCTTCGATGCCGCCGAGTTTAAGACGGAGTTGAAGCAGATAATCGCGGATGGCATGAAATGCCGGATGAGTAAGATCCAGTTTCTGGAAATCGTCGATGTGGTGGCGAACTTCCGCGTAATGGGCGGCCCGGAGTTCATCCTGAATTGAGCCCAGCCGGGAAATAAGGCTGTTGGTCAAGTTGAAAGTAGGCTCTGTCTTGCGGACAGAAAACGCGACCAAACCGGCACCGATAGCACAAATCAACGCCAGTCCGAAACTAATCTCGGTCCAGTATTTTGGGCGGGCTCGCAGGCTCATTTTGCAGGCTTACATTACGTCGGTCTGCGCTCTGAGACGCAATGTCAGCCATCGTCATGCGCTCAAATACACCACTTTATAGTAGTCTAACTCTCTACTCCGGCAATTTATATCGCCTAATGGATCTAGATCTTCCGGTACTTTCGTCTACGTCGGCGATAATTGCATGTAATTCAACGCCGCCCCGGGCAGCCTCCATGCGAACAGGAGCCGCCGTCAGAAAGCGCCTCAAAATTATATCCTTATCCACACCAATTACGGAGTGGTAAGGACCTGTCATGCCGACATCGGTCTGGTAAGCGAGTCCACCCGGCAGGATGCGCGTGTCCGCGGTTGGAACGTGGGTATGCGTGCCGACCATCACCGAGGATCGGCCATCGAGATACCAACCCATGGCCACTTTCTCGCTGGTGAGTTCAGCATGGAAGTCAATAAACCGCACCTTCACGTGCTCGGGGAGAGCAGCCAGAATTTGATCGGCCTTGCGAAACGGGCAGTCCGTCGACGGCATATGGGAGCGGCCCTGAAGATTGATAATGGCGCATTCGACACCGTTGCGGGCTTTCACGACGGTCACGCCACGCCCAGGCAATTCTTCAGGATAGTTCGCAGGCCGCAAAAGCCTCGGCTGATTCGGGAAGTACTCGAGGATTTCCCTCTTATCCCAGATATGGTTGCCGGAGGTGAGCACATCGAGGCCCAACTTCAACAGCTCTTCCGCGATCAAAGGCGTGACGCCGAATCCGCCGGCGGCGTTCTCCGCATTCGCGAGCGCCAGGTCGATTTTTTCCGTCGATACGATGCGCCCCAACTGATCGGCAACTATGCCCCGGCCGGCAGAGGCGAAGATATCGCCAATGAAAAGGATCCTCATGTGAGAGAAAAAGGACAGAATTAGGAGCGCACCACTTCGCCGTGGTCAACCTCCGTCATTGACCCTTAAGTGATAAGGGGCGGGATCCTCCGGGCATCTAAGGCTTCTCCATTCGCGGCAGAACCGCGGGAGCCTGCACACTGACGCATATGACGAGCCGGATCCCTATGACATTGACTGTTGGATCAATTTATAAGAGGTCTCTCACCTGCTTCGCAGGAACGCTCCAAAAGAATGATAGCAGACAAACCGTAAATTCCGAGTGGTGGGAATCCGGCGATCCCTCGGCCCGTTACTTTGAGAATCGGGGCGGCGGTCCCGCTCAGGTATTGTTGGACTTGAGGCTATTGCCCCTTGAGGAATTCGGCAATCTCTTTTTCGGGGATGGCGCCCTCTTTGATGATGCGCCAGTACGGCTCAGTTACATCGACGGTAGTGGCGCCCTCTCCGACGCAAATTCCGGCATCGAGGACCAGATCCACGGAGCCATCCATCATGGCGAAGACGTCGATGCCGCTGCGGCACGTCGGCATGCCGGACTTATTTGCGCTGGTGGAGATGAGGGGTTGCCCAAGAGCTTCAAGCAGAGCGTTCGCGACTGGCGCGCGCGATTGACGCATCGCTAAACGCCCGGTGTTTCCGGTAACCCTTAGCGGAACCTTCGCGCTGGCGGGAACGATCAGGGTGAGGGGTCCGGGCCAGTAACGGCGAGCGAGCATATAGAAGCGGGTCGTCAGTTCAGATGCAAGCTCTTCGGCCATCATCAGATCGGAAACGAGTAGGGGAAGTGACCGCTGGTTCTCCCTGCCTTTCGCTTTAAACACGCAGCCGACGGCCTGCAGGTTCATAGGATCGGCGACCAGAGTGTAGAGAGCGTCTGTGGGGATCGAAACAACGCCTCCCTTCCGGATGACTTTGGCTGCCCGATCCACCGCCTCGGCACTCGGGTTATCTGGATTGATTTCTATCAGGTCCGTGGGCACAGGGGGTCCAAAGGGTCATTGTCACGCATTGCGAGAGCCAAAAGCAAAAAACGAACTCAATTGGCGTCGTGGGAGCGCTGTGGCTTAATCCATTTATCCAAGGTTGCACGGAGTGTTTCCAGGGCTACGGGTTTCGCGATGTAGTCGTCCATACCGGCGCGCCGGCAGCGTTCCCGGTCCTCCGGATAGGCATTCGCAGTCAGCGCGATGATGACCTTAGGCGGCAATCCCTTGCTGCGCCGCCGGATTTCCCGGGCGGCTTCGAAACCGTCCATTAGAGGCATTTGGCAGTCCATCAGAATGGCATCATAGTGTTCGGAATCCGCTGCCCGGATCGCCATGAGTCCATCGGAAGCAAGATCGGCGTCATAGCCCAGTTTGGACAGCATCCTGAGCGCGACGCGCTGATTGATGGGATTGTCCTCCACCAGAAGGATTTTGTGCTGGTGCCGCACCGGTTCGGCGGGGCTGGCGCCATTGCCTGCAGGAAGCATATCTTCGCTCCTCGTTTGGGTGGTAAGGCTGAGTAGGGCGTCCAGAATCTGCATGCCCGACGCCGGCTTCTTCAAGCTCCGGATAAACGACGCTTGCGGTACATGGATGCGCCCAGTGTGAGGACGCAGCAGCACCACGGGAAAGGACGTGAAATCCGGCAGGCTGTGGATCGCGCTTTCACAGGAAACCCCGTCGACGAGTGAAAGATCGTAATCCAGAATTGAGGCCGCATAGGGCCTGCCGGCCCGGTGCGCGTCGATCAGCATGTGGAGAGCGGATTCTGTATCGTTCGCCAGGTCCGACCGGATGTTCAGCGCGGCAAGGTTCTCCTGCATGGCGGCACCGGCAGCTTCGTTGTTGTCGACGATGAGGATCGCGTCCTTGATCAATGCAGGTGTTTGGGGTTCCTCGTCCGCGATCGCCAAGGGCAAATCGAGCCAGAACGTGGAGCCTGATCCGAGCCGGCTGCGTACGCCGATGTAGCCATGCATCAACTCGACCAGACGCCGGCTGACAGCGAGTCCCAGCCCTGTCCCGCCAAACTCCCTCGTGGTGGAAACATCCGCCTGTGTGAACGGCTGAAAAAGGTGGGCCTGAATCTCCGGCGCGATACCGATGCCGGTGTCGGAGACTTCGAATCGGAGATGTGCGACCCCGTTGATCTTGCTCTCCAGGCGCGCGTCGATCAGAACCTCTCCCGTGGATGTGAACTTCACGGCGTTGCCGGCCAGGTTCATGATGATTTGCTGGACGCGATTCGGATCGCCCACAAGGCCAAAAGGCACATCCCGTGCCGTGCGGCAGATCAGTTCGATCCGCTTGGCGTGCGCGTCGGGGGCCACCATCGCTGTCACATCTTCGAGCACCTGGCGAAGGTCGAACCGCACCTGTTCGAGTTGCAGCTTGCCCGATTCAATCTTGGTGAAGTCGAGTATGTCATTGATGAGGACGAGAAGACTGTGTGCGCTGGTCCGGATGGTTTCGGCAACGCTCAACTGCTCGGCAGGGAGATCGGACGCAGCCAGGAGATCGGTCATTCCAATTACGGCATTCAGAGGAGTGCGGATCTCATGGCTCATGCTGGCAAGAAAGAGGCTTTTCGCGTTGTTGGCGTCCTGCGCGCGAGCGGTTGCGACAGAGAGTTCCACCGTGCGCTCCTGCACCTTTCTGTCCAGTTCGGCGGCCAGCGTTTTCAGCTCTGCGTTGAGCACTTCTTTCTCTTCGAGGGCCTCCCGCATATTGCGATAGGATTCGGCCAGCCGGGCGGCGAGGTCGGCGAGGTATTGATGAATCCCGAGGAGTTCCGTCGGGACCGAGTAGGCAGCCCGGCGTGACACCCTCCATGGATCGCCGACGCGAAAATCCTTGAGAGAGTGTACAAGTTCTTCCAGAGGAGATGTGATCCTGCGTGCAATCAGGCTGGCCAGCAAGTAGGACAGAACCGCAGCCACAAAGAGCCACGCCAGAGTCCGCAAATAGTAGTCCTCGGTCGATTGCTGTAGTGGCTGGAGAGATTGTTGTGCACTGACCCGCCATCCGGTGAGTTCGCTTCGAGCGGACCTGATGAGGTAGCCGGGTTCGCGAACTCTGATCGCAGGGTCCAGGAGGGAACGCTCGTTTTCAGCATCCTTCCCGCTGTAGAAAGGGGGAGCCTGATCCAGTACGTGATAAGGCAGGCCGGCGCTCGCGTATATGATGCGGTTTCCCTGGTCGGATATGACTACCTCCGTTCCGGGCAGGTTTCGGTGCGTCTCTTCCACATGCTCGAACTGACGCAGATCCAGCGATCCTTCCACGATGCCGGTCACTTTGCCATCCCGCGCACGCCAAGGCGCGCTGATGGCGATGATCGGATCGTGCCCGAATCCGCGGCCCACAAATATTTTGGAAACGAATGGAGTGCCGGAACGTAAGGGTGAGGTGAAGTAATCGCGGTCCGAAATATTCTGATGCCCGCTAAGCACCGGCGAAGCTCCAATGATGTCGCCGCGGGCATCGGCAACCAGCATTGTGAGAAAGCCGGTGTTGATTTTATGGTTTTCATTGAGCAGGCGGCTGAGCGCATCCGGACGAATGGGCTGCCGGAGAGAAATCGCGCTAGCGAGAGAAGCGACGGCATCCACATGTTTACGAACGTGCTCGTCAATTTGCAGTTTCATCACGTTCGCGACTGCCTGGATCCGTTCCTTCGCCTCGGTCTCTTTCAGTCGCGTGTTCGAACGGGCATGCGCGATGCTGATGATCACGATTGGCAACATCGACACCAGCAGAAGGCTGGTCGAGATGAGTTCACGAAGTGGAACCGAGCGGCGCTGGGGACGATCTTTGAACAGGGAGTCGGAGACGATGGGCACGGCGAGCAGCAGGTCGGCGACGATTACGTTGATGAACCCGTTCAAGGCTCTTTTCATCACATTCGCCCATCCGCTGGTCTGAATGTGCAGAGCGACAAAGATCGTAAACGCAAGCAAAGGCAGACCGAGACAGATCCAAAAGAGAACGGCGGCGATCGGCGGAGCGACCCTGCGGCGCGTGAGATATCCGATGACCGCACTTTCCAGGATTGCAAAGGCAACCGAGTAGCCGTTGCCCATCAACCACACGGTCCTGATCATGGCAAGTGTGGCGGTTAGCGTTCCGAGTAAAGGACCATAGGCGATGGCGATGAGGAGGTAAAGAACGCCGGAGAAGATCATTATGACTCCGGGAAGGACCTGCACCTCAAAGAAGGAAACCAGAAATCCGAGAAAACCGGCGCTGATTGCAACCAGGACACGCCGGTCGCGCAGGACCCGCCAGCGCGCGTCTGCGTTCCGCCCAGCAGTGATTGCATCGCCGGTCGACATACGAGGCTTCTGATTATAGTTCAGTAGATCCCCTGAGCTGCATAAGGCCCTATAGGCCCTCGTTGCCCCCAAGCGCGGGACGGGACTGGATGCTCCGTTACAATTGTGTAAAGCATGTATTTCTCCTTTCGGACCCTTTTGGCCGTCGTGTGTTCGGTCTGCGCGGTAGGGGGTGCCAACGTTGCCGATTCCAATCCCAACCCCGAACTACTGATGGACCAGGGCCATTACAAACGAGGGCGCGCGATCGTCGAACCTGCCTACAAAGCAAATCCGACCGATGCGCACTTGGCTCACCTGCTGGCCAGGGCCAAGCTCATGATGTGGGACGACAAAGGCGCGGCCATTCTGGCGGAAAAATCGGTGACGCTCGACCCGAATGTGCCGGATTATCACGCGCTGTATGCGCGCGTTTACGGCCGGCAGTTGGATGATGCACCCGCGTTTGCCAAAGTTGGACTATTGCGGCACTTTCGCAAGGAACTGGAGGCGGCGCTGGCTCTGAACCCGAACCACTCCGGAGCCCTGGCGATGAAAGCGATCTTCCTCTGGGATGCTCCGGCACTGCTCGGTGGCGACCGGAAAAAAGCGGAAGAATTGGCCGGCCGGTTGAATAACCTGGACGGGGAAAAGGGATTATTGTACCTGGCCCGCTATTACCGGCAACAGAAGAACTGGGGCCGGATGGAATCGGTACTACTCAAGATGCCGAGGAACCCGGTAGCGGTGGCTGAACTGGCCTATATGTACTGCTGCCGGGTCGACAATCCGCGCTGGAAGGAAGCGGAGCAGAAAGCGCGGGAGGCGATTGCACTCGAATCCACGCGAGGACTCGCCTACGCCGTACTGGGACGCGTGATGGCCGCACAACAGCGCTGGGCTGAGTTGGATACGCTTATTGCGCAAACGGAGCACGCATCTCCGGACGACCTTTCCGCTTATTACGAGGCCGGCGTGGCGCTGCGCATGAGCGGAGCAGATAACGCCCGGGGAGAGCGCTATCTGCGGAAGTATCTCACGGTAACTCCGGAAGGCGATGCACCGGAACACGCGAGTGCCCACTGGGAGTTGGGCCTGTTGCTCGAGAAGATGGGCCGACGCGCCGAAGCGGCAAAAGAACTGGAGACCGTGCTTGCGATTCGTCCAGGCTGGGATCCCGTGAAGAAGGATCTCAAGCGAATGAAATAGCAGGCTTCAGATGAGATCATACAAGCTAACCGATGGATAAACGACAGCGGATACTGGTCGCCGATGATCAGCAGGATGTGCTTGAGGCGATCCGGTTCCTGATGAAAGGCGAAGGCTACCAGGTGGAGTGCGTTACATCGCCTGGCGCTGTGGTCACCGCTCTGGAGACTCGCGAGTTTGACGCGGTCCTCATCGATCTCAACTACACACGAGACACGACGTCGGGCCAGGAGGGACTGGATCTGCTGGCGCGTATTCAGGCAATCGACTCCACCATTCCGGTGATCGTGATGACGGCCTGGGGCAGCGTGGAACTGGCAGTGGAAGCCATGCGCAGGGGCGCACGGGATTTCATTCAGAAGCCTTGGGAAAATGCGCGTCTCATCTCGATCTTGCGGACGCAGCTCGAACTCAGCGATGCATTGCGCCGAAGCCAAAGGCTGGAAGCGGAGAACCGGCTGCTGCGCGGAACGGAGGGCAAGCCCAGGCTGATTGCGGAATCCGCGGCGATGCAGCCGATCTTACAGCTCATTTCGCGTGTCGGGCCGTCGGATGCCAACGTGCTCATTACGGGAGAGCCGGGCGCGGGCAAGGAGGTGGTCGCCCAGGCTTTGCATGGGATCTCGGAGCGCGCTTCGAAGCCGCTGGTGACAGTGAATGCGGGCGGCCTGGCGGAGGGCGTGTTCGAAAGCGAATTGTTCGGACACGTAAAGGGTGCATTCACAGATGCGAAAACCGATCGCGTAGGAAGGTTCGAACTTGCGGACACAGGCACTCTGTTCCTGGATGAAATCGCGAACGTGCCGATCAATCTGCAGGCCAAGCTGCTCCGCGTTCTGGAGATCGGCGAAATGGAACGGGTCGGATCCTCGAAGACCCGCAAAGTAAACGTGCGCGTCATTTCGGCCACGAACGCGAATCTCAATGAAGAGATCGCAAACAGTCGTTTCCGGCAGGATCTGTTGTTCCGTCTGAACACGATCGAGATCAACCTGCCCCCTTTGCGGGAGCGAAAAGAGGACATTCCGCTGTTGGCCTCGCACTTCCTGACAGTGCATGCCGCCCACTACCGCAAGCGGCTGAGCGGGTTCGATACCGCTGCGATGCGTGCACTGATGGAACATCCATGGAGGGGCAATGTCCGCGAGTTGAACCACGTGGTGGAGCGGGCCGTTCTGATGGCTACAGACAATCTGGTTCGGATGCAGGATCTGGCATTACGTGGCGGCCAGAGCGCTCCGCAGCGTCTCGAAGATATGAGCCTGGAAGATGTGGAAGCATTCCTGATCAAGAAAGCCTTGGCGCGTTATGACGGCAACGTGAGCCAGGCGGCGAATGCGCTCGGCCTCAGCCGGAGCGCCCTGTACCGGCGTTTGCAACGCTACAATCTCTAGACTGTCGTGAGAAAATTCTGGCGAATTCACCTGATCCACGAACGCCGCATACAATTGATGGCGTTGGCCGCGGGTCTACCTGCCGTGGTGACCGCGATGGTGATTCTGCTGGTGGAGCCGCACTCAGCAAAAGTCCAATGGACGCTCGGCGTGCTGGTGATTGGCTGGTGGCTCGGCATGGCTTCGGGAGTGCGGGAAAAAGTGGCTTCCCCGCTACGCACGCTGGCAAACCTGCTTGAGGCAATGCGCGAGGGCGATTACTCCATACGCGCACGCGATGCCGAAGCGGAGGACGCGCTCGGAGAAGTGATGCAGCAGGTGAACGCGATGGGCTCCACGTTAAGAGCGCAGCGGCTGGGGGCGCTGGAAGCAACGACGCTGCTGCGCAAGATTATCGAGGAGATCGACGTAGCGATTTTTGCGTTCGATGCCGAGCAGAAGCTCAAGCTGGTGAATCCGGCAGGCGAGCGGCTCCTGGGCAGTGCGGCGGAGCGGATTATGGACCTTTCCGCCGAACAGCTTGACCTGTCCGACTGTTTGGCAGGCGAGGCGCAACGCACTTTGCAGCGCACGTTCCGGGGAGGCGCCGGGCGCTGGGGCTTGAACCGCAGCACGTTTCGCGAAGGCGGGCTTCCGCATAACCTGCTGGTAATCACGGATCTGACACGTCCACTGCGTGAAGAAGAACTGCAGGCGTGGCAGAGATTGGTCCGCGTGCTGGGACACGAGTTGAACAACTCTCTGACGCCGATCAAATCGATTGCGGAGAGCCTCGGCACCATAGTGCGCCGGAACCCACTGCCCGAAGACTGGCAGGAAGACATGCAGCGCGGCCTCGGTATCATCGCCACACGGAGTGAGGGCCTGAGCCGGTTTCTCGGCTCATATGCGCGGCTGGCCAAAATGCCCAGGCCCAGCTTCGGTCCGGTTCAGGTTGAGGAGTGGGTGAGGCGAGTGATCGCGCTCGAAACGCGCATCACCCTCCGGGTGGACACGGGCCCGCGGCTGGTGATTCAAGGGGATCAGGATCAGCTCGACCAGCTACTCATCAACCTGGTTAGGAACGCGGCGGATGCCTCCATGCAAACAGGCGGTGGAGTGGCGGTGGGCTGGACCAGAACGGGGTCTATGCTCGAAGTCTACGTGCGCGACGAGGGGCCCGGCCTCTCGAATACCGCGAACCTATTCGTACCTTTCTTCACTACCAAGCCGGGCGGTTCGGGAATCGGCCTCGTACTGAGCCGGCAAATCGCAGAAGCGCACGGCGGCGGACTAGTGCTGGAAAACCGGCAACCACCCCCAGGATGCCAGGCTCTGCTGAGCTTGCCGGTCTAGTGCGCGAATCGACTGCAGCGCACTGCAATAATGGCTTCGTGGGCACATTGACGTATCCGCAAGCGCGCCAGTGCGTGCTGGACCGGGTACTGGAACTCCGAAGCGAACCTTCCGTGGAAACGGTCCCTCTGTTGGAGGCGAACGGACGCGTACTCGCGCGGGATATCCGCGCGGACCGCGATATTCCGGCGCTGGCTCGTTCTGTCCGCGATGGTTTCGCCGTGCGGGCATCTGACTTCCCCGGCAAAGTGCGAGTCATCGGCGAGGTGCGCGCAGGGGAACGCTTCGCCTCACCGCTCGGACGGGGCGAGGCGATCGAAATCATGACAGGCGCGTCGATGCCGGAAGGTGCGGACGCCGTGATCATGGTCGAACACATCGTGCGCGACGGCGAGTGGATCACAACAGAGAAGCCTGTTCGCTCCGGCGATTTCATCAACCCGCAGGGTTGCGAAGCGGCAAGCAGCGCGTTAGTGCTCGCTCGCGGACAACGGATCGGTTTCGCGCAAGCGGCGATGCTAGCGATGACGGGCGTTGCCGATGTTCGCGTCTATGCCCGGCCTCGCGTAGCGATCCTGCCCACAGGCGATGAGATTGTAGAGGTAGCGGACACCCCGGAGGCGCATCAGATCCGCAACTCGAACACTTACTCGATCGCGGCGCAGGTGCAAAATGCCGGGGGAATTCCGGTCATTCTTCCGGTTGCCCGCGACAACACCGAGGCGACACGGAAGCTTGCAGAACTCGGTCTGCGGGAGGATCTGCTGCTGCTGAGCGGCGGAGTATCGGCCGGGAAGTATGACGTAGTAGAGCCGGTTCTGGCGGAATTCGGAGCTCAATTCTACTTTGATCGTGTTCTGATTCAGCCAGGCCAGCCACTCGTCTTCGGTCGCGCCGGAGGGCGTTTCTTTTTCGGACTGCCAGGCAATCCGGGCTCGACGATGGTTACCTTCCACTTGTTCGCTCGAGCGGCAATTCAGCTCCTCGGCGGAGAAGCAACAGCCCCGCTCCCGGTTGCGCTCGCGCCGCTGACCCGCGACGTCCGTGTGAAGACGGGCCTGACACGATTTCTTCCCGCCGTGCTCGGCGACGATGGTGCGCTGACGCCCGTCACCTGGTCGGGCTCGGGCGACGTGCCTGCACTCGCGCGCGCGAATGCGTTTCTTGTCACAGATCCGGAGCGTGAAACATGGAAAGCCGGTGAACTGATCCAGGTACTCGTGCCATGAGACGCCTCTCGCATTACGATTCGAAAGGTGAGGCGCGAATGGTGGACGTCTCCGCCAAGCAGGACACCAGGCGCACCGCGCGTGCGCACGCTTTCGTCAGAATCCGTCCCGCCGTCTTAAAAAAGCTGCCTGAAAATCCGAAAGGGAATCCACTTGAAGTGGCTCGCATCGCTGGCATTCAAGCGGCGAAAAAAACTTCGGAGTTGATTCCGCTCTGCCATCCCCTGCAAATTTCGCATGTCGACGTGGAGGTAGAGGTGGAGAGCAAGGGGGTCCGCATCATTTCGAGTGCGACTACGACTGGTCCGACGGGCGTGGAGATGGAGGCACTCACAGCGGCATCGATCGCAGCCCTCACCGTTTATGACATGACGAAAGCATTGGACAAATCGATCGAGATACAGGATCTGTACCTGTTGGAGAAGACCGGCGGAAAGAGCGGAGACTACCGCCGGTGAAGGCCTGGGTACTTACGATCAGCGATTCGAGTTTCGCCGGACTCCGCGTCGACATCTCAGGCCCGGCTGTGCAGGCGAGACTGGAAGAACTAGGCTGGACCGTTCTGTCCGACGTCTTGCCGGATGACCACAACGCAATCGCGGCGCGTCTCGCGGAGCTGGCGGATTCGGGCAACGCCGACGCGATTTTTACAACCGGCGGAACGGGCGTGGCATTACGCGATGTAACGCCGGAAGCTACGCTCTCAATTCTGGAACGTGAATTGCCTGGATTCGGAGAAGTGATGCGAATGGAGGGACGGAAAGCAACGCGCTTCGCCGTTTTATCACGTGCAGTTGCGGGCACGAGGGGGCGTACGTGCATCGTTAATCTTCCTGGTTCGCCGAAGGGCGCTATCGAATCATTGAATACAATTGTGGAACTCGTGCCACACGTGGTGGATCTCTTAAGTGGGAATACGGAACACAAGTCGCTTCCGAAACTCCCATCCGAAAGGTAACGTCAGATAAATATGCCGCGCACTCTAGGTGTACTGGTTGTTACGCTGGCAATGACCGGTGTTCTTCTCCATTCCCAGGAGCAACAACCGCAGCAACCGGCACAGGAAGGTCCGGTAAAAACCTTCACACAACGGACGGAGGAGGTGGTTGCTCCCACTACCGTCATGGATAAAGACGGGAATTACGTGCAGGGGCTGAAGCCGGCCGAGTTCGAAGTGTATGACAATGACAAGCTGCAGAATATCCGCGTGGATGAGATCTACGCGCCTATTTCGCTTGTTGTGGCGATTCAAGCGAACGACAAGGTAGACGCAATCTTGCCAAAAATCCAGCGGCTGGGAACGATGCTGCAGAACATGGTGGCGGGGGAGGCTGGAGAAGTCGCTCTCCTCGCGTTCGATCACCGGTTACAGAAGATTCAGGATTTCACTAGCGATCCGAGCGTACTCGAAGCAGCGCTCAAGAAAATCAAGCCAGGCAGTTCCACCAGCCGCCTGAATGATGCGGTGGAAGAAGCGACCAGGATGCTCCGGTCGCGTCCGCAGGAAAGGCGGCGCGTAATCCTGCTCATCAGTGAATCCCGAGACCATGGAAGCGAGGGAAAGCTGCGCGAGACGCTCACTAGCACACAGGTCGGGAATGTCATGATCTACTCACTGAATATGTCTCGCATGTTCGCGGAGTTCAGTTCCAAGCCGCGCTACCCACGGCCGGACCCGATTCCTCCCACGGCACGCAACATACCAGGCGGTGGGCCCCAGACACCCGATTCGGCCATTCAAATGACAGGCGGGCAGGGCTACGGAGCCAACTTCATCCCGGTCTTCGTCGGAATTTTCAAGTCGGTGAAGGAAATATTTGTGGACAACCCGGTGGAGGTGTTCACGAAATATACGGGGGGACGAGAGATTCCGTTCCTGAGCCAAAAATCGTTGGAAACTGCGGCTGCTGAAATCGGGCGTGAGATCCACAATCAATACCTGATTGCATACAATCCGAACAATAAAGAAGAAGGCGGATTTCACACGATTCGCGTGGTCGTGAAGCGACGCGGGTTGGAAGTGCGCACGCGCCCAGGCTACTGGCTCGCGGCAGTTGTCCAATAGCGAGGCGATCAGGAAAATGTCATGCCGGCGAAGCTCACGACGCTATCTTTGTCTATATTCCACTGCTGGTAGCGCCGCAGCGTTCCGCGAGCCTGCGGAACCGCTTTGAGGAATGTGTAGAGGGGCGACGAACCGCACCACTTCAGATCATCCTCATTTTCGCGGACCAGTTCCCAGAAGCCCTGTGCGTCGCCTGCGTTGATTCGCTCGATGCGCAGTTGGTCGCGCTCCGTCACGCCGAGCATCTCCCCCTCGTTCGCACGTGCTTCCAGCGCATCGCCATACTTCGGGCCCATGTGGGCCATGTCGATCCCCAGCACCCAGAGCAATTCCCTACCCCGTAGTGCTGCGATATCGCCGAGTGTCCCCAGGAACCGCTTCACCTGTTCGTCGTCCTCGGGTAAGCCACGCCTCTGCATGCTCTTGAAGTAGGAACCGCACAGAATCGGAACAATCGTGATGTCCGATCCAAACAGATGCTGGAGAAACACGACCTGGAACTCGATCGAATGCTCCACGGAATGGCAGTAATCTTCCATCAATGCGGCCGGTTGGGATGCCAGTTCTTCCACCAGCTGCAAATCGGTCCGTGCCTGTCCATACGGCGTCAGAAATGGCTTGCGAGTCAGGCCGAACCGGTCCGGTGCACCATAGTGAGATGTGCCGAGAATCACGAAGGTCCGGTCTCTATGCTCTTCGGTGAGTGCACCGTAGGCTGCGCGATAGCTCTCCCATCCGCCGAACGGGCTCACATGCGGAGCCGCAATGCCGATCAGTTTGCCGTCTGCCCGCGGTTCCTGGCCATCCATATATCCGTTCAGCGTTTTGCGCAGCGGTTCCGGTTCCTCGGGGTATGCTCCTCCAGCATGACGCGGCACGCGTAGCGGAGCGTCGGCAAACTCTTTCTCCCGCGCCTCACGCAACTGCTCATACGTATCGTCGTGCAGGAATCCAGCCGTGCTCAGCGATGTGCGTAGATGATCCACCACCTGGCCCACATCGATTTGCCCAGTCAGATCTACCAGCAACTGCCGTAAATCGAGTTCGGTCTGCTCTCCGTCGAAACAACTCAGGCACTGCACCAGCACTGGAGGAATCACCAGAACGGCGTCTGAATATTGAAAGTTATCGCGGATCAGCAAACCAGGCCGATCCTCAATTGGCGATGGCATAAAATCCAGGTTCATCCGCAACCGTGGGAGCGCTTGTGCCATCATCATCATGATAGCGAGGAACGATGGCGGAACGGATTGTAGTGATCACGGGCGCCTCCGGAGGCCTGGGCGGCGCAGTCACAGATGCTTTTCTGCAGATGGGCGATGTTGTCTATGGTGTCAGCCGGTCCGGAGGTGACCGGACCAATGAGAGATTCCACTCTGTCGCCGCCGACCTGACATCGAGCAAGGTGGCAAGGGAAGTGATGGCGCATATCGTCCGGACCGCGAAGCGCATTGACGTGCTGGTCCATGTGCTGGGCGGATTCGCCGGAGGTCAAACCGTACCGGAGACAGACGACGAGACCTGGAACAAGATGCTGCAGATCAATTTGAATGCAGCTTTCTATGTTTTGCGCGCCTCTATACCGCACATGCGCGCAGGTGGGCGCATCATTGCCATAGGTTCCCGGGCGGGCGTCATTCCTGCCCGCGGGTTGGCCGCATATAGCGCGTCGAAGGCGGGTCTCAACGCACTCGTCATTGCGACGGCTGAAGAGCTGAAGGACAAAGGCATCACAGCAAACGTACTGTTACCCAGCACCATCGATACCCCGGCGAACAGGAACTGGGGTTCGCCGGAGGAACAGGCAAAATGGGTGAAGCCCCAGGCCATAGCACAGCATGCCCTCTGGCTCGCTTCTCCGGAGTCCGGTGATATCAGTGGAGCGCTGATCCCCGTCTACGGCCGCGCTTAGGCACAATGAAGGGTATGCCGCGATACCCCAAACTATCCGACGACGCAGTGCAGCAGGCAATTCAATCCCTGCCGGGCTGGACCATCAACGCCGGGAAACTGCACCGGGATTATCAATTCAAGAACTTCGCGTACGCATTCGGCTTCATGGCCGCGGCGGCGCCGCAAATCGAAAAAATGGATCATCATCCGGAGTGGGCGAACGTCTATAACCGTGTCAGCATCGATCTTGTCACGCATGATTCGGGTGGAATTACACAAGCGGACGTCAATCTCGCTGTGCTTCTCGAGGAAATCGCCACCAAGCTGCAATGAAGAAACTCTTCCTGGTATTTACTCTCGGCGCCACGGCATGGGCCCAGACCGTTTCATTCTCAGGCGGACCAGCACTGGACGCCTTGCTCACGGAAGCAGTGCGCACCGGAGAAATCCCCGGCGCGGTTGTCGTGGTCGGGCACGCGGGCCAGAAGGTGTATGAACGCGCGTATGGCTACCGCGCGCTTGTTCCAGCGAAGGAGCCTATGACGCTGGATACAATCTTCGACGCCGCTTCCCTAACGAAGGTGGTCGCCACCACCTCGAGCATTCTCAAACTAGTTGAAGAAGGAAAGATCCGGCTGAACGATCCGGTTACGAAATACCTGCCGGAGTTTCAGGGGGGGAAGAGCGATATCACTGTCCGGCATCTCATGACGCATTTTTCCGGGCTGCGTCCGGACCTCGACTTGAAACCCGCCTGGAGCGGCTATGAAACCGGGATCCAGAAAGCCCTCATGGATCGCCCCATCAATCCGCCGGGAGTGAAGTTTGTCTACAGCGACATCAACTACATCCTGCTCGGCGAAATCGTTCGCCGGGTCAGCGGACAGTCCCTGCCGCAATACGCGCACGATCGCATTTTTGCTCCGCTTGGGATGAATGAGTCTATGTTTCAGCCTCCTCTCGCTCTGCGTGCGCGAATCGCGCCGACCGAGCTCGACGAGGCCACCAAACAGCCCTTCCGCGGGATCGTGCATGACGAGACTACGCGGTTTATGGGCGGTGTGGCCGGGCACGCGGGACTCTTCACCACCGCTGCCGATCTTTCGAAATTCGCTGAAATGCTGCTCGGCTTGGGCCAGCGGCAGGGAGTCCGCGTCTTCAGCCCGCTAACAGTGCGCAAGGCAACATCTCCGCAAACGCCTGCCGATCAGCCGGTATTGCGCGGTCTCGGTTGGGACATTGAGTCGCCATTTTCGAGCAACCGGGGAGACCTCTTTCCGGTCGGGTCGTATGGTCACACCGGTTTCACTGGGACCTCGATGTGGATGGATCCTTACACGAACAGCTACGTAATTCTGCTGACCAACAGTGTCCATCCCCATCGCAAGACCGCGATCGTGTCGCTGCGTTCACGGGTCGCTACCATTGCCGCAGCTGGTCTGGGAGTGGACGTGCCGCCCACAGTCTCGATGGCGGATCGGCCGAAAATGGTTGCATCCCAGCTTTCCACCGGAAATACACTCACCGGTCTGGACGTTCTGGTTGAACAACATTTCGCCTCGCTGAAGGGCAAACGTGTCGGGTTAATTACCAACCACACCGGTCTTACCAGAGACGGCAAGCGCGACGTTGACGTACTTCTCGCGGGCGGAGTAAAAGTTACGGCGCTGTTCAGTCCAGAGCACGGGATTGCAGGAGTAGAAGATCGCGAGAACATAGGCAACAGCAAGGACGCCGCCAGCGGAATCCCGGTCTTCAGCCTGTACGCCGGCAACAAACACATCAGCGACGAAATGCTGAAAAATGTGGACACGCTCGTGTTCGATATCCAGGATATCGGCGCCCGCTTCTACACATATTCCTGCACGATGGCGTACTCGCTGGAAGATGCCGCGAAACGGCAAATACCTTATATTGTTCTGGATCGGCCCAATCCCATTACGGGAACTCACGTGGAATCAGTGCCGCTCGATTCCGATCTAAAAAGCTTTGTAGGATGCCTGGATGTTCCTTTACGTCACGGTATGACCATTGGAGAACTCGCTCGATTTCATAATGCGTCCCTGCCGCAAAAGGCGGATCTCCAGGTGATCACGATGAAGAATTGGCACCGGTCCGACTGGTTTGACGCAACCGGGCTGCCGTGGGTGAATCCGTCACCGAACATGCGGAGCCTGAACGCCGCAATTCTTTATCCGGGCATAGGGATGCTTGAGGGCGGAAAGGTCTACTCTGTAGGCCGCGGTACCGATGCACCCTTCGAGCAGGTCGGAGCAGATTGGATGGACGGCCGGGAACTCGCGAATTTCCTAAATGCCCGCGGTATCCCTGGACTACGCGTGTATCCAACGAAGTTTCAACCTTCCACGTCGAACTTCGCGGGAAAAACCATTGAGGGGATCCGCTTTGTAATCACCGACAGGGATTCCTTCAACAGCACTCGATTCGGCCTGGAACTAGGCAGCGCGATAGCGAAACTCTTTCCCGGCAAAATGAGCTGGCAGGCGGATTCCAAACTCGTTGGAAACCGTGCCGTACTGAAAGGGTTGGAATCGGGACAGGATGCGGCTGCTTTGGAGGCTATGGTCTCCTCCGAACTGAATTTATTCCGGCAGAAAAGAGTGCAGGCGCTTCTTTACTGATGTAAGAAAGGGGAGCGGAACTGAAAAGTCCGCTTCCCTTCCCCTACACGTTCTTAGACTGGACTCGATGCTCTAAGCAGCGGTAGTAGGATCCTTCGGTTTGTTCTTGCTTCCCGGAGGGCGTCCGCGACGCTTCACCGGTTCTGTCTGCGTCAGCCACAGCGGAGGGCGGCCTCTCCGCTTGCCTCTTCCTCTGGCGAGGCGCTCGAGACTAATAATCGCTTCTTCGATCGCCACCCGTTCCTGGCGGAGTTCCGCCAGCATTTTCGTGAGGTCCATCGTTGATTCTGTGCTCTCTCTCCCAAGATATTTACGGCCCTCCCGGCTTCATGTTCTGCAAAGAGAACAGGAGCACCGTGCCAGAATGTCCGTACTTGCATTTGTAACCCATCCAGCTCCCGATTTCAAGGGCTTTGTTCTGAAAACAGAACAAAACGTAATTTTCTTCTTCAGGGTAGCCGTCTAGAACGATCAACGCGATTCGGCTACTTTGCTCTTATCCTATTGATTTTTCGCGCTTCCAGTAAAAATAGAAGGGGAGTCCTGCGGCAATAAAAGTTAATCCGAGTAGCGATTCGCGCGGAGAATCGAGCAAAGTCTGCACCAGGAGGGTCACTGCTACTAGCACGAACAGTATTGGGACGGCAGGATAACCCAGTACTTTGTACGGACGTGGCAAATCCGGCCGCGTGCGCCGCAGCACCAGAACGGACGCGGCTGCCATCGCATACAGAATCCAGCTCGGAAAGATAACGAGCGTATATAGTTGCTCGTATCTCCCGCTCAGCACCAAAACGGCTGACCAGATACTCAACAGGACAATCGAAACCGCCGGCGTGCGGTGGACGGGATGCACGTTGGCTACATTCCGAAAGAAATATCCATCGCGCGCCAGTGCGTATGGCACTCGCGAGCCGGACAGAATCGATCCGTTCAGCGCAGCTAGAATAGAGATCATTGCCGCCAGGCTCACGGCTCCCGCTCCCGGGGAACCCAGGATCCGCCTCATCATCTCCGCTGCTACGCGATCGGTCTGTGCAACATCGGAGGCGGACAACACAAAGAAATAGGCCAGGTTCGTCAAAAGATAGATCGCGATGACTGCTAATGTGCCGCCGATCAACGCAACCGGCAGGTTCCGCTGAGGATTCTTTACCTCGGAGGCGACCATCCCGACGTTGTTCCATCCGTCGTAAGCCCAGAGCGCGCCAACCAATGCCGCAAAAAAACCTGTAAACCCGCCCGGGGCCGGAACCGTAGTGCTATAGTTCGAAACCGTTCCGTTCGAAAAAGCAAGGCCTATGATGATAATTCCCACGATCAACGCGACCTTCAGCACTGTGATCGCTATCTGCACCTGTCCCCCAAGCTTCACGCCGAAGTAGTTCATGAATCCGAGCAGCAGAATTACTAACATCGACAGCAACTGCCCATACCGAATCTCGAACGGTCCTCCATTCGGCCCGATCGGGATCGCAGCCGAGTAAAATACCGTATCTAGTTGCGGCACGAAATTGGCGAAGTAATAAAAGAACGCCGTGGCCAGAGTCGCGACCGAGGCTGACTTGGCTACCCACGTCTGGGTCCACCCATAAATGAAGCCGAAGAAGGGTCCGTATGCCTCTCGCAGGTAAACGTACTCTCCTCCGGCTTCCGGTAACATGGATGCCAGCTCGGCATAGGTCAAGGCTCCGAATAGGGTGAGGATCCCGCCGAAAACCCAAACAGCGAATACCATTCCCGGGGAACCAACCCTAGCCACCATTGATTTCGGAACCAGAAAGATTCCGCTCCCGATGACAGTGCCGATAACGATGGCTACGGCGGCCCAAAGGCCAAGGTCTCTGCGTAGTTGCGGCGCTTGCTCAGCCATTCAGTCCGTTCTCCTTACCATTCGTGATCAGTAGCGATGCGGCAAGCCCCACCGCCATCGTGACGCTGGTACCGATCAGTACGTACCAAGTGAAGGCGATATGCGTGAAGAGCTTGACATAAAACATTGTGAAGAGGCCGGCGACCATGCCGACCATTGCCGCGGCTTCTCCCACACGCCGCGTCAAGAGCCCAAGCAGGAAGACCCCTAGCAACCCGCCGTAGAGAATAGACGCGATGGAAAGACCTGCTTCCAGAACGGATCCCCAATTGCGCGCAATCAGGCCGATCAGAAAAAGGAGTGCACCCCAGGCGATGGTGGCGAACTTCGCGATACGCAGATACGTCTTCTCGGATTTGCCCGGCGAAAGCGGCCGGTAAAAGTCCATCACCGTAGTGGAAGCGAGCGAATTCAACGCCGCGCTCAAATTGGACATGGCTGCCGCCAGAATCGCAGCGACCACTAGACCGGCGATCCCCGGAGGAAGGTTGTTCCAGATGAACTGCGGGTATATGCGATCGGAAGGATGCGGCGCTGGAAGATTTCTGTCGGAGTAATAGACGAATAGTGTTGCGCCGATTACCAGAAACAACGTGAACTGGAAGAAGATCACGACCCAACTTCCGAACAGGGCAAGCCGGCTTTCACGCTCCGTTTTAGCGGCCAGCAGGCGCTGCACCATCAACTGTTCCGTGCCGTGGCTGGCTGTTGTCAAAAACGCTCCACCGATCAATCCTGCCCAGAAACTGTAATTCCGGGAGAAAAATTCCGCTGTCGGCTCGAAACGAAAATCGAATACCTGGAACTTTCCCAGTGCGCCGATCGTGCTGGAAACGTGCGCCCACCCACCAGGGATTTTCCCCAGAATCACAAAGAAACTTAGGATTGCCCCTGCAACGTACAGAAACATTTGCACTACGTCGGTCCATATGACTGCCGTCATCCCGCCCTCGAACGTGTAGAACAACGTGAGGCAAACGATGAGAACGATGGAGCCAACCTCTCCCGTCCCAAGAATGATGGAAATCACGATCGAGATGGCGAAAACACGAACGCCTTCTGCCAGCGCGCGCAGAACGAGAAAAGTTCCCGCGGTCAGTTTGCGAATACGATGCCCAAACCGCCGCTGCATCAGCTCATACGCGGTAAACATTTCACCGCGGAAGTAGTGCGGCAGGAAAAGCACGGAGATGATGATGCGCGCCAGCAGGTAACCCAGAATTACCTGCAGGAATCCGAAGTTCCCATTGAATGCAAGAGCCGGAGTACCGATTACGGTAAGCGTGCTGGTCTCCGCGGAGACGATGGAAAAACCAATAGCCCACCAGGGCGCATTCCGCCCTCCCAGGAAGTAATCTTTCAGGCTTCGCTGTGAACTACGGAATCGGGAACCGAACCACGTGATTCCCACCAAATAGAGCAGAATGACCGCAAGGTCCACATAGCGCATGAGAAAGTGGAAGCATAGCACAGGGCGTTGCAGGGGCCTGTGCTCGCGGGAAGCACGGTTGGGAACAAGATGAACGCGGCGTGCATCTATACTAACGATAGTGTTGCGGCATATAGTTGATTCCGCTATACTCCGCAATTACAGGACCTTACAGAACAAAGCATTCGTAAGGTTCGCTCATGACAGGTTTCATTCAATTCGAGGGAGGCCAGGAGTGCTGGTTAGATTTTCAAAGTACTTGGGAGTGGTGACGCTCTCTGCGGTATTGTCCACGACCTTGTTGTCCACGGCTGCGGCACAGCAGCCCGCAGGGCAAGCCGGTCCGACGCAGCAACCCGCAGGGCAAGCCGGTCAGGCAGCACCCGCACCGGGCGGTAAACAGGTCAAAGACAAAGGGGAGTACGACCTCTTCCAAGCAGTGACCACGGAGCAAAATCCGCAGAAGCGCTTGGACCTACTGAATCAGTGGACACAGAAATACGCCGATACGGACTTCAAGAAAGAACGGCTTCTGTTCTACCTGACAACGTATCAGCAACTGAACAAGCCCGCGGAGATGATCGATTCGGCGAACAAGATTCTCGCCATGGATCCGAAAGACATGACCGCGCTGTACTGGCTCACAACGTTGTCACTCGCCGCCGGGTCGTCGGGCGATAACAGCCCCGCCAATCTGGACCGGGGTGAGAAGGCCGCGCAGGGCATGCTCGCGAATATGGACGAGACGTTCTCGGACGCGAAGAAGCCGGCCAATACGGACGCCGCCGCATGGGCGAAAGCAAAGACCGGAATGGCCGCCGTTGCTCACAAGGGTCTCGGCTGGGTTTCCATGGTCCGCAAGAATGCGGATCCGGCCGTCAGTGAATTTAAACAGTCCCTGGCAGCGGATCCGAACCAGGGTGAAGTGTTGTATTGGCTCGGCCAGACACTTTACGGCACGAAGGACGAAGCAAAGATTCCCGAAGGGCTTTTCTATTACGCTCGCGCCGTTCAGTATGACGGTCCGGGCGCTCTGGCGCCGGCAGGCCGCAAGCAGATCGACGACTTCCTGACGCGCGCCTACAAAGGCTATCACGGAAGCACAGAGGGCCTGGATCAGTTGAAGGCGATGGCGAAGGCGAATCCGACTCCTCCGCCGGATTTCAAGCTCCGTAGCGTGAAGGACGTCGCGAAGGAACAGGCGGACAAGGAAAACGCCGAAGCGGCAGCCGATCCGGCAGGTGTTCTGTGGAAGCGCATCAAAGCCGAACTCGCGGGCCCGAATGCCGACCAGTACTTCAACGGTACGCTGAAGGACGCTGCGCTGCCCGAATTGAAGGGCAAGGTGGTCTCTGCGTCGCCCGCCGCGCGCCCGAACACGATTGTTCTGGCGATGTCGGATGACACAACCGGTGAAGTCACCTTGAAGCTGGTGGAAGGGACGATGGCGGGCAAGGCTGAGCCCGGCACGCTGATTCACTTCACCGGCGCAGTACCGAAGAGCTTCACCGCTAGCCCGTTGATGCTCACGATGGAAGTCGAGAAGGCAAATATTAAAGGCTGGCCAGCAGCTGCTCCTGCCGCTCGTCCGCGCCCGGCAGGTGGCGCCCGCAAGAAGAAGTAGTAATTCTTCCGCTGCAGTTCAAACTGGAGAGCGTACGGTCCCGCGCCGTACGCTCTTTTCATTTCTATGCTCGACGAGATTCGTAGGACAGTTCGAAAGATTCCGGAAGGGAAGGTCGCTACCTACGGAGATGTCGCTGCGGCGGCAGGCTTCCCCGGGGCGGCAAGGCAGGTAGTTTGGGCTCTCCACAATGCGGGAGGATCACTGCCGTGGCATCGAGTACTTGGGGCAGGCGGCCGGATCCGCCTGCCTGGTGAGGCGGGATTCGAACAGCGGATGAGACTGCGGAGCGAGGGTGTGGAGTTCCGCGGCGATCGCGTCAGGATGGATCTGCATCAGTGGAACGGAGCCGATCCGAAGGCAGATAAGACGACACCGGGCCGGAAGCGCGGAAAATCCCGAAAAAAAGAACAGCCTACTTCAGCACATCCTCGAAAAAAGCCGTTGCCCGGGCATCCTTGATCCGGCCGAGTTGGCGAATCGCTTCCTTCCGCGCTTCCGGATTCGTCTGGCTCTTGGCGGTTTGAATCAACAGCGGCACGCCCTCCTCCCGAGGCAGCCGGCCGAGAGCCCGCACGGCCTGCTGCTGCACCTCACGGTCGGTATCACTGGCCAGTGCGGATTGAATCAGCGGAATGGCTTTCACGCCCGCGAAGTCAGCCAGGACCACCAGCACCTCACCCCGGGTACGCGGGTTCTTGTCGGTGCGAGCCAGGTTTGACAAAAACGGCATTGACTCGGGACGGCGGCTGAGTCCGGCAAGAGCCCTGCGGCGCATGGCTTCGTTCGGATCGGCTGCCATCTTCTCCAGCAACGCCTGCGCCGCCGGATCCGCCGTCAGCGCAATCGCTTCCAGCGCTCCTGCCCGCAACCTTTCCCGCTCACGCGCTGTATCGAGCGACGTGTCGTGTAAAAGTGCCTCCAGCGCGCGCACACTCTCGCCGGCATTCACGCCAGGCAGCCACGTGAGTGTCAGTCCGCCCGCATCCAGTTCGCAGTCTGGAGCAAAGGTCCGGACGCGCATCAGCCGCTTGTTCTCGACGCGAAATAGTACGTACACTTCTTTCGGGCTCTCGAGCGCAAGTGGCCCCACCTTCGACACGGGCATCTGATCCTTCGGCAGGTCTCGCGGTTCCAAAAGGCATCCGTTGTAAGAAGAGCTGTCAGTGTTGTACCAGCAGCAGGACCGGCCCACGCCGCGCACGGCAGGTACTGCATAGCCGATCCATGCAGGTTCCGTTTGGTTCGCCGCAAACGCCGCAACCGTTCCCTGCCCGGTTGCAACCTTTCCATTCACAATGTGGGGCTGGGCCGCGGCGACGGATGCGCAAATCAGAATGCTCAGAATCGTTTTCATTTGTTCAACAACTCCGCCAGGAAGTCCGAGGCTTCTTTGGATTTCATATTGGAAAGCATCCGCACCGCCTGCCTCCGCAGTTCGGGATCCGCTTCCTTTTTCGCAACATCGACCAGTTCCTTCGCGCTGCCTTGTGAATACAGAGCCTGCATGATGGCCCGCTTGGAATCGCGGTCGGTGTCGGCGCCGTACATCTGAACCAGAGCGTCCGAAGTTTTTGTACGCCGCATGGCGCCTAAACGATGAATAACTTCCGAACGTACGCGTGCATCTTTCTCGTTCTTTGCAAGCTCAATCATCCGGTCGGCCGCGTTCGCCGAGTAGAGGGAATCTAATACCGCACTCTTTACCTCGGCAGATGCATCGGGTGTATAAAACTGGCTCACTTCTGCGATGCTGCCAATGTTGCCCAACAGTCGAATCGCTTCCGCCTTGAGATTCTGATTCTGCTCACTGCGTGCGGCCGTCAGCAATCGGTCTTTATCCTTTGCGCGATAGAAGCTGTGCAGGACACTTCTCTTCAAACTCGCATCGCTGCTGCTGGTGTAGACTTCGGCCAGCGTCTGCGCATTGTCCTTTCCACCATAGATGCCGAGATATTCCACGGCACGTACCTGCAGATCAGGATTGCCGCTTCCCTTTGCGTAGCGCACCACAATCTCCTGCGCCTTCGGGTTCTTCGATTGCGCCAGGACGAACAGAGCTCGCTCCTTCAGCTTGGGGGCATTCCGGCTCTGCAGGATCTTCTCCAGTAGCGGGATCGCACGCTCAGGATCGGATGCAATCAGGCTGTTGATTGCGAGGAGCTTCAGATCTTCATCGTCCTCTGTTTCCGGACTTAATGGCTGCCCGTTCGCCTGCTTCACTTCCACTTCCAGAGCCTTCGCATCATTTACCCAACGGCTGGAGGCATAGCTCTTCTGCAACTCGCCGAGAGCCGCCAACGCCTGGTCACGTTTGCCGAGTTTCGCAAAGGCGTAAGCCTTCCAGTAGAGCGCGCCGTCCGCCTTGGTACCCTTGTACTCCGTCACCGCATCGAAAGCCTCCACGGCCTTCTCCCATTCGCGCCGGTCCAAGAATTCAGAGCCTCGTCGGTACATGCGTTCTTCGCTGTCTCTGGAACGGATGCCTTTGGCCACCCAGCGCACCGCTTCCGGAGGCGCGGGAGGAGCAGGAGGGACCGGTTTGACCGACTGCGCAAAGAACGGCATTGGTTCGAATTTGAATGCAAAATCGTTGCGCATCGTCTCTAATCCGTATCGCACCCTGTCCATCTCGCCGCGCATGGAATCCAGAGCTGGACGAACCGTGGTCTCGATCTTCGATCGAACCATATCGACGTCCACGTCTACGTCGGCATAGTCAAAGCCGGCAGGCGGCCGAGGAGGCAGCGGAGCAGCCGCGGGCGCGGGTGAAGGAGCAGGCGCAGGCAGCGGAGCCTGTCCGGACACCGGAATACTGATCCCCGCAAAAACGCATGCAACTAATATTCGATTCATTTGTTTGTTCTCTCCCGATCTCTTTTCACAGAAGCGGCGCACCATCTTGCGCCTTCAGTTTCGTACCCAAAACCCTCACTTTGAACAACAACCCCTGAGTCTCGATCCGGCCCCGGATCTCGTCCAGTTGCGTCGCCGACAGTTGGTCCGGACTGTGTGCAATGTCGAGCAGCACGCGCTCCAGATCATCCAGCACAGCCGCCACGTTCGTATCCCCCGTGGCCATCGCGGTCTGCCGGAACAGCCGGTTCGACTCCACCAGGTTCGCTGCCATTGTCCGCTCCGGAGCGATGTAGAGTGTCCGTTCCGCCGGAGCATTCGCCAGTTCCATGAGCACCATCTTGGTCCTCTCCAAGTGATCCGAAACCGCCACCAGCAGCACTCTTTCCCTCATTTGCCCGGCCACGACCGTGTTCGCGCGCGGAGCCTCCGGGCGAATCGGCATGTACCGCCCAGCCACAAACGCCCCGGCTACCATCGCTGCCACGGCCGCAGCCGGAACCAGGGTACGTATGAACCGGTTCCGCCACCAACCAGAGATTCCCAGCCTGGGCTCCAACTTCGCCCAGACCTGCGCGCTGTAATCCGGAGCCCTCTCCGGCACGGGGGCAGCGTCTACCGTATTGAGCAGCCGCTGCAGATTGGCATACTCGCTCCGGCACTCCAGGCACGCGCGCAAATGCTCGTCAACCTCATTGGCCTGCTCGGCCTCACCGTAGTAATGCAGAATCAACTGCTCTTCCGCTACATGTTCCATTCAAGCCACCGTTGGTTCCAAAGCCTGGCGCAGTTTCTTCACTGCGCGGAAAATACTGTTCTTCGTCGCGCTCACTCCGATCGCGAGAATGGAGCCAATCTCTTCGATCGACATGCCTTCGAAATGGCGCAATACGAATGCCGTCCGCTCCTGCTCGCTTAGTTCCTGCATGGCTGCGCCAAGACGCTGCTTCATCTGCGCGCTGTAATAAATGCGGTCGGGTCCCGGTTCCGGGCTGGGAGCCTGTGCCAGCAGGTCGAGCCCGTCCTCTACCTTCGTTGCCACCTGACGGCCGGTTGTCCGCTTCTTCATGCGCAACAAATCGAGTGAATAGTTCGCCGCGATTCTATACAGCCACGTACTGAATGATGACCTCGATTCGTAACTCCCAATCTGCCGGTACGCCCGCAGGAAGGTCTCCTGGACAACATCCTCGGCATCGAATTCGTTTCCAGTCATGCGATACGCCAGCCGGAAGACACCACGGCTGTACCGATCAACAAGGATGCGGAACCCATCGCTGTTACCGGCTTTGGCCAGCGCGATGGCAGCCAGATCGCTGTCTTCCATCTGAGCTTTAGACTTCGCTTTTTGATCGCGGTTAGTTGAAACAGCGGGATTTTCGCGCGAGTCTCCCTTACAATGGCTCACCCTGTTTACCCCGGTTACTTTGCCGACCCGTTTGTCTGGCAGCACGAAGGAGTTTGGTATGCGATTGGCACGGGCGAAATGGAGGCGCACTCGGAGGCGGATCCGGCCGGTGTGTTCCTCCTGCTACGCTCTGACGATTTCGTCACCTGGAAGCCGGTCGGGCCGGCCCTTCGGAAACTTCCTCCCGATTTTGGTGACACGTACTGGGCGCCCGAAGTGGCATTCCACGAAGGCACGTTTTATCTCTACTATTCTGTGGGTCGCGGAGACAAATCTCATCACATCCGGGTGGCGGCCAGTACGCGGCCGGAAGGCCCCTACCTGGATATGGGAGTCAAGGTAACAGATCCATTCGTGTGTCCCTTCGCGATTGACGCCTCTCCTTTTCGAGACCGGGATGGCCAGTGGTACCTCGCCTATGCCCGCGATTTTCTGGATACTGAGCAAGGTTTCCGTGCCGGCACTGGAATCGTGATCGACCACCTGATCGATATGACGCGACTGGCGGGCGAAGAACGTGTGATCGCAAGGGCGCGGTTTGACTGGCAGCGCTTCCTGAAGGATCGGATCATGTATGGCGGCATATATGACTGGCACACGGTCGAAGGTCCATTCTTATGGCTGCACGAAGGCCGTTACTACTGTTTCTACAGCGCCGGGCGTTGGGAGAACGAGTCCTATGGCGTTGATTATGCAGTAGCTGACCATCCGTTCGGCATTTTTCGAAACGAAGCCACCGGCGCTGGCGCCCGGGTTCTTCGAAGCCGCCCCGGACTAATCGGGCCGGGTCACAACTCGGTGGTGAAGGGGCCCGCCGGTGAGGACCACATTGTGTTCCACGCCTGGAACTCCGCCGTGACGGCGCGCCAAATGTTCACGGCCCCTATCATATGGTCTCCGGAAGGCCCCGCAATAAACTTAGCGACTTAGCGCACGCCCCGTTTACACCTTCGTTATTACCGATTAGCTCGTTTTCACTCGGCCCGCGTGTGTAACGCAGTGCGACAATGGCGGTGATCATGCGGACGGTTCTGTTTCTCGCCATGGTGGGCGCTTGCCGACTCTTGGCCCAAACAAGCCCGGTGGACGGCGATTGGGGCGGCGTCCTGCGGACGGGCGGACCTGAGTTGCACATCGTGATGCACGTTCGGACGGACGACGGCAAGTTAACCGCTGCGCTCGATAGCCCGGATCAGGGCGCGCTGGGACTGCCGGCGAGCGCGGTGAGCTTCTCCGCTCCCGCTTTCCGTTTCGAAGTTCCGAACCTGGCGCTCTCCTATGAAGGCAAGCTCGAGGGCGGGAAGATCAGCGGCACGCTTACACAGCGAGGTCATTCCTTACCGTTGGTATTTGAGCGTGCTGACACAGTGGAGCAGAAGCCGCACCTCAATGAAGAAACCTGGTCGGGCGAAGCCGTCGGCCCGAGTGGGAATGCCATCCGTATGCTGATGAAGATTTGGAGCGAGAGCGACGGTTCCCGTCACGCCACGATTGAAAGCCCCGGGCAGGCTGTTGCGCCGATCCCGGCCGCTGGCCTGGTACAAACTGCCGACGAACTCAAATTCCAACTGCGCGCGTTCAGTACGTCCTATGAGGGCAAATTTTCCGCCGCCCACGCCAGCATCGAAGGTAAATTGACGCAGGGCGGAGTGTCCGTCCCGCTTGTGTTCCGTCATACGGGGGGCACCACGGACGCCGTGAAACCTGCGGTCCGCAATGCGGAAGGAATCTGGGAAGGCACTCTCCTGGCCGGGGCAACGAACATCCGCATAACCCTGAAGATACGGAAGGACCCGTCCGGCATCTTCACCGGCACGCTGGACAGTATCGACACGAATCTTTCGGACGTTCCTCTCACCGACGTCACCTTCAGGGAAAACACGTATGTTCATGTGGACATCAAACGAATGGCCGCCACTTACGACGCAAAGCTCGCCGAAGATGGCGCGTCCATGAATGGCACGTGGACACAGGGCACTGCATCGCTCTCGTTACCTTTGAAGCGCGTCGAGAAGGCGACCGAGCTGCGCCGGCCGCAGATGCCCCAGCCTCCGTTTCCTTACAAGGCCGAGGAGGTCACCTACGCCAATCCGGAGGCTCCCGGCGTTCAGTTGTCCGGTACGTTGACACTGCCTCAAGGCTCAGGGCCGTTTACAGCCGCCCTGCTCCTCACCGGTTCCGGCCCGCAGGATCGTGACGAATCGCTGATGGGACACAAGCCCTTCCTCGTGATCGCCGATTATCTGACGCGTCGCGGCATCGCCGTCCTGCGCGTGGATGATAGGGGCGCCGGAAAATCCACGGGACGGTTCAACACAGCCACGACGGCCGACTTTGCCGGTGACGCGGAAGCTGGCCTTGCATTTCTGAAATCACGGAAAGAGATCGACTCGACGCGCATCGGACTGATTGGCCACAGTGAGGGCGGGCTGATTGCCCCACTCATCGCGTCGCGTCATCCCGAAGTTGCCTTCGTCGTGATGCTTGCAGGGCCGGGCGTGACAGGCGCAGAGGTAGTGACCGGGCAGGTTGGCGCTATGGTGCGAGCGAGCGGCGCACCCGCTGAAGCAGTGGCCAAGGCAGAGGAGACTCAACGCAACATTATGCAGGTGGTTGTCGAGGAACCGGATGACGCGAAAGCTGAGGAGCGGCTGAAGGCTATAGCCGGACCGAATCCGCAAATCAAGGCGCTGCTGACGCCGTGGTATCGATATTTCGCGGCGTATAATCCGAGACCTGTTCTTGAAAAAGTGAAGCAGCCCGTGCTGGCGCTCAATGGCGATAAGGATGTCCAGATCGTCGCCGAGGACAATCTTCCGGAAATCCGCGCCGCACTCACGAAAGGGGGGAACAAGAATTTCGAAATCGTGAAACTTCATGATCTCAATCACCTGTTTCAGACTGCGAAGACCGGGATGCCAAACGAGTACGGCGTCATCGAAGAAACCTTTTCACCGAAGGCACTTCAGATTATGGGCGATTGGGTCGTGAAAGTCACACTAGCGAGATAGTCTACGTCCCGCTTCCCCAACTCCCTTTCATTTCCCGTCCGTTGAGCGACACCTTGGAGCAAGACCGGAGCGGTGGCAGCAGTAATCAGGAAATCCCGTCGTCGCATACCGGTCCACCGCTACACTATCAAATGGGCAACGGCATGGTTCTCGATTTTCAAGGAAAGACGGTAGTCGTCACGGGCGGCGCCAATGGCATTGGGCTTACAGCGGCTCGTACTCTGCGGGGATTCGGCGCGAATGTCTGGGTCTTCGATTTGGAAAAGGAGAAGCCGGAGCAGGTGGCGGCCAGCTTCGCAGCCCAGGGGCGGGTAATCGACGTGACGGACCGCATCTCGCTCGAGATGGCATTCGATTCCATTCCCGCGGTCGATGTTCTGATCGCCAACGCCGGCACCGTAGTGTTCCAGTCGCTGTTCGAAACAAAGATCGACGACTGGCAGCGCGTCATACAGACCAACCTGACTGGCATGTTTCACTGTGTGCAGATTGCGGCAATCAAGATGAAGGACCGCCGCCGCGGCTCTATCGTTCTGACAGCGTCGACGAACTCGTTCGACGGGGAAGCCGATTTGACCGCCTACAATGCGAGCAAAGCCGGCATACTCGGGCTTCTACACACCGCCGCCAATGAACTCGGGCCCTACCAGATCCGTGTGAATGCAGTATGCCCGGGCCTGATCCGGACGCGCCTCACGGAGCCTCATTTCGGAAACACACGCCTGATGAAGGAATACTTCCGCCACATTCCCCTTGGGCGAGGCGGTAGCCAGGAAGAAGTTGCGAACGCGATTTCTTTCCTCGCGTCGGACGCGGCGTCCTATATCACTGGCGCGTCACTGGTTGTCGATGGAGGCCAGTTGGCTTCGAAATTCGGAACCTGGACTGAGGAGAAGGCCGATTTTTTCGGAGACCGCTGGTGGTTGCGGTAGCTACTTCTCGTTCTTTTTGTTTATCTTCTCAATGATCTGCGTCGGCGGATTCAGCATGAACGCGAAGATCACAACCATGATGACCGCAAAGATGACAATCCCGATTTCAATCGACAGCATGTGACTTCATTATCGCAGGCGAACCGGCTTGCCGCCGCTCTCCTTGCTCTTCTGCGCCGCATCCATAAAAGCGAAAATCTCCAACGTTTCGTCGTTGGAAACCGGCACCTGCCCCGTCTGAAAGAACTTGACGATATCCTGCACCAAAGGCACGTAACTGAACTTCGGCTTTTCCGGGCTTTGCATCACCTGCTTCGGACGGAACACAACTGCACCGTAGTCGCCGTAAGGACGTAACGTGCGTACGGTCCCGACGCGGCCGTCTTTCCAACGGCAGGTGATCTCGTCCGAATCCTTACCGGACACCCGCGTCACCTCTTCGCAACCCGGACCCATGATCGTATACAGCACCTCGATGGGATGGATTGCATACCAGGATAAATCCAGATAGTGATGCTCTTCCTGCGGACCCGGTCCCCACGTCACGGCGCCGGTCGTGTCCGGGAATTTCATGCTCTTGGCCATATCGCTCCACCGCAGGCTGGACGCACTGAACCATTTCACGTTGGCAGCCTTCGCCAGCCGCGCGATCTCGCGCGCATCTTCGAGCGTCGGAGCCAAAGGTTTATCAATGAACACGGGTTTGCCCGCTGCAATCACTGCCTTCGCATACTGCAGGTGTGGGCGGGCGTCCACGCTTTCAATCAGCACAGCATCCACCTTGCCGAGCAGAGTCGCGACGTCAGAAACGATCTCAACTCCGTACTTCGTATGGATTTCATCGGCGTACTTGTCGACCCGATTCGCACTGGAGGGAATATCCTGACTGCCCCCCTTGTACGCGGCCACTACCCGGGCGCCCGCAATGTGGCTTGGATCCGACGCATCATTCAGCACTTTCGTGAACGCCGGAACGTGCGACGTGTCTGTCCCGATGATGCCGATCCGGATATCCGCGGCGGTCAGAGCGACTGCCGTAAAGGCGAGGAGAGCAAATACTTTCATTGAAAGGCATTGTATCCAAACCTTCTCGCTAAACTGGTGGATTCGGTGGATCTCTCAACCCCATTGATGTACGTGAAAGGCGTCGGCCCGCACCGCGCCGAAATGCTGGAGGCAAAAGGCCTGCAGACGGTGGAGGATTTGTTACTCTACGCGCCCATGCGGTACGAGGACAGGACGAATCTGAAACCTATCCGGCAACTGGCTCCCGGAGAAATGGCGACTGTGATTGCGGAGGTCCGCAGCGCCAAGCTCACAGGCTTCCGCCGCCGGAATCTGGGCTTATTTGAAGCGCAATTCAGCGACGGATCCGGGGAGAAGCTGCTCGGCAAATGGTTCCACGGCGGCTACCTCGAAAAAGTGCTCACACCCGGGCTGCGCGTTGCGCTATATGGCAAAATTGAACTCGACAGCTACACCGGCCACCTGCTGATCATGCATCCCGAGTTCGAGATCCTCTCCGAAGAGGAAGAGGGTGAAGCGGGGCTCCACACGGGGCGCATCGTGCCGATCTATGAAGCCGCCGGCAAAGTCACGACGCGCGTCTTCCGCATCCTCACGAATCGTGTCCTGCACTCCATTGCTCCCATGGATGACCCGCTGCCAGAGCACATTCGGCAACGATTGAAGTTGCTGGATCGTTGGCCCGCCACGCAGCAACTGCACTTCCCTGCTCCAGGCTCGGACCTCCGGCTGCTGAACGCATCGCGTTCTCCCGCGCATTTCCGCCTCATTTTCGAGGAATTTTTCTGGCTTGAGTGCGGGCTTGCGTTGAAGCGCAGCAAAGCCAGGACGGCTCCTGGAATCTCCTTCGAACTGAATGACCGCGTCCGCGAGAAGATTAAAGCGATGCTGCCGTTCAAACCCACAGGCGCACAAAAGCGAGTGTTGGGCGAGATTGCAAAAGACATGGCTTCTCCGCATCCCATGAATCGCCTGCTGCAGGGCGACGTGGGAAGCGGCAAGACGCTGGTTGCCGCCGAAGCAGCCATCATCGCGATTGAGAATGGCTATCAGGTTGCCGTGCTCGCTCCCACCGAGATCCTGGCCACGCAGCACTTCCTCTACTTCAAGAACCTTTTCGGGAAGCTGGGCTACGTCATTGTGCCGCTGACCGGCTCAATGACCGCCAGGGAGAAAACAGGAATCAAGAAACTGCTCGGGGCGGGGTTGGCGCACGTGGTGATCGGAACGCACGCGCTCATCGAATCGGATGTCACGTTCCAGAAGCTCGGACTGGCCATCGTCGACGAGCAGCACCGCTTCGGCGTCATGCAGCGGCTGAAACTATTCGAGAAAGGTGTTCATCCCGACGTACTCGTCATGACCGCCACGCCCATCCCCCGGACGCTCGCACTCACGGTTTACGGTGACCTGGATACGTCGATCCTTGATGAGTTGCCTCCGGGGAGAAAGCCGATCGTGACGAAACACATGAGCGCCGATAAAGTGGAACTTGTCTACAGTGCCCTCAAGAAACAGATCGATCTCGGCCGGCAGGCATACATCGTATACCCAGTGATTGAGGAATCCGAAACGCAGGCCATGAAGGCCGCCCAGCAGATGCACCAGCAGCTTTCGGAGGTCGTCTTCCCCGGCTATAAAATCGGTCTGCTGCATGGCAAGCTGAAAGCAGAAGAGAAGGACGCCGTGATGACGGCTTTCAAAAACGGCGAACTGCAGATTCTGGTCTCCACGACGGTGATCGAAGTCGGCGTCGACGTACCAAACGCAACCGTGATGATCATTGAACAGGCAGAGCGCTTCGGACTGGCGCAACTGCATCAGTTGCGAGGCCGGGTCGGGCGCGGAGGCGAACAGAGCTACTGCATCCTGGTGACTGACAAGCTGAACGACACGGGCCGTGAGCGCATCCGCACGATGGTCGATTCCACCGACGGCTTCTACATCGCCGAGATGGACATGAAACTCCGCGGCCCGGGGGAGTTCTTCGGCACCAGGCAGTCCGGCCTACCGACATTGCGGATCGGAAACATTGTTCGCGATATGGAAATCCTCGAGCCCGCCCGCGCCGAAGCGCTCAGCTTCATTGAGCACCCGCCCTCCGAGGCAATGCTGCGCCAAGCCGTGTTGCACATTCAGCATCACTGGCAGCGGCGTTACGGGCTCATCTCCGTAGGTTAATCATGCGAGTGATCGGAGGTGAGTTCCGCAGCCGAGTCTTAAAATCCATGCCGGGCATGGATGTGCGCCCTACTCCCGACCGTCTGCGAGAGTCTCTGTTCAACATTCTCTCGCCGCGCATCGAGAACGCACTTTTCGTGGACGCCTACGCCGGCACGGGCTCCGTAGGCATCGAAGCGCTCAGCCGGGGTGCGCGCCGCGCCGTGTTCCTGGAGCGCAGCCGCCCCGCCGCCATACTCATCCGCGAGAACCTCAGATCTATCGGTGCCGAGTCCCGCGCCGACATCATTCAATCCAAGGTGACCGCCGCCCTGCAGCGCTACGCCGGCGCTGACATCGTCTTCCTCGACCCTCCTTACCCTCTGGAGCGCGAATACCAAGAGGCGCTCGATCTGCTTGGTGAACATCCTCCCTCACTAGTTATCGTTCAGCACGACAAGCATTTTGGCCTTGCCGGGCAGTACGGCAGATTGAAGCAGTCGCGGGTCGTGAAACAAGGCGACAACGTCCTTACGTTCTTCGAACCGGAGGAGACTACAAGTGAATAGCGGACGTGAAATGTTCGTCTATCACGAGGCGACTAAACACAGCGTCGAGAAGATCTACGCCAGCCGCCACGTCCTCGATTGGAAGAATATGCCGGATCCTTTTCGGCACTATGAAGGCGTGCCGCTACTCGATCTACCGGCCGATCCGGATGCTCCGTCCATCCTCATGCTGGACGTGCTGCGTGGCGGTTTCGGCCATACTCCCCATGCCGGTGTAGACCTGCTGTCACAACTCTTCTTCTATTCGGCCTCGATTAGTGCCAGCAAGATCGTACCGGCCAGTGGTTACCGTTATGCCCTGCGCGTCAATCCCTCTTCCGGCAACCTGCATCCGACTGAATTCCATCTCACCTGGCGCCAGGAAGGCCTGTTTCACTATCGTCCTTCTTCGCACCTGCTGGAACACCGAGGCATCGGAGATTTCTCCCTGGGCTTCGAGTACTCCGTTCTGCTCACCTCGATTGCCTGGCGCGAAGCGTGGAAGTATCAGGCCCGCGCTTACCGTTATTGCCTTCATGATGCCGGGCATGCGGCCGAGTCTATCATCCTATGTGCGCGTGCGCTCGGGCTGACTACCCGGACCACTGGCGATTTCGATGACGATGAACTGGCGGCTGAATTCGGCCTCGCACCCGACGAGTGGCCGATGCTGCTGATTCATCTCGGCGATGAGTTTCGAGCCATTGACCAGAAGCGTGAATTCATTGGCGGAACGCCAAATCAACTTTCCGAACATCAGGTTACTTACCCGTTGATCTGCGCTATTCACAATGCCACGAAGGCCAGGCCTGCTCCGGTCTGGGAGGAGCCGGGACGGGGCAGTGGCTTTATCCGGGTTGCCGAAGAGGCACAGTCCTCGATAGGTTTCGGCGCCGCCGTAAGACACCGCCGCTCCGCTCTCAACTTTGTAGGCGGGTCGCGCAGCATAACGTTCGAGCAATTCTCAACCCTGCTGGATGTGAGCACCCGCAATCTCGATTTGATTCAGCTCTACGTTTTTGTTCACCGGGTCAAGGATCTCGCGCCCGGTGTCTATCGCCACTGGGCGGGCTCCCAATCACTTGAACTGATCCACGAATCCGACGAACGTGTAATGGCAGCCGCGCTCAGCCTCTCTCAGGAACTGGCCGGGAACTCCTGCGTCACGTTTTCGATGATTGCCGACCTGCCCCGGGCGGCGCGGATGTTCGGCAATCGGGGTTACCGCTACGCGCACTTCGAGGCGGGCCGAATCGGCCAGCGTCTCTATCTGGCCGCCGAAGCCATGGGATTCGCCGCCACCGGCATTGGCGCCTTTTATGACGACCAGGTGCACGCGCATCTGGCGATCCCGACGGAAGAAGGGCAAGTGATCTATCATTTTGCATGCGGCTATCCGGTTGAGGATCCGCGCCTCAATCCTCCCTGTTAACACTCCGGCCCGCTGTTTCGTCTTAGCCGGCGTGAAAGGAAGTTTGTGGAGAAGGCGTTAGCGTTGACACTACCCTTCCAGCGACGTTCGGCGGAGCCAGTATCGAATGAACAGCGCCTTGTTTACGCTGCAAAGAGTGGCAGCCGCAACGCCTTCGGCGAGTTGTACGGCCTGTATGCCCGCATGGTGCACGGGATTCTACTGGCGCGCGTGCCCCGTTGCGAGGTCGATGATCTCGTCCAAGAGGTATTTCTTCTCGCTATGGAACGGCTGTCCGGCCTGCGCGAGGATGCAGCGTTTCCCGGCTGGCTCGCCACTATCGCGAGGAACCGGGCGACGGATTACCTGCGCTCGGCACGGCCTGTCAGCGAACTCAATGACCACGTGCTCCGCCAGCCCGCGGGTCCGCCCGAGGCGTTCGCGGCTTTGGAAGCGATCCGGTCCTTGCCCGGCGCGTATCGCGAGACGCTGGTCTTGCGGCTGGTAGAAGGAATGACCGGACCCGAGATCGCCGAACGTACGGGCCTGACTCACGAATCCGTTCGCGTTAATCTGCACCGCGGCATGAAGATGCTTCGCGAAAAGCTCAAGGAGGTCCGCCATGGATAACCGCTATCTCTGGGACCGGACCGGCACGGCCGATCCGGAAATCCAGCATCTGGAGCAATTGCTGGGACAGTTCCGCCACACCAGGCCGTTGCGCCCGGTACGGCGTTGGCCGGCTGCGATCGCGGCCGCGGTCCTGATCGGTATCTCCTCATGGCTGTTCCAATCACCGCAGAACGGCTGGCAGTTCGAGAAATTGTCGGTACAGGGAGAGGTACAGCAGCACAGCTTACTCCCGGCCGGTGGAGTGCTTGAGACCGATTCTGCGTCCCACGCAAGCGTTCGTGTCGCGGACATCGGGACTCTCGATCTGGAGCCGAACACCCACGTTACACTCATTTCGAACCGCGCACGGGATTACCGTGTCTTTCTGGACCACGGCACTATTCACGCCCTGATCACGGCGCCACCACGGAACTTCTTCGTCGATGCCCCAGGCGTGGTTGCCGTCGACCTCGGGTGCAAATACACCATGCAGGTGGACCACTCGGGACGTGGCCGCCTGGAAGTGGAACTAGGATGGGTCGCATTCGAATCGAAAGGCCGCGAGTCATTCATCCCCGCGGGCGCCGCTTGTTCCACTTCTCGCGAAAACGGCCCCGGGATCCCTGTGCTGCTGAAGAGTTCGCCCGAATTTAAGGCCGCTGTCGCGCGCTACGAATCGGATGGCACGCTGGATCCGGTTCTGGCAAATGCATCCCGCGATGATGCGTTCAGCCTCTGGCACATTCTCCAGCGCGTTCCATCGGAGCAGCGGAAGGTTGTGTACCGGCGTATGCAGGCAATTGCGCCGGCTCAGGTGTCTGAACAGGCGGCGTTGCAACTCGACCGCAAGGCCCTGGACGACTGGTGGGATTCCTTCGGGTTAAACGATGCGTCGTTCTGGCGTGAGTGGAAGCGGCCCTGGTCCGCTACTCCGTAATGGCTTGAATGGTGATTGGAGCATTGCCCTCCAGCCGATTGTTCACAAACAGATATGCGGGGATTCGACGGGTTTTTGCATGCTCCATCAACTCCTTAAGTGCGGACCGCGTCTCCGGGTTCGGGTCCTGCACTTCCTTATACGGTGAGAACCGCGTCACCGCTTCTTCGTAGGGACGCCCTTGCCGAAGCAGGGCACGCGCGACGATCCGGTCAGCCGTGAATGCGCCTGGCAGCACGATTTGCGAACCGATGCCCGGCATGCGGGTCCACGCGTTAAACACGTGTGTGACTCCGTGCCGTTGCAGAATTGCGAAGTACTCGGGTGTGAGGAACTCCGGATTCCGTATCTCCACCGAGTATGCGAAATCTTCTGGAAGGCGGGAGAGAAACACATCGAGATCCTCAAGGAAGGCCGCCGTATCGGGATAGACATTCCGCCCAAAAGCCCCGAACTCAAAGATCAGCACGGCGACGCGGTCGCGATATTTCCGCAGAGGCTGTAGAAACGCGATGTCCAGCAGATCAGCATTCAGGAACGTTGGATTCTCCAGCCCGGCTCGGGGCCCGTAACGGGGATGCACCGGGAACTTGCACACTGTGATCTCTTCCGGAACCTTGAACCCGAACTTCAGATGCGGCGGAGATCCCGTAAACAACTTCGCCCAGAATTGGTCGGACGGGAACTGGTAGAAGCTGAAATCTCCGCATACGATCGGAAATGTTTCAGCATATTCCTGCAGGCACGTTTCCTCGAACCTCTTCAGTGAAAACCTGCCGCGGGTGAAATATCGCTCCGGCGTATAGATCTGCCCCAACCAGCCTTCGTACTTCCATGAGCTGCCGCCGACATAAATTCCGCTCTCGGTCAAGGCGCGGAGTTTCTGCGCCAGCTTCCCGCGGTCAAATCCGGACGGCTCATCAAAAAGAGGCAGCACTTCTACCAATATTTCACGCTTCATAGGTTTCAATCACATAAACATGAAACGCCGCATTTGGCAAATGCGAAACACCCTTCCGGCGCGGTTCCCCGCGTGCAGCTATCCAGAGGAACCGCGTGCCGGCCGGGGCGTTGGAAAGACGTGCCAGTTTGGGAACCAAACACAACTTCCAACGTCTAAGTGATCTACTGCACGGGACAAACCGTCTCTGCGTCTGAACTAAAGGAGGGCTCGTGGCAGTTCGCTCCCGCACTTGCGCTGTCGTTTCGGCGCTTGCCTTCAGCTTTGTGCCGCTTATACTTGCAGGCTGCGGCCGTCAACCGGTTTCAGCGCAGGCCAAGGACACGGTAGCACCGGGAGAGCGCGGCTCTACTCCAGCGGATAAGAGCCTCATCCGCTCCACCGGAATGGTGCAAGCTGTCCGCACTCTCACAATCCGCGTCCCCCAACTCGCCCAGGTCTCCGGACGCAATCCGCAACTCACCCTCACGAAACTGGTGCCCAACGGCACAGGTGTGAAGCAGGGCGACATCTTAGTGGAGTTCGACCGGACGCTACAGATCGATGATGCGCGTGAGGCGCAAGCCAAGCTAGACGATTTGCAGCATCAGCTCGAAGAGAAACGCGCGCAGGTGAATAGCGACTCCACAAAGCGCATGTCCGAGATCCGGCAGGCCGAAGCCGATCTTGCAAAAGCTAACCTTCAGTTGCAGAAAGGGCCGGTGCTTGCCGACCTCGACCGCAAGAAGAATGAGGTGAAAGCTGCTTCGGCCAGTGAACGCCTGGTCAGTCTGCGGAAATCGCATGACTATCACCTGAAGGCCGAGGTCGCCGCAGTCCGTACCTTGGAGTTGAAGTGTGACCGGCAAAAGGTCGTTGTCGAGCGTCTGAAAAGCAATATCGAGAGGCTCATCATTCACGCTCCGCACAATGGGATGGTGGCGTTTGAGACCGTCTGGCGATCAGGGTCCATGGGACCGCCGCAGGTCGGTGACCAGATGTGGCCCAACCAGCCGGTGCTGCGGATCTTCGATCCGTCCGCAATGATCGTTGACGCGCAGGTGAACGAATCCGATTTTGCCGTGCTCGGCCCTGGTACTCACGCCAAGGTTTTTGTGGATGCCTACCCGAACATAGCTTTCGAAGCACAGCTCGAGTCCGCAAGCCCGGTGGCGACGGCCGGTCTGGAATCGCCGGTCAAGAGCTTCACCGCGCGCTTCCGGATCAATGATCGCGATACGCGGCTCATGCCGGATCTGTCGGCGTCGCTCGAGATTCAGCCCGCAAATAAGAGCGTTGTCGCCGCGCTTTCGGGAGGTGTCCATTGAGCACCACCGCCACGGTCGCTCCGTCTCCCTCTCCCTTGATGACTCCGGCTCCTTCCAAGCGGGCATCGCGCATTGGTGCGGTTCTGTTCGCCCTGCTGACCATCGCCGGAGTCGTAGCGGTAGTTTTCGTAACCTTCCGCCAGACACAGAAAGTCTCCGCCAAATCGGACCGGCCCGTAGCGCAAGCGAAAAAGGGCGAGTTCCTCGTTATGGTCACCTGCCGCGGCGAACTGGTTGCCGGGAAATCGGTCGTGATCACGGCTCCGACGAACGTGCCCGATCTCCGCATCGTATGGATGATTCCGCAGGGAGAATCGGTCAAGCCGGGCACGCAGATCCTGCGCTTCGACGACTCCAGCGCAAAGCGGCAGCTCCAGGAAAAGGAAGCGGCGTTGGGACAGGCTCAAGCCTCCGTGGACCAGGCCATCGCTGAAGCACGAATCAACGAAGAGAAGGACAATCTCGAGCTTGCCGCCGCGCGGCACGCCGTGGAAAAAGCAAAGCTGGACGTGCTGCGCGCCGAGGTTGTCAGCGCTTTACAGGCAGCCGAATACAAAGTGGAACTGGGACTTGCTGAGGACAAGCTTCGAGTGCTGGCGGCTACCGCGCGCCTCAATCTTACTTCCGGACAATCGAAGATTGCCTCCCTTGAGTCCCAACGCGACAAGGCAAAGAGTGAGGTAGACGTGACAAAGGATCGCATCTCGCGTATGACGGTCACCGCTCCCTCCGAGGGCGTCGTCACATATCTTATGAACTTTTCACAGGGCTGGGTAAACGCACGTCCTTTCAAGGTCGGTGATAACGTGTGGCCGGGCAGCTCGGTTGCCGAAATACCGGACCTCACCACTCTCGAAATGAAGGCCAAGGTCGAGGAAATGGATCGAAGCCGTATTTCGGTCGGGCTGCCATCTCGCGTGGTTCTCGATCCTTTTCCCGAAAAGCCAATATCCGGCCAGGTCGTACGCGTCTCGCCCCTGACTGAGCAGAATTTCGAGTGGCCCCCCACGCGCAACTTTCGCGCATTCGCTTCGCTCAAGGAGACGGACAAGAGGCTCCGGCCGGGAATGAATGGACGTGCCGAGGTGATTGTCGATCGAATACCGGACGCGATCAGCGTTCCCGCCAAAGGCGTGTTCACCCGGAACGGCAGAGCCGTTGTACTGATTCCCAACGAGCAGGGGTGGAAGCCCATGGAGGTGGTGGTGGTAGCTCGCAATCCGGATGAGGTTGCGATTCGCGGCGTCAACCCGGGCACCACGATAGCCCTTACTGACGATCTTACGAAGGAGAAGAAGCCATGATCCGGCGCCGCGTCTTTTCGTTCCTAGCGATCGTCGGGACGGCGGCCCTGCTGGCTTTCGGCAGCGTCCGCCTCATGCGGACTATCGATACTCCGGCTGGCACGCCAGTGCCTGCGACCGCCGTCCGGCGGACTTCCGTCATCTTCAGCATCACTGCGAAGGGCGATCTGCAAGGAGGCAGTTCGAAGATGATGGCCGCTCCGATGACTGGCAGTCCTCAATTGGTGCTCACCGATCTTCGCAAGCCCGGCGAACTGGTCCAGGAATCGGATATCGTTGCGCAGTTTGACACTACGGAAGAATCCTTCAAGTTACGAGAAGCCGAGGCGGACCTGGCCGAAGCCGAGCAACAGGTCATCCAGGCGGAAACCGAGAGTCTCGCGAAACAGGAAGAGCTGAATGGCGAGTTGATCAAAGCGCGCTCGGAGGTGAAAGTCGCGGAACTCGACTGCGCCCGCAACCCACTGCTCTCCACCATTCAGGCTAAACAGAACGATCTTGCCTTAGCTGCGGCACGCGAGCAATTATCCAAGTTGGAAGGCGATTATCCTCAGCGGAAGGCCGCCGCAACGGCGTCCATGGCCATGCAGGAAGCCGGGCGAAAGAAGGCGGCCGTGCAGGCAGAAACGGCGCGCAAAAATATCGAGAAGATGACGCTGAAGGCGCCCGTCGCCGGTTACGTCAACGTAGAGCGCAATACCAACAGCAATTGGTTCTTTCCGGGAATGACGTTCCCTCTATATCAGATTGGCGATTCCGTTCGCGCCGGAATGGCCGTCGTCCAGATCCCCGACCTCGCTACCTGGGAGGTCACCGCTCGTATTGCCGAACAGGATCGCGGTCACTTGAGCGTGAGCCAGCCCGCGGAGTTCACAATCGTGGCACTCCCCGGCCGGACCTACAAAGGAAAGGTGACGAATCTCGGGGGCACTACGGGGCCTCCCTGGGACCGGCGATTCGAATGCAAGCTGGCATTACAGAATCCGACACCCGAACTCCGCCCCGGCATGAGCGCTCGCATCGTAGTCGAGACGGGCCGTTTGGAGGGCGTCTTAGCTATACCCGCACAAGCGCTATTCGAACGCGACGGGAAACCGTACGTGTATCTCAAAACGGCAAGCGGATATACTCCTCGCGATGTGAAGCTGATACGGCGCAGTGAGAGCCAGGTTGTAATCGAGGGAATCTCCGCGGGGCAACTCGTCGCTATGGCAAATCCGGAGCAAAAGAAGCAGGATAAGCCGAACAGCAACGGCAGCGCGACCAAAGCGATAGCGAAATGAATCGGCTCACCTCGATTTGGCGGGTAGGGGGCGACATCGCCGAGGCATTGGCGAACCTGCGCGCGCAGAAACTCCGCAGCCTGCTGACCGCGCTTGGCATTGTGTTCGGCGTCGGCAGCGTCATCGGCATGCTCGCGATCGGCGCGGGAGCAAGACAGGAATCGCTGCAGTTCATCGAGCAACTCGGTGTTCGCAACGTGTTAGTGGATTCGCGTCCGGCGACGAACGATCAGGAACTCCAGCAGCGGCGGCGCGTCTCGCCGGGCCTGACGGAACGGGATGTGCGGATTCTACGCGCGAATATTGATCAGATTGAGGCCATCTCGATGCGCCGCTCACTGTTCCCCGCACGCGTGTTGCCGAAGCCGAACGGCCCAAATCCCATATTGATCGGCGTTCGCCCAAATTACGAAACGATTCAAAATCTGAAGCTTGTGGAGGGTCAGTTCTTCACAGACAAAGACGACTCACAAGTCGCAGCGGTGTGCGTACTCGGCCAGAGCGCAAAGGTCAGCATGCTCGGCTACGGAAGCGCGATGAACAAATACGTGAAGGTGAACGACGTCTGGCTGCGCGTTGTAGGCGTTCTGGGGGAGCAGATCACGGATTCTTCCACCGCCGGCGGCCAGACAACCGATCGCAACAACACGATCTTCGTTCCGTTCAACACGTCGATGTACAGGTTCTGGGACGTCGCGCGTTACTTGCGTGACGAACTCGATGGAGTTGACGTACGGTTGAAGCCCGGCGCCGACAGCACTGAGGTTGCCAAGGTCGTCACCGCGATCCTGCAATCCACGCATCGCTCGGCGGACGACTTCAGCGTCACCATTCCGGCCGCATTGCTCGAACAGCAGAAACGTACGCAGGCCATCTTTACTTACGTGATGGTCGCAATTGCAGCGATCTCCCTGCTGGTCGGCGGTATCGGGATCATGAACATCGTCCTCGCTACGGTCTTGGAACGGACACGCGAAATCGGAGTGCGACGGGCAATGGGAGCGAAACGCCGCGATATCGTTCGCCAGTTCCTGATCGAATCCGTGCTGATCTCCGTGGGTGGAGGATTGCTCGGCATCGGCTTGGGCCTGGGGCTCTCCTGGCTGATCGCAAATTCGGCGGGATGGAAGACGATCGTCACGACCAGTTCCGTCGTCGTGGCATTTGGTGTTGCGGTTGTGACTGGTGTTGTCTTCGGGATCTACCCTGCGATGAAAGCGGCAGAGATCGATCCTATCGAAGCGCTGCGGTACGAGTAAGCCCGGCCCACTATACCGCGTGCGCCGGGCTCACACTGACTACTGGCACTTATTCAGAGTCTTGCTGGCGGCAGAGCCGGCAGAGTTCGACAGTGTGACTGTCGCGCCGCTGATCTGCGTGCCATCCGTAACGAACGGGAACGTGATGGTGAATGCGCCGCCGTTGCGTACACTGTCGTCGCTCAGGAAGTAATCCAGAGCCGTATTGGTCACATCGATGGTCATGCCGTAGGGCGCACCGGTGACCGGCGTTACGCTGAACCTCGCATTGGTCAAAGACCGGGTCGTCGTATAGCCCGTGATGACGGCATCGGCTCCTGTCGAAGTCGGGCGGAAGCAGCCGTCCGTGATCACCGGGAGCGTTCGAGCAACGCGGAACTGGCGCGGCGAAGGGACCTGCACCGCTGTCGTATTGCCGAATTTGACGGAGTTCACAGAGACTACGTAGCTAGCAGCCACCGTGCCGGAAGAGGCGATCTGCGTTGCCGCCGAGCGCTCGCCGGCAGGGATGGTCAGATTCACCGTGCTTTGTCCCCCTGGGAACGCTACCCGTGGGTCGGAGATATTGGCACGCCCGTCGCTATTGCCCGTCTCTCCGGTACCGGTCAGTTTCAATTGAACCTGAACCGGCAGTGTGTAGGGCGCGCTGAGTTGAACAGTTACCAGCGGGCCGGTAACTGCGGAGGCGAATATTTCGGGGAAGGCGACTATGCTGATCGATGGCGGATCGGGCACGACTGCGGTGACCGAGCAATCGATCTGATTCAAGCGCGAAAGTGCGTCGATCACGACCACCAGGAAGTCCGACGCACCAGCGGCGGTCGGCGTACCCGAAATCGCGCCGTTCTCATTGAAGCGAAGGCCAGCCGGCAAGGAGCCCAATAGTCCAAATTGGTAGGGCGCGGTTCCGCCGGACGCGTTGAACTGCGCGCTGAATGGCGTCCCGACCGTCGCGTTCGGCAGCGGGCAGGATGCGCCAGAGATCAGGAGCGAAGAGGGATCTACCCTTAGGGAACAAGGCGCATTCGTGTTGCGCGCGAGGCTGTCCACAATTTTCACGTTGAAAGGAAAGTTGCCGGCCTGGAGTGGAGTGCCGGTAACCCGTCCGAAGCTGTTCAGCGTGAGGCCGCGCGGAAGCGGATCCGTTGTGGAGAAGACAAAGGGTGCCGTACCCCCGATCACATTCAGATCGCGGGAATACGCGACACCAACGGTCGCGTTCGGAAGAGGACAGGCTGTCGTGCCGTACGCCGGCGGCGCAATTACAACCGAACAGGCGCCCGAAACGGTATTGCCCAACGAATCCGTGGCAAGGAGGCGGAAACTGCTACCCCCGGCAGCGATCGGATTGCCGCTGAGAACACCATCCCCCGTGAGTGTGAGGCCGGCGGGCAGCGCGCCAATCAGAGACCAGGCATAAGGTCCGGTCCCACCGCTCGCCGCGAGACGCTGCGAGTAAGCCGTACCCACGGCGCCGGCGGGTAAGGGACAGGCCGTGGTGATTCCAATGGTGGGATTGGAAACTCTCAGGGAACAAGACTGCGTGACCTGCCGCCCCGCTCCATCGATAACGGACGCGCTGAATGAAGAGTTTCCAGCAGACCGCGGTGTACCCATGATGGCACCGCTCGAAGAGAAGGAAAGGCCGGGCGGCAGATCGCCCGCCACGGACCAGCGATATGGTTCCGAGCCGCCATTGGCGAGAAGTTGCTGGGCATATGGCACGCCCGTGGTCGCATCCGGCAAATTGCAGGCTGTGGTGAGTTGCAAAGCGGACGGCGCTACTACCATGCTGCAGGAACGCAGAGCCGGCTGGGCACTCTGTGCCGGTGGACCGTCGGCACGCAAGACAAATGTGTAATTCCCGGGAGCCAGCGGCGTACCCCGGACAGTGCCGTTCGAGGCGACGGAGATACCGATCGGCAGATTCGCGGGATCGTCCACGCTCCACGTGAATGGACCGCCGCTTCCCGTGGCCTGCAGGGCGCGGTTATACGGCTGCCCAACGGTTGCCTGTGGTAGAGGACAAGCGGAGGTGATGCTGATACGAGGGGGATCGATCGTGAGGCTGCAGCGCTGGGCGACTGTCTGGTCACCATCTTCCGTCGCGGCCGTGACGCGCAGCGTAAAGTTGCTCGTTCCCGGAGTCGCCGGCGTGCCGCTGAGAGTTCCGCCCGTATTGAAACTGAGCCCGGCGGGGAGAGAGGCGTCCGGATCCGGAAGCAGTTCCCAACGGTAGTTCGTGCCGCCTCCGAACGCCGTCATCACGCGCGAATAGGGCGTATTGACTGCCGCGGACGGCAGGGGGCAGGCGGTGCTGATGGTGAGCGGGGGCAGGATCTGGCCTCCACGCGCACGGAAAATGAAACGGCCTGGAATCGTCGAATTAAGCCGCCCTCGACTCAGGCTTTTCGGCCCGCCATCGAGAAAGGATCCGGTCAACAGAGAGCCGTCCAATTGGAATGACGTGCCGGCTTCCCCGGTGCCGTTCGACCAGCCAACCGTTGCAGGCACGCCGCCGAATCCGTTCACTCCGCCACTGGCATCTCCGGTCTCCCACAGGATCCGCTCATAATTGAACTCAATATCGAAGTTGCCGTCGCCAACGTCGGAACGATCGATAAGAACGACCTGAAAGCTATTCAGCTTGTCGTCGCGGTTATTGAAATAGCCGACATTAATGAAGTTCACGCCGAAGGCCGCATGGCCGTTGACATTGTCCGGACCGTAGGTGACGAGACGCGATCCGCCGGGCCGCGTGTCCACATCTGCAAAGAATGGCGCAATAATCTCACGCCGCGTGCTGACAAGGCCGAAGGGCGTGTAGGTAGCCAGGGGATTATCGAACGTGATGTTGCCGTTGTTGTTGACGTAAACCTGGGCCCGGCTCTTCCCGAAGAAATTGATCGTGAAACCCAGGCTCGTGATGGGCGACGATCCGTCGTCGTTTCGCGGAATCGATTTCAAATTAAAACCGGGGTTCGTACGAATCGCCTGGGCCTCCGCCAGCGAGGCAAGCAGCAGTGCGGCTAAGAGAGCGCGTTTCATTGGTTGCCTCCGGCGGCGATGAGAGTGATGCGGGGCTCGGCTGAGTCCCCGTCAAAAAGAGAGAAGTATCCGTCCTTAGCGGCGCTGATGCGAAACACCGAGTTGCCTTGGACTCGCTCAAGTACCGAGACCGTACAGTCACATACCTGAGCGGAACTGGAGCCGGTGGCGAGATCGAAGCTGAGAATCTGGTTGGCAGCCGCGGCAATCAGCCGGCTTCCGTCCCCCGAGAAGGCGATAGCTTGCGGACCCTCTGCCGCGAAGTCGGTTCGTTTGTCGCCGGAGATGACACTCAACTGCCCTAGGTCGCGATTGGCAGCGGCGAGGTCCGCGTTTAAAGGAGAGAAGGCGAGCGCGGAAAAACCAGTTCCGGCGAGAAGCGTCGCGTCAGCTCCGAGGAACCGCACACCAGTACCATCGGAGATCGCGAGCCGGTCTCCTCCGTTGCTGACCGCAAGAGCCACAAAGTCGCCGATTTGCGCCTGCCGCGAGAGTTGGGCATTGCCAGGCAGGTTTGTCCAAATCTGCACGAGTCCATCTGCTTTCCAGACCAGAGCCGCCGAGCGGCCGTCAGGGCTGAAATAAGCGGCATCGAACCCGGAGCGCGCCTCGTCCAGCGCTCTCGATCCGGTAACCTCGGATCCATTGAACGACACCAGCAAGGCGCGGTCGGATTCCAGCGAACTGGCGAAGGCGTAATCGCGAGATGGAGAAATGGCGGCGAGTTCCAGCTTCGAACCGACCGGGAGATCGCCATCCACTGCGGCGGCGCCGGGCACACCGGCAATTGGCCTGATGCTGCGCGAACCCGAGTCGAAGTAGTAACCGAGAACGGGAGGACGCAATTGAACGGTTTGCGCAATACCAAGCGAACCCATTGCGAGTACAACCGCAGTTTTAAATAGTCCTATTTTCATTGTTTTAGGCAAAGAAACTGAAACCACTGCTGGAACCGTCTCCGGATCCAGGTACCGCGTGACAAGCTCGTGTGCTAATCGTCAGAAAGAATCCGGAACTGTAGATTGTGCGGTACTGGCACATCCATCCGCCTACATATTTCGTATACTGAGTGTGCTACGGATGAAAATTTCGTGTTACGCGCTGATCCTGATTGCTGGCACGGTTTTCGGGCAGGAGGAACCGGAGAAGACAGTAATCCCTCCTATACATACAAGCATCGTGATCACGGCGTCGCCAATCGAGCCGAACATCGACCGGCGCAACTCGGAGGTTTTCGACCGTACCCTGTTCTCGCGCGATGATCAGGTCTTTCACGTGCTGGATGCCGGAATCAATGCAGGCCAGCATGAAGGCGGCGGCAAATCGGTTGAGGTAAGGCGATTCGGGTTCAACCTGGACCACGGAGGCGTAAGCGGCGGTCTCAAAGTTCTGGTGGATGACGTTCAGCAAAACCAGACAACCCAAGGGCACGGACAGGGTTATCTCGGCTCCCTCAAGAGCATCACCCCGGAACTGATCCAGGAGGTCAACCTGATCAACGGACCGTTCAGCGCGGAATACGGCGACTTCAGCGGTTTGGGAGTGGTCCACATACGGCTGCGGGAGAGTTTGCCGGATGTAATCACGGCGCGGATTCAAGGAGGCTCGTTCAATTCAAAGCGAGCGTTCCTCGCGATCAGTCCGGAATTGAAGAACGCCGATGCATTTGTCGCGTATGAAGGCTCGCGCACGGATGGCCCCTTCCTGAATGCCCTCCGATATCGCCGGGACAACTTGACGTTGAACTATACGAAGCGGCTGAGCGAGAGCCAATCCCTCGGCTTTAAGTTCAACAGCGGGTTGAACCATTTCAATTCCTCAGGACAGATTCCGCTGGATGAGGTCGCGGCAGGACGTTTGGACCGTTTTGGATTTGTGGATCCTACTGACGGGGGCGAGGTGCGGTCAGGAACGGCCGGAGTGTACTACCGGCGGGATGGCGCAAATGGAAAAGTGTTCAAGGCAGACGGATTTGTGACGCGCTCGCTCTTTGACTTGTTTTCCAACTTCACGTTCTTCCTGAACGACCAGGTAAACGGCGATGCCATCCAGCAACATGATTCGCGGTTGGTGGAGGGAGCGAACGCCCAGTATCTCGTGCCGGGCCGGCTGTTCGGCGGCCAGACGCTCTTCACAGCGGGCGCGAATTACCACGATAACCAGATCAATGTCGGGCTTTTCCCTCGTGTCGGACGCGAGCCTGTGGGAGTGACGCTTCGGGCAAACGCACACGTCACGAATGGAGCCGGGTATGTGCAGGAAACGGTAAGCCTGCTGCACGGAAAAGTTCAACTCGGCGGCGGACTGCGGTATGACGTCTTCCGCTTCGGCGTAGAGGACCGGGTCGATCCGGCGTCATCAGGTCTGCAGTACTCCAATGTGTTCCAGCCGAAGGCGAGCTTTGCCTTCACGCCGTCCTTCTCCGTGCCGGTTACGCTTCACTTCAACTATGGGCGGGGCATTTCCACGGCTGACGCACGCGTCATTATTCAGCATCCCGAGAACCAGTGCGTCGCGACGACCGATTTTTACCAGGTGGGGACGTCGCATCATCTGGGGCGCGTCTCTGTCTCGACAGATCTGTTTCTGATCAATCGATCCAATGAACAGGTATATGTGCCGGACGATGGGACCTTCGACTTCAAGGGACCGAGCAGGGCATATGGCTTCGAGGCGAAGACGTCAGTACAGTTGACCAGGCGTCTGGCTTTGAATGCGGGCATGACAAAGGTTGCGAACGCATACTACCGGGGACCGGGCGCGCGCGTTTATGTGGACAGCGCTCCGCACTTCACGGCAAATGCAGGACTGACCCTGGCAGGCTGGAAGGGTTGGAGCGGGTCGCTGCGGATGCGGGCCATCAACCATTACCGGTTGGATGGCGAAAATGCAGCCATCGTGGCAAGCGGGCACACGGTCTGGGACTTCGGACTATCTCGCCGGGTCATTCGCGGCGTGGAGTTCAATTTGACCGTGGACAACCTCACCGATCGGGATTACTACGAGACGCAGAACTACTTCGAATCGCGGCTGCAGCCCGGAACGGACTCCGCATATAGGATTCACGGAACGCCTGGGTATCCGCTCACCGTCATGGCGGGACTGACATTCCGGTTGAAAGGCAAATAGGTTTGGCTGGATGTATTCGCAGGTTTCAGGTCAGGCGATTTTATACGCCTTTGCGAGCGACGTAACAACCGACTTGCCCTTCTCGAACGCTGCTTCGTAGGCCTCTTTACGCTCCTTGTCCGTGTAGCCATAGCCCAGCCGGTAGAAGCGTTCCACCGAACTGCCCACCACGTACGTGCCGGTCCAGGCAATCGCCGCTTTCGGGATTAATCCTCCCCCCAGCGGAATCTTGCCGACCAGCTCGCGTGCGAGTGCCCGCCATCCGAACGCGCTGACCACGAAGGAAGCGATCTCGTTGCGCTGTTCCTTATACCCCACCTTGCGATCACTAGCGGCCGCAAGCAGGAAGCACATGCGGATCTGGTTCATAGTCAAGAAGGCAGTATCCGATGCGAACTCGCCTATGGCCCAGGGCAATGAGATGAACGGGAGAATCGATGGGACCGCAGTCGCCAGTGTAAACAGAGCGTTCTCCTTGGCCACCGACCTGATGATCCCGGCGACGACCGGCGGCCGGAAGGGGCAAAGGTGGCGGGAGAGAGGGATGTGCAGATCCTCACGAGCCGCCAGAATTTCGGTAACCATCTTCTCCGGGTCTTCGGGATTGAAGATGAACATATCGCGTGCATACGGCGATGCCGAGATATGAGCGATCCGGATATCCGGATCCCTGGGCGCCGCCCCTGCACGGAAGAGGACGTCCTGCAGTTCGGCCCGCTTGTCCGGCGAAACTTTCGGAATCAGATAGCGAGCCATCTCCCTGTAGCCTTCTTCGGTTGCGGATGATAACTCCACCGTGAGAGGCCGGTCAGCAAGGGCTCGCAAGTCCTTCGGATTCAGGTTCCGGAGAGCATCCCCGATCTGTGTCACCATTCTCGTTACACGCGGCATATTCCTATTGTGCGACGCGCGAACGTCTTTGTGTGTTTCTAGGCTCGGCTTTCGCCGCCATGGAGTCGAAAAGCGACACTGATGTCACGCCGCCAGTCCATACCCACGCCGATCTGCTGGACGTCGATTTTAGGTGAGAAATGCCGAAGAATGAGCGGGGTAGTCGGGTGAAACTCCAGAGCGGGTGCAATGAGGAACAGACGCGGCGGCGTGTTACGCAATGGAGTGCCCGGAAACAGATTGGCAAGCCTTCCGTGCTCCAATTCATGTTGCACGCGGATCCAGTAATCCAGAGCCTGTAAAGGCAAGTGGATATCCTGAGAAGCTTTCAATTCCAGCACTGCGAGGCGCCCCTGGCAATCGCAGGCGAGCAGATCCAGGATTCCGCGATCCGAGGCGGCGAATGCAGGCATCTGGCTGTGAACCGGCGATGAGAGCAGAGACGCTTCGATGGTGCGGAGATTGCCCCGGACCTGGCATTCCAGCCAGGTTTCGGGATGGCTCAGGTAGAGATTCGAGTGTTTATCGGCCGCATCGGCGGACCGGCGAAAGGATAATTCGCGCGCCAGCGGCTTCAGATCCTGCGACGGCGTCCCACGAATGCGAGCGAATTCGTAGCCTCGGACGCGCAGCGATGTGGATCCATCGCGTGCCTCGACCGCTTCCACTCCCGGAATGTCGATCAGTGGCCGGAGTTCCGGAGTGTGGCGCGGCGTTTGCAGGCGGATGGGCTCCAACCCGCTGAGGAAATTGCCGCAGTCGGTGAGATCGACAGGCACCTCGTGATCGTCCGGAGAATAGACATAAAGGCGCACCGGCAGGAGCGGCAGCCAAAGCAGGCGGAGGGCTGTTATGCGCTCCTTCGTCTCCGGAAGGAACAGGGCAAGCCCCTCTACCGTGCGGCGCGTCTCACGACGCTTGAGGTATTCGTACCAGATGAGGCCAAAGCTGAGGATGCCGTCAGGATCAGATTCCGGGGGTGCGCCGATGCAGGCCCACAGGCTGGCCCCTTTTCGCACGGAACTGCGCGCATACACCGGCGAGAGGCTGTGTTCGAGGTCAGGTTCGGTGCTGAGGTCACCTATTTGCCAGCTTGGGAACTGACGGGTGACGTAGCGGCGGAATCGGTCCCGGAAGGCAAGACGATCGCCTCGGCGCGAGGCTGTCTGGGATTGCGGCCGGGACAGGTCAAGCAGAGTCAGCACGCCGGCGCGGTTGCCGAAGTGCTCGGCCTCCAGATCCAGATGTCCAGGCTTCTCAGCCTTGACCTTTCGGATCTTGCGGAACAGGGCGCGGTCCGAGTCCCAGACATGAATGGAGAGGCGGCTGTTCCGGATCTCGAACGAGAAGTTTTCGGTGTTGAGCAGGAACCTGGGTTCACCGGGTTCAAGTAGCGCGGGCTGGCGCGAATGCTCAAGGAAGCGGGCAATGGCTTGCTGCGCGGCTTGGGCGTCATTCGCCATTCGCCCTTAGTATACGATTGGATTGCAGAACTGATGCTTAGGGAAAATCTGGAGGCGGTAGAAGAGCGGATCGCGCGGGCTGTGCAGAGTTGTGGCAGGAAACGCGAGGAGATCACGCTGGTGGCGGTCACGAAGGTGTTCCCGGCCGAGGTGATCCTGGAGGGATACGAGTTGGGGCTTCGCGAGTTCGGGGAGAATTATGTTCAAGAATTCCAAGGTAAATATCCGGCTGTGAAGGGTTTGGCGGGAGCGAAGTTCCACCTGATCGGGCATCTGCAATCAAACAAGACCAAGGTGGCGGCGGAGTTGTTTGATGTCATCGAAACGGTGGATTCCGCGAAGCTGGCGGGAAGGCTGGACGCGTCGGGGAAACGCCTGCAGATCATGCTCGAAGTGAAGCTATCCGAAGAGGAGAGTAAGGCGGGTGCCGCTCCGGAGGAATTGGCTGCGTTGGCCGCTGCGGTGCGTGGGTTCCCGAACTTGGAATTGACCGGTCTGATGACCATGCCTCCATGGAGTGACGATCCGGAGCCGTCGCGGCCATATTTTCAAAGGCTGAGGGGATTGGGTGAAAATCTCGGCCTAAAAAAGCTGTCGATGGGTATGTCGCATGATTTCGAGGTGGCTATCCAAGAGGGCTCGACGCATATACGCGTAGGGACGGCGCTGTTCGGAAAGAGGAAGAAGCAGGGGTAAGTCCAACGGCGCTAAACAGGACCAATGGGAGGGAAAATCTGAGGGAGCTGGGTTATTTTGCACCGATGCCTCCAGCTAGAACCGGAGTCGCGGAGTATGCGGCGGCATTGCTTAGGGGCTTGCAGCAGCAAGGGCGGGTACGCATCGGGCGTGATGGCGATGTAAATCTGTACCAGCTCGGAAATAACCAACTGCATCGCGACATTTACGAACGCGCGATCAAGCAGCCAGGGGCTGTTCTGCTGCACGACGCGGTGCTGCACCACTTCTACCTGGGCGCGTTGAGCCGGGAGCAATACATTCAGGAATTCGTCTTTAACTATGGCGGATGGAGCCGCGGGCTCGCGGAGAAGTTCTGGGCGGAGAGGGCGCGGTCCGCCGCGGCTGTCGAATATTTCCGGTATCCAATGCTGAGGAGGGTTGCGGAGACAGCGCGCATCGTGATCGTGCACAATCGAGGGGCTGCGGCCATCGTCCGGAGGCATGCGCCCCAGGCGAACATTGTTGAGATTCCTCACCTGTTCGTGCAACCGTCCGAGCCGGCGATGGAGCAACGCGGGAAGACCACAATATTCGGCGTATTCGGACATCTGAGGGAGTCGAAGCGGCTGGCGAGCGTGCTGCGCGTATTTCGGAAGCTGAAGCTGGATGCACAACTGGTGTTGGCCGGCGAGTTTGTATCACGCGATCTGGAAAAGACGCTGGCACCACTGCTGGATACACCAAGGGTGATCCGGATGCCTTATGCGGAGGATGAGAGCGAGTTCTGGCGGCGCGCATATTCCACCGACGTCTGTATCAACCTGCGGTACCCCCAGGCCGGGGAGACTTCGGGGATTGCGATCCGGTTCATGGGCATCGGAAAGCCCGTCGTGATGTCCGGTGGAGAGGAGACCAGCGGCTTTCCGGACGGAAGCTGCGTTCGCATTGACACAGGACTCGGGGAGGAGGCGATGCTGGAGGACGTGCTGATCTGGCTGGCAAGGTTCCCCTATGATCGCGAAGCGGTTGGGCGAAGGGCCGCAGAGCACATCCGCCAAGTGCATTCACTGGACCGCGTGGCACGTCAGTTCTGGCAGGTATTGCCGAACGTTCGATCATGAAGGAAGATGGGGAGATGGGGCTACGGGCGTTGCTCGCACTCCTGGCGTCGGCGGCGATTTGGGCGTTGCCGGCAAATCCGCCGAGAGCGAACACACCACCAAAAGAAGACCAGTTTACCGTCAAAGTCCCCATGCGCGATGGCGTGCGGCTGGTTACCCGTGTCCTCAAGCTGTCAGGTAGCCCGCGGCAGCCAACGATTCTGCTGCGCACGCCTTATCAAAATACGGACGAAATGTTTCGTGCGTACCGCTTTTACATCACGCGGGGATATGTTGTGGTGCTGCAAAGTGTGAGGGGGCGCAACGGGTCCGAAGGCACGTTCCGTCCGATGACCCAGGAGATAAACGACGGCAACGATACGCTGAACTGGATCGCGCGACAAAACTGGTCTAACGGCAAAGTCGCAATGGCGGGCGGATCGTATCTCGGCATTGCACAATGGCGGGCTGCGCTGTCCGCAAATCCGCATTTGAAGGCCATCTTCCCGGTGGTATCGGGATCGGATGAGTACGAGGACCGCTTCTATTCCACAGGCGGCGCGATGAAGTTGGGCCACAGACTCTTGTGGATGGCCGAGAATTTGCGGGTTCCAGACGTACCGAAGATCCTGTTTGACGAATTCACGCGGCACTTGCCTCTCCGCACGTCCGATAAGTTCACGACCGGCCAGAAGATCGAGTTCTGGCAGGAAGCGCTGAACCATCCGAGTTATGACGCCTACTGGAAGAGCTACAGCGTGAGGGCGAGGGCGGATCGGATCGACGTGCCGGCATTCATAGTGGGTGGCTGGTACGACAATTACTCGGAAGGCGATCTCCGGGGCTTCACGGCGCTCAGCGAGCACAGCACCTTGAACAGGATTCTCATCGGCCCCTGGCCTCACGATATGTCCGTGAGGTTTCCGGGAGTCGATTTCGGACCGGACTCGGCCGCGCCGATTCGAAGATTTCAGGCTCAATGGTTTGAATACTGGTTGAAGAGCCAGCAGCCTCAGCCCGAAGTGCCATTCGCGCCAGTACGGATCTTCGTAATGGGCGAGAATCGCTGGCGTGACGAGAAGGAATGGCCACTGGCGCGCACGCGGTACACCCCGTTTTATTTCGCAGGAAAAGGCAATGCGAATACGGCGAATGGTGATGGCGCGCTCGTGAGCGACCCGCGCCGAACGGACCTGCCGGACTCATACAAATATGATCCGAAAAATCCGGTACCCACACTGGGTGGCGCGATTTGCTGCAATCCGAAGATCTTCGCATGGGGTCCCATGGACCAGCGCCCGGCAGAGATGCGGCGGGATGTACTAATTTTCACTTCGGAAGTATTAAAGAGGGATATGGAAGTGACCGGACCGGTCCGCGTCACTCTATTTGCGTCGACGACGGTACCAGACACGGACTTCACGGCGAAGCTGGTCGATGTTTTTCCGGACGGAACGGCACGGCTTTTGTGCGATGGAATCCAACGGCTGCGTTACCGGACGTCATTGGCGAAACCTGAGTTGGCGCGCCCCGGTGAGATCTACACGATGAATATCGATGCGGGCGTGACAAGCAATGTGTTTCGGGCGGGGCACCGGATCCGCATAGACATTTCGAGCAGCAATTTTCCGCGATTCGATCGCAATCCAAACACGGGGCGTGCCATCGCGGATGAAACAGAGCTACGCGTCGCAAACCAGACCATTTACCATGGCCGGCAGTATCCCTCGCATGTATTGCTGCCCGTCATTCCGTGAGCATGTTATGTTGGTAGCAACTCACCTTACTGGCGCGGTAGCCAAGTGGTAAGGCAGAGGTCTGCAAAACCTCCACCACCGGTTCAAATCCGGTCCGCGCCTCCAGTACAATAACTTTAGATCCCACCCGACGGCGCGGTAGCCAAGTGGTAAGGCAGAGGTCTGCAAAACCTTTATTCGTCGGTTCGACTCCGATCCGCGCCTCCAATCTTTTTCTATTCCGAAACGTTGTCATTGCGCAAGGAATCCAGAGCCTGGATAAATGCGGAAGCCTTGGCTTGCGATTCAGCGAATTCAAGCTCGGGATCCGATTCAGCCGTGATCCCGCAACCCGCAAGATACCAAATGCGGCCTTTGGAAGCGGCTGCCGTCCGGATGGCAACAGAGAGTTCCATATCGCCATCGAGTGAGAGCCAACCGATACTTCCCATGCAGGGACCCCGCAGCCGGCCCTCTTCCAGCGCGGCCAGTTCGATCGCGCGGATCTTAGGCGCACCCGAGATCGATGCCGCAGGGAAACAGGCCCGAAGCAAGCCGGCAATCCCGGGAGTTTCCCGCAGTCTTCCCGTTACTTCGGAAAACAGGTGGTGAACCGTGGGCAGCGACATCCGTTGCGCATGAGCGGCAACGGCAACAGAGCCGGAAGTGCAGACCCTGCTGAGGTCGCTTCGCATCACATCCACGATCATGGCGAGTTCCGCGCGGTCCTTCTCGCTTTGCACGAGTTCGAAGGCGAGCCGCCGATCATCGTCCTCCGTCACACCCCTTGGCCGTGTCCCTTTGATCGGGCACGATCGCACTTCGCCGTTTCGAACGCTCAAGAAGAGTTCCGGACTTACCGAGAGCAACGCATATCCGGCACCGATCCGAAGGAAAGCGCCGTGTGATGCAGGGCTCGCCGCCCTCAGCCGCAGGTAAGCGGGCCAGAGTCCAGACTCGTGAAGAGTCGCTTCCAGGCGCCGGCAGATATTTACTTGAAACACTTCGCCATTGTGGATCCGGCGCACAAGGCGTCCAACAGCAGATTGGAAACCATCATCCGGCGGCATACTGACTACGGGGCCGGCCAAAGGGAGGGAAGACGGAACGGAGCGAGGGCAAACAAGGCGAGCCTCTGCCTGCTCAGCAGGGAATGGCAGACCGGCACTTCCGCGCCAGGCATCTGTCCCTGAAAACCGCCACCCGTTCAAACCGTACTCGAACGCGAAGTCGTATAGCCCTAGAACCACATCAGGGAGATCCGAAGAGTGTCGCCGGGGCATCAGGAGTTCTTCGAGTTCGGCACCCGCCTCATACCCTAAGTAACCGCAGAGCAGACCGCCCCGAGGGCCGTTCCATGCCTCCAGGATCGCTTCCAAGAGATCAAAGCCTCGGGCGGCCACATTGATGCGGCCACAGGGACCTTCGATATTGGCTTGCCTGCTAGAGACAGAAATTCGGACGAGCGGGTCAGAGAAAATACGGCCCCGCCCACCTGATCTGTCCAGCCACACGAAACCCGGCGAGGACTGCAGACCGGCGGCAACGTCCGTCGCCGATTCCGCGGCTCGCAAGCGGACGGTGCTGGAAGCGGCGCCGGAGCGAGGTGCCGGCAGCACGCCGCGAAGGCTTTGAATGAGTTCCTGACGGCGCGCCAGGGAGAGTCGATCGTCCCACATGCCGGTCAGCCTCGCAGAAAATTATCGAACAGGAGGCGTCCGTGTTCCGTCAAAAATGACTCCGGGTGGAACAGCACACCATCCACTCGGGCACCTTTCATGCGGCACGCCATAATCACGCCGTCCGCAGTGCGAGCGGTGATTTCGAGTTCCTCCGGAACCGATTCCGGCACGACGTGGAGCGAATGATACCGCGCTGCAAGAAACGGACTTGGCAGGCCGGCGAAAATGCCGTTTCCCGCGTGAAACACAGGTGAGGTCTTCCCGTGGACCGGGCAGCCCGATGGCCGGACGCTCGCTCCAGCAACAGACGCAATTACCTGCATCCCCAAACAGACGCCAAGAACCGGCACGTCTCGCGAGAATGCAAGTACTGCTTCATTGCACACGCCGGCCTTCTCGGGACCAAATGGACCCGGAGAGAGTACGATTCGATCAGGCTGTAAGGCTGCAATCCGGTCCAGGCCGATCTTGTCAGACCGGTGCACTTCGCAATGCGATCCCAAGTCCTCCAGGATATGGACGATGTTCCCGGTAAACGAATCATAGTTATCGAGCACCAACACCTTCATACTTCCGCCGATCGTGCCTACTTAGGATGGAGCCGCCACCGGCTCTGATAAATGTCGTGCAGGCGTATGATGCCTATGCAGGGCTCCCCGTCTGAAGCGGCCACAGGTAGCACCGAAATCTGTGAAGGACGGTCCTCCATGAGAAGCAATGCCTCCTGAAGACGGGCATCGGGCCTGATTGTAATCGGAGTCCGGGTCATGGCGTCCCACGCCTGCAGTTGCCGGATGTCGTCGTGCGCCTGTAGCGCGCGGCGCACATCGCCGTCTGTGATCAGTCCCATGAGCCTTCCTTCCGCATCGACCACACACGCGGCGCCGAGCGGATGCATTGTCATGGCAATTACCACCTGCTTGAGGGAATCCTGGGGCGCCACCCAGGCCACTTCCTCTCTCCCATGCATGACGTCGCGCACAGAGACGTTGAGATTGCGGCCCAGATTCCCTGACGGATGAAAGCGGCCGAATTCATCCAGTTTGAAGTTCCTCGCCTCCATAAGGGCAATCGCCAACGCATGCCCGAACGCCAAAGCGACTGCGGAACTGGCGGTCGGGACGATGTTGTTCGAATCGGCTTCGCGCTCCACCGACGCGTCTAGAACCACATCCAGTTCCTGACAGAGTGGGGAGTTTCGCGTTCCGATGATCCCTATACGGGGAGAGTGGAATTCGCGCAACACCGGCAATAACCCAAGCAATTCGCCTGTGTCTCCGCTTTTCGAGATCAGAAGTGTCGGATCGCCCGAAGCGTAAACTCCCAAATCGCCGTGCCCGGCTTCCGCCGCGTGCAGGAATACGGCGGGAGTTCCTGTGCTGCAGAGGGTAGCGACCAGTTTCCGGCCTACGTGACCCGACTTGCCGACGCCCGTCACCACCAACTTCCCCGGATGATTCAGAATCAGCTCCACCGCCTGACAGAAGCTTTCATCCAGGCGGCTGGAAGCAGCTAAGATCGCGTTCCCCTCAATGTCCATGGCCTGCCGCGCAGCCGTGAGCCATGCATGCGTATTTTTCGTTTTCACGAGGCCGGCTCTGCACTCACGTTGTCGATCAACCGTGTCTGTCCCAACCACGCTGCGATGGCGACGCGGACGGGCCCGGAGATTTGTTCCACGGGCTGCTGCGTGGCATCGTCCACGATTTCCAGGTATTCAACCCGAAGTTGGGGAGCGGTGCGGAGAACTGCAAGAGAGGCGTCCTTTACCGCGCGAGCCTCAGAGCATCCCTGTCGAATCGCCGCGCGAGCTTCGAGCAAGGCCTGATAGATCACGGGCGCGTCGCGTCTTTCTTCGGGACTGAGCCGGCGGTTCCTGGAACTCATGGCCAATCCATCCGGTTCGCGAACCGTGGCAACAGGCACGATCGTGACCGGCATGTTGAGATCGACGGCCATTTTCCGGATAACCGCCAATTGCTGAGCATCCTTTTCGCCGAAGAATGCCGTATCCGGTTGAACGATATTGAACAACTTATTAACTACCGTGGCGACGCCGCGAAAATGGCCGGGCCGGAACTGGCCGCAGAGAAAGTCCGAAACAGTCGAGACCTCGACGAAAGTGAGCTGAGGAGTCGCATACATCTCTTCTGTGGAAGGGGCGAAGACTAGGTCAGCACCGTGAGCCTGACAGAAATCTACATCGGTTGCCAGGGTCCGGGGATATCGATCGTAATCGTCCTGGCGGTCGAACTGAATCGGATTCACAAAAACGCTAACCACAACAAAGCCCGACTCGTTACGCGCTTGCTGGATCAGAGCGCCGTGGCCCTCGTGCAGGGCTCCCATAGTGGGGACAAACCCGATCGCCAAGCCTTCTCGCCTGGCCTTAGCGACCGCGCGGCGGATGTCAGCGATTGTATGAACGAGGGCGGTGGTCATTGTCCGCTCTCCTTTCGAACCGGCGGGAACCGGCCGTCTCGCACGTCGGCAATATACTCCTGCGTGGCGCTCAGCATAGTTTCGCCGACGTTGGCATAGCGCTTCACGAACGATGGGACGAACTCCTGGAACAGACCAAAGGCGTCGTAGCTGACCAGCACCTGCCCGTCACAGTGAGGGCCGGCGCCGATGCCGATCGTGGGAATCGATAATTCTTCCGTAATTGTGCGGGCCGTTTCCTCCGGAATCGACTCGAGCACAACGGCGAATGCGCCGGCTTTCTGGAGGAGGCGGGCTTCTTCCATCATCTGCCCGGCTTCCGAGGAAGACCGCCGCCGGAATCCGCCGAGTTGATGGACGGATTGCGGAGTCAAGCCAAGATGCCCCATAACAGGAATTCCGATATCCACCAGCCGCGAAATCACATCCGCGACAGCCCGGCCGCCCTCCAGTTTCACGGCCGCGGCACCGCCCTCCTGGATCAGGCGTCCCGCGTTCCGAACAGCTTCCTGGAGGCTCACCTGGTACGTGAGAAAGGGCATGTCCGCAATGACCAGGGCTCTTCTCGTCCCCTTCGAAACCGCGCGGGTGTGGTGCACCATGATGTCGAGCGTCACGGGAATCGTCGTCTCACATCCCATCACCACCATTCCGAGCGAGTCGCCGACGAGGATGGCGTCAATGCCTGCAGAATCCAGCAGCCGCGCCATCGTCGCGTCGTACGCTGTCAGCATTGTGATTTTCTGACCGCGGCTTTTCCGCTCCACCAGATCGGGGATTCGAATGGGCTTCGTCTTTTTGTTCATCTAAGAATCGCCTTCATTTCTTCGGCTGCGCCGGGTGCGAGTCCTTTCCGTTGCGCGAGGTCCACCGTGTGCAGTCCCGCTCTGCAATAGAGACCCTTCATGTGCGGCGGAACCGAGCTCAACGCTTCCAGGTGCAACCGCACCGTTCCGGTATCTCCCCGTTCTATGGGGCCCGTTAGAGCCTCGACGGGACCTCTCTCTAAGATATTGTCCACCGCGGTGCGAATCAGCGGCGACAGTGCGCGAAGAGCGACCTCGCGATCGCTAGACGTCGCGGTGGCCATTAAGGTCTGCGCGGCATCGATCAGGGCGGCTAGATAGTTGCTGGCCATTACGGCAGCAGCGTGATACAGAGGCCGCTCTGCCGGCCCGATTCGCAGTGGTTGACCTTCCGCCCGCTCGACGATCTGTTCCGCCCAGGCCATGGCCGGCTCATCGCCCGAAATGCCGAATGCCACCCCCCGCAGTGCCCCGGCTCCTTGCTCCGGACTGCAAATAGTTTGTAACGGATGCAGGGTTCCACATGCGATGCCTCGAAGATGCAGCGTCCGAAGTTCCTCTATTCCCCTGCTCCCGCACGTGTGCAGCGCGATTTCGGTCCCGGAAACCCAAGGAGCCAGTGTATCCGCGACATCGCCGATGGCAGCATCAGACACTGCGATCAGGAACCGCGATGCCCTGGCTGGCAACTCGGAAAATCCGACGGGCGCAACGTCGTTGCCGATAAACTCCGCTGCTAGCCGCGTGCGAATCGGGTCACGTCCAGCAATAGCCACGACGGGTTCGCCGCGTTGAACGAGCAGGCGCCCAAGGGCTTGGGCCAGCCTTCCCGATCCGGCGATTCCGACCGCCACCGGCGACACTTGTGAAGTCCGCACTCAATCTGACCTCCTTCTGGTCTAAACTCAGTAGGATAGCGCGGGGCACTTCGGCGCGGTCATCAGTGCGTGAATGCGTACATCACGAAATTTACGCCTAGGCGAATGCCGAGTGCGGAGTACTTTTCAGGCCAGCTAGGATCATCCGCCCATTCCCACGAGTCTCCGACATCGCTGTTGAACGTCATCGCCACCATGAGACGGCCATTGTCGTCATAGATCCCGCGCCAGTGCGGTGTCGAGCCGTCGTCCCGATACGTGGTACCCCGGCGAAGAGCCCACTGTCCCGGGATCTGATAGCGATCATCGAGATTGTAGAGCATGTGGAAGATCGGGTCGGCATCCGGGATCTCGACGATCTCGCGATCGGGGAAGACCAGGCGCATGCTCTCCATAAAGCGTCCCCACTCTTCCGTGCCCCAGAAGTCATCCAAATAAAGGAAGCCGCCCCGGAGCAGATAATCACGCAGCTTCTTCGTCTGTGGTTCCGTCAGCTTCCAATCACCCATTTCTCCCGCAACCAGCCACGGCCAGTAGTAAACATCCTCGCCGTCATCGAGGTTGACCGGTTGTTCGACGCTGCGGGAGTGCACGCGAGTCAGGCGGCGGACTGCAGCGGCGAAGTGACGGTCGGCGCGCGGGTAATCCTGTGACCAACTTGTTCCGCCCTGGGTCCAGTCGGTAGCCCTACCGAAGCGGGCAAACCGGGCGAAACGTGCGTTCGGGTGCTGCGGGTACATCAGCCGCGCTTGCACCCATTCCGTCTGCTCGGCGAAGTCCGCAGGGAGTTCCACGTTGTCGTACGGCTCCAGGCTGTGATAGACACGGAATGGGCGCTGAAGCGCGTACAGCGCGGTGAGACAGCAGATTCCGGCCGAGAGCCGGAAGAGAAGCTTGCGGGACGTCATTCCGCCTGAGCCGAGAATAGCACGCCCACTGGAATAGTCAGGGAAGAAAACTCGCGCTTACGCTTCTGACTAAGTGGACGAGATCCGAGCGCCCTTTTTAGAAGGGTACGTCGTCGTCAGAGATACCGGGGTCGAAACCAGAGGGTTCGGGCTCGGCGACCGGGGCCGGCCGGGAAGAGCGCTGTCCGCCGCCGCTGCTTCGGGGCATGGATACCGGGGCTTGGGAGAATTCGTCCATCCCGCCGCCGGAGCCTTCACGGCCGCCGCCGCTAAGCAGAATCACTTCATCCGCCACTACTTCGGTGACGTAACGCTTGTTGCCGTCTTTGTCATCATAGCTGCGCGTCTGCAGGCGGCCCTCGACATAAACCTGCTTACCCTTTGTCAGGTATTGGGCGAGGTTGTCGATGCGCCAGGCGACGACGTTGGTCCAGTTCGTTTCGTCCTTCCACTCGCCGCTCTGCTGGTCTTTCCAGCGGCGGTTGGTCGCGACGGAAAAGCTGGTTACGCCGGCTCCTGAAGGTGTGAAACGGGTCTCGGCATCTTTGCCGAGGTGACCGATGAGGATCACTTTATTGACACTTCTACTTGCCATGAATAACTGAAATGTACCACAAGGTGCAGCGAAGCGTACCCCTTCCTCGACTACCACACTGTGATTTCTTTGTACAGGAAACATCACGTCCGCATCTCACAGAACGGAAGAGTGGCGAGGCAGACAAATTGCGGCTTGCCATTTCAAAAAGTTGTTACATAATACGATCTAAGCTTCCAGGCCAGGGGAAGGCGCTAGGAAGCAGGGTTGCGGGTGGAGCATCGATGTTCGCGCGTCTGATTGTGAGTCGCAGAATGGTTGTGGTGTCTGCGCTCTTATCCTGTTCACTTGTGCCGCTTCGGGCACAGATCACAATGAAAGCCGGAAATGCGGGTGGAACCTTACGGCTCATGCCCACCGATCTGGCCATACTGGAAACTCCGGATCCAAGAAAGGATTTGCCCTGCTCGGTAATTTCGAACAAGGCACTGCTCGGATTCGACCTGCGTTTTCACGCAGGATATGAGGTCAGCGTTCCTCTCCGGGACCTCGCTGGCCGAGATAACCTGCTTACCATCCTGTTCCGGGTGGTGGCAGAGGATGGGAAAGGTACTCCCGTTTACTTCACGCAGAAGGTGCGTGTGCCCGTCATTGAGGACGACGCTAAAGGCGACGCCTACCTGCAGGGCACGTTTGACGTGGGTGAGGGAAAGTACCACGTCGACTGGCTCATGCGGGACCGGACAGAGCGGGTCTGCTCCTCCTATTGGGACCTCGAGGCGGCACTTCCTCCGAAGGACAAGAACATGGCACTGGCGATCACCCCAGAGGTCGTCCAACAGGCCGATGGCGAACAGTTCCGGGAGGAGCCGCCGGTCCTCCGCGTTCAGGACGAGCCTCCGTTGAATCTGAAGGTGCTGATTAATTTCGCTCCCCAGAACAGCAAGAGTGCCACGCTCCAGCCCCTTGATACCAGTGCACTCGTTTCCATCCTCCGCAGCATCTCGCGGGATCCCAGGGTCGGAAAGTTCAGCCTGGTAGCCTTCAACCTGCAGGAGCAGCGGATCGTATACCGGGCGGAAAATAGCGAGCGTATCGACTTCCCTGCCCTCGGCGAAGCTCTGACGTCCTTGAAACTCGGTACGGTCGACCTGACGCGGTTGAGCCAGAAGCACGGCGATACCGAGTTTCTGACCGATCTGATCCGTCGCGAAGTATCGGCGGATCAAAGTGCCGACGCAATCGTGTTCGCTGGCCCAAAGGCGATGTTGGAAGAAAACGTACCGCAGGACTCCCTGAAACAGATCGGCGAGTTGCGTCAGCCGGTCTTCTATATGAACTACAACCTGTATCCGCAGCAGATCCCTTGGAACGACTCGATCGGGAAAGCCGTCAAATTTTTGAAGGGTTACGAGTACACTATAAGTAAGCCCAGGGATCTTTGGTTCGCGGTGTCAGAGATGGTATCGCGGATTGCTAAGTCAAGACAGGGACGGCGGAACGGATCGTCCTCATCGGAATAGCCTATGCGCCTTGCACTTCTCGCGACGGGGTTGTTGAGTTGTTTCGCACCTCTGTATGCCCAGACCAGCTTCGGTGGTCGCCCGACCTACACGAATCGTCTGGCGCCCTATGTTCCTTCTCCTCAACAGATTGTAGACCGCATGCTGGAGGCGGCCAATCTGAAACCTGGCGAGGTCTTGTATGATCTCGGCTGCGGGGACGGACGCGTTTTGATTTCGGCCGCCCAGAAATACCGCGCCAAGGCCGTCGGCATCGAACTCTCCGAACCGCTCGTCAAAGAGGCGACTGATCGGGTGAAGAAGCTCAAGCTGGACGATCAGATAACGATCCTCCAGGGTGACCTGATGAAGGTGGACCTGAACCCGGCCGACGTTGTGATCATCTATCTCGAGACCAGCGCGAACGACAAGCTGCGCCCTAATCTGGAGAAGTACTTGAAACCCGGGGCACGCGTTGTCTCACACGACTTCGAAGTACGTGGGTGGAAACCGGTACACGTGGAAACGCTGGATGCCTACAATCGTGCGCACAAGATTTATGTGTACGAGATGAGCAAACGGTAACTCATTCGAAATAACAGCATTGAAAAGCGCAGTAGAATAGCGGATTCCTGCTTATGCGAATCCGCGACGTAATTGTTCGAGACATCCGCTTTCCTACCTCCCGCCATCACATTGGTTCCGACGCTATGAACGTAGACCCGGACTACTCGGCGGCCTATGTGGTCCTGAAGACCGACGAAATGCTCGAGGGCCACGGGCTCACGTTTACGATCGGCCGCGGCAACGAACTGTGTGTAGCCGCTGTGCACGCCCTGAAGACGCTGGTCATCGGCAAGACGCTGGAGGAGTTCACCCGCGACATGGGCGCGTTTTGGCGAATGATCACCGGCGACAGCCAACTTCGCTGGGTCGGACCGGAGAAAGGCGTAATCCACCTGGCCACCGCCGCAATCGTGAATGCGGTGTGGGATCTGTGGGCAAAGGCGGAAGGCAAGCCGGTCTGGAAACTCCTTGCCGACCTGACACCCGAGGAACTGGTCCGCTGCATCGATTTCCGCTATATTAGCGATGCACTTACAAAGAATGAAGCTCTCGCGATTTTGAGGGCGAACGTTGCTACCAAGGCGCAGCGGGAATCGGAAATGCTCCGCGACGGCTACCCCGCCTACACAACGTCAGCCGGTTGGCTTGGCTACTCGGATGAGCAGTTGCGCCAGCTATGCCGCGATGCCATCGCAGAAGGATGGACGCATTTCAAGATTAAGGTGGGTGCCGACCTGGAAGACGACATGCGCCGGTGTACGATCATTCGCGAGGAGATCGGCGACGAGCGCAAGCTCATGATGGACGCCAACCAGCGCTGGGACGTGGGCGAAGCTATCGGCAATATGAAGAAATTGGCCCGGTTCAACCCCTGGTGGATCGAGGAGCCGACGAGTCCGGATGACGTGGTCGGCCACGCGGAGATCGCTCGAGCCATTGAACCCATCGGAGTCGCTACAGGGGAGCACTGCCAAAACCGGGTTCTCTTCAAGCAACTCCTGCAAATGCGGGCGATCCGCTTCTGCCAGATCGATAGCTGCCGCCTGGGAGGCGTAAACGAGATACTTTCGGTACTGCTGATGGCGAAGAAGTTCGGAGTGCCCATCTGTCCGCACGCGGGCGGCGTTGGGCTCTGTGAGTACGTCCAGCATCTTGCCATCTTCGATTACATTTGTGTAAGTGCCTCTCTTGAGAATCGCTTACTGGAATTTGTTGATCACTTACATGAGCACTTCCAGGATCCGGTACGTATGCGCAACGGTCGCTATATGCCACCCTCGAAACCGGGATATTCGATCGAAATGAAGCCACAGAGCCTGGACGAATACGAATTCCCAAATGGGGCGGCTTGGCGGTGACACTTTCATGCAACAATGGAGGGGATCCCCCGACAGAAACGCATGTCGCCACAGCCCTATTTAATTGGGATTGCCGGCCCCTCCTGTTCCGGTAAGAGTGAAGTTTCGCGTAGAGTCGCCGAAGTTCTTGGGGCGCCGGTGTTGTCCCTGGACTCCTATTACCGGGACTTGTCGCACTTGAGCTTGGCGGAGCGCGCCGCAGTAAATTTCGACGCTCCGGAATCCATGGATGCCGGCCTACTGATCCGGCAGTTGCAAGAGTTGGCAGCCGGGACGGCCATTCGCAAGCCGATCTATAATTTTGCGAGCCACACGCCCAGCGGAGCCTTCGATTTCATCGAGCCTTCGGAGTTCGTGGTGGTGGAAGGATTGTTCGCGTTGCACTGGAAAGAAGTGCGGGATCTGCTTCACACGAAAGTATTTATCTCTGCTGATCATGAAGTTTGCTTCGAGCGTAGGCTATACCGGGACGTGCGCGAGCGCGGCAGGACAGAGGAATCGGTCGAGAAGCAATACCGGGAAACGGTTCGCCCTATGTGCGACCAGTACATCCTGCCAACTCTTCGTTACGCTCATCTGGTTCTGAACGGAGCCGCACCGCTGGAGCGATCAGTCCGGTTTGTCGTCAATCAGGTGCGGGGATCGAAGGCGTCCTTGGAGGCACAGACAGGCCTGCTGGTCACGGTTTGAACTTTCCATGCCCTACGACGCCATTCTCATCCCCGGAGCTGGTGTGCGCCCGGGTGGTAAGGTCCCGGACTGGGTAAGCCGGCGGCTCGACCGCGCGATCGAGAAGTTACGAAACGAACCCATTATTCTGTTAAGCGGAGGAACGACGCACCGGCCGCCGCCCCTGGATGAGAATGGATTCCCGATCTTCGAATCGCATGCCGGTGCCCGGTATCTGTTGGATCGCGGCGTACCCGCAGCGCAGATCCTGACCGAGATCATGTCTTGGGACACCATTGGCAATGCTTACTTCGGCAAGCTGATTCACATCGATCCGCTACAAGCACAGAGGCTTTTGGTGATCAACTCCGAGTTTCATGCCAGCCGGTGTGAGGCGATCTTCCGGTGGGTGTTCGGCTTGGATCGGGCAGGCTCCTACGAGTGGACCTTTGAGACCATTCCCGACCGGGATACCATGCCAGCGGAGGTCTGGGAGGCCCGCATGGAAAAAGAGCGGGCCGGATTGCGCCAATTAGAACCCCTGAAAGCCCGAATCAACGACCTGCAGGAGTTCCGGCGGTGGCTGTTCACCGAGCATGCTGCCTACGCCGGAGTGCCGGCATTCCGGCCGGCACCAAATGGCCCGCTCTACCAGAGCTACTAAGAGGCCTGCGCGGCTTTTCCTTCCGCCACACAGGGGTTCTTCAGTTCCCCGATGCCCTCAACGTAGACAACCATTTCGTCGCCCGGTTTGAGCCAGCGAGGCGGGTTGAAACCGAGCCCCACTCCGGCGGGGGTGCCAGTCGAGATGATGTCGCCGGGTTCCAACGTGCAAACGCTGGAGAGATACTTCAGCAACGTCGGAATATTGAAGATCAGTTCGCGGGTGTTCGAATTCTGCAGGACCTCGCCATTGATGGTCATGCGAATGTCAAGCGCGTGCGGGTCCGCGATCTCGTCAGCGGTAACGATGCACGGCCCCATGGGAGCGAACGTGTCGAACGTCTTTCCCATCAGCCATTGCGTCGTAGCCATTTGATAGTCACGAGCGCTGACGTCGTTGATAATGGTGTAACCAAAAATGTGTTCCTGCCACTTTTCTTCGGAGATATAGCGGCCGCCCTTACCGATGACTACGGCAAATTCCGCTTCGTAGTCCGGTTTCGCGGAGTGGCTCGGCAGGATAACGTTGTCGCCCGGTCCAATGATGGAGGTGGCGAATTTGTTGAAGACCGTTGGGACCTTCGGGATCTCCATCTTCGATTCGATCGCATGATCGCGGTAGTTCAGGCCGATGCAGATCAGTTTGGGCGGACGCGTGAGCGGCGCCATGAGCCGAACCGAAGAGAGCGGCTTGCCAGGTGCGTTGGACACATAGTCCTGGATCTCCTTCAGCGCGGATTTGCCTCCCGCGATGATCGACAGCATGCTGGTATAGCCGGCTCCGGAAAGTCCGACAACCTTGTCACCCGCGAGCACTACACCCGGCTCGACAGACTCACCCGTTTGAAATGTAACTAGACGCATAGAATTTGTTCCTGGGGGAAAGCATGCATTGTATCAGGCACCAGACATGCTGCTAAGCCTGGTCGAGAAGAACCAAATCGGAAATTGCCCAGGACGGCGACCGGCTACTGGCAACCTACCTGCATTTGTTCCGGGTCAAGCAGTCACTATCCGTCACGCGAGGGCTCGTCAATCATGCCGGTTTTGCAGAATCAGTTCAATGGAGATTTCCTAACCACATCAGTCGATTACGTTTTCAATTGGGCACGCAAAGGTTCGCTGTGGCCACTGACGTTCGGCTTGGCCTGCTGCGCTATTGAGATGATTGCGTCCTCGACATCCAGATTCGATATTGCGCGTTTCGGCGCAGAAGTCTTTCGCCCCAGCCCTCGCCAGTCGGACCTGATGATTGTTTCCGGCACCGTCACGCTCAAAATGGCGCCCGTGATCAGGCGCATCTATGAGCAAATGCCCGATCCGAAATGGGTGATCTCAATGGGCGCCTGCGCCAGTGCCGGCGGCCCGTTCAATACGTACGCCACGCTGCAGGGAATCGATCGCGTCATCCCGATCGATGTGTACGTAAACGGTTGCCCGCCCAGACCGGAGAATCTCTTCTACGGGCTGATGAAACTGCAGGACAAGATCGACGAGATGGGAACACTTATCAAACGGCCCACCGAAGTGCGGCTGACGAAGGAACTTGCGGAGAGCCTCGCCGGAGTGGGGCGCTAAGACTACCTATCTGAGTTACACTGGTAAGGACGCCTGTCATGTCGTTCATCCAGAATCAGTTTGAGCGGAACTTCCTCACGACGTCCGTAGACTACGTGTTCAACTGGGCGCGCAAGAGTGCACTCTGGCCAATGACCTTCGGACTCGCGTGCTGTGCGATCGAAATGATCGCATCCTCCGCTTCCCGTTTTGACATTGCCCGCTTCGGCGCCGAAGTGTTTCGTCCCAGCCCGCGGCAATCGGATCTGATGATCGTCGCAGGAACGGTCACCCTCAAGATGGGGCCCGTGATCAAGCGCCTGTACGATCAGATGCCCGATCCGAAATGGGTGATTTCGATGGGCGCGTGCTCGAGCGTCGGGGGACCCTTCAATACCTACTCAACTCTTCAAGGAATTGACCGGCTGATTCCGGTGGATGTATATGTAACCGGTTGCCCGCCGCGGCCTGAAAACCTGTTTTACGCGCTGCTGAAGTTGCAGGACAAGATCGACAAAATGACGACGCTGGTGAAGCGGCCGACAGAGGTCCGGTTGAACGAAGCGATGATCGAACAGTTCAAGCGAAACATTATGATCGCGCAGGTGCCTTCTCCGGCAGAAGATCTGTTCCGCATCGAGACTCCGGTTTAATGCTTGTCCGCGAAGGCCTGGTTTACCGCTCTTCCCTACTGTCTGAGTTGACGTGGTTGCGCCATGGATTCGGCACGCGCAATGCGGACGGATGGCTTGGCGACTACACGCAGGTAAAACAGATCCACTCTGATTTGATTTATGTCGCGGACGGCAAGCGCGGCGTGGTGGGGCACGGCGATGCTCTGATCGTGAGCGAGCCGGGCAATCCGATCGGAGTACGGACAGCCGATTGTGTTTCGCTGATTCTTGTGGATTCAGAAAAGCGGGTCGGCGCCGTCGTACACGCCGGGTGGCGAGGGACCGTGACGGATATCGCCGGCAAGACCGTGCGTCATCTGATTGCGCACTTTGACGCAAAATCCAACAGCCTACTTGCGGCAATTGGACCGAGCATCGGGCCATGCTGCTTCGAAGTCGGACCGGAAGTAGCCGAGCAATTTCGGCCGTGGTATATCAACATGGAACCCGGGCGCATGATCGACTTGCCCGAAGTGAACCGGCGGCAATTGCTACAGGCAGGGCTCCGTCCCGAGAACATCGATGCGGGCGGCCTGTGCACGAAGTGCGGTGTGGAAGAATTCCACTCGTGGCGCCGGGACCGGGAAGCGTCGGGCCGCTTGGTGAGCGGTTTGGAAATTCTACCTGGGGACGAAAAAAGCGCGGGCTAATTTGCCCGCGCTTTTAATCGCAGAAGGACAGTCCGAACGAACTAGGCCGCGTTGATCAGTAGTTCGTCGAAATCTTCCGAGCCTTCCTGTTGTGCACGATCGGCCGCTTCCTGGCACGCGATGCAGTATGGCGTCCACGGCACGGCTGCTATGCGCTTGGGGCTGATTTCTTCCTCACAATGTACACAGGTGCCGAACTCACCTTCGTCGATGCGGCGAAGTGCGGCGCGCACATTGCGCAGTAAATTCGACTCGCGGTCGAGGTTACGAATTGCCAGTTCGCGCTCGGCGGCGTTCTGCACTTCATCCAATGCATCGGGGCTCTTCTCAATGGTGATGCCGTCGCGATTTTTCAGTACTTCCAACAGTTCTGCTTGTCTTGTTTCGAGTATGTCTTTGTACTTGTTAATTTCTGCTTTGGTCATGGCTGCTACTCCTTGTTTCTTACTGTCCCTCGTTGGTCAATCGGTATAGACGTCAAAAGTTCGTCGAAGTTTCAAATTCCTCGCTAGTATAAATGCGTTAGTTTGAGCCGGTTGACGGGATTGGCACCGCTCGTGCTTGGGGTGGCCGAATTTGAACTCCGTAAATCATAGCACAACGCTTAGCAATTTCCATACCAAGGGTTCCGACGCTTCAAACTAAGTAGGCCACCGGTCCTAGTACCCGACCAGTAGAGCTTATCGGCCTGCAACCCGTTGTTCAATAGACACTGACGTCGATCGGGGTCCCGGCGGATGAGATTTCCACAGATTTTTTTCTGGCAGCAACCGGGTAAAAAAGACTCTTACCGTATTGCGATTTTGCCAAAGGCGAGTGAAAGTTGCCGACCATCCGACGGTGGTGAGTAGATGCGGCCCGGCACGATTTGGATTCGGACTTGTGAGTGTCCCACCGATTCTGCGGGAACCGGGAGTGACCGTTCGAACGACTCATCGTTTGCGCGAAGCTCAAAGCTACCTGCCGGCTTACCATCTACGTTCACCTGAACAGTAAGCGGTCCTTGCGCAAGTAGCTGGGACGGCGTGTATCCTGAGAACCAAATCCGCTGGGTTACGCTGGTCGGTCCACCGATGAGTACCTCAGCCTCCTTGCCCATCCACCTGTGTCCCTCCTCGGCGGGATACCAGCTATTCCCAAGTTGATCCGAGAAGAAGGGGCTGGCTGGTTCGACACGTTGGGGTAACTGGGGCGTGTAGCTCGCTAGAAATGTACGCTCGTATACAGACGTGATGTTTCTCAGCGGAATTTGAGACGCGTCGTAAACGACCGCATTCCCCTGCTTCAGAGCTTTGGCCGTAACGGAGGGGGGCAGCACGAACTCGTTGAGATCCGCTAATTCCGGGTGGGGCTCTACGGAACGGAGAGATTCCGGGGTGAGATACACATCTTCAATTCCGACTAACCGGAATGGACTATCGGCGAGAGAGGACCAGAAGATCAGCGAGTCCACATCCTTGAGGAGGATCACCGACTTCGGGTGCTGCTCATGCGCGCGCTGGACACTCCAAATTAGGTTGCGAACCCTGATACTGCGCTCGTAGTGCCATTGCGTAGCCGTATGGGCTAGGGCAACTCCCGAGGCAAGATAGACTGCCGTGATGCAGAACGCGATGGCACCGGGAGCGATGCCGCGGTCCCAGTTGTCGGCGAGCGCCCAGGAAAGCAGGATCGCGAGGCCGATTGACGGAATGGTCAAGTAATAATCCGTGAGGTGATCCCTCAGAGGGAGCAGAGGCCCGAGCACAATTACGAACCACGCTATGCAGAAAAGACCGAGGCGGTTCCCCTGAAGCGCTTTGCAGATCACGAAGCATACCAGGAAGATCAGCAGAATCGCCGCGGCCCATGAGCCGATGGTTGGATGGTTCCAGCCGATGTTTTTCAGCCGCGTGACGTTGATGGCCCATAGGGTGTACGTGCGCAAAGTAAGCCATAGACTGTGCGGATCCCAGTGCATGGCATAGACGCCCTCGGTTTGTTTCGGCGAGAAGTGATTATGCAGAAGATAATAGGCCGCGGACACGGCGAACATCGGCAGCGTCTTCAGGAAGAAGCGCGGAGCACATAGCAGTGCGTACGCAGCGAGCAGAGCCGGGTAGACAATGTTGAGTTCCAGCGCACCGAAGCCAATGAGGAATGTGATCCACTGCGCGATGTAATATCGTGTGCGCCCGGTGTCGATGTAGCGGAGAAAGAGATAGAAGCCCGTCAACAGGAACAACGAGCAGAGAATCTGGTTGTAGCTGGAACTCCAGGACATGGGCGAGACCAGCCCGTTGTTCGCCAGCCAGAAGATCGGCGCGAGAAAGCCCGCTGCGCGCAGCCCAGTGACGCGCCACGCAATGGCCGAGAGCAGGACCAGGTTCGCGAACTGGGTGAGGAATGCCCATATTCTGAACGGCAGCGCGTCCATGCCGAAGAGTTTCTCGAACAGCAGAAAGTAACCGCGCTCGCTCCAAGGACGGATCGTTCCCTGGGCCATAGGAGAGAACATGGCGTGCCAGAAATCGGTCCAGTTAAAGATGCTCAACCGGAGGCCCAGCCACGCGAAGTCATCCTGCAAGAACCAGGCTTTCAACCCGGGCCAGTAGATCAAGAGACAAACGAGGCTAGGGAGCGCCCAATACGCAACTGCGGAGAGCTTACTTTGCTTCAAGCCCAATGGACGTGACCACAATACCGAGTTCGCGCTGATCCACAGCGCCCGCCGGCAGGAATTTGTCGAGAGAGAAGTCTACACGGGCCGAGTCGCCCTTAAGGGCAGCGGCTGGAACGTCTCGCTGGTAGATCTGCTCGCCGTCCTTCGAATACGTCTCAGGCGCGAGTGCAGTGCCGTTCACGTTCGCTGATAATGACACGGCTTTCAGGCGTTCGGTCACCGAGGCCGGCACGGCAAAGTGGACCACGAGCGACGCGCCCCTCTGGGCGGACGCAGGGGGCGGACTGAGGACGACCGAAAACTTGCCCATGGTCCAACGCCACGCGTTCTGCTCTACGTCGTGAAATCCTTTAAGCAGTTGCGTCGATTGTTTCGGGTCGGCCATGCTGATGGTCGAGGCAAGACTTGAACCGGTCTCTTCAATGGTCTGGACCTTCGCTCGCTCGCGTCGCTTGCAGGCCGGAATTAGAACCAGGGTGAAGCACAACAGAACGATGAGTTTACGCATTAGGTTCGAGGAGAATCTGAAGGTTTGGCCCAGGGGGAAGCCCGCCGCTCCTAATCGCCGCATTTCTCTACCTGGACGAGACAACTATAAAAGGTGGGGCCGCCGCCCATATCCGTGAGCCGCTGAGACGTGAGAACATTGACACTTTTCCGGTCCTGCGCGTTCTTTGCCCAGCGCACCGAGGGAATACGGACTACGCCGGGCCGGACGTGACCATCCACAACCGCTTGCACGAGCAGACTACCGCGATCATTGAACACGCGAACGCGGTCGCCGTTCTCAATACCCCGGGGCGAGGAGTCTTCGCGATGGAGGTAAACGACTGCAGTTTGGCGATCCGCATCCGGACGATTGCCAAAGGTCGAATTCATGCTGTCATCGTTCTTGGACGAGATCATTTCGAGAGGATAGCGTAGGCGCAGTTCTTCCGAGCCGAGACGGCTTTCTACCGGTGGTGTGTACTCCAAATTGCCGGCAGCAAAATCTGCTTTCCCTTCCGGACCGCCGAAGCCGCCGTTCGCAAACGGGAGAAAGGGCTCAGGCACGTTCAGGCGTACGGAGTGCTCGCGATCGAGACGTTCCAACGTGATGCCATCCAGGAACGGATGGCCGGAGGACAACAGGGTACGGATCATGTCGTCTTCCGAGTCATCGAAGCACGCATCCGTGAAACCCATATGCTTTGCGAGCAGGCGGAAAATCTCTACGTTCGATTTTGCTTCACCTGGGGCGGGCAAGGCCGGCCGCGCCAACTGAAGGTGGTAGTGTCCGTATGCAAGGTAGATGTCGGTATGCTCCAGGAACGTCGTCACCGGCAGCACGATATCGGCGTAGCCGGCGGTGTCGGTCAGAAACTGCTCCAAGACGACCGTAAACAAATCCTCACGCCGCAGGCCCTGCAGCACCCGGTTTTGATCGGGCGCAATCGCGGCCGGATTCGACGCGTAGACCAACATGGCATGCACCCTCGGATGATCCAGGCGCGTAAGCGCGTGCCCGAGTTCGGTCATGTTCACCAGGCGAGTCTCGCAGGGCTGCAGCTCCGGCATTTCGAGCCCGGCCCGATTGAAATGGAACGCTTGCGAGGTGGAAAGCTGTAATCCTCCGCCGACGTCGCGCCAGGAGCCGGTGAGAGCAGGAAGGAGAGTGATGGCCTGGATTGCCGAGCCGCCGCGCTCACTACGCTGAACTCCGTAGTTGACGCGGATGGAAGCATGGCGAGTGGTGGCGTACTCACGGGCGAGTTGAACGATGTCCTCCCGCGGTAAGCCGGTCAGCGCTTCGACGCGCTCCGGATTGTATTTCTTCACGCGCTCGCGAAGCACGTCAAAACCAGCAGTGTACTTTGCAACGTAATCGGCATCGTGGAGACTCTCGCCGATGATGACGTGCATCAGGCCAAGGGCGAGCGCGAGGTCACTGCCAGGGTAAGGAGCGAAATGTTTATCGGCGAGTTTCGCGGGACGCGTCCGAATGGGATCTATGACGTAGAACTTCGCGCCATTCCGGCGGGCTTCCGTGATGAAAGGCCACAGATGGACATTGGTGCCCAGAATGTTCGCACCCCAGGCTAGGATCAGTTTGGAATGGCGGAACTGCTCCGGCTCCGTACCATAGCGAACGCCATTCGCGGCGAGGGTCCCGTACATCCCGGCGCTGGAGCAAATGGTGCGATCGAGGCGCGAAGCCCCAAGCCGGTGGAAGAACCTGCGGTCCATCCCGTTGGCTTGGAGTAAGCCCATTGTGCCTGCGTAGCTGTACGGCAGAATCGACTCAGATCCGTGCCGGTCCGCAACCTGCTGAAGGCGATTGGCTATGGAGGAGAGCGCCTCATCCCAGGAAATGCGCTCGAACTGACCTTGACCCTTCCTGCCGGTCCGGCGCATCGGGTAGAGGAGGCGGTCCGGGTGATATTCGCGATCGAGATAGCGAGCTACCTTTCCACAAAGGAAGCCGCGAGTGACCGGATGGTCGGGGTTACCTCGCAGGCGGAATCCGCGGCCGTTCTCGTCGATATTGATGAGCAGCGAACAGGTGTCCGGGCAGTCAAGTGCACAGACCGAGTGGCGGACCTCAGCGGGGGGCACCTCCAAATTATACCGTTTGTACACGTTTTGACACCCGCCCGCGTCAAATTAAGGTAAGCTCGGGGAGGGTCATCTCTCATATGAAGCGGCTCATCGCAGTTCTCGGATTCACGGCACTGTCGTTCGGGCAGGTGCCCAGCGTGGTGAACACCGGGCCCAGGATACTGCCTCCCCAAAACGCGTATCCGTATGGGAACATCCTGTTTCCAGGTGGAACGGGTACTACCGGTTCACACGCGACCAATCTGGGTAACACCGTGAGCGGCGTGTTTACGCGGCCCCCGGGCGGACAGCCGGGACGGGGCACCGGCGCGGGCCGTGCTCGCACGATCGTTGTTCCGTATGCGGTGCCGATCTATACGGATCCCGGCTACTACGCGCCCCAGCAGCAGGCGCCGAATGTCACGGTGGTTGTTCCACCTCCGACAACGCCGACAGTGGTGATCAACCAGAACTATCTGCCTGAAACAGCGAACCCGGCGATGAGGATCTATTCCGACGACGAACAGCCGATCGAGCCTGACGCCGGATCTTCTGTGAAGATTTACCGCGCTCCGGTTGCTCCCCGTCCGGAAGGCAGGCCGATTCCGAATCCTGCAGCATCTTCCCGTGACCGCGTGATCGATGAGAAGCCGACGATCTATCTCATCGCGTTAAAAGACGCGAGCGTGCATTCAGCCATCGGCTACTGGGCGAATAAGGGAGACCTGATGTTCGTCAGCCCGTCCGGCCAGATCACCCGCGTGCCTCTGGAGCAGTTGGACCGGAAGACGACCGAGCAGTTGAATTCAGAACGCAAGGTCGATATCGACCTGACCACTCTGCAGTAAAAAAGAAGAAATCGTCGCCTTCTGCATGCGACAATTCCTTCTTTACCCAAATGACACACAAACTGGTGCTGTTGCTCTGCGGATGTGTGCTCACGGCCTGGGCACAACCGACGCCCGTGGCATTTGTGGGCGCGCGCATCATCCCGGTGATTGGGCCCGAGATCCCCAATGGGGTTCTGATCGTCCAGGGCGGTAAGATCACGGCGGTTGGCCCACAGGGCTCTACACCGATACCGTCCGGCGCGCGGCGGGAAGACGCGAGCGGCAAGGTGCTGATGCCCGGCCTGGTCGATTCGCACAGCCATATCGGCGAGGTGGAAGGCGCGGACGGGAGTGCTCCGATTCAGCCCGACGTGCGCGTCCTCGATGCGTTGAATGTGCGGGCCTCGACCATTCAGAAGGCGCAGGCCGGCGGGGTTACGGTGGCAAACGTTATGCCCGGTTCAGGCCACCTGCTGAGCGGGCAGACGCTGTATATCAAACTGCGCGACGGCAAAGTGGTGGACGATCTGCTGATCAAGAATGCGGACGGGTCGATCGCCGGCGCGATCAAAATGGCCAACGGGACGAATCCGCGGCGGGCCACTCCATTCCCGGGAACGCGCGCCAAGGCGGCCGCGCTGGTACGGGAACAATATGTGAAAGCCCAGGAGTATCGGGACAAAGTGCGGCAGGCCGGCGGAGACGCGTCGAAATTGCCGCCTCGCGATTTGCGAATGGAAGCGTTGGTGGATGTGCTGGACGGCAAGCGCACGGTGCAGCACCACACGCACCGGCATGACGACATTCTGACCGTGCTGCGGCTGGCGAAGGAATTCCATTTCAAAGTTGTGCTCCACCATGTGAGCGACGCGTGGATGGTGGCCGATCAGATTGCCGCGGCGAAGGTGCCCTGCTCCGTGATCGTGATCGACTCGCCCGGCGGGAAGATAGAAGCGAAAGACGCCAGCATGGATACAGCGCTCATTCTGGATAAGGCCGGTGTCCTGGTGGGCTTTCACACCGACGACGGAGTGACCGATTCGCGTCTATTTCTGCGGTCTGCCGCGCTGGCCGTGCGGGCTGGGTTCTCCAGGGAGAAGGCGCTCTACGGATTGACCATGGCCAACGCGCGGATTCTCGATTTGGACAAGCGAGTCGGCTCGCTGGAACCGGGCAAGGATGCGGATTTCATTCTACTTTCCGGTGATCCGCTGAGCGTTTATACGCATGTGCTGCAGACGTGGGTAGATGGCACTAAGGTATTCGACCGGAGCGATCCGAAAGATCGGCTTTTTGCGGTAGGCGGGTATGGCGCATCCAGCGAAGGCGAATTGGTAATCGACGACGAGGAGGTGCGTTAATGCGCTGGCTGTTGCTTACACTGGCGGCCGCGCAGATTGCGCCGGCTCAGATAGCCGTTCAAGGCGAAATTGTGTACACGATGAGCGGCGCGCCGGTCCGCAACGGAGTCGTGTTGGTGCGCGATGGGAAGATTGAGCGCGTAGGACCTGCTGCGTCGACTTCGATCCCGAGCGGCTACAAAAAACTTTCCGCAAAGGTAGTCACGCCGGGCCTGGTGGACGCGCACACCGTGGTTGGGCTGACTGGATACCTCAATCAGCCGCAGGATCAGGACATGGTGGAGCGCAGTGCTCCCATGCAACCGGAGCTACGGGCGATCGATGCGTTCGATCCGAAGGAACGGCTGCTTGAATGGGTACGTGGATTTGGAGTGACTACGATCCACACGGGCCACGGGCCGGGGATTCTGATCTCCGGACAGACCATGATCATCAAAACGAATGCGCCCACAGCGGACTCGGCAATGGTTCCGGCGGCGATGGTGGCCGCAACTCTAGGCGAAGGCGCCCGAGCGGAGGCGGGCAAGTCGCCCGGGAGCCGCGCAAAGGCGATCGCGATGTTGCGAACGGAACTGATCAAGGCGCAGGAATTCGTGAAGAAGCCCGGGGCAAGGGATCTGCGAACAGAAGCATTCGCGAGACTGGTGAAAGGCGAGATGCCGCTGCTGGTAACGGTGCAGCGGGCCAACGACATCATGAGCGCGATCCGGCTGGGAAAAGAGTTCAATTTGAAGCTGGTGCTGGATGGCGTTGCGGAAGCGCAGGAGGTGCTGGATCAGATCAAGGCATCGGGATATCCGGTGATCGTGCATCCCACGATGTTTCGTGCTGCCGGCGAGACGCGGAATATCAGCTTCGAAACGGCATCGAAGCTGAAGGCGGCGGGGATCCCGTTCGCACTGCAAAGCGGCTTTGAAGGCTACGTGCCTAAAACGCGAGTTGTTCTCTTCGAAGCTGGTGTGGCTGCTGGGAACGGATTGAAGCCCGAGGAAGCGCTAGCAAGCATCACGATCGATGCCGCCCGGCTGCTCGGGATCGACAAGCGGGTCGGATCCCTTGAAGCGGGTAAGGACGCGGACATCGCGCTCTATGACGGCGATCCGCTGGAGTACACGACACATTGCACCGGCGTGTTAATTGACGGAGCGGTCGTGAGCGAAGAAAAGCGCTAAGCCCTCGCGATCACTGCCCGTGACTCGAGAAGAGCATCACCTTGGTCGTGTGGAAGATGATGTAGGCGTCCAGCGACGGCGAGAGGTTCTTGATGTAGTACAAATCGTACTCGAGCTTGATGATGGTGTCCTGTAGGGACTCGCCGTATTTGTAATTGATCTGCGCCCAGCCGGTGATGCCCGGACGAACACAGTGGCGCTGGCGGTAGTAAGGAATCTGCTCGCTCAGGGTGCGGACGAACTCCGGGCGTTCGGGACGAGGGCCAACGATCGACATCTCGCCGCGCAGCACGTTGAACAACTGAGGAAGTTCATCCAAACGGAGACGGCGCAGGTATTTACCGATTGGGGTGACTCGAGGATCGTCTTTGGCGGCCCAGACCGCACCAGTTCCCTTCTCCGCATCACTTCGCATGGACCGAAACTTGAAGACTTCGAAGGTCTTGCCGTTTAAGCCGACACGAGTCTGTTTGTAGAGAATCGGTCCTCGGGAAGTCAGCTTGACCGCGATCGCGACGAGAATCATGATCGGGAGCGTAAGAATTACTCCGATGAAAGCGATCACAACGGAGTAGATGGCCTGCAGGCGCATGCTGCGAGGCCGCGGCCCGAGATCGGTAGTGAAGATGAGCTGGGAAGGGCGGAGATCGCGAGTAGATACGCGGCCAAATGCAGTCTCGTATGTGTGAGAAGCCTCTTCGATCTGAATACCGAGAAAGCGGAGGTCGAGCAGGTCATAGACGGGCAGCATGCCGCGCCGCTCGTTCAGGCCTACGACGATACGATCCGGTCTCGCCGCCGCAACCACATCCCTGAGTGCTTCTATTGGGCCGAGCACCTGGCCGCCCGGTAGCTGCTCACCCGTTGCCCGAGAACTGTCCACATATCCAAGACTCATCAGGCCCAGCTCGGGACGCTCCTGGAGACTCGCGGCAATCTCCTGTGTGACGGTGTTGGACCCGAGGAACAGAATACGCGCAGCTCCAACAGCCCGGAGAACTACCCCGGTGAAGACGACTCGCCATGCCGGAAGCAACACAAGCGCCAAGGCGCATCCGGTGATCATGATCCAGCGGGACATCATCAGATTCGGGTTTACATAAGTGAGCAACGCCTGGAGGAAGAAGACGATCCCGACCACAAGGCAGAGTTGCTGGAGCAGCGCAATTTTGGAGCGGACCCGGAGGTCCGTATAGAGGTCCTGAAAATAGAGGCCGAGCATCATGCTGAGCACGACGAGGCTCATTTTCTGGAGTCCGCCGTCGTACAGGAGGAAGACCTCGGGATCGGAGTCCAGGACTATGTAACTGGCAATGATGAAACAGGAAAAGATAAGAACAACTTCCGAGATCAGCAGTGCAATGACACTCGTCGGGACGAAGACTCGGAATAATCGAATCATGAAGATAGCGAAGAAACGGAATCAGGGCGCAACTGGCAAGTCTACCACTGATTTCTAATCGGCCGAATACAAGCTTTTGCTTAGAACCCCGGGGCCCGCCGTCACAAGTTTTCAGGATAACGCGCCGGAGGAGAGATGAGAAGCCGGAGAATGATCTGCCCGCCTTCAGAAGCAACTGATTTGCAGGAACTTACAAGCACGCCAGATCACCGTTCAGACTTGACTAACGACCATTCAAAGCGATAGATTTGATTTAGGACTGATTCGGTCCTACATTGGTACTATCGCATGCTGAAGTTGACCAAGAAAGCTGATTACGGGCTGATTTCGCTAAAGCACCTGGCGGTGAAGAATCAGAGCGCCAGTGCGAAAGAGATCGCTGACTCGTACGGCATTCCGCTCCCGCTGCTATCGAAGGTGTTGCAGAAGCTGGCAAAGAACGGATTCCTGGTTTCTGAGCAGGGTACGAATGGGGGCTACCGGTTGGCTCGCAAAGCCGAGAGCATCAGCGCCCTGGACGTTATCAAGTCCATTGATGGACCGATATTCCTGACGGCCTGCTTCACCGAGCACGGGGCCTGCGATCAGTCTGAGCGTTGTAGCGTCCGGGAGCCGCTAAGGAAAGTACATGACGGCATCCAGAACCTGCTGGCGAGCATCACAGTAGCTGACATCGCGAAGGAAGAGGCTGCGGAAGAAGAGTGTACGGCCCTTCCGGCCAGTTCGCTGACTGTGTTTCCGACTCTATTAGGACAGGAAAGTACGAAGACATTACTATGAAGCTGCCGATTTATCTTGACAATCATGCCACGACACCCATGGACCCGCGTGTCCTGGAGGCGATGATCCCCTACTTCTCGGAACACTTCGGCAACGCGGCAAGCCGGAATCACTCGTTTGGTTGGGAAGCGGAAGAAGCGGTTGAGAAAGCCCGCAAACAGATTGCCTCAGTGATCGGCGGGAACTCGAAAGAGATCGTTTTCACCAGCGGCGCGACCGAATCCAACAATCTCGCCATCAAAGGCGTGGCCCAGATGTATGCGGAAAAGGGCAACCACCTCATTACGGCCGCCAGTGAGCACAAGGCTGTGCTCGACACCTGCAAGCGGCTGGAAAAGGAAGGCTTCCGCGTAACTTATCTGCCGCTGAAGTCGGACGGTCTGATCGACCTCGACATGCTGAAGGAATCGATCACGGACAAGACGATTCTAATCAGTATCATGTACGCCAACAATGAGATCGGCGTGCTGCAGCCGATCGCGGAGATCGGAAAGATCGCCAAGGAACGAGGTGTGCTGTTCCACACCGACGGCGTTCAGGCTTTTGGCAAGGTGCCGATCAATGTCATCAAGGACAATGTCGACCTGATGTCGATTACGGCCCACAAGATTTACGGCCCGAAGGGCGCGGGTGCGCTGTACGTTCGCCGCAAGAGCCCGCGGGTGCAGCTGACCGCGCAGATGGATGGCGGGGGTCATGAACGCGGCATGCGCTCGGGCACGTTGAACGTTCCCGGCATCGTTGGCCTCGGAAAGGCCGCGGAACTGTGCCAACAGGAGATGGAGACCGAATCCTCCCGGCTACGCGAGTTGCGGAATTGGCTGAAGAGTAAGCTGGAGAGCGAGTTGGACGAAGTGTTCGTCAACGGCTCCTGGGAGCACCGTCTGCCCAACAATCTGAACATGAGCTTTGCCTACGTGGAAGGCGAGAGCCTGTTGATGGGCATTAACGACATTGCGGTGTCGAGCGGTTCGGCTTGCACGTCGGCCACTCTGGAGCCCAGCTATGTGCTGAAGGCTCTCGGTATGGGTGACGATCTGGCGCACTCTTCGATTCGATTCGGTCTGGGTCGCTTTAATACGCGGGAAGAAGTGGAATACACCGCGAACAAGCTGATCGATGTGGTGAGGAAATTGCGCGAGCTTTCGCCGCTGTATGAAATGGCAAAAGAGGGCGTGGATCTGACCAAGGTGCAGTGGACAGCCCACTAAGAGTTTTGAACAGGGAGATCAACAGAAATGGCTTATTCGGATAAGGTTCTCGACCATTACAACAACCCGCGCAACGTGGGTTCTCTCGATAAGAGCAGCCCGCACGTGGGTACCGGCATGGTCGGCGCTCCGGAGTGCGGCGACGTGATGAAGCTGCAGGTGCAGGTCAACCCGGAAACGGGCGTGATTGAGGAAGCCAAGTTCAAGACGTTCGGCTGCGGGAGCGCGATTGCGAGTTCGTCGCTGGCGACCGAATGGCTGAAGGGCAAGACGGTGGACGAAGCATTGCAGATCAAGAACACGGACATTGTGAACGAGCTGGCCCTGCCGCCGGTGAAGATTCACTGCTCGGTTCTGGCGGAAGACGCAATCAAGGCGGCGATCACCGATTACAAGAAGAAACAGGGCACCGAGACGGCTTCCGAGGTGATGGCGTCTCAGTAATGGAGAGCATGATTCAAGTTACGCCAAAAGCGGTTACGAAGATTCGCGAAGCTTTCGCCAAGCAGGGTGTGAGCGGAGGCGGGTTGCGGTTGGGCGTGCTTGGCGGGGGGTGCTCGGGGCTGAGTTACCAGTTCAAGTATTCTCCTCAGGCGCGTCCGACGGACAAGGTATTTGAATTTGAAGATGTGAAGATCTTCGTGGATCCGAAGAGCTTCGTGTACCTGGACGGCATGACTCTGGATTACAAGGAATCGCTCATGTACTCCGGGTTCGAGTTCGACAATCCACACGCAAAGAAGAGCTGCGGCTGCGGCACTTCGTTCTCGGCTTAAGTTATGCCCATTCCGCCGGACGGATTGCCCCCGCTGACGAAGGATTATTACGTGTTCTTCGGCCTTGAGCGGAAGCTGATCCTGGACCTGGATGATCTGCAAAAGCGGTTCTACCAACTCAGCCGGCAACTGCATCCGGACAGGTTTACGCGCAGGCCGGCGGATGAGCAGGAATACTCCGTAGATGCGACGGCGATTTTGAACGACGGCTATCGTGTTCTGCGAGATCCGCTGCAGCGAGCCGAATACGTGCTGAAGCAGGAAGGCTTCGATGTAGGCGAGCAACGCACGAAAGACGTGCCGCCTGAGTTGCTGGAAGAAGTCTTTGAGCTGAACATGGCGCTGGAGGAGATGCGCGGCGGTGAAGAGAGCGCGCGTCCGCAGCTAGAGGAAGCGCGAAATCGCTTTACAGCGATGCAGGACGAGATCGACTCGACCGTGCAGAAACTGTTCAGCAAGTTTGATGCGAGCAAGGATCGAACCATATTGGGCGAGATCCGGGGCGCTTTGAATAAGCGCCGTTACGTACGGAACCTTATCCGCGACGTGGAAAAAGAACTCACGCCCGCGGTTCTTTAATCCATGTCTACCTTCCAAATCGATTTCGAAGAAGCGAAACAGAAGCGCGTGGTCGGCATCGACCTCGGCACGACGAACAGTCTTGTTGCGTTCATGGATGCTACGGGGCCAAAGATCATCCCGGGCGATGACGGCGACAAGCTGGTGCCGAGCGTGGTTTCCATTACCGGGGACAGCAGCGTGGTGGTGGGCAATGCGGCCCGGCATCTGCTGATCACGCATCCGGAGCGCACTGTGTATTCGGCAAAGCGCCTGATGGGACGCGGGGTCGCAGATGTGCAGGAAGAATTGAAGCTGTTTCCTTTCCAATTGGCGGAAGGCAGCGAATCCGTGCTTCAACTGCGATTGGGCGATCGGACGCTGACACCTCCGCAGATCTCTGCAGAGATTCTGAAACAACTCAAACGGAACGCGGAAGCATACCTGGGCGAAGAAGTCACACAGGCCGTGATTACCGTGCCGGCGTACTTCAACGATGCGCAGCGCCAGGCGACGAAGGATGCCGGACGGATCGCCGGGTTGGAAGTGTTGCGGCTGGTAAACGAGCCGACCGCCGCCTCCCTGGCATACGGGTTGGACAAGCGCAAGGAAGGCATCGTTGCAGTGTACGACCTTGGCGGCGGGACCTTCGACATATCCATCCTGAAGATTCAGGACGGCATCTTCGAGGTGCTCGCGACGAACGGGAATACGCACCTGGGCGGGGACGACATCGACAATCTGCTACTGCGAATTGCTCTGGAAGATATCCAGAGCGAATGGGGCACGGATCTCTCCGGAAGCGCAGAGGCTGTGCAAACACTGCGGCGCTCGGTCATTCGTGCGAAAGAGGAGTTGTCCTTCGTTCCGCAGACTGCGATCGTGTTCGAATGGCAGGGCAAGCGCTACGGCCGGGAACTGACCCGGGAGCTGTTCGACCGGCTGATTAGTAATTTCGTGAACTCTACACTAGTGCCGTGCAGGGAATGCATCAAGGATGCCGGTGTGAAAGTGGAGGACATCGTCGAAGTAGTGATGGTTGGCGGTTCGACACGCATTCCGCTGGTTCGTCAAGCGGTCGAGACGCTGTTCCGATCGAAGCCTCACATCGAACTGAACCCCGATGAGGTGGTAGCGTTGGGCGCCGCGGTGCAGGCCGGGGTGCTTTCCGGCGACGTCCACGAAACGCTGCTGCTGGATGTGACGCCGCTGTCGCTCGGCATTGAGACAATGGGCGGAGTCGTTTCGAAGCTGATCCACAGGAACTCAACGATTCCGGCGAGCGCAACAGAGAGCTTCACCACCTCAGTGGATGGTCAACGCAACGTGCTCATCCATGTCGTTCAGGGCGAGCGTGAGCTCGTGAAAGATTGCCGGTCTTTGGCCCGATTCGATCTGAAAGACCTGGATCCGCTGCCGGCGGGAATGCCGCGCGTGGAGGTGAAATTCCTGATCGACGCCAACGGAATTCTGAACGTGACAGCCCGGGATGCCAGAAGCGGCAAAGAACAGAGCGTTGAGGTGAAGCCTTCTTACGGACTGACGGACGATGCCGTGGAGAAGATGATCCTGGAGTCGTACGAACACGCGACTGAAGATTTCCGGGAGCGGCAGGTTCGCGAGGTCCGTGTGGAAGCGGACAACATTCTTGCCGCAGTGGAGAAGGCGAAGCGAAACGACGCCTACTTCGAACTGAGCGACGAGGAGCGGAAGGCGATCGATAAATCGATCAATGAACTCTTGCTGGTGTACCACTCGGACGACCACCTCCTGATCCAGATGCATATCGACAGGTTAAACGAAGTGACGATGAAGCTTGCAGAGAACATGATGAATACCGCTGTTGGAAAAGCTCTGAAAGGAACGAAAATCTAATGGCCGCAGGACTCACATGGGAGCAATTCGATAACATCGCGCTCGCGTTGCATGAAAAGTACCCGGATGTGGATCCGCTGAAGGTGCGATTCACCGATTTGCACAAGTGGATAACCGAACTGGAAGACTTCAGCGACGATCCGCAGAAATCGAACGAAGGCAAACTGGAGGCGATTCAGATGGCCTGGTATGAAGAGTGGAACGATAACGGCTAGGTAGATTCGGAAACCTCAAAGCTTCCGCGAGAATCCAATTCCTGGGGAGGCTTAATTTTTCATGCGCTGGTCCTGGAAGCTCGGCCGTATCTTCGGCATCGATGTCTTCGTCCATGCCACTTTCCTGCTATTAATCGCCTGGCTGGTGTTCTCCAACTTCCTGGAGGACGGGAACTTCGTTGCAGCCCTCGCCGGCGCTGGTTTCACCATTGCTCTGTTCGTCTGTGTGGTGCTGCACGAGTTCGGGCACGCCCTGACTGCAAGGCGATTTGGAATTCAGACGCAGGACATCACGGTGTTACCGATTGGCGGCTTAGCACGCCTGGAGCGCATGCCAGACGAGCCGAAGCAGGAATTGCTGGTCGCACTAGCCGGACCGGCGGTAAATGTAGCGATCGCGATTGCGCTATACGCCATTCTGCGAGTGGCCGGTGTGTATGAGCCTCTGTCCGTCGCGACCCTCCAAAGCGGCCCCTTCCTGGAACGGCTGATGGCCTCAAATCTCTTGCTCGTGGCGTTCAACCTGCTGCCTGCATTTCCAATGGATGGTGGACGCGTACTGCGCGCCCTTCTCGCGGGGAAATTACCTTACGCGCGGGCGACGCGCGCCGCCGCAACAATGGGGCAGATGATGGCGCTGCTCTTCGGAATCGTGGGCGTGATAGGCAATCCGATCCTGCTACTCATTGCGGTGTTTGTCTGGGTAGGCGCAGCGCAGGAAGCGCGCCTGGCTGAGATGCGGCATGCGTTCACTGGAACACGGGTGGGCGAGGCCATGACCACTGAGTTCCATATTCTGCATCCGCAAGATTCGCTCGCCACGGCTACGCGGGTGCTGCTCGCAACCGCGCAGCAGGATTTTCCGGTCATTTCGGAAGGCATGTTGGTGGGCATTCTTACGCGGCAGCAGCTTGTGGAGACCCTCGCCATGGCCGGCGAAAATGCGAACGTCGAGCAGGCGATGACGCGGCAGTTCGCGACGTTGCGCGCGACTGATTCGTTAGAATCAGCTTTGACGATGCTACACCAGAGCGAACTGCCGACTGTACCTGTTTTCGAGCGGAACCACCTGGTGGGGCTGATGACAATGAAAAATATCGGCGAATTTTTGATGTTGCAGAATGCGCGGCGCGCGCGGTTGGCGGCGTGAAATGAAAGAAGCATTCGGTATCAGCCTATTAGTGATGGGTGGGGTCGGCTGCCTCCTCCCCATGGTTCCGGGGATTCCCCTTATGCTGGCCGGCGCCGCCGTCCTAGGGCACGAGCACAGATTTGTGCGGCCCTGGCTCGGCAAGTTGAGGCGCCCGCAGTAACTCATGTTCCCGTTCTCTGAATTCTGGTGGATCTATGCTCTTTTCACGTTGTTCGTGATAAGCCTTTTGGTTATCGACCTCGGCGTGTTCCATCGGAAGCCGCGTGCGATCAGCTTCCGCGAAGCGACCATATTGAGCGCGATTTGGATCTTTGTATCGCTTTGCGTGAATGGCGTATTGTACGCATACGCGCTCGATCGCTTCGGCGAGCACGCAATTGCGAATCGTGTGGGGCTGGAGTTCCTGACCGGGTACCTGATTGAGAAGGCGCTGTCGGTGGATAACATCTTCGTATTCGTGGTGGGTTTCTCGTACTTCGGCGTTCCTCACAAGCTACAGCACCGGGTCCTGTTCTACGGAATTCTAGGAGCACTCGTTTTCCGCGCGATCTTCATCGCGCTTGGGGCCGCGCTTTTCCAGTTTCAATGGGTGCTGCTTCTCTTCGGTGCGTTGCTGATAGTGACCGGTGCGAAGCTGATGTTCGCCTCAGATAAGCCGATCGATCCGGAGTCCAATCTGGTGATCCGCTGGATGCGCAGACACCTACCCATCACGGAGCGCTTTGAAGGACCTAGATTTTTCGTGCGGAGAGATGGCGTGCTCTTCGTGAGTCCACTGCTGCTGGCATTGGTATTCCTGGAACTAACCGACATTGTGTTTGCCATCGATTCCGTGCCGGCAATCTTTGCGGTCACCAAGGAGCCGATGATCGTCTTCACATCCAACATTTGTGCGATTCTTGGATTGCGGTCGCTATATTTCCTGCTGGCGAGCGCGGCGGACCGTTTCCACCTGCTGAAGTACGGCTTGTCCCTGATTCTGATCTTCGTCGGCCTGAAGATGGTCTGGCTCAACGATTTCTATGAAGGAAAGTTCCCGATCGGTCTCTCTCTTGGCGTAATCGGGGCGATTCTGCTCCTGTTCATCCTTCTCTCCCTCATGTTCCCGAAGCCGGCGACGGCCGAGGAGGCCTGAGCATCTGGTAAGCTTGCGGTTATGAAGAAAGGCACGCTCGAGGTCGAATGCCCCTGTTGCCAGGCGGCCCTGAAGGTGGATACAGAAACGGGCGCGGTTCTCAGCCATAAGGTTCCTGAGAAGCCGAAGGCTATTGAGGATATTGCGGCAGCGGTGGCGAACCTGAAGGGCGAGGCGGCGAAGCGGGAGGAAATGTTCCAGAAATCTTTCGCCGAGCAGAAGACCCGGCAGTCAGTTCTGGACAAAAAATTCGACGAGTTGCTGAAGCAGGCGAAGGAAAGCCCGGACGACGAGAAGCCGAAGCGGGCTTTCGATTTCGACTAGTTCTTCCGGAATCAGTTTATTTCTTCTGCTTCACCGCCGGCGCCTGGGGCGGCACATCGGAAACGTTCGCGTCGAACACGGCTTTCCAGCTTCCGTCCGCCTGCTTTTTGAAGGTTGTCTCGTAAGTGCCCGTATCCGTCATCTTGTTTTTCGAGACCGGATCGGTCATTGTCATCGTGTAAGTGCCTTGAGTGACGGCGAGATCTCCGGAACGCGCTACCTCGACGTGATTTGCGCTGAAACTGAGCGAGAGATTCGGATCGGCTGTGAATTGTTTCAATGCTTCGGCGATGGCCGTTTTCCCTAGCACCGGTTTCATGCCCGGCACCATCAGCACAGCGTCTTCCGCATAATAACCTGCCCACTTGGCGGGATCTTTTGTTTTGATGTCGTTGTTCCAGGCAGTTTCTAGATCGCGGATTACCTTCGTATCCGCATCCCGGTTGTCCGCAGGGGCGTGCGAGCAGGCTGCCATCATGAAAAGCAAGCCGAGCGCAGCCGCCAAGGTCAGAGTCGTTTTCATCGTGAGGTATTCCTCCCTGCCAAGCATACGGAGGAACTGACTTTTTGGATGTAGACCGAATGTACCAGGAGGACTAGCGAACGCCGGTAATCTCCGGTTCCGGACTCTGCAGTTCGCGCTCCTGCCTTTTGCGTTTGCGCTCCGCCCGGCGGTGCTGCCAATCCTTAAAGCGCTCTTCGAAGTGCTCCAGGTAAATGTAGATTACCGGAGTGATGTAGAGCGTCAGGAATTGCGACACCACCAGACCGCCCACGACCGCGAGGCCGAGCGGCCGGCGGGATTCGGCTCCGGCGCCGAGCCCGAGCGCAATCGGGAGAGTTCCAAGGAGTGCCGCCATGGTGGTCATCATGATGGGGCGGAACCGCATCAAGCAGCCTTCGTAAATCGCCTGATCGGCATTCTTCATATGAAGGCGTTGCTGTTCCAGCGCAAAATCGATCATCATGATCGCATTCTTCTTCACGATACCGATCAACATGATCAGGCCGACAAACGCATAAAGGTTTAGCTCATCCTTGAAAAGCAGCAGCGTGATTAAGGCTCCCAGACCGGCGGAAGGCAGACCGGATAGGATCGTGATCGGGTGGATGAAGCTCTCATAAAGAACGCCGAGGATGAGGTAGATCACGAGAATCGCGACGATCAGCAGCACCCACAGGTTCTTCAAAGAGTCCTGAAACGCCTGCGCAGTTCCGGTGAAGGAGGTGTTGATAGTTGCCGGCAGGCCCATCTGCTCCATTTCGGTGCGGATTCGATCGACCGCCTCGCCGAGCGAAAGGCCCTCGCTGAGATTGAACGACACCGTCACCGCGGGAAGCTGGCCGATATGGTTCACTGATGACGGCGCGACCCCGCGGGTAATCTTTGTCACCGTGGAGAGCGGGACCAAAGTCTTCGTATTCGAGTTGATGTAGATCTTGGAGAGCGCGGATGGATCGCGTTGCGCTTCGGGCAGCACCTCCATGACTACGTAATACGTGTTCGCCGGCGTGTACATAGTCGAAACTTGCCGCTGGCTATACGCACTGAAGAGGGCTTGCTCGATCTGCTCGGCCGTGACTCCGAGGGCATTTGCCTTATCGCGGTCGATCTCGACCGTCAGCTTGGGCGAGGAGAGGCGCAGGTCACTCGTGACATCCTGCAAACCAGGGATACCGCGCATCTTGGCCTCGACCTTTGGGGCCCAGTTGAAAAGCTCGGCGGTGTCGCTGTCCGCGAGCGTGAACTGGTAGAGGCTCTTGCTGAGGTTCCCGCCTATGCGGATCGTCGGCGGGACCTGCATGAATACGTTGATGCCCGGGATCTTGGCAAACCTGACCCGCCAATCCTTGATAATGTCGTCGGCCTTCGGACGCTCGCTGCGGGGCTTCAGACGCGCGAATACGCGGCCCTGGTTCGTTGCCGAAACCATGGATCCGCCGCCACCGATCGAAGACTGGAACCCCATGACATAGGGGCTTTCCGATATGACCTTGGCGACGGCGATCTGATGCTGAGCCATGGAATCGAATGAGATGTCTTCCGGCCCCTCAGTAAAGCCGAAGATCTGCCCGATATCTTCAATGGGCAGAAAACCCTTGGGAGTGACTGTGAATAGATATCCAGTAACAACAATCAACGCAAGTGACAGCACGACGGTAGCCGGCTTGTGACGCAAAACGAACCGCAGGCTGACGTCGTACCAGTGCAACATGCCGTTGAAAAAAGCTTCTGAAGCCCGGTAGAGCGCTCCATGCTTCTTGCCGTGTTCATGCTGGAGGAATCGGCTGCAAAGCATGGGAGTGAGCGTGAGTGAGATCACCGCGGACGCAAGAATAGAAACACTGATGGTGACCGCAAATTCCCGCAGAAGACGCCCGACCAACCCGCCCATGAAGAGAACCGGGATGAACACGGCCACCAGCGACAAGGTCATGGACAAGATGGTAAAAGAGATTTCGCGGGAGCCTTCAAACGCCGCCAGCATGCGTGGTTTGCCCATCTCCATGTGCCGCACGATGTTCTCCAGCATCACCACGGCATCGTCCACCACAAACCCGACCGATAGTGTCAATGCCATCAGAGACAGATTGTCGAGCGTGTAGTTCAGCATGTACATTACGCCGAACGTGGCAATCAAAGAGAGAGGAACGGCGAGACTCGGGATGATGGTGGCGGAGATGTTCCGCAGGAAGAAGAAGATCACAAGGACAACCAGAACGATTGTCAGAAGAAGTGTGAATTTGACGTCCTGAATCGACTCGCGGATCGGCACCGAACGGTCATACAAGACGTCCAGGTTTACGGAAGCCGGAAGCTGCTGCAGGATCGGCTTGATGGTGTTCCGAATCTCTTCGACGACTCCGACCGTATTCGTGCCGGGTTGCCGTTGAACGGCAAGCACGATGGCTCGCGTGTTGTTGTACCAGCTTGCATTCTTGTCGTTCTCCACACTGTCGAGAACGTTGCCGAGTTCACCCAGCCGGACGGGGTTCCCTGCCCGATAGGCTACGATTAACGGGCGGAACGCGGCGGCGTTGTTCAACTGACCGGTCGCCTCCACGGTGAACGCCTGGTGCGAACCATACAAGACGCCCGTGGGCAGATTGACATTGCTCGAGGCCAACGCCTGCCGGACTTCGTCAATGCCGATCCCGCGGGAGGCGAGCTTATCGGGATCCAACTGCACGCGAACGGCGTATTTCTGCGGGCCGAAGATCTGGACCTGCGCAACTCCGTTGATGGTAGAGATTCTCTGCGCGATCAGGGTGTCCGCATACTCATTGACCTGAGAAAGCGGCAGGACAGGCGAACTCAGGCTCAGGAAAATGACCGGCTGGTCAGCCGGATTCACCTTGCGAATGGATGGCGGCGACGGCATGTTCGCAGGCAGTAGACGCTGCGCGGTAGAGATAGCGGCCTGCACATCCTGCGCGGCGGCGTCAATGTTTCGTTCCAGAGTGAACTGGATGGTGATCTGGGTCTGGCCGAGTGTGTTAGTCGAGAACATCGAGTCGATGCCCGCGATTGTGGTGAACTGGCGTTCCAGCGGAGTAGCTACGGCCGAGGCCATCGTATCGGGATTGGCCCCGGGCAATGAGGCGGATACGGTCAACGTGGGAAAGTCTACGTTCGGAAGGTCACTGACGGGGAGCGCACGATAACCGAGTAGGCCGAACGCCGCCAGGCCGACCATCAGCAGCGTCGTCGTGATGGCACGGCGAATGAATAGCTCTGTCATGGCGCACCACCGGGCATGCCGCTATTAACGACAGCCGAGGAAACGGGTTGCTTCAAGATCTGCACTTTGCCTCCGGGCGTAACCTTAAGCTGCCCGTCGGTGACGACCCGCTCACCGGGCCGGAGGCCGGTTTGGATCACAGCAAGATTCTCGAACTGGCGGTTGGATTCGACGGTACGCGCTTCGGCCGTGTTGTCATCTTTCACGACGAATACGTAGCTGCCCTTCTGTCCCACCTGCACCGCCTGCGATGGAACGACCACTGCTTTCGAAATGGACCCGACCGTCAAGACAACGTTCACAAACTCGCCCGGCCAAAGCTGGCGAGTGTTGTTCGAAAACGTGGCGCGAGCACGAATGGTTCCGGTTGCCGTGTCAACGGCATTCTCCAAAAATGTCAGCGTTCCCGTTGTGGTCGCTCCGCCCTGGGCAGGCGTAGCTTGCACTTCCAACTTGCCCCCAAGCCGTTGCTTCACCTCGTTTAAATACTGCTCCGGAATCGCGAAGCTGACGTAAATTGGACTGATTTGGTTAATACTGACGAGGGAGGGGGTCCCGAGGTCATTCGCCTTTACCAGGTTTCCGGTGCGGACGGTAAGGCTGCCGGTAGTGCCCGAGATCGGCGCCGGGATACGGGTAAAACTAAGCTGCAGTCTGGCGTCCTGCACGGCTGCTTCGGCCGCCATGACATTTGCTTTAGCGCTTTCTACCGCTGCGCGACTCGCCTTGACGGCTTCATCCTGAGCCTGTGCCGTCGTATGAAACTGCTCATTTTGATCACGGGAAACAATACCCTGACGGGCGAGATTTTCATACCGGGTGGCCTGGTCAGCACTCAGTTTGGCCTGCGCCTGATCCCGGGCGAGTTGCGCGCGGGATTGGCTGAGCGCTGCCTCTGCCTTGCCCAAGTTCGCTTGCGCCTGCGCCAGCGTAGCCTCATACGTACGCGGATCGATCTCAAACAGCAACTGGCCCTTCCGTACGTCCTGGCCTTCCCGGAAGTGCACTTGCGTGATCAGGCCGTTCACCTGCGAACGGACGGCAGAAGTCGACATCGCCTCGACGTTGCCGATCGCCTTGATCTGCACAGGTATGTCACGCTCCGCAGCCGTCGCAACCACAACGGGCGCAACCGGGCGCGGAGGCGCTTTGGTCTCTGCTTGTTTACCGGTGCAACCGGCCATCAACAGGGATGCGGCGCACAGGCAAGACATCGTGAATCTGTGCTTACGCATGAGGATCCGCAAAAAATCAGACGCGTTCACAATGATGGATGTTACTCAACGTGACGTAACGGCCGACTTCGGTTGTGCGGCCGAAAGACCCTGATCTATATCCCAGAGGATATCATCGACGTCTTCCAGACCGATCGACAGCCGGATCATATTCGGCTCAACGCCCGCGGCCTTCTGCTGTTCCGGCGAGAGCTGCTGGTGCGTGGTGGATGCCGGATGAATCACCAAGCTACGCGCGTCACCGACGTTGGCCAGGTGTGAAAGCAGCTTTAAATTGTCCATGAACTGCTTTCCGGCTTCGTAGCCGCCTTTAATACCAAATGAGAATACCGCGCCGGCACCTTTGGGCAGATACTTCTGAGCCAGCGCGTAATAGGGACTCGATGGTAGTGAGGGGAACTTTACCCACTCGACCAGCGGGTGCTTCTCCAGGAACTTGGCAACCGCCAGAGCGTTCGATACGTGCCGGTCCATGCGCATGCCCAAGGTTTCGATACCCTGCAGGAACAGGAATGCATTGAAGGGGCTCATGCAAGGTCCCATGTCGCGCAAACCTTCCACACGCGCCCGAATGATGTAAGCAATCGGACCGAATACTTCCCGGAACCTCATGCCGTGATAGGCGGCGGAGGGTTCTGTGATCTGCGGGAAGTTGCCTTTCTCCCAGGGGAATTTGCCGCCGTCCACGATAATGCCGCCGATGCTGGTTCCGTGTCCCCCCATGAACTTAGTGAGGGAGTGAACCACAATGTCGGCTCCAAAATCGAGCGGACGGCACAAATACGGCGTAGCGAAGGTATTGTCAATCACCAGCGGGAGATTGTGCTCATGCGCGATTTTCGCCACTGCCTCGATATCCAGGACGTTGCCGCGCGGATTGCTGATGGTCTCCCCATAGAGACACTTCGTCTTCGGCGTGATCGCCTTCCGGAAGTTCTCCGGGTCATCGGGCTCTACGAAGCGTGGCACAATGCCAAGCTTGCGGAAGCTTACGTCGAACTGCGTATAAGTGCCGCCGTATAACGTGCTGGCAGACACGAATTCGTCGCCCGATTCCATGATGCTGGTGAGCGCCAGGAACTGAGCGGCTTGCCCGCTGGCGACGGCCAGAGCGGCAACGCCGTTTTCCAACGACGCAACACGCTCTTCCAGCACGCCCTGCGTCGGGTTCATGATGCGCGTGTAGATATTCCCGAACTCCTGTAGCGCGAATAGGTTCGCCGCGTGTGCGGAGTCTTTGAAAACGAACGACGTCGACTGATAGATCGGTACCGCGCGCGCCCCAGTGGTTGGATCGGGAGCGTAGCCGGCGTGGAGGGAACGGGTATTAAACCCGAATTTGCGTTCTATTTGCTCTGCCATGAAGTCCTCAGGAGGATTTCCCTAATTTACCGCAAGAAGGCGGCTAGGTTCTCGCGAACGTATTCGTCATCATTCAGATGGGGGTAAGCCGCGTACACCCGGTCGATCTCTTCACTTTGCCCGGCAGAGAGTCCCTCGTGCGGATCAAGGCACCAGCGGCCTTCCAGCAGTCCCTGGCGACGTAACACTTCATGAAGCCCGGCGATACACCCACGAAAGCCGTTGCCTGCGTCGAAAAAGGCAGCATTGGCATCCGTAATCTGCACACCCAACCGGAGCACCTCCGCAGCCGGCATGTCATCCAGCGATTGCATCAACCCAACGGCGCGTCGCGTCCAGACCGACCAGTGCCCAAGAAGTCCGCCGTGAAAGCGAACCGTCTTCTCTCCAAATCTGAATTCTGTGATGAGATCGGGGACGATATTGTCATCGTTACCCGTATAAAGGCGGAGCGGCCGGCCAGAATCAGCAACGGCGCGGAGGACATCCAACGTCTGATAACGGTTGAACGGCGCCACTTTAATCGCAACCACGTTTTCGATGTCGGCGAATCTACGCCAGAACTCATACGACAAAACGCGTCCGCCGACGGCCGGCTGAAGATAGAAGCCGATAACCGGAATAATGGACGCGACCGCCTCGGCATGTTCGATCAGTTTGCGGGTAGTCGCGTTCACGAGCGCGCCGAGACTAAGGAGCCCGGCGTTATAGCCGAGTCGTGCAGCCAACTCCGCTTCGCGGATTGCCTGCACGGTCGGCCCCACTACACCAGCGATAGCTTTCAACGGCGAGCGCCCAATCTCTTCCTTCGCGATCCGCAGTACGGGTTCCAGTAACCCAGACTCCCGGATGGCGAACTGGGTGGTATGTACGGCGACGGCGATGCCGTTCACGCCAGAGGCGACATAATAGCGGGTGAGAGCGCGCTGGCGGCGTTCGTCAAGCTTCCGCTCCGCCGTCAACGCGAGCGGGTGCGCAGGGATAATCTCGTAGGGCATTTAGAATTTTCCGTCTCTGGTCTCGAAATGAGTGGGCTTATTGAAAGTGGTGCCACCACGTCCGATCCAGTTCGCGGTCCACTCGATGACTTGCTCGATCGAGACGGACGGGTACCCGAAGAGACGATGGCACCGCGCTGCGTTATTGAGCAACGCCGTCTGGGATTCGCTTCCTTCAAAAATGGGTTCCACCCCGAAAATCTCACCGAAGCGGGTAGCCGCATACCGCACGGACAGCGTTTCGGGACCGGTCAGATTCAGAATCGCCGCCGGCGATTGACAAAGCTTCCACGCACGTAACGCAACGGAATTGGCATCACCCTGCCAGATCACGTTTGCGGCAGGCATACTGAGATCTACCGGTTTGCGCTCGAACACCTTTGTGCCGATGTCCAAGAGCACGCCGTAGCGCAACTCCACCGCGTAGTTCAGGCGTAGAAGAACAGCCGGCGTGCCCTGCGTTTCGGCAAAGTGCTGGATGATTCGCTCCCGAGCCAGCACGGACTCGGCATACTCTCCAATCGGGCCGGGCGGCGTTCCTTCGGTTGCGCCGCCGGATGCGACCGGCATCAGCGGATAAATGTTTCCCGAGGAAAACGCTACTATGCGCGAATCGGCGAAACGCTCGCAAACCAAACCCGGAAGCCACGCGTTCATGGCCCAGGTGAGGGCAGGCGAACCGGCGGACCCAAACTTCCGCCCAGCCATGTAGATAACGTTTTCGCACTCGGGAAGGCGCGCCAGGTCTTCGCGAGCTAGCAGATCAGCGGAAATCGTCTCGACGCCCCTGCTTGTCAGAAGTTTCTGCGCATCGTGCGAGGTGAAGCGCGATACGCCGATTACCCGCCGCTTCCCACCTGCGGCATCGGAAGCGCGTTTTGCACGGATCGCCAGAGTGGGACCCATTTTGCCTCCCACACCGAGGATCAGGATGTCGCCGGGAAGCTCGCGAAGCGATGCGACATCTTCGTCGGAGGGCGTGGACAGGATGTCGTCCAACTGCTGTTCGGTCGTGATCATTGTCTTATCGCTTGTAGCCAATCTTTCGGAGCAGGCCGTGCCGCCATTCCACATCCGGCGGGCCTTCCACGCCTTTCGGTGACGACCCGTCAATCACCCCGAGAATGCCTCTTCCCAGTTCCGATTCGGCCAGGATTACCTCGACGGGGTTCGCCGTGGCGCAGTGGATGGTGCAGACTTCCGGAACATCTTTGATTCGGCCGAGGACGTTGATGGGATAGCCCTCCTTCATCACGATCACGAAGCTGTGCCCTGCGCCGATGACTGTCGCATTGCGCATCGCCACGGCTTTCAATTCGTCGTCATTACCGTCTATTCGCGTGAGGCATGCTCCGGAAGCTTCGTTGAACGCGATGCCGAATTTCATCTGGGGCACCGTGTTCACGATGGCTTCGTAGAGGTCCTCAACCGTCTTGATGAAATGACTGGACCCGAGAACCAGGTTGGCGCCTTCGGGGATCTCCAGACGAACCGACACTATCTGCATGATTCTGATTGTTGCGCATGCTATAGCTCAACGGCTACTGATTCGCGGCAAACAACAAGGCGATAATGATGTTCGTGTCCAAGGATGACAGTTCACTGACGGATGCGAAGATCCTACATCAGATCGGGCGCTCGCCGCACGCGAGGGCTTCTTTCAAGCAACTGGTTCGAGAGCTAGGGGTGCGCGGAGGAGAGAGGCGCCCTTTGGAAGAGGCCTTGGAGCGGTTGGCCGGGAAGGGCGACCTCATCGCGCTGAGGGGCGATCAATACGTACTCACCGCAAAGAGCCGCGAGTACGCCGTGGGCCGTATGTCGATTCACCGCGACGGCTATGGTTTTCTGATTCCGGACCGAGCCATCGAAGGCATTCGCGGCGACATCTATATCCCGCGTGAATCGGCTTCGTCCGTGATGAACGGCGATCGCGTAGTAGTGCGCATCGTGCGGGTGGAGCGCGATGGCAAGGCCGATGGCGAAATCGTACAGATTCTGAAACGGGCGCACCTTACCGTCGTCGGCCAGTTTCACGTCCGCAAGCGCGGTAATTTCGTGCAGCCGCACGATGAACGGATCAGCCAATGGATCGAGATCCCGGAAGCCATGGAGATCCCCCCGTCTGGCCGATCGGTGGACCGTGTCGGCGTAGAACCGGTGCGCATCCAGAGCGCAGAAGATCTGGACGAAATGATCGTGAACGTGGAGATCCTGGATTACGCCGAGGATGGCGACCATGCGATCGGCCGCGTAATCGAGGTGCTCGGGTTTCCGGATGACTTCGGAATCGATGTCGAGATCATCATCCGCAAATTTCATATCCCGCACGAGTTTCCGCCCGCAGTGCTCAGACAGGCCCGGCATTATCCGCCGGAAGTGCCTGCGGAGGAGGTCGCGCGGAGGCGCGATTTTCGAGAATACGCGATCGTAACCATTGACGGCGAAACGGCTCGCGATTTTGACGATGCCGTTTGGGTGGAGCATTTGCCGAACGGCAACTATGCGCTCCACGTGCATATTGCCGATGTCAGTTATTACGTAACTCCCGGTTCGCCGATCGATCGCGAAGCCGCGACGCGAGGCACCAGCGTATACTTTCCCGATCGCGCGGTTCCAATGCTGCCGGTGGAACTGTCGACGGAGTTGTGCTCCCTGAAACCCGGTGTGGATCGGCTGGTGGTAAGCGCATTGTTGGAGATTGATCGCAAAGGCGACGTGGTCTCTCAAGAGTTCGGACGCGGGGTGATCCGAAGCGCCGAACGCATGACGTATACCAACGTCTTCCGAATTCTGGAAGGTGATGAGGACCTGCGCGCGCGATACGCCTCGCTGGTGCCGCGATTCGAGTTGATGCGCGAATTGGCTCTCATCCTGAACCGGAAGAGAACCAAGCGCGGATCGATCGATTTCGACATGCCGGAGCCGCTCATCGAATTCGGAACCGAAGGCGAAATGACCGGTGTCACCAGGCACCCGCGGAACATCGCACACCGGATTATCGAAGAATTCATGCTGGCCGCGAACGAAGCAGTGGCGGCACATCTAGCGACGGCCGACGTCCCCTCCCTCTACCGCATTCACGAGCCGCCGGATCCGAAGAGAATCCTGGATTTCGAGGAAGTGGCGGCCCATTTCGGCTACACCCTGGGAGTCGGCGCCGCACCGGTACGCAAGCTGCGGACCATGGAACGCAAACGCGACGGACGGAAGGTGTTCAAGGACATCATCCTGCCGGATGCCAGCCTTGAGGTGAACTCCCGGCAATATCAGAAGTTAGTAGCGAGGCTGGAGGGGAAGCCGGAGGAGCGCATCCTGACGTACCTGATGTTGCGCTCGCTGAAGCAGGCACGTTACAGCGAGGAGAACCAGGGACATTTCGCGCTTGCTGCGGAAAATTATACGCATTTCACATCTCCGATCCGGCGCTACCCTGACCTGGTAGTGCATAGGGTCCTGACTTCCTGGCTGGAGCAAAGGGTTGCTCCGCTCACTGAAGAACAACTGAAAGAGATTGCGCAGGAATCCTCTCTCGCGGAACGGCGGGCGGACGAAGCCGAGCGCGAGCTGGTGGAGTGGAAGAAGGCGAAGTTTATGGCGCCCCGCGTTGGTGAGGAGTTTCGCGCTCTCATCATCAGCACTACGCGGTTCGGGTTCTTTGTAGAACTGACCGATCTCTTTATCGAAGGCCTGGTGCCGGTGGATACGTTGCAGGGCGATCACTTCCGCTATCACGAGAACACACGCAAAATTGTAGGCGAGCGGAGCAAACGGGAGTTCTCCATCGGCGATGAAGTGCAAGTCATCCTGGACCGGGTAGATCCGGTGGAGCGGAAGCTGCAATTCTCACTTTACGAACCGAAGCCACCGCGTCGGCGCAAGCCCCGAGCTTAAGTGCGTTACTTGAGAATCTGCACCAGGTTGCTATAGTCGTCCGTCCACGGGCGGAGCTTGGGAGCGGGCTCCAGCGGCTCGATCGTGACATTCTTGCCGGGGGAGGCGAACACCGAGTCCGTCCCAGGGAAGATCACCCACGTCGAGGACGACAGATAATCCTTGTCCTCATCATCATCCACTACGATGGCGTGCTTTCCCAGATCCTGGGCGATGCGCGAAATCACCGGGCCGAGGTTCAGATACTGATTGGAAATGTGAACGCCCAGCGTGCCAGTGGGCTTCAGTTGCCGGAAGTAGAGCCGGAAAGCTTCCTTCGTCAGGAGGTGGACCGGGATGGCATCGCCTGAGAACGCGTCAACCGCGATCACATCGTAGTTTTGCGGTGGCTTACTTTCCATGATGAGACGGGCATCCCCGAGAAATACTTCCTTCGTGCCGGGACAGTCGCGGAGGAAGGTGAACTCGGTAGTGGCGATTTTGTAAACCGCCGGATTGATGTCATAGAAGTGGAACACATCGCCCTCGCGGCAATACGTTGCCAGGACTCCGGCGCCCAATCCGACGACGGCAGCGCGAATCGATTGCTTCGTTTCGGCTTCCAGCATGGCGAGTCCAATCCCTGAGTTCTCGCTGTAGTAGGACGTGTGCGTCCGGCGGAACTGAGGGTCACGCAACTGCTCGCCGTGGGATATTGTTCCGTGTACGAGCATCCGCATGGCGTTGTACTCTTCGTTCTCCTGCTGATCACGTACCTTGAGAGCACCGTAAAAGTTGCGCACCTGGAGGCGGTAAGTGTCGGCTGTCTGCTTTGCATCCCAGATCAGGAATCCGGCCAGCCCACAGATGAACAAAACGAAGATCGAGCGTAGCGCAAAAGGGGGCATGAACCGGCCGACCAGCGTGGGCTCCCGCCAGAGCGCGACCGCCGCCAAGGCGGAGCAGGCTACCAGGCCGATTGGGAATTCATAGTAGTCGGGAAAGATTTTCGGCGCCAACAATGCAACGAACAAACCACCGAGTGCGCCGCCGATCGATATCAGAAGGTAAAACAGCGTGAGATAACGCGGATGAGGTTTGCGGCGCGCGACTTCTCCGTGGCAGATCATGGAGCAGACGAAAAACGCGAGTGAGTACCCCGGAATCGCATATCGAATCGACGCTTCTCCGGCCTCGAAGTGCATCGCCCATGCCATTCCGCCGATTCCAATCAGCAGCAACGGCAAATACACCCGGGGTTTATAGGCCCACTCATATTCAAAGCACAAGATGAAGCTGAGAAGGTACAAACTCAAGGGCAACACCCATAAGAACGGCATGGGCGTAATGTTCTGCGTCAGGTAACTGGTGACAGCAAGAAGCAGCACCGAGGCGCACGCTGTCAGGCCGACCCACAGCAGTTTCAGCGGAAGGGATGGCGGAGCAGCATCAGATGAGGGGCTCGCCGCGGCGGCGGCCGTTTCTCCTTTCCGCCCTTTCCACGCGACGGAGGCGGCGAATACACAGAACAGGCCATAGCCGACAGACCACAGCCACGCCTGATCATGTCCGGTGAGGAACGGCTCCACTGCGATTGGATAGCTGAGGAGAGCCAACATCGAACCGAGATTCGACAGCGCGTATAGCCGGTACGGGACGGCCGAAGCATTCGCGCGCACATACCACGCCTGCATTAACGGTCCAGTAGTCGACAGAAGCAGATAAGGCAAGCCGATCGTTGCCGTCAACAGAAGCACGATGCCGAATGTCGGTTCCTCCGCCCCGGAAGGCTTCAGGCGGAGTGAGGGGATAACCGGTAAGAACGCAATGCTGACCGCCAGCAAGAGCGAATGTACGATCACCTGCACCTTGGGACGGAGGAACTGATTCGTAGCCCACGCGTAGAGGTAGCCCAGCAGGAGCACGATCTGGAAGAACATCAATGCCGTCGTCCAGACAGCCGCGGAACCGCCGAACCACGGGAGGATGATCTTCGTGATCATCGGCTCAATCTGAAACAACAGGAAAGCGCTCAGAAACGTGGTGATCGCGTATAGAAGCATCTAAATGGGGGTAAAGGGAATGATCGCACATTCGTCCCGCAGTCTTGCCCTAACCTGAAGAGAGACATGTCTGTTTACCTGGAAAAGCAGCAGGAGTTGGAGGCCTACGAAACGCAGATGGGGCTGGAACGTGGAAGGTTGGCGGTGACGCTGGATCTGCTCACCGACGCGCTGGTGCTGGTGGGGCAGCACGGCGTCTACTGCCAGAGTGCGCGGCAGCCCGGCAAGCCGGCGATGGACGTTCAGATCATCCTGAAGGCTCTCACGGATTCGAAGGAACTGATCACGTCAGTCATGGAAGAAATCAAGCGCAAGAAGCGCGACGCCTAGGTCTGCGAAGATGGTTGCATTCCTATGATCTGGATGGCGGTGCTGAGCGTCCTGATGCGCTCGATGCATATTTTGGCGGCAATCACACTTCTTGGTGGCGCGATCTTTGCGCAGACCACGGCGGCGCCGATGCGGCGTTTTGCGCCTTACCTGCAGTGGGGCACGGCGTTGATCGTGATCTCCGGCATATACAACCTGGTTACGAAACAGAATATTCCGCCCCGATATCACCTTTGGTTCGGAATCAAGATGCTGCTGGCGCTACATATTCTTGCCGTATCAATTCTGCTCTCCCGATCATCCATTACGCAAGAGAAGCAGGCGCGGCTGACCAAAGGTGTAGTCTTCACTGGCGTGATTGTGGTGATCCTGTCGGCTTATCTTCGATTTCTGGCGAACTGGATGTTGATATGAACACACTTGGTTATGAAGGTTTACGCACGCATGCGGCATGGATCGACCTGTCGCGGCGGGGCAAGATTTTTGTCCACGGCGAGGATAACGCCCGCCTGCTGCACGCCATGACCACGAACCATGTGCAACTGTTGGGCGACGGCGACGGCCTTTACGCGTTCTTTTTGAACGCCCAAGGCAAGATACTCGCGGACGTGAATCTATTCCGGGCCGGGGACGTATTCCTGCTCGATACCGAACCTGAAACCGGCCCGAAACTGTTTGAGCATCTGGACAAGTTCATCATCGCGGACGATGTCACGCTGGAAGACGCAACCGGTACAATGGCGACCATCGGGATCGAAGGTCCGGATTCCGAAGAGATTCTCCAGGATATTGGCGCTCCCGTTCCGGCCGCTGCGCATGGCATCGCGCGGTGGAAAAAACGCTTTGTGGCTCGCTCGTCCACAACCGGCCCTATCGGATTTCTGCTCTTCCTGCCACTGGATGAGAAAGCGGCTCTGCTCGACCAACTCGCGATCGCGCAGGTGCCTGAGGCGGATGCCGAAGCCTCAGAGGCAGTCCGGCTGGAGAATCACAGGCCTCGTTACGGCTCCGACATCGACGAAACGCTCATTCCGCACGAGACCCAACAAATGCAGGCGTTGCATTTCTCAAAAGGCTGCTATCTCGGACAGGAGATTGTGGAGCGCGTCCGCTCGCGCGGGCACCTGAACAAGATGCTCGTGCCGATGACGATCGATACTGCTGAGCCGGTAGAGACAGGAGCGCGCGTATTACTGGGTACCAAGGATATGGGCCGAATCACATCGGCGGTCTTTTCCCCTGCGGATCAGAAGACGAATGCGTTCGCGGTGCTGCGAGTTGAGGCCATCGATGCAGGCGCCGCTTTGACCGTGAACGGAGCCGCAGCTATGCCCACAACTGCTCCAGCACCTGTTTCGAAATCCTGAGATTCTGATTCGCGCCAGTACCCAGACGGATGGACGGCTTGTTGTCGCCGTGAAAATCGGAGCCGCCCGTCACCTTGAGCCCAAACTTTTGTGCATATCCGAGATATCGCGCCGTGTCTTGCTCCGTGTGATCGGAGTGATATACCTCAATGGCTTTAAGACCTTCATCCGCCATTTTTTTGATCAGTTCCTCTTCCGCTGTCGCGTCGCGCTTGCCTAGGCGAACTGGGTGGGCAAGTGACGAGACTCCGCCGGCGTCGTTGATGAGCCGGATCGCCTCTTCAAGTGTCGGCTCCTCGCGATCGACGTAGCCTGGTGCAGCCTCATCCAAATAACGGTCGAAGGCTTCCTGCTGAGAACCGACATAACCCTTCTGCACCAAAAGACGCGCAAAGTGCGGACGGCCCGCCATGCTGCGCCCGAGTGCGTTCACTTCATCAATGTGAACGTCCAATCCGAGCGATTGCAGCCTCTGCGCCATGCGCTGGTTGCGATCCCGGCGCGCCGCCTGCATGCCCGCAAGCCAATCCCGGAAACCGTGAGATGCGGCGCCGTTTGGGAAATAGCCAAGCAGGTGTGCGGTACGCTGTTTCGGATTGCCCAGCGCAGTGCTGAGTTCAATGCCGCAGTAGACCGGAAGGCCGGCGGCCTGCGCGTAAGGCAGAGCCTGCTCGTATCCGGCGAAAGTGTCATGGTCGGTGATCGCCAGCGCTTCCAGCCCTGCTTTCGTTGCCGCTTCGATCAGTTGGTGAGGGGTGTAGGTCCCGTCCGATTCTGTGGTGTGAGTATGAAGGTCAATCACAGCGATTCCGAGATAAGATTCAATTCTCGCAGCTTCGACCAGACTTTCTCGACGCTGTCCTCGATCTGCTCCCGGCTGGAGTCGATGCTGACTTCCGGGTTGGCTGGCGCCTCATAAGGGTCGGAAACTCCGGTGAAGTTTTGGATCTCGCCGGCGAGCGCCTTCCGGTAGAGGCCTTTCACGTCGCGCTCGGCGAGAACCTCGATAGGGCAATGGACATAGACTTCGACAAAGTTGGCGATGGTGCCTCGAACCTCTTCACGAACGGCGCGGTAAGGCGAGATGGCCGCAACCATAGCAATGACGCCATTGCGGGAAAGAAGCTCGCAAACGAAGCCGATGCGGCGAATGTTAGTGTCCCGGTCCTCTTTGCTGAATCCGAGCCCTTTGGAAAGGTGGGTCCGAACAACGTCGCCGTCCAATAGCTCCACCTTCGCGCCCGCAGCCTTGAGACGGGCGTAAACCCGCTCAGAGACGGTACTCTTGCCGGCCCCGGAGAGCCCTGTGAACCACAACGTAAATCCCGTATGCTTTTCCATTCAAATCAAAAAAGGGCGTCAGTTCAATCCGCTGGAAGAATCTCCCGGAGGAGGACGTCCATTGTGCGCTCCACCCTGCCCTCGGGTGAAAAGTGTATCCCGCACTCTTTCTTGCCCTCTATCTCCCACCACCACCGGCCGGCTCGTTCGTCTTCACCCTCCGTCGTGGGCCGGCTGCAAGGGCCGCAGCCGATGCTGGTGTAGCCTTTCGCGTAGAGCGGATGCATCGGAACGTCGTGCTTGGCGATGTATTCCGATACTTGCTCCGCCGTCCAATCCGCCAGCGGACTGAGCTTCCACTTGCGGCCCTTTTCCTCAACCTTCTGAACGGCCGCCCGGCCCTCCGACTGCCCGCGACGCAACCCTACGGCCCAACTCTGCAGTTCCGCGGTCGCGCGCTCCAATGGCCGCACCTTGCGAATGTGGCAGCAGAGGTTCCGGTATGGGACTGACTCGTAGAACAGATTTGGGCCGAACCGTTCCACCATTCGCTCCACTTCGGAACCTTCCGGCGAAATGAGCTCGATTTTCACTCCGTAGCGTGCTCTGACAGTCTCGACAATGTCGTACGTTTCCGGCGGCAGCCTGCCCGTATCGAGAGAAATTATCCGCACATCCGGGCTGATCCGCACCGCTAAGTCCAACAACACCATGCCTTCACGCTGAAAGCTCGTGATGACTGCAAAGTCGCGGCCATGCTCCCTGATCGCCCACTCGAGGAGTTCCTGGGCGGATAGTGTCTCTGCTTGAATCAAACTAGTCAATGTCGATGGAGATTGGTACTAATTAGATGATAGCACCGGGAACTCGAAGGACATACCCGCTACCTGCACTACCAGTTTCCCGGCCCCGAGCGGCTTACCAGCCGTCGCGTAGAACACGGCCCCATCGGTTGATTGCCCAGGTAGTAAGCGCGTGGGAACAAAAGCGATTGCGCTCGCAGCCGCAGCGGCTTTGATCTTTGCAGTCTCGGCTAGAGCATTCTGGCGGCGAACCTCGTATCCATTCGTGGATTTGTACTGCGAGTTTCCATAAAGCCCGTTTTCGTAGGCAGTTACCAACTTGATGACATCGTGCCTGCTGGCCTTCTGAATCAGTTCGTTGATAACCTCTCGCGCCGGTGACCCGGCCAGAGCATTGCCGTCTTCCCTGTAGAACACGAAGTCCTCTGGCTTCAATGTGTAATTGCTTTTAGAACCATTAGAAACGGCAATTTGCAGGATCGCGAACTCGCGCACGTGCGAAGGCAAAGGCGCGAACATGATCGTAAGTCCGTTCTTCGTCAGCGTCTTATATTTGTAGCCATTCGATTCGAACTCAATCACCTGCGCCGAAAGGCTGCACGCAAATGTGAGTGTCGCCAGAAATATACACACGAGTCGTTTGGCGAGAGCGGGCCCCATAACTTTCATCATAGATGGCGTCGTGCGTGTCAATACGGTAACGCCAGGCGATTCGGTTGCAGCCACGATTTTGAAACCGGGCCGCCTTACATCTATCTCTGTTCGGTCACGAGAAATTGTTCGTAGCGTCCATCGGGGAGCACATACACGTTCAGTAGCACGGCCTTCTTCTCGAACTCGCCGCGATAGCTCCGGTGGATCATGCCTCCGCGCAAGCTCTCATTCAGGCGGACAATCGACTGTAGCGTACCGAGTGCGGACAGGGATCCCTGATAATCCCCGAGCGCGACTTCATTGAAATAAGAGTTTGCGTTCGCCGTAAACTTCTTCCGGTTGATCAGCCCCTGCTGCAAAGCCTGGAGGATCGTACGCACTTCCGCGATCTCAGTCTCCGGCGCCGCGGCACGCTCGCCGTTCAGCAAGTATTGCGCCAATTCGTTGGCAAGCGGACTCACGAGGTTCAGTCCGTCTGCATTCGAGAGCACGATTACGGCAGATTTCCTCGTGGGAAAGATCTGGTTACTGGCGAGGAAGCCCGATACCTCTCCTCCATGCGAGAACACCGGAGTTCCCGCAATATCGCTCACGTTCATTCCAAGCCCGTACCGCGTGCGATTGCCGTCTTTCAGAATCACCTCGCGCGTAAACTCATCGTAGGATCGTGCCGATAGAATCTTCCTTTCCAGAAACGCGACATCCCATTTGCTCAGATCGGAGGGCGTCATACACAGTTCTCCTGCGGCGAAGTACCAGCCCGGGCCCTCTTGGTCAACGGACCGCACGGGACCGAGCGCGTACCGCGTGTACGCCTTTGCGTCCACAGGACTGCGCTCATCGCAATCGCCCGCACTGCTCATTCCGAGCGGCCGAAAGATCTTCTTCTGCAGGAAAGGCACGAGCTTCTCGCCTGTTGCCTTCTCAAACACGGCACCTGCGACCACGTATCCGGTATTGCTGTATTGCCAACGAGTACCGGGGTCGAAGTTCAGCGGCTTCTTCGCCCACTTCTCGAGAATGGCCTCTGCGGTGGTTGGCTGTTTCCACTCGGGAATGATGTAATCCTGAGGCGCGAAGTCCTCATACCCTGCCGTATGGGAAAGAACCTGGCGGATGGTTACTTCGTTCGCGCGTGTCAGGCCGGGCAGATACTTCCCGACCTTGTCATCGAGGGAAAGCTTACCTTCCTCCTGTGCGAGCAAAATCGCTGCCGCAGTGAATTGCTTACTGATCGATCCCACCGCATAACGTGTCTTCGTGTCCGCTTCGCGATGTGCTTCCAGGTCTGCCTGCCCGAATGCCTTCGCATAGACCAACTTGTCGTCTTGCACAACCGCGACGGACACGCTGGGTGCGCCACTGGCATTCAGCAGGGCAGAGATTTTCATATCCAGCTTCGACGGGTCCACCGTTTGGCCGTGAGCAGCCAAACAGGCCAGCAGCACTATAGAGAGATGCTGATACATCAACGACCAGTATGCTCACTTTTTGTTAGAGTAGGCGACATGGTGCGGTTTGGAGTCGCGACGATCGCTTTACTGGCAGTCTGTTTGGCCGCGTCGAATCCGAAAGAAGAAGCCTTCATAGGGAGCCGTAGGAATTGGTGGTCGTTTCAAAAACCGGTTCGCCATCGCGTTCCCGACATTCGAGATCCATGGGTTCGGACTGCCGTGGATGCCTTCGTGCTCGCAGCGCTACGCGAGAAAGGTCTCAGCCCCTCGGCACCGTTATCGAAACAGAAGCTGATCCGCCGCGTGACGCTCGATCTTACGGGACTGCCGCCCAGGCCCGAAGACGCGGATGCATTCCTGCGGGATAACTCTCCTCAGGCTTACGAAAGATTAGTGGACCGGCTGCTCGCCTCGAGGCAGTATGGAGAACGATGGGCGCAGCGCTGGCTCGACGTGGTTCGGTACGCGGATACGAACGGTTACGAACTGGATGCCGAGCGAGTGCACGCGTGGAGATATCGCGATTACGTGGTGAAGAGCTTCAACTCCGACAAACCGTATGACCGGTTCGTCAAGGAGCAGATTGCGGGCGACGAGATCTGGCCTGGCAATGACGAGACCCTGATTGCCACAGGCTTTCACCGCGCCGGCCCAATTCACCTGGTAGGCGGCAACCAGGATGAAGAAGTGAACCGGCAAGAAGTGCTGAGCGAGATGGCCGCTGGTGTCAGTTCCGCATTTCTTGGTCTTACGGTTGGCTGCGCCAAGTGCCACAATCACAAGTTCGATCCGATTCTGCAAGCCGACTATTACCGACTGCAGGCTGTCTTCGCCGCCACGGAGGGTAAGGATATCGACATTGCTACCGATGCGCAACGGAAGCAGTATGAGCAGTCGATGAAGGATTGGGAAGCCAGAATCAAACCGGTCCAGGAGCAGATTCAAGCGATAGAAAAGCCTTACAGAGCGCGCCTCACGGAAGAGAAGCGGAGAAAGCTGGAGCCGGAATTGCGGACAGCTCTCGACACCCCGAAGGCGGAACGGAATCCGGAACAAGAGATCCTGTACCGGAACGCGTCGACGCAGATCAAGCCGACGTGGGATGAAGTGGTCGCGATTCTGAGTCCGGAAGACCGCAGCGTTCGAGCAGGTCTGAGAAGAAAACTGCATGAAATTGAACTGCAGAAGCCCGATCCTCTGCCTGCTGCATATGCGGTGGAAAACATGGCGCAAGCCGAACCCGCATTCATTCTGAAGATCGGCGATGCGCATCAAAAGCTCGATCCCGTAGAGCCGGGCTTCCCAACCGTGCTCGCTCCCGATAACGGGAGCGTGACCAGGACGTCCTGTAACCGGCGGACCGCATTGGCGAACTGGATCGCATCGCCGGACCATCCACTCACGGCACGCGTGATGGTGAACCGCATTTGGCAGCTTCGCCTGGGCACGGGCCTGGTACGCACACCGAACGACTTTGGCCGTCTCGGTGAGAGGCCCACCAATCCAGAGCTGCTCGACTGGCTGGCTACCGAATTTGTCTCGAGTGGTTGGAGCGTGAAGCAGATGGACCGGCTGATCGTCACATCAAGCGTGTATCAACAGGCAGCAGCGGAGGACAAAGCGAAGAGCAAGCTGGATCCTGAGAACAAACTGTACTGGCGCATGAACCGCAAACGGCTGGAAGGAGAGTTCCTGCGTGACAGCATCCTGGCGGCTTCGGGCGCACTGAACTTGAAGATGGGCGGCAGGCCCGTCCGCGTCCCCATCGAAAAGGAAGTCTATGATCTGATTTTCAGCGAGGACGAGCCCGACAACCTTTGGCCCCTACTGCCCGATCCAACAGAGCAATTCCGCCGGACTTTGTACCTATTGAATAAGAGAACCGTGCGCCTGCCGCTGCTCGCTAATTTCGACCAGCCGGATACGATGACGTCCTGCCCGGTCCGTCCGGTCAGCACGCACGCCCTCCAGTCCTTGTCCCTCATGAACAGCGACTTTATGCACCAGCAGAGTACACTGTTTGCCAAGCGGCTGCAAACCCTGTGCGGCGGGTCAACAACGTGCCAGATCCGGCAGGTTTACCGCATCGCACTGGCGCGCGAACCTGCTCCGGCGGAAACCAACATGGCAGCCGACTTCCTGAGAACCAACGTTCTGCCCGACTTCTGTCTCGCCCTTCTCAATCGAAATGAGTTCGTGTATGTCCCATAACGAAGGCTGCTATCTTCCGCAGGCGCGAACGCGCCGTGATGTGTTGCGCGGCGCAGCGCATGGCTTCGGAGCTCTCGCGCTTCAATCTCTACTGGTGCGGGATGCAGTCGCCGCGGGACGGTCCAATCCGCTCGCGCCGAAGGCGCAGCACTTCCCTGCCAAAGCCAAATCGGTGATCTTTCTGTTCATGGTCGGCGCGCCGAGCCACATTGACACCTTCGATCCGAAACCGACCCTGAAGCGTTTCGCGGGGCAGAAGCTGCCGGATAGCTACGGGAAGATTGTCAGCCAATTTACGAAGGGTGAGGATCCACTGCTACCCAGCCTCTGGGAGTTCCACAAGTACGGCAAGAGCGGCATGGACGTGTCGTCACTTTATCCGAACCTGGCGAATTGCGTGGACGACATCTGCTTCGTCCGCAACTTTTATACCGAGAGCGTTGTGCACGCGCCGGCGATGTATCAAGTGCACACGGGTCGCATTTTAATGGGTTATCCGAGCATGGGCTCCTGGGTGACATACGGGCTCGGAAATGAGAGTGAGAACCTCCCGGCTTACGTCGTCATGCCGCAGCCGGAGGGTACGCCCGAGGGCGGTACTCCTTGCTGGGGCGCAGGCTTTCTGCCCGCGGTATATCAGGGCACTCTGCTGCGCAGCGGTCCGAATCCGATCCTGAACTTGAAGCCTCCAGCGGGTATGACGGAGCAAAGGCAGCGCGCCACGCTCGATCTATTGCAGAAGATGAATGACCTGGATACCGCTGATGGCGACAGCGAGATGGCGGCGCGGATCAGTTCCTATGAATTGGCGTTCCGGATGCAGAGCCACGCTCCGGAGGCGGTGGATCTCTCAAAAGAGCCGGCGCATATCCGTAGAGCCTATGGCCTCGATAACAGGCGCACCGCCGAATTCGGGACGCGATGCCTGCTGGCGCGCCGCATGGTGGAGAGAGGCGTCCGCTGGATCCAAATCTATTCCGGCGGAGGTCCGGTCAGCATCCAGTGGGACGCGCACAAAGACCTTGTGGAGAACCACGAGAAGATGTGCGGCATGACAGATCAGCCCATTGCCGCACTCCTGCAGGATTTGAAACAGCGAGGACTACTCGACTCGACTTTGGTCATTTGGGGCAGCGAATTCGGCCGCCTGCCTATGTCACAGAGCGGCAACGGCCGCGACCACAATCCGCATGGCTTCACAATGTGGTTCGCCGGAGGCGGAGTGAGGGGCGGTCAGGTTATTGGCGAGACCGACGAAATGGGCCTGCGCGCCATCAACGGACATCATATGCGCGACTTCCACGCAACCGTTCTGCATGCCCTGGGACTTGAGCAGCACCAGCTATGGTATCTGCACAACGGGCGGCATGAGAAGCTGACCGACTTCGGCGGGAATGTCATCAAGGAAGTGTTCGGCTAGCAGCTACTCCGTAAACGTATACCGGTACGTCCACTTCACTTCCTTCCCGGGCTCTGCCTTCAGATCCACATATGGCTCGGGGCAAAACGTCGTGCGGATGGACCAGAACACCAGCTTCGAGAGCGGCTGATCTCCGACGATGTGAACTGCTGTGCCGGCCTTCGCATTCGCTAAATGGATATTGTAGTCAGAGGCGGTCTTGCCGAACCCGGAGAGTTGGCGGTAGACGCTCTGTCCCGGCTGTAGTTCCTGCTTATAGACGATCTCGCCGCCCCGAAGATCGGCTAACTGATCGCGAGGTTCCTGGGCAAGCTTCAGATCAAAGGGAAACTTCACCTTAGAATCAGGACCGCTCGGTTGCTGATCCATCACGAAGAAATTGTGATTGTACTGGGACGTCTCAATCGGCTTCTTCCCGGCATTCTTCAGGCGGTGTGAAATCACCATCTCCGGCTTGCCCTTTACGATCTCAATCCGCTTCGTATAGCGGTAAGCGTAGCCCCTCCCATCATTCAGCTCGTGCGTGAACTCAATCCAGTTCTTTCCTTTGCGCATGCTGCGCTTTCCACTATCGACAATGTCATAGGTATGGAACGCATCGAAAGGCTTCTCGTCCGGCCGCTTCAGCACGCCTACGCCGATGCGTACAAACGTTTCGCCCGGCTTGGCCTCTTCGAAGCCCAATCCGGATTCCTTCGTCTTGAACTCCTCCACGGGCCCCATAATTGCATCGTGTAGCTTCGGATCGTAGCGTGGAAACCACTTGCCAAAGTATTCGTGATTCTTCGTTCGGAGACTGTAAATCACGCCCGACCAGTCGAAGCGAGTTCCGCGATAGTACCCCTTGTCGGCATCAGGCAGATAGAATTTCGCGGTGATCTTGCCGTTCGAGATCTCAGCCTCCGGGAACTCGGCAGCGAACATGCTTGCACAAGAGAGGGTAATCAAGACCAGTGAGAGGTGGCGCATAGCTACGTGCGTACGATATCACGTTATAGTTTGTAGGCCTCAATGGCTGTGCCTCCCCAGAACCGCGCCTGCTCATCGGCAGACAACCGCTTCACGGCGTTCTTTACGGTATCCACCCACTGCCTGTACTGTGCCGCCACCAGCGCAACCGGCCAGTCGGAGCCGAACATCAGCCGCTTGGGTCCAAACGCCTCCAGCACAATTTCGAAGTAAGGCTGCAGATCCGTCGGCGTCCAGTGCTTGTAATCCGCCTCGGTCACCATGCCGGAAACTTTACAGTAGACGTTCGGCCGCTGTGCGAGCTTTCGGATGTTCTCCGTCCAGGGGGACATCGCGTGCTCCCCGATTCGCGGCTTGGCAATGTGATCGAGCACGAATACCTGTTTTGGATTCCGGTCCACCAGTTGAATGGCCTGCGGAAGCTGACGCTCGAAGATCAGGATGTCGTACACGAGCCCAACAGGCCGCAGTGCTTCGATCCCTCGCTGAAACTCTGCTGTGAGCGCGTAGTTCGGATCGGCTTCGCCTTGCAGGACGTGCCGGATGCCCTTCAGCTTTCTTTGCCCGTGGTAGCGCGCCAGAATATCGGTGATCTTCGGATCCCGCAGCGGCACCCAGCCCACCACGCCGCGCATGAAATCGTGCTGCGCCGCCAACCCAAGTAGCCAGTCGGTCTCTTCCAAGATCTGCCGCGCCTGGACGGCGACTGCGCCGTCGATTCCTGCGGACGCGAGCACTTGCTTTAGATCCGCCGGTAAGAAGTCCCGGCGGATGATTTTCATGTTGTCATCGATCCAGTCGTATTCCTGTGCACTGTATTTCCAGAGGTGGTGATGGGCGTCGATTTTCATCGCCCCATTTTATATGGCGCCGGATCCGCTACCAGCCGCGGTCCGGTCCCAGCCAGCCTCTGGACACGTAGTCCGTCAGCGTCAGTGTGAGCATGATCGCCAGCCAAAGGAATGCCGCCGCCACAAACACTTTTGTCACCCTCGTGGCCTGCTTCACGTGCATGAAGAACAGAATCACCAGAACTGCCTTGATGATGGCGATCGTCAGAGCCACGTACACATTAAATCGTCCGAGGTCCACATACGCGATCGCCGTGGTGGCCGCGGTTAAAGCCAGCAATGTCGCGAAAACCAGAAAATATGTACCCGCAGAAACTACGTGATTCTTGTTCATGTGTGTGCGTGTTGGCCGATCAGGTACAACAGCGGAAAGAGGAAGATCCAAACAATATCGACGAAGTGCCAATAGAGCCCGCTCACTTCCACAGGATTGAAGTACTCCGAGTTGAAACGTCCGCGCCGTGATTCCACTAAGAGCCAGGTCATGATCCCGAGCCCGATCACCATGTGAAGTGCGTGCATCCCGGTCATGATGAAGTAAAAGCAGAACAGCAGCTCAATCTGTCGCGGCATTTCGCCAAACAGTTTGTAGTTGAATCCAGGCACCGTCTGTTCTACCCAGTGCTCGTGATACTCGTATCCTTTGAATACGAGGAAGATCGTGCCCAGGACCATCGTCGCGATAAGGAATCGGACGAGTTCCTTCTGCCTGCTGAGCGAAGCCGAACGAACCGCCATCGCCATCGTCAGGCTGCTGCAAATCAGGACAGCCGTATTCACGGTTCCCACCATCACGTCCATGTGCCGGCTTGCCTCACCGAACGCCGATGGATACGCAAAGCGGTAAACCGTGTACCCCAGAAACAGCCCGCCGAAGAACATGATCTCTGTTGCGAGAAACACCCACATGCCCATGGTGGAGGCATCTGCCTGCTGGGGCATATCGTCAAATTGATGTGCAACGTAGGGATTCGCAGCCATAGGTCAAACCTCGATCGGCGGCTCCTTGCTGTAGTCGAATGTGTGCTCGTGCACAACCGGCGTCTCTTCGAAGTTCTCTGTTGGGGGTGGGGATGGCGTCTTCCATTCCAGGCCAACAGCTCGCCACGGGTTTGCCGGCGCCCGCTCACCATAACGAAGGGACCAGATGAGGTAGATCATCGGCAGAAGATAGCCCACCGCGAGTATGCTGGCGCCCGCTGTAGACAGGACGTTCAATACCTGGAATTCAGGCGGATACGCATGATAGCGCCGCGGCATTCCCATGTAGCCGAGTATGAACTGCGGGAAGAACGTGAGATTAAAACCAACAAAGACGACCAGCGCCGCGAATTTCGCCCAGCCTTCCGGGTACATTCGCCCACTCATTTTCGGCCACCAGAAGTGGATTCCGCCGAGATACGCCATGACCATTCCGCCCACCATGATGTAGTGGAAATGCGCGATCACGAAATAGGTATCCGTCACGTGCACGTCGATCCCCAGCGATGCAAGAAACAGTCCCGTCAGACCGCCGATGGTGAACAGTCCGATGAACCCGAATGCGTACAGCATCGGCGTGGCATAAGAAATCGATCCACGCCAGAGCGTCGCCGTCCAATTGAATACTTTGATTGCCGAAGGAACTGCCACAAAGAAGCTCAGGATGGAGAAGATCATGCTCGCGTATACGGACTGCCCGCTGACGAACAGGTGATGTCCCCAAACCAGGAACCCGAGCACCGCAATGGCGACCGACGATCCGGCTACAAAGGTATACCCAAACACGTTTTTTCGCGAAAAGCAGGCCACCACCTCGCTAATCACACCCATGCCGGGCAGAATCATAATGTAAACGGCCGGATGGGAATAGAACCAGAATAGGTGCTGGAACAGGACCGGATCCCCACCCAGGTTTGGGTCGAAGATGCCGACGTGAGCGATCCGCTCCACGCCGAGCAACAGCAGGGTGATGGCAAGCACCGGGGTGCCAAGCACCTGAATCAGGCTGGTAGCGTACATCGACCACACGAACAGCGGCAGCTTGGTCCACGTCTGTCCGGGGGCGCGCATTTTGTGAACCGTAACTATGAAGTTCAACCCGGTCAGAATCGAAGAAAACCCAGTGATGAAAATACCGGTAGCCGTGGCAATGACGTAGCCGTTGGAGTACACGCTGCTATATGGCGTGTAGAAGGTCCACCCCGTATCCACGCCACCTGCTACTACGGCGTACAACGTAAAAATACCGCCAAGGATATAGATGTACCAGCTCAGTAGATTCAGTTTGGGAAACGCCAAATCGCGCGCACCCAGCATCATGGGAAGCAGGAAGTTTCCCAGCACGGTCGGGATCGAGGGAATCAGAAAGAAGAACACCATGATCACGCCGTGCATTGTAAAGAGCTTGTTATAGGTGTCCGACGTCACCAGGTCGCCTTGCGGCGTCAGGAGTTCCAGCCGGATCAGGACCGCAAAGAATCCACCAATGAAGAAGAACAGCGTCAACGAAACCAGATATAGAAGCGCAATCCGTTTGTGGTCTATTGTCAGCAGCCATGACGCGACGGTGCTCTTGGCGTTTAGATAGTTCGTCTCATTGGAAGGGGGCCGCGTCTCAGCCGCAATCGGAATGCTGGTCGTACTCATTGCTTCTTCTCCGTTCCGCGTCCACCAGGCGTCTGCTCTACGTTAGGCGGCCTAGCCCCAACCGCTCCCGTCGAGGTTCTAGAACCCGCGCTGCGCGAACCACCAATCGACTTGATATACGCGATCAGTTGCAGGATTCCCTCCTCATCAATCTGCCCTTCGAAGGTAGGCATGATCGGCTCATAGCCCGCCACGATCTTCGCTCGCGGGCTGAGGATCGACTCGCGAATATAGGCCTCGTCCGCAATTACTTGCTGTCCTCCGCGAAGCAGTACGGGATTGCTGTAGACGCCATTGAGGTTTGGACACCGCGCCGTTCCGCTCGATGGCGCATGGCAGCTCGAGCAACCCATTTGCTGGAACAGCTTCTCGCCTTGCGAGGCCATCGACTCACTTCCTCCCGGTCCAGCCAACCATGCTTCGTAGGCGGCCGGCTCCATCACGTGAACCCATCCGATCATTCCGGAATGCTGATTGCCGCAGTACTCGGCACAGAACAAGTGGTAGTCTCCGGTCTTCGTTGCTTTAAACCAGATGTTGTTGTAATGGCCGGGAACCACGTCTTTCTTGATTCGAAATGCAGGGACAAAAAAGCTGTGAATCACGTCCTCACTCGCCATCACGAGCTTCACTGAACGCCCGGCGGGAACGTGCAGTTCGTTGATCTCACGCTGCCCTTCCGGGTGTTGAAGCTTCCACATCCATTGTTTGCCGACAACGTAGATCTCCATCGCGCCTTCCGGCGGCACGTAGTTGTTGAAATAGACCTCAGCTCCCCACACGAACATAAACATCATTACGATGAACGGGCCGATTGACCAGCTCAATTCCAACAGCAGGGATCCGTGCACCGGCCGCGGCAGCTCATCCGGAGAGCGGCGGCGGTACTTAATAGCAAAGAACGCCACCGTAAGGAAAATAAGTGCGGTCATCACACCGGAGACCGCAAGCTCAAAAAAGTAGAGCTGGTCAACGTGCGTCGCCATCGTGGACGCAGCTTCAGGAAATAGGGAGAGGCCGTTCACGTCGCACCATCACGTATACATATGCCAGTAAAACGAATACCGTCACCATAGCCAGTAAACGCAGGACACTCATGATGAGAAATCCGTATTTGCCGGTCACCGGATCATAGTGGAAGCAGAAAAGCAGCAATTGGTCGACAGGCGTTCCGATCCGCCGTTGCGAGGACTCCATGATTCCAAACTTCAAATCCTTCGGCTGATAGTCAATGCCGTAGAAGTACCTGGAGAGCCGTGCGTCCGGTGTCAGCAACATCACTCCGCTCGCGTGAACGAATTGTTGCGTGGCATTGTCCCACCGGTATTTAAAGCCGATCGCACTCGTCAGCGCGGCAATCGACTCCTGTGAACCGGTAAGGAAGTGCCAACCCGCCGGGTCTGCTGCCTTCCCGTATTTCTCCAGATACGCTTTCTTTTTTTTCAATGCGAGTTCGGAGGTATCGTGCGGATCGAAGCTGAATACCACCACGTCGAACTCCCTTCCGGGACGGAACGATAGTGGCCTAAGCCCCCGGATGAGTCCATTTAGCACCTGCGTGCACAACATTGGGCACTCATAATACACGGGCGCCAGCACAACCGGCTTAGCGCCGAAATACCGGCCCAGTTGCACCGTTGCACCCGATTCATCGCGGAATTCGAGGCCGAGCGGAACTTGCGAGCCGAGCTTTTGGTCGATGCCGATCCCTTGCAGTTCTCTGGGAAGCGGCGCCGCCCCATACGCGCTCGCAATGAGCGCCAGGCTAAGGAACAGTCGGCTCATTCACCCCTCCCGGTACGCCCCTTTGCACCAGCAATTCCATCGCGCGGTCGACAGGAATTCGCACCTGCTGAGATTTTTTATCTGCCCAACTGTAGTGATTCAAATAATAGTCCTCGCGCGAACGCAGCGCACGCAGATCCCCTGGCGCGTAAATCTGCAAGCGCGGCGGAGGCGGGGCACTGCGCGGGGCCGCAAGTGGAGAGATCGGCTCTCCCGTCTCCTTGTTCACCTCGAGGACCTTGAAAAAGCCAGCAACGAGGAAATGAATTATGATCGCCGCGATGATTAAGCTCCCGCCAAATAACAGCACGTTGCGCACGGACATGTCCGTGCGTTCGTGATCCTGATAAGAATGAATCTGATCGGCCATCAGTACTTCACCTCAATGCGGTTATCATGCAGCGGCAGGAGAGGCCGCGATTTCAGTTGCCACACGAACAGCCACACCCAGATGCCTCCGAGCGCGACCGGTGCTGCGATGTCCATCCAGTGGAAGTAAAAGGATGCCGGATGAAAAACCGGCTCGACATTCCAGTAAAGATCGACAATCCGGATCACAACCATGCCGATTGCCACTCCGGTTAGAAACTGCGGCTTGCGTTTGACATAGCGCATCAGCAGCAGAATGAAGGGCAGCGCGAAATGGCAAACAACCAGAAGCCCTGCGATGTAGCCCCATCCGTTATAGAGCCTCCGCATATACCAGGAGTTCTCGTCCGGCAGATTCCCCGACCAGATCAATAGAAATTGCGAGAACGACATGTACGCCCAGAGCATTACGAACGCGAGCATCAGATTCCCAATGTCGTGAAAATGCTGCGGCTTCAAATGCTCGGAAAACGGCGGCGTGTCCCGCAGCAGCCAGAGCAGGGCCACCGCCATCGACATGGTAGAGAGCAGTTGCCCAACGATAAAGATGAACCCGAAAATCGTTGAATACCAATCGGGCTGCAACGACATCACCAAATCGACCGTCGCGAAGGTAATCAAAAAGCCGTGCACCACTAAGCCAGGCCCGCTCACCGCCTTCAGGCGGTTCTTGATCAGCGGATCTGCTGTCTCGTCCTGCAACAGTGAAAGCCGGTTCAAGCGCCACGAGAGGAACATCCAAATGGCGAAGTAAACAAGCAGACGTACATAGAAAAAGGGCAGATTCAGATAACGGCTCTTATGTTGCAGTACCTCGCTGTGTGCTACACTTTCCGGCCGTGCCCACTCGTAGAGGCTATGCGTGCCGAGGACAATCGGCAGGATCAGGATGAGCATGAACGGCACTGTCCGCGCTCCGGATTCAAACAGCCGCCGGCTGATGAAGCCCCAGTTGCCTCCCGCCATGTGATACATCATCAGCGCGGATATGCAGCCCAGTGCCAGTCCGAACCAGAACAGGAAGGCCGTCAAATACGAGCGGTAGAACTGGTCCAAATTCATGAGTGCGCCGATCGCACAGGCAATCACGCCCAAGCCGCCAACCATCAGGCTGCGCGTCTGCAATCGGTTCAGGGCATCGGTCATCGGCTGCTAGCCTCCAGTTCGCTCGTCTTGTCCACGGGAACATCTTCGGGTTTCGCCGCTTGACTCAACTGCAGCGCCCGGATGTACGCGATAATCAGCCAGCGGTCACGCGGAGCCACTCTCGCCGCATAGCTGTGCATGGCCCCAAAGCCATTCGTGATCACGTCATAGAAATGACCCACAGCCGCCTTGCGCAGACGGTCCGAATGATAACTGGGCGGATGCCTGAAGCCGCGCTGGACCACCATTCCTTCGCCATCTCCTACGCGGCTATGACAAGGAGAACAATAAATATTGAAGCGCTCCTGCCCGCGCTTCAGATCCTCGACGGTGATCGTGAAGGGGAACTTGGTGGCCAGTTCTTTTCCGTCGAAACCCGTGTACAGGATCGGATCCGAAGCGCGCATCTGCCCGCGAGCCACCGTCCCATCGAGGATTGGCCGTGCGGACCGCTCGTCACCGAAAAAGGCGGTGGCCTGGAGCGGCCGGTAGCGAGGCTGGTCATGCATATCCTGCCTGCATCCGCAGAACACGAGACCCGTCGCAAGAAGCAGCAGGCTACGGCTCCACATTCTCAATTGCCTCCGGATGAAACGTCTCCAGGAATCGCCGGGTTTCAACAGGGTCGAACCGGGGATCTTCGGCCAGAATGCACAGGAAGAACCTATCCTGCGATGCTTTCGCAAATTGCGCCACGTTGAAGACGGGATGATACGGCTCCGGCAGCCGATTCAGCGCCAGTACGCCGATGACCGCGGACAAAGCGGCAAACAACACGGTGCATTCGAACGTGATCGGGATCCAGGCCGGCCAGCTATTCAGCGGCCGTCCGCCTACATTATGCGGATACGCGATTACCGCCATGTAGTAGCACAGGCCGAATCCGAACATACATCCGAGTATTCCGCCCGCCAGAACGATAGGAGGCATTCCGGTTCTCCGGAATCCGATCGCTTCCGCCAGTCCGTGGATGGGCATCGGACTGTACGCATCCATCTTCCGGTACCCGGCAGCATACGTCTGCTCCGCCGCGTGCAGTAACGAATCGGCTTCCGAAAATTCTGCCATTAACCCGTAGCGCATATCAGTGGTGCGGGACCGCCTTCTTGTGCAAAAGATCTTTCATCTCAGCAATCGATATCGCCGGCAATGTTCTGATAAACAGGAAGAACAGGAAGCTGAAGAAGCCCAGCGTTCCGAAGAACGTCGCGATGTCCCAAACCGTCGGATAGTACATGCCCCAGCTGGAAGGCAGGAAATCGCGATGCAGGCTGGTCACCACGATGACGAACCGCTCCAGCCACATGCCCGTATTCACGACGAGAGACAACACGAACAGCGCATAAACGTTGGTTCGGACCCGCTTGGCCCAAAGCAACTGTGGCAGTGCGATATTGAACAGGATCAATAACCAGTAGGCAGGCCCGTATGGCCCGGTAATCCGGTTCTTCATCATGAAGCCTTCGTAAGGATTGGCACTGTAGTAGGCAAAAAACAGCTCCATGGAGTAGCCGTAGGCAACAATGAGGCCGGTGGCGAGCATCACTTTCGCCATGTTCTCCAGGTGACGCATCGTGATGTAATCCTGCAGGCCGTACACGGCCCGCATCGGAATCGCGAGCGTCAGAACCATCGCGAATCCTGAATAGATAGCGCCAGCCACAAAATAGGGCGGGAAGATCGTGGTGTGCCATCCGGGAACGATCGCAACGGCAAAGTCGAAGCTCACCACCGTATGGACTGAAACAACGAGCGGCGTTGCAAGTCCTGCCAGCAGCAGATATGCCATCTCGTACCGGGCCCAGTGTTTCGCCGATCCGCGCCAGCCCATAGACAGAATCCCGAACACGCGTGCTTTCCACGGCCGGTTCGCCCGGTCCCGCAGCGTAGCCGCGTCAGGAATCAACCCCACATACCAGAACAGGAACGATACTGTACCGTACGTGGAGACCGCGAACACATCCCACAACAATGGGCTTCGCGGCTGCGGCCAGAGGTTCATCGTATTTGGGTACGGGAACAACCAGTACGCAAGCCACGGCCGCCCAAGGTGCAGAATCGGAAACATCCCTGCGCAAGCCACCGCAAAGAGCGTCATCGCTTCCGCAAAGCGGTTGATGGACGTTCGCCACTCTTGCTTCAGCAGCAGCAGAATCGCCGAGATTAACGTACCCGCATGACCGATACCGATCCACCAAACGAAGTTTACGATCGCAAATCCCCACGCAATCGGTACGTTGACACCCCAGATTCCGACACCCTTATAGAAAAGGTAGACGACGGCCAACCCCAGCACATTCACCAGCAGAAAGGCTAGAAATGTTCCCGCCCACCAAACCAAAGGCGTCCGGAGCGTCAGTACAATCGAGCCGATTCGCTCGTCGACACTGTTGTACGTTTCGCCCGGCGCGATGACCGGCGTATCCTCTGTGGTCATGCCTGGATCTCCGGATTGTGATTTCTTTGCGCCGCCAGATACGTAGTCCGCGGCCGCGTGTTCAAATCGCCGAGCACCGAATAATTCAAGGGATCCTTCCGCATCTTCGTAACCAGCGCATTTTCATCGTTCAAATTGCCGAATACGATAGCGTTGGTCGGGCAGGCCTGCTGGCACGCAGTCAGAATTTCCAAGTCGCGGACCGGGCGATTCTGCTTCTCGGCCTCAATTTTTGCTTCCTGAATGCGCTGCACGCAGTATGTGCACTTTTCCATCACGCCACGGCTGCGCACCGTCACGTCAGGGTTTCGCATACCGTACAGGCTCTGCGTGTACCAATCGGAATACAGCAGGAAGTTAAACCGTCTCACCTTATAGGGGCAGTTGTTGGAACAGTATCGGGTCCCCACACAGCGGTTATAGACCATCTCGTTCAGGCCCTCGTTGCTGTGCACCGTGGCCGCGACCGGGCAGACGATTTCGCAGGGTGCTTTCTCGCAGTGCTGGCAGAGCATCGGCTGATTGTGCACCTCAGGGTTGGCCGTGTTGCCGAAATAGTAGCGGTCTATGCGGATCCAATGCATCTCCCGCCCGCGCAGGACCTGGTCTTTTCCGACCACAGGAATATTGTTCTCGGCTACACACGCCGCCACGCACGCGCTGCACCCGGTGCAGGCGTTCTGGTTGATCACCATGCCCCACTTGTATCCGGCATACGTGTACTCGGGATAGAGCGAAGGAAGTTTTTCCGGCTCCTGCACAGCCTCATGGATCTCCGGCCGCTTCAACTCTTCGAGCCCCAGGACAATCGGCCGCCCTTCTATATGGAAGTGCCCTTGCGTCGACGCGAGCGGATATTTCCCTTCCACCTTGCGGACCTGTAGACCCGGCCCTCCCCAGAGCGCGTCGGAATAACGAAAGACGTAGGCGTTCACTCCAGCATCGTTGCCGACCCGGCCGGCCCTTTTGCGCCCCCAACCGAGGTGAAGCGTGACACACTCATCGGCCTGGCCGGGCTGGACGTATACGGGCACCTTGATCTTCGTTCCCCGGTACTCGAGCTCCACCAGGTTCTCGGTTTCTACGCCGAGTCGTTGTGCAGTTGCCGGACTGATATAGGCGGCATTGTCCCAAGTCAGTTTGCTTTGCGGGCGCGGCAGTTCCAGCAGCCATCCGTTGTTGGCGAACCGTCCATCCCACAAAAACGGATCGGGCCTGAGTACGAGTTCCAATCCTCCGGAGGCGGGCGCCGATGAAGGGGACGGCTCATCTCCAGCCCGGGCTGGTGCCGCAGCAGGCGCCGGCTGGCCGGCAATCACCCCGTCGTTGAGAGCCTTTTCCCATGCTGCATCGTCTAATCCGCTCCAATACTGCCGCACGATTTCATGCGGCCGCTGATCCGGACTATCGGTAAATGCGGCGATGAGTTCATGCACCGTTCTACCGTCATAAAGAGGCGCAATCAGCGGTTGCACGATGGAGGGCGTTCCGTCGAAGGCCCGCACATCGCTCCACGATTCCAGATAATGCGCCTCCGGGATGTGCCAGTGCGCGTACTCCGCGGTCTCATCCAGATATCCGCCGTGGTGAACCACTAGCTTCACCTTCCGCATTGCATCCAGCAGGTTCATGTCTGGCGGGGCAGTGTACAGCGGATTCGTTCCCGAAACCAGCAGCATGGTCACTTTTCCCAATTGCATGTCTTTTGCAAGAGACCAGAGCGAATCGACCGTGCTCGAATTACCCGCCAACACCGGTTGCACATAATTCACCGTGTTACCAGCGTTGCCCGCGGCCTCATTCCAGCGCCGCACCGCCGCTTGTGCCGCCGGTGAGAGGTGTTCTCCCGCAACGATCAGGCTTGCTCCCCGGTGCGCATCCAGATCTTTCATTACCGCGCCCCGCCAATCGGAAAACGATCCGCCCAGTCCCAGCGCGAACGCCTCCACGTCGGCCTGCTTCACTGCGAAATGATGATCGGCCACACTGCCGGTTACCGATGGCGTCGGCTCAACGGCATAAAGCCGGCGTGATAAGCGCTGGTTCATAAACTCCCGGGCATAGCGCAGGCTGCCTGGAGAGGAGCACAGGAAGTCCGAATCGAGGGACAGAACCACCTGCGCTTTGCCCGGAGCGTAGACTGTTTGGTATCCCGTGTGAGTGCCCTGCACGGGCTCCCATTGATACCACTGTATGTTCGGATATGTTTTCTTAAGGTTTTCGATCTGATCGATTAAGGTAGGTGAACTGACCGCACCCGTAAGGATGCGAACACCCGCTCCACCATTCGCTTTCCATTCCGCCCGAAGCCGGCCCATCGCTCCAAGGAAATTCAACCAGTTCGTGATCTCACCCCGATAGCGCACCGTCTGCGAGCGGTCCGGATCGTATAACCCAAGCACCGACGCCTGCGCCATCGCGTCCGCTCCACCCAGGCTCGCCGGGTGATCCGGATTCCCCTCCACCTTAGTCGGACGGCCCAAGTGGCTCTCCGCCAGCAGACCCGTGCCGTAACCGCCCATCGGCATCGAAGTCGCAAAGAAAAGTGGCTTGCCCGGAATTACCTGATCCGGCTGTTTCACGTAGGGAACAATCTTCTCGGTGGGCTGACGCGTGCAGGCCGTCACTCCAGCAAGCGCAAAGGAGGCGCCCATCAGCCGCAGCACCTCGCGCCTGTTCAACGGCTGCAGCCACTCTGCCGAACGGGTCGGAAACTCATCCTCCAGAAACTTGCGGTACTCCTCCGTATCCGCCAGTTCCTCGAGCGTTCGCCACGTGCGTTTGTTCATCTGTGACATGTGTAGCAGTCTTCAAAGCGGTGGACGTTGTACTCTTTCACCAGCTTTCTTCCGAGTTCCATCTGGTTTTCCGGTGCTCTATAGTCCATTTGGAACACTGCCTCCCGGGGCCGTATATACTTTTCCGGCTCCCTGTGACAACTTAGGCACCAGCCCATCTGCAGATTGTTCACCTTCCACATCAGCGGCATCTGATCCACCCGGCCGTGACATGTAGAGCAGCCGATTCCCTTGTTTACGTGAATACTATGGTTGAAATAAACGAATCCCGGTAGATCATGTACGCGCGTCCATTGCAAGGACACGCCAGTACGGTAGCTCGCTCGCACGGGTTCCAGTGTAGGGCTGGTCAGCCAGATCTGGGAATGGCAGGTGATGCACGTCTCCGTCGGCGGAAGGCCTGCAAACGCCGAAACCTCCACCGTGGTGTGACAGTAACGGCAGTCGATCCCCATACCGCCCACATGATGTTTGTGGCTGAATGGAACCGGCTGCTCGCGCGGAACTCCGACGCGATAGTTGTAATCGGAGAGGTTAAATCCGGTAACTATCGAAACGAGGGTAACTAGACCAAGCACTGTGCCCGCGATGCTTGCTCGGGCAACGGTGTTCGCTCGGCGACGAAAAATCTGTGCCATGCGGTATATCTCTCCGGGCACGCCCCTCTGCCGCGGCCGGCCTCGGGGCTCAGTCTTCGTTCTGCACTACGTTTGATTCGGAACTTAGAATTTCGTATCAACCCAAAAAGATTGTATTGCCTACAGAATTCGCCGCAGGTGACTGAGGAAAGTTGCTACAGACACGTCGGCGAGCCCAGTTTTCGGCAGTAACCAACTCGCCCCCGGTTCGTCGGAAACTATAACCAGACTCATGGAAGACGGAAGAGGCAATTTGCGCGTGCTCGTAGGTGACGATCAGGAGGACGTTCTGGAGGCGTTGCGGCTCGCTCTGAAGAGCTCCGGCCATAGAGTCAGAACCGTCACAACTCCGGAAGCGCTAGTGTCCGCGGCGGCGAACGAGGCTTTCGATCTCATCCTCATGGACATGAACTATAAGCGCGACACCACGTCCGGCGAGGAGGGTCTCGAGTTACTCAGCCGCCTTCGCTCGCAACCGCACGCCACACCGGTCGTGGTGATGACCGCGTGGGGCGACGTGGAACTCGCCGTGGAGGCCATGCGGCGCGGCGCCGTGGATTTCGTTCAGAAACCATGGAGTAACGAACGTCTCCTGGCAACGATCGCAAGGCGTGCCGTGCGGCGCCATCAGTCGGAACTCGAAATCGCACAGCGGGTGCAGCAGAAGCTTTTGCCCGAAGGGCGAGGCCAGGCGGGCAACCTCGAGTACGCTGGCGTTTGCTACCCGGCTCGCGAAGTGGGCGGCGATTGCTTCGATTTCTCTCTCCGCGAAGGTGGAATCGATTTTCTCCTGGCCGACGTGTCTGGCAAAGGTCTTCCAGCAGCACTCCTCATGGCCAGCCTCCAGGCCTCGATTCGGAGCCAACTCGCCGATGGGTCCAGCATCTGTGCGCGCGTTCTCAACACGGTTAATCGACTTTTTCACGCCTCCACCGCTCCCGAACATTACGCCACGCTTTTCGCCGGTTCCTACGACGAAAGATCCCACCTGCTTCGGTACGTCAACTGCGGTCATTTTGCGCCTGTTCTCGTTCATCCGAACGGATCCTGTGAGCGCCTCGAACCCACAGCTACGGTGCTCGGGGCTTTTCCGGACTGGACATGCGACGAAGCCGACCTGGAACTCGGGGCCGGCGACGTGGTGGCCATCTTCTCCGACGGTGTTGTCGAGGCAGGCATCCACACCAATGGCGCCGAGTTCGGTGAGGACCGTATCATTTCCGTCGTGAAGGCTTCCCGTCATCGGTCCGCCGCACAGATTCAGGAGGCCCTGGTCGCCGCCGCGCAGGATTTCGAACACGGAGACCAGGGCGATGACTTGAGCGTCCTCGTCCTGAAGGCAGCGTCCAAATAGCGGTAACGATCCGTCACGACCCATACAGTCGGACGTCATAAGTGCGAATGAAATCCGCACAAAAGAAAACCGCGCGTCCGCCGCAGAAGCAGGCGAAACAGCCTGGCCGGGAAAAGGAAATGACTCCGCGGCCCAAGTCGAAGCGCTCACAACACCAGGGCACTGGGAAACTCAAAGGGAAAGTGGCCTTAATAACCGGCGGCGACAGTGGTATCGGCCGTGCCGTTGCCATCCTGTTCGCGCGCGAAGGAGCGAACCTTTCCATCCTCTATCTCGACGAGCACGACGACGCAAACGAAACGCGTCGCCTGGTGGAAAAAGAGGGTGTGAAATGCCATTTGATCTCCGGGGATGTGGGCCAGCCGGATTTTTGCGGACGCGCCGTCGACGAGACCATCCAAAAGTTTAAGAAGCTGGACATCCTCGTCAACAACGCGGCTGAACAACATCCTCAGGAAGACTTTGCCAACGTCACTCCGGAGCAGGCCGAGCGAACCTTTCGGACGAACGTTCTCGCCATGTTCTTTCTCACGCACGCCGCCCTGCCGCACTTGCGTGACGGCTCCGTCATCGTGAACACCACATCCGTTACCGCCTACCGGGGCAGCCCCCATCTGGTCGATTACGCTTCCACCAAGGGAGCCATCGTCGGATTCACGCGTTCTCTGGCCTTGAACCTGGCAAAGAAGAACATACGCGTCAACGGCGTCGCCCCTGGCCCGATCTGGACACCTCTCATTCCTTCCACATTCGATGAGGAAAAGGTGGAATCCTTCGGGCAGAACGTCCCGCTCGGCCGCGCAGGAGAACCGGAAGAGGTCGCTCCCTGCTACCTGTTCCTCGCTTCGGACGACAGCTCGTATATGACAGGTCAGGTTCTGCACCCGAACGGCGGAGAGATCATCAACGGCTAATCGAATGAGGTCGGCCACTCCGGATGGCGCAAATGGCCGAACATATGGGCGATTTGGACCGGCGTCACCCGGGCCAACGATAAAGGCGGTATGTTGTCCTCCTCGAAGAATCCCACGCCGGACGTCTCGTGACTCTCCGCCGCTTCCCCGCCCGTCAGTTCGCAAAGGAAGAACATCTTATACGAGTAATGCGGGATTGGCGGATGCCCGTGCCGCGCCCGGTCGTAGACGGCGAGCAGTTTCCGCGCCACCACTTCATATCCCGATTCCTCGCGCACCTCCCTTACGGCCGCATTGCTCGGAGAATCTCCAACATCCGCCCAGCCTCCAGGCAGCGTCCATCCGCCGTCTTCCCGTTCCTGCACGAGCAGAATTCGGCCGTCACGAAACACCGCTGCCCGCACATCCACCTTCGGAGTCGCATAGCCGATATCGTTCCCGAACAGCTTCACCAACTCCGACGGATCCTCGAGCCCGAATCCCTCCGCCATCATCTCGGCCGCGATTCCGCGAACTGCTTCGTACCTCTCTATATCGAACTTATCCTGTGCATACGTCAAACCAGTCTGCGCAATTGCCTGTAGCCGCAGAGCTTTGTTCAGCCATCTCGGGTCCATCAGCGTCCCGCCTGCGCTTTCAACCGCTGCCACTGCGACGCCGCATCCGCCAGCCGCGTTTGCAGCTCACGCGCCGCGTTCTCCGCCTGCACAGTGGGCGTCGCATCGGCTCCCTCTAGCGTGTCGAGGAGCGAGAGGAACTCATCCGCCAGGCTCGACAGGTTCGTCGCGGTGTTGGCTCCGCGCCTTCTCCGCCCCACAGCGGCGCTCTTGCCTTGCAGTGCGGCGATTTGGGTTTCCAGTTCCCCCTGCGGCAGCTTCTCACGAATCGTCTGCATCTCCGCCTGCATTCCCCTGACCTTCCCGATCGATTCGTAAGCTTGCATCGCAAGTTCAAACATCCGAATGATCCCGTTCGCCGGCGTTACTACTCGCGGATCGATCTTCAACGTCAAAGGCTGCGTATACGATTTGCCATTCACGGTCAGCTTTACGGTATACGCACCCGGCCGCGCCAAAGGCCCTAGCGGATCCGGAGGCGTATCCCCATTAATGGCGCTGATCGGATAGCTGCGCGCGAAACCTGTTGGCGGCGCGTACCGAAGGTCCCACACCCACCGCTGCATGCCGGCCTTTCCCGGTACCACTCGTGCTGGACGGAACCAATATGTTGGATAAGGCTGCGTCTTCGGATCCACCCGGTCCGGCTGGTCCTCACTGGAGTACCGCCGCACCACCTTCTGCGTTGCATCCAGAATCTCCAGCACCACCGTCGCGTCCCCTTTCAGCCAATAGTTCAAGATCGCGCCATCCGGCGGATTCTGTCCCATAGGCTCCTCAGGAGGAATCGGCGTATCCGTATTCACACTTCGCCGCATTCGATAGGCTACCTGCGGCGCAAACAGCACAGCGTCGGCGGAAGCGGTCTGTGCCCCGATCTGTCTTAACGGAGTCACGTCATCCAGGATCCAGAACGACCGCCCGTGCGTCCCGGCCACCAGGTCATCTTCGTGCACCACTACGTCGCGAATCGAGGTCGCCGGCATGTTCCTGCGCAGCGAGTACCAGTGCTCGCCATCATCGGTCGAAAAATACACCGCCTTCTCCGTCCCGGCGTATAGGAGTCCTTTACGCTTGGGATCCTCACGCACCGCGTTCACAACCTCGTCAGCCGGGATCCCAGCCACGATCTGCTTCCACGTCTTTCCGCCGTCGTGCGTGCGATAGACATGCGGCTTCAGATCGTCCAGGCGGAACCGGTTCACCGCCGCGTATGCGGTGTCGTTATCGAAGTGCGATGCCTCCATCAGAGACACTTTGCTCCACGCGGTTAAATCCGGAGGTGTCACATTTCTCCACGTCTTCCCGCCGTCACGAGTCAGATGAATCAGTCCGTCATCCGTACCCGCCCAAATCGTACGCTCGTCCTGGAACGAAGGCGCGACCGTATAGATTACGCCTCGCCGCGCCATATTCGCCAGCTCCGGAGTACGATACCGTCCGATGTTCTCCGGCACGTCCGGCCTTTCCCTGCTCAGATCCGGACTGATCACGTCCCAACTGTGCCCGCCATTCGAAGTCCTGAACAGCACGTTTCCGGCGTAGTACAGCACATGTGGATTCACCGGACTAAACAACACAGGCGCCGTGCGCAGCCACCGGTATTTGCCTCCGCTCAGCACCTCGGGCGCAATGCTTTGCACTTGCCCTGTTCGTTTGTCGAAGCGGGTCAGCTTGCCGCCGTAGATGATATTCGAATCCAACGGATCCGGGGCGACATATCCGTACTCTTCAACGCCCACGGTCCGCCAATCGCGCCAGGTGATCGCGCCATAATCTCCCCGGCTGGCGACACCGGCCGACCCGCTTTCCTGCTGCCCGCCGTACACCCAGTAAGGAAACTGGTTATCGGTGCTGACGTGATAGAACTGGGCGGTCGGCTGGTTGTACCAGGAACTCCAGGTCTTGCCGCCGTTCACGGTGATAGTTGCGCCCTGGTCCGCCGCGAACAACATGATGTCCGGCTCATCCGGATTGATCCAGATTCGGTGGTAATCGTCTCCGCCAGGAGCACCCTTGAAGCCCGCCCACGTCTTGCCTCCGTCATAGGAAACGTAGGTGCTCGTGTTCGCCACGTACACGGTATCCGGATTCTTCGGATGTGCCTTGATCTCTGCAAAATCACTGCCCCGCCCCCACAGCCTGGCGTCCTGCGTTAGCAGCCGCCAATTCTCGCCGCCGTCATCGCTGCGATAGACGCCGCCGTGTTTCGGGTCTGCATCCACCGTCGCGTAGATTACCTTTGGGTTGCCAGGTGCAATGCCGATCCCGATTCTTCCCAAACCTTCCGGGATTGTCGGCAATCCGGTCGTGAGTTGCCTCCATGTATCGCCACCGTCGGTGGACTTGTATAGTCCACTGCCGGGACCTTGCCACTGCCCGTTCTCCCACGGCCCCTGCCGCCCTGCCCACAGATCCGCATAAACGATCTGCGAATCGTTCGGATCGATTTCGACTTGAATCGCTCCAGTGTCCTCGTCCTTATAGAGAACCTTCTTCCATGTCGTGCCGCCATCAGTGGACCGGAATACGCCGCGCTCCGCGTTTGGCCCGTACGGATGGCCAAGAGCCGCAACGAACACGCGGTTGGCGTCCTTAGGATCCACGGCCAGCCAACCGATCTGTTGCGCGTCATGCAGTCCCGTATTGCGCCAGGTCTTCCCCCCATCGGCGGATTTGTAGACACCGTCACCGGTGGACAAGTCGGGCCTCTGCAGCCCCTCTCCGCTTCCCACGTAGATTACGTTCGGATCCGATGGCGCAACGGCGATGTCCCCGATAGATCCCGTCGGCTGGTCGTCAAAAATCGGCTTCCACGTGCGCCCCGCGTCGTCTGTCTTCCAGACACCGCCATTGTTTACCCCCGCGAAGAACACATTCGGCTGTCCGCGCACACCCGCGGCACCCACAGTACGCCCGGCTCGGAACGGACCTATGCACCGCCACTGCAGCCCCTGCCAGAGCCGCGGATCCAGCGTCTGCCCGGCCATAGTCAGAAGAACAACAGAAAACCCGAACGCCAGCCGCGTGTTCACCATACCGTCAGTATCGCAGCAACTCGTTTGTTTTCGCTTGCTTACCGGTTGCGCCGAACGTTATCAAAATTTCTTGCAGGCCTATAAAACATTTTGAATCGCCGCTTTCATTGACCTACCCCGGAGTGTTCGATAACCTAATTCTTTACCGAAAGTACTGAGCCGTACCGTGCCTCGCCACGCACAGTGACTTTCCATATCCCCGGAGGCTAAATGAGTCCAAAAGAAGTATTAGAATTCGCGAAGAAGAATGAAGCCAAGCAGCTTGATCTTCGCTTCACTGACATCCCCGGCCTTCTGCAGCACATTTCGTATCCGATCTCGATGCTGACAGAAGATTCGATGGATGAAGGATTCGGCATCGACGGTTCGAGCATTCGCGGTTGGGCCGCGATCAATGAGAGCGACATGCTGCTCATTCCGGACACGACAACTGCCTACATGGATCCGTTCGCCGAAGTGCCGACCCTGGTGATGACGGGCGATGTCATCGACCCGATCACCCGTCAGCACTATGACCGCGATCCGCGCTGGATCGCCAAGAAGGCCGAACTCTACTTGAAGAACAGTGGTCTCGCCGATACCGCTTACTTCGGCGCCGAAGCAGAATTCTTCATCTTCGATAACGTCCGGTTCGATCAGAACCAGCACTCCGGCTACTACTTCATCGACGCCGAAGAAGGTCGCTGGAACACCGGCCGCGTCGAGAACAATCTCGGCTATCGCCCCCGGTACAAGGAAGGTTATTTCCCGGTGCCGCCGACCGATCACTACCAGGACTTGCGCAGCGAAATGGTCCAGATGATGATCAAGTGCGGTCTCACCATCGAGTGCCACCACCACGAAGTCGCCACTGGCGGCCAGTGCGAAATCGACCAGCGCTTCAACACGCTCGTCAAGTCTGCGGATAATATGATGCTTTACAAGTACATCATCCGCAACGTGGCCTATCAGTACGGCAAGAGCGTCACGTTCATGCCGAAGCCGCTCTTCGGTGACAACGGTTCCGGTATGCACACACACCAGAGCCTCTGGAAAGGCGGCCAGCCTCTCTTCGCCGGTGATGCATATGCCGGTCTCAGCCAGATGGCCCTGTGGTACATCGGCGGTCTTCTGAAGCATGCCCGCGCGCTGTCCGCAATCATTGCTCCGACCACCAACAGCTACAAGCGCCTGGTGCCCGGCTACGAAGCGCCCGTCAACTTGGCTTACTCCAGCCGCAACCGCTCCGCCGCTGTCCGCATTCCGATGTACTCGGCTTCGCCGAAGGCGAAGCGCGTCGAGTTCCGTCCGCCAGACCCGGCCTGCAACCCGTACATGGCGTTCGCGGCGATGACGATGGCCGGCCTCGATGGCGTCCAGAACAAGATCGATCCGGGCCAGCCGCTGGACAAGGACATTTACGATCTCTCGCCGGAAGAATTGAAGAAGGTTCCCTCCATGCCGGCGTCTCTCGAAGAAGCGCTCGGCTGCCTGGAAGACGATCACGCCTTCCTGCTCAAGGGCGACGTTTTCACCGAAGAGCTCATCGAGACCTTCATCGGCTACAAGCGGAAGTCGGAAGCCGACGCAGTTCGCCTGCGCCCGCACCCGTACGAATTCCAGCTCTACTACGACATCTAAGCTACAAGTTCGTAGTTGGAATTACGGCATTCCAGGCCTGCCTCGAAAGGGGCAGGCCTTTCTCATCAGGCGTATCGCTCTTTCCGCGTTATCACCCGCTCCCCTACCGCCCCCCGATGCCGCCCTTCAGGTCCCGCAACACGCTCAGCACGCCGGGCACCAGTGTAATCACGAACAGCACCGGCAGAATAAACAGAATGATGGGAAACAGCATTTTGATACCCGCCTTGGCCACTGCCGCCTCGCTCCGCAATCTGCGTCGCGTGCGCAGCGCATCGGCATACACCTTAAGGGCCTGCGACAGAGAAGTCCCGAACCGCTCGCTCTGCACGATCATCGCCGACAGCGATTTGATATCTTCGATCCCGGTCCGCCGCACAAGCTGCTGGAAAGCCTTGCTTCGATCCTGGCCCGCTTTCACCTGCATCACCACGGTGTAAAACTCGGCTGCCAGTTCGGGATAGATGAACTGCATTTCTTCGCTGACGCGCAACATCGCCTGGTCCAGCGCCAATCCCGTCCCGAGCACGATGCCCAGCAAATCCACCGTATCCGGCAGAGCCTCTTGCAGCTTGTTGCGATACCGGCTCACCAACCTGTGCAGCACCTGCGGAGGAATCAAATACCCCAGCAGTACCGCTGCCAGCAAGCCTCCGGCCTTTTGACTCATCGGATTATCCCGTTGCAGGTAAGCCATCCCCGCCAGGATGAACGCAAAAAACAGCAACTGCCCAAGAACGTACGTCGCCAGTGCCTGCCGCTTGCGAATACCCGCTTGGGCAAGTTCCTTCTCCGTGTCGCGCATCCACTCTTCCCCGTTCGGCACCAGGCTGACGAAGTAAAGAATGCTATTGAAGAATCCCCCGCCAGCCTTCCGGCGCGGTCCGCGCGTCCCGGTCACCATCGCCTGAGACTGTAATTCCAGCAGCCGGTCCCCAAGCGGGTCTTCATTGTCCTGGAACAACTCGAATGCGCCCCAGAAGATCGTCGCCAACGTGGCAAACGCGAGAACGAAGAATAAAATTCCGGTGAGCATGGCTACAGTTTCGGACTCGCAATCTTGCGGATCACCAGGATCCCGATAATCTCAGAAATGATGGCGTAGGTCAGGAACTTGCTCCCGGTTTCGTCGGTGTACAACAGCATGATGTATTCCGGCTTCAGCACCCAGAACCCAAGCCCCACCACAATCGGCATTCCGCACAGCAAACCCGCGGAGAACCGTTGCTGCGCCGTAGCCGCCTTCATCTTGGCCGCCAAATTTAAGCGTTCGCGGACCAGCGTAGCCAGGTTCTCGAGAACCGCCACCATATTGGCGCCCGTCTGCCTCTGCAGGATCAGGCCCGTGATGAAGAACTTCAGATCGATGATCGGAACCCGTCCACCCAGGTTATGCAGCGCCGTCTCCAACGTCGAGCCGAGCGCCAGTTCCTCAATCACCTTTTTGAATTCCATCCTCACCGGATCGAATGTCTCACCCGCGATCGTATCCAGCCCCGCGTGAATGTTGTGCCCCGCCTTCATTGACCGGTTGAACAGATCGATCGCATCCGGCAGCTGCTCTTCAAACTTCCTCAGCCGTTTCGCCCGCACACGATGGATATAGGCAACCGGAAGAGCGCCGATCGCCAGCGCAAGCAGCAGGCGCAGAAAGAACATCGAAATGAATAGCCCGAACACCAGATAGGAGGATGCGGCAATGATAAGGCTCAGCGTAAACACTTCCGTCGCACGGTACTTCAGATTCGCCTGCTCGATGTGCACCTGCAGCCGCCGCATCAACCCGATCCACGCAAAGAAATCCCCAATCGCCGCCAGCGACCCGCGCTTCTCACGCTTGATCAGATCCGGAGTCGATCGCGACGACCGCATTCCTGACCGCGCGCGCAACTCGCGCAGACGTCCGGCCAGCACCTCTTCCGCCTCCTGCTCCGGCACGCGCCACACGTACCACGCCGCGCCGGATAAGGCCGCCGAAAAGATCACAAATGCGACAAACACAAACATTATTTGTCCTTGATCTCCACTTCTTCATTGAAGATCGATGCGGGCAGATGGACGCCATACGCCTTCAGGCGATCGAGGCAGAGCGGCTTATATCCCGTTGCCCGGAACGTGCCAAGCGCTTTTCCGCGCGGGCTCAAACCGGTTCTGTCGAAGTGAAAAACGTCTTCCATAATCACCTGATCATGCTCAATGGCTGCGACTTCGCTGATCGCCGTCATCTTGCGCGAGCCGTCATTCAAGCGCGTCATCTGGATCACGATGTGAATCGCTGACGCAAGCATCGACCGGACTACTTTATCCGGCATACTCGAACTGGCCATCATCACCATCGTCTCGAGGCGAGAAAAGGCATCGTGCGTTGTGTTCGCGTGGCAGGTCGTCATCGATCCGTCGTGACCCGTGTTCATGGCCTGCATCATATCCAGAGCTTCCGGCCCACGGCACTCACCCACAATGATGCGATCGGGCCGCATACGAAGGGCGTTGATCACCAGGTCACGCTGCGTAATTGCCCCCGCGCCCTCGATATTCATCGGACGTGTTTCCAGGCGTACGATGTGGGACTGCTGGATCTGCAACTCCGCCGTATCTTCGATGGTTACGATCCGCTCTTCCTCGGGCACAAACCGCGAGAGCGTATTCAGCATCGTGGTCTTACCCGACCCCGAACCTCCGGAGATGATCACGTTCAGCCGCGCTTCCGTACAACCGCTCAGAAAATCGAGCATGCCCGTGGTCAGCGTCTCGTTCTTCAGCAGGTCCTCAGTGGTCAGCAGCTTCTTGCCGAACCGGCGGATCGACAGCACTGGACCAATCAAAGACAGCGGCGGAATGACTGCACAAACACGCGAGCCGTCCGCTAGGCGCGCGTCCACGATTGGAGACGAATCATCGATCCGGCGGCCGATATTGGACACAATGCGGTCGATAATCATACGCACATGCGCCGTATCCTTGAACCGGACATTTGTCTCCACCAGGCGTCCGCCGCGCTCCACGTAGATGTTGTCGAACCCGTTTACCATGATGTCGCTGATGGTCGGGTCCTTCAGCAGCGGTTCGAGAGGCCCCAGTCCGAACACCTCATCGAGCACTTCCTCGATCAGCCGCTCGCGCTCGGCCACGGTCATCGGAATCGATTCGTCGGCTACCAGCCGCTCCACGACATTTCCGATCTGCTCGCGCACACCTTCTTTGTTCAGAGCGCGCAACTGGTCCGGCGACAGCGAGTTCAGCAGTTTCGAATGAATCTGCGATTTGATATGGAACCAGCGGTCCGTCCCAGTGGCCGGTCGTACCATCGGTCGAGTGCTCATTTAGTTAGCTCTCCGCATTTCAAGCCGATTTTGCCATGCCCTTCTTGCCGCCGGTGGCCTTATCCACAAAAGCCCGGAACGTCTTGTCCCAATCCGGCGCACTCTCGCGCGCGGCCACCAGCGGTCTCGCGCGGTTGATAGATTGCAAAACTGCCGGTGACGGTGGAATACCGTAAAAAGCCGTCTGGTTCAGCGTCTGCTGAATCTGCTCCAGCGAAGAATAGTTGGAGTTATTCCGCTTCTGATACTGGTTCACCACGACTTTGATCTGGTCCTGGCTGAAACCCATTCGCATCAGGTAGGAGATATACCGCTGCGCGTTGCGCACTGATGGAAACTCCTGCGTCACTACCAGAAAGATCATCGTCGAGGCCTGCAGCGCGCCCAGCACGATCTCATCCGAGATCGCCCGCCCGGCGTCGATCACGATCGACTCATACTTCTCCACCAAGAATGTACCGAACTCGCGGAACATCGCTTCCGAAAAATATCCTTGCTGCTCCAGCGCGTCCGGCGGACCCACCAGGAAAAACCCAAGCGGATCCCTCGTCACGAAGCCTTCAAACAATGCCTGGTCCATGCGCGAGAGGTTCTCGCCTACTTCTTGCAGCGTATATTGCGGATTCGCACCAAGCTGCATCGCGACGTCGTTCCCGATACGATCCAGGTCCACCAGTACCGTCTGCTGCTTCCGCTGCGCCAGCACACCGGCGAAATTCACCGCCAGCGTCGTGGTCCCCACTCCGCCCTTCGTTCCCAGGAACGTGTAGATCTTGCCTAGCTTGCTGGTGCCGGATGCCGCCCGCCGGGGTGTCTTCTCCAACTTCGTCATGGCCTCGCGGAAATCGCTGCGGCGCACGGGAAGTTGCACGTAGTCATTCGCGCCCGCTCGAATCGTGGCGATCACGCTCTCGCCGTCGCCGCTGTAATTCGCCGCGATGATGTAGAGATCGGGCGCCGCCTGCCGCACCTTCTCCAGGATCTTCAATCCCTCGTCCGGATCGTTCCCCAGATCCATAATCAACGCCGCCTCGGGAAAACGTTCAAGATCCTGCAGAACGCGGATGTACAGGTTAGACGAAACATCCGGATACTCGTTCACAATCTTGGCGGTCGGCTGGTTCAGAAGGTTTTCGCGAATCATTTCGCGAAACTGTTCGTCGGTCGAGGCAATCAGCAAGTTATTCGACATGTTGGTTCGCTAGGGCGTGCACACAGCCTGGTCAGGGTCGCAGCCCGCTCCTTCCATTGGCAGAGAAGTCCGAAAATCCGGCAGCGCTACCGGAGGCAGCGCAAGGTAACTCATAAAACGGCGAAATTCATAGTTGCGAATGGTGACGGTCACCGCATCGGGAATGCACGTTGTGCTGCAGTCTCCGTCGCAACTGAAATCGGTCAGCGCGCCACTGGTTGCATCGCGCGCGAAGTACTGCACCACAATGTCCGCCTGCCCGTTCTGAAATTGATCCTGGTCCACCATGAAGGGCACGTGCGTCCGCATGTATCCGATTACGTTCTCGCTCGACCCTTGCCAGCAGTGTGTAGTCGCGTACCGTGCTCCGTCACGAGTGAAGTCTACAATGCTGTGCCACACCCAGAGGAGCTGTGCCGTGAAGATAATCGCGAATGTCACCGGCATGATGATGATCGCGAACGAAACCGCGAACTCCACCGTCGCCTGTCCCGAGCGCCTAGGTCCCGCCATAAGGCACCCTCACTTGCGGCCGGAACAGAATCGGCTCTGTCACCAGAAACGGAAACGCCGGGCGGATCGAGTAGCCGTTCGGAACCGAGACAACGATGAAATCCGGAGGTTGCCCGCCGGCACTCACATCGCACCCCAGCGCCGAGCACTCGCACTGGCCCAGCGTTGCGGTATCCGCACTGTATCTCTCGACGCGGATCTGCAATTGATCGGGAGTCAGACCCGCCAGGATCGGATCTGTCGAATTGTCGGCCGCGCCGGTAGTCGCGAAATTCTTCGCCGCCGCTACGCTCGCATCGTCGTCCGCGCAGAAGTTCACTCCCTGCTGTGTCGATACATAACGTGCCGCCGTGGTCAGGATCTTCTGCAAGGTGTAGTACGTGTAGGTCAGCCGCGCCAATTCCGTCATGCCGACCAGCAGCAGGATGAGAATCGGCATCATCATGACCGTCTCCAGCATCGAAGATCCGCGCCGCTTCATTGGTGCAGCACCACCTTGCCCGGCCCCGCCGTAACCGAGCACCCGGAAAAGCTCCCCTGCTGCACCGGAACTGGATAGCCGATGTACATCGCCGAGAAGCGGCCATTCGCATCCGACACATTCAGAATCGAGTCACCCTGTGCCGGTTCCACCAGGAATTGCCGGAACCCCAGCACGGTCATAGTCCCGCCGGAGGCAAGCGCATCCACCACGGCAATCGTGATAATCCGCCGTTTGTTCCCGATATATTGCGTGTAGTCGTCCAGATCCGTCAGATCGCTGTCCGTCGGGTAGGACGGAGCCAGCGTATCGATCTCGGCGACATTCGCGCACGCCGCCGGGATATCGGACGAAAACCTCGTCGCCATCCCGCACAGAATATTGCTGATCCGCGCCGGCACCGTATTGGTGCTGCACGTCTGCGAGGGGGCCGATGTCCACACCTGCTCGCTCGCGTTGATCTGCATGCACCCGATCGCCTGGTTGGTGTTACCCGGCAGCCCCTGCGCTCCAATGCGGTACGCCTGAGTACTCTCATCGGCGAAGATCGTCGCGGAATCGTCGTAGCGGTTCAGCAGCAGATACGGCAGCCTCTGCACATCCGTCGACAGTAGCCCCGGCGTGGGCGCGCCTGAACACTGGAATCCCAAGGTATACCGGTTACCTTTCACTAGTCCGAAATCCGTGGTGTCCGTTGGATCGATCGCCGCAATGGCAATAGGCTCAATCGCACATGCGGTGCAGAGTGGAGCACTCACGCCCGCGGTCGCGTAACCGATCACGGGCGTCTTCTTTGACTGTCCGACAGATAGAAAGCTCCAAAACAGCAGCGGAGCATCGGCCGTAATCTGCACGCGCACGTGCCGCGCCTCTGCGCTCGTCGCATCGGAACCACCGGCATCCGCCACGCCCGTCGCCGCCGCGAACGTACTGAAGAATTGCGGTTCCGCGACAGTGTTCGTCAGGTCGCCGCTTGCGTCCTGTCCAATCGTCAGGCTCCCGAAATTATATTTATCGCCGAACCCCGATGCCGTATCGATCGGCAGCCTCGATGCAGCGGTGGCGTCTGTGATGCTCGCATCCGTGCCGATCAGCTTCCCGGCCGCCGCCATCGCCATCGCATCCGCCGCGGTCTTCAACTCACCACGAATTAAATACAGTTGTCCCAGGTCCACCGCGAATCCCATAAACCCGATGAGCACGGGCACAAGAATCACCAGGACATAGACGGATGTTCCGCCCCTGCGCGCTGTTCCTGCCTTATTTGCTGGGTTCCTGATGTCCACGCGGTCCTACAAACGTGGGCTCCTGCGAGCCTTTCTTCTTATCCTTCTTCTTGCCTTTCGCCGCCTTCTCCTCGGCCACTGTCGGCATGAACGTCTCCGACATGTCCGGCAGTTTCACTCTTTCCTCCACGGGCACCGGCTTTACAAAGCGCGGCGTAATCACAACCAGCAGTTCGTTCGACGTTTTCTTCGTGGAGCGGCTGCGGAACAGGTTGCCGATGATCGGCACGTCGCCCAGTCCGCGGACGCGGCTCAATGTCTGAATCACGCGATTATCGATCAGTCCGGCAATCGCGAAACTCTCGCCGTCCTTTAGGACCACTTCCGTATCGGCGCGGCGTGTCGATACCGCCGGAATCAGAAACCCTTGCAATGTCACCGCATTCTCGAAATCGAGAGCGCTCACCTCCGGCTGCACCCGTAGGTGGATGCCGCCTTGCGGTGTTACTTCCGGGGTAAAGTTCAACTGCACTCCGAACTTTTTGAACTGTACGGTCACCACCGGCGACACCGCGCCGCCTGTCGTAGTAGAGGTCAAGGTCGGAAACGGAAACTCGCCTCCGGCCAGGAAGCTCGCTTCTTTGCCTTCCAGCGTGATCAGGTTCGGCTCCGCCAGGATCTGCAATAGATTGCGGCTCGCCATCGCACGAATGGTCGCGCCGAAGTTCAGGTCCGGACGAAACACGAAAAGATTCAACAAATCGGCGAAGTTCACCGTGGGCGATCGCGCTTCGCCATTCTGAAATTGCAGTTGGCTGAATCGGGGCGTCTGGAACTGCTGCGTTGTCAGAGTGCCCAATCCCTTGTCGCTGGTCGAGAAGTAATTGAAGCCCAACTCCGACAGCGCCGCCCGGTCGATCGACGCAAACTTCACCTGCAACAGAATCTGCCGCGGTTCCGCCGGTGGAGGCACCTGCAACAGATTCACCACGTTCTTAGCCCGCGTCGAAGCCAGCGCCGCCGCGCGCTTCGCCGCGTCCGTATCCTTCACCGCCCCGGTCAGTACAACCGTATCCCCGTTCAAAGTCACATTGACATTCGAATCCGGGATGCTCTCGTGCATCTTCTTCAGGAACTCGTCGTAGTCGGAAGAGTCCGGAACAACCGCAACGTTATACCGTGCCGCCACCGCGCCGGTCGCATTGTCCCAAACAATCAGAGTCGCTTTGCCCAGACCCTTCGCGTTCACCATCACTTCCTTCGGCGACACGACCACCGCATCCGCAATCTTCGGTTCGGACACGACCACACGCTGAATCTCGCTCGGGAATTGCAGCAGTTCGCCCCTCCCGATCACGAGCGTCATGTCCCGTGACGCGGGCGGAGGCGTCTGGCCAACCAGGCAGGCCAGTGAAAGCGCAAGAGCGCAAGTCAACTCACGAAACTGCATCGGGCAATTTCTCATTGGAAAATTTCCTGCACGTGCTTGTCTCCCCTGTAGACATCCACCACGAGCTTCGGCTTTTCAGGTTCCTTTTTCGGTTCTTCTTTCTTCACTGGCTTCGGATCGGCGCCTGTCAACTGGCCCCAAACCTGGTCGTTACGAATATTCGGAATCGGTCCGCCACGAACGGTCCGCTTCGCGCCCGCGAACAGCGCCGGATCGATATCCTCCGCCGTCGCTGCGCTATTCGCCTGCATCAGGGTCTTGTCCAGCGGATTCCGCAATGCCAGGCTGATCTTGCCCTGCTGCCGCGCCAATTCCAGCTTCTTCGCATCTTCCGGCGTCACCAGCAGTGTCGCCGCAAGCTGCCGTGACGAACTCGTCGTTACGCTCGTGCTCGAACTGGTCGAGGTCTTCGTCGGATCCGAAGGCGCCTGCACCTCCGTCTGCCTTCCGATCGACAGGACCATCACGTCCTGCAGAATCGTCGCCGTAACCGCCTCCCGCATCGTACCGGTCCGCGTGAACAACACGTCCACATGCGACCGCGGCTGGATGAGCAGTCCCGCAGCAGAGGCCTCCGTCACCTGCACCGAAATCGCGCGCTTGCCGGGCTCAATCGTCGCTGCCATGCCTTCTGCGCCTTGCGAACTCACCAGCTTCGTCGTCGTGATGGCTTCATTCGCATTCAGCGGATACAGCGTCACCCGGTCGATCGCCAGCGGCTCATCCACCACCGCCGCCTTCGGCATATCCTTCTCAGGAATCTTGACCTTCTTCAGATCCGCCTTCCGCAGGCGCGTCCCCGCCGGAACATCCCGCGACGCCGCAATCACCACGTTCGTCTTCTCTGTCCGCGGACCCGTTGTCTGCGCATAGAGGAACCACGTCAGCAGTGCCGCGGATACCCACGCGCCGCCGAAGATCAACAGTACTTTCTGACGATCCATATTTACTGCTTCCCTCTTTCCAGAAGCGTTGCCGTCGCATCCGAGTAGATCTTCCGCCAGCCGATCTGCTCCAGCGCCGGAATTAACGAATACCGGTTCGGCAGCAGCGCGTGCGTGAACCGCGCCTCCGCCATCTGCCGCTGCCATCCCTCGCGCACTTCAATCAGTCGCAGATAGTCCTTCATATACCGCGCTCCGTAGAAGTCGCTCCTCCCGTCGAAGTACACCTTGCGCGATCCTTGGAACCGGTAGATCAGGTAGCCGCCGAACTTGTCCGGAGCCAGTATCCGGCTCTCCACCGGCAATCTCTCCACTACGTCAGCCGCCTGCACCGGGAACTCGTCCGGCGGGAATCCGGTCCGCGCCTTCACTGCCGGCAACTGCAGATACAAACCGCAAAGCACAACTACACCGGCGAGCGTGGCCAACCCGTTCACCCGCAGATCCAGCTTGCGCAAATTCGCCGAGTACTCCAGAAATCCCTCCACCGCGCGCCGGACAGGAATCCGCAATCCCCTCATCCGCCCCAGCGCCTCGGTCATTGCTCCATTCACGAGCGGCAGCACAACCAGCGCCACCAATGGCAGCCCGCGCGCCGACCGCAGCGCCAAAGCCGTAAATCCGAGGCACAGAAAACCATGCGCCAGCTTTCTCTGCCCCAGCGCAATCACTCCGCCCGCGAATCCGAGTGCCACCGTCAACAGGATCTGCACCGCCCCTTCCGCATGAAAATTGAAGCTCTGGAATTCGCCGATCCGGTCGATCAGTTCCGAATCCCGCAGATAAGAGAGGACGTGCACATGCAGCTTCCAGCCGTACGGATTTATGAAGCTGGTTGCGAACAGCATGCCCGCGGCGATTCCATACTCCCGCCACTCGTTTCCTCGCTCCAGATCCCAGATCAGCGGACGCAGCAGACTCCCTATGGCGTACGCTCCACAAATCGCAATGCCGAGGAAAAAACTGGCGTGCACATTTGCCCATACCAGACCGATCGCCGCGAACAAAGCCCAGTGCAGCTTTCGCGTCTCGCACGCCCAAAGCGTCGCCAACAGCAGAACCCAACTGAACACATGCGGACGCGCCAGCCAGTGCAGGTTCGCGGTCGACAACATCAGAATGCTGAACGCCGCCGCAACCAGGAAGCTTCCGCCCCCCGCCCACGTCACGCGGAACCACAGCCACGTGCACAGCGCCAGCAGAGCCGCATACAGCATCACCACGCCCGTAAGCCCGTCTGCCCGGTGTGCCCCTCCCATGGCCAGGTCCGCCAGCCACTCCCACGCAAACCACGGCTGCCCATTCTTCAGCAGGGAGTAAGGATCCGCAAACGGCAGCCCGCGTCCGTCCAGGATCGCCTCCCCGTTCCGTATATGCCATCCGGTATCGGAGTCGCGGAACAGTTTCTGCGTGCCTTCGAACAGGAAAAGGCAAAACAGGAGGGTGATGGCCGTAACGGCCACTTCGAGCCGCGGCATTATCCGCAACCCTGCGCCAGGAGCGCGAGTCATATTCAACCCTCCTGGCCGATCCACTTGTTCGAGAGAGCAGGTCACGTCCATCGTGGCTATTCCTGAGTTCTTCGAGGCCGGCCTGCAACCTTGCAGATTACTGCCCGGAAGTGCCGATGCTGGTCAGGCCCTGCGTAATGCTCGAGTAGAGACTCACGATCGCGGTCGACAACTGATTCACTGTGGTGATCAGCGCCAGTCCCACCGCCGCCACGATCAAGGCGTATTCCACCAGGTCCTGGCCCTGCTCGTCTTTCAGTAAACGAATGAAAAGGTTCTTCATGCAATTCTTCTCCTGAATCACTTCGATGCGGTTCTGACCGCTTCTTCCTTACCGGGCTCTTCGCCCCCTACGAACACGCGGCGAAGACCGCTTGCGAACCGCTTCCATCGAGTAGGGCTACTGCGGGTGGTGACCGCAAACGGCTTCCCATCCAACTCGGAAACCAATTGCAGGTTGCGCAAAGCTGCTTCGTGATCTTTGTTATATCCTAGCGCGATGTCCAGTTCCTCACGGGCCCCTTTATAGTCGCCCTGCTCTATCAGAATCGCCGCCAGATTATTATGTGCCGTCGCCGGATCCGCCACCGACTGCATATTCACAACTGCTTCCTTCGGCTGCGATGCCAGCGCCATGCCCAGGTTGTTCCGTGCCACCAAGGAATGCGAATTCAGCTTCAGTGCCGCCCGGAACTCCCCTATCGCTTCTTCCTTCTTCCCCTGCAGCAGCAGGTTATACCCGAGGTTGTTGTGCAGCGATTCCGACTTCGGCAGAAACTCCATCGCCTTCCGGTACCACTTCTCGGCCTTGTCCAGTTGACTCGCATCGTCGGCCGCTACCCCAAGCCACGCCAGCACATTCGCCGACCTTCTTGGGTACGCCGATTCGTACCGCTCCAGCGCCGCCAGCGCCTGCTCGTTCAATTCCATCGAGCGCAGGCAGCGAGCCAGCGCAATCACGGCTTCCGCCGATTCCGGGAAACGCTCGTTCGCCAGCCGGTAGTGCTCCACCGCGAGTTCCGGATATCCGCCCCGCTCATAGTGCCGCGCCAGTTCCAGCCGGACGTTCAGGTTATTCGGATCCGCCCCTAATTGCGCGCGCAATGACCTCACCAGCGCATCGCCGTCACCCGCATCTACGGCGTTCTGCACTTGCCGCTTCATCACACGCGTCACCGCCGGGGCCTCAGCCGCGAACTGCGTCCGCACAGTCTTCACGCACGAACTCAGCAGCAACACACTCAGCGGAACTGCAATCTTCGTGGCTCTCATTTCTCGAAAACGAGTTGATCACCCGGTACTGTGCCTGTCTGGTCCAAAGTCCCAGCGGGAAACTCCAGTACCGAGTGCGCGGTCAGGCAACACGCCATCCGCCACTGTTTCATATCCTTTCGAATTTTCAAAACTTTACGCTTTTTGCTCAGGAAAACCACGTCGATCCGGAACTTCATCCAAAACGTATGCACACCTTCACACGGCACAATCCATAGCCCATGGCCGGGCAACAGGCTTTCGTGCTTCAGGAGCCCCGTCTGCCGATTGCTGCTTGTATCAGCAATCTCAACATGATCGCCGAGTACACAGGCGCGCGTCTCATTCCGGACTATCAAATCTCGATACTTCTCCCAAACACGTAATCGTTTGCTTTGTTGCGCGGTAAAGAAACTTCTGGCCGTTTGAAGGGTTTAGAGTATCTTAGTTGAGGATGCCTTTGCAATCGAACATCTGGAAGTTTCTGGGACTAGGCACGCCAGTACTCGCACTAGCTCTCTGGGTAGGTCAACCCGCCTTCGCGCAGACCGGACAGGCGACTTTCGGCGAGATCGTTTCGCTGGGCACTACCCCCTACGACGTGGTCATCGACGAGCTTCGTGGACGCCTTTATCTCGTCAACGCGAACGCTAACCGAATCGACATCTATAGCTACTTGGATAAGCGCGTCACCGGCAATATCCGCGTGGGAACCTTCCCCACCGGAGCCGCGATGTCGATGGACAACAACTATCTGTACGTCACCAATACTTCCAGTTCCACCCTGACCGTCATCGACCTTGGTATCGATTCGGTCATCCAGACCATCAGCCTTCCCGCGCGCCCGGAAGGCGTCGCCGTTGGCGTTGACGGACGCGTGCTCATCACTACCCAAGGCACTGGCACCAACAACACATTGAACACTCTGCTGATCTTCGACCGCACCCAGGCATCCAACGCGCAGGTCAGCCCGGTCGTCTCTCCGCCCACCATCAGCACACCGAATCCTCTCCCGGCCGTCTTCGTTGGGCGCCCCGCCACCGCCTTCCCCGGCCGTCTGATTCGCACCCCGGACGGCAACTTCATCATTGGGATGGTGGCTATCAACCAGACCACAAATGGCGCTCAGACACAACTTTTCGTTTATGAGGTTGCATCCGGCGTCGTTCTTAAAAATCGTCTCGTTACCGGACAATCCACCGTGCTGTCCATCTCGCCCGATGGGTCCCGCTTCATGGCTGGATCCACTTTGTATGACACCGCCACGCTCGGCGTCATCGCCCAGCAGAACACCGCGAATCTGCCCTTTTTCATCAACTCCAGCGGCTTCAACCCCGGCTTCAATACACAGACCAATCTGGGCGGCAGCACCTTCACACCGGATGCCGGCACCATCTACAGCGCATTCAACACTGCCGCGCAAGGGCAGCGGCCGCTTTCGAACGTGCTCTACGTCTCGAATTCGAAGAATCTCGGAGTCAGCCTCGGACTCCGGCTCCCCCAAAGCATCCTGGGCAAAATGGTCGCACTCTCAGACGGTTCCATGGTGTTCGCGCTTTCTGAATCCGGACTCTTGCGGCTGCCCATGGCCAACGTCTATGATTACCCGATCCTCCAGCCGTCTACTACCCAGGTCTTCCTTGCGAATGACGACTGCAATAAGGGCATCGCGAAAACCACTGTGGACGTCACGAACCTGGGAAAGGGCCAATTAACGTTCAGCGTGCCCACCATTACCTCGGCACTCGTCACCCAGGTTTCCAGCGGCGTAGCGCCTGCCACCATTGACTTCATCATGGAACCGGGCCGTAGCGGCGTAGTCCGCCAACCGGGCACAAATCTGTTCACTGGAGCCTCGGGTGGTGGCGGCACTCCTTTGAACATCACGCTCGCCTCCACACAGGCCATCAACTTCCCGAATACGATTCGCGTTTACATGAACTACCGCCAGTCGGATCAACGCGGTCTGATCTTCCCGAGGCCCGTCTCGTTGAATAACGGCCAGGGGCTCCAGGAGATGGTGCTCGACGAACCTCGCGGCAGGGTCTATATCTCGAATGCCGGCTTCAATCGAATTGAAGTGTTCGACATGAAGAAGCTCAAATTCATCGACCCGATTGATGTGGGCCAGTTGCCAAAAGCCATGGCGATGACGCTGGACGGCGGCACGCTCTTCGTCGGAAATCAGGGTGGCGAATCGATCAGCATCGTCGACCTCGATTCACAGAAGCAGATCGGCACAGTCGACTTCCCGCCCATTCCTCGCGCGGGGAACCAGAATTCGATTCAGCCGGCGGCTATGGCTATGAGCCTCTCCGGGCTGCAGTTCATCATGTCGAACGGAACCTTCTGGCGTCTCATTGGCAATCAGGCCACGCCTCGGGTTGCCAATACTGTCACCCCGGCCAGCATTTCGGGTCCTCAATATATGGCGGCGACGCCCGGCGGCGAGTATATCCTCACGCTCGCCGGCAACGGCAACAGCTATCTATATGACGCCCTCGCCGACACGTATACGACGCAGAGCCAACTCTACAGCCAGACTCCCGTCAGCTATTTCGGACCAGTCGCCGGAAGCAATCTCGGCAACTACTTTGTCGTCAACGGACTGACGGTAAACAACTCGCTCGCGATCATCGGCGGCGTAGAGCGGCCCGGAACCACTCAGTTCGTAGCACCGTCGGTTCCCGGCCAGCCTCCTTCGCAGACCATCGTCAGCGCCGGAAACCGGAACGTCGCCCAAGTCTACCCTATCGATGACAACACGTTCGTGCGCCTCACCACGCCGGTGCGGCAGAATACCACCTCGACCACGCGCGACGACTCACGTCCGACCATGGAGTTGGTAGACATCCGGACAGGCAGCGAATCCGTTGTTGCCGTGGCGCCCGATAACCCGGTCCAGAGCGTCTTCGGAGCGAACCGGGTCAACGTGCCCTCGCGCCAGTTGGTGATCGATTCGAAGGGAACCGCCTACAGCATCACATTGTCCGGCTTGAGCGTCATCCCTCTCTCCACAACCGGCGCCTCTCCGCGGCCGGCCATCGCCTCCGGAGCCCGCGGAATCGTGAATTCCGCCGATGGCACTGCCACTATCCGCCCCGGCGCCTTCATCACCATCAACGGTTCCAACCTCGCTTCTGCGGCAAATGCGGAGACCATCCCGCCGCCGACTGTTCTCGGCGGAAGCTGCGTTACGTTCAATGATGTGCCGCTGCCTCTGCTCCAGACCTCGGATGGTCAGATCTCCGCGCAAGTGCCGGCCACCACGATTACCGGCTCAAACGTGGTACAGGTCCGCTCTTTGGCAAACGCCCAATCCAGCGACCCAATCGTCGTCACTGTACAGAAACCGTAGAAGCTGAGTATGCTTTAGTTCGCGGACGGGGACTCCATCTGCGGGAATCTGACGCGCTTTGCCCAAAAGTCGTAGAGTGATTTGCAGATTGCAATGAACTGCTCGAGATCTCTGGGCTTGACGATGTAGCAGGACGCCCCAAGTGAATAAGCCTTGCGCACATCCTGTTCAGCCCCCGATGTGCTCAAAATGATCACTGGCAGCATATTCAGCGGCGCGTGTGCCTTAATTGCACTCAATACTTCATGGCCGTTCAGAATCGGTAGGCGAATGTCCAGCAGCACCAGATCCGGGGCATCCAGATCGTTGTACCGGCCCCTGCGGAACAGCATGTCCAGAGCCTGCGCACCGGTCGTGGCGACAGTCAGGTCGCACCAGTCCCCTGCTTCCGCCAGAGCCTCCCGCAGAAGCCGCACGTCCGCCATGTCGTCCTCAACCAGCAGGACCTTAATTCGAGCGGGAGCGAGGCACATGCATCAAATAGTATCATGCCGGGACGTCGCCAGGACGTCCCGGCCAGGTCCGCTGAACGTCGGGTGGTCACGCCTCTCGCAAATATTTTAGCGGTCTTCATAACATGGCACTTAGGGCCATTCCCACCCCTTACGCCGATCCGAAAATCGCACTTCGCATGCTACTTCCAGAACAGGGAAACGCTCTGCGTCCCCACATCTGAAACGTAGGAGCCACCAATGACCGCAGCTCAAATCGAAGCGAATCGCGCAAACGCGCTACTCTCTACCGGTCCGCGCACCACGACCGGCAAACAGATCTCGTCTCAAAATGCATGCCGCCACAATCTCACCGGAGGATCTGCTCTCGCACCCGGTGAAGACCCCGGGGAGTACAATCAGCACCTCGCCGCTGTGATGGCCGAACACGGTGACCCGCGGGACATCACCGCTCGTTTCGTAGTTCGCCAGATCGCCGATGCCATGTGGCGCCTCAACCGCTGCCAGCGAATGGAAAACGAACTCATGGAACTGTCTGACAATCCGTTCGCCAGTCAGGACGACGTCGTTCTGCGCCGGCTGGAACGCCTGGAGCGCTACCGTCAGTCAATCGAGCGCACATACAGCCGCTTTTGCCGGCGTTGGACAGAACTACGAACAGAATTACAAAACGAAGCCAAACAGTCCGCAAAAACCCAGGCCAGCAGCAACAAGGATTACTTCTATCGGGTCTTCCGCGAACAGACGGAGGCCGACGAACAGATGTTCGCCGAAACTCGGACCCGCCTCGCCGCTGCCTCTGCCGCTGAATCGGCTTGACGCCCGTAGTTTCGCTGCCCGGAACAAAACGAACCCGGCGCCAGAGCGCGCCACAGCTCCTTGACATCAGAATATTCCGCCAATAGCTATGTGCACCGATCGAACCGTAGGGCGGCGTACATACAGAAGTTGCATACATGAGTCCCAGATTTCCGCCCTCCGGGGTCCGTTGTATATCACCCGGCGTGCTAACTTGTTTAGGAGTGTCATCGTCGCTTAATTTTCAGCTCGAACAGTACGAAGGGCCGCTGGACCTGCTTCTGGATCTCATCCGCAAGCAACAGATCAATATCTATGACATTCCGATCGCGTCCATCACACAACAGTACATGGAGTACATGGAGAAGGCTGCCGCCCTCGATATCGAACTCGGAGCCGACTTCGTGTACATGGCCGCGACGCTGATCCACATTAAGTCGAAGTTGTTGCTTCCAAAAGATCCGGAGCTCGAGAAAATTGCTCCGGAAGAGGATCCGCGAACCGAGCTCGTCGAGCGCCTCCTGGAGCATGAGCGCTTCAAGAACGCTGCAGAAATGCTCCAGCAGAAACGCCTCATCGAGGAGGCTGCCTGGTCCAACCCCCAGATGCAGCAATTCCTGACTGACGAGGAAGCGCCCGGCCTGGCCGTAACGCTGTTCGATCTGGTGAAGACCTTCCAGCAGGTGCTGGAACGGGCCAAAAATCGGCCGACTTATGAGATCGGCAAGGAAGAAGTGACCGTTCCGGACATGATCCGGGTATTGAGAAACGTGCTGCAACACACGCCGGCAAGCCAGATGGTTTCGGCGGTCGAGCTGTTTGAGCGGCAGCGCAGCAAGCGTGCAATGCTGTGCCTCTTCCTGGCGATTTTGGAACTGGTCAAGCGGCAGGCAGTATTGTTACAGCAGACCGACGCGTTCGGAGATATCGCTATCAAAAAAAGCAAAGGTTTCGCCGAGGCGTTTGAAAGTGAAGACGCGGTTTCGGCCGTCGATCAGGAATACAACTAACTGGAAATGGACGATTTGAGAGACGAAGGGCAAAAGAACGCCCGTCCGGAAGAGATGCCGGATGCCGGGGATCCCGGTCGCGATTCCGGCGACGCAAAGACAGCAGGCGAAGCAGCACCCGAACCCGTCGCCCTAGAGGAAGCGCCGCCCGAGGCCACTCCCGCCGGCAGTGATCCCGATCGCGATCCCGAAGACGGCAAAACCGCATACGAAGCCACGCCCGAACAATTCGAATCCGAAAATGCGGTGCCCCTTACGGCAGAGTCCAGCGAGGTGTCCGCTGAACAAGCCGCTGACGATCAAGCCACAATCGAAGCGGAGGACGCCCGCATCATGGCCGTCCTCGAAGCTATCGTCTATGTAGCCGATGAGCCGCTCGCCCTTTCCCAAATCGCGAACGCCCTGCGGCAGCCTCCGGAAAGGGTCGAAAAGCTCCTCGAAAGGATCTTCGAGGAGTACGCGAAGCCGCACCACGGACTAACAATTCGTGAGGTCGCCGGCGGTTATAAAATGACCACCAAGCCGGAGCACCACGAGGATGTCCGGCAGTTCGTCAAGAACCTGAATCCGCCGCTCAAGCTCTCTATGGCGGCTCTGGAAACCCTCGCGGTCATCGCATATAAGCAGCCCCTCACGGCTCCCGAGATCATGGAGATCCGTGGAGTGCAAGGCGCCGGAGTACTGAAGACCTTGCTGGACCGCAAGCTGATCACCACATCCGGACGAAAGAACGTCGTTGGCAAGCCGATCCTATATAAGACCACCAAAGACTTCCTGGTCCAGTTTGGTCTCAAGGACCTGAGCGAACTCCCCAGTCTGAAGGAATTCGAGGAACTTCGCCGGCTCGCATTTAGCGATACCGATGAGGCCCCAATTGGCCAGGCAGCCCCGGACGCAGAGCAGGCGGTGGAATCCGAGCACGAACCACCTGCGAAATCCACTCCGGAAGAAGAGGTCCCTGCCCCTGAGTCTACGGAGCCGCCGGCGGAGCAGTCATGAGTGAAGAGCGCCTGCAAAAAATTCTCTCCCGCGCAGGCGTGACCAGCCGCCGCAAAGCCGAAGAGTTGATGGCCGAGGGAAGGGTCACAGTCAACGGCAAGGTCGTCACCGAACTTGGCACGAAGGCGGATTTTGATCGCGACCACATTAAGGTGGACGGCAAGTTGCTCCATCCGCCGAAACGGCTTCTCTACGTCGCCCTGAACAAGCCGAAGGGATGCGTCACGACGATGCACGACCCAGAGGGGCGTGAGACTGTCATGGACCTGCTCAAGGGAATTCGCGGCCGCGTCTTCCCTGTCGGCCGTTTGGATTACAACAGTGAAGGCCTTCTGCTGCTCACAAACGATGGTGAGTTTGCCAACCGGGTCACATCGGCCGACCGGCACGTGCAGAAGACGTACGTAGTGAAGACCAATGGGCCGCTCACCGACGAGCAGGAGGAGGAGTTCCGCCGCGGCATCTACCTGCACGGCCAGAAAACCCGGCCCGCTCAGCTCCGCCTCCTTCGCAAAGCGGAGAACCCGTGGTACGAAGTAAAGCTTACCGAAGGGCGCCAGAATCAAATCCGCATGATGTTCAGGCACTTCGGACGCCTCGTCGAGAAGTTGCGCCGCGTGCGGATCGGTTTCCTGGAACTATCGGGAATCAAACCGGGTGAATACCGCCTCCTCACCGAACAGGAAATCGCAAAGTTTCGAAAAGTGCTAAAGATGGAAGATGAGCAGCACGACTGACATTCTGAAGCGCTACCGAACCATAGCAGTGGTCGGGCTGTCCAGCAAACGCTTCCGCGCCAGTTACGGCGTCTCTGAATACATGAAGGATGCCGGATACCGCATCATCCCTGTCAATCCTGGCGAGACCGAAGTGCTCGGTGAAAAGTGCTATCCCGATCTCGAGTCTGTTCCCGGGAAGATCGAAATCGTGAATATCTTCCGGGATCCTCAGTACGTCGCGCCGGTCGTCGACGCCGCAATTCGTATTGGAGCCAAGGTGATCTGGATGCAGGAAGGGGTTGTCCATGAGGAGGCAGCCGACAAGGCCAGGCAGGCAGGCCTGGAAGTCGTGATGGACCGCTGTATCCTTAAAGAGCATAGGAAGCTCCTCTGAGAGGACACAATCTTTCGATAACCACTTAGAACCTATGTTCTAGAACCATAAGTACCAGATCTAGGTGTCGGCAAGTCTGGAAAACTCGGCGCACAGGCCCCATACTATGCACGATGAGGTACTATGGCGCCACGCCGAAATCGTGAACGCGGCTTCAGCTTGATCCTGACAGCCGTCGCCTTCATCGTAATGCTCGGAATGCTCGGACTCGCCCTCGACATGGGGCGCATGTTCATCCTAAAGAGTGAATTGCAGGCCTACACCGACGCTGCGGCACTCGCGGCCGCAGCCCGTTTGGATGGGACCAGCACAGGCGTCGCAGCCGCGGAGACCGCAGCGAGAAGCGGACCGTCCGGACCTCCAAACGCCGTCAACTTCTCGACCACCGCTCTCTCCTCGTCAAACATCACGACTGGATACTTCACATCCTCGACAGGTACGCCGGTCACCTACGCCAATGCGGTTTCGGCGCCCACAAACAACTACTCGTTCGTGAGCGTGACAGCGACCTATCCGTTGCCCCTGTACTTCATGCCGACCTTGGGAGCCGTCAATGGAAGCTGGTCGGTCTCAAGTTCTTACAATGTCAGTGCCGTGGCGGTCGCCGGACAACGTGCAGGTGCCGCCGGGCCTACGAACATCGTGCCGCTCACTCCGTACGCTCTTGATCCGGCAGCGGCGAATTTCGGCTTCTCAGTAGGGACGCAATACACGCTGAAGTGGGCGAACGGCAGCACGACCGGATGCGCTGGCGATTCCGGCTGGAATCCTGCGAACCTGCCCCCGCAGCATGATTTCATCGACCTGGGTTGGGGCAATAGCAGCAATGCGCAGGTCAAGACGGCTATCGAGAACGGGAACTGCCCCGCCTGCCCCATCGGCGTTGGCTCCTTGCTGAATGGCATTCCTGGAAATCGGGGCGGCAGCATTCTGAATGAGTTCGCAACGCGATCGGGTCAGGATCCCGCGCAGGATAGCAGCTATTCCGCTTACCTGGATAATCCGAATCGATCGCCGTATCGTGCTCGCTCCGGTGAATGATCCTGCACGGAGGGTCGATGGCCACGGGAACAGCGTGTCCTATTTCATCGTAGGCTTTGCAGCCTTTCTCATTGACACCCAGGCGAGCATAGATGCCAGCTCTCCTTCAGGCTGGATTTGCGCCACCTATTTGGGTCCTGCAAACAAATACAGCGGCGGCAACGCTGGTGGTGACAACACGAAGGTTTATTCGCTGGGATTATTCAAGTGATGAGCGGAAACCGTACAAGAAGCCGCGGAAACGCCGCTTTGGAATTTGCTTTGACCTGGGCCGCCTGTTCGGTGATGTTCACGGGTATTTTCCAATATGGATGGTCGATGTACGTCTACAACGCACTCGTAACCAGCGTCACAAATGCCGCACAGTACGGCGCCACAGCAACGTTCAATAATGATGCTTCTGCCTCGTTTACCGCCGCGATTCAGAACATGGCGGTTTACGGCAACCCGGCGGGAGGAGCCACGCCGCTCGTATACGGCTTGAGCACATCGAATATTTCGGTCGACACCAATCCGATGAACGGCTATCCAACGCGCGTTACCGTGTCGGTGAGCGGTTTCTCGGTCAATGCCGTATTCGGTACGCAGTCGTTTAACGGAAAACCTAGAGTGACCATGGATTATGTAGGACTCGCATGCCCGACCGGATGCTAATGGCAAAAAAATCGAACCGGCGCGGACAAACGATTCTGGAGAGTTCCTTGGTGTTCCTCGCCGTGCTCTCGATGCTGCTGTTCATCATCGACATGGGCCGGCTGCTCTTCCTGCAGCAGTACTTCACCGAGCGGGCGCGCGCCGGTGCGCGTTGGGCCGCCGTCAACGCCAACAATGGCGTCACCGCTGCGCAGGTACAGGCTTATGTCTGCTTCAACGATTCGGCTGCGACTGGAAGCTCTGGACTATTTGGCTTGAACACGAGTAACGTGAGTTACACGCCCATACCTTCCACCGGGACGCCGCAGTACGTTCAGGTGCAGATCTCCGGCTTTCAAACTCTCCGGTTGATCCCGTTTATTGCCGGAACTTATACAAACGCTCCAGTAACCGCCGTAGCTGTCGTCCAGTAGCCGCGTCACCGTGCCAGAGAAACACACAAAGACCGTGTTGATCTAAGGAGTGCCCGCGTTCCTTGGGCCGGGCATTCGTTTGGCCTCAGTCCCTTGCTCAAACATCGGAGTACTTTCGTGTGGAAATTACAAAATCTAAAAACACTTACAACACTTAGTGTCCTAGCAATTACGGCCGTGAGCCTATCGGCTCAGACCACGTCTCTGACTATCAATCCGACGGTTCTCACCTTCAATGCGACGTCGTCAGCCGGAGCGAGCACCCAGGTTCTAACGCTGACATCAAGCGGTACCACTTCGGTACCGTACACGGCGACCACGTTTGCTTCCGGGAACTGGCTCTCTGTCAATCCGGCATCGGGTGCCACCCCGCAGGCGATTACCGTAACGGCGAATCCTGCCAATCTTGCCACCGGTACGTACGGCGGTTTTATTACTCTGTCGGCTGGAGGAAGCACAATCAATGTTCCGGTCGTCTTGAACGTGAACGTGAGCGGCCCGTCCAACGTGACAGCTACACCGCCGGCGTTGACATTCAACTTCCCACCGGGTTCGACCGTCCCGTCAACTCAGTCCGTAACGGTAGGGAATAACGGAACCTCGATCAACCAGGTAACGGCGTCCGTGACAACAAGTACGGGCCAGCCGTTCGTGACGGTCAGTCCGACTACCTTGAATCTGACACCAACCTCTAGCAACCAGCTCAACGTGAGCGTGAATCCGACCGGTTTGGCAGCGGGAACGTACAATGCCATCGTTGCGCTCACACCGCCGGGCACGAACGGAACGACTGTGCCGGTGGTTGTAAATGTCGCTGGCCCGACTTCGCTGAACATCGCACCTGCCGGTGCGGTGAACCTGGGTTATCAGATAGGCACCACTGCTCCAGTTGGACAGACACTCACTATCACTACGGCTAACGGAACCGTCCAGCCATTCACCGCATCTGCGACATCGACGACATGCGGCGGCAACTGGCTGGTTGTCTCGCCCACAAGCGGAGCAACTCCGGGATCCCTAAGCGTGCAGGTCAACACGACCAGTCTGCAGGCGGGGAATTGCACGGGTCAGATTACCATCAGTGCTCCGGGCACCTCGACGCCAACCGTCAACATCCCGGTCAACCTGCTGGTGAGCACGAGCCCACTTCTGTTGGTACCGAGCACCGGACCGACGTTCAATTTCCAGCTTGGCAGTTCGACTCCGGCCGCCCAGAACGTGCAAGTGACGAGCACGACCCCTGGCGTAGCCTTCACCGTCGCAGCAACACCAGTGACCGGCGGCGCTAACTTCCTGAACGTCCAACCGGGGAACGGCACCACTCCGCAAGCTGTCACGCTCTCCATCAATCCGACAGTACTTGCGACGTTGGGTCCGAACACGTACGTGGAGAACGTGACCATTACTTCGCCGGGCTCCGGCAACACCCCTCAGACCTTCCCCGTGACTCTCGTCGTGAGCAGCAACCCGATTCTGAGCAGCAGTCAGCAGTCGCTGACATTCAACTATCAGATCGGGCAGAGTTCGCCACAGGCGCAGATCCTGACGCTGGCCAGCACCGGCGCCCCGCTGGGCTACTCCGTGGCTGCGGCCAGCACAAACTGCGGTAACTTCCTGAGCGCGTCTCCGACCATCGGGCAGACGCAGGTTCCTCCGGGGCAGCCCGGCCAGGTTGTTGTTTCGGTGAATACGACCGGCATCACGACAGCCGGCACATGCACCGGCACGCTGACGCTCAGTGTTCCGGGTTCAACGAATGCCCCGATCACCATTCCGGTGACGATGAACGTGAGCACAACGCCGCTGATCAATGTCAGCCCGGCGTTTGTCAACGTCACTACAGTCGCTGGTACCAGCACAACTGTTCAGCAGAACATCTCGCTGACCAGCACGGACGCTACAACGCCGCTCAACTTCACGGCGACCGCCATCACCAATCCGCCGGGATTGACTTGGCTAACGGTGGCTCCGCAGACGGGCAGCACACCCAACGTGTTGAACGTTACCTTTAATCCGGCGAACCTGCCTGTTGGCACCTACATGGGCCAGATCCAGGTTTCGAGCACCTCGCCAAACATCCCGACTCAAACCATTCCGGTGATGTTTACCATCGCCTCGGCCACCGTAACTGCAACGCCGACGACGCTCACCTTTACGCAGCCGCTGAACGGCCCGGCTCCGGCAACGCAATCGATCCAGATCGGTGGTGTTCCTTCCGGCACGACGATCGGCGCGACCGCGACCGCGTTCAATGGAACAGGCTGGCTGACCGTCACGACTGGCGCCAGCAACACACTGACCGTGACCGCAAACGGCGCGAATCTTGCACAGGGCAATTACCAAGGCCTTGTGACCGTGTTTGCTCCGGGCACGACACCCAGCCCACTCTACATTCCGGTGAGCTTTACCGTCGGCAATCCGCAGACGATTCAGCTTGCTTCGAATAATGTGACCTTCACAGTCCCGCAGGGATCGACAACGCTTCCAGGCGCCCAGACTGTGAATATCACGAGCACGGGCGGCAACGTTCCGTTTACTGCCTCCTTCACGCCGGTGAGCGGCGGGCAGTTCCTGAACATCACTCCTGCGACGGGCAACACACCCGGGCAGGTTTCCATTGCGCTGAACCCGGCGGTGGTTTCGACGCTCGCTCCCGGAACGTATGCCGGTGCGATCACCGTCGGCTCTCCGAACATACCGGGCGGCTCGCAAGTGATCAATGTGACGCTGACCGTGGGAGCAGGCGGATCTCCGACCATTTCGGTTGTGAACTCCGCCAGCAACCAGACGGGCGCCGTGGCTCCGGGCGAGATTGTCGCGCTCTTTGGCGCGAATATCGGCCCGACTCCCGCAGTGGGTCTGCAGTTGAACGCGAACGGAACGGTCGCTACAACACTTGGCAACACGTCCGTCATGTTCGACAACACGCCAGCCCCGCTGATCTACGCAGGACCGAACCAGATCAACGTGATCGTGCCCTACGAAGTGCAGGGTAAAAAGACGACGACAATGACCGTGCAGCGGAACGGCGTCACGACAGCGACCGTATCGTTGCAGGTTGTAGATACGGCGATGGCTATCTTTACGCTGGATTTCAGCGGCAAGGGTCAGGGTGCGATCCGCAACCAGGACAATAGCGTGAACGGATCAGCAACCCCGGCGGCGAAGGGCTCGGTCATCCAGATCTTCGCGACCGGAGGTGGACTGCTGACTCCTCCCGGTGTGACCGGCACTGTCACGCCGACAACCGGCCCGACGTTCCCTGGCCTGCAGTTCCCGGCTACGGTAACTGTCGGCGGGGTTCCGGCGAGCGTTACCTACTCAGGCGCGGCTCCGGGACTTGTTTCCGGCGCAGTGCAGATCAACGTTCGGATTCCGGACAATGTACCCAGCGGTGACCAGCAGGTTGTGATCACGTCGAATGGCGTGAGCAGCCCGGCGAATGTGACCGTCGCGGTGCAGTAAGAACGGCTGACCTGGACAAAAAAGGGCCGCGCCTTCCGGCGCGGCCCTTTTCTTATGCTGGAATTACTTCCGGATGGCGATGCCGAGTTCTTTGAGACTGCGCTCGGAAACCGGGGACGGCGCTTCGCACATGAGGTCCGTTGCCTTGGCAGTTTTCGGGAACGGAATGACATCGCGGATAGACGTCTCGCCTGCAAGAATCATCACAAGGCGGTCGAGTCCGAGCGCGATTCCGCCGTGTGGCGGGGCTCCATACTCCAACGCGTCGAGCAGGAACCCGAATTTCGTGCGTGCTTCCTCCTCACTGAGGCCCAGGGCGCTGAAGACCTTTGCCTGTATATCCTGGCGGTGAATACGAATCGATCCTGAACCGAGTTCGGTGCCGTTCAGAACGAGGTCATACGATTTGGCCCGGCAGCGCGCCGGATCGTCCGTCAGCTTGTCGAGGTCCTCATCGTGTACCGATGTGAACGGGTGGTGCGCAGCCATCCAGCGCTTATCCTCCTCGTCCCATTCGAACATCGGGAAATCGACGACCCAAAGGAACTTGAACGTTTTCGGGTCAAGGAGCTTGTGACGGTCGTTGTACTTCTGGCCGGCGAAGAGGCGAAGTTGACCGCAGGCCTGATAGACGGTCTCCTCTGGGCGATGCCCTTTCGGCTCACCAGCCCAGCCGGCGAGGATCAGCAGATCATTGTCGGTGGCATTGACGCGTTCGCGAACCTTCGCGACGGACTCAGGAAAGTCGCGCTCGAGGCGCTTCACGTCGTCGTACACGCGCAGTCCGCGCTCCTGGCCGTAGGCCTTCAGCTCGTCACGCTCCTTGCGGCTGAGTTGACCTGTGCCGGGGATAATGATTGCCACCAGCGGCAGGTTCGCGGGCGACAGAGAAGCCTCCGGGAAGAGGCCGGCCACATTGTAAAAGGGCGGGAGGCGCAGATCGGGCTTGTCGATTCCGTAAGACGACATTGCCTCCGCATACGTGATGCGCGGGAATTTCGAATCGATGTTGAACCCAGCGACCTCGCAGACTTTTTGGACAAGCGGCTCGATCACTTCAAAGATCTGCTCTTCCTGCGGGAATGACATTTCCAGGTCGATCTGTGTGAACTCAGGCTGGCGGTCGGCGCGCAGATCCTCATCGCGGAAGCACCGGACGATCTGGAAATACTTGTCGAAACCGCTGACCATGAGCAACTGTTTGAAGATCTGCGGTGACTGGGGAAGCGCGTAGAACATTCCGGGATTGACTCGGCTGGGGACGAGGTAGTCGCGCGCGCCCTCCGGTGTGGACTTCGTCATGAACGGCGTTTCGATTTCGAGAAAGCCGAGCGAATCCAGATACTGGCGAACGGCAAATGCGATACGCGAACGCAGGATGATATTTCGCTGCATGCGGGGGCGGCGCAGATCGACATAGCGATACTTGAGGCGCGCGTCCTCGCTGACATCCACCGTATCCTCCATGGGGAAAGGCGGGGTGCGGGATTCGTTCAGGATCCAGACCTGCCCGGCCGCCACTTCGATTTCTCCGGTCGGGATATTCGCGTTGATGGTATCCGGCGTGCGCTGTTTGACGGTGCCTTCAATGGCGATGACATATTCGGAGCGCACCATTTCGGCATGCTCATGCACGTCCTGATTGACGCCTTCGTCGAATACGATCTGGGTGACGCCGTCACGATCGCGCAGGTGAATAAAGATTACCTTGCCGAGATCCCGGCGCCGGTGGACCCAGCCCATCAGAATGACTTTCTTCCCAACATCGGAAGCGCGCAACTGGCCGCAGCTATGCGTGCGGCGCAGGTCGCCAAGAAAATCCAGTTTTAGCGATTCTTCCATTTTTGAACCAGTTCGTCGCGTGTGAGCGTGGACTGCTCACCGCTGGACATCTCCTTGAGAGTGTAGGAGCCGCGCGCAATCTCGTCGTCGCCGAGGATCAAGACGTATTTCGCGCTGAGCTTGTTGGCGAGCTCCATTTGCTTTTTGAGTTTGCCTTCGCCGATTTCGACCGGGGCGGAGTAACGGCGCAATTCGCGGGCCAGCAGGCTTGCCTCCCGGAAGGCCGAGTCGCCCATCGGAGCGATAAAGAGTTCGAGCTGATCCAGATTCCGGAACTGCTCTTCCACGCTCATGATGAGGCGATCTTCCCCGATCGAGAAGCCTATGCCGGGGCCTTTCACCTTCGAACCAAGCGCTTCGGCAAGTCCGTCGTAACGGCCTCCGCCGAGTACGGAGTTTTGCGCGCCGAGAGAGCCGTGTACGATCTCAAAAGTCGTGCGTGTGTAGTAATCCAGACCGCGGACCAGGCGCGGCTTCACCTGATAAGCGATGGCACGATCCTCCAGAAATTGCTTCACGGCTTCGAAATGCGTGCGGCAGCCTTCGTCGAGGAAGTCGAGGATCGACGGCAGCGACTCAATGATGGGCTGATCTTCCGGCACTTTGCAGTCGAGCACCCGGAGCGGGTTGATATCGGCACGGCGCTGGCAATCCTTGCACATCGTGTCCTTGACCGAGGCCAGCCGCAACTTCAGCTCGGCAATGAAGTTCGGGCGGCAAATGGGGCAGCCAACGGAGTTGATGAGCAGTTCGAAGTTATCGAGACCGCACTGGCTGAGGATCTCGATGACCATTTCGATCACCTCGGCATCCACGGCAGGCGATTCAGACCCGATTGCTTCCGCTCCGATCTGGAAGAATTGGCGGAAGCGGCCTTTCTGCGGGCGCTCCCGGCGGAACATGGGCCCCATGTAGTAGAGCTTCTGCAGACCAGGCTGCTGGTCGAGACGGTGCTCCATCCAAGCACGGATTACGGACGCCGTATTCTCCGGACGCAGCGTGAGTGAAGTGCCGTGATCATCAAACGTGTACATCTCCTTGCTGACGATGTCGGTCTCTTCGCCGACACTGCGCGCAAACAAAGAAGTCTCTTCGAAGATAGGCGTGCGAATTTCGCGATAGTTGTAGGCGTGGAATACACGTTTTGCAACTGCCTCAACGTGATTCCACACGCTGCTGGACGGGGGCAGGATATCGCGGGTTCCTTTGACAGCTCGAATCAAAGCGTTTCCTTCAGGTACTTCTCGCGAAGGCTAACGTAGCCTTGCGCGTTGGCGCGGAAGCGTTCCCGTTCCTCCGGCGTTACCTCGCGGCGGACCTTGGCGGGCACGCCCATGGCAAGCATGCCGGCGGGAACTTCCATGCCCTCGGGGATAAGGGCTCCAGCAGCGACGATGGCGCCTGCCCCGATTTTCGCTCCGTTGAGAACCGTGGCGCTGATGCCGATGAGAGCGTCGTCATCAATCGTGCAGCCGTGAAGAACCACTGCGTGCCCGACAGTAACGCGGTCGCCGACGTTGAGAGGAAAACCCTGCGGATTGTCCGGCTTGGGCCCGTCGGTATGGAGAACGGAATTGTCCTGTACGTTAGACTCTTGTCCGATGCGGATGGAGTTCACGTCTCCCCGCAGCGTCGCGTTCGGCCAGATGCTGGATCGTTCGCCGATAACCACATCTCCGATGACTTGCGCGCTTGGATCGATGTAAGCGGAAGCGGCAATTTTTGGAGTGACGCCGCCCAAAGTACGAATCATGACAGGGGGTAAATGTCAGGGTAACACGCTGCCGGCGAGGTCAGACAAAACTGATTATTACAGAAGGGCGAAACGCCGAAGAATTTAGCAGGATGAGTATTTTGCAGAGAAAATCCGCCTGCCGCCCGGAGGTCTGAACATCTGGACACGAGGCAGTGAATCTAGAATAGACATTATGCGCATATTAGCCGGGCTATTTGCTCTCGCTCTGCCGCTGCTCGCGCAGAATCTTCCCTTCACAGCCGAGGCCATGATGCGGCTATCGAGGATCAGCGAGCCGCAACTTTCCCCGGATGGGAAAATGATCGCTTTCACGGTGGAGACTATCGACGTAGAGAAGAATGCGCGCCCCAAGCAGATCTACATCATGCCGGTGAGCGGCGGAACGCCGCAGAGGATCACGACGCAGGGCACGTCGAATCAACGGCCGCGGTGGACACCCGACTCCAAGCAAATCCTGTATGTGTCGAACCAGAGCGGGGCGTCGCAGGTATGGATGATGAATCCGGACGGGTCCGGGTCTAAGCAGGTGACGACGATTTCGACCGAAGCAAGCGATGTGACGGTGTCGCCCGACGGAAAGCGGATTGTCTTTACGAGCGATGTGTATCCGGACTGCGCGGACGATGCGTGCAACAGGACCAAGCTGGACGCCGAAAACGCGAGCAAGATGAAGGCGCGCAGCTATACGTCGCTGCTCTACCGGCACTGGAACGCATTTATGGGCAAGCGGCGGAAACACCTGATGACTGTGCCGATGGAAGGTGGCGCCGCGAAGGATCTGACGCCCGGTAATTACGATGTGCCGACCTTCCAATTGGGCGGTCCGGATGATTTTGCAATCTCGCCGGACGGGAAGGAAGTGGCGTACGTAGCGGATCTGGATCCAAATCCGGCTCTGAGCACGAACACGGACATTTTCGTGGTACCTATCACGGGCGGCGACGCCAAAAAGGTCTCGAATAGTCTGGGCGGAGACCGCTCGCCAGTGTATTCGCCGGACGGGAAGTACCTGGCCTACCGGTCGCAGCAACGAGCAGGATTCGAATCGGACCGCTGGCGGCTTGCGTTGCTGGACCGGGCGACGGGATCGGTGAACTACATCAATGAGGGTTTAGACCGGAACGTGGAGACAGTAGTCTTTTCGCCCGATTCGACGCGCATCTTCTACGTGGTGGAGGATCGGGGCCGGAGCAATGTGCAGATGATGCCGACGGCCGGGGGCTCTTCGCGAGTAGTGATCACAGGGGCGAGCCATATTGACGATGTGCAACTGAGTCCGGACACCAAGACGATGATCTACACAGAGCAGACCGGGGCACGACCCACGGAGATCTTCCGGGCACAGTCGGCGGGAGGCGCGGCAGTTCCATTGACGCATCTGAATGACGCGGTGCTGAGTGAGTACACATTGACTCCGCTGGAAGAGTTCTGGGTGGAATCCGGGGGCACCCGGATACACAGTTTCCTGGTGAAACCTCCGAATTTCCAGGCTGGACGGAAGTATCCGGTGCTGGTGATGCTTCATGGAGGACCTCAAGGAGCGTGGGGCGAGAGCTGGAGCTACCGTTGGAACCAGCAGGTGTTTGCGGCGGCCGGGTTCGTGGTCATTATGCCGAATCCGCGCGGATCGACGGGCTACGGGCAGAAATTCACGGACGAAGTGAGCACGGACTGGGGCGGCAAGCCGTACGACGACATCATGGCAGTGGTGGAGCATGTCGCTTCCCTGCCCTATGTAGATTCGGAACGCATGGCGGCGGCGGGCGGATCGTACGGCGGCTACATGGCCGACTGGCTGCTGGGACATACCACTCGTTTTAAGGCCCTGGTGTCCCATGCGGGAGTTTACGATTTGCGCAGCATGGCGGGCGAAACAGAAGAGTTGTGGTTTGTCCGGTGGGAGTTCCAGGGCTTCCCCTGGGAAAATCCGGAGATGTTTGCAAAGTTCTCGCCGAGTTCCTACGTAACGGATTTCCACACACCGACGCTTGTCACCCACGGAGAGCTGGATTACCGGGTGCCGGTGGGCCAGGGCATGCAGTTATTCACGGCTCTACAGATTCAGAAAGTGCCTTCCAAACTGGTGCTGTTTCCCGATGAGGGGCACTGGGTATTGAAGCCCCAGAACTCGCTGTACTGGTACAAAAACGTGCTCGACTGGATTGAGGAATGGACACGGCCCAAGCCGGTTGCGACACAGTAGCACTCGAGTGTGATTTGATGTTCGCATGAACTTTTCGCGACCGACTGTTCTCGCGCTTCTCGCGGTTAGTCTGCTGAATGCAAAAGACCCGCTGGCCTTCATAGGCACGTATACAGGAGAAAAGAGCAAGGGCATCTATGTTGCCGAATTCCATGAGGCAAACGGCCAACTCGGCAAGTTGACTCTTGCAGGAGAAATCAAGAATCCTTCGTTTGTTGCGATACACCCAAACGGGAAGTTCCTCTATGCCGTCACGGAAACAGGCAACGGATCGGTTAGTGCTTTTGCGCTGGATCCAACATCGGGAGCGTTGAAGTCGCTCAATAGTGTGAGTTCGAAGGGCAACGGTCCGTGTTTCGTGACCGTTGACAAGACCGGCAAGAACGTTCTGGTCGCGAACTACGGAAGCGGCAGCGTCGCGGTGCTTCCTCTGAATGCAGACGGCAGTTTGCGCGAATCGTCCTCGTTCATCCAGCACAAAGGCAAAGGGGCCGATCCGAAGCGGCAGGACGGTCCGCACGCGCATTCGGTGAACTTCGCGGCGGATAACCGGTTTGCGATCGCAGCGGACCTGGGGCTGGATAAAGTTTTCGTGTACAAGTTCGATGCGGATAAGGGAACGATTACGCCGAACGATCCTCCGGCATTCGACACGAAACCGGGAGCAGGGCCGAGGCATTTCTCCTTTGCTCCGGACGGGAAGCACGCTTACGTGATCAATGAGTTGGCCTCCACGATTACCGCGCTCGATTGGGACGGCAAGAAGGGGATTCTTAAAGAAATCGAGACGGTGAGCACGCTGCCGGCCGATTTCAAAGGAACTAACTCGACGGCTGAAGTGCTGGTACATCCGAGCGGGAAATTTGTGTACGGGTCGAACCGCGGCCATGACAGCATTGTGGTCTTCCAGGTGCAGACGGGCGGGAAGTTGAAAGCCGTGCAGCATATCCCGACGCAAGGACATGTGCCGAGGAATTTCCGGATCGATCCGACGGGCAAGTACCTGATAGCTGCGAACCAGAACTCGGACAACCTGGTGGTGTACGGCATCGACGGAACAAGCGGACAATTGAAGGCGAACGGGAGCACGGGGCAGGTGGGCAGTCCGGTATGCATCCGGTTCCTGGAGCGGAAATAGGTGTTCTCTGAAACGTTAGACTAGAGAGCATGCGACGCCGGGATTTATTGGGTTGGAGCGGGTATTCGCTGTTTTTTTCCGCTGGTCAAGCAACCGCGGCTCCGGCGGACCCGCCCAAGCCGGATTTCGATCGTGTGGCTCCTCCGGAGAGATTCAAACACATGGCCGCGCAGGAGCCGCACATGGCCCTGGTGGATCTCGACACGGATGTGCTGGTGGCGGGGGGCGGCCTGGCGGGGGTATGCGCCGCGCTTTCGGCGGCGAGGCATGGGGCGAAGGTCGTACTGGTGCAGGACCGGTCGCGGCTTGGCGGGAACTCGTCGAGCGAAGTGAAGATGCACGTGGTCGGCGCAAACAGCCACAAGGGGCGGCCGGGGTGGCGGGACAGCGGCATTATCGAGGAGTTGAGGCTCGACGATGCGGTCAACAATCCGCAGCGCTGTTGGGAGTTGTGGGACCTGCTCCTATACGACAAAGTCGTCAGCGAGCCGAATATCACATTGCTGCTGGAGAGCATTGTTTATGCTGCCGAAACGAAGGACGGGGCGATCCAGCGGGTGATGGTGCGATGCGACAAGAGCGAGCACCTGTATCGGGTGAAGGCCAAGATTTTCTGCGACTGCACGGGCGATTCGCGGCTTGCGCTGGAAACGAACGCGGAAATGCGCTGGGGGCGCGAGCAGCGGAAAGAGTTCGGCGAGTCGCTGGCGCCGGAGACGGCCGATACCGAAACGCTCGGCAGCAGCATCCTGTTCACTTCGCGTTTGTATCACAAGCCGATGCCATTTACACCGCCGGCATGGGCGCGAAAGGTGACCAAGGAACAGTTGAAGTTCCGGAAAATCGACTCGTGGGAATACGGCTACTGGTGGATCGAGTGGGGCGGTAACCTGAATACGATTCGCGACAACGAGCGGATCCGGTTCGAGTTGCTCAGCATCACGATGGGCATCTGGGATTACATCAAGAACAGCGGCGAATTTCCAGACGCCGCCCATTGGGCGATGGACTGGGTCGGGATGATGCCGGGTAAGCGTGGCAGCCGGCGCGTAGTGGGCGACCATATTCTGACGCAACACGACCTGGTGAATGGCGGGTTGAATTTTCCGGACGCGGTGGCGGTTGGCGGGTGGCCGATGGACGATCATCCTCCCGGAGGATTCGACCGATCGGACCTGCCGCCCAATACGGTGCTGCGGACCAAGGAAGTGTACAACATTCCGCTGCGGTCGTTATGCAGCAAGAACGTACCGAACCTGATGATGGCCGGGCGGAACATTAGCGCTTCGCATGCCGCCTTTACGTCGACGCGTGTCATGGCGACGTGTGCGGTGATCGGGCAGGCAGCCGGGACCGCCGCTGCCGCATGCATCGAAAATCGGTTACTGCCCCGGCAACTGGCGCAGAATCGGGAGCTCATGACGGGCCTTCAGCAAAGGCTTCTGCGCGATGACCAGACCATTCGGGGAGTTCGCAATCAGGATCCAAGGGACTTGGCTCGCACGGCGAAGGTGCAGGCATCGGGATGCCAGGGAGATTGCAGACCCGAACTGATACTGGACGGGATCGCCCGCGATATCCCGGAGACGAAACAGGTTCATCATTGGGCGGCTCCCTTGGGCCCGGACGGTGCCTGGATCGAGCTGTCCTGGGACAAGCCTCAGACAATTCGACAGGTGCAGGTGACGTTCGACTCCGGATTTCAGCGGGAACTGACCCTGAGTTCTTCGGACTCGGTGATGCGCGGAATTGTGCGAGCAGCGCAACCGGAGACAGCCAAAGATTATGACCTGCTCTATAAGCCCACAGGCGGCGGTGATTGGAAGACGCTGGCCAGCGTGAAGGGGAACCATCAGAGGCTTCGAAAACATAGTTTCGGGCCAGTGCAGGCGTCCGCGGTGCGGGTACAAATCAAGAGCACGAATGGCGACGACCTCGCGCGGGTGTTCGAGATCCGCTGCTACACATAAACTCCCGGAAGAATATCAATAGCGGATCGAGTCGAGGAACAGGCCCGATGCGGGCGCGGTCCAGGCGGCTACATCGAGCCGCGGATCGCAGCGAGCCTCGAGTAACTGTTCGAAATCGGCGAGGGTGATGTCGTGTTTGCCGAGTTTGACCAGGACACCGACGATGCGTCGAACCATGCGCCAGAGAAAGTGGGAAGCTTCGATGCGGAACAGGATGAGATCATCCTGCAGCTCGATGGAGGCTGATTCCACAACCACGATGGTCGATTCTTTCGGCTTCGACGGATCTGGAGCGCGGAAGCAGTTGAAATCGTGCCGGCCTTGTAGCATTTCCGCTGCTTGGGTCATGAGGGGAATGTCGAGTTTCTCTTTCACCCACCACACGTACTTCTTCGAAAACGCCGATTTGCGTGTTGAGATCTGATACACATACGCGCGGGATTTCGCATCGTGCCGTGCATGGAAGCGGCTCTGGACCGCGTCGACGCTGAGGACAACCACGTCGCCTGGCAGCAGGTCATTCAATTCGCGCGCGATCGCGGCGGGATGGCGGTCCGGTTTGGTCGGCACCCTGAGGTGGGCCACCTGGCCTGCCGCGTGGACGCCTGCGTCCGTTCGTCCAGCGCCTTGCAGTTCGACTTCGCCGCGGAAGAGTTCCTCAGCAGCTCTGCGGAGGACACCCATGACAGTGCGGGCGTTATTCTGTTCCTGCCAGCCGCTGTATTTCGAACCGTCGTACTCGATCGTGAGTTTCCAGGTTTTCATCAACTCGCGAAGATGCGGTCCATCCTCTGCGAGAGATTAGCGAGGCCTTCGGGAGAGTTGCCGCCGGGCTGCTCGGCGATGCCCCAACCGTGGTAGCCGATGTCGTCGAGCGCTTTCATGACGGCCGGCCAGTCGTTATCGCCCTCCAGGAATTCGACTTTGAAGCCCGCGCCTGGACCTTCCTTATCGCGTTTCGCGCGGCTGTACTCCTTAATGTGCAGTTTTGCAATGCGCTTGCCGAGGATGCGGATCCACTGCTCCGGAGGACAGAATGTAACCACGTTGCCGATATCGAAGTGCCAGCCGACAGAGGGGCTCTTGAACTCGTCGACGTAGCGCGCGGCTTCAAGCGGGCTGAGCAGGAACTGGTTCCATACGTTTTCGATGGCGATCTTCACGCCGAGTTGTTCGGCAAGAGGGATCGCCTTTCGGATCTGCTCCTGCGAGCGCGTGTAGGCCTCATCGTAGGAGACCTTCTTGTTGACGACGGCGGGGACGAGGAGGACCGAAGTCGCACCATATGCTTTCGCGTCGCGCAACGCCTGCTTCAATCCTTCGAGGCCTTCCTCGCGGACGGCTGGGTCGGGATCGGAGAGCGTCTTCTTCCAGTGGGTATCGCAACAGACGCTTGCCGCCTGCAGTCCGGTGGACTTCAAGGCTTCGAGTACCTCGGTCTGGTTCATGTGGCTCATGGGCTCCACACCCGCGAAGCCGGCGGCCTTCACTGCCTGGAACTTCTCCAGCACCGAACCTTTCACGCCGATGGTGGAGTACATGATGGCTTTTCGGATATCCCGCTGCCTGGCGTATGCGGCCAATGGGAACGCGGCAGCAGCAGTCTTCAGAAGAGAACGGCGAGTCAAGAACATGATTCCTCCTTAGGCGTGCGCAGGCATAGGGTTGGGAGCCTCTTCCGGCACCAGTTGATCCGCCGGGTCGATGCGCGTGTATAAAGCAGCGCTCACCAGCAGCATAGCAGCCATGGGAAAGAGAGGCGTGTTGTAGCTGCCGAAGAAATCCACCATGGCTCCGAAGGCGATGGAAGTAAAGAACGATCCGATCTGGCCGGCCATGTTCATGGCGCCCGTCATGGCGCCGGCGTACTTACGGCCGACATCCAGGCAGAGCGCCCAGGAGACGGGCAGCATGCAATCCATGCTGCCGTAGCCCAGCGTGAGGAACGCAACGGCGGCATACCTGTTTGGCGTGAGCGCGGTGGACACCATGCATAACGCGGATACGGCGAGTCCGGTGGCGCCGACCGCAACCCGGCCGAAGCGGAGTCCCTTGCGCTGGCAGAGATAATCACTGAGCGAGCCGCCAAAGAAGTTACCAAAGATGCCGGCGATGAAGGGCAGCACGGCATAAATGCGCAGTTCGGATTCTGTGAAGCCACGCCCCTTCTGCAGGTAGTTGGGCAGCCAGGACAGGTAGAAGTAGCTGCCCCAGCAGTAAGTGTGATACATAGCCAGGATCATCCAGAAGTTGCGCTTCCTGGTTGCGATGCCCCATGGCAGAGATTCGTGCGTGGCACGGCGGCCGCCGCCGATCTCGTCGAGTTCCTCTTCGGTGACGCCTTCCTTCTCAGCCGGATGATCCCGATACCACGTGTACCAGACGATGGCCCAAACGAGACCGATGGAGCCGAAGACGAAGAACGAAGCGCGCCATCCATAGGCTGCCTGAATGGGAACGACGAGGAGTGGTGCGATGGCACCTCCGAGGCGGCTGGCCATCCAGACGACGCCGTGCGCGCGGCCGCGCTCTTTGACTGGAAACCAGCGCGAGATGGACGAGGAGCTGTTCGGATATGCTCCGGCTTCTCCCGCGCCGAACAGGAACCGTGTGACCAGCATGGAGGAGAACCCGCTGACGACGCCAGTGAGGGTCGTGAATGCGGACCACCAGACCACGATGCGAGTAAGTACTTTGCGCGGGCCGATGCGGTCTCCCATGGATCCGCTGGGAATTTCAAAAATGGCGTAAGAGAGAGCGAAGATGCCGAGTATCCAGCCGAGTTGGTTCGCGGAGAGGTGAAGGTCCTCCTGGATGCGTTTGCCGGCGAGGCCGATGCAGACGCGATCCATGTACGTAATGATCGAGAGGAGGAACAGCATCCCCAGAACACGGTTGCGATATCTCATGCCTCTGGGGATTATATGTCACCAGTTGCGCTGAGAGTGCCCGATGCGTTATCCGTAGATGCACCATGATCAAACGTTCCATTTGGATGTGCGCTGTCGCTGCCCTCTCCTTGATTCCGGCGCAGGCGCAGCAGGGAAATTACCTGAAAGAATTCGCCAAGCACTGGGCCACCGCAAAGCAGTTCACCGTAGATGTGGCGAATGCGATGCCGGCAGAAGATTACGGGTTCAAGCCGAATCCGGAGGAAATGTCATTCGGCGAAGTGATGGTACATATCGGGCAGGCAAATGCAGGACGCTTCGCCGCAATCGCGGGAGAAAAGCCGCCGGTGACGAAGCCCGCAAAGATCGATAAGGAATCGGCGGTGAAGTATCTCACGGAGTCGTTCGATTACTGTGCCAAGGTGATTTCGAATCTAAAGGACGCTGACCTTGAGAAGATGATTGGCCCGGAAGGAAGACAGATGACCGCGCGTGAGGTGATGTGGTCCTACTTCACGCACACCGCGCATCACCGGGGGCAGGCTGAGGTTTATCTAAGAGTGAAGAATGTAAAGCCACCGGCTTACCGGTTCTAGAGCTTTGAGCGGCTGGCGCAAGCGCACGCGCTCCGCCAGCCGTTCACGATATCTCCTACTTGCGATGAAAAACGAGGGTGGCCTGCATGGAGCGGCCGTCCGAGCACTTGCCCGACATTTCCATCGTCATCTGTTTTCCATCCTCCGACAGAGTACGGACCCACTGTCCTTCTACCTTGCCACTGGTATTGCCGTTGGCCAAGTCGGCGACCCAGTCCGTCGTGAGTTTGTTCCCATCCTGGACGGTTTTGCTGGTGTACTGATAAGGGCCGATACTGCTTACTAATTGGCTCCCGTCCGGCTGAAGCTGCAATTCTTCAGTCATGACGCCGATCCAAAAGATCGGGTACATACCGTCTTTGGGCTGCTGGTAAGTGCTGCGGATTGTCAGTTTGTCACCATCCGTTTTGATTTGTTGTATCAGGGCGGCAGGAGCGGCATTATATGAAGGGCTCGCCTTTTTATCCAATACCCACTTCCCGTCAAACTGTTTCACTCCGAGTCCGGAAGACGGGGGAACATCGGCGGCAAAGGTTGCGCCGGTAATGGTCATCGCAGCCAAACATGCGGCGAAGATTGCGCGTTTCATTGTTATTTCCTCCACTTTTTCAACGCGGCTTTGAGGCCATCAACGGCCAGTACCGCTGCATGCTTAGACTCTGCAATTAGACCGCCAACTTTCTCTTCCACGTCAGCGCACGTAACATTTTCCAATTCAGGGAAAGTTTTACCGAGCATCAACTCCGTTAGCGCAGAGCCGCAGGCGATGGAAGCGGTGCAACCACGGCATTTAAACGCGATCTGCGCGATTCGGTGATCCGCAATGTTGAATGAGAGTTGTAGAATGTCACCGCAGGCCGGGTTGGAAACTTCTACCACAACGGCTGGTGAAATTAACTCAGTGGTATTTCGGGGGTGTTGGAAGTGATCGAGCAAGCGTTCGCTGTACATGG
>CAYXLI010000001.1:13135-118178 GCA_964464925.1 uncultured Solibacteraceae bacterium | reverse complement strand
TCAGTGGTATTTCGGGGGTGTTGGAAGTGATCGAGCAAGCGTTCGCTGTACATGGCCATTTACCATTGTCCGCGGTAACTGATCGGGTTGTGTGCGGACGCAATGTTCGTACCAGTGCGACACGCCTGATTACAGAAATCTTCACCGTTAATCGTCTGTTAGTATTGAATAGGCGAGGAGAGTACAAGGCATGGAAGAAAGTGGTGGCAGGCCACGGAAGACTCTTGCACAAGCAGAACACGATCGGTGGCGCCGACAACTTAACGCAAAATACCGGGGCCTATGGACCCTGCAGGATCATCGCTTGGAACAGGCGCTCAGCTACATCGCAGAACTAGAGGAAGAGGTTCTCGCCCTGCGATCACTACCACGGGCCAAATCAAGTAACTCGCGTTTGGCATAGATAGGATCGGCTATTTTCCCCAAATCAGGATCATTCGTTGCATGTGCGAGCCACACATCGAACGCGGCCAGGATGTACATGGGACAATGTCAGATTCGAATGGACAAGTCGGTCCTTAAAGTCGCAGCCGCCGTGATCGAGCAGAACGGCATGATCCTGGTGGGCCAGCGCAGGAAGACTGACTCCCATCCGTTCAAGTGGGAGTTCCCGGGCGGCAAGGTGGAACGCGGCGAGACACCGGCAGCCGCTCTGGAACGTGAACTCGTCGAAGAACTGGGGATTCAGGCTTCTATAGGTTCGGAAATCGCTCGCTACGAACACCGGTACCCGAGGCGCACTTCGATTCTCCTGATTTTCTATTGGGTGCGCGAGTTTACGGGTGAGCCGCAGAATCTCGCGTTCGAGCGAATCATGTGGGCCCCTTTACGTGACCTGCCGGGAATGGATTTTTTGGACGGCGATGTGGATTTCGTGAAGCGCTTGGCCAGCGGTCAATTCCAGGGACAGTGAGCCGCACGGCTCGTTCTATTCAAAAGTGAACTTCGCCTGGGCCGACCGCATTGGCGGGCGGTCCGTCAATTCCTTCCACTGATTCCTCAACATGGCGGCGACGAGTTGCCAGGTGGGACCGGGCGTATCCCGCCATGGTGCGGGTACGGTAATCATCGCGTAGAAACGGCTCCCGGCGTTATAGTCGAACCAGCCGGCGTGGCGGCGCATACGGGTTTCCATTCTTCCGGCGTAGCGCGGCCTATTTCTATGAGCCCACATTCGGGAGGGATTTCCGAGGGAGTGACGAGGTCGCCTGGCGTGACGAAGTAGAACTCATTCGAGAAGCGCATGCCGATCCGGCGTTTCAGCGGGCGCTTGAGTTCGCCAAGGAAGTCAGCACGGGAGACTTTCACTTCGTAGCAGACGCGCTTCATGCCGTGGTGGGGATAGCAGTTCAACGCAAAGGCATCGACGCGCTGCAAAGCATGCGTGCCGTGGCCTGTCCCTAATCTGAGTTCGCGCAGGAAGAGCCACTCGGCGGTATTGGCATGCCGGGCGCGTTCCAGTGCGTTGAGAAGATCCGTGGCGGAGAGAGGCTCCGGCATGGGGAGGAATGCAGGTGCTGCCATGCCGGGATTATGCCACAGCAGCTCGTTATATAGTGTTCCAAGCCATGAGCAAGCATTTTTCCCGACGACAAATGATGCAGGCGGCCGCGCTGGCCGCTGCCGCTCCGGTGCCAGCGATGCAGGCGGCTCCGGCCACGAACTGGCCACCACAGGAAGGGCCACAAACTCCGAAGCTGTGTTTGGATGTTGGCGCGGGAGCGCTTGTCGCCGGAAAAATGGACGATGCCGGGATGCGGCGCGTGCGGCAACTCGGCGTCACGCACATTGCGACGGGCGGTCCGCGGATGCCCTGGAAGGAGGAGCAACTCCGGTCGATGATGGACACGCTGAAAGGGGGCGGGCTGACGCTAGGAAACCTCATGATCGGCGGGTTCCCGAAAACGTGCTACGGCCAGCCGGGACGAGATGAAGAGATCGAGCTGGTGCGCCAATCGATCCGTGCGGCGGGTAAGGTGGGGCTACCGGTTATCGAATACAACTTCTATGCGCATCGGGCGATGGAGGGCTACTACGAGGAGACCGGGCGCGGAGGAAGCGGGTACACGGCGTTCGACTATGAGCGCATGAAGGAATTGCCGCCGCTGCCTGCAGAGGGAGCGCACTCCCTGGATGAGATGTGGAACAACATAACGTACTTTCTAAAGGCGGTGATTCCGGTAGCAGATGAGTCGGGCGTGCGCATGGCGCTTCATCCGAACGATCCGCCCGCGCCGTTGAGCAGGGGCTCGGGGCAGATCATGGGAACGGTTGCGGGGTGGAAGAAGCTGATCGACATTGTTCCGAGCAAATCGAATGGAATTACGTTCGACTGTGGCGTGACGAGGGAAATGGGGGAAGATCCGATCGAAGTGTGCCGGTACTTCGGATCACGGGACCGGATCAATCATGTGCACTTCCGGAACGTGATTGTGAAGAAGCCCTATGAGAAGTACATGGAGGTCGCGCCGGACGAGGGCGTGGTGGATATGTTCGGCGTCATGAAAGAGCTGGTGCGCCAGAAATATCCACGACTGGTGTATCCCGAACATCCGCGAGCACTGGACTATGACAAGGAGCACCCGGGATTCCGCAACTTCTATCCTGGCGGCGGAGGATACGCGGCATTCGCGTTTAACGTGGCATATGCACGGGCAATGATGCAGACGGCGATCGCGACGATGTAGAAACCAAGTTTCGTTTCGATAGAATCACGAAATCAGCATGCGTCTCAAAACCGCCGCCTGTCTTTTGTTTTCTGTCGCCGCATGGGGCCAGCAACGGCCTCCGGATTTCCAGCGCGAAATTCGGCCAATCCTGTCTGACCATTGTTTCCAATGTCACGGGCCGGATTCGAAGACCCGGATGGCAGGGCTGCGGCTGGACCGAAAAGAGGATGCGCTCGAAGCGCGCAAGCGGGGAGCAGCAGTGGTTCCGAAGAAGCCGGAGCAGAGCCTGCTGTACAGCCGTATCAGTGCGGCCGACCCGGCTCGGAGGATGCCTCCCGAGTATGCTCACAAGCCCTTGACGACCGCTCAGGTTGTGTTGCTGAAGCGCTGGATCGAGCAGGGCGCTCCGTGGCAGGAGCACTGGGCGTTTCAGGCTCCGGTGAAGCCGCCAATGCCCGCCATCAAAGCAGCGGCGTGGCCGAAGAATCCGATTGACTGGTTGGTTTTGGCGCGGCTGGAAGCGAAGGGCTTAAAGCCGGCTCCGCAGGCGGATTCACGCACTCTGATTCGACGGGTGGCCCTGGATCTCACTGGCCTTCCCCCAACCCCGGCAGAGATCGAGGCGTATGTCAAAGACACGGCGCCGAGTGCGTATGAGCGCATGGTGGACCGGTATCTGCGGTCGCCGCGTTACGGCGAGCATCGCGCCCGCTACTGGCTGGATGCGGCCCGGTATGCGGATACGCATGGCATTCACATCGATAACTTTCGCGAGATGTGGCCATATCGCGATTGGGTTATTCAAGCGTACAACCGCAATCTACCGTTCGATCAGTTCACGATTGAGCAACTGGCCGGAGACCTGCTGCCCAATCCAACTCTCGACCAGCGCATTGCCACGGGTTTCCACCGGTGCAACGTGACGACGAACGAGGCCGGCATTATCGAAGACGAATACGCTGAGATCTACGCCAAGGATCGGGCCGATACGACAGGGGCGGTATGGCTGGGAATGACGGTTGGCTGCGCGACGTGTCACGACCACAAGTTCGATCCGATCTCGCAGAAGGATTTCTACGCGCTAGGCGCGTTCTTCCGCAACACGGTTCAGAAGGTGATGGATGACAACATCCCCGATACGCCTCCGGTGATTGTGGTGCCGAGCCCGGAGGACCGCGAGGAGTGGGCCAAAGTGACCGGGCGGCTGAATGCGATCAAAGCGGAGATGAAGAGCGCACGTGAATCGGCCAGCGGACCGTTCCGCGCCTGGATGGCGGCGCGCACAAAGACGGAGCAGAAATCGCCCCTTGCAAACGAGTTGTTTGTAGCGGATCTGAACACCTTGCAAGGCAATGTGGAGATGGGCAGTTCCAACATTGCGGGGCGCCCGGCGCTGCATTTCCTGAAGAACACAGGAGTGAAGATCGCGGACGCTCCGAAGCTGGATGCCGAGAAGCCGTTCAGCATCAGCGTGAGTTTCTTTTTCCCTGTGGCGGAGCAGAACTATGTGATTGCCTCGCAACAGGACACCAAGGACAAGGGACGAGGGTGGACCATACAGGTTGGCGCGCGGGTGGTGACCGCACGGCTGATTGGCGATGGAGGCAAAAACATAGAAATTCGCGCCGCGCACCTGGAGCAGATCAAGCACGGAACCTGGAATCACGTGACGCTGTCTTATGACGGCTCGCGCCACCAATCCGGGATGAATCTGTACCTGAACGGGCGGACGATCCGGACCCAGGGACGAGGGAACCAGAATGTGGAACTGCCGGGCAGCATCGGCGTAAGCGCTCCGCTGATTCTAGGGGAGTCGCTGGCGAAGGGAGCAATCGCCGATTTCCGGATCTTTGGACGCGCGGTGAACGAAAGTGAGGCGGCCCTGCTGAACGAGTGGCCGGCAATTCAGGCTTCGCTGGCGAAGGACAACGCAGAGGCAGACGAAGGTGCGCTGCTGACCTGGTTCCTGTTCAAGGAGTATCAGCCATTCCGGAAGCTGGCGTCCGAGCAGACCAAGCTCAACCTGGAAGCAGGAGCAATCGCGCGGCGCGGCGCCGTCACCCACGTGATGCAGGAAAGAACGGATTCCACGCCGACCGCCAATATTCTATTCCGCGGCGCGTATGACCAGAAACGCGCGAAGGTGGAAGCGAACACGCCTTCGGTGCTTCCACCGATGACGGCGGACTTGCCACGAAACCGGCTCGGGTTCGCGAAATGGCTGTTCACCGACGAGCATCCCCTGACGGCCCGAGTAACCGTGAACCGCATGTGGCAGGAACTGTTCGGCAACGGAATCGTGAAGACGGTAGATGATTTCGGCAGCCAGGGTGAAGCGCCGGCGAATCAGCAACTGCTCGACTGGCTGGCGGTGGATTTCCGCGAGCATGGTTGGGATGTGAAGCGTTTCTACAAGCAGGTGCTGATGTCGGCTACCTATAGACAGTCGGCTCAGGGTACGCCGGATAAGCTGGCGAAAGATCCGGAGAACCGGCTATTGAGCCGCGGCCCACGTTTTCGCATGGATGCCGAGATGGTACGGGATTATGCGCTGGCGGCAAGCGGCCTAATGGCCTCGCAAATAGGCGGCCCAAGCGTGAAGCCGTATCAGCCGGACGGAATCTGGGAAGCTGTCGCGATGCTCGGGTCGAACACGCGGTTTTATAAACGCGATTCCGGAGACGGGTTGTACCGCAGATCTTTGTACACGTTTTGGAAGCGAAGCGCTCCTCCCGCAGCCATGGACATTTTCAATGCTCCGACACGTGAAGCGTGCACCGTGAGGCGTGAACGGACAAATACACCGCTGCAGGCGCTGGCGACCATGAACGATGTGCAATATGTGGAAGCCGCAAAGACCCTGGCCGAACGGAGCATGCATGAAGAAGCGACACTCGACCGGGAGATGGATTACATGACGCTACGACTACTGGCGCGACCGCTGAGCGCCCAGGAGAAAGCTATTGTGCGCCGGTCGTTTGAGGATTTCCGACGCTTTTACGAAACGAACCCACTGGATGCAGAGAAGCTGTTAAAGACAGGCGAGCGGAAGGCAGACCCCGGTCTGCCGGCGGCCGAGTACGCCGCGCTCACGATGGTAGCGAACGAAATAATGAACCTCGACGAGGTATTGAACAAATGATCCTGCGGCCTGATGAAGAAGGACACTACTCGCGCGAGGCGCATGAATTGGACAGAGACTCGCTGCGGAGTAACGCTCCCGGCAGCCATCCAGTCGATGGAATTGCGGCAGAGATGGGGCGGGAGGAATCGCGGCGGCGGTTCTTTGCGCGCGGCGCTCAAGGTATCGGAGCGCTGGCTCTGGCTTCTCTGCTAGGCAAGGACGCCCAGGGCGCTACCCTGCCCGGCCTGCCGCATTTCGCACCGAAGGCGAAGCGTTGTATTTATCTGCACCTGGTGGGCGCGCCTCCACAGATGGAGACGTTCGATTACAAGCCTGGCATGCAGAAATGGTTCGATAAAGACCTGCCGGAGTCGATCCGGCAAGGTCAGCGCCTGACCACGATGACCAGCGGGCAGAGCCGGTTCCCAATCGCTCCATCCGTGTTTCAGTTCGCACAGCATGGGAAGTCCGGCGCATGGGTGTCGGAACTGCTGCCGTACACTGCCCGGATGGTGGACGATATCGCAATCATCCGCAGCATGCATACGGAAGCGATCAATCATGAGCCCGCCATTACCTTCTTTCAGACAGGCTTCATGATTGCGGGACGGCCGTGCATTGGGTCGTGGCTGAGCTACGGGCTCGGCAGCATGAACGAGGATTTGCCGACGTTCGTAGTACTGCAGGCGAAGCATAATCACCCGAAGGCAAATGTGCAGGCCATCTCGGCCCGGCTATGGAGCGCGGGCTTTCTATCGGGCCAGTACTCGGGCGTGAGCTTGCGGAGCAGCGGGGATCCCGTGCTTTTCATCAACAATCCGGATGGCGTGCCGAAGACTGTGAGGCGGCGTATGCTGGACGGGCTTGGTGCGATGAATCAGCTCACATTTCAGAAGCTGGGCGATCCGGAAACGAAGACACGCATCGCGCAATATGAGATGGCTTTCCGCATGCAGGCCTCGGTGCCGGAGCTGACGGATACGAGTAAGGAGCCGGCATCGACGTGGGAGATGTACGGCGAAGAGGCTCGCAAACCGGGCTCGTTTGCTCAGACATGCCTGATGGCCCGGCGGCTGGCCGAACGCGGCGTACGATTCGTCCAGGTTTATCACCGCGGATGGGACGTACACGGGAATTTGCCTGAAGTGCTGCCAAGCCAATGCAAGGAAGTGGATCAGCCTTGCTGGGCCCTAATCCAGGACCTGAAGCAACGCGGCATGCTGGACGACGCGCTGGTAATTCTGGCTGGGGAGTTTGGGAGAACAATCTACTCGCAAGGCAAGCTGACGGCGACCGATTACGGGCGTGACCACCATCCGCGGTGTTTCAGCCTGTGGATGGCCGGGGGTGGCATCAAGGGCGGGGTGGTGCACGGCGAGACGGACGAGTTCAGTTACAACATCACCAGAGATCCGGTTCACGTCCGCGATTTTCAGGCGACCATTCTGCATCAGTTCGGGATTGATCACGAACGGCTGTCATATAAGTATCAGGGCCTGGACGTGAAGCTGACCGGAGTGGAGAAGGCCGAAGTGGTGAAAGCAATTCTGACCTGACGTCGTTTCCGGCGACAATAATCTGGTGTCACTAATCGATATTCTGTTCGGACGGCCGCTCGCCTCGGAGGAGGCGCGCGCCGAAAAGATCGGCCCGCTTGAAGGCATCCCGATCTTCGGATTGGATGCGTTGAGTTCAGCGGCGTACGGGCCTGAGGCCGCGCTCACGTTGCTGATTCCCTTGGGCGCGGCGGGCGTTGCGAATATCTTGCCGATCAGCGTCAGCATCATCGGTCTGCTGATCATCGTCTATTTTTCCTATCGCCAGACGATTGCCGCGTATCCGGGCGGCGGCGGGTCCTACACGGTGGCGCGCAAGAATATCGGGAAGTTTGCCGGACTGCTGGCCGCGGCGGCGTTGATGATCGACTACATTCTGGTGGTGGCTGTCGGGATCGCCGCCGCGGTCGGAGCGCTGGTCTCCGCCGCACCCGGCTTGCAGCCGCATACGCTCTCGATCTGTCTCGGGATACTGTTCCTCATCACGATCATCAACCTGAGAGGCGTTCGCGACGCGGGCCTCGTGTTCATGATTCCGACGTATCTGTTCGTGGGCACGCTTTCGATCGTGATTGTAATGGGTCTCTATAAAGCGCTCACGGCTGCCGGCGGTCCGGTGCCGGTTGTGCCGCCTCCGAAGCTGCCCGCCGCCACCGCCACGGCTGGCGTGTGGCTGCTGCTGCAAGCCTTCGCCAGCGGGTGCACCGCGATGACCGGTGTGGAGGCGGTCAGTAATGGTGTGAAAGCGTTCCGGGAACCCACGGCGCCGAACGCGCAACGGACACTGACGGTAATTATCGGTCTGCTCATTTTTCTGCTTGGCGGCATTGCGTATCTGGTCCGCGCTTACGGAATCGGCGCCACGGAACCAGGCAGCTCCGGGTACGAGTCTGTACTTTCCATCCTGCTGGGCGCAGTGATCGGAAAGGGCGCCTTCTACTATCTCTCAATCGGAGCGATCATCCTGGTGCTGGCGCTCTCGGCGAATACGGCATTCGCCGATTTTCCGAGGTTGTGCCGGATTGTGGCGCAGGACGGGTACCTACCCCGCTCGTTCGGCTCCACGGGACGCCGGCTTGTCTATTCGCAAGGCATCTACGTGCTGGCCGCGCTTGCCACTGTGCTGCTCGTTATCTTCAACGGCGTCACAGATCGACTAATTCCACTCTTCGCGGTGGGTGCGTTTCTAGCCTTCACGCTTTCCCAGGCCGGCATGGTTTTTCACTGGAAGCGCAAGGAGGGCGGGCGCGCATGGCATCACATGGCGGTGAACGGGGTCGGCGCGACTGCTACCGGTATCACCGTTGTGATCGTGTTGGTGGCAAAATTCGCCGAAGGCGCGTGGGTGACTTTGCTGCTGATTCCGCTGCTGCTCTCAACGATGCTTGCCATACGCCGGCATTATGACAACGTCGCTATCCAGATCGCTACGGATGCCCCGGCGGATTTCGCCAACCTGCTGGCGCCGCAGGTCGTCGTCCTGCTGCAGACGTGGAGCAAGGTGAGCCAGAAGGGTTTGCACTTTGCCTATACGCTTTCGCGGGATGTGCAGGCGGTGCACGTCGATTCAGGCGAAGAACAGGACGATTTATCACGAAAATGGCGGGAATACGCGGAGGAACCTGCCCGAAAAGCCGGCGTGCCGGTCCCGCAACTTGTAGTGATTCCGTCGCCGTACCGCTGGGTTCTCCGGCCCATCATGGATCACGTGCTTGAATTGGAAGCACAGAATCCGGACCGGCAGATCGCAGTCCTGATTCCCGAACTGGTGGTGAGCCGGTGGTATCACTATCTGCTTCACAATAAGCGCGCCGCCGTGCTGAAGGCGATGCTTCTGGTGCGCGGTAACCGGCGCATTATGGTGATCAACGTACCCTGGTATCTCACGTCCTGATACAAAACAAACATTGAGATAATTTTCCTCCAGGAGGCGGATATGGCGGGTTCGAAAACTCCCGCGGCGCTTAGCTGTCTGGAACGACTGCCATAATTGCCACCGCAGGAGGAACAAATGCAAGATAACAGTAAAATCCTTGTCCGCTGGTTCGAAGAAGTCTGGAACCAAAAGAAGCTGGAAACTGTGGATGAAATATTCACTCCAGATACGGTGGTCCACGATGGTGCAATAACGACCAAAGGGCCGAAGGCTTTTAAAGACTTCTACGCACGGATTCAAACGATGTTCTCCGACGTCCGCATCACGCCCGATGAAGGGTTTTCGAACAATCACTATGGCTGCCTCCGGTGGACTGCCACGATGAAGCACACGGGAGACGGGTTAGGCATTCCGGCGACAGGCCGGAACCTGATGACGACAGGGATTGCGATGGCACGATTCGACGCTGCCGGCCACATGGTGGAAGTGTGGCAGAACTGGGACATGATGCACGTAATGGAGCAGATTCAAGAGGACAAGCTGGCCGATCTCCGCATGGCTCCTTAGTTATTCGAACCACAAGGCAGCAATCGGATCCACTCGAAGGGCCCGAATTGCGGGAACTGAACACGCCCAGACGGCGACCGCCAGGAACACTACGATCACGGCGATCAGGATGAAGGGGTCGTGAGGAGCGATGCCATAGAGCTGGGCCGCCAACAGACGGCTTAGGGCAAGTCCGCCGATGAGGCCGGCGCCAAGGCCAAATACTACGGGACGCAGTCCGTCGCGGAACACCATGCGAAGCAATTGTCCGCGTTGGGCTCCGAGTGCGATCCGGATGGCGATCTCACCGGAGCGGCGCGCGACGGAAAAACTGATCAGGCCGTAGATGCCGATTGAGGCGAGCAGCAGCGCGGCCACGGCGAAGAACACGGCGAGTCCCATTTCGAAACGCCTCGGCGCGATGGACTCATCGAGAATCTGCTCCATCGTCTTGGGGGCCTGGATGGCCATTTCGGGGTCGGCATTCGACAGGATGCTGTGTAGTGCAGTGATCACGGGTTCGGGTGAGCCTCGTGTTCGCAAGGCGAATGAAATGGAGATAGGCTGCATTCTCCAATAGTGTTCGTAAACCATCATGGTGGGCGTTTCGAGGCCGCCCGCGTTCACCTCCGCGACGACGCCCACGACCTCCAGTGAAGGCGGCGGCGAACCGCCACCGCGCACGTGTTTTCCGATCGGGCTCTGATTCGGCCACAGAATCCGGCCCACGCGTTCACTTATCACGGCTACGCGCTTGTCCTTGTCCGCGTCATTGAGAAGGCGGCCCTGCTTGAGCGGAATCGCCATCGCTTTGAAGTAGTCCGGCGTCACGAAACGCATGTTCGCCAAAGCGGCTTGCCCAGGAGGAAGCGGCGGCTGATCGGGGTCTTCGAGATCGCTGATCCAGTCCTCTCCGATTAGGGGAAGCTGGTTCACAGCTCCCACGGCAGTCACCGTAGGGATGAGGGCCATCTTTGCGGCAAGGCCGGCGACAACCTGCCGTCGCACGCCATGAGCGTATTTAGGAGAGAGGAATGATACATCCTGGGTGACCACGTGGTCCACCTCGAAACCGCGATCGTTCTGGATAAGGCGTACAAAGCTGGCAAGGAGCAGGCCGCCGACAATCAACAACACGGTACTGACCGCTACTTCAAGGCCAACGAACGCTTCGCGAATCGTCACTTTCCGGCGCGGCTCAGTGCTGGTGGAGGAGCCCGCTTTGAGCGCCTCATTGGGGTCAATGCGCGACAAGCGCCATGCGGGGAAGAGACAACAAATGGCTGCCGAGAACGCCGACGCACCGGCTGCAAAGATGAGAACTTGCCAATCCATTCGGATCTCTTCCAGGCGTGGCAGCGAGACGGGTGCCTGGGCAACAAAGATTCGAATCGCCTGATGAGCGATTGCCAATCCGAAGCAAGTGCCGATTCCTACGAGTACAACCGCCTCCTTCACGACGAGCCCGAACAGGTCCGCGCGCCCCGCGCCCAGAGCCAGTCGAATTCCCGCCTCGCGAAAACGGCCGGTGGTGCGTACCAGCATGAGATTGCCGATGTTGACACAGACGATCAGCAGAACCGCGGCGACCGTGCCGAGGAGAAGCCAGAGAGCGGAACTCGCGCGGCGCGTCATCTGGCCGTGCAACGGCGTAAGAATAATATCCAACTGGAATTGGGACTTTTGACGGAAGTCCGCGAGAAGCGCGTTCATCTCCGTGGCAGTCTGTTGCGGGCTGGCTTGCGGCTTGAGACGAATCACGCAGGAGTAGTTCAGATTTCCGATTGGCCGCAGGCGCGAATAGGTCAGCCCGACGGTGCGGAAGATTTGCGGTGCTTCATTGGGTCCGAATAACGTGCCCCAATCGTTGCCTTTCGGAAGATGAATACCAGGCGGAAGGACTCCCACGACAAGATGCGATTCGCCGTTGATGGTAACGGTTCGTCCGATGACGGAGGGATCCGCTGCGAACCGATTCCGCCAGAGCGAATCGGAAAGGATGACGGAGCCGAGCGAGGACTCCTCTTCGGCAAGGAAGTCCCGCCCGAGCGCGGGCTGAATGCCCATCGTCCGGAAGAAGTTGTAAGAGACGCTATAAGTGGGCAGTCGGACCGGCTCGCCGGCGCCGATCAAGGTGAGTTCGTCGAAGCGCACCAACGCCACTGCGGAGCACGATTGGCAGCGGGACCGCCACTCCTGGTAGTGCCTCGCGTTTACAGGGAAGTCGCCAACCAGGCCGAAATTCTTAGGAGGGACGGAGCGGGCGAGGTAGAGACGGTCAGGATCCGGAAAGTTCAACGGCTTCAGGAGCACGCCGTTGACGACGGTAAACATGGTGACCGTGGCAGCGATTCCTAACGCCAGGGTCAGGACGGCGGTGAGAGAAAACGCTGGACTGCGGAGGCTCTGCCGCAGTATATATCGGAGGTCGCGAATGAGGTTTTCCCATCGAGCCGTACCCCACATTTCGCGTGTGACTTCCTTGATCAAGAGTTCGTTGCCGAGTTCGCGGCGCGCGTTGAAAAACGCTTCACCGGGCGGTTCGCCACGCTTGATGCGTTCCTGAGCAGCCAGGGCAAGGTGGGCCCGAAGTTCCTCGTCCAGTTCCGCGTCCTTGCGGTTGCGCTTCCAGAAGGTCACGCCGCACCTCCTTGTTTCGCCATCAGAGCGGCAATTGCAGAGGTCACTTCGGTCCAGCGGGTTTGCTCATTTGCCAGGTGCTTGCGGCCAGCGGCGGTGAGGCTGTAATAGCGGGCGCGCTGTTTGTTCTCCGATTCCTTCCATTCAGACTTCACCCAGCCTTGTTTTTCCAGCCGGTGAAGAGCGGGGTAAAGAGAGCCGGTTTCCACCTGCAACACATCGTTGGAACCCGAGCGAATGGCCTGGCTGATTCCGTAACCGTGCTGTACTCCCCAGACGAGCGTCTGCAGAACCAGCATGTCGAGTGTGCCCTGCACGAGTTCGATTCGGTTCTGGTACTTGGCCAAGGATGTAGGAAGTCTACATCCTCATTCAAATCGCGTCAAGGCTCAAAATGACGGCGCGCTTCCCCTTGAGCGCGACGGAGCACTGCGCGGCTGCAAAGACACTGCCGCCGTCGCGGTTACAACATATTCAAGAGGGACAAGGACGCCTTCGTCTGTCAGGAACTGTCCAGCGCGGTCCCTAGATGTCACCAGTTTTCAAAAGCCTCTGCTTTGAATCGGTTGACGATGGCGAGATCGGGCTTGTCCTCAGCAGCACCGCGGAGCGGCCAGGAAGCAGCGCCTGGCCGCGCATCATCCGACGGTACAAATGCAATTCAGGCCTCTGCTATATTAAAGATGCACCGAAACGGCTCTCAGTTGAGTCTAGAACGTGTGCCGCTGAAAACGTGGCTTCCTCGCGCTCTACGCTTCGCCCCTCCTTCGTGTCCGGCCTAGTTAGCTCGCCTGTGAAAGAAAGTAAGCTGCTCAGCAGCTTTGGAGTGTTTTGAAAATGACCAATCTATTCGTAGGAAACCTTTCCTACTCGACAACGGATTCCGACCTTGAGGCGATGTTTAGCGCTTATGGTGTGGTGGAAAAGGCAAGTGTAGTTCGTGACCGTGAAACGGGCCAGTCCCGTGGATTCGGTTTCGTTGAAATGACGAACGCGAACGAAGCGACTCAGGCGATCAACGCCCTGAACGGCCGTGAGATGAACGGCCGCGCGATGAACGTGAACGAAGCGCGTCCTCGCGAAGATCGTCGCAGCGGCGGCGGCGGTGGCGGCTACGGCGGCAACCGCGGCGGCGGCGGTGGATATGGCCGTGGTGGCGGCGGTGGCCGTCGCGACAGCCGCTGGTAATCGGCTTTTAGCAGACCTTTCAAAAAGGGGGCGTGGCTCACGGGCCACGCCCTTTTTGCGTTTGATTCCCCGAAATCAGCACGCTTGCCGGGCCGCATGCCAGAATAGAAGAAACATGATCGAAATCATCACCAAAGGTGTGTCCGCCGAGCGGACACGTGTCGCTCTGTTTGACTTCGACGGCACCCTGTCCACGATTCGCTCAGGCTGGATGGATGTCATGATCCCGATGATGGTGGAACTGCTGCAGGAGACCAAGAGCGGCGAAACCGAGGATCAACTTCGCGAAGTAGTGGAAGAGTTCGTGGGCCGCCTGACGGGCAAACAGACCATCTACCAGATGATCGAACTTGCCGAGAACATCGAGAAGCGGGGTGGTAAGCCGGAAGATCCACTGGTTTATAAGCGCATGTACCTGGACCGGCTCTGGACCAAGGTTGAGGGCCGCGTGGCGGAACTAAAAAACGGCCGGTGCTCCCCGGAGAAATACCTGGTCCCAGGTTCGTATGCACTTCTGGAGGCATTGAAAGAGCGGGGTTACGTGATGTACCTGGCCAGCGGCACCGACGATGCCTACATGCAGAAGGAAGCGCAACTCCTTGGAGTTACGCATTACTTTGCCGGCGTACATGGTGCGCTCGACGACTACAAGAGTTTTTCCAAAGCTATCCTGATTCAGCGCATTATCAATTCGGCGGCGTTCCAAGGGCATGAGTTCCTCGGATTCGGCGACGGCTATGTTGAGATCGAGAATGTGAAGCAGGTGGGCGGCGTTGCGGTGGGCGTCGCGACCGAAGAGCCAGACTGCCTGAAGATCGACGAATGGAAACGCAAGCGGCTGATGAGCGTTGGCGCCGACGTTATCATTGCGAATTATCTGAATACGGAAGCCCTTTTGCAAACGCTGTTCCCGGTGAAGGAGACGGCGACCGTCTAGGCAGATGGCCCGATCCAAGTACGAGACGTTCGACCGATCCCGCTTGCAAGTGCTGCCTCTGGCAGAGCGGGCTCATGACCTTGCTCTTCAAAACTGGCTGAAACTGGAGGACGCTGCGCCGGACTTCGACGATCCTTCCCTTCCCGCCATCGCGGCGCGCCTGTTGCAGGCGAGGGAGTCGGGTGCCGCGCGGATCCTGATGATGGGGGCGCACGTGCTCCGCGGAGGCGTGAACAAGCACCTGATCGATATGTTGGAGCGGGGCTTGATTTCGCACGTGGCGATCAACGGCGCCGGTGCGATCCACGATTACGAACTGGCTCGGATTGGTGCGACAACCGAGAGCGTAGCACGCTATATCAGCAGCGGTCAGTTCGGCCTTTGGAAAGAAACTGGTGAGCTGAACGATTGGATCCGGGAGGCAGCCGCACTGGAGTTAGGCCTGGGCGAGAACGTTGGCCGACGGATTCTGGAGAGCGACTATCCGCATCGCGATCTCAGCGTACTCGCGGCGGCGTATCGCTTGTCAATTCCTGTTACGGTACACGTAGGAATCGGGTACGACATTCTGCATGAGCATCCGAACTGCGACGGCGCGGCGCTCGGGGCAGCAAGCTATCGTGACTTCCTGATTTTTACAAGGGCGATGGAAAGGCTGGAAGGCGGCGTCCTGCTGAGCTTCGGGTCTGCCATTATGGGCCCGGAGGTGTACCTGAAGGCGCTGGCAATGTGCCGGAACGTGGCTCACCAGAACGGCCGGACGATTCGTAATTTTGCGACCGCGGTGTTCGACGTGGTGCCGATTCACGGCGACATTCACCGTGAACTGCCGAAGACCGACCCGGGCTATTACTTCCGCCCCCACAAAACAATGCTGGTTCGCACTGTCGCAGATGGGGGAACCAGCTATTATGTTTGCGGGCCACACCGGGCGACGTTGCCGGCGCTGCGGAAGGCTTGCCTCGCACTATGACAACTCGCGACGTACTGACTGCCTTCCGGCGCTTGCGCGTGCTGGTGGTCGGCGATGTCTGCCTGGACCGCTGGTGCACGTACGATCCTCATCTTGCGGAAGCTTCGCGGGAAACCGGAATTCCGCGGGTTGGAGTGGTCGCCACGGAGACGACCCCGGGAGCGGGCGGCACGGTTGCGAACAACCTTGTGGCATTGGGAGTAGAGAGAGTGGCCGTGCTCGGCGCGTGCGGCGACGATGGCTTTGGTTATGAGCTGTTCCGTGCGATGGAAGCTCGCGGTATATCGCCCGACTTGATGGTGCGGTCGAATCAGATTCCTACGTTTACCTACACAAAGCTGATCAATCTGCACACCGGCGTGGAGGATCTCCCGCGCGTCGATTTCGTGGTTCCCCACGATATGCCGGCTGAGATTGAGGAGCGTACGCTGGCTGCGCTGGAGCGGAATGCGCATGACTTCGACGTGATTCTCGTGTCTGACCAGACCGAGACGGAAACAGGCGGGCTGGTGACGCGGAGGGTGAGAGATGGGTTATCAGACATCGCCCGCCGCCAAGCGCACACGGTGGTGTGGACCGATTCGAGAGTGCGAGGCGAACTGTTTCGCAACGTGATTCTCAAGATGAATCGCGAAGAAGGCGAAGCGGCATGCCGCCGGGCTGGGATCCGGCACGATGATTTTGCGGAGCTACGGAATCGGACTCAGTCGCCCGTTCTGATGGTGACCGAAGGGCCCGACGGCGTGCAGGTGCTGGATGGTGGCGTGCATCGCGTGCCGACAAAGCACAATACGCATCCGGTGGATATCTGCGGGGCGGGTGACAGTTTCAGCGCCGGTGCTGCATTAACCCTCGCGGTGACTCGCGATGCGGCGCAGTCTGCACGAATCGGCAACATGGTGGCTTCCATCACGATTACCAAGAAGGGTACGGGAACCGCTTCGCAAGAAGAAGTTCTAGAGGCGGAGGCGGGTTGGCCGGCATGAGTGTCCTCGCGATCGACATCGGCGGGACAAAGTTCTCGATGGCGCTCTTCGAGAACGAGCGCATAATGCAGCGCGAATCCCGGAGCACGGATCGATCGGGCGGGCGTGATTGGATGCTGGACCAAATCACGCAGATTGCCCGCGAGTGGAAGCGGCAGTTCCGGGTGGAAGCTTGCGGAATTGGATTTGGCGGCCCGGTGAATTACGCGAGCCAGCGTGTGGCTTTGTCGACGCACGTCGGCGGCTGGCAGGATTTCGGACTGCCCAACTACCTGCAGGGCGTGCTGGGCATTCCAGCCATCATGGACAACGACGCGAATGTAGGCGGCCTGGGCGAGTGGCAGTTTGGGGCCGGCCTGAATACGCGGAGCCTTTTCTACATGACGCTCTCCACTGGAATCGGCGGCGGCATTCTGATCGATGGCGACATCTATCGCGGCGCGGATGCGTACGCGGGCGAGATCGGGCATTTGACCATTCGGCCGGATGGACCGGACTGCCTTTGCGGCTCGCGAGGATGTTTCGAGCGGATCTGCTGCGGCCTGTGGCTGGAGAGGGATTATGGGCACCCTGCGCACGAGTTGCTGCGGAGTCCGGAATTTGTGTCGCACTACGTCGTCGATCTGGCGCTTGGCCTGAAAAGCGCCATCATGTTGCTGAATCCGGAGAAGATAGTAATTGGAGGCGGTATCAGCAAGGCCGGAGACGCGCTGTTCCTGCCGCTGCGGAAGGAACTCCGGAAACAGATTACGGACTGGTCCCGCGCGCGCATCGACGTGGTGCCTGCAGCGCTGGGAGATGACAGCGTGCTATACGGAGCGTTGGCGCTGACAAAGGATTTATGAGCTTTACCGAACAGTACAAGACGGAGCTGTTGAAAACGATCCAAGGCATCGACCTGGCGCAGGTGGATAGCGCGATCGAATGGTTCAAGGAGACGCGCGCAAATGGGAGACATATCTTCGTCTGCGGAAATGGCGGCAGTGCGTCCACCGCGTCGCACTTCATGTGCGACATCGTGAAGGGCGCGAGTTTCAAACGGGATTCGCGGTTCAAGATCATGGCGTTGACGGATTCGCTGGCCACGATCACGGCCTATTCCAACGACGTGAATTACGAATGCGTCTTCGAAGAACAACTGAAGAACTTCGCACAACCGGGCGACCTGGTGATGGCCATCAGCGGGTCCGGCAATTCTCCGAATGTCATCCGCGCAGTGGAGTATGCGAATTCTGCCGGTTGCAAGACGCTGGCACTGACAGGCCGGGACGGCGGCAAGTTGGGCGCTCTGGCGCAGAAGAACATCCGAGTGCCGGTTCCGCACATGGGCAGGATCGAAGATGCACACATGATCGTGTGCCACATGATCGCGTACTACTTCATGGACACCGAGCGGTAGCTACTCTTCGGGATTCGGATTCCACCAGCAGGGGCCTTTATCCCGCCGCGCTTGGATGGCGCGGTTGCGGATGGAGGCAAGCTGGACCTCATTCAGCGGTTGAAATGCATCGGCGGCAGCGAATGCCTGCTCCTGCTCGTTCGCAAAGCTCAGGCCCAACAACGCCACATCGGGATCGAGAGTCAGCGTGTAGTGGAGGCATTCCGGCACTCGCAACCGCGGAAGAACCGGTTGCGTATCGTCCGCTCCGCCGCTGGAGAGCTTGCCGCGAGGGCGAATCTGCAGCGGTTGATTGTATCCGACGCTGTCGCCTAGCAGTTTGCCCGCGCCGAATGTTTTAAAACAGACCGTACCCACACCTTTGCTTCTGGCCAGGGGCAGAATCCGGCCGGTATAGCGGCTGTCTACGAACGGGCCCACAGGGAACATGACGATATCGCAAACACCGGCAAGAATAGCCGCCTCCAGGACGTCCGGATGGTGTGAAGAGATACCGCGGAATCGCGCCTTACCGGCCTGAATACAGGCGGAAAGCTGATCGAAGCCGCCGCCCGGATGCTGCAGCGTCCGGAATACGTCGAGATCCGAGAGGTTGTGAAATACGAAGGCGTCCGCATAATTCATGCGAAGCCTCCGCAGCGACGCATCCAACTGCGGCTCGACTCGTGCCTGCAAGTTATCGATCTTATCGATAACGAACATGCGGTCGCGGATGCCTTGCAGCGCAGTTCCGACGATCTCCTCCGAGTAGCCGTCCTCATACCCGGGCGCAGTGTCGATGATGTTCAGGCCCGCGTCGATTGCGCGGCGGACGGTTGCCACACAGTCTTCCAGCGGGACACTGCGATCCGCAACATCGCCAATGCCGAGCATTGTGGCCGCGAACCCGGTGCGCCCCAGTTCGCGGCGGGGCGCAAAGCGGTTCATGCGAACCCCACGATTCCATGCGGGATGTAAGGCGCTTCCAAAGCGCCGATCTCTTCCGGCGTGAGTTGCAAGGACAGTGCCGCCTCGGCGTCCTCCAAGTGCCCGGGCTTTGACGCGCCTATGATCGGCGCCGAGACAAATGGCTTCTGCAGCACCCAGGCAAGCGCTACCTGCGCCCGGGAGACTCCCCGCTTTGCGGCGATTTCAGCCACCTGCTCCACTACCTTACGGTCTGCCTCTTCTGTCGCGGTGTAAAGGCGCTTGCTCACTTCGTCAGTCTCATCGCGATAGGTGCTCTGGCCCCAGGGACGCGTCAGACGGCCGCGGGCCAGCGGGCTCCACGGAATTACACCAATCCCTTCAGTGGCGCACAGCGGCATCATCTCCCGCTCTTCTTCGCGGTTGATCAGGTTGTAATGGTTCTGCATGGTGACGAACCTCGTCCAGCCGTTCATCTCAGACACGTAGAGTGCCTTGCAGAATTGCCAGGCGTACATGGAGGATGCGCCGATATAGCGCGCCTTGCCTGCCTTCACGACGTCATGCAAAGCCTCAAGGGTTTCCTCAATGGGCGTTTTCGGATCCCAGCGGTGAATCTGATAGAGATCCACATAGTCCATGCCGAGCCGCGTGAGGCTTCCATCGATGCCCGCGAAGATCGCCTTCCGCGACAGACCAGCGCAGTTTGGGGCCTGCCGCCACGCGTGGAACACCTTGGTCGCCACAACGATCTCGTCACGTTTCGTGTACTCGCGCAAGGCGCGGCCCACGATCTCCTCGCTTGTGCCGTCGGAATAGCTATTGGCCGTATCGAAGAAGTTGATGCCCATCTCAACCGCTTTCCGGAGAAAGGGGCGGCTCGCTTCCTCATCCAACGTCCAGGGATGGGAGCCACGGTTCGGAACGCCGTAGGTCATGCAACCGAGACAGAGGCGCGAGATGTCAACACCGGTCTTGCCAAGTTTCGTGTAGAGCATAGGATCGTTTTCTGATCGTAGCGCTACTTCTCGAGGTAATCGCGAATTGCCCGGTACGCCGGACCCAGATAATCGTCATACAACGCATAGGCGCCGAAAGCGACGAAGAGAGCAATCAACAGCGCCTGTCCGTAAAAGCGAAGCGTGCGCGCCCTCTCAGCCTCCGGGTTGTGGCGATCCCAGTTGCGCGCCTGGTTAAGCTGTGCGAATGCATCCGCGTATGCAGGGTTGCGAAGGGTGTAGCGGCGCCAGGTGGGCTCGAATGTCTGCGACATATCGGTACTGAACTGAAACGCACTGCTGACAGAAGTGGACGGCTGCAGCAGACGCGGGCGCACGTACTGCCGGATCTGGAAAATGGACCAGGCCAGAATGCATGAGAAAAACGTCATGCAGATGCCCGCGAAAATCACACCCGGCTTATCTCCCGCCAGCGCCGCTTTGGTGAGGCTGGCGGCGAACTTCAGCAACAGCGGCAACGAGATCAGCGCCGGGAGCGCATAGACATTCCCGAGCAGATACCGAAGCTGCTTCGACAATGGAACGGGCGGGAGTTCCTGCCTGTGCTTCGCTATGCAGGCGTCACAAAAGAACGGCTTCAGGCTATAAATGTGTGGCTGGGATGCACTGCCGAAATTCTTCTCAATGGTGAGACGGCGCGCCGCAGCCGCACCACAATTCGGGCAGATAGGCGGGAAATCGACCCCCTCTTTCATCTGAAGGACGGCCTGCGGATTCACGTCCCAGCCCCCGCTCTCTGGCCTTGTTCGACCGGTGCCATCACCTCGACATCGTACCCCAGCCTCCTCGGCCCGCGATAAGCGGCGCGGACCGAAGAGGCGCGTGAGGTGGCTACGAGGGATCGGCAGACTTTCCTGAGACGACGTCTACTGCCCGTACCTCGATGGGTCCGATGTCAAGGTGCGGACAGGTGCTGGCGAGTTCAACTGCGTGGTCGTAGTCGTTAGCCTGAATCACATACAAGCCTCCGATAACCTCCTTGGACTCGACGAACGGACCGTCGCTAACGGTGTTGCCTTTCATCAGACGACCGGTGCCATCCTCCAGTTTGTGGCCGCCGACCAGGAGGCCGCGTTCCGCCATCGACTGTCTCCACGCCATGTGGCGCTGGAATACAGTCTGCTTCTCGTCGGGACCCATACTTTGTATGCCGGTCGCCGGCCCGCGCAACAAACAAACTTTTGCATTTACAGAAAACTCCCTTCCTGGTGTAAACGTTCGAGCAGTGCGGAAATCGACAGCGTAGCTCAAAATCAGTTTCGGCCAACCGATATACTCCCTTCCACATTTTCAGGCTCCCAGTAGGTATGAACAGGAGTCGCTAGCCGCGTCGATGCATGACCGGCCAGAAAAGCCGTCGCGGTGGACAGCAGCGTGATCGGCAACACGCTCGCCTCGCTACTTTTGTCCTGCGCATCTCCGGGCGTAAAACGAAGAACTTTGCTCCTCGTGTGGGCTTTCCTACAAGCTGACCGACAAGATCGCCGTGCAAGCGGGCTACGGTATCTGGCACGACGATTCATGAAACAGTGAGAGTGCAGTTGCGGGCCGAGGTGTTTAACGTCGCGAACTCTGTGCAGTTTGGGCGCGTAACCGGTTACGCGGCTGGAGCAGGACCCAGGAACGTCCAGCTCGGATTGCGATTCGATTTTTGACAAGGCAGCTAAACTGAAGGATTCGTGGATTCAACACGAAAGCGTGAATCCGCATACTCATAACCCTTGTCCTATGGAACCATATGCGGCACTAATGCATCGAATTTAGTAGAGCCGCTACCGAGGTGCGAAGATCGGTAGCAGACTCAGAGCTAGAGGCCAATACACTCCTTGTGAGTAAGAGCCTTCCGGTGAGTGTCTACCTCCGAGCGCTCACCGGATCTTTTTTTCCTTTCCTCTCATTGGCGGCATGCGGTATCGGGACACAACCTCGTGTGCCGCCATTCTTTTCATTTTAAAGTCCTTTGTACGTCGACCCAGGGCCTGGTTGCCGTGAAGAGCAACCGAGCTGGCATCACTGACGCGAGCAACCCCGCATAGTCGGATTTCGCAACACTTCTGAGAAAACTAGAGACACTGAACGGCGGCCCCAACATGCGCCGCGCGGCCAGGCGGTAGTCACGCGGGGATCGGCCTTCGGCGGCGTACTTGCCGGCCAGAGTTCCGGTCAGCAGGGCGCATAACATTCCCGATCCTGTAAACGGATCGACGAAGCTAAGGGCGTCGCCAGCCACATATCGCGAGTGCTCATCCCTCAGTTTGTTGCCGAAGACGAGCGGTCCTACATGCATCCAGCGCATCGATCGCGACAGCGGTTTCAGTCTCTCGCGCAAAGAGTCCACGGCGGCAATCAGCGCATCCGCGTCGAACCCATAGCGCGCCAGCAGGGACTCGGGCGCGAGGCCGCACACGTTCGTGATTCCGTTCTCGACACAGTTGACTCCAACGTATCCGCCGCGAAAAAAATAGAGTTCTACCCCATCATCGCCGGGCCCGGTGAAGTGCGCTTTGAAGCCAAACAGGCGCTTTCCTCTTTCGGCTCCGGAACTTCGACCCGCGGCGACAATCAGTGGGTCTGGAATCGCATCCACGAGACTGGCGCCGCGCTCCAATGCAGTCCGGAGCAGCAGATCATCGAAGGCGAACCGACTGAGGCCCCATCCCGGTTCAGGCAAGATGGCCGATTTCTCACGCGTTCCGAAGTTGAGGACCATCCGGCGGATCCGCGCAGGACCAGCGGCGATGAAGCGGTCCCATATATGGCTCTGTTCTAAGGGAATCTCTATTTCGGGAGAGAGGAACTCGCCGCACACCTTATGACGCGGTAACTTGGATCGTTCGGCAATCTGGACCTCAGCACCGCATCGCAGGGCACTCAATGCAGCGGCGGAGCCGGCCAGTCCGCCGCCTAGAATCGTGATCTCGCTATTGGCCGGCTTCAACGGCAACGCGGCTCTTCTGCGTAGCGGCCTTCAGCCCCAGTTCCGCGTGATGGTCCGCCGGATACTGCTCCAGCACTCCGCGAAACGCCTTGGCGGCAACGCCGTCTTTGCCATTCTTGAGAGCTACGTGCCCCACAACCTCGAGCACCGGACGCGGATAATATGGCGGCTCGGAATACCGGAGTTTCCGCTCGCCCTGGGCCGCCGATTGGAGCAACTTGAGCCCGCGGTTCAGCTTACCCTGTGCGACCGCCAGGTGTCCGTTTAACTCCTTCCGCGCCACTTGCAATTCCTCAGGAACCGGCAACTTTACCTTTTCGCGATATTCATTCAAGGATTGGTCCATAGCTCGCGATTCGGCGAGCGCATTCTCCAAGTTGCCCTTGTTTGCGTAAGCGAGGGCAAGAGCCCAATGTCTCCACGCCTGCTGCCTGGGCCGCGAGACTTGCGGAATGGTATCGCCACTGGTAATCTCATCCCATTTGCCGAACTGCACCATAGTTCGCATCAGCGCGAACCAACCCTGCGCGTACGCTGTAAACACATTGTCCGGCTGGGATGCCTCGCGCGGATTCTCTTTGATGCCAAGCAATTCCTTTGAAGCCGTGATCGCCTTCTCATAGTCGCCCGAGAAGGAGTAGGACGTCGCGAGGTAATGCACATTGTGTCCGTGATGGCCATTGCCGTAGAAGCGATCCGCACTCATATAGCTGCGCTCGTTCACCGCGGCATCATCGAAGCTCTTGATGGCATCGGCCCAACGGCCCGTCTGCGAGTAGATGTGCCCCGGCATGTGCAGGGCGTGCGGAATATTCGGGACCAATTCCGCATAGCGCTTGCAACTTGGCCAGGCATCCTTAGCGAAGGTAGAACCTTCCCAGCCATGAATGATGTAGTGGTGTACGCCCGGATGATCGGGAACTTTCACGGCAAGATCCCGCAGAATTGCGACTGCCTCCATGCTGCCTGGAGTCCGTGGCTTGTGATCGGGAAGGGTGAAGCCGCGCATCACCATGAGCGCCAGATACGTCTTTGCCTCGACCTCGTTCGGATACTTCGCCAGCAGCACGCGCAATTCGCGCACGAACGCGTCATAGCGATCCTTCTCGGAGTCGTCGCGAAGCGCACTCGCGGCGGCAATATAGAGGCGCTCGAGATCGGTTGCTTTGCCATCCACCTTGGCCAGCATCACCGCCTTCCTCGCTGCGTCATAAGCACGTCCGCGGTTGGGTGTGTTGCCGGAACCCGGGACAGCCTTACCGAAGAAAGCCACCATCTGGTCGATCTGGAATCTTGGGCGCCAGTCCCCGCCGGCTACGAGGGCAATACCGAACCACGGCATCGGCGCTTCCGGATCGAGGGCAGCCGCTTGCAGGAACGATCGCTCCGCCTCCCTAGCCCAGAAGGAATGCATCTGCGCAATCCCCTGATCGAAAAATTGCTGAGCTTCCGGACTCTTGGTTGTGATCTGGAAATGTACTGTCCCCTGCCCTTGCAGGATCTTCGCCGGCAGAGAGGGAGCGACCGCGCTTGGCGGAGGTGCGCACGCATCCCCGACTTTGACCGCGTTCTGGGGTCTGGCATTGGCAAGAGAAGCCGCAAATAGCGCGGCCACGAAGAACCTGAGTCTCACTAGACACCTCCAAGCTGGCTCTGAACCAAATCCCTAAGCTGGCTCAGCCGGTAAGTCGATCCTTCCACGATAGCAACAAGCTTGCCTTCCCGCGAGACCACCACGGTGCTTGATGTATGACTCAACGTGCCTTCCTCAGCCCACGAGACCAGCCCGAACAGCCCCGAAATACGATCGATCTCCTTGAGAGGACCTGTTAAGAAGAACCACGCGCCATCCTGAGCGCCCCACCGGCGAGAGTAGTCCCTGAGGATCGCCGGCGTATCGTACTCCGGATCGATCGTGATCGAAATCATCGCGAGATCTTTGCCGAGGCGATCGCGAAACGACCGCTGTAAGGCCGCGAAGTTCGCCGCCAGCCGCGGGCATACGTCCGGAAGCGGACAGCGTGTGTAGAGAAAGTTCAACGCAACGACCTTGCCGCGCAACTGAGCAAAATCGAAGGGATGTCCGTCCTGATCGGTAAGACGAAAGTCAGGCACATAGGACCCGATTGCAAGTTTGTTTACCGGAACAGGGACAGGCAGATCAGTGCCGGGCAGTTTTCGTACTCTGACTATGTAGGATCGCTCACGTTCGACCACTAAATCGAACTCCACCCGGTTCCCAGGCTGCAAACCTTGGAGTTCTCCTGGGCTCGCCGTGCGGAATGGCATGACCATCGCACCCATGTAGTGCGTGATGGGGCTGTGCGAGATCGTGACGCTTTGATGAGGCAGATCAATACCGATCACCACACCGCCGGCGTGATAGGTCTTCGCCGCGCAGAGCAGGCTAGTGAAACCAAAGAATATCGGGACGAATGCGCGCATGCTCTTCGGCACAAGGACCACATTCCATCTGATAGCCCGGCCAGGCAGCCCGGATGACCCTGGGAATCTCCACAGGATCCTTCGGCTTATGGTATGCGGAGACAGACAACTTAGGATGCCAGCGCTCCAATGTACTGCGCGCTCCGGCAAGCGCTTTAGGCTCCGCACCTTCGATGTCCATCTTGATGAAATTGACATGATCCAAGTGGAGTTCATCAACGATTTTGTCGATCGTGGTCAACGGCAACTTCTCAGCGGTTTCCGACGAGCCCTCCGGATGAAGCACAAAACTGTCTGCAGCCGAGTTGTGTGCGTCTACGTTCATCGTAAGCAACTCGTCTTTATCCCAGACCCCTTTCGGGTAAAGCACTACTTTTCCATCGACAATCTCAGATGCGAAATTCCGCCGCAGGCATTCCAGATTCTCGGGAGCTGGCTCGATGGCAACCACGCGACTGGCCCCAGCCGCGAGTGCCTGTGTCGTAAAGACGCCCACGTTGGCTCCGCAGTCCAAGACGATATCCCCAGGCTGAACAAAGCGTTCACCGGAGCCGTAAATCTTCCGGGCTTGCTCTGCAAGGTTGAAAGGGAGAACATAGCGGCTCCCTTTCGGAATCCAATAAGTTCCCAGTGGAGTCTGCCAGTGTTCCGCACCCTCGCTGTCGGTTTCCAGGAGCTTACTTTTTTGTAAAATCTCGTCCTTCCGCCGAATCTGCTCGCTAAGGTTTTCCCTGCTTCTTATTGCGTTCTGGTAGGGACAATCCGGACTGCGGCCTAGTAGAACCAGAGCGGACAGCCTGGCCGGGGGGTAGAACAGGAGAATCCCCAGAGTCACAAAGGTCGCCGCAGCGGCAATCAGCAGAGCGCGCGTCCTCACATACGGAACTATAGCACTTTGCCACGGTGTTTACGGCAGTATGGGTTACACCGATTTCTTACTTTTCTTGTACCAGGCAGAGACATTCGAAGTTGTGGGTTGCTCAACATTATCCGGCCGGATCAGGTTTTCTGGTACATCGGTACTGTAGCGTAACCCATTGTAGGGTTTACAACTTAGCAGTGTTTTTTGATGGCAACATTTGAACGTTTTCGGGGTACACTCTAGGAGTTAGAGTTATCGGTATGCGGTGTCTATTCTGCCAACGTCGGATCGGTTTCTTCCGCCGCTTTGTGGATCGCGAGTATTGCTCGCGGGAGCACAAGCGATTGATGCGTTCGCAGTCTGCCCGCGCAGTACGCGCGTTGCGGGACGAAGAATACGAAGAAATTTGGCCGGTATCTCTTCGCACGGCGGAGCCGGACAATCGCCGCCTGCAGCAATCGAACCTGGTCTCGACTGCACTCTTCGGCATCTTCATCCTAGGCGCGCTGCTGGTCGGTTCCATGGGATTGAGCGGACCGGATGGAAGCTCACGTATGAGCGCTTCCGGACCGAACCCGCTTGAAGATTTCCGCAGGAAGATCCGCACACATGCGGCCGTACGCCTTCGCGATGACTTCCATTCCGGTCTGGAGAACTGGAAAAGCTCTACTCCAGCACCGGACTCTTCGGCTCAGGCCAAAACGTCAGCGAATGATTGGGCGGTGAAAAACGGCTTCATTCATCCGGGAAGATTGCGCCTGTGGAAAGACTCGATGAGTCTTTCGGACTATCAGCTCGAGTTTGTCAGTGAAATTCAGAAAAAGGGACTCGGCTGGGTTTACCGCGCACAGAATCCGAATAACTACTACGCGACCAAGATCCGAATCACGAAGCCAGGCCCGTTGCCGACGGCGGACCTGATGCGGTACGCAGTGATCCAAGGACGTGAGAACTCCAGAATCTCGCTTCCCTTGCCGATGGTGCTCCGCTCCGACACGCTGTACCGCGTGATGGTAAACGTTCGTGGCGACGCGTTCAGCACAACCGTGAATGGCCAGATGGTCGATACCTGGACGGATAGCCGGTTGCGCAGTGGCGGCGTAGGTTTCTTCACGGATCACGGAGAAGACGCTGCGCTTCGCTGGGTTACGGTATCAGATCGCGACAACTTCGTGGGCCGCGTGCTCTCCTACTTAGGCTTCCTGGCTCCCATCCAGCCTGAGATCTACGTCGCGATTCTTCCCGAGTTGTAGTTCCCCTTCGAAATTTCGATTTACGTCGTGAGTACGATCTTACCCACGCCCTCTTCATAGTTCTCCAGGATCTCGAACGACCGCTGAATATTCTGCAGCGGCTGTACATGTGTAATGAGCTGAGAGAAGTACGAGGGGCGCTCCATCATAAGGTCCAGAGCACCTTCAGTGGTGTGATTGGAGCGGCGCACGCTATAAAACGACAGTTCCTTCCGGCGCAGCGCGTGAAAGTTGAGAGGATACCTGAGTTCCATCGGGATGCCGGTAATCACTACGCGGCCGGCGCCCCGCGTCATCTCCAGACACTGATTCACGGAATCGCCTCTGCCGGCGCAGTCAACACTTACGTCCGCGCCACGCTTGTGAGTCTCGGCGGCGATGGTCTTCACCGGGTCCACTGCAAACGGATCGAAGACTTCGTCGGCGCCCATCGCCTTCGCCATGTCGCGACGATGCGGCAGAGGGTCGAAGCACCAGATGCGCTTCGCGCCCGCAATCTTTAGCGCCGCCACAGTCAGCGAACCGATCGGCCCCGCGCCCATGACCACTGCGGTCTCTCCTGGTTGCAAGGCAACGAAACGCATGGAGTGCATAATGACGGAGAACGGCTCGAACATCGTCGCCTGGATCAAATCGAGTGACGGCGGAATCCGCAGCAGATTCGCAACCGGCAGGTTTACGTATTCCCGAAAGAAGCCTGGGTCTGAAGGTGAGCTGAGGAAGCTCATGTTCGGGCAGACGTTATGATGCCCGGTCATGCAGAACTCGCAGTGGTAGCAGTAGAGCGCCGGTTCAAGGACGGCCTTATCGCCCACCGACCAGCCAGTGACTCCCGTTCCTATCTTGACGATCTCGCCTGTCGGCTCGTGGCCGAGCACCATGGGATAAACAGCAGGGGTATCGCCGATACCGCCTTCCGCGAAGTAATGGAGGTCAGAGCCGCAGATTCCGATCGCACGGATACGCGCCTGAACTTCGCCGGGTCCCGGGTCCGGAATCGGCATCTCGACAAACTGAAAAGTATGGGGAGCGCAAAGCTGTGCAGTAACGTTCATCTGTTACTGCCATCATACGTAATTCCTAACGGGCGGCTGCGATTCGGGTTCCGCGCTGGTCCTTCCTTGTGCTGAGAATGTTGAGAACACCGCCGGCGTCGGACCTGCCCTCCGCCAGTTCTTCGTCATCAACTTCAATCGTGTAACGCGAGCCCGGCTGTAAGCCGAGAATGAAAAGATTCGGTGGGCTGTCCGCGCCTATGGTGAACTGCATCTTCGGCTGACCCTGCATCACGACGGAGTCGCCGATGGCCAGGGGCGACTTGCGATTCTCCAAAGCAATGAGCTTGATCTGTCCGCCTTCAAAGAGCTGAATCTGCCGGTCAAAGTAGCCGAGCCAGGTCGCGTCCTCCTCCCACGTAGAGCGCAGGAACAAACGACCTGTGCGCTCGTCATGGAGGCGCAACGGCATGTGAAAGAAGCTCAAACCAGGTTGATATGGGTTAGCCCACAGGAATTCGTATGGTGCGCCGAACGCACCTTTCAGGGAGAAACGGTCATGCAGCAGCCATCCCTGCAGGAACTGACTCTCGGTCGCGTTCGTGTCGTAGGAGACGATGCTCAACTCGGCGATGCGCGAGAGTGCGGCGATGCGGAGATCCGGCTCGCCCTTGCCGCTGAAGGAGGGAATATGAAAATCGTTCTCCGGAGTCGGATAGGTGGCGGGATAGTAACCCAGCAACTGCATCGCGGGTACCTGTTTGAAACAGCGGGGAGCGCTCTCACGCAAATCCAATCCAGTGTTGTCACGAATCGCGTGGAGCAGCTCCATGACAGCGTACAGTTCGGCGGTCGCAACAACGCGCTTGCCCGTTTCCAACTCAGGTGCCACCTGCTTCCGCCACCATGTTTGGACGACCTGTGTCAGCGCTCCACGTGCGTCATATCCGGCAGTATCGGCGAGGGCGATGGCCGCAAACACCCGATTACGGACCGACGCAATATCGGGAGCTTTGGAATCGGCTGCGGCTCTCAGCTTCGCAGCAAGTTGTGTTTTCTGGCCCTCGGTAAGCGTGTCGTAGCACCAGTCGAAAACAAGTGCGGTCTGGCGTGCGTCATTCGCATCCAGGCTCACGGCTCGTTTGCACGCGTCCGCATCATTCGTCACCTGAGATTGCAGCGCGCGGACAAACGCCGCTTCAGGAAATTGGGCGTTGCCTTTCAGCAGCAGTTCAAGTTGCTGCCAGCGGTCCGATTGGCGCTCGCGCTCGCGCCTGAGCAATTTCAATCGCTGCTTGGTGAGCAGCAGACGAGGGTGATCGGAGTAGATCTTCAGATCCTCTTCCGAATTCTGGGCGAAGCCGCTAACCGTGAGAGTAATCAGACCCACGAGGACAAGAAGCCGCATTTCTTTCGAGTGTGTCACACTGACACACCAGACGCATCCAGTGGCCTCAACGTGAGGCGCCTCATATTCCGTATCCTTCTGATTGCGTGGAACTTGATTTTAGTTGCGGCTGGCCGCAGGCTTGCTACAATGTAAAACGAATTGATGGAGTAAACCTTTTAACCTGCCCTCTGGGTAGACGGGCAACTGGAGAGAAGCGAGTGGGCAGCAGGAAAGCGTGCTTGCGGGGAGCCGGTGTTTAGGTTTCGTACCGCTCATTCGTCCGGTCGCACGGGTGACCCAGAGGGAGTTTTTTTGCTCCAATTCGAAAGTTCTGAATAGGCGGGTCTTACCCCGGATCGCTGGTTTCGGTTTACGTTTGGGCGGCTTCGGCTAGGAACAAATGGACGCGGGCCTTGCCGAACGTCGTGGTCAAGTTTGTCTCCAAACGGGCCGGCGCCGGATCTGAAGCCCACACGGGCAGAACCGCAGTTTAGGAGAGGTAACTTAAAACCTCTAGCATCTCTCCTGACTGCGGTTTTCTTATTTCCACTGGGCATATGATAGATGACATGTTCAGACGTTGGCCGGCGATCGCTCTGATCGCTTGTCTTCCCTTATTCGCCCAAACAAAGACCGTCGATTTCACACACGACATTGAGCCGATCCTCTCCAAGCGTTGCTCGGCTTGCCACGGCGCCGGACAACAGATGGCCGGCATTCGGTTCGACCAGCCCGATGGCGCCAAGCGTGCCATCGTGGCGGGCAACAGCGCCGCCAGCAAGTTGATTGAGCGGGTCTCTAGTACAAAGAAGGGATTCGGGATGCCGCCCATCGGAGACCCCCTTACGGCGGAACAAGTGGCGCTGTTGAAGGCCTGGATCGACCAGGGCGCGAAGATGCCCGCCGGAAAGGGACACTGGGCTTTCCAGCCGATCCGCAAGGTGGCAGTGCCGGCAGTGCAGAGACAGGACTGGGGCCGCAATCCGATCGACGCATTCATTCTTGCACGCCTGGAGAAAGAGGGCGTGCAGCCCTCACCGGAAGCCAGTAAAACGACTCTGCTCCGCCGCGTCAGCATCGATCTGACCGGGCTTCCCCCAACACGTCAGGAAGTGGTGGAGTTTCTCAGCGACAACAGCCCCGAGGCGTATGAGCACGTGGTGGACCGGCTGCTTGCTTCACCGCATTACGGAGAGAAGTGGGCACGGCAGTGGCTGGACCTGGCGCGCTATGCGGATAGCGACGGGTATGAAAAAGATCTTGTGCGTCCGTGGGCCTGGCGGTATCGCGATTGGGTAATTCGCGCACTGAATTCCGATATGCCTTTCGATCAGTTCACCCGCGACCAGATTGCCGGCGACCTGGCACCGAACGCCACTACCCAGCAGCGCATCGCCACAGGATTTCATCGCAACGTGCTTGTGAATCGCGAAGCGGGCGTCGACCGCGCCGAAGCGCGTTTCGAGCAGATGGTGAATCGCACAAACACGATGAGCACCGTTTGGCTGGGGCTGACAATGGGCTGCTCACAGTGCCATAACCACAAATACGATCCGATCCTGCAGAAGGACTACTACAGCATGATGGCATTTGTGAACTCTCTGGAAGAAAAGGATATCGACGCTCCGCTTCCGGGTGAGTTCGGCGAATATATCCGGACCAGCGGCGCATACCGGAAGGAACGCAATGAACTGCTGGAAATGCACGAGATCGCGAAGTACCAGTCCAAATGGGAAGACAACGTTCGCAAAGCGATTGCCAACCCCGGTAAGGATATTGAGTGGGACTTCACTGTCACCTCGTTTGTCGCAATGGAAGATGGGGCGCGCAAGCTTATTCTCACTCCGGAAACGCAGCGTTCGCAGAAAGATCGCGACCGCCTGACAAACTACTTCCTGCGCAATATAGGACCAGAGTTCAATCGCGACAAAAGCGTCGCCGCTTGCCTGAGCGACGCTCGCAAGCAGCTTGCGGAGGTGGATTCGCATTATCCGCACCTCAGTCAGGCAATGACCGTTGTTGAAACCGCAGACGGAGTGAAGACGCACATAGCGAAGGGCGGCGATTATCGCGCGATGGGCGACGAAGTGCAGCCTGCAACACCCGGGTTCCTCGGCCCATCGGGTGGGAAGACGCGGCTGGACCTGGTGCGTTGGATCATGTCCAAGGACAATCCGCTCACGGCTCGCGTCGCGGTCAATCGGATGTGGCAGGAATTCTTCGGCAAAGGCCTGGTACGCACGTCGGAAGATTTCGGCACGCAGGGCGAGAAGCCGACGCACCCGGAATTGCTCGACTGGCTAGCGACGGAATTCCGCGATAACGGCTGGCGCGTCAAACCCATGCACAAGCTGATCGTGATGTCTGCCGCGTATCGGCAGTCGTCGCATGTGCGCCAGGATCTGGAGACGAAGGATCCCGACAATTCGCTAATAGCACGGCAGCAGCGTATCCGGCTTTCCGCGGAGTTGGTTCGCGACGCGGCACTCGAGGCAGGGGGCATCCTGAATGACGAGATCGGCGGGCGGAGCGTTCGTCCTCCGTTGCCGCCCGGAATTGCGGAGCTCGGCTATGCCAACAGCGTCAAGTGGGTGGCCGACAACGGGCCGGAGCGGTATCGGCGAGGACTTTACATTCACTTTCAGCGCACGACGCCGTATCCGCAGCTGGTGACGTTCGATGCGCCCGACTCTACAGTGGCCTGCACGCGGCGGTCCCGCTCGAATACGCCGTTGCAGGCGCTCAACCTATTGAACGATCCCGTGTTCATGGAGGCTGCCCAGGGTCTGGCCTCCCAGATCCTGCAGCAGAAGAACGATCGTCTCGAGTATGCCTTCCAAACCAGTGTGGGCCGGAACCCAACTGCGCGTGAGAAGGAGCGGCTGGCCACGTATCTCGACCAGCAGTTGAGCCTGTTGCGCAAAAATCCGCAGGAAGCTGCGGAGTTGATGCCCGCCGCGCCCGAGGGCAGTGATCCGATGGAAGCGGCTGCCTGGGTGGGCGTAAGCCGCGTGTTGTTGAACCTTGATGAGTTTATTACCAGGGAGTAAGCGAATGAATCTCCACGATTTCCAAATGATTCAAGCGAGACGTGAATTCCTGAAGAGCTGCACAGGCGGTCTGGGCGTGATGGCTCTCGCGGATCTGCTGAATGGCGCCTCTGCGGAGCCTAATAATCCGCTCGCTCCCAAAAAGCCGCATTTTCCGGCAAAGGCCAAGAGCGTAATCTTCATGTTCATGGAAGGCGGTCCCAGCCAGATGGATCTGTTCGATCCCAAGCCGGCGCTACAGAAATGGAATGGACAGTCGCTACCGGAATCGATGACGAAGGACCTGAAGCTCGCCTTCATCAAGCCGACTGCCGCGGTGCTCGGCAGTCCACGGACATTTAAGAAATATGGTCAAAGCGGGATCGAATTCTCCGACTACCTGCCTTACACCAGTCAGTGCGCGGACGACATTTGCCTGGTTCGTTCCATGTATTCGGACGCGTTCAATCATCATCCGGGGCAGTTGCTACTGTTCACGGGATCCATTCAGTTCGGCCGTCCGACAATGGGCGCCTGGACCACGTATGGACTTGGCAGTGAATCGAAGAATCTTCCGGGGTTCGTGGTGCTGAGTTCGGGCGTAGGCACCAGCGGAGGAGCAACGAATTTCTCCAGCGGCTTCCTTCCGTCGACATATCAGGGCGTCCTGTTCCGGACTGGTTCCGATCCCATCCTGTACTTGAGCAATCCGAAGGGCGTAGATAACGCCACCCAGCGCGCCGGTTTGGACGCACTGCGCGATTTGAATCAAGCTCATGTCGAGGAGACCGGCGATATGGAAATCGCCTCTCGCATCGCGTCATATGAACTGGCGTACCGCATGCAGACTGCAGGACCGGAATTGCTCGATTTCTCTAAGGAATCGAAAGAGACGCTCAATATGTATGGCGTCAACAATGAGACAACTCGCCAGTTCGGTACCAATTGCTTGCTGGCACGGCGCATGGTCGAACGCGGTGTCCGCTTCGTGCAATTAATGCACGCCAGTTGGGATCAGCACACGAATCTGAACAAAGGCCTTAAGAAGAACTGCGACATCACCGATCAACCCACCGCCGCGCTATTGAAGGATCTGAAGCAGCGAGGCCTGCTCGACAGCACGCTGGTGGTCTGGGGCGGCGAATTCGGACGCACGCCGATGGTGGAGATCCGCAATACGGCCGACCCGGACAATGCGGGCCGCGATCACCACCCTGTGGCCTACAGCATGTGGCTTGCCGGCGGCGGCATCAAGGGCGGCCAGGTAGTCGGTGCCACCGACGAACTCGGCTTCAAGATCACCGAAGACAAAGTTCACATTCACGATTTGCAGGCGACCATGATGCAGTGCCTCGGTTTCGACCACACGCGCCTGACATATCGGTATATGGGCCGTGATTTCCGTCTCACCGATGTGGCGGGCACCGTCGTCAAAAAGATGCTGGCGTAGCGTTACTGCTCCGTGATCACCTGCCGTTGATTCACCGGCACGTTGGTGAAGCGCTGCTTCGCGCCGCTCGGCCAGGTGATCTCCACGGCGTTGATCAGCTTGTCCTTCGCCAGTCCGAACGTCAATGCGAGATCGCTCTGTGAGCAATAGCTCGACCCGCTGTGTACGGTTTGCCACTGCCGGCCTGACGCAGATTCAATGCGTACCACCGCACCCAGCGCGCTTTTGTTCGATTTCGTTCCGACCAGTTTCACGCTCCACCAGTTGTTCCTGTTCCCGCCGTCATTGCGGAACAGGTGTGCCGGACCATTGTTCGTGGTTATCAGAATATCGAGATCGCCGTCGTGATCGATGTCGGCATACGCGGATCCTCGCGCGACTACCGGCTTGAACATATCCGGACCAACGGACGAGGACGCATTCTCAAACTTACCGTTACCGTCGTTGTGGAATAGCAGCGGCGCCTGCTGGTATTGGATCTTCGGCTGCACGCGTCCGATCTCTTCATCGATGTGTCCGTTCGCGGCAAAGACGTCCGGATGCCCGTCGAGATCGTAATCAAAGAAAAATACGCCAAACGCTAGAGTCAACAGGCTGGAGCGGCCGATCGGCGAGCGCGGCGCTTCGTCCACGAACAGCCCCTTGCCTTCGTTGTGATAGAGCCCGAGCATCTGGTTCGAAAAGTTGCCGACCAGCAGGGACATCCGTCCTGACCGGTCGTAGTCCGCCGAATCTACCCCCATCGCACCCCGCGCTGTTCCGTCTTCTCCGAAGGCGACTCCGGCCGATACAGCTTCCTCCTGGAATGTTCCGTTGCCCTTATTGCGATATAACTTGTTCGGCTGCGTGTCGTTCGAAATGAAGAGGTCCGGCCATCCATCGTTATTCACATCAATGACGGCAACACCCAGTGATTTGCTGCTTGCATCGCCTAAGCCAGCCTTTTGCGTCACGTCTTCGAAGCGTCCTCCGCCAAGGTTGTGATATAGCTTCGACATCGTACCTTTGTACGATTCTGGCGTGCAGTACGATTTAGTCGAGCCATCCAGGGAGCACCACAGGTCGCCCTTTTGAGTCCACTGCACATAATTGGCCACGAAGAGATCCGCCTTGCCATCCTTGTCATAATCGAACCATGCCGCGGACGTGCCGAAGTTCGCGTTCTGAATCCCCGAAGCCTTCGTCACGTCTCTGAACTTTCCATTGCCCTCGTTATGGAAGAGGCGGTCGCCTTCCAGTGCGGTAATGTAAAGGTCCTCGCGTCCGTCATTATCGTAATCTGCTACGGCAACGCCCATTCCGTACATCTCTACATCCAGACCCGACCCGGCTGTCACATTCGTAAACGTGCCGTTCTTATTGTTCTTATAGAGTGCCGGCGTAGACCGCTTTCCGCGCGGAGTCAGATCCTTGCTATTGACTAGCACGATATCCGGCCAACCATCGTTGTCGACGTCGATGAAAGCAGCTCCGGAGCCCATCGTCTCCGGCAAATACTTCTTCCCCGCTTTCCCGGCATTGTGGACAAACTTGATGCCGGCTGCGGCGGTGATGTCGGTGAACTGAATTCCAGACGGAGGGGTAGCGACTAGCCACGCGGCGCACATCGCCACCAAAAGACAGCTTGCGTAGAATTTCATCGTTTTGCGAGGTTCACGCTTTCGTGGTCATGAATTGTCTGGCGCTCATTGTTGTCTTCCGGACTGATCAGGCGGCGCTTGCCCGTGATCGATTGCGATGCCTCGTCTGCTTTGAATCGCCGGAACAGTTTTTCTTCCCGCTCCGCGGCCTCATTGCTGCCCTGCCCCCGGTACGCCAACATCAGTGTGTAGTGCGCCTGCACATCCTCGGGATCCACTGCCAGCACGCTCTTCAGCGCTGCCACTGCACCTGGGTAGTCGCGCTTCAAGAATAAGATACGTCCGATCTGATTCAGGTTCACGCGATCCCGCGGATATTTCGATTCTACAATCCGCAGCGATTCAAGCGTGCCATCATAATCTCCGTCTGCTTTCTGGATCATTGCCTTGAAGAAATGAATTCGAGCGAGCGAAGGATCAATCTTCAGCGCCTTCTCGATGTACGGCTTTGCACGGTCGGTCTCGCCTTCCTGGATTAACGCGCGCGCCACATTCAGCCAGCCGTCTGCGTAGCCCGGTTCTGCTTCCGTAACACGCAAAAAAGCATACTCGGCCCCTTTTAAGTCACCCTGAAGAAGAAGACCTATTCCCCAATCATTCCAGCGCTCGCGATCTTCCTTCCTAACTGCAGGCTGCCACTTCGGTCCCGATCCATCCAGCGCCAAATCTGCGCGCGCCGCCGCCAGAGTCACGATCGGAATATCCGGGATGCGGTCCTTAATTTTGCCCGACACGTTCATCGGGATGTTGTGCGGATCGAACGAGTACTCGCGGCTATCGTGCTCCTTCGACACGAGACTCGGGTCTTGCCCGGGCTTCGGCTGACCCGCATACGAAAACTGCGTGTAGTAATACGAAAACTTGCGATAGTTCAGCTTCGCCGTTAAAGTGATCGGCCCCTTCGCGTCGTTCGGGATCTTCACGCGGTAGTGCGCAACATCGGCCGCCCCCGGAGGAATCATGCGAACATACAAGACGCTTCTTGTTTGAAAAGCATTGCGCTTGTTGATCGGGTTCCCTTCCGCGTCCAGTTGGTAGGAACGATAGAAGTGAGCACCCGGCTCTACCGGACCACGCCCCTCATCCTCCACCCGCCCACTCCAGAAAACGGTCTTGCCCGCTGCGTCCTTGCCTTCCAGTTCCAGCCAGATGTCAAACGAATCCACCGTTCCGCCAGGGAAGAAATGCCCGATCTTCCGCGTCCGCACCACCACATCCACGCGCACTGTGGATCCCGGTTTGAACCGGTCCCCCGCCGTATCAAGGGGCGCCGAAAGTTTGTCCACGTCCCGCAGGAACACCTGTCCCTGCTGCTCCGCTTCTTCGCCGACCGCGAACGTGGAGCTCAACTGCGGGCCCTCCGCCCTGCGCCGCTGCATCTCCGTACCACCGTTCTGTACAGGTGCGGCCGCAAAGATGTCCACAGAGATGAAACCCGATTTCAGCAGCCGCTCCGTCTCTATCAGTTGGGCCTCATCCTGATTCGCCGTCGGCACAGCGGTGTTCGCGGCTGGGAACCGGTGCGAGTGTACTTTGCCGCCGTCGTGCCGCCCCGGATCCTTCGAATCAACCAGAGGCATGTGACAGTCGGAGCACACCTGCGATTTCGGCGGGTAGTAGAACGAACGCGCTCCCTGCCCCGAAACACCGCTCGCCTGCCAGTTGTCGTAATCGTTGAATCCGCGTACCCAGCGGTAGTTGTTCACCGGCACGTCCAGGTGCACTTTGTGACATGTCGAGCAGTACTCCGCCGAATCCTCGCGCATGAACGGCTTCAGGAACGTTCGGCGGTGCGGCTCGGGATTGAGGTACGTGAGGAAATTGTCTATTGCCCGGATGTACCGGTTCCTGCTCGACGCCAGATCGTGCAGCGGTGGGTACTCAATCGTGAAGCCTCCATTGCCCGTTGTACCGTCCACGTTCACCATCGAATGGCAGGACACACAGCCCAACCCGTTTTGTGCTTCGGGCGTGTCCATCTGATCCTTGATCGGCTTTTCGAATCGGCCATTGAAGAACACGGCGTGATCGTGGCAGCCCGCGCACCACTTCGTGCTCTGAGTGCCATTGATCTCCTGCATGTACTCGATGGACTTCCGGTAGAACTGATTGTTGAAAGAGGCGAAGTGGTGCATCGACCCCTTCCATTGCTCGTAGATATCCTTGTGACATGATCCGCAGAGCTCCGAGTCCATGAAGAAATTCGACGGGATCGTTCCGCCAACATTCGTCTTCGCCGAGGACGGCCAGAAAGGACTCTTCGGCCCGCCGCCTTCTCCTTCCATGCTGACGGGCACCACCTCCGAATTGCGGATTCGCATCTGCTGGTCAGCCTGCTTTCGCCCGTAGACGCCCAACATCGGCAGCAGTGCGAGCAATCCGAGAGCGGCGAAGAACGGCCGCCGCATGTGTTCCCATGGGCCGTTGCTGCGAATCAGAGAGAATGCTGCAATCACCACCAGCAGTCCGACAACAATATGCGAGTACAGCAGCGAACGATGCTCCCGCGTGTTGCCGGCGCTTGCGATAGACAAGCCGGTCACCGTGCACAACACCAGCACTATCCGAAACACAAAACTCGACTGGCGGCCCATTATGACAAAGAACGCCACTGCAAATACCACGCCCAGCACCAGGTGGAGCAGCACGTTGCCCATATAGAAGATGGTGGGAGATGGGAAGGCGACTACATAGGCCGTGTTCGCCACAATCAGCAAGAAGAGAATAGCCAGCACTCGGCGCATCATGAGGTTAAATTTTTGGATTCGCGACCAAACAACTTCGTGTAATCAGTTAACGACAGAGGCGGGGTACGCGGCAATAATACGTTTCTATTAGGCGAAGGTGATCGTCACTGGGCTGGCATTGCGAATGACCTGCCCCGTGGGGATGAGCTTTCCGTCATCCGCAAGAAAGGTAACGACGGTGTCTCCCTGTTCATTCGCGACGTAGAGCTTCTGTTGCGGCGGATCAAACGTCATGAAGCGGGGAATTGCGCCTTGGGACGGCACCCAACCAGCAGAGCGTAGCCGTCCCCGGCCGGCATCCACGGTGAACATCGCAATACTATCGTGGCCGCGGTTGGAGCAGTAAAGGAAACGGCCATCGGAAGACACCACAATCTCGGCACAGGTGTTCTGCCCCGTAAAATCTTCCGGAAGCGTCGTGAGAATCTGTGCGGGCTTCAGCGTGCCGCGCACGGCATCCCAGTTATGCGTTGTCACCGTGCTGCTCAGTTCGTTGAGGATCCATGCCACGGGCAGCTTCGGATGGAATGCCATGTGGCGCGGGCCGGAACCGGGGCGCGCCGCAACCGAACCATGTTCGATCAGCTTGCCGGAATTGAATCGGAAGAGGAATGTTCGATCAAGCCCCTTATCCGGAACCGCAACAAACCGGCCTGACGGGTCGAATACGACCTGATGTGGATGGGAACCCGCCTGCTCGGCGCGGAGCGGTCCGGGCTCGCCGCGTAACTCGACAAGTTGAACGTAGTTCTGCAGCCGGCCATCTGCTTGGATGGGAAGAACCGCAACGGTCGCCGACGCGTAGTTTGCCACCACCATGTAGCGGCCTGTTGAGTCGATCGCCTGATGGACGCCGTTCTTGCCGCCGGTTTCCGCCCGATTCAGAAGAGTAAGTTCACCAGACCTGGCGTCAATGGAAAACGCAGTAGCGTACGCTTCATCCCCGTGCACCGAATAGCAGAATCTCCCGTCGCGGCTGGTAATCAGGAACGATGGATTGATTACGTCGCCGAATCGCTGCACGTGGGACCAGACCCCGCTTTTGGAATCGATGTGATAAACGTGAATCCCATCGCCGCGCCCTTTCCGCGCGACAGTCGTGTAGCAGCCTACGTAAGCGAAATAGTCCTTCGATTTCGGTGCGAGTTGGACAGCCGCACCTTGCAGGAAAACACGACGGGACAGGTCGGACACAGCTATAGTCTAACGATTGCTCACTCCCGTTCGCGTCAGTAATGCGGCTGCATCTTCCTTTCGGTTTTCTGCCGAGTAGATCCGTGCCAGTCGCCGCACTCCCTGCTGATACCCTGCTTCTCGAATCTTTAAGGACCGTTCTGCCGCGCACTCCGCATCGCTTAGCCGGTCCTGCGCATAGTAGAACTCCGCCATCTTATCTAGGGTGAGCGCCACCATCGGACTGTCCAGGCCCACACTCTTCTCCCACAGGTCGAGCAGGCGGTCGTAATACGGCTCAGCCTCCTTGTACTTGCTCTGTCCAAACAGGACATACGACAAGCCATCCACAGTAGGGATCAGTTCGAAATGCTTCGGCCCGAATTGCCGTTCTCGAATCGTCAGCGCCCACCGATAGATACCCTCGGCTTCGGCATACTTTTGGTCATCGCGATACAGCCCGCCCAACTGGTCCAAAGCCGGCAGCAGGTCCGGGTGGATGCGCCCGAGTTTCGCAGAAGTCAGATCGACACTCTGCACAAACATCTGAATCGCTTGCGGGAATTGCTGCAGGTCGACAAAGACCTCGGCCAGCCGCTGCAGATCCCGAGCCACCTCGATATCGGCCGAACCGAGCGCCTTCTTGTGCATCATGATCACACGGGACAGCAGCGGTTGCGCCTTCAGCGCGTTGGCCGTTGCGCGATAATTCACGGCCAGATCCGTCATGTAAGGCGCAGCCGCAATATCGTCCGGATCAAATCCGGCCACCAGCTGTTCCAGCAGCGGTTCGGCATCGGCATAGCGAGCCTGAGCGCGGTACAGAGCGGCAAGATCACTCAGGGCAGCGCGTGAATTGCCTTCTCCAATAGCGCTTTGAGTTGCTGCTCCGCCTCCGCGTACTTGCCCGCCTCCATGGCCGCCCGCCATGGCTGATCCGCATAGAGACTGGCAAACGCCAGCAGGAGCGCCCATTTCATGGGTTCTTTGACGCCGCCGGGGACAGACAAGTTCCCAGCCTCTGAAGCGCTATATGGCATGATCGGTCATGTGAAAGCAGATCCGGAATCATTCATGCGCCGTGCCATCGCGCTGGCTGTGGAGAATGTCCGCAGCGGTATGGGAGGGCCGTTTGCAGCCATCGTTGCGAAAGACGGTCTCATCGTCGCCGAAGGCGTGAACAGCGTTACGCGGTTGAATGATCCTACAGCGCATGCCGAGGTAATGGCGATTCGAGCGGCCTGCGCAGCGCTTCACACATTCCAACTTCAAGATTGCGTGCTCTATACAAGCTGCGAACCGTGCCCCATGTGCCTCGGCGCCATTTACTGGGCAAGGCCGTCTGCTATTTACTACGGGGGCACCCACAAGGATGCCGCGGCAGCCGGTTTCGACGACTCTTTCATTTATCAGCAGACCCGTATGAAGGCCGAAGATCGCGTTATCCCCATGCGGCAGATCCTGCATGACGAGTCGCTACAATCCTTCGAGGAATGGATGCGCAGCGCGATCAAGATTCCGTATTAAACTGCAAACAGAATCGATGAGTGCACTTCTCGAGCTTCGCGACGTTTCCAAGCAGTTTCCGACGCATTTGGCCGTCGACCGCGTTTCTCTGAAGGTGGAACGTGGGAGTTTCTTCGCGCTGCTCGGGCCGTCAGGCTGCGGAAAGACGACCACGCTCCGAATGATCGCCGGCTTCGAGGACGCTTCGCACGGGGACATTCTGCTGAATGGCGAGCGCATCAACTCCCGTCGCCCTTATGAACGTAACCTCAGCACGGTCTTTCAAAACTATGCGCTTTTCCCTCATCTGACCGTACGGGGAAACATCGAATTCGGGCTGAAGCGCCAGGGCGCAGCCGACATCCCGAAGCGTGTGGCTGAGGTGCTGGAACTGGTGCGGCTCACCGGCAAGGAGAATCGCCTTCCATCCGAACTCTCGGGCGGAGAGAAGCAACGCGTCGCCCTGGCTCGCTCTCTGGTAGTGCGGCCCGATGTCCTATTGCTGGACGAGCCTTTATCGGCACTCGATCCGAATCTGCGCAAGCAGGTGCGGGCGGAACTGAAAAGCCTGCAGCGGAAAGTCGGGATCACATTCCTCTTCGTCACGCACGATCAGGAGGAGGCGCTCTCGCTATCGGACCAGATCGCCGTGATGCACGCGGGCAAGTTACAGCAGGTCGGGTCGCCGCAAGAGATTTATCTCCGGCCCAAGACGCGATTCGTGGCTGGCTTTCTTGGCGCGGTGAATTGGATCAACGGCATCGGCGTCCGGCCCGAGGCGACGCGTGTTTCCCGAAAGTTGCCGGACAATGGCGCGCAGACGATGGCTGCCACCGTGCACAATCTCATGTTCCTGGGCAATTGTTTCCACGTGGAGACTCGATTGCCTTCCGGCGAATCAATGGTGGCACAAGTGTCACACCTTGACGAGCCGTTTCAGCCCGGCGAATCCGTTCACATGTGGTGGAGCCCGTCGGACGAGTTGCCGCTGCCTAGCGACGCGCAATGAACCGCCTGCGGCGGCTTTTTCTCGCTCCCAGCGCGTTCGCACTGGCCGTCTTCTTTCTCGCTCCACTCGGGATCATCGTTGTCTATAGCCTGCTCACCCGTGGAGCCTACGGCGGCGTCAGCCAGGAGTGGACGCTTGAGAATTACTTGCGGCTTGCCGATTCGCTCTACCTCGTCATCCTGCTACGCACGTTGGTCATGGCAGGCATGGCGACGTTGGGATGCCTCCTGCTCGGCTTCCCCCTGGCGCTCTTTATCTCGCTAGCTGGGAAGCGCAAAGGCCTATATCTTCAACTCGTGATCCTGCCCTTCTGGAGCAGCTTTCTGGTCCGCACGTACGCGTGGATGTTCTTACTTCGGGACACAGGATTGATCAACGGCCTTCTGCAACGTATCGGACTCATTCACGAGCCGCTGCCACTGCTGTATAACAACGGTGCCGTGTTCGTCGGTCTCGTCTACGGCTATCTGCCCTTCGTGGTGCTGCCCCTGTACGCAACGTTGGAACGCCTTGACAGGAGCCTGCTGGAAGCCGCGGCAGATCTCGGCGCGCGGCCATTTACGACCGTGACCCGCGTCGTGATTCCTCTGTGCGGGCCCGGTTTTCGCGCCGGGGCTCTGCTGGTTTTCATTCCCTGCCTCGGCGCGTACCTTACGCCGGATCTGCTCGGCGGCAGCAAGACGGTAATGGCCGGCAACCTGATTCAGAATCAGTTCACCACTGCGAGGGACTGGCCGTTCGGCTCCGCTGTTTCGCTCATGCTCATGGCAGTAGTAATGGTGCTCCTGATGGCATTCCTGCGCGGCGGGAACAAGGAACTGCTGTGAAGAAGGGACTCGCTGCCTACGCTGTGTTGGCCTATGTCTTCCTGCATTTGCCCATCGCGGTGCTCGCCGTCTTCAGCTTCAACTCGTCGCGGTTCACGTTATGGCAGAGCTTCTCGTGGACCTGGTACACAACCGCGTTCCGGGATCCGCAGCTTACCGAGGCCGCCTGGAACAGTCTCGTCATTGCCCTGGTAGCAACCGCCGTCTCCACGGCTCTCGGAACTCTCTGCGCCTACGGCCTCTGGAAGCGCGAGTCGAAGTGGCTTTCAGGCACTCTCTACCTGTCGCTCGTCACGCCCGAGATCGTGATGGGCATCGCCCTCCTCGTCTTCTTCCAGTGGCTGTTTCGCTATGTGCACGTCCAACTCGGCATGCACACGGTAATCCTCGCGCACATCACGTTCTGCCTCGCATTCGTCGTTGTCGTCGTGATGGCACGCCTGCGCACGTTTGATCCCGCTTTGGAAGAGGCCGCATTGGACCTCGGCGCTACGGAATGGCAGGCGTTCCGCGAAGTGACGTTGCCGGTGCTTCTGCCGGGCATCGCGGCGGCGGCGCTCCTTGCATTCACTACCTCTTTCGATGATTACGTAATCACCAGCATGGTAGCCGGGGTGGATTCCGAAACGCTGCCCATGGTCATCTACGCAATGGCTCGTCGGGGAGCCAACCCGGTCGTGAATTCCATATCCACGCTGATCGTCATTGGACTCGGCGGCCTCATCATAGTATCGGAGCGATTGCGGAAATGACGCGGCGCACCTGGTTCTTTCTGGGCCTTTCGGGACTCGCCGGATGCCGTCGTGATCAGCGCCGGCTGAATGTCTTCAACTGGTCAGCCTACGTCGCTCCCGAAACTATCCCGAATTTCGAGCGCGAGTTCGCCGTAAAAGTACGCTACTCGGTATACGAGAGCAACGAAGAGATGCTGGCGCGCGTGATGACCGGCAACTCTGGCTGGGACGTGGTCTTCCCTACGAACTATCTGATCGAGCCCCTGCGTTCGTCCGGCCTGCTGGCGCAACTGGATCATGCGCGACTGCCGAATCTCGCCAATCTGGCTTCGCTGTTTCAAGCTCCGTCCTGGGATCCCCCACTCCAGTGGGGCATGCCTTACATGTGGAATGCCACGGGCATCATCTACAACAAGAGAATGACTCCGCCTCTCCGGGCGTGGCGCGACCTGTGGGATCCATCGTTACGCGGCAGGATGACCATGCTGGATGACCCTGTGGACGTCTTCGGTGCGTGCCTGAAAAAACTTGGCAAGTCCATTAATACGAGTATGGAATCCGATCTCCGGGCGGCACAGGAGGAAGCGATCCGGCAGAAGCCGTTGCTGCGCGCGTACCTCAATGCTGAAGCGCGAGATCAGGTCGTTTCGGGCGATATCAGTGCGGCGCAAATGTGGTCCACCACGGCGCAGCAGGCACTCGACGTCTCCACGGATTTAGCCTTTGCCTATCCGGAGGAAGGCTTCGCGGTTTATCCCGATTGCGCCGTCATATTGCGCGAAAGCAGGCGCAGGGAACTCGCCCATCAATTCCTGAATTATCTCCTGCGGCCCGAAGTGTCTGCCTCGATCGTGCTGGCCGTAAAGTCCGCAACAGCCAATGCAGCAGGGCGGGCGCGGCTGCCTCCGGAGATTCGCGACAACCCTACACTGTACCCTCCCGCCGGGACGATGCAGCGCGGCGAATGGTCCCAGGCGAGCACGCCCCGGATCCAGCGTCTCCGGGATCGTCTGTGGACCGAGGTCAAGTCGAGTTAACTTGAAGTTATGCTGCTTGCACTGATGCTCATCGTTAGCATGGCGGACTGGGTGCCGATGCGGTGGACGAATACGGATCCGAAATCGCTGGACCTGGTGAAGAATACGCCCGTAAACTGTCTTCTGCTCGAGCAGAAGGACTGGGCCCCACCGTTCCTGAGCGCCGCCCGGCAAAACAACGTCGCCGTGCTCGGCGTCATCCATCCCGGCGACCAGGCCATGAACTCGGCGCAACAGGCAGTCCAGGCAAAGCTCGACGGCGTTGTACTCGAAGGCGATTTCCAATCCCCGGCGGTCGCGCGCTTCCTGACCGATTCCCGAATCAAAGTCGTCGAGATGACCTCGCGCTCGAAGATGGCTTTAGACTCATCCGCGGGCGTGATCGGCACATATCAAGGCGTGTGGCCAGGCGTGCAGGTGGAGGAACATGGCACAACGAAATCGGCCCCCAGTGGCGGCGCGTGGATCGACACCAACACTGGCTTCCTGCGCTTTGCCCGCGCCGCGACACACAATGTGATCTGGCTCGGCAACCGTCCACCGGAGAAGCGTGCATTAACCGCGGAGAACTATCTGCAGGCCCTTGGCGATACGGAAGCCGCAGGCGCCCGCTGGGTGATCGCTCTCGATCCGGATTTGGAAAAGCGCCTTTACGCACGAGAAGCGCGCGCTCTGCGGGACTGGACTCGCATCACGCAGCAGCTCGCATTCTACGAGGGGCACAAGGACTGGCAGAAGATGCGGCCCAAAGGACAGCTCGCACTCGTAGAAGACGTGGAAAGCGGTGCGCTCTTATCCGGTGGCGTGCTGGACATGATCGCCGTGAAGCACACGCCGGTTCGTCCGGTACCCAGCCGCCGCCTCAGTGCCCCGGCGATGGAAGGGACGAAGATGGCGGTCGACGTGGATCCGTCGGCCCTCACTCCGGAACAGAAAGAAGTGCTGAACGCATGGCGGCGCGCGGGAAACACGCTCCTCACCGGCCCTCCCGGCTGGAAGTTCCCTGCCCCACAGCCCGGCCAAATCACTCTGGGCGACTCCGAGATCAAAATCCTGGATGACATCTGGAAAGAGATGAACTCCATGACCGGCCGCCGCAATCTCGGCGTAAGGCTATTCAACGTCTCCAGCATGCTTTCGAATCTGCTTGAATCTTCAGACGGCAAACAGACGGTGCTGCACCTTGTGAATTACTCGAATTATCCTGTGGAGGCCATCACTGTGCATGCGCTCGGTAAATACAAGTCGGCCAAACTCTATCAGCCGGACGGCTCCGTCAAGAGCCTGCAACTCTACGAAGCCGACGAAGGCGCCGGCATAGATGTGGATCAGGTTGTTGTCTCTGCAACTCTTGTGCTGGAATAAGATCAATATCTCGCCGCCAACCCGGCGGATCTAGAGGGAACATCACGACCGTGAAATTAGGAAACTATGCGTTAGCGTTCAGCCTATCTGCGTGCGCCCTATTCGGCCAGCCAAAGCTGAAACCGGGGTTCGACGTGAATGCAATCGACAAGTCCGTCGAACCTTGCGATAACTTCTTTCAATATGCTTGCGGGAACTGGCTGAAGGCCAATCCGATCCCCTCGGACCAGACCGCCTGGAACCGCTTCGTCGAATTGAATGAGCGGAACCGGAGCCTTCTGAAAGATCTCCTCGAAACCAGTGTAGCGAAGAAGACTCGCACTCCCGTCGAGCAGAAGATTGGTGATTACTACCACGCCTGCATGGATGAGGGGGCGCGGGAGAAGCGTGGCCTTTCCCCGTTGAAGCCCATTTTCTCAGAAATCGAAGCGATCAAAGACAAGAAAGCTATTACAGATGAAGTAGCGAAGATGCACGCGAAGGGTGTGCGTTCCTTCTTCCGGGTTGGTTCCGGTGAAGACTTCAAGGATGCGTCCCAGGTAATCGCACAATTGGACCAGGGCGGCCTGAGCCTGCCCGATCGCGACTATTATCTGAAGGACGATCCGAAATCCGTCGACACGCGCGCAAAGTACGTGGCGTTCCTGGAGAAGCTGTTCGGTCTCCTCGGTGACCCTGAGGACAAGGCAAAGCAACGTGCAGGCGCGGTCATGAAGATTGAGACCGCACTGGCCAAAGTATCGCTCGATCGAGTTTCCCGGCGCGATCCCGCAAAGAACTATCACAAGTTGACGGAGCAGGATGCCGCTGCGCTGATTCCCGCTTTCGATTTGACGCGTTATCTCGCGGAGGTCGGCCTGCCTCCAGTGAAGACACTGAACGTCGCAGTGCCCGATTTCTTCAAAGGGCTGAATGACGTAATCCAAAACACCAGCCTGGATGACCTCAAGACGTACATGGAATATAAGTACGTCAGCACAATCGAAACGGACCTCAGCAAGCCCGTTGAGGACGCATATTTCGATTTCTTCGAGCACACGCTGCAGGGACGCAAGGAGCAGCAGGCTCGCTGGAAACGTTGCATAGCCGCGGTCGATTCCGACCTGGGCGAGGCATTAGGACAGAAGTACGTTGAAGCTACCTTCGGCAAAGCGGGCAAGGAACACACGCTACGCATGGTGCATGAAATCGAACAGGCAATGCAGAGGGATATCAACGACATCAAATGGATGACGCCGGAAACGAAGAAGAAGGCATTCGAGAAGTTGCACGCCGTTGCCAACAAGATCGGTTATCCGGAAAAGTGGAAGGACTATAGTTCGCTCACCATCGACAAGAACGACCCGATCGGCAATAGCCTGCGCGCAAATGAATTCGAACGCCGCCGCCAGTTCGCCAAAATCGGCAAGCCCGTGGACAAGAAGGAATGGTTTATGAGCCCTCCGACGGTGAACGCGTATTACAATCCCCTTCAGAACAACATCAATTTCCCGGCAGGTATTCTGCAGCCTCCGTTCTTCGAGGCCAACCTTGATGATGCGGTCAACTACGGCGCCATCGGTGCGGTGGTCGGACACGAACTGACGCACGGCTTTGACGACCAGGGCCGCCAGTTCGATGCGGAAGGCAACCTGAAAGATTGGTGGACGGAGAAAGACGCGGAAGAGTTCAAGAAGCGCACAGACTGCATCGGCAGCCAGTACAGCAACTTCAAGGTCGGCGACCTGAACGTGAACGGAAAACTGACTATGGGCGAAAACGTAGCCGACAACGGCGGCCTTCGACTGGCCTACATGGCAATGATGGATTCACTCAGTAAGCGTACGCAGCCTCAAGGCAAGGTCGACGGCTACACACCGCAGCAGCGATTCTTCCTTGGTTTCGCGCAGGTGTGGTGCGGCAGCTATACACCGGAGTCCGCGCGAGTGCGCGTGCTGACGGATTCGCATTCGCCTGGTCAGTATCGTGTAAACGGAACCGTTTCAAACATGCCGGAGTTCTGGCAGGCGTTCGGCTGCAAGGCCGGTTCATCGATGAACCGCGGGGACAAAGCATGCCGTGTCTGGTGAGTTGAATCCTCTGCCGCCGGCACTCAGAAGCTGAACCGCAGCGAGAACTGCAAAATGCGCGGATCTGTCGCGCTGCTCACTTGCCCGAAGTTGGCCGGGGGCGTCGTGTTGATACTGCCGGCATTCACGCCGAAATACGAGAGATGATTCGGGAAATTGAAGAACTCAGCTCGGAAATCCAACCTGCGCTGCTCCAGGATCGGGAACGATTTGGTCACCGACGCATTCCATGTGTTCCATGACGGGCCGATGATCGCGAACGAACCCAGGTTCCCGAACGTACCTGGCGCCGGCAGCGCGAAGGCCGCCGGGTTCAAATATTGTCTTCCGCCGACACCCGGTCCCGAGTAGGGATTCCCCACCAGATCGGGCCGCTGATTACCGCTGCCCGTGCCGGCACGATCAGGAGCGATCGTCGGATTTAGCGGCAAGCCGGTCATGATCTGTGTAATACCGGAGAGCTGCCAACCGCCGAACGCTTTTTTATACCAAACGGTTCGATCTCTCCTCCAGAGCGGAATCGGGTACACATAGCTGAGCACCAGGATGCGCTCGCGGTTATAGTTCGACCGGCCCCAATCGCCGCGCAGGTTGTAGCTATCCATGGGGGTATAGCTGTATCCGTTGGCATCCGTGCGCGCCTTTGACCACGTAAACGCTACGTTGATGATTCCCGCGCCCGTGAACTGCTTCCGGAACTGAGACTGCAGCGAATTGTAAACGAAGTTCGCGCCCGTATTGAACTCGTAGATGTTCCCATAGCCGGAGTATGGCCTTAAGTAGTTCGTGTTGACGCCCGGGTTCCGGGTCAGCGTCCCCACAGGCAACTGATTAATGTCGTCCTGATAGGAAAGGTTCGCCGCCGTGGATCCGACATAGGTCACGCTGAGCATCATGTCCCGGCGAATCTTCTGTTGGATGCCCAGACTCCAGGTCATCGTCCTCGGGTTCTTCATGTCGAGATAGTGGGAGTTGTTGATGTTCTGCACAGGAGCCGCGCTGGCCACCGCGCCGGCGGGATTGTCCACATTCCCATTGAGGACCGTCACCTGGTGAATGAACGGTGGATTGTTTACGCCGCCGAAAATAAAATTGCCCTGAATGCGCTCGTAGGCGATGCCGTAACCGCCGCGTAGCACCGTACTCTGGCGCCCTGTCAGGTCGTATGCGAATCCGAGGCGCGGAGCCCAGTTGCCCCAGCGCGTGTTCGCTCCGCCAAGGGGAAGATCGCGGAAGAGAGCGCGCGTAGCAGGATCGCCATACTGTTCGACGCGCCCTTTCGCCGAATCGGGAAATCCCGGACCCGTCAAAACCAACCCGTTGAGCGGATTCGGCGCCCTGATGACAGTGCCGTTCTTTGGATCGATCACGGCCGCCTTCGATCGGTCAAAGAACTGCGGCAGGAACTGGACCGTATTGTTCAATTGGCTATACTGCGGCTGCATGTAAGACCAGCGCAGCCCAATATTCAGCACCAGGCGCCTGCTCACTTTCCAATCGTCCTGAATGAATGGCTCAACTTGCCAAAACCGATACCATCCTTGCCGGATGCTGCTGGCTTCGGTGTACTGATAGAAATTCCCCATCAGTCCGTCCGCCACGGCATTACCGCTGCTGGGCGAGCGCGTGGCATTGAAATTGAACTGTCCGTTGATCGCAGGATCCGAATCCTGATTCTTGCGGCTGCGCATAATCAGCACGCCAGTCTTGATCGTCTGGTTACCCGCGATTTTCGTCAGCGTATCTTTCCAGTCGAAGATGCGGTTGAAGTTGTCGAAGTTCAGAGGCGTGACGGAAAGCGTCGTGTAGCCGCTCACTGCAACTTGGGGGATGTCTGGAGACGCGTCATAAATCGTGGGCAGGTTCAATCCCAGGCCCGCACGAGTAAAGTCCGTGAGGAAAACTGGATTCGGTACTCGATGCTTCTTCTCGACGATCACATTCCCCGTATAAGTAAACTGCGCCACGTTGATGAGCGATGGCGTGACCACCTTGTTCCACTGCACTGAGGAGTTCAACCCAGGCACATCGCGCCAATACTGAATCAGGTTAGTGAGATTCTGCAGTGAAGTGTAATAGTCGTGCACGTAATGCACATTGATCTGATTCCTCTCGTTCATGTTGTAGTCAAACTTGAGAATGTACTCGTTCGTGTCGAGCGGCTGGGTTTCGTTAAACACGAAGTTGCCGCCTGCCCCGCCGAAATTCGGCGCCGGATAGAGATGCAGCAGTTTCACGCTATTCGGGTTTTGAACGCTCGCCGGAAGAATTCCGTCCGGGTACACAACTTTTGTATCCGGATCCTTCGGCCAATTCGCTGGCGCAAGGTTGGAGAAATCGCCGTGCAGATTCTGCTGTGAAGGGACGGTCCACGTCGTCGCCACCCCGGTGCGCAGCCGCTTCACGTCCTGGCCAACAAAGAAGAACAGCTTGTCGTGATTGCGATTCCATCCAAAGGGGAGAAGTACCGGCCCTCCCAGGTTCCAGCCGAAATTGTTCCATCGCAGTTCGGGTTTCGTAATCGCATTGAACGGGCGCGCATCGAGTGCGTCATTACGGAAATACTCGTACAGCTTGCCGTGGAGGTCCTTGGTGCCGCTGCGCAATGAGAGGTTCACAACAGCGCCGGAACTCGTACCCGATTCCGCGTTGTAATTGCTGGTCGAGATTCGAAATTCACTCAGCGCGTCGGGGTTGATATTGACGAAATTATTGCCACCTCCCCCATTGTCTTTGTTATCTGCGCCGTTCAAATTCCAAGTGATCGTGTCTCCGCGTCCGCCATTCACAGATTGTGCGTTATTGGTGACACCGTATCCGCCGAACAGTCCGAAACTGCTCTGGTAGGTGGGAGAGACGCCCGGCACAAGGGAAAGCAGCTCCGGGAAGTTCCTGCCATTCAACTGAAGTTCGCTCGCCTGCTCGCCTGTGACTGTATAGCCTAGTTCGCCGCTGGATGTTTCTACCACCATTGCGTCGGCACGCACCGAAACCGTCTCGGACACGTTGCCCACCTGCAGCATCACATCCACCGCGATGCTCACGTTGGTATTCAGTTGATTATCCCTGACGATCTCCGTTTTGAACCCGCTCGCTTCCGCCGTGATCTGGTATGCGCCCGTCGGCAAATCCGTGACAACATAATTGCCGCCGTCGTTCGTCCGGGTTGTGCGGGAAAGCCCGGTATTCTGATTGAGCACCGTAATCGTCACCCTCGGGTGCGCCGCGCCAGTCGAGTCCTGCACATGTCCGGAGATGCTTTGGTTGAGAGAGGACTGGGCCTCGCTCAGAAAAAGAAAAAGCAGTATACCGTAGATCGCTCGATGCGAGTAGCGGACAACCGGCATGTGTTAGCCCCTTAGGTGAAGTTTCGCGACCAGGAGGGAAATCCTATTCCTGGGAATTGGGATTAGTATACAGATCCGGCACCATCCGCGGGGCTCGCACTGGTATAGGAAGTCCATTTCAGTTACACTGCTACCCATGCGCCGTTTTCTCTTCGCCTTCGGGTTCGCGTTTCTGCTAGGCATGGCATTTCTGGCCACGCGCTCGGATGCCCAGCCTGGCTCGCTGAAACAGATTGTGCCGGGCGTCTGGTTCCGCGAAGGAGAGATCAAGGATCAGGGGCATTGCAACAACATCATCATCGAAATGAAGGATTACCTGATCGTCGTCGACGCAAACTTCCCGAGCGGTGCACGCCTGGCGATGGCGGACGCAAGGAAGGTCTCTCCCAAGCCGGTGAAATATGTGTTCGACACGCATCACCACGGCGATCACCTCTACGGCAACCCTGTCTGGACGCAGGCCGGAGCCACCACTCTCGCCTACAAAGGCGTCGCGGAGGAGCTGCAACGATATGAACCGAAGGCCTGGCAAGCCACCGCGAAAACCCGCAAGGACGTAGCGGAACTGAACCTTCCCACTGCCGAGCCGCCGAAGCAGACCTTCGACAAGACCCCGTTCATTCTCGACGATGGTTCACGCCGCGTGGAATTCCATTTCTTCGGCTGGGCGCATACACGGGGAGATGGCTTCGTCTTCTTGCCGGTGGAGAAAGTGCTTTGCACCGGCGACGCACTCGTGAACGGCCCGTACAATTTCACTGGCCAGGGCAATATCGGGAATTGGAATAACGTGCTGAAGGCCGCTCAGCGGCTTGGTGCTACCCACATCCTGCCCGGCCACGGCGGCCCGTCCGATGCAACGCTGTTCAACGGCCAGATGGCATTCTTCACGGAACTGCAGAAGGCGGCGGCGGACGGCGTGAAGGCTGGTAAAAAGCCCGACGAGATCACAGTCGCGTTCTCCCCGGCCGCCCAGCCGTGGGCCGGCAATCTTCTGCGCGCCCAGATCAAGGACGCCTATGAGGAAATTACGGAAAGCAAGCCGCACGGGGAAATCCTCGGGGGTAAGTAGCGGACACGAGCCATCGCGACCGCGAAAAACATGAAAGGCCGAGGAAGTCTTCGAGGATTCCGCTTCGAGAGTCTCGTACAGCTACCCGCCGCAGCCTGAGTCGACGGAATCCTCGCGAGTTATTACGAGTGCCGGATCACCAGCACATCCCCATCTTTCACCACGTACTGCTTCCCTTCGAGGCGGAGCAATCCTTTATCCCGCACGCCCGGATATCCGCCGTTGTCCACCAGATCCTTCCAGTTCACGACTTCGGCGCGAATGAACTTCTGCTCCAGATCCGTATGGATCGCCCCGCCTGCTTTCGGCGCGGTCGACCCGACCGGAATCGTCCACGCCCGCACCTCGGTATCGCCGGCGGTAAGAAACGACATTAGCCCAAGCGTCTGATACGTCGCCGTGATCAGCCGCTGCAGCCCCGACTCCTTCAATCCGTACGAAGCCAGGTACTCCTTCGCATCCTCGGGCGACAACTCTGCCAGTTCCGCTTCGATCTTGCCGCATACAGCAGCAACACCCGTCCGCGGCCGTCCCGCCAAGGGCCCGTTCCGATACTCCTCTTCCCTCTCACGCAGCCGCGCTGCATCCCCCTCACCGAGGTTCAACACATACAGCATCGGCTTTTGGGATAGAAACTGAAAGCCGCGGATCCGCTTCTCATCCTCCGGCGTAAGGTCCATTACGCGCAGAGGCTTCTCCTCTTCCAGCAGCGCCTTGGCCTTCTCCAACACTTCGAATTCTTTATCGAACTCCGGATTCTTGATCTTCTTCCGATCCTTATCCAGCCGTTCCAGCCGTTTCTCGATCACCACCAGATCGCTGAGGATCAGTTCCGTCTCAACCTGCTGCAGGTCGCGCATCGGATCCACGGTGCCATGCTCATGCGGCACGCTCTCGTCATCAAAAACGCGCAGCACGTGCGCCAGCGAATCCACATTCCTCAGGCCAGCCAGGTAACTCGCATTTTGCAGGGATTCTTTCGAAATCGAAGGGAAATCCAGATATTCTACCGTGGCGTACGTCGTCTTTGGCGGCTGGAAGATTTCCGCCAGCGCATCCACGCGTGCATCCGGAACTTTCGCTACGCCCACGCGAGTCTCCATCAGACCCACGCGCGCCGCTTCATGCTTGCCCGTCAGGATGGTAAACAACGATGTCTTGCCTACCATGGGCAGGCCGATAATAGCAGTTTTCATATGTTCTCTAAAGTGGGACGTCCACCAGCGTGAGGATGTCTTGCAGAACCCGTTCCGCAAGCCCCGGCCCCCGTTGTCCCATGGCGCTGCGGGCGTCGACCATCACGCGATGAGCAAACACCGGTACCACCAGGCGCTTCACGTCATCCGGCACAACGTAGCTGCGGCCTTCTAACAAAGCCAACGCCTGCGCCGCCCGGTACAACCCCTGCGCGGCGCGTGGGCTAACTCCCAGCGCCAGCGCCTCCTGGTTGCGCGTCTTGTCCACGATCGCCAGCATGTAGTCCACCAGGGCTTCGTCCACCTGGACGGAGCCCACCAGTGACTGCAGCTTTAGTACTTCTTCTCCGCTCAGCACCGGCCGGATCGTCTCATCGTGAGATCGGTCCGCCTGCCGCAGAATCTCCCGTTCACTCATCGCGTCCGGATATCCTATTCGCAATCGCATCAGAAATCGGTCCAATTGCGATTCCGGAAGCGGGTACGTTCCGTGATGCTCAACCGGATTCTGCGTCGCCACCACCATAAATGGTTGCGGCAGCGGATACGAGCGTCCATCGATCGTTACCTGCACGTCGTTCATCGCTTCCAGCAAAGCCGATTGCGTCTTCGGCGTCGCCCGGTTGATCTCATCCGCCAGCAGGATGTTGGTAAACACCGCACCGGGTTTGAATTCGAACGTCTCCGTGTGCGCGTTATATATGGTCACTCCCAGCACATCGCTGGGCAGCATGTCACTGGTAAATTGCAGCCGGTGAAAACTGCATTCCACCGAGCGAGCCAACGCATGTGCAAGTGTCGTCTTCCCAACCCCAGGCACATCCTCAATCAGCAGGTGCCCGCGAGCAAGCAGGCACACCGCGGAAAGGCGCAGAACCTCTTCCTTGCCCCGGATCACACTTCGGAGCGTGCTCTCCAGTTCCTGCAGCTTCGCCAACTGCGCCGCCAGGACGATTCCGTCCTCGGCGATCTCTCTGCTTGGCATCCTGTTTCATAATAGCGTGGACCATCTGGCGCAGTTGTCCGGACGGACCGCCACACTCCAAGTACTAAAGTAACTATCCTTAGAACCCGTAAAGTCCAGGTTGGTTTTTTTTGAAAAATTGAGACAATTAGTACTTCTTAGCGTTTGTTCTATTGTTTAAACGATTTCCACCAGCTATAACCGATCTAGATGGTTTTCGAGAAGCGTCTCAAACACGAGGATCTTGCCCACATGGAGGACTCCGATTATCGCGAAGTCGTGCGCAAGGATCTCGCAAAGCGCCGGCAGGCGGAGGCTCGTGCCGGGAACCGTTCCGGCGAAGCCCTGGTAAGTTTTCTCCTTCTGATCGCTTTCGCCGTCGTGGTGGCTCACTCCTTCGGCTTTGTCCAACTCCCAACTAAATAGTTCTCTCCTGCCCGTTTCCTGACACACGATCCACTGGAACCGCGTCGTATCATCGGGGCACATGAGAATCACGGTAACGCACAACAAGACACAAGAAGAAGTGATCCGCAACATCGATAAGGCGATCGATGATGTCTTCATGCAGGTTCCTATCTCGGGACTGCAGATCCTTAACAAACAAAAGCAGTGGAATGGGAATGTGATGAATTTCGCAGTCACCGGAAAGATGGGATTCTTCACCGCTCCGATCCGCGGCACCGTCCTCGTGACAGATCATGATGTCACCTTGGACGTCGAACTTCCCGGAATTCTCAGTAAGTTCATCCCTGAGGAAAAGATGAAAGCGCAGGTGGAAGGCCGGATCCGCGGTCTCCTGGCCTAAACCACGCTGCCGCTGTCCGGCGCGAGAATCAACGCAACGATATTCCAGGCAATTAGAAGTGCGAAGCCTACGTTGATTCGCGTCAGCAGATGCCCTTTACCCAACCTCCAGCAATACACCCCGAGCAACAGGGCGGCAGCCTTCACCAGCAGCAGTCCTCCGAACGGCGAGAAGCTGACAATCATATGCTTCACCAGGGGGTTTGCTTCCTGCACCCCTCGAATCAAAAAAGCAATGGTTGTCAGAAAATCAAGCAATTGTAGGTAAGCGAACTGGATGAGCAGGCTGTTCATGCTGGTTTCTCACGTTCCTTAACCCAGCTCGTAACTCTCCCCGCGAGCCGGGACTACAACGTCCAGCCCGTAATCCTCTCGGATCGCCTGGGCTAGCGCCGTTTGTGCCGGGAACTCCCCATGCACGAGGAAGACCTTCTTCAGCGACTTCGCCATCGGCCGCAACCACTCCAACAGGCCGCGCTGGTCGGCGTGGCCGCTAAGTTCATTCAGCGTAACCACTTCGGCGCGCAGGCGCATTATGTCCCCGAGGACCGGCACTTCCGCATGCTTCTCCACGATCTTCCTGCCCAATGTATTTTCTGCTTGGAATCCGGTAATTAAGATCGTATTTCTTGGGTTTTCAATGTGATTTCTCAGGTGATGCAGGATGCGCCCAGCCTCGCACATCCCCGATGCGGCGATCACAACAAACGGCCCCCTCAAGTCGTTCAAGGCCTTCGATTCGTTCACATCCTGTATGTAGCGCAAACGGCGGAAGCCGAACGGGTCCTCTCCATTACGGAAAAACTCATTCGTCTCCGCATCCATCGCTTCCGCATGCGCTCGAAATACCTGTGTGGCCTTCGCCGCGAGCGGGCTGTCCACGAACATAGGGATATTCGGAATCCGGCCCGCGTTGATCAGTTCGTGAAGCGCCAGCACCAGTTGCTGGGTCCTACCTACCGCGAACGCAGGTACAATCACCTTCCCGCCGCGCGCGGCTGTCCGGTTGATGGTATCGGCCAGTTTGTCGGCCACTTGTGCCTGATCCTGATGCAGCCGGTTACCGTATGTGCTCTCCATAATCACGTAATCAGCGTCCGGCATCTTCGCTGGGTCGGGAATGACGGGCAGATTCGGTCTGCCCACATCGCCTGAGAATGCCAGCCGGACTCTGCGGCCGTTTTCCTGCAGCACCAAGGTCATCGTCGTCGACCCCAACATGTGCCCTGCTTCATGGGTCTCATAAATCAATCCTTCGCCCACCTGGGTCGGTGTCGCCAGCAGCACGCGCCGGAATAGTAGCAGCACCCGCTCCGCATCTTGTGTCGTGTAAATGGGCGTAACCTGCTCTTCTCCGTTCTGCCCAAGCAGCCCCTTGCGCCGCCACATTCGCTTATTCAGAAAAGCGGCATCCCGTTCCTGGAGATTGGCCGAATCAAGCAGCATCGGATTGCAGAGGTCGGCCGTCGCCGGCGAGGTATAGATCGGTCCGCCGAAACCGCTCCTTACAAGTGAAGGCAGGTTGCCGCTGTGGTCAATATGCGCGTGCGACAACATCACCGCGGAAATCCGCCCCGCCTCGAAAGGCAGATGCGAGTTCCGCTCCCGCGACTCCTGTCTTCGGCCTTGGTACGTGCCGCAATCCAGCAGGTATTCGCAATCATTCACGGTCAGATGATGCATGGATCCGGTGACCGTCCGGGCGGCACCCCAAAAGGTGAGCTTCATGATCTATAGCGATAGTACGCCACGGACTCGACTGGAGAGTGATTCCGCACCGCACAAAGGTGACGAACCCAGGCGCCTCCTAGCGTCTCGCTGGCGCCCAAGTCAACACCTCGATCACCCGAACACCACTCGGTACTTGCCGCCTTTCGGCACCCTCATTAGCAAATCGCCATTCCCTAAGTCCCGCAGCCCCGCACCCTGCACAGCCGTAATCTTCTGCCCGGCCGGAGGTCTCAAGTTCCACGCACCACTCACAGGTACGCTCAGTTCCGCGCTCAGCGCTTTGCCTGCCTTCCACTCCATCGCGACACCGATATTTCCACGAGCTCTCAGACCGCTCACCGTCCCGTTTCCCCACGCCTTCGGGAGCGCCGGCAGAAAGTGAATCGCGTCATCGTGGCTCTGGAGCAACAACTCCGCAATCGCCGCCGTCGCCCCGAAGTTCCCGTCGATTTGAAAAATCCAGCCCTTTCCCGCGGGATGTGTATCGAACAGATTTGGCCCGGTGCTATGTGCGAACAGGGCCATAACCGACTCGAGCGCGCGGTCCCCTTCCAGCAGCCGTGCCCAAAATCCAATTGCCCAGGCCCGGCTCCATCCCGTATAGGCGCCGCCCGCCGCGAGGCGCCGTTCGAGGGATACCTTCGCCGCCTGCGCCAGTTTCGGCTCCTTCCGGGGAGTAATTTCATCGCCCGGGTACAGCGGATATAGGTGCGACATATGCCGCTGATCCGGTTCCGCCTCATCAAAATCTTTCGACCATTCCTGCAACTGTCCGTGCTTGCCGATCTGGTACGTCACCAGTTGCCCGCGCAGTTTCTCCAACTCCTCGGCAAACGCCGTATCTACGCCAAGCAGCTTTGCTGACTGCGCGGTATTCGCGAAGATCTCGCGTATCAGTGCCAGGTCCATCGTGCAGCCGGCGCTCGTCTGGGCCCGCTTCTTATCGGGCGTCAGAAATGTGTTCTCGGTGGAAAACGATGGACACGTCGTGAGCCGTCCATCCTTGCCGGGAATCAGCCACTCCCTACAGAATTCAGCAGCGCCCTTCATCACCGGATACGCCCGCTCCCGCAGGAATTTCATGTCCGCCGTAAACCGGAAATGCTCCCACAAATGCTGGCACAGCCACGGCCCACTCATCTGCCAGTTCGCCCACGTCGGACCGCCCTTCCCGAAATCGCCCACCGGCGCAGACTGTTTCCAGATGTCGATATTGTGGTGTGAAACCCAGCCTCCCACTCCATAGTTCACTTGAGCCGTCTTGCGCCCGTTCTTGCTCACCTCAGTAATCAGTCCGAACAACGGCTCATGGCACTCCGTCAAAGCGCAGGTCTCCGCCGGCCAGTAATTCATCTGGACATTGATATTGGCAGTCCAGTTAGAAGACCACGGAGGCCTCACCGACTCATTCCAGATTCCCTGCAGATTCGCCGCTTGCGAACCTGGCCGCGAACTCGCAATCAACAGATACCGCCCGTACTGAAAATACAGTGCAGCCAGCCCCGCGTCGGGCTTCTTCAACCATTCATCGGTTGGCAGATCCGAATACGGCCCGATTTGCAAAGACACGCGCCGGAAGAGCGCCCGATAATCCTTTATGTGCCTCTCACGCAGTGCCGGTAATTCTCGCGCCGCAGCCTTTTTCAACGTGGTCTCGCAGGCGGCCGCAATGTCGGCCGCAGATCCGTCGGGAGCCTGTTCGTACCCGCGAAACCCGGTGTGCCCTGCGATCAGCAGCGTCACTGCCGTCGCCTTCTCCACGATCAGCCGCGCGCCATCCACCCGGACGGTCCCGCTCTCCGCGAGTGCCTGTACGCGCGTCTCGAAACGCATACCCCTGCCTTCGGAGTCGTCATATCGAACCGGTTCATCGGTCCTGTAGTAGTTCGGATCCACATGTACAGGCGCTTTGCCGGCATACCGAATCGCATTTGACCCGATCCCTTCCGCCTTGCCCTTCACGGGACTCGTTAATTCCACCGCGAAATTCACGGGCTTCGACCCGCTCACGCGGATCACGATCACCTGGTCCGGCGCCGACGCAAACACCTCCCGCGTAATCACCGCGTCTCCCGCCCGATATGTTACGCGCGAGATCGCATGATCCAAATCGAGTTCACGCCTGTATTCCGCCGGCGCCGCCCCGTTAGAAAAGTGCAGCCACACGTCGGCCATTCCCAGATACGACTGGTTGTACGGACCCTGCATCTTCTTGCAGACCCCATCGGCCGCGGGATAGTCTTCGGCCTGCATCACCAGCCGCCTCACTTCCGCAAGCTGATTCTTTGCGTCAGGATTGTTCCAGTCTTTTTGTGGAGGGCCGGACCACAGAGTGTCTTCGTTCACCTGTAGGCGCTCCACCTCCGTACCTCCGAAGACCATCGCGCCCAGCCGACCGTTGCCCACCGGCAAGGCATCGGTCCATTTCTCTGCAGGCTTGTTGTACCAGAGCTTCAGCTCGTTGCCTGCCGCCGGTTGCGCCAACGAAGCACTCCCGGCAGCGGCACCGATGGTCGTCAAAAACCGCCGTCTCGTCTGTCGCAAGATGACCTCCGTAACAGACGAGTCTATTCGATTTCTACCTCTCTACTTGGAGTTCGTTATCTACGGAGAACACGTTCGGCAACGAGTTTAGCCTCACGCTCGCCAAATTCTTGTCGGTTTCGTTGTTCACGACGCCATACAGAGTAATCTTGCCGTTGTTCACTATGATGTGGATCGGTGGCACCGCGCCCCATCCATACCGGAACAGGGGGCTGTTCTGTCCGAATAGCGTATAGTAAGCCGCGCGGCGAATCTGATCGTCCATCGGGGAAGGAGGCAGCACTTCAATGCTATTCACCACCTTCGTCACACCTTCGATCTTTTTCACAACGTTCTCCGCATCGGACTTCAATGTGGGTCTGGTAACCTGCCCCATCAACGTCACGACGCCGCCTTCGTCGGCTTTGAAAGCGAGATTGTCGAATACCGAGTAGTACGGCAACATGACCAATTCGTGCCGTACTTCCTTAGCTAGGCCGCTCTGCCCCCGTGATGACAAACGATTCCGCTGATCCTGCTGTCCCGCGACCACTCCCAAACAGAGCATCGAGATAGCCAAAAACTTCGCAACTTGCATGTATTCCTCCTCCTGCAAAAGTTGGAAGCTTTTTTTTCCCTGTTTGTTCAGCAAATTTCACTTTCTGTCACCCTAAAGTGTCCAGGCAGGCAAGGAACTTCCCTGCCTCGCCATTCTTCTCTCCCAGAAATTCCTGTACGGATCCAGTTGTCTCCTGAGTCCCTTCATGGAGAACGCTGATTCGGGAAGCCACGCGCACCGCTTCGTGAATGTCATGGGTGACAAACACTGCGGTGGTTCCCAGAGCCGTGCGCAAGCGCAGAAATTCTTTCTGCAGTTCCACTCGAGTCAGAGGGTCCAGCGCGCCGAACGGCTCATCCAGCAAGAGCAACGGAGGCCGGGCGGCCAGCGCTCTCGCAATTCCAACTCGTTGCTGCTGCCCGCCGGAAAGCTGCCGTGGATACCTGTATGCGAAATCGCTGAAAGGAAGCCCCACCATGTCCAGCAACTCCGCCACTCGCTCTCTCCTCTGCGCAACGGGCCACTTCTCCAGTTCCGGCACTAGTCCCACGTTCCGCTCCACCGTGAAATGCGGAAACAGGCCAACACCCTGGATTACATATCCGATCCTCCGCCGCAGCGCAATCGGATCCCACTCCGCCACATCCTTTCCGAATACCGAAACCGCACCGCTGGTCGGGCGCAGCATCGCATTGATCATTCGCAGAGCCGATGTTTTGCCCGACCCGCTCCGGCCTAGCAGCACCAACGTTTCTCCAGGTTTGACTGCCAGGTCCAACCCGCGCAGCACCGCACGGCCTCCGAGTTCCAGATGTACTCTGTCGAAGCGGACTACTGGTCCGTCACTCGCCAAAGGGTCTCCACAAACGGCCACTCTTCATCGATCCACTCCATCTCCGCCGTGAACCCCGCGGTAGCCGCCATTCGCCCAAGCTGCTGCACATCGAATTTGTAAGAGGATTCCGTCCAGATCGTCTCGCCTTTCTCAAACGAGACCTCCGTATCGAGCGCCGTGATCTTCACCTTCTGCGCTTTCTCTGACCGCAGATGCATTTCCACCCGCGTCTCCGCGCTGTCGTAGCGCGCTTCGTGCAGGAACGTCCGCAAATCGAATTGCCCGCCCAGGTCCCGGTTGATTCGCGCCAGAATGTTCTTATTGAAGGCGGAAGTCAATCCGATTGCGTCATCATACGCGGGAACCAGCGTCGCCGCGGGCTTGATTAGATCCGCCCCCAGCAATAGCGCATCACCCGGTTGCAGCATACCGCGTACGGTGCCCAGGAATGCCTCGGCCATCGGCGGATCGAAGTTCCCGATGCTGCTGCCAAGAAACAGCACCAGTAACGGCTGCCGCGTCCATCTGCGCTGCACTACCCGGTGCAATCCTTCCAGATAGTTGCTTTCGATCGGCACCACGTGCGCCGCCGAACTCAATTCTTCCCGGCATGCCGCCAGCGCAGTCGCTGAAATATCGATCGGGTAGTACAGCGTTCCGCCCCGTGAAGACATTGCGTCCAAAATCCGCCGCGTCTTCTTCCCGTCGCCGCTCCCCAACTCCGCCACGTATGTGCCCACAGGCATCGCTCTCGCGATTTCCCGGGCATGCGCCTTCAACAGCCGGTAATCGGCCCGCGTCAGCCCGTATTCCGGAAGGCGCGTGATCGCCTGGAACAACGACGTGCCCAGATCGTCGTAAAGATATTCAGAGGGGATCTGTTTCTGCCCGCCACTGCGGAGCCCCTGTTCCACGTCTCGCGCAAATGCGCCCGAAGCTCCGTTCCTCACGTCAGCGGCTGCTGCCATCAATCCTCCACACAACGAAACGTCGAGTATACATACGGGTAATTCGGCCGGAACCAGTTCCGGAAACTCCGGCGCAATAGCAGACGGGATGTCCTTGGGGATCCACCCTTCAACACGTAGTGCTTCCCGTCGAAGAAATTCGCAGAGTATCCCGGGTACGTCGGCGCCGGGTCAAAACCCTCAAAGGGAGCGAAAACCGTCGAGGTCCACTCCCAGCCGTTCCCCACCAATTGCGCGATCTGAAAGTCGCTGTCCCCCGCCGCTAGCGCGTCCACGGGAATGGGATCCCAATATTGGTAATGAAAATTCCCGTGAATCGCCGAAGGCGGATTATCCCCCCAGGGATACTGATGTTCGCGTCCGTCCCTGGATCCATAAGCCGCGCGATGGAATTGTGCCTCGGTCGGCAGTTTCCGCCCTTTCCAACGTGCATACGCACAGGCCTCTTCATGCGTCACGTAAACCGGCCAGTCCATTGGAAGGTCGATCATTGAGAACATTCCTCGCAGATACCACTTCCCATTCACGTTCGCCCAGAAGTGGGGAGCAGCTGCTCCTTCCCGCACAAACTCTGCATACTGCCCGTTTGTCACCTTGCAGCGGTCCATCAGAAAATCGCGAACGAACACGCGATGCGCCCGGAATTCGTTGTCCCAACCGAATCCGTCATCTTCCAGGCGTCCCAGCGTCGCCTCTCCGGCCGGAATCCGAATCCGCTCCGGACCGCGGACATGTCCCTCAGGGGGTGCTCCCATACCTGGGGCGCTCTTCTGCGAATGCGGTATGTTGTGCAGCAGGTAAGCAAGCGTCTCCGCATGCATCAGGCGATGTTCGATCGCCATCTGTACCACGTCCGGAAACGCTTCGTGCAACAGTGAATCCACCCTTTCCCTCGCCATCGCACAGTAAGCGGCCACCTCCGGCAACTTTGGCCAGTCGGATGCGGAATCGGTATCGGCCGTGCCGCACTCGGGGTCGATGCCAGCCTCGAACAGTTTATCGAACGTCGGATGAAATGAGGATGCCGAAAGGTGAAACCGCCCGATCTGATTCCAATCGAACGCATCGACATGCCCCAGGTAGAAGATCAGGCGGTGCCGCTCAGGAATCGGCCGCTCGTAGAGAGCCCCTTCCCTCAGCACCGAGAAAAGCTTGTCCGTCTGTTCCCGCGCATCGCGCAACAGATGTGCCAAACTAGAGGTAGAAGCTCTGGCGCTCCGGAACAGTCGGAAGCGCTCGCTTCGGGGACTCCGCACAGTCGGTTGTACCGGCATAGGCCTCGTTGCCTTTCTTGACTTATCATAAGACTCCTGCTTTTAGACGTGGTTACAGATTGGGGGGTCAAAAAGGTGATTCGACCCGCTACAGTACAATGACTCCTAGCTTCAGTATTTTTTCGTTCATCAATGCCTTTCCAAATTACACCCGTTAAGGAATTCCTGGTTCGTCCTGCGCTGCCTGCCGCTCTCGAACGCATGTCCGAGCTCGCTTACAACCTGCTCTGGACTTGGGACCACAACCTGCGCGCGCTTTTTCGCCGGCTGGATCTCAGCTTGTGGAAAGCATGCGGTAACAATCCGGTCCTCATGCTCGGCCGGATCGGTCAACCTGCACTGGAAAAGGTCGCGAATGATCCGCGCTTCCTCGCTCTCTACCGTCGTGCATGCGAACGTTATGACACCTACATGCAGAATCAGGAAGGCGTCAGCACAGATCGCCTCATCGCGTACTTCTCCATGGAGTACGGTCTTACCGAGTGTCTGCCTATCTACTCGGGCGGCCTCGGGCTCCTGTCCGGTGATCATCTGAAGGCATCCAGCGATGCCGACATCCCGCTCGTTGGTATCGGTCTTTTGTATCAGAAGGGCTATCACCAGCAGTTCCTCAATCCGGATGGCTGGCAGCAGGAACGCTATCCTATCAACGATTTCTACACGTTGCCTGTGCGCCCATACGTGGATGAACAGGGCAAGGAAGTGCGCGTCAGCGTTCAGCTGCCCACCGGCGAAGTCTTCATCAAGGTTTGGCATATCGATGTCGGCCGCGTAAAGCTCTATCTGCTCGACACGAACATCCCGGAAAATACACGCTCCGAAGACCGAGAAATTACGGAGTCCCTCTACGGCGGTGACATTCACACCCGCATGCGCCAGGAGATTGTTCTCGGCATCGGCGGAATGCGTGCGCTCGCGAAGCTGAATCTTAAGCCGACTGTCTTCCACATGAACGAAGGCCACTCTGCGTTCCTCGCGCTGGAGCGCATCCGCCTGCTCATGAAGGAATCGGGGCTCAACTTTGAAGAGGCCTTCGACGCCAGCCGCCAGAATAACGTCTTTACTACCCACACCTCTGTGCCCGCCGGCATCGACATCTTTGACGCTGGCATGCTCTTCGAGTACTTTCACGAATACTGCGATCAGAGCGGAGTTACTTTTGAACAGCTCCTATCACTCGGCCGTTGTGCTCCTGCGGACCCGCAGGAACGCTTCTCCATGGCCATCCTGGCCATCAAGACTTCGGCCTATCGCAATGCGGTCAGCAAACTCCACCGGCATGTCAGCCAGGATATGTGGCAGAACCTTTGGCCCAAACTACCCGTCGAGGAAGTGCCAATCACGGCTGTTACTAATGGCGTACACCTGCCCACATGGCTCAATGGCGACCTCGCCATGCTCTACGATCAGTACCTGCAACCCGACTGGCGTGAACGCTACCCGGACCCGAAGATCTGGGATCTGATCACCGACATCCCGGACCAGGAATTGTGGGAAGCGCACCGCCGCCGCAAACGCCGCCTCATCGCTTTCACTCGCGAACGCATGACCCGCTTCGCGCATGACCGCAAAGCATCAGGGGCTGAGATTCGCCGCCTATCCGACGTGCTCGATCCTGAAGTTCTCACTATCGGCTTCGCACGCCGCTTCGCCACTTATAAACGAGCGACGCTTCTCTTCCGTGACGTCAACCGCCTGAAGAAGTTGCTAATGGATCCTGAGCGCCCCGTGCAGATTGTGATCGCTGGCAAAGCGCACCCGAAAGATCACCCGGGCAAGACGCTCATCCGCGAGATCGTGCAACTCTCGCGCGACCCCGCCATCTCCAAGCGCATTGTATTTCTCGAAGATTACGGGATCGAAGTCGCACGCGACATGATCCAGGGCGTTGATCTCTGGCTGAATAATCCGCGCCGGGGCGAGGAAGCCTGCGGCACCAGCGGGATGAAGGCGAGCCTGAACGGCGTACTCAACCTCAGCATCCTGGATGGCTGGTTCGATGAGGCCTATGAAGTTTCCGGGGGGTGGGCAATCGGAGATCGCGTGCCATACTCAGAGGATCAGGACGAGATTCACGCCAGCGCAATCTACTCCCTACTGGAAAACGAAATCGTGCCGATGTTCTATTCGGGCCGGGAAGATCGTATTCCATACGAATGGGTGCAGCGGATGAAGCAGTGTCTCAAGTACATCAGTCCCATGTTCAACTGCCAACGCATGGTGGGCGAGTACATGTCGATGTTGTACGAGCCGGCACACCGCAACTTCTCGAAGATGCGAGAGAAGAACTTCCAGGAAGCCCGTCGCCGTTCCCAATGGGATTCCACAATTCAGCAGGCTTGGGGGCACGTCGAATTCGTCGATCTCGGCGCCGGACCCGATGGATCCGTGCTCACCGGCACGGCCATCCCTCTGCGTGCCACTGTCGACCTTGCCGGCCTCAGCCCCACCGATGTTCGCGTTGAAGCAGTAGTTGGCCGCGTAGGGGTTAGCGGCCAGTTGGAAGATACAGCAATTTTAACGATGCCCGCTGTGGAACAACATGGCTCCGTATACGTCTTTCAGAAGGAGTTCGTGCCAAATCACACTGGCAGAGTCGGGTACGCAATGCGGGTTACGTCCAACCATTTCGATGACCCGTTGACGCGGCCCTGTAACTCTCTACTAAAATGGGGGCTAGACTGAACCTCAGAGGTTTAGCCATCCAGTTCGCCGAACCAAGTAACAGCACCCCTCGTTTCCAACAGATCGATTTCAAGGAGTTCGTTCCTTCACATGGACTCAGACCGCAAGTACCGGCAACACGGCTACCAAGATTCGGACCGTGACCGGAAACCCCAGAATGGCGACCGTCCGCGCCAGCAGCCGCAAGGCCCGCGGACGCTGCAGGATGCCAACGGCCCCCGCCTTCCGCGCCTCGTGCAAAGCGTAGCTGCGTCCCGTTGCTACAGTTGCTCGGTGGCTCTGCCTCCGGGAACGGATTTTAAGGGCAACTGCCCAAAATGTGGCGCGGCGCTGCATTGCTGTAAGCAGTGCGCGCACTTTGAGCCTTCAACCCGCTTTCAGTGCTTGAAACCCATCCCGGCCCGCATTCCGATCAAGGACCAGGCGAACGAATGCGAATTGTTCGGAGCCCGGGTGACGGTCTCGAGGGACGGGGCTCCGCAGCAGCAGAGCGCTCCGCCTTCGAATAGCGTGCCTCAAAATATCAAGACGCCCAACGACGCTCGCACCGCTTTCGACAATCTGTTCAAGAAGTAGCGGGGGGACCGTAGATTTCTTCGAGGCCCTTCTCCTGCGCCTCGCGTATGAATCTTCGCACCGGCACGTCCGGATGCTGTTCAAACCGGATTACGGGTATGTCGCTCTTGTCTGGAATCAATTCAGACCGGCGCTCCCACACGTCTCTATCTTCGAAAAACATTCCGCCGATTTCGGTACCGTCCCCCGGCTTGTCTGCGAATAGCAGGGTCATGTTCTCCAGGCCAACGAATTTGAAGTCACTGTCGGCGATGTGCCGCTCCGCCCAGAGTTCGGCCTTCGCAGCCGCTTGCAGCGCAGTCTCCGCCTCAAACAGGACATTGCAGGATTCACACTTCACAGCCGGGCTGTCGCCTTTCGGCTCAGTCGCAAAAAGAAGATCGGTTCTGTACCACATGCGCCTATCAGAATAACAAGCGGACCTTCAAAGGCCAACGTGATTCGAAGCTACAATGGGTCACCGTTACTGAGCGAGATTCTTGGCACGGTCTCCCGGTTGGATCGATCGAAAGATCGTGATTCCAGCAGTACTGTTGTTGGCAGTCTTCTTCGCGGACCAGCCGAAAACCGAGAACGCCCGCCCGTCGCCCTTCGGACCGAAGCTAAAGCACGACTCCAAATCCAAGCGCAAGAAATCTGACTCCGATCAGCAGGAAACTCGTAACCGAAACAAGGCTCCGGATCCGCAGGATCACGAACAAAAACGCTCGCAACGCGCCAATTAGTTCCGCTATACTTAGAGACCACTAAATACACCACTCAACAGTGGAGGTTTGATGGTCAAAACAGAAACAGCCCATGTCCCGGTGCCTGATGCGATGGATGCGGAGCAGTCTCTCGCTCTCAAACTCGTCAACGTCGTCGAACAGGCCGCCATCGCGTCGGCCCGCACTATGGGCCAGGGCGACCGGAAAGGATCGGATCTCGCCGCGGTCGAAGCAATGCGGCGCGCGTTTGACGAAATTCCCATCAGCGCCACAATCGTGATCGGCGAGGGAGAGCGCGATGAAGCTCCGATGTTGTACATCGGAGAGAAAGTCGGCGCGGGCGGTCCTCCGGTGGATATCGCTGTCGACCCGCTCGAAGGAACAAACCTCTGCGCTCTGGGCACGCCGAACGCCATCACCACTCTTGCCGCATCGGAAGCGGATGGCCTGATGCACGCTCCCGACTGCTATATGGAAAAGATCATCGCAGGCCCGGCCTGCCGCGGTGCTCTCGACATCGACGCCCCGGTAAAGGACAATCTGAAGACAATTGCCCGCTGTCTCGACCGTGATCTGGACGACCTTGTCGTCATCGTTCTCGATCGCCCCCGCCACGAGAAACTGATCGGCGGCATCCGCGCAGCGGGAGCACGCATCAAGCTCATCGGCGATGGCGACTTGTCCGCCGGTATTTCCGTCGCAGTGCGCGGCGCCGGCGTTCACGCAGTCATGGGAATCGGCGGAGCGCCGGAAGGCGTTCTCACCGCAGCCGCACTACGCTGCCTGCACGGCGAAATGGTGGCGCGTTTCGTGGTCGGCACGCCAGAACTCAAGGAGCGCTTCGCCACCATGGGCATCCAGGATCCGCACCGTATCTACACGGCAAAGGAATTGGCGCCCGGCAAGAACATCATCTTTGCTGCCTGCGGCGTCACCGAAGGCACGCTTCTCGATGGAGTCCGCTTCTTTGGAGGAGGCTGCCGCACTCACTCGCTAGTGATGAACCTGCCCGCCAACAAAGTGCGCTTTATCGACACGGTTCACCTCGACGGCCACCCTGGCCCCCGCGGCATACGCCTCCACTAGTGGCCCTCCCTGCCAACAAAGTTGACCACTAAAGGCTGCGGAGGTGAAACCCTCCATCCGCGTTGATGATCTGGCCGGTGCAGTAGTCCAGCAATCCGTCGGCAACGGCGCGAACCACTTTGGCGACGTCTCTCGTTTCGCCCATGCGCCTTTGCGGGAGCAGCCCGTTCGTGATCTTTTCCTCGTATAGTTTCTCGACGGCCGAGATCATGTCCGTGCGAATAATTCCGGGCCGGACTTCAAAGACCTGTATGCCGTGAGCGGCCAGCCGCTGGGCATAGAGAACTACACTCATGCTCAGAGCCGCTTTCGAAATGCAGTAATCCGCGCGGTTCACCGATGCTGTATACGACGAGATCGAGGTCACGAATACGATGCGTCCGCTTCCCTGCTCCACCATCCAGCGTGATGCCAACTGGGTCAGAAAGTGAGGGCCTTTGAGGTTGGTGCCGATCAGTTCATCGAAGCTCTCCTCGCCGGCTTCGAGCATGTCCTTCCTCTCCCTCGGAGCCATGCCCGCATTGTTCACCAGCAGGTCGAGGCGGCCGAACCGTTCGCGAGTGAACTCGATGAGTTCATTTCGATCCTCACCCTTCGATATATCACACTGAAACGGCACCGCACCCGTGGCCACGGCGACGGACTCGGCGGCATCGCGCCTTCCTTTGTAGGTAGCGACGACGGCGTGCGTTTTCGAGAGTTCTTCGGCGATACCGCGGCCAATCCCTCGGCTCGCGCCTGTGACTACCGCTACCGGGCGAATCAAGGTTTGCTGGTCTCCTCGAGAGCGGCGTCGATTGCGAGAGCAAGCTGTTCGAACGTGAAGTGCTCGACGAATCGTTTGTCGTTGACCAGGACAGTGGGGGTTCGCTCGATGCCCCGCGCGATTCCTTCCTGGTAATCCCGCTCGACAGCTTGTCCCAGAGCAGGGTCCGCCATATGCTCGCGAATCTTGAGTGGATCGATGCCGTTCGATCGTGCGAATACGGACAAGTGCTCGCTGAAGTTATCTGCTGTTATGTTCCGCAGATTAGTCATGCAAAAGGCGCGGAAGGCAAGACCCGCCTCCGCGCGAACGTGATTGAAGGCGCGCGCCGCGATTGCAGCCTCGCGCGCCCAACGATGCTTGGGGAGCGGAAAATCGCGATGCTCGAAAACCACCCGGTTTTCGTACTTCGGAAGCAGCTTCTGTTCTAGCATCACGCGATAGACCGCACAGTCAGGGCACTCCAGATCTTCGTAGGAAACAACCCGCGGATTCATGGACGGACCGGCTGCTGGAGCGTGAAAGTGAGACGAGTCTCGGATGGAATCCTCACCTTCTGCCCCTTCGTCATGACCTGTGCGCCCGCTCCTACGGCTGCACCCGAGGCTGCCCCGATCGCCGCGCCTTTACCGCCGCCGGCGATTGCACCGATGATCGCGCCGAGCGCCGCTGTGCCGCCCACGACTTTGGTGGTACGTGAGGTGCGCGAGCCGCTCTGCTGTTTGACTTCCGATGTGTCGATATCGACCATGCGATTGTCGATCTGGACCGATACGATATCGAGCGTGAGTTCCGTACGGCCGGTCAGTTTACCGGACTCCTTGTCGTCCACCAATTTCACGATGACATCGTTGCCGCGCGGAATCACGGGATCTCCGTTTACGTAAACCGGCTCATCGATGCTCGCTTTGAAGGTCTGGCCGATGCGGTCGCGTTCGGAGTCGACCGGGTCGATCATGCGGATTACGATGGATGTTCCGGAAGGAATTTCGCGGACCATGGCTTCGGCCGGCTTCGGCGGAGGCGCCTCGTTGGAGTACGTCCGGTCAGGACGCATGATGTTGGCACGAGGCGGAGGAGCGGCCGGTGGTGCAGGAGGGGGCGGCGCCGGAGCGGTTGTTGCCTGTTGGTCTCCGAATTGGATTTTGGAAACTTCGGTCAGGTCGAACGAATCGACACGCTCCCCGACTGCCATGCGAATGGTTCTCGCATCGCCGCCAAGATAAGTGCCTTGCACGCTGCGTCCGGATTTGAGCGTCAGCGTGTCACCGAGAGCGAGGCCAGCCACAAACGTGGCTGCGAGGAAGATGCGTTTGCGCATAGCTTCATCTTACTGAAACCAGCTTCACGACATAATGAAAAGGTCATTTCTATGAGGAAAACTTTCGCAGCTCTCTTTCTGTTGGTTGCCGCTTTCCTTACGGCACGCGAGACCGCTCTCTTTCCGATACTGAAGTCGACGATTCCGTTGGGCAAGCAACCTGAAGGTTTCTACCTGGTTCCGACGAATCAATTGCTACGCCCCTGGGGAACCCAGTTGGAGATCCCCGGCCGGCCCGTGGAACTTGCATTCGATTCGCACAAGAGCGTGCTGGCGATCCTGAACACCCGCAGTATCGTTTTGGCGGACGGATTGACCGGCACCAAGCAAGGCGAGATCAAGACGTCGAACACGTCTTACACCGGTCTGACGTTCCGCCCGGGAGACCGCGAACTGTGGGCGAGCCTGACAAAGCGCAACGGACCGGACGGCATTCTCGTGGTACCTATGAGCGAGACGGGACAGCCAGACGCGGAAGTAACGATTCCCTTGGAAGGACATCCGCTCCCGAGCGGGATTGCATTCTCTTCGGACGGCAATTTAGCGTATGTTGCATTCAGCCGGAACAACAGCGTCGGCGTGTTCGACGCGAGAGAGCGGAAACTGCTGAAAGAGATTCCGGCCGGCATTGCGCCATTCGATGTGGCGGCGATCGGGTCGGATCGAATCCTGGTTACGAACCGCGGCGGGAGGCGTCCGCACGCCGGCGAAACTACTGCGCCTTCGGCGGGTTCGGACGTGATCACTGATCCGGAAACCGGCTCGACAACCACCGGCACGGTGACCCTGATCGAGAAAGACGGATCGACGAAAGAAATCGAAGTAGGCCTCGCCCCATCGAAAATCGCTGTTAGCGCGAAGATAGCGGCCGTCATGAATAGCCACTCGGATTCGGTCTCGATGCTTGATCTGGCGACGATGGCTAGAACCGATGTAAACGTGCCGGTCTGGCCAGGCCGAGGGCCGGGGAGCATTCCGACATCGGCGGTGTTCTCACCGGACGGCAAGCGGCTTTATGTGACCTGCGGTGGAACGAACGCGGTGGCCGTGCTGACGCAGCGTGAGGGCAAGTGGCAGGCTGCCGGAGCGGTTCCGTCCGGTTACTTCCCGACCGCCATTCAGATCGACAAAGAGGGAGCACTGAAGGTTCTCAACCTGAAGGGCTATGCGAACACGGCAAACAAGAAGGGCACTTTCAATTCGAGAGAGTACATAGGGACGCTGTCGCAGATTCCAGAGGTGACGGCGGCCCAACTCGATGCGGCGACTCGCGAGGTGATTGCTTCAAACAATCCCCAATTTGAACCGGCAGGCGGCGTTGCGAAACCCTCGACGTTAGGCATCGAGCACGTGCTGTTCATCATCAAGGAGAACCGCACGTATGACCAGGTGTTCGGAGATATACCGCGCGGGAATGGCGATCCGAAGCTGGTGTTCTATGGCCGGAACGTAACTCCGAACCATCACGCATTGGCGGAGAAGTACGTTCTTCTGGATAACTTCTATTCCGGAGGCGCGATCAGTTTCGACGGGCACCAGTGGCTGATGCAGGCGTTCGTGAGCGACTACGTGGAGCGGGCGTTCGCTTCGTCCCCGCGAGGATACGCGTGGAATATGTCGGATGCGTTGGTGGTCGCAAAGAGCGGGTTCTTCTGGCAGGGCACGAAGAAGCCTATGGACTTGCGGATCTACGGCGAGTTCTGTCTGCCGGCCCTATGGGATCCGGGAAAGAAGAGCGCCGTGGACATTGACGAAAAGGCGGAGTTGTCGTGGGCGGAATACTGGGCCGCGTACAAGAACGGCCAGTGGCACGACAAGGTCGGATCCCGGAGCGGAGTGCCAGCTTTGCAAAGGTACGTCAATCCCCGCTCACCCCACAACTCGACTGCCATTCCGGATCAGATTCGGGTCGAGGCGTTTCTGCAGGAGTTCGGTGAATACGAGAAAAATGGCAAGTGGCCGCAACTCGTGATTTTGACACTCAATAACGACCACACCAATGGGACGCGCCCGGGATCGCCAACGCCGCGTGCCATGGTAGCCGACAACGATCTAGCGCTGGGGCGCGTGGTGGAGGCGGTCAGCAAGAGCAAGTTCTGGGAAAAGACTCTGATCCTGGTTGTCGAAGACGACGCTCAGGACGGACTGGATCATGTCGATGGGCATCGCACGGTAGCCTTGGCGATCGGTCCGAATGTACGAAGGGCCGTGACCGACTCAAACAACTACAACCATACGAGCATGGTTCGCACGATTCAGGAGATTATCGGCGTACAGCCGCGCACGCGCTTCGCGCAAGCCGCTCGTGTGATGTCGAGTGTGTTTACGACCGAGAAGGATCTATCGGCGTACAAGTCCCTGGTTCCGCAGGTAGCTCCCGATGAGATGAATCCGCCGGCAAAGGCGTTGAACGGAAGGCGACGGTGGGCGGCGGAGGAATCGGCCAGGATGAACTGGAAAGAAGTCGATGACGTTCCGCAGGAAACGCTGAACCGGATTCTATGGTGGGACGCGAAGGGCTATGACAAGGAGTACCCCGGCAAGTAGAATTGAGGATTGCTGAAACGGATTCTCATTGCAGCCGGGCTGATCGTTCTATTCTTAATTGCAAATCGTGCCGCGTATAAAGGGTACTTCCATGATGATGACCTGGACAATGCCGCATGGACTCCCCGAACGGCTCTGACCGAATTCGCAGCCACCCTGGTATCGCCAAGGTTCTCACGCACCAACTTCCGGCCACCGGGACACCTCTATTTCCGCGTGTTGTCACAAACCGCGGGAATGAAGTTTCCGCCTTACGTCGCCGGCCTGCAACTGCTCCATTTGTTGAATGCGTTTCTGGTGTGGAGACTGCTGCGGAAGCTCGCCATTGGAGAGTCGGCTGCATTGGCGGGGCTCGTCTTCTTCCTATTCCATCCGGCCACTTTCGATGGATACTGGCAACCGATGTATGTCTTCGATGTCCTGTGCGCGTTGTTCAGCACGATGAGTTTGCTGTTCTGGATTGACCGGCGATGGGTGTGGAGCTTCGTCTGCTTCTGGCTGGCATACAAATCCAAAGAGCTCGCGGTGATGCTGCCGCTGGTGCTGCTGGCCTATGAATGGTGGCTGGGCGAGAGGAGATGGAAGCCTCTGATCCCGTTTCTCGTTGTGTCGCTGTCCTTCGGTCTTCAGGCGATTTTCGTCAACCGCCACACGCACGATACTTACACGTTCCGGTTCACCGCAGACGCGCTTGTCGCTACCATGCTCTTCTATGCACAGCGCCTCCCCGGGTCGCTATGGGGCTGGTTGGCAGTTGCTCTCATGGCGTACTTCGTCTCTGACCGGCGAGTGTGGTTCGGGATCAGCGCTGGGTTGCTGCTGCTAGTGCCCCTGCTGGCGCTGCCGGGCAGGCAGTTTGCCGTTTACCTTTACGCACCACTCGCGTTCCTGGCGATCGCCGTTGCGGCAGGGGTTGCGAAGAAACCGAAGATTCTGTTGCCCGTATTTCTTCTCGTATGGATTCCTTTCACCTATGCGGCGATGCGCGAGTATCGAAAGACTGCGCTTACCTATGCGGATGAGAACCGCCGCTATGTAGCAACAACGGAGCGCTTCCTGAGGGAGTCGCCAAATACGACTACATTTCTGTTCGATGGCCACCCTTACTGGTTGAACGTTTGGGGAATCGAAGGGGCGCTCCGGCTTCTCACCGGCCGCGAGGACGTGCCGCTTGCAGCGATTGACTCTCCAGAATCAAAAGTGCTGAAAGAGCAGCCAGATCTGGCGGTGCTTGGATGGGACACAGTTTTTCGGAAGGTTGAGATCACAAAGCGCGATCCGGCACATCCCTATATGCCATTCGTAGAGGTCGGCAAGAACACCCCACTATGGCAATACGGCGAGGGTTGGTTTCCTCGCGAGGGAATGTTCCGATGGATGCAGCCGCAGGCGGACGCTCGTGTTTACCGGCCCGAGGGAGCAACAAAGTTCCAGGTGATCGTGAACATGAATGCGAAACAGAGGGAAAGGACGGGGCCGCAGACGCTCGAGGTATTGCTGGATGGGAAGCTGATTGGACGGTTTGAGTTTTCCTATGCGGGCTGGCAAGGGCCGACGTTCGATGTGCCGCCCGGGCCCGCCGGCGTGGTCACCGTGCAGCTTCGCGCCGACCCTGCCTATCGGCCGGAAAACGACCCGCGCGTACTCGGCTTTGCGGTCGGCGGATTCGGCTTTCTGCCATGACGCGGATCCCCAAGCTACGTTGGGTGATCGCGGCCCTGCTCTGCGCGGCCACGATGATCAACTATGCCGACCGGCTCACACTCTCCGTAGTGTCGCTCGATGTACGAAGAGAATTTGGCCTGACCGAGCAGGATTACTCGCACATCGTAACGCTGTTTCTTTTTGCTTACGCGATCATGTACGCGGGTTCCGGGTACATCATCGACCGGCTGGGGACGCGGCGCGGGTTCGCCGTTTTTATCTTCGGCTGGTCGACAGCGCAGATGCTGCACGCGGCGGCGTTCGGGAAGTGGAGTCTGGGAGCGTGCCGTTTCCTTCTCGGCCTCGCGGAGCCTGGGAACTGGCCTGCCGCGGCGAAGGCTGTTCGCGAGTGGTTCCCGGCGGATCAACGAGCGTTCGGCATCGGGATCTTCAATGCGGGCTCGTCGATCGGCTCAGCGATGGCTCCGCCGATGGTCGCATTCATAACGGTGCGATGGGGCTGGCGATTCGCTTTCGTATTTACCGGGTTGCTGGGGTTGGCATGGCTCACGTTATGGCTGTTGCTGTACTGGCCTCCGAAGCAGAACCGATGGCTACGGCCTGAGGAGATGCCGGTCATTGAAGAGGCGCCCGTGACCGCTCGTCCGGACTGGCGGAAGGTAATCACGATGCGCGAGTGCTACACGCTGATCCTCGCCCGGTTCTTCACGGATCCGGTGATTTACTTTGTGATCTTCTGGCTGCCGGAGTATCTGCGGAAAGAGCGCGGATTCGACCTTGCGATGGTGGGGCACTATGCTTGGGTGCCGTTTGTATTCGGCGACATCGGCTACATGCTGGGCGGATGGCTATCCGGACACCTGATGCACCGGGGCTGGACGCTGCCGCGAGCCCGCAAGTTCGTGATGGCGGTTGGCGCGGCTGTGATGCCCGCGGCTTTCTTCGCTCCATTTGTACGGAGCGCAGCGCTGGCAATTGCGGCGACGTGTTTCGTTACGTTCGGCCATGCGTTCTGGGTTGCGAATCTGCAGACGCTGCCGACCGATTTGTTCGACGGCGGTGAGGTGGGTTCGGCGACGGGCTTCTCCGGGATGGGCGGAGCGATCGGCGGCATGCTGGCCAATTTGGGAACGGGCTGGATAGTGGCGCACTACTCGTATGCGCCTGTGTTCGTGGCGGCCGGTTTGATGCATCCGCTCTCGGCGGTGATCGTGTACAGATTGCTGCCCGACCGATATTTCCGCGGGATAGCGAAAACTGTAAGCTAACCCTGGGGGTCTGACCCCATCTTGACTATTCTCGGGGTCTTACCTATGCAAGCAATTACGGCTTAGTTTCGAGTGCTGTGACCGGGGCTTGCGCCAGTGCGTCATTCAGGGCTTTTTGAAGGTCCGTATTGCCGGGATCGCGGCGGAGCGCTTCGCGCATCTGCTGCAGACCTTCCTTCCAGCGGCCAAGCTTTAATAACGCGACGGCAAGATTAGTCCGGATGCCGATGTGCTCAGGGTAGATGGCCAGCGCAGCAGCGTACTTCTCCTGAGCGCCGGGCAGATCGCCGGCCTTCTCGAGCGTGGCTCCTTTATTGTTCAGCTCGATCGCGGCGACGAGATTCTGATCGGCCTTGTCCTTATCACGCAACAGATCCGTCAGGCGGCGCTTGATCGCGTCCGCCTCATCGCGCCGGCCATCTCTACGCAGCGCGAGTTGTAGTGCATTGAGAGTCGATTGATTGTTCGGATCCAGGCGCGCAGCGCGTTGCAGGTGCGCGACGGCTTCGTGACCCTTGTCCACCTCGAGGAGCTTTGCGCCAAGACGGGTTTGGGCAACGGCATCATCAGGATTTAACTCCACAGCCCGGGAGTAGGCCCGCAGGGCACTATCATCATCCGAGAGATTCTTGCGAGCTTCGCCGAGATCGGACCAGGCTTCGGCGAAATCGGGCCGGAGCGCAACGGCGCGATCTAGGTGAGTGGCTGCGTTCGCCGCGTCTCGCGACTCGGCGTAGATCTTCGCACGAAGGTAGTGCGGATAAGCCGCATCCGGTTTAGAGCCAAGTAAAACGATTGCCCGGTCGAGGTGTTTTGCGGCGGCATCCGCCTCGCCCAGTTGTAGCAATGCGGCGGCTAGATTGACGTGTCCCTGCGCAAACGCCGGATTCAGAGCTACGGCGCGTTCGAACTCGGTTTGTGCCGATTTCGTGTCACCAAACGTGTTGTGGGCTTCGCCGAGCGCGTTGTGGCCCTCGGCGGATTTGGGCCGGAGGCGGACCGCTTCGTTCAACTGCGATAGAGATTCAGTGCGGTCGCCATCCTCCATAAGAACGCTGCCGAGCAGGAGGCGAGCATCCGCATTGCGAGGATCGGATTTGATGATATTGCGAAGGATCGCGACGGCTTGGGGCCTCTGCCCTTTTGCGATGAGGTCCCATGCGGACTCGAGCGGAGGCCGCTGCGCATACGCAAGCGCAAGAGAAAACGAAAGCGCAAGCAGTCGCACGGTCATAGATGCTGCCGGCGGGTGATACCGGAACCTTCGGTGATGAAGACTAACTGATCCGCAGCGATGTTGGCGAACGTCTCCACCTGTCCCAACGGCCATCGGACCTCAATATCCGCCTTTTCCGTGGGGCCAAGGCCGAAGTGCAATCGTGAATCGTTCACAGATAAATAAGACGATTGGCTGAGCACCTCTTGCGCCTGCATTTTCCCAGCGTAGCGCACAGTAACGCGCGCGCCTATGGCACTACGGTTGGACTTGGTGCCAGCAAGTTTGATTTTGATCCAATGTCCCGCGCCGGGAGAGAGGTCGTTCCGGAGCAATGATGGAGGCTCGTTGTGGTTGACTATGACGATGTCGATATCGCCGTCATTATCGAAGTCGCCGAACGCGCAGCCGCGGCTGGAGTGGAGGGCCTGAACGCCCGGTCCTGCCTGATCGAGAAGTTCCTCAAACCGGCCACCGCCCAGGTTACGGAACAGGAGGCGCGGAGTCCTGTAGTTTTCCTGCACCTCCGGGTAGATGCCACCGGTGACACAGAAGACGTCGGGGTTGCCGTCGTTGTCCAGATCCGCAACGCCCGCGCCCCACGTCACGTATCGGGTCTCGACACCGAGTCCGGAGCGAAGCGTGCCGTCGCGAAACTCGCCTTTGCCGTTGTTAAGGTAGACGGCTGAGGTGTCGTTCGCAAAATGAGTCTTCACGATGTGGAGATTGCCGTCGAGCCGGAAGTCTCCAATGCCTAGGCCCATGCCTGCCTGCACCATGCCGTCTTCGCTGAGCGCGACGCCGCTTTCGAGTGCCTGCTCAGTGAAGGTTCCATCGTGGTTGTTGTGAAACAGGAGGCTTGGCGTGGAATCGCAAGCGACGTAAATATCCGGCCAACCGTCATTGTCAAAATCGGCAGCGACGGCCGTAAGCCCGTAACCGCCCTGAGGTTTGCCGATGCCGGACGCTTCGGTGACATCGGTGAAGGTTCCGTCTCCGTTGTTGCGGTAGAGAGAGTGGCGGCCGTAAGGCAGCCCTCGCGGGCCGCAGAATACACCTTCGCTATTGCAACTCGTGGAGGTTCCTGCGCGCGGCACGGAATCGATATTGAAGGCAAGGTAGTTGGACACGAACAGGTCAAGCCGGCCATCGCGGTCATAGTCTAGAAACGTGCACCCGGAACCGAAGCGAGGTTTGGCGCTGAGCAGGCCGGCGTGCGCCGTAACATCCGTAAACGTGCCGTCGCCGTTATTGCGATAGAGAATGTTCTGGCCGTAGCAGGTGATGAACAGGTCTTCAAAGCCGTCGTTGTTGTAATCGCCGACCGTGACGCCGTAGGCATAACCGGTACGGAACAGACCTGACTTCTCCGTGACGTCTGCAAACGTGCCGTTGCGGTTGTTCTTGTAGAGGCGATTCGATGCATTGGCGGGCGGATCGCCGAAGCGCGAGCCGGACAGGACGAGAATGTCGAGCCAGCCGTCATTATCGTAATCGAAGAACGCGACACCGCTGCTCATCGCTTCGATGACGTAGTCGGCGCGGTTGCGATGACCCGAAACAACGATGTGTTTGAGGCCGGCGAAATCGGCTACGTCGGTGAAGCGCGCATGGAAAGGAAGGCCGGAGGGTTTGCCGCGAGGCGCGGGCTTCACGTCGCGCGATGCCATTCCACCTTTGCGGATGGGTTGTTGGCCGCCGCGGAGGCGAGAGAGAAGGAAGAAGCTGAGGAGACTGCGGCGCGTCAAACTGAAATTATTGTAAATCGCCGGCCCGGCCTGGACCAGGCCAAGCCGGGCCGGCGAAAAAGCATCAGAAAACGATCTTCAAACCAAGTTCTACCTGCCGGCCCCCGTTGCCGGTGCCGTAGGTAGCTCCCTGTTGCCCGAAAGTGCCTCCGGGCGAGCCCTGATAAAGGGCCTGGCCGAAGGTGGACGAATACACGTTCGTGTCGGGGTTGCCGCGATTCAGGCGATTGGTCGCATTATAAGCGGCCATCTTGAATTCGGTCTTAACCCTTTCCGTGATTTTGAAGGCCTTCGAAAGCGTTCCGTCCACGTTGAAGAATCTCGGCCCAGTGAGGCAGCTGAATTGCAACGGATTGGTCCGCAGGACGTAAGTATTCGCCGGGATGGGCTGGAATGCGGCTGTGTTGAACCACTGCTGCGGCGTGGGATTGTCCACACAGGGGCTTCCGGTCACGATCATGTTGCCGAAGCGAGGGAAAGAACCACTCGTAAGTGTCATGACGCCGGTGAGTTTCCAGCCGCCGAGCACGAAGTCAGCGGCTCGGGGCACATCGCTGAGATAGGTCCGCCCTTTTCCGAACGGCAATTCATAAGTGCCGGCTCCGGAAATGCGGTGCCGCGGCTGGTCGCTTGTCTGCCACGTGAGGTGGTTGGTGAAGGTGTCCACGTCGTTGAAGTAGATCTGATTCTTCTCGCGAATGTAGACATACGAGAAGAGGAAGTTGTAGCCCTTGCTGAAGATCTTCTGCGCCCGCAGCTCGAGGGAATGGTATCGTTCACTGGCGCAGCATTGGCCGAACTCGGCGAGACCCGAATACTGCGGGTAAGGAACCAGCAGCGAGCCCAACGAAACAGTTTTCCGGTTGTAAAGCGGTCCCGGCATGAGCGTGGTGTCGAGATAGTGATAGAACGGATTCGGCACCGCATCATTGAGCGTGTTCTGATACTTCAACTGAAGTTGGGGGTCGATTACGTTCAGCGACTTGTTGTAAAGCTGGTGGCCGAAGTTGGTGAAGTAGGTGGCCATCACGACGATTTGGCCGGGGATCTGGCGCTGGAACGAGACGTTGATGCGATCGTTATAGGCCTTCTGGAAATCCTGCTTGTACCAAAGCAACGCGCCATTCTGCCCGCGGCCGACGTTCGTGCCCGCTTTCTTGCCGAGAATGGGAAGCAAAGGGTTGGAGGACGGGAACGGGTTGGAGAAGGTCTGCTGGGGGACGCCCTGGATCAGCGGCGCCGTGTTCTGGTAGCTGGTGACACCAAAGTACGGCGGCTCCAGGAAGCTGACAGTTTCGAATCCCGGGAATCCGCTGAGGTTGAATTCCGTCGGAATTGTGTAGCGCGCGTATCCCACGCGCAGGGACGTTCTGTCATCTATACGAATCGCAATGCCGGCGCGCGGCTGTAACGCGATTTTGGGTGCGTCCCACATGCCGGGATGATTCGAGTCGGTCCACTGCCAGAGTCCGTTCCACTTCCAGAAATTGCTGCCGACGAGGGCGGTTGCGTCCGCGGGCATTTGGGGCGGATTTGCAACCATTTCCGGAACCGGCTTGGAGAGGTCTAGCCCACGGGAGAAATTGTGGGCCGGATCGTACCATCCTGTCTCGTACTCATTGCGGAGACCGAGATTGAGCGTGATGCGGCGGCTTAGCTTCCAGTCGTCCTGGAAGTACATGCCCCAGAACCGCGTATGCGGATCGGGAGCAGGACCGCCGATCATCTGCGACGAACCATCAAGGGAGCCCAAAAGGAACGTGGCCCAGGGATCGCCGTTGTGCTTGGTGTCCGGGTTATTGAACGTTTCCGCCGTCAGCGCGGTGTTGAAGTTGAAGTTCGTCGTACTGGAGACATAGCTCAAGCCGTAGCTCCTGCGGAACTCGAGGCCCGCCTTCAGGTAGTGAGAGCCATGCTGCTGAGAGATCTTGCCGTTGAAGGCTTCGCCCTTGGGCCGCTGATCCCAATAGAAACCGCCTCCGCCGAATCCGGCCCCACCGATGTTGAGGTGCGGGAAATAGAGCGGCACGCCGGTATCAGCGGACGTATAGGGCTTGAACCAGTCGCTATTCGTCCAGATGTTGGACCAGCCGCCTTCGCCGAGCGGTTGGGAGACATAGGCGTCGATCACGTCGTGCCAATCGCCGTGGAAGTTCACGACGGTACGGGGGCTGGCGGTCCATGTGACGTCACCCGCGACTTGCCAGGCACCACGCACGGAGCCGGTCGGCACGTAAAGAGACGTGGTTTGCAGAGGCGTGGGATTGCCGGCGAGATCGTCGGTGTAGTAGCGGCTCACGCGTCCGAAAGCCTTAAGATTGTCGTTGATACTGTAGTCGGCGCGTTCAGACCAGTTGTAGTAGTTGTAGCGTTCGATGAACCCCTTTTTGTAGTTGTTCACCCCCGTGATGTTGTCGCCCGGATTGTTCGGAGCCCAGAATTGCTTCATGAGCGAAGCGGTGAGGGGATCGAATCGATTGGCTGGGATTTTGTTTCCCGGGAACGGCTGGACGGTGACCGCACCGGTGGCGGGATCCAGCTTGGTCGTCCACGGATCATAGATGGTCCTTACGGTGCCATCAATATTGTAGGACTGGGAGAAATCCCCCTGTTGTTCCAGAGCCGTCGGCACCGTGTTCACGTAACTATTCGGATAACCGACTTTCCAGTATTCGACTGAGACGAAATTGAACAGCTTGTTCTTAATAATGGGATTGCCGAACGTGCCGCCGAACATATGCTGGCGTTGCGAGTTCAAGCTGAAGCGCGTGCGGTCGGCCTCGGCGCTGAGCCAAGGGTAGCGGCCGACGTAAAAACCGGTTCCGTGGAACTCATTTGTGCCGCCTTTCGTGGTCATGGAGATCAGGCCGCCGGCACTGTGGCCAACTTCGGCATCCACACTGTTTTGGGCGACGATCACTTCCTGAACCGCGTCGGTGTTCGGAGGATAGCTGCCTTTGTGGCCGAGACCAATTGGACTGCCGTCCACCTGAAGATCATTGGCGAGGTTCGTGCCGCCACCGAGGTCCACACTGTTCATCGACCAGGAGTGATAGGGCTGAGTCTCACCGCGAGTATTCACTGCAGACGGAGCGAGCAGGGTCAGCTTGAAGGGATTGCGGTCGAGGCGCGGTACCTCACTAGCCATCTTCGTGTCGATGGTGAGGTCCTTATTACTGGAGTTGAATTCGACAGCAACCGGAGTTTCGCTGACGGTCATGGCCGTGGTGACAGTGCCGAGTTGCAGAGCAGCATTGACGGTCACGTCTCCGCCGGATTGAACCAGAATATTCTCCTGGGTGAACTTGCCGAAGCCGGGCATTTCGACCGTGACGGTGTAGGTGCCGGGATCGACGCTATCGAAGAGGTAGAGGCCCGTCTCGCTAGTCTGACGCGTGGCTTTCACTCCTGTGTTGATATTGAGTAACGTGACAGAGGCACCCACGACGACGGCTTTGCTTTCATCGGTAACGATGCCCTGGACGCGGCCTCGAAAGGTCTGGCTGAGGGCTGAGAAGCTGCTGAGGAGAACAAGCGCGAAAGTAAGGAGGCACCGGAAGGCCGGCGTCACCGTTACGACATCGCGGTCGTTTTGGTGAAATGGTTGGAACACGTTGTTAGTCTCCCGAAGACTTTTCTTCACTACAGAGCCGGATGCTTGCCGCAGGTGCCGGTATTGTAAGAAAACGCATATAACAGAGAGAGCGCATTTTCCCTGGACTTCCACGTGGTAAGCCCGTACGGCATGGACCTGGGGAGTTCCACAACTCCTGTCAAGAATGAAAGCAGTATATGCCGCAAATGCATTAACAAGCCATGTTCAAACCGTTTCGGAACAGTCCAACCCTTTATGTTACAAGGACGTACGCGGGCTTGTGAAACGGTAGTGATCGGAATATACTCTCCGACGTGGGCCCAGACACAGCGAAGCAAGTTCCGACCTTAGACGAGATCAAACGCGAAGTACATACCGTTTGCGAATCGCCCTTGTTTTCGCATTCGCGTCAGGCGAAATTGCTCGACTATCTGTGCAATAAGGCACTTTTAGGGCAGGCGGACCAAATTAAGGCGGTTACGATTGCCATGGAGGTATTCGGCCGTCCGTGGAGTTTTGACGAAAGTAAAGACGCAATCGTCCGGGTAGAGGCCCATCGGCTCCGAAGAAAGCTGACGAAGTATTACGAAGAGGAAGGCGCCGGCGGCCGTGTTCGCATCGTGCTTACGCCGGGGAGTTACGTTCCTGAGTTCGTGGTGAATGATACCGCCCGGACTCACATTGCCGAAGAGCCCAAGGCCGCGCCAGTGGAGGTGGTCACCGCACCAGCGCAAGAAGCGAGGCCCCGGCCGGGTGTCCTACTTTTCTCGGTGGGTGGGTTGGTTGTTGCGGTGGCAGTCCTGATGATGCTTCTGGTGCAGCGCGCACATACCAAGGACGTTACAGGATCATCAGGCGAGCGGATGCGCTTGGCGCCCGTAGCGGCCGCGGCCGGGGCAGACAACGGAATTCGCATTTTGGCCGGACGCACAAAGGCCGATTATGTGGACCGGTTCGGGCATGCCTGGAGCACTGACCGATATTTCAGCGGGGGAGCGGCGGAGCCAGGTCCTACTGATTTCTACGGACGCCCTCCCGATGCCGGACTGTTCAGGACGATGCGGAGCGGAGAGTTCTCCTATGATGTACCGGTTTCGTCAGGCGTTTACGAACTGCGGCTCTACTGGGCAGAACCGATCTTCCGGCTAGCGAACGAGAGCAATGGCGGAGGGGAGAACGAACGCCGCTTCCAGGTAAGCCTGAATGGGAAACCGTTGCTTTCGTCGTTCGATGTCGTGGCAGATTCGGGCACGTCCCCGGTCGACATTCGAACGTTTAAGGACGTCACCCCCGACAGCGACGGCAAAGTCCATATACGGTTTACGGCCAACTATGGAACGCCTTTTTTGAATGGATTGGAACTGGTTCCGTCGGTTCGGGGCCGGGCGAATCCGATCCGCATTCGCGCTCATGACCTGTCTTTTACGGATCACGAAGGCAAAGTTTGGAGCCCGGATAATTACTACATTGGCGGCCGGTTCGCCACGCATAAGCAGGCTGTGGACGGCACCCCGGATCCGGAGCTTTATGCAGGCGAGAGGTATGGAAATTTCAGCTATGCCATTCCGGTGCCGAATGGGAAATATGCCGTAACGCTGCATTTCGCTGAAACGTGGTTCCGGCCGGATACTGCCGGACAGGACAAGGGCGGCAAGGGCGATCGCATTTTCGATGTGTATTGCAACGGTACGACGCTACTGAAGGATCTCGATGTGTTTGCGCAGTCAGGTCCGTTTCGCCCACTGGTTCGGACCTTTCATGGAATTCGGCCCAACGGACAGGGGAAAATCCTGTTGTCGTTTTCGCCGGGGAAGAATTATGCGGCGGTTAAGGCGATTGAGGTGGTGGAGGAACGGTAAGGACGTTAAGAGTAGGAGACGGACACGAGGAACAGGCCACAGGCAGGGGCAGTGGGGCCGGACTTGCCTTCAGGGTTTGACAGATGGCGGTTTAGGCGCGCGGCGTCGAGGTTGCCCTTTCCTGCTTCGAGGAAGGTTCCGACCAGGTTCCTCACCATGTGCTTCAGGAAGCCGGATCCGGTAACACGGTAGATGAGATGATCGGCATCGCGCTCGAACTGGGACGAGAAGACGCGGCGGACCTTGCTCTGGCCAAGCGCGTCCCGGTCGTCTGAAGCGGCGAACGCGGAGAAGTCATGCTCGCCTTCGATGATGGGCGCAAGTTCGAACATGCGCGATTCGTTTAGCGGGTAAGGGTGGTGGTGCACGTAGCGGCGTTCGAATGGCGGGCAGATTTCGCTGCGGTAGATGCGATATTCGTACGTCTTCGACACCGCATCGAAACGAGGGTGAAATTCCAGGTCGACGTCTTCGGCGCGCAGGAGCCGGATGCTGAACGGGAGCAGGCGGTTTACGGCGCGGCGAAGATTCTCGACGGGAATGGGATTCTCAATCGAAACGGCGGCCACCTGTGCGAGAGCATGGACGCCTGCGTCCGTGCGGCCGGAGCCGGATACATGTACGGGCCGCTTTTCAATGCCGGCGAAGATCTCTTCCAGAACCGCCTGAATGGTGGGCAAGCCAGGCTGAACCTGCCACCCGTGAAAATCCGTACCGTCGTATGAGAGCGTCAGCTTGATGCGGCGCATCGTTCAAGCCGGGCGGGAACCCGGTTTCACCACTGGGTTACCCTGCGCGCACAAAGGGCACTGGTCTGCCTGGTAGGCGGCTGGCTGCAAGGTGGCAAGCGCAGTTCGGGGGACACCGAGATCGGCTTTGCCGCCGCTGCGGTCGATGATCGACCCTGCGGCCAGTACCTCGACCCCGGAAGCATTCAATAATTCGATTACTTCCTTAGAACTGCCGCCAGTCGTCACGACATCTTCAATGACGATTGCCTTCTGCCCCGGGGTAACCTGGAACCCACGGCGGAGCGTCATCTTCCCATTAGGGTCACGTTCCGTGAACAGGAAGGGGCACCCGAGCGCGCGAGCCACTTCATGGCCGATGATCAGGCCGCCGAGCGCAGGTGCCAGCACGACATCGGGCTCTGTTCCGGCAAGTTGACGGAGCGTTGCCGCAAGCTCCCGGCCGAGAAACTCTGCATGCTGCGGATGCGCGAGGACGAGAGCACACTGCAGATACTCCGGACTATGAAGTCCGCTGGTGAGCCGGAAATGGCCTTTGAGGTAAGCGCCAGTTTGATTGAAGAGATCGAGAACCTGTTCCAGAGATGTCACTGAATCCTAGTTTGGCACGTTCGCTGGCGAGGTATCGAATCCCGAATCCGGACAGTATAGACGGGGCCGCACCTATGGAACCAACGGGTTACCGCTGGCGGAGGGCGTGCAATTTCCAACGCTTGATCCTAGCATTCCAGGCATCGCACCGGGATACCGGGAGGGCCCAAAAATTGTGTAAGTTACCATGAAAGGAACCAAGGAACAGACCTCGTCTCCTTCGCGTTCTTAAGGGAAAAGGGAATGAAATACCTACAATCGTCCATCGCTGCCCTTTGTGTATGCACGCTGCTGGTGCCTTCGGGATTCGCAGAAGATGCGCAGACCAGCAGCACGGGCGCTCCGGCGGGCACGCCCGCAGTGCTGGAAAGCCGCTGGTATACGCCGTTCACCCGGAAGTACACCATGCACGAGCTGCCGCCGATCAATCTGACTAACTCGCCGCGATTGGAGTCGCTTGTGCGGGCCGGGCGGGTTTACCTGTCTCTACAGGATGCGATCGCTCTGGCGCTCGAGAATAACCTCGACATTGACGTGCAGCGTTATGGGCGGCAGATCGCGGAAGCGAACCTGTTGCGCGCGAAGGCCGGCGGTTTGATTCGCGGCGTGCTGACGCCGGTTTCCAACGGACCATCGTCTGCGTCGGCTACCAGCCAGCTAAGCGGCGGCGGAAGCACGGGGGCGGTGACACCCTCGGCGACTACGAGCACCGGAGCCAGTTCGGGAACTATCATCACGTCCACCGGTACCGCAATTCCGAATTTCGACGAAGTGCTCTCAACAAGCTACTTCTACAACCACCGCTCGCAGATCAACAGCAACTCGTTTTCGACCGGTGTTCCAGCATCCATCTTCGATACCAATTCGTTCAACATGGCCGTGCAGAGGGGCTGGGCAACCGGTACGACGGCCACACTGAGCTTCGGCAGCCAGGGGCTGACCTCGAATAACGTTCGCAGCGAAATCAACCCGGTGACCACCGGCAACGCGCAGGTCCTGATCACGCAGAGACTGCTGCAGGGCTTTGGACCAGCCGTAAATACACGCAACATTCGGATCGCTCAGAACAGTATCGGCTTGAGCGATCTGCAGTTCAAAGCACAAGTGATCCAGACGGTGTCCTCCGTGGTGAATCTGTACTCTGACCTGGTGAGTTTCAACGAAGACGTCAAAGTGAAGCGGCAGGCACTGACGTTGAATGAGAAGCTGTATAACGACAACAAGAAGCAGGTCGAGATCGGCACGCTGGCGCCCATTGAGATCGTACGCGCCGAAGCCGAAGTCGCGCGCAGCCAGCAGGACCTTACCCAATCGGAAACGCGCCTGCTGCAGCAGGAGACGATTATCAAGAACTTCCTGAGCCGTACGGGCGTATCGAGCCCCACGCTATCGGAAGCGCGGGTGATCCCGACCGACCAGTTGAAGATACCGGACGTTGAGCCGGTGCAGCCTATACAGGACCTGGTCGAAAAGGCACTTATCAACAGGCCCGAGATCGCGCAGACGCGGATCAACCTGGAAAACTCGAAGATTCAGCTTTTGGGCAGCAAGAGCCAATTGCTCCCCTCGCTCGACTTCATAGTGGGCGCGACTAACAACGGGCTCGCGGGCCAGCCCAACACGATTCCGTTCCCCTCGAACGTTCCCGCTTTTACCCGGAATGCGGATCCTACGTTCGTTGGGGGCTGGGGCACTTTGTTCTCGCAGCTGTTTGGACGCAACTACCCGGATTACAGTGTCGGGTTTCAGTTAAACATTCCCCTCCGGAACCGGTCCGCACAGGCAGACGTGGCCAACGATCAATTGAACCTGCGGCAGGCGGAAGTGCGCGAGCGGCAACAGATCAACCAAGTTCGCGTGGACGTACAGAACGCGCTGATCGGCGTACAGCAGTCGCGGGCGCAATATCAGGCTGCGGTGAAATCCCGGATTTTGCAGGAACAAACCTTGGATGCGGAACAAAAGAAGTATGCGTTGGGAGCTTCTACCATCTTTTTCGTCATCCAGGCACAACGTGATCTGGCGCAAGCGCAGGCAACTGAGGTGGCCGCGCTAAGCGCTTATAACCGAGCGAGGGTGACGCTGGATCAGGCTACGGGGCTTACGCTCGAGACCTATGGAGTGAGTCTGGAAGAAGCACGTAGTGGAAAAGTGGCGCACGCACCAAGTACGGTGCCTGCAGTCGAGAAGTAAGGTGGCGGCCGGTTGGTCCGCCCGTTTCATTTTGGGAACTTTTTCCATTGTCGTCCTCCGTTAACGTGCCGAATCGGTAATTTTTGCAGCATGCAGGGCGCCTCCTGAGCTAGTCGATTGAAAAGAAAGGAATTTCTTACTGGAACTTCACATGCAAGCAAGGTTATCGTGAAACGAATTGAGGCTCAAGGGATAAAGGTTGCTCCTCCTTTCGACCCTGCGTGGTAAGCTTCCAACCTTAGATTAACTTCAACACAATTTCCTCTGAACCCCTCCCAACCAAACCCTTGAGCCCCGGAATATCCGGGGTTTCGTTTTGTTAAAAATCTTTTAAACCTGCATATCTTTCCGATAAGGAAAATATGAGACAGGATCTTCCCGACGGGTTCGTACAGTTCCAATTGAGCCTTCTTCGTCTGGTGTTGCAGGTGGAAGCAGAGATGAGCCGTGATGGAGAGCAGAGTAGCGGAACGAAAGGCGACGCGGCGCGGATGGCCAGCGAGTAGCAAGAGAGACTATCGGGTAATCTGGACCAGCCCCAAGGCCGTACGGATGACGCGGTCCGCGGTGACGGCTGTCATACACCGGTGGTCGATCGGACATTCGCGGAGCAGGCAGGGGCTGCACTCGACCGGCTCACGAACAACCATGGCGAGCGGCCCCGTCGGGCCAGTGCCGACATCGTCTGTCGCGCCGAAGATCGCGATGGTGGGCACTCCGAGAGCGGATGCGATGTGCATACCGCCGGAGTCGTTCGTCAGGTAGGCGCTGCATGCAGCTGCGAGTTCAATGTACTCGCTCAGGGAAGTCTGGCCGGCGAAGTTGTGGACCGGCGCCTGAATGCGTGCCGCGATTTCATCGCACAGGACGCGTTCGTCCGCCGAGCCGAACAGTGCCACGGAACCGCACAACTCCTTCGCCACTTCGGACGCGGATTCGGCAAAGCGTTCTGGGAGCCAACGCTTTGCAGTACCGTAGGCCGCGCCGGGGCTGACGCCGACTATCGGCAGTCGGATACCTAGGTTCCGGAACCGTTCCGTGCCGGCCTCCGCCGCCGCTGCGGCGCCGGCGAGGCGTATCTGATCCGAAGGCGGCATTACCGCAAGAATCCCAGCCCGCTTGAGCAACTCAAGGTAGTAGAAGCGCTCGTGACGGGGAATTTCGCCTTTTTCGGGAACAGGAATCGCGTCGGTGAGCAGAGAGCCGCGGCCATCGCGATCATACCCGATCCGCCGCGGAATACCGGCTAGAAAGACGATCGCCGCCGCTTCAAAAGCGTTCTGCAAGAGAATCGCACAATCGAACTGCTCCGCTTTTAACTTACGGGCGAGGCGCCATTTGCCCGCCATATCCTTGGCGCCACGCGGAGAGAGGTACGGAATTACCTCGTCGGCGAACGGCTCGCGACGGTAAATGTCAGCAACCCACGGCCTGGCGAGCACTGCGATATGCGCCTCCGGATAGCGCTCGCGCAAGGCCTGCAACGCGGGCAGAGACATGACTGCGTCGCCAATCCAATTGGTGGCGCGCACGAGGATTCTGCGGCATTCCCGGTTCTGCATGGGGTCACTTCCTATAATAGAGGCGTAACCGGATGGGCACCTTTTATTCACGCCTTGAACTCGTTGACGCGCGACGCCGTTGGAAGCAGGACGGAAGGACCGTGGTTTTCACCAACGGCTGCTATGACATTCTGCACCCCGGGCACGTGAGGCTGCTCGAGAAAGCGCGAAATCTCGGCGATGTACTGATTCTCGCGCTGAACACGGATGACAGCGTGCGCCGCCTCAAGGGGCCATCGCGGCCGCTATTGTCTCAGGAAGAACGCGCCGAAATGGCCTGCGCACTCCAAGCGGTGGATGCGGTCACCTTCTTTGATGAGGACACGCCGCGTGAACTGATTGCCGAAGTGCTGCCCGATGTGCTGATCAAGGGTGCGGACTGGTCCCATTTCATCGCGGGACGCGAAGAAGTGGAAGCCGCGGGGGGCACGGTGATGGCGCTCGCCCTGGAACCGGGCTATTCGACAACGGGGATTGTGGAAGAGATTCTCAGGCGCCCAGCGTGACCCACCCGGCTGTACGAGAGCTGTTTGAAGGGCTCGGACGCCATCCCGCGTTCCAGGAACTGGTCCGCCGATTATCGCGGGAAGAGAACGCGCACGTCTCGTTTTCCGGCCTGACGAACAGCGCAAAAGCCCTCTACCTGGTCCTGCTGTGGCATGCGCTGGAGAGGCCGATTGTGCTGGTGGTGGACGGCAACAAGCAGGCCGAGTTGCTGACCGATCTCGTCGATACGTTCTATGACCTGCTGAGCGACGCGCGCGACACCCAGAGGCCGCAGACGATTCCGGCACTCGACGTTTTACCCTTCCAGAACCTCTCGCCGCATAACGAAATCGCAGAGCAGCGCGCCGCTGGGCTGTGGCGCCTTTCGACGCGTACCGTTCCGATCACGATCACGCCGGTAGCATCAGCGCTGCTGAAGACCGAGTCGCGGGATTTTTACCGGCAGCTTGCGTTGACTCTGCGTGTGGGCGACGACCTGCCGCTCGATGACCTGATCCAGCACCTGAACAGCATCGGCTACGAAAAGCGCGAACCCGTGGAGATGGTGGGCGAGTACTCGTTGCGGGGCGGCATTCTGGACGTGTTTCCCGCACAGGCGGAGAGGCCGGTGCGCGTGGAGTTCTTCGGCGACACCGTGGAATCTATGCGGCGCTTTGACGTGGAAACGCAGCGATCCGTACTCCAGGTAAAGGAAGCAACGCTGCTGCCGCTGCTCGAGTATCCGAAATCCGCTAAGCTGTTCCGCGACCTGGCCGAGTGTGTGGATCGCGAGCGGCTGCTGATTCCGGGTGAAGAGTTCCCGGGATGGGAGTTCTGGGTGCCGATGGTACGGCCGCGCGAGCACAGCCTTCTCTCGCTGGTCCGGAACCCCGTGGTTGTTTGGGACGAACCGGAGCAGGTGGCCGGCGCGGCGGAGCGACTGTGGAAACGTCTCGACTACCCGGAGAAAGCGTCCAACTGCCCGCCCGAAAAATCCTTTTTCCGGTGGGAGGAATTGCAGCAGCAGACGCGGGACCTCACGCAAGTCAACCTGAACGAATTGGAACTGCTGAGCTCCGCGGAGTCGCTGTACGTTTCAACCCGGCCTTCCATGACATTCCACGGGAATATGCAGATGGCTGTTTCCGAGGCGCGATCGGTTGTGGAGCATGGGGGACGCGTGGCATTCTTCGCTGCTTCCACGGGCGAACTGGAGCGGCTGGCCGACATCCTGCAGGAATACAGCATGCCCTTCCAGCTTGGTCTGGATACGACGGAATCGACTCCGCAGTATCTGGCCGAGCGCGCGTACATGGCCGGCGCGGTGGCGAGTACGTACCTGGTGAAGGGGCGAGTGCGGCGCGGCGTGGTTTTCACCGATGCGCAGTTCACCGTGTTCGGGTCCGAAGATCTGTTCGATACGTCCGATCTGGTGGCCCAGCCCGGGATCAGCAAATCTCAGCTCGCGGCATTCGCGGCGGATATCGCGGACCTGAAGCCGGGCGATTTCGTGGTGCACGTGACGCACGGAGTCGGCAAGTTCCTGGGCGTCCGCAATATCGCGCAGGGCGAGCAGGCCGGCGACTTCATGCTGCTCGAATACGCGGGCGAATCGAAGCTGTACGTCCCGCTGACGCGCATGGACCTGGTCCAAAAGTATCGGGGTGCGGGTGATTCCCCGCCCCCTCTGGACCGGCTCGGCGGATCGACCTGGAACAAGACCAAGGCGCGCGTCAAAGCGAAGATGCGCGACATGGCGGATGAGCTGTTGAGGCTCTACGCACAGCGCAAGATTACTCCAGGCTTCGGCTTCTCGCCCGATTCGAACTGGCAGCGTGAATTTGAAGATGCGTTCGAATATCCGGCGACGAAGGATCAGCTCGGTGCGGTGAAGCAGATCAAGAAGGATATGGAGAGCCCGCATCCCATGGACCGGCTGCTGTGCGGCGACGTCGGCTTCGGTAAGACGGAAGTCGCGATGCGGACGGCATTCAAAGCTCTCGGTGATGGGAAGCAGGTGGCGGTGCTCGCGCCGACGACGGTGCTCTGCCTGCAGCATTTCGAATCCTTTAAGCGGCGGTTCGCGCCATTCCCGGTCCGGATCGAAATGGTGAGCCGGTTCCGGTCCCCGAAGGAGATCAAGGCGGTGTTGGAGGATGTGGCGGCAGGCAAGGTGGATATCCTGCTCGGCACACACCGGCTGCTGTCGAAGGACGTTGAATTTCACGATCTCGGGTTGTTGATTGTGGACGAAGAGCAGCGCTTCGGAGTCGCGCACAAAGAACGGTTAAAACACCTGAAAAAGAACGTGGACGTGCTCACGATGAGCGCCACGCCGATTCCACGTACGCTGCATATGTCGCTGCTCGGGATCCGCGACATGAGCATCATCGAGACGCCGCCCAAGGACCGCCTCGCGATTCATACCGTGGTGGCCCACTTCGACACCGACCTGATCAAGACGGCGATTGAACAGGAGATGAGCCGTGGCGGCCAGGTCTACTTCGTCCACAACCGCGTGGACAGCATCTTCATGCGCGCGGCTTCCATCCAGGAGATGCTGCCGAACGTCCGGATCGGCGTTGGGCATGGACAGATGGGTGAGGCGCAGTTGGAGAAGGTTCTCCTCGGCTTCATGAAGCATGAGTACGACGTGTTCGTCTGCACCACGATCGTCGAGAATGGTCTCGACATTCCAATGGCGAACACGATCATTATCGAGAATGCCGAGCGATACGGACTCAGCGAGTTGTATCAGCTCCGGGGGCGTGTTGGGCGCTCGAACCGGCGGGCGTACGCGTACCTGATGGTGCCCGCCGATACCGAACTTAGCGACATCGCACGCAAGCGGCTGGCGGCCCTCAAGGAGTTTTCGGATCTGGGAGCCGGCTTTAAGATTGCGGCTCTCGATCTGGAGTTGCGCGGAGCGGGCAATATCCTCGGCGGGGAGCAGCACGGCCAGATTTCGGCCGTCGGGTTCGATATGTATGTGCGGATGCTGGAAGAAGCAGTGCGCGAACTGAACGGCGAGGAGGTAGTGCCTGAGATCCACTCGTCGATCAATCTGGGCCTGGAGATTCGAATCCCGCAGGACTACGTCTCGGACGAGCATCAGCGTCTGCGCCTATATAAGAAGATTGCGGATGCGAAAACACAGGAGCAGGCCGATCAGATCCAGGGCGAACTCGTGGACCGTTACGGGCCGTCGCCGGACGCGGTCCTGAACCTGCTGCGATTCACGGTGCTGAAGAGTTCGGTGGAACGGCTGGGCGTCGAGGCGATCGACCGGCGCGGCGGAGCCGTCAATATCAAGTTTCACCAGGACGCACGCGTAGACCCACAGCGCCTGCTGGAAATCGTGCAGCAGAACGAAGGCGCTAGTTTCACGCCGGCTGGAGTTCTGCGGCTGCCGCTGCATGGACGGGATACCGCCGAGAGCATCCTTGACTACCTCCGTGAACTGTTCACTCCGCAGCCACAGGAAGCATGAAACTGAAGCAGTGCTGAAGTGGTACCGTCAAAGGAAACGCCAAGGAGTTGTATGAAACTCAATCGCATCGCCTGGCTGTTATTGTCTTGGCCGGCACTGGTTCTGGCTTCGGACGCACCGCGCTACAACGAGCAGGGCGAGATGCTTCGGCCGGAGGATTACCGCGAATGGATTTTTCTGACGTCCGGCCTGGGAATGAATTATGGTCCGTCAGCCATACCATCGGGGTCGCCGGCGTTCGATAACGTCTTCGTACGTCCCGAGTCCTACCGTGAGTTTCTGAAGACAGGCAAGTGGCCGGATAAGACAGTGTTCATCCTGGAGATCCGGACATCCACCCAGCACGGTTCCATCAATAGAGGCGGCCACTTCCAAACGGATCTGGCCGTGATCGAAGCGGCAGTGAAGGACGAGCAACGCTTCCCTGAAAAGTGGGGATACTTCGCGTTCCCCAGTCCCCCAGGAGGATTCGCCAAAGCTGCGAAGCGGATCCCTGCGACGGCGTCCTGCAATCAGTGCCATGGAAAAAACGCGGCCGTGGAAAACACGTTCGTACAGTTCTATCCGACACTGCTAGAAGTAGCCGAGGCGAAGGGAACGCTGAACTCGTATTATCAGCATCCCGCCCCGACCGCGAGCGCTCTGTATCACGTAATTGCGAACGAGGGCTGGCAAAAAGCGGAGGCGGTTTACAAAGAATCCAAGCAGCGGGATCCGGAAGCGGATCTGTTTCAGGAGCAAACGCTGAACCGCCTGGGTTATCAACTCCTAGCCGGTGGGCGAAAGGAAGATGCAGCGCACGTGCTCGGGTTGGTTGCGGACACGTGGCCTTCGTCGGCGAATGCCCAGGATAGTTTGGCCGAATGCCTGGAATCGCTCGGGAGGAAAGCAGAGGCTATTGCTGCGACTCGCAAGGCTCTGGCCCTTGCTGATAACGACAAGGGCCTGGATCCGGAGCGCAAACAACGCCTGATTGCCGCGGCCAAGGAGAGGTTGGCGCGGTTACAATGAGCAGCTATTTCCCGTTCAGTAGTCCTCGGAAATCCTCAGCGCGGTAGCGGAGCCCGACATAGAAGGTTCCGAAGAGGGCGTAAACCGCGCTCACTTCATCGAAGCGCATCTCATAGATCAGCCGCTTGAACACGGCAGGATCATCCGCAAACAGATCCACACCCCATTCCCAATCGTCCAACCCGATCGAGCCGGAGATGATCTGTTTCACGGTACCGGCGTAGCGCCGTCCGATCATGCCATGCTCGTGCATCATCCGCTGGCGCTCGGCCATCGACACCTGATACCAGTTCTTTGCTTCACCGCGCTTGCGGTCCATCGGGTAGAAGCAGATGTACTTCGCTTCTGGAATCTCCGGAAACAGACGCGCTTTCATCGCCTCCCGTTGACGCTGCAACACTTCTTCGATGCCCTGCTCCCATTCGGGCGTATGCGGCTGTACGCCGCGTTCGCAGAGCGAGGCATAGGTCTTCGATGTGGATTCGTACAGCCCTAACTCGACGATCGAGAGATAAGAGGACACGGGCTGCAGATAGTCTGAAAATTTCGTGCGGGCCAGGAGCAGCTCCGTTTGTGCAAGCTCCTCGAAATTATCGCGGAAGTGGAGGAACAGCAGGTCGCCCTTGTGGCCGAGGACCGAGTACACGGCACTCTTGTGATGCTCGAATTCATCCAGCAGCAGCATCATCTCCTTGAGATACTCTTCCTGCTCCGGCCAGGGCAACGCACGCCACGCGGCCCAGTTAAACCGCATCATCTGGTGCAGAACACTTGCGCCCTCCACTGTAAGGGGCACTGGCGGCAGCGCCGTCGTCGCTTGATCCGTTTGCGTCATTTCTCTCCTATTCGGCCGACCATGGCGGCTTCACACTGTTCACTCGGGCATAGGCGATCGACTGCCCAAGATGTTCGTGCAGATGGTTCGCCATGAAGCTCAGAAAGCTTCCTTCAGACATATCACGACCGAACACCTTGAGTGTCTTGGAGAGATCGGCTTCCGCGACGCCTGACGCAGCCTGCCTGATATGAGCGAACGACTTCTTCAGCTGCTCCACCACCGCTGCCTTATCCGTCACCTTCTTCTCCATGTCCCGGGAAATGCCTTCCGGTGGTTTCACTCCCATGATTCCCGGTAGCATGTAATTCGCCCCGGCCACATGCATGAATACTTCGCTGGTTGAGCGTACGCCTGCTCCGGGCCTCCAAGCAAACTTATCGGCCGGAGTTGCCTCGGCCAAGCTGACGAACTTCTTCTCGAGGCCGTCGATTTCACGCAGGAAATCTGCCTTATAGTTCTGGCCGAAGGCTGAGAAAGACAGGGCTAGCCAGAGCGCCCCGGTGGCTGTGATGCGCATGGTTCATTTGTACCGCATTACAATGGAGAAAGTCCCCGCCATGAAAAGCTTTTACATCGAGACGTTCGGCTGCCAGATGAACGCCCACGATTCCGAAAAAGTGATCGGAACGTTGGTGGATCGCGGCTATCAGCAGGTGGAAACGCCTGAGGCCGCCGATCTGGTGCTCTACAACACGTGCAGCATCCGTGACAAAGCCGAGCAGAAGGTGTTCCACAGGTTGCAGCAATTCAAGCGTAACCCGCGAAAGCAGACTATTGGCGTGCTTGGGTGTGTGGCTCAGCAGGAGGGTGAGAAGATCTTTGAACGCGCCCCTCACGTGAGCCTGGTTTGTGGTTCGGCGAGCTACAACAAATTACCCGAACTTCTGGTGCAGATCGAGGGAGGCGGCCGTCGTGTTACTGGGCTGAGCCTGGATACGGACGAAACGTTTGAAACTCCGATCACGCGCCGCGACAACCCGCACCGGGCGTACATCACCATCATCGAGGGATGTGACAAAGCGTGCGCCTACTGCGTGGTTCCGTTTACACGCGGGCCTGAGCGCAGCCGCACCTCTGAGAGCGTTCTCACCGAGGCACGCCAGCTTGCGGAAAGGGGTTACACCGAAATCCAACTGCTCGGTCAAAATGTGAATAGTTATGTCGATCCCTCGGCGGCAGGGTTGGATTTCGCCAAACTGCTACGGGCGATGGGGCGGGTAGACGGCGTTAGGCGGGTACGTTTCACCACTTCTCACCCGAGGGACTTCGTCAAAGAGATCATCGAGGCCATTGAAGAGAACCCGGTGCTCTGCAACCATGTACACCTGCCGGTGCAATCCGGCTCCAGCAAGGTGTTAAACGCAATGGAGCGTTTGTATACACGCGACGAGTACATGCGCCGCATCGAATGGATCAAAAGATCCCGGCGGCCCATCGCGATCACGACGGATATCATCGTTGGATTTCCAGGAGAGACGGAAGAAGATTTTCAGCAGACTCTACGGCTTTTGGAAGAGGTGGAATACGATGCCATATTTAGCTTCAAATATTCACAGAGACCGAACACCGGCGCTCTAGCCCTTCCCGACCAGATTTCCGAGGAAGAGAAGTCCCGGCGCCTTCTGGTGGTGCAGGAGAAGCAGAGGTCCATTCAGATCCGGCGTAACGCGGATTACGTCGGCAACGTGGAAGAAGTTCACGTTGAAGGCTTCCACCCCGCACTCGACCAATGGGCCGGGAAAACCAGCCAACATAAGACTCTGAATTTCAGCGCGAGGCGCCCCGACCTGATCGGCAAGTATGTTCAGGTACGTGTCACACGCGCCGGACCGAATGCGTTAGTGGGCGAAGCGGCTTAGGCCGCAACGTGATCGCTTGCGGAAGTGCGAATAGGCAGCAATTCCGGTCTTGCAGCAGGCGCGACTTCGTCTGTCTCCCATGGAACGGGATAGGTGCGTTGGCAGGTGGGGCAGATGTACTTCCCCTTCACGGGCCACATTGGATCCGGATGCATGAACTTGCACCAAATCCTGCCGGCATCCGCGTACAGACCAGATAGCGCTTTCAGCATTGATCCTCTCCTTCGACCAGTACCTTGCCGGTGGACCGGCAGAAAAGCCGCTTTTTCACAGCCAGAATTCACTGCACTCGCCGGTCTTATTCCTGCCGGCTTAGTCAAAGCGAAACGTGTACTTTACTCACAGACAACCCCGGCGTTGCCACCGGGCTGACCGTACGGGCGACCGACCCGCGAGTATTACCTAGCACTTTTCCGGCCAAACAAAGATGGGGATCTTTGTAGCTGCAAATCAAGAGAATTAGGGGGAAAAGCGGAGCGACGGCTAAGCAGAAATTGCTTAGTAGGGAGGAGGGTGTTGTAAAAGCAACAGCCTTAACGTACGTTACTCGATCGTTTCGAGCAACTCGGAAAGCAGACGAGTTTTGGCTTGGACATCCTCGACGTGTCCCTTAATCGATTCCAGCTCCCGTTCCAGTGTATGAACGCGGTCCTGCAGGTGAAGACAGGCGAGGACCGCGATACGAGTGGAATCGACATTTCCGGCCTTGGCGATGGTGTTCATCAACTGATCGACTTCGTCAGCCGCGCGCTCCATCTCGGACGGGTCGCCGGTAACCAGGAGTGAATACACCTGATTAAAGATGTTGAGACGGACCGCTTTCTTATCCGGCGTAGCCGAGGACATGGAAGCCCCCTTTAGCTTGCCAGCAGATCCATCTGCCCCAGAAGCTTTTCGATGCGGGTGCGAACCTGCTTGCGCTCGGACTTCACCGCCTCCAGCTCTTCGCTGAGCTGAGTATTCTGCTCCTGTAGCTCGGCGAGGGATTTAACGGCCGCGTCCTTTTCGGCGACAGCCGCTTCTTTCTCCTGGCGGAGCTGATTGACCAACTGCACCGCGCGAATGACGCGCTCTTCCAGACTGGCCAGAGTGTCGTTATCTGCTTGTACTGAGGGTGTTGCCATGTCCTTCTCGAAAACGACTGATTATTGGACCTGCGCTACTGCGGTCTTTGCCTTTTGAACGAGGGCGGCGAAACCGGCTTCGTCGTTCAGGGCGATGTCCGCGAGCACCTTACGATTCAGCCCGATGCCGGACTTCTTCAAGCCGTTCATGAACTTGCTGTACGAGATACCTGACGCCTTGCAGGCCGCGTTGATGCGGATGATCCACAGCTCGCGGTAGCTCCGCTTCTTCAGCTTACGACCGACATAGCCGTACCGAAGGGACTTTTCGACCGCTTCCTGTGCTGCACGATACAGTTTACTCTTGGTGAGGAAGAAACCGGACGCGAGGGTTAGTGTTTTGCGCCGGCTATTTCTACGCTTAGTACCGCGTTTGACTCTTGGCACGTTTTATCTCCTTGATTAATAAATAAGTTGAGGCGAAACGGGCACGTGCCCCGCGCACCGTTCGCACTCCGGAAGGCTGGTCTTACGAAACGAAGCCAACCTAATAAGGAATCATTGTCTTCAGCTTAGCCTGATCCGCATCATCTGCAACGACGCTCTGGCCGAGCTTTCTTTTCCGCGAGCGGGTCTTGCTGGTCAGAATGTGGCGGGCAAACGCGTGATTGCGGACAACCTTACCCGTTCCAGTCTTCTTGAACCGTTTAGACGCACCCTTGTGTGTCTTGAGCTTAGGCATAAATTTCCCAGGGGGTTTTACTACGACTTACCGAGTATACCACACGTTACGGCTTCTGCCCGGCGAGAAAAACTGTAAGCTAACCATTGGGGTCTGACCCCATTTGCTATTTGCGATAATGAGGGGCGATTCTGGTAGCCCATGGATTTTGCCCGCCAACTCAAAACTCAGGTGGATATCGTCAAGACGATCAGCGAGTACGGCGTGCGCTTAAAGAAGATGGGCAACCGGTACCTGGGTCTTTGCCCCTTCCACACAGAGAAGACTCCCAGCTTCAACGTGAACGGGGAAGCGGGGTTTTATAAGTGCTTCGGGTGCGACGCCAAGGGCGACGTCTTCACGTTCATCGAAAACATCGAGGGCCTCACGTTTCTGGAGGCGATGAAACTCCTGGCGGAGCGCAACGGCGTGCCTCTGCCGAACAGGAGCGAGTACACCTCTAGTGAGACGCGCGCGCGCGATGCTCTGATGGCGATGAACGAAATCGCAGCGGAAACATTTCGAAAGAACTTGTTTTCACAAACGGGGTCAGACGCACGATCGTATCTGGGTAAGAGAGGGCTGACGCAGTCCGCAGCGGAGGAGTTCGCGCTGGGTGTTTCCGACCGGTCGGGACAGCAGCTTGCGCAGCTATTCGCGAAACAGTTCTCGCCGGAACAACTCGAAGCCTCCGGCCTGGTGAACAAACGCCAGGACGGATCCGGATTTTTCGATCGTTTCCGGGGGCGGCTGATGTTTCCGATACACGACGAGTTCGGCAAGGTGATCGGCTTCGGCGGACGTGCCCTTTATGAAGGCGACGAGCCGAAGTATTTGAACTCACCGGAAACCGCAGTGTACAAGAAGAGCTTCGTCCTATATAACCTTCATCGGGCGAAGAAGCCGATTCGCAAGAGCGAACAATCGATTCTGGTGGAAGGCTACATGGATGTGATCGGCGTCTATGTGGCGGGCATTCACAATGTGGTCGCCAGTTGCGGGACGGCCCTCACCTCGGCTCAGGTCAAAGCGATGAAGCGCCACGCGGAGAATATCGTGGTGAACTTCGATCCGGATAACGCGGGAGCCACCGCCGCGGAGCGCTCCGTGCAGTTGCTCCTGGATGAAGGGATGAAGGTCCACATCCTGGAGCTGGATCAGGACCTGGATCCGGATGAGTACATCAAGGTCAATGGAGCCGATATTTATGCGAGCAGGCTGGCGCGTGCGCCGGGATACTTCATCTGGCTTGCGGATCGCGCGCGGAAGAAGTTCGACATGAACACATCTGAGGGCAAGATGCAGGGTATGGACTTCCTGCTGCCATCGATCCGGAAGATCTCCGACCGCCTGGAGCGCGCGACGGTGGCGAACGAGGTGGCCGCATATCTCGGGATCGACCGGGGACTTGTTCTGGATGAATTCCGTAAGGCTGCCGTAGATCGCAAACCGGCAGCTGCGAAGCCGAAGCAAACAGCGGTACCGCGAAACGAGCGAATCCTGCTCCGTTCCCTGCTGATGAACGCCGATGTGCGAGAGATACTCATGCCGCACTTACAGGTTGCCCTGGAGACGCGGGAGTTCGCGACGGCCGGCATCCTCAAAAAGATTTTCCATATGCACGAAGCGCAGCCCAACTTCACGTACCACGATTTGGAAGGCCGGCTGGAGGAACGCGAAACGCATCTGATGAACGAAGCGTTTTTTGCCGATAGTACTGGAGAGAGCTTTACGCCGGAGCAGGCTCGAGCCTACGTTGCAGTGCTGGAGTCGGAACACAAGCAGGCGCGGATCGCAACGCTTCGCAGTCAATTGAAGGAAGCGGAACGATCCGGAAATGTAGAAGCGGCTTTTCGACTCATGGAGCAGATTAATTCTCTCCAGAGAGGCGCAGTTTGACAGGGGCTCTGTTGGTGTACACTAGTGTGAACCGGTAGCGAACCCGACGGAGCAGAAATTCAGATGTGGGGTCTTTGTGGCTAACGACGATAAATTCGGTCGTCTGAGACAGCTAGTTGACTCGGGTAAAGAGAAGGGCTATGTTCTCTATGACGAAGTCAACGAGATCCTCCCTGACGAAATGACTACGGGGCCGGAACTCGAAGACCTGCTGGCGGACTTCGATTCAGCGGGCGTCGATATCCTCGAGGAGCCCGATAAGAAGATTGAGGATACGGAAGAGCTCTCCGACATTGAGCTTGCGCAAGATTTCATTGATAAAACGAACGATCCCGTCCGCATGTACCTGCGTGAAATGGGCACCGTTCCGCTGCTTACGCGCGAAGGTGAAATCGAGCTGGCAAAGCGGATAGAACGAGGACAGCGCAGCGTCAACAAAGCGCTTTCCCGCTCACCGTTAATAGTCCGCGAGATTATGCAGATGGCTGTTGAGATTCGCAACGGAAATCTGCAGACCAGAGATATTATTCTGCTTCCCGATCCGTTAATTACAGATGAAGCACTGGACGCGCAAGCGGGCGAGTTGCTGAATGCGATTGACGAAATCGAAAAAACGTACAGGAAGTCGCAGCAATTTCGCCAAAAGCTGCAGGCTATCTCGCGCCAGATGAAACCGAAGCAGCACCGGGGCGTCCGGTACTCACTTGCGCGGCACACCGTAAAGGTGTCGCACATGATCCAGAGGCTGCCGTTCAGTTCCTCGGCGCGCCACCACCTTTCCGGACGGCTGCGCGGAGCGGTAAACGAATTCCGGCTGCTCGAAACGGAGATCGCACGAACTCAGAGGAAGGCCGAGGAATCGGGCACGAGTCCGAATGGAACAGGCCGTGAGTTCAAGAAGGAGTTGCGACAGACCGCGCACCGCGTGGCGCAGCTCGAGGAAGACTGCGGGGCGAGTTCGACTGAGCTGCGGCGCACCTTGCAGATCGTAGAGCGGGGCGAGAGTGAATCGGAAACAGCCAAGAAGCAGCTCATAGAGGCGAACCTGCGGCTTGTGGTCTCAATAGCAAAGCGTTACACGAACCGCGGCCTGCAATTCCTGGACTTGATCCAGGAGGGCAATATCGGCTTGATGAAGGCCGTGGACAAGTTCGATTACCGCCGCGGCTATAAGTTTTCGACGTATGCCACGTGGTGGGTGCGACAGGCGATCACTCGGGCGATTGCCGACCAGGCGCGCACGATTCGAATCCCTGTCCATATGATCGAGACCATCAACAAACTGGTCCGGGCACAACGGCAAATGCAGCAGGAACTCGGTCGCGAACCTACCAGCGAAGAACTGGCGCGCCGACTTGAACTTCCGATCACAAAGGTTCGCAAGGTGATGCGCATCGCCCAGGAGCCGATCTCGCTGGAAACTCCGGTAGGCGAAGAAGAGGAGTCGCATCTCGGCGATTTCATCATCGACCGGCGTGTGACCTCTCCGTCAGAGGCGGTGATCAACCTGAACCTGCGCGAGCAGACCGCTGAGGTCCTGAAGACCCTGAGCCCTCGCGAAGAGAAGATCATCAAGATGCGATTCGGACTGCAGGATGGCAGCGAGCACACCCTGGAAGAAGTCGGCCAGCACTTTGCCGTAACACGCGAGCGCATACGTCAGATTGAGGCGAAGGCGCTGCGTAAGCTGAGGCACCCGAGTAGAAGCCACAGGCTTCGCGCGTTCCTCGACGCCACGCTGCACGATTAACGCGTGTAGATTCGTTCAACCTGTGCTTGAATATTCTTAGGGACGAGTGTCCGCCAGTTCTGCCCGGCCTGCAAGCGGTTGCGGACCTCCGTAGAGGACACCTCATCCAAATCCTGGATTTCCAACACCTTGATGCGATGGAGGAGGCCGGGCGGCGGCTGGTAATGGCAGCCGCGCGGCGCTACTAGCAATCCGAATTCGTCCAGCATCCGATGGAAAACTCCGGGCTGGCCATAATCCCAGGTAGTGATGCGTTCAGCAGCATCCGCTCCGCAGAGGAACCAGAGATCGGGATTTCGCAACACGGCTTGCACTTCCCGGGCAATTTCGATGAATAATCCCTGATCCGAAATGGCTACGCCGAAGCGAGGTTCCGCGGCCGCGAGCGTATCGAGCATTGCGGCGCGCTGGTCGAGTGTCGCCCCGGTGAACTGTTTTTCATGTGGAAAGATGCGAGGCACCGTGAGGAGAACCGCATCTACATGATGTAGCGCGGATCGTGCGAGTTGTAAATGAGCCACGGTGGGAGGATTGAAGCTGCCGGCCAGAACCCCGAGGCGGCACAATTCACGGGCTGAAGGACGCCGAATCAATTCCATTAGAGCGCCTCGCCAAGGACGTTAGTCAGTTCCTCGATTGTGAGTTGTATCGGATTGGCCTTCATACTGCTTGCGTTGGCCGCTTTGCCAACAACTTCGGGAATATGCGCGGGGGTGACGCCGTAGGTGCGAAGGCGAGGGACGTTCAGGATCTCATAGAGTCCGTACAACCAGTTCAGACAATCCTCCGGCTCGCACTCTTCCAAGCCTGTTAGGAGGGCTGCTATCCGTGCATAGCGATCGATCGTATTCTGAATTCCCTGAGCCCGAGCAGCCGCGATGTTTGCGGCAATGCCATACGGCAGCAGAGCTGCGCACACGGCTCCATGCGGAGCATCGAACATGCCGCCTATCGGAGCGGCAAATCCGTGGATCACACCGAGACCGGAGTTGGCTAGAGAGAGGCCGCCGAGGAGGCTCGCGAAGGACATATCCACGCGGGCATCGGGCGCGTCGTCCTGATAAGCGCGGGCGAGTGATCGGGCGACGCGCTGCATTCCCTCGACGCAGAACAGATCGCTCATGAGATTTGCTTTCAAAGAGACGAACGGCTCAATGAGTTGGGTGAGGGCGTCGAGACCGGTGCTGGCAGTGAGTGCAGGTGGAAGGCCAAAGGTCAGTTCAGGATCGACGATAGCAAGACATGGCAGCATGAGCGGGCTGCGCAGGCTGGCTTTCACTTTGTGTTCAGGCGAGGCGAGGACTGCGTTGCGGGTGACCTCAGATCCCGTACCGGCAGTGGTAGGGATCGCTATGAAGGGTGCGGGAGGGTTCTGGAGAGGCAGACCGCGGCCAATCACTTCGAGGTAGTCGAGCGGATTCCCGGAATTCGTCATCATGGCTGAGATGGCTTTGCCTGTGTCGATGACGCTGCCCCCACCGATGCCAATTACGGTTTCGCACGCTTCTTCTTTCCCCAGCAGCGTGCCGCGGCGGATCTCATCAATCGTGGGTTCGCCTGTCAGGTGGAAGAGCACGCAATCCAAACCGCTGTCGAGAATCGGAGCAGCCTGGCTGCCGGCGACCACGAGGACCCGCCCGCGCGCGGCGTTCACGGCCTCGGTCACCGACCCGCGGCCGAATACGATGCGTGTGGCTGTTGCGAACTCGAACATGCTTTACCAGCCCTCTTCAGGGGGGAAGATGTTGCTGTATCGTAGACTCGCGCGCGGTTCGGCCATCATGTCCGCCACCGTGTCGCGCCAGAGCTTGTAATGGGAGGTTTCTTTGTGCTGTGCGGGCGCGTCGGGGGTGCGGTAGACCTCGATCAGGATGAATCGCGAGGGATCGTCGGCCTGTTGAATGATATCGAAGCGGGCTATGCCGGACTCCTGAACGCTGAGCTCGGCATTCTTGATGGAGGCGGCGCGGAAAGCGTCGATGTGCTCGGGCTTGACATGGACGTGGACTTGGACAATCAACATGGCTCTTAATGAGCATACCCGTGTGGAAAGGCTAAGGGGACGGAGCGGTGCGTCCCCTTGGCAAACTTGTGGTGCGGTCATGTTCGAGCGGAAAAGGCTTTAGTATCGGGCCGGGGACGCGAGCGGGGTTGATGGGACGGGGCGCGGCCGCGAGGGCGCGGAAAATGGGCTGCTAGGGGGCTCCGTCCCCTTCGCGAGTTTTGG
>CAYXLI010000001.1:0-13035 GCA_964464925.1 uncultured Solibacteraceae bacterium | reverse complement strand
GGTAAGGGGTCAGTTCAGGCTGTCCCTTTCCAAAAGAAGGCTTACCATTCAGAGAGATGGGCATTTCCAAATCGTTTGCGGGATTTTCCGCCGAGGCGCTGCAGTTTTTTCGGGACCTCAGCCGTAACAACATGCGCGAGTGGTTTCAGACACGAAAAGAATTTTACGAGGCGCAGGTGCGCGGGCCGATGCTGGACCTGGTCGAGGCGATCAACGGCGACCTTTCCCAGTTCTCGCCCGAGCATGTCACCGAACCCGCTAAAGCCGTGTATCGCATCTATCGCGATACACGTTTCAGTAAAGACAAGACTCCATATAAGACGCACATCGGGGCTAATTTCCGCCATCGGCAATCTCAGAAGCACACCAGCGCTGGATACTACTTCCATGTTTCGCACGAAGAGATCGGGATCGCCGCCGGTATCTACATGCCTGAGCCGCAGGATCTGCTGACGTTGCGAAGAGTGATGTCCGAGAGATTCAAAGAGGTCAGCGCGCTGCTGCCGAAGAAGCTTGGGGGACTGCAGGGCGAGAAACTCACCCGGGCGCCCAAAGGATTTCTGCCGGATGATCCGGCAGTCGAATTACTGAAAATGAAGCAACTGTATTTCTGGGTGACGATCGATCCGCAGATCGCCACCACGCGCAAACTCCAGAAGGAGATCGTAGACCGGTTCCGGTTGGCGGCACCGTTTGTGCAGTTTGTGAACCAGGCCCTCCAGCCCGGGTGGAAACAGAAGGCGCGCGCCGCGGAATTCCTGGAATAGGTACCGGCACCCCGCATGTTAGGCTGAAGATTACCCCTTATGCAAAAGACCAGCAACGTGCAGGAATTGCAGGCAATCGCCCGCAAAATCCGCCGGGATGTGATCACGATGATCACGGCAGCCAAGAGTGGCCACCCAGGTGGTTCTCTCAGTGCCGTCGAGATTCTGGTAACGCTCTTCTATGATGTGATGGAGCATAATCCTGCCGACCCGCACTGGAAGGACCGCGACCGCTTCATCCTTTCGAAGGGGCATGCCTGCCCTGTTCTGTATTCGGTGATGGCCGAGTGCGGCTACACCCCCGTCGATCAACTGAATACGCTGCGCAAAATGGGTTCGATCTATCAGGGTCACCCGGATGTGCGATTCATTCCATCGCTGGAAGCGTCGACTGGCTCGTTAGGCCAGGGTGTTTCGCTCGGCATCGGAATGGCACTGGCGGCGAAGCTGGATAATAGCCCTTCGCGTACCTATGTAGTGGTCGGAGATGGTGAGATTCAGGAAGGGCAGATTTGGGAAGCGGCTATGTTCGGTCCTGTCCGCAAAGTGGATAACCTTGTCTGCATCGTGGATTACAACAAAATTCAGTTGGATGGTTTTGTCAAGGACATCATGCCGCTGGATCCGTTGGCGGACAAGTGGCGCGCTTTCGGCTGGCATGTGATCGAACTGGATGGGCACAGCTTCCCCGCCCTGATTACCGCTTTTGAAGAAGCGAAGCAGAACAAGGGCAGGCCCACGGCAATCATTGCGAATACGATCAAGGGCAAAGGCGTCTCGTTCATGGAGAACAATCCGAAGTATCACGGTGTGGCGCCGACGCAGGAAGAGATGGAAAAGGCACTTCAGGAGATTGGGTAAATGCCGACGAAAACCAAGTTCGAATTGAAGCTCGGAATGGCCACGCGCGAAGCGTTTGGCAAAGCACTGGTCGAATTGGGCAAGGAGAACAAGGACGTTGTCGTTTGTGACGCCGATCTTTCCAAGTCCACCTACACGAACTTGTTCGCGCATGAATTTCCAGACCGGTTCTTCGAATGCGGCATTGCGGAAGCGAACATGGTCGGCATCGGCGCCGGGCTCGCTTCGAGCGGCAAGATTCCGTTCGTCTCGAGTTTTTCCTGTTTTGTGATGAACAAAGGCTTCGAACAGCTTCGTGTGACGGCGGCGTTCCCGAACAAGAACCTGAAAGTCGTGGGCACGCACAGCGGTATTTCGATCGGGGAAGACGGGCCGTCCCAAATGAGCATCGAGGATCTTAGCTTGGCCTGCGCTCTGCCGAACTTCGTGGTGATGTCGCCCGCGGATGAGGTTTCTACCAAGGCCCTCGTGAAAGCGGCCGCGGCACATGTCGGTCCGGTCTTCATCCGGACCGGCCGGGCGAAGGCTGCCTTAATTTATAACGGTGATCAGAAATTTGAAATCGGCAAAGGAATTGAGCTGGTAGAAGGCAAGGATGTCACGCTGATCGCGCATGGTTTGCTGGTAGCCGAGTCGATTCGCGCGGCGGAAACGTTAGAGGCACAGGGCATCTCGGCTCGCGTGATCGACCTTCACACCATCAAACCGCTGGATGTGGAACTGATCGCGAAAGCCGCTCGCGAAACCCGCGCTATCGTTGTTTCCGAAGAGCACCTTGCGGATTCGGGACTGGGTGTTCGCGTCGCTCAGGTAGTGGCGACGGCATCACCTTGCGCGATGGAGTTCGTTGGTCTTCATACGTATGCTGAATCCGGCACTCCGGAAGGACTGATGGAGAAATACGGCTTGGTGGCCCCGAACGTCGTAGATGCCGCTAAGAAGGTTTTGGCCCGCAAGGGTTAGTTTGCGTGTTCCCCTCAAATAGGCCATGATCGAAGACAGTAGTAGAGCCTTTTAGAGGGGAAATGACCGACCAGCAGCGACTCACGCGGATGCTCATATCCGCTATTAACGCGCGACAAGTTGAATCGGATCGCGTATCTCGTAAATTGCACGATGAAGTTGGACAGGTGTTGAGCGCTGTTGGTCTGCAGTTGGATGTACTGAAGTTGGACCATCGGAAGCGGACACCCGAGATTGTAGAGCAGGTGAATCAGATTCAGGAGATGCTGGAAAAGGCCATGACCGAAGTGCGTGCCCTCAGCTACGATCTGAATCCGGCGGTGGTGGAGCGCGTAGGGCTGCAGAATGCGCTCGACCGGCTGGTGGGCAGGATGCGATCGCGTTTCGAGGGTTCGATCCGGTTCCTTTTCGACTCCAGTGTACGGGTTCCGCTTGAGACTGCCAACGCGTGGTATAAGATTGCGGAGCAGGCTTTGGACAACTCGGTGATTCATGCGAATGCATCCAAGATCGAGCTTCAGGTGAAACCGGCGGGCCGTTCCGCTCTTATGGAGATTCGCGATAACGGAGTTGGTTTCGTTCCAGAGCAGGTGCGCAGGGAATCGATCGGAATCGGATTGATGCTGATCGACCACCTGGCGGCACAGGCCGGTATTGAAGTCGAGGTTATCAGCACGCCGGGCAAGGGTACGACTGTCCGCAGCCTTTGCCACGATAGACAGGAGCCGGTGCTACTCGCGCCGGCGGCCGACGACGCCCAGAATATCGCCGGGTTTGCCGCAAAGCTTTCCCGGAGTGCGGACATCCCTCATCCAAAGAAAGCCAAGGGCTGAACATGCTTGGAGTTTCCTCAACTATGCGCTACGACGTTCTGCTTGTGGACGATCACAAGATTATGCGCGACGGAATCAAGGCGATTCTGAAGCACAGCGACGAGTTCCACGTTGTTGGCGAATCCGAATCGGGCGCCGACGCCGTGCAGATGTGTAAACGCTTGAAGCCAGGCATCGTCCTGATGGACATCGGCCTGCCTGGATTGAACGGGATCGAAGCGACGACGGAGATTTTACGGCACTGCCCGGAATGCAAAATCATCATTCTCTCGATGTACGATGACGAGCACTCTGTGGTTAGCGCAATTCGATCTGGAGCGCGCGCATTCGTTTTGAAGAAGGCCTCGGATAACGATCTCCTCGATGCGCTGCGTACGGTCGCGAAGGGCGGATCTTACCTGAGCCCGCAAGTATCGGACCGGCTTCTGAATCGCATTCAAAGGGGCGATCTGGAAGCCAAGCAGGTACCCTCGGCTCTGGAAGGATTGTCCCCTCGGGAACTGCAGGTGTTGCGGCTCGTGGCGGAGGGTAAGACGAGCAAGGAAATCGCAGTCATGCTCGACCTCGGGCTGCAGACGGTTCGAAGCTACCGGAAGACAATGATGAAGAAGCTGGGCGTCAACAATGTGGCAGGCCTCACGCAGCTCGCTCTGGGGGCGGGGCTGACCAGGTTTCCGACGACCGAAGGAACCCAGGGACCAGCATGAAGACCCCGTGGGGCGAGCTTCCCGTCCGGGATGCTCACATCCACTTCCTGTCGGCGAACTTCTTCTCATTACTGGCGGCCCAAAAGCCCGGGCTCGAAGCCGCGTCGCTTCCGGCACAACTTGGATGGACTACGCCCGACCCCGACGCCGCTGCGTTTGGGCGGACTTGGGCGGAGGAACTCGACCGGCACCAAGTCGATTCGGCCGTCCTGATGGCTAGCCTGCCCGGAGATGATACGAGCGTCGCAAGTGCGCTGGCGGCATATCCGGGGCGGTTTCACGGGTATTTTCTTCTGAACCCTCTGGCGCCTGATTCGCTGCAGATTGTGAACCGGGCGCTCGGTGCAGGCCTGCAGGGTGTATGTCTGTTTCCCGCCATGCACCGGTATTCCCTGCATGACGAGCGGGTGAGGCCCGTGCTGGATGCGGCGGCCGCACATAGAAATGCAGTCGTCTTCGTGCATTGCGGTGTACTGACCGTAGGTTTCCGCAAGAAGCTGGGGCTGCCCTCGCAGTTTGATATGCGCTTTTCAAATCCGGTCGACGTGCACGGTATCGCGTTGCAATATCCGCAAATGCCGTTCGTAATTCCGCATTTCGGTGCCGGGTATTTCCGCGAAGCGCTGATGGTGTGCGACCTCTGCCCCAACGTATACCTGGACACTTCGAGCAGCAACGAGTGGCGGCGCTATCAGCCTCCCGAGATAAGCCTGGCTGACATATTCCGGCGGGCGATTGCCGTCACGGGCACGGAGCGCTTGTTGTTCGGCACGGACTCCTCCTTCTTCCCGAGAGGGTGGAATCGCAGCCTCTTCGAGGCGCAGGTGATCGCGCTCCAGACGATCGGAACATCCCGAAAGGAAGCCGAAGGGATCTTCGGGGGCAATCTGCTGCAATTGCTGCATCGCGGGTAAATCCTACCTTCCCTGCCGCATTGAGCGTGAGAATCCCGGACGGTTACGGCCACTTGTATTGGCAGGAGGCCCCATGCCGTCGATTCCCATGCCCTCCCGTGAAGAACGGTTTCGGGACTTTATTGAGGCTGCGCGAGGCACGCGCTTTTATAGTGCATGGTTCGGAGCGGATCGGACAGTTACGCCGGAAACGTTAGGCGTGCTTCCGCGCGTCACCCTACGGCAGCTGGAAGATCATCCGGACGAGTTTTATAGCCGCCGTTCGCGGCGGGAAAAGCCTCGTATATTCCGGTATCCGTTGGAAAAAGAGCCGAAGATTGCAATGATCATGGACGGATTCCGGAGCACCGCGCGGGTCCGGAATTTCTCTGATTTCCATCCGGACGAACTGGCCGACCTCAACATGGACACGGTGGCCGCTCCACTACCCCTGATGAGGCAACTGGCGCTGCGCGGACATGCGCAACGATTTCCCATTGTTGTATTTACGGGCCCCGGGCACGGCTATTTGACCGACGCCGATCGGGATCTCTTCTGGAGGGTGTTCGAGGTTCCTCTATTCGAACAGTTCACGGGCCTGGGCGGTGAAGTCCTGGCCGAAGAATGCGAGGCGCATGAAGGCCTGCATATTCGGCCAGGCGATGCCCTTTTCGAGATATATCGCGGCGAGTTATTGATAACGTCGCTCACCCGGCTGGAAGAGCCCGTGTTCCGCCTGTCGACCGGGTGTTACGGAAGGCTGGACGAATCGCCTTGCGCATGCGGACGCACGTCTGCTCGACTCATTCAGAGCGTCCAGAAACAGACCGTGGAAAAGGCTCTGGCGATGTCGGCCTGACCTACTTCTTCAGTCCTTCGGTGAGTTCGATGTAGGTGCCAAAGGGATCGGTAAAGAAAGCAATCGAGAGGCCGATTGCCGGGATCTTACGGTAGGGCACATCGAACTTCACGCCCTTGGCCTCAAGATCCTTGCAGAACGCTTCGAGATCTTTCACTTCAAAGCCGATGTGGTCGAGTACCCGGCCCTTGGTCGGCAGACCATTCGGAGACTGGGAAAACGTGAGATTCACGCCGGGCAGATCGGCCGCCTGGAAGCGAGCGCGCATACCGGGCTTTGCGCCAAACATATTCACATACCAGGCTTTCGTTTCATCTACGTCCTTCGTGTAGAAGTGGATATGGTGATTCACGATGGGCTGCGTGAGTGTTGCGTCTTCCGTCAACTCGATACGCAGGCCGTCCGGGGCAGTGGTCATCATTTGTTTCCCGTTCGCGTTGTCGTCGACCGGAAAACCAGCGGACTTCAGACGAGTGCGGTAATCGGACAGGCTCTTGACCTTGAAACCGACGTGTTGAATGACCGAATCCATGGAGTTGCCGGTCGGGTCGGCCTTCTTCAGGAGCACAAGGACCTCAGGGAAGCGGACTACTTCATTCGTGCCTATGTTCGGAGCAGCCGTGCCGCCCATCGTCTCTACCCAGAATTTGCGCGATGCGGCCAGATCCTTCGTATTCAGGTGGAGATGGCCCATGGAGACGTCCGCAGCGCCTACACACAATAATCCCGCCAAAAAGGTGATGATCAGTTTCACGGGCTCAGGCTATCACAGGTGTAAAGCAGAAACTAGGAAGGATCAGAAGATCCGTTCCTGACGCTTTAGCGTGCCGAAAGAGCCTATGTTAGCTATGGCGAATGCGATGCGGAACTGGTTTTCATTTCGGGTGCCGAATCCGAACCGGCGGTACTGCACGCTGAAGCCGCAGCAATCCGTGTTGTACGTTACCTGGGTAGTGGCGTATTGCATGGTGCCTCTGCGGTAATCGTAGATGGCGCTGAATGCCGTGTTCCAACCACGCTTGTTCTCCTGGCCGATGCCGACCAAGCCGCGGAACTGATTCGCTTGCGGCTGCAGGACGTTGGAGGAGCGGATCTGCGTGTGGCCAGCCGAGATGAAGAATTGAGAGAAGCGCGAATCCGCGGAAAAAGTGCTGTTCACAATATGTGAGCGGAGCGGATCGTAATCGGTCCGCCACTCGAAGCCGAAGCGGCCGTCCGGTTGGCCGCGCAACACGCTCACGATCGGCGAGTAGTTCCTGGGTTGATCGAGGAACGTGTAGCCGGTGAGCAGTTCGGTGCTGAGCAGCACGTTACGCTTGCCCGCCGCGACGGCTCCGCCGAAGGTCGGATCGAAGTAGCGGCTTTGGCTCACCTGCCACGTCAGCACCTCCTCCACGTTCCCATTGCTGCGCTTTGCATAGAGGCGGTTGAAGAGAGAGAAAGTCAGTTCGTTCGTGTTGGACAACAATTCGGTTTCATCGAACAGAACGATGCGGTCGAAGTTATTTATCCCGTTCACATACCGGAACGTCGCACGCGGCTCAATCACGTGCTTCAACTTCGTGCCAAGCCATTTGGGGGGCGAATTGAAGATCCTGGAGAGCGTGGGAGTAGTAAAATCGACCGAAAACTCGCGCGAACTGCGAAGCAGGTTTTGACCGGTCACTTTCCCGTTGGAATCTAAGCTCGATTCGTACTGAGTCTCGCGGACCGAGAAAGACGGAGTCACGTGGAAATCCTTCCAGTGAAGCGACGTTGTGATCCGGGGAGCGGCGTCCAGGCGATCCACCCATTGACGCGTTTGGAACGCCAACTGGCTGCGATGCAGGAATGCCGCGCTGGAATCGAAGGAGATCCAGACCGGAATGGGACCGTCTACGATCTGCCGATCGCGGCTGCTGAACTCCACCGAGGGCAGCTTGCGGATGATCACTTTATCCTCGGGTTGGATGCTGTGAAAGTTTTCCAGACGGCTGAACACCGTATTGAACGCAAAGGTAGACCAGTGCTTCGTGACGTAGCCGACCGAATGAGATTCGGAGAAGATCGCCTCGTAAAAGGACTCTGTGAACGCTTGCCGGAATGCGAAGGAACTCAGGTAGTTCAGTGATCCGCGCGCAAAGAAACCGTGCCCCAGATCCGACTTCCCATCCACGGTGAGCAGATAACCGCCCTGCTTGATGCGCTCCCCGTTGCTCTGCAGCAGCCCCCGATCATTCACGCCGTAGAGCACGACATCGAAGTCCGTACGGTCGTTCGGCTTGCCGCGGAAATCGACATGGTGGGCGATCCCGCGTTCCGTAAACCACTGCGCGCGATACGTTGCGTCGTAGCTCCGATTGATGGCCCAGTAGTACCCGGCCCCGACCATCTTGCCGCGGCGCGAACTGTTGCCGATATTCGGCGTTAGAAAGCCGCTGTGGCGCGGCATCTTCTCGAGCGACTTGTAGAAATAAGGGGTATAGAAGAGCGGCACATGCCGCAGCCAGAAGATGGAATTTCTGGCAATGGCTCGCTCGCCCGGAATCACGTCGAAGGTGGGGGCGCGCAGAATCCACCAGGGCTTTGGAAGGCGGCAGTCGGTCACCATGCCCTCGTGCAGCACGTAGCGGTCTTTGAAACGCTCCGCCCACTTCCCTTCAAAGGAGAAGGGATTGTTCGTGGTGAGTACTCCAGGCCGGGCCTCGATCTTGGCCGGCGAGGAGCCGTGGACGTTGTAATACTTGCCCGTCTCATCTTCGAGGTTGTATTCGACGCGGTCGGCCTCGATGTGCTCGCCGCCTTCGAAGTGATCGAACTTCACATTGCCGCGCGCCTCCGCATAGTGCGTTTCGCGGTTGTAATCGATCTCATCGGCAGACAGCAGCATCTCGGTAGTTTCGACGGAGGCCCGTCCACGCAGCCTGGTAAGCGGCCCGATGGTTTCCTGATTGACCGCCAGAACTCGAATTTCATCCCTCGCCGGAGCATTCTGGCGGGGAGCCCGCTTCGGGAATGTCATCTGAGCGTGGGCAGACGAGCTAACCAGCACGATCGAAAGCGCTACCGCACAAAAAAGTTCGTGACATTTTTGCCTAAATATGTTACGAAGGGTCTGGACGTGTCTCTGCGCCAGTAGCTTAGGGGTGTTCAATCCCGCAACGTAGCACGAGGGGAAGGCCGCTGGCAAGAGCCGATTCGGACCAAACATGGGCGCACATCACGGCAAAGTGCAATGTCAATACTGTTCGGCTCAGAATGAGCCGGAAGAGCATCGCTGCCGGCGGTGCGGCCGCCGTGTAGGCACGGCAGCTTACCAACCATACAACCGCACGTCAGCCGCTCCGGTTCTGCAGCCGGAAGAGACACCCACGGTCGATCGGATCGAACGGCCGTCCTTCGGCCCGCTGCTCGTACCTCCACAGCCGAAGCCGAATGCTCCGGCGAATCCGTCATTCCAGGCTTCCCTATTCGGCCCTCAGGAAGTGCTGAAGGAAGTTCCAAAGCCTGCGGCGAAGCGTACGGCTCCGCCCAATCCGCATCACCGCCAGCGGCCGAATAAGACCACGCAGGGGAGACTCGATTTTTCTCCGCTCGGTTCGCGCACGTTGCAGAACGAAGTGGAGGCCGCGATTTACTGCAATGCACAGTGCGCGCCGCTGCCGATGCGCATCATGGCTTCGATCTTCGATATGTGCCTGCCAATGATGGGTGTGGGAGTGCTGTTTGCAGCCATCCATTTCGCCGAACGCGAGATAGACTTGACCGCACAGCCGCTCTGGTTCTATGGCGTGGCCCTGTTTACGTGCATCGCGGTCTATCGTGTTCTGTTCTGCCTTGCGAACGGCGACACACCGGGCACTCGGTGGTGCGGTTTGCGTATTTTGAATTTCGATGGACGCCGCCCGACGAGATCAGAACGTTTCTCCCGTCTGATCGGCGGCGCAATCAGCCTGATTGCAGCAGGAATCGGCCTTGTTTGGGCGCTCTATGACGAAGAGCACCTGACCTGGCACGACCTGATGTCAAAAACTTTTCCGACTATCGCAACAACTCAGCCTAGAATGGAAGCATAGCGCTTTCTTCTAAGCTCATGACCATCAAATTCGACGAAAAGAACCTACTCGCCCGTGTTGTCGGCGACGGCAACGGACTCACGGAAGAGGAAATTCAACAGGCCACTCCGGCCGCTTTGGATGCTCTTCACAGCTTTCAAAAGGCGAGCGAGGACAAGGTCTACGGATTCCCTCACCTGCCGTTCCAGGAAGACCTGATCAAATCGATCCAAGCCTATGCGAAGGAGAAGCAGGGTTCGTATGACACTGTTTGTGTCGTAGGGATCGGAGGCAGTGCGCTCGGGGCCTGGGCGCTCGATTGTGCACTGCACGGGCCGCACCCTGTGCAATCAAAATCGCATCCGCGGCTGGTGATTCTGGACAACGTCGACCCCGCGTTCACTTCGCTCGCACTGGAGTCGATGAATCCGAAAAAGACGATTGTTGTCCCAATCGCCAAGTCGGGATCCACTGCGGAGACGATGGCCACGTTCCTGATTGTCTATGACTGGCTCACACAGGGCGCGGGAAAGAAGGCATCTGACCGGATCGCGGTAGTTACCTCGGAAGGGCGCGGCGATCTGAAGACATTCGCGACAGAGCAGAACCTCACCACCTTTCATCTTCCGGAAAACGTTGGAGGCCGGTTCAGCGTGCTGTCGGCGGTTGGATTGGTTCCCGCCGCATTGGCAGGCATCGATGTCCGAAAGGTGTGCAAAGGTGCACGGGAGATGACGCATCTGTCCTGGCAGGAGGACCTGGAGCAGAACTTGGCATTGAAGTCAGCCCTGCACCACTTCCTGATCTGGACGAAGCGCAAGAAGTCTATTCAAGTTGCATTTCCGTATTCGAATCAGCTTTGGGGAACGGCGTTCTGGTTCCGCCAGCTTTGGGCCGAGTCGCTCGGGAAAGCGAAGAACCGGAAGGGCAAACAGGTCAACGTAGGCCAGACGCCTGTAGCGGCGCTGGGCACTACAGACCAGCACTCGCAGGTCCAGCTTTACATGGAAGGCCCGAACGACAAGGTGTTCACGTTTTGGGCGGTGAAGAAGTTCCGGTCAGACGGCAAGATTCCGAAGTTGAAAACGGGCCTGGAAAGCTTCGACTATCTTGGCGGCCAAAGCCTGGCCAAGCTGATCGATGCGGAGCGCCGCGCGACTGCCGCCGCTCTCACCGACAATGGCCGGCCGAACTGCACCTTTACGCTCGATCGCGTGGATGAAGAGCACATGGGCGCGTTCCTTCAATTGATGGAGTTTGAGACCGCCTTTATGGGCGAGTTGCTGAACATCAACGCTTTCGACCAGGAAGGCGTAGAACTCGGAAAGAAGTACACCTTTGGGCTTATGGGCCGGAAGGGTTATCTCGATTACGCGGCCCGCTACGGCGAGTACGAGAAGAACCGCTCCTAATCAATCCACAGTGCCGCTTGCGGGCTCAACAATGGCTCGCATAGAGCCCTTGCATTTGGGCATGCGCCAATCCGGGCCATAGGCGTGGATCTGGTCGCGGCCGAACTCCGCTTCTGCAAGTTCACAGGTAATCACAATGGTACGGCCGGTGGAGTCCACCTCCACCGCGTGCCTGAACGCATCCGTCTTTGAGCAGAAAAAGAGCTTCTGCAGCATCTCAATGACATATTCGTACGTGTGATCGTCATCATCGAGCAGCACCACGTTGTACAACGGCGTGAGCTTCTCTTCAGTGATGCTCTGTGGTTCTGGGGGAGCGTCGGTTTTGGGCATCCGAATCGTCAGGGTCTGTCCAGCGCCTGGTAAACCTCAGCCACATTGGTGCGAACGGACCCTGCAATGGAGTCCGGGCTGGCTGGATCGGCTACTGTGTACTGGCGAAGTCCGCCGAGCAGAAATTCGCCGTAGCCACCATCTGCTAACGATTTTAGTTTGTCCGGCGTGACGAGTTGCTGAACCTGCTCCAGCGTCTTGCCTGTCTTCTTCTGATCCTCCACCAGGGCCGTCAGTTCTTCAAGATAATTGACCTCTTGCGATAGCCTCTGCTTCCCTTGCTGTACGGAGGCGTGGCCGCCGATGACGTGATCAAACTCGAAATGCGCAACGCGACGCAGCGTGTTCCCCCAATCTTTTGGATAACCATCGCGGATAAAGGGGAAGAAACCGTGGAGCGCGTCACCGCTCGCAATTACCTTTTTTTGCGGGCAGAAGACCATCACGTCGCCAGCGGTGTGGGCTTTGCCGCGGAAGAGCAGATGGAGGTCATGCACTCTGTCGCGGATGGTGAGGTCCCGGCTGAAGGTCACATTCGGCAGCTCGGGCGTATAGTTCGACATTTCTTTCAGATAGGCCTCTGAGTCCGCGACCAGCCGCTGATAGGTGCGCTTCTCCTCCGCCGTCCCAGCAGCCGCGAGTTGTTGCTTGTATTTTTCGAGTGAACTTCGAACGCCGTCGGCAGATTCGCGGAGCCGTTGAGCACCGTTTTCAGACAGGAGCTGCCGCGTGGCTTCGCTGGCGATGAGATCCGGTTTCGGTGACAAATCGCGATATCCGGCATTGCCTTGTGTGTGATCCCAATGGAAATGGCTGTTGACGACGTAGCGCACGGGTTTGTGCGAGACATCGCGACGGATCTGCACCACCAGCGAGTTCACCGCCGAGGGCTTCGAGTGCGAGTCGACAATGAGGAATCCGTTTGACAGCTCGAAAATCGCAGCATTGCAATTCAGAAGCGTTGCCGGTTTCGCTATCGCCGCATACACACCCTCAGCCAGCTTCTGCAGATCAAATAATGCAGGCAGTCCCGGAGCCGCCTGCGCCCTTGCAAGGTTCGCGCGGAAGACAGCCTGTTCCAGAAGAGAGGCGCCGGTCCAGCAGGCGCCGAATGTTTTACGAAGGAAACCGCGGCGGGAGTGGCTCATGGGTGACTACTATATGACAGCAGCGGCCCGGCGTGCAGACATGGGTCACGGCATTGCCTGCTCGCAAACACGCGGCTGCAACTCCAAGACCCAGCCAAACATCTAACGGGTGTAAGCTAGTAAAGGAAGGGGGCGCACCGGGTTCGACGGGATTGAATTCGTTGTGCAGAGGCGTGCCGGGTTCCGAGCTCCCGTAAAACGATCGGAAAACCATAACTGCCAACA